>NZ_JSAK01000040.1 GCF_000802965.1 Pseudomonas fluorescens | reverse complement strand
TTCAAGTCTAAACATACAAGCAGGCTTGCCTGAGAAGAGGTCATCGAACTCCGATAGCGCAGACTTTTCCCTCGTCCACACTCAGTTCCATGTCAGTTGTTAACTTCGCCTTTCAATCGAGCAGCGTCCAAAGACGTGATGCCCCCTATCTGCTCCACCTACAGTATCACGAGGTGTTTGGCGTTTCTGATCGAATGTCTCTGATCAGTACTGCACAAGGGATACCTATATAGTAAATAAATTATTAAATAAGGTATTGGACGGTATGCATACGTAGAATTTAATGTTGTGCTGCCCCCAAAAATGAAGCGTTTTCCTAAATTGGAATAAAAACTGTCGGCTGTCATTATCGGCGCAGGAAAACGGAGATTTTTTACCGCGTTAGCTTTACGCAAGGGTACGCTGGTGAGTTCTTAGAAAATAATTGATCGCTGGAGTATCGCGTTCGCTAGTCTGACATGATTTTCGCAAACCATTTTTCAGTATCTTGATTGGACTTTTCGGTCCAAAAGGCTTCATGGACCTTGTAATCGACTCAGCCAAGCACCTCGAGTGGTCCGACGGTCAGGCCCACTTTGAATACTTTGCGGCTAGCGAGTCAGTTGCTGGTGCTGCAACTTAATAAGAAATCGCTGGCTAAACGAGCCCGGCTAGTTTCCATACAAAAATAATCGGAGACGGAAATGACGAAGCAATTTTGTATTGGCAGGTATTCCTGCACAGCTGCGATTATCGTAACAATTCTGCACGTGGGCACGGTAATGCCAGTAGACGGCATCGCTTTGAGCGGTGGCGGCGTAAAGGCGGCGGGGATGGCAGGTACTTCCTTCGCACTTTTTCAGGATAGTTCTGCGGCGGCTGACAATTCTGTGGGCATGCGGCTAATTGACTCGCGCACCAACTTGGGTGTGCAAGTGATCGAGCCACAGTCAAAATATCAATACGGTAACGCGTCCAAAACCTTCCAAGCCGGTAAAATCTACCCCACACCTGACGGTGGGGACAGCAGGCAAATTGATCCCAGAATAAACTTCGGTGTATCGGTTTTTAACGTCGCCTGCAGTTTTCGGACATGGTCTATCTGTCTGTAACTGTGACTTGGGGCACAGCTCTCCTGATGAAGGATTTCTGATTTTCGACATTCGACGAGACTCTGACGCCTACTGGTTGCATAAACCTATTGGACTTTGGTGGCACCGTTATTCGCCACTATCCGCTTAGTCATGCCAGCATTTTACCTCGGGTTTCCCTCAGATTCGCGGTCGCCTGCGACACCCTAGCCTCTGGCTAACACTTCCCCTTGCCGGGTGTGGTAGTCGAATATGGCGTCTCACCGGTGAATTTAAAAGTGGTCCGCGTTCCTACGGCCAACCCGGGTCACGATGAAACCGCTAAAAAGGGCGGGCACCGTGAATTGAAATATCGCGCCACGAGGCACGTTCTCGCTTGCCCACAATCGACCTCCGTGTGCTTCGATGATCGAACGGCAGATGGACAGCCCCATCCCCAAGCCAGTGGACTTGGTCGTGTAGAAGGGGCCGAAAATTTGCTCGGTGTTGTGTGGGGCAAAGCCTGGCCCCGAATCGCTCACCGCCACGAGTACGCAGCCAGCGTCCGCATTCCCCGTACTGATCAGCAACTCCCGCACACCGTCGCTGACACCGCCCATAGCCTCCGTCGCGTTGATGAGCAAGTTCAGGAGGACTTGTAGCAATTGGACCCGATCGCCTTGAATGAGCGGTAAACCATCCGCCAGATCGACTCGTACCGAGACGCCCTGCTTCCCTGTTTCGCTACGGGTGAGCTCAATCACTTCGCGGATGGCCTTGTTGATGTCCAACGGTTCCTTCACTGGTGGCGCTTTCTTGACCAGTTCACGAATGCGTTCGATCACCTCGGCCGCTCGATTGCCATCGTTGACGATACGGCTGAGCGACTGGCGAACCTCTTCCACGTCCGGCGGCTGGGCGCTCAGCCACCGCAGCGCAGCCTGGGCGTTGGTCACCGTCGCGGCGATGGGTTGCTTGACTTCGTGTGCAATCGAGGCCGCGAGCTGGCCCATCGTGGCGACACGGTTCGCATGGGCTAACTCTGTCTGCACCTCGCGATAGCGTCGCTCGCTTTCCCGGACGTTTTTCTCCGCTTGCTTGCGTTCGGTCAGATCAAGCACGAAAGCAACACCTTCTTTTCTGCGTGCTTCGAACGTCGCTGCACCGACCAGGACAGGCACCTGGCTGCCATCCTTTTTGACAAACACTTTCTCGAAGGGCTCCGCGCGCCCCGTCTCCTCGATCTCTCGTAGCGCTCGTTCGTCGCCCTCGCGCCATTCCGGTGGAGTCAAATTCCTCCAGCTTACGCAACCTGCGTCGAAATCGTCACGTGTGTATTCCACCATGCGAAGAAAGGAGTCATTGGCCTCAAGAATGTCACCCTCGAAATTCCAGATAAAAATCCCAATGATGTTGGCATCGACGAGGCGCCGGATGTTCGCTTCGCGTTCCACCAGCTCGTGGTACAGATGGGCATTCTCCAGGGCAATCGAGGCCTGCGAGGTCACCAGTCTCAGTACGGCGATGCGGGCGGGGGTGAACGCGTGGCTAGTGAGATTGTTTTCGAGGTAAAGCGCGCCAGTGAGCTTCGCCTGATTCATCAAAGGCAAGCAGAGAATGGAACGAGCACAATGTTGAGCAATGTAAGGATCTGCAGCAAACGAGGGATCGGCCGCGGCATCATCGAGGATGACGCTCTCCCGAGTATGCAGGACGTAATAGAGGACAGACTCCGGCAGCAGTGCAGCAGTCACTTGTTCGTCGTGTAGATGCACGACAACCGTTTCGCTGCTTGTCGTCGCCTCGGCGTTTATCCGGTGTTCGCCACCATTCGGAAGTATCAACAGGCCTCGTTCTGCGCCTGCCTGTTCAATCGCCGTACGCATGACCATCTCAATCAGCTTTTCGAGGACGATGTCCCCCGAGACCGCCTGCGACACCTTGATCACAGTGGCGAGATCCAGGTGTTCGACCGGCGTCGCAATTGTGCTCGTTGGACCAGGCACGAACTCTTCCGTTCTAAGGTGCGGATACATCTGCTCCAGTTGCCGCACCTTCCCATCGGCTCGCCAACGCAGGTAACAGTGCCGAGCGTTTTGCAAATATGCCTCAGCGATAACCTCGAATTCGCGCACCGCGTAGAATCGCGCAGCGAGTTCGTTGGCAAGCGCCTCAATGTGCACAAAGCCGTTTGCACGTGCCGAGCGGATGGCCAGTTGGTAAAGATGCATCGCATCAAGTTCACGCCCTTCGATCCGGGCAATCTCTGCGCCCACCAGCGCCGCGCGGTGCTCGAAATTCTCAGGGCAATGCTCAGCCCAGACCTTCTGTTGGCTGTGATGCGCAGCCAGAGCAACCAGGTGCCGTTGTCGTTCGTGGCCTGATACGGAATCGCAACAGGCGGCGTGGGAAAGCGCGCTGTAGAAATGATATTCGGCTTCCTCGAAAAACGAGGCCGTGGTCCATAGCAGCCCTTGCGCCTTGGCTGCAGCATCCATGGCCGCCGCATGGTCACCGGCGATACAGCGCGCCTGCAACTTCCGGATCCAGTACCAGCACGCAGCAATCGCGAGGTCCGGATTTTCTGAAAAACGGCGCTCGATCCGACGTTCATCAAACTGGCTGTCGTCAAGGCATCCGAATGTGGGCGTGAGCCCCCGAAGCGTCCGCATCAACGCGACTTGCGTCGATATGATGTCAACGGCAAGGCCGAACCGCGACTTCACTGCGAACGCGAGGCCTTGTTCAGCTTCGCTTAGCGCCTCGGACAGTGACTCGCCGGAGAAAATAAGGTTCGAGTTCAGGTCGTTGCGCGTGTAGGTTGCATACTGCAGATCACCGACGCGGTTCGCCGCGTCGAAAGCCCGACGCTGTAGATCACGGCAAGCCCTCACGTGTTTCATCCAAGGTACGACAAAAAGCGCGAAGCACACAAACGTTCTCGCTTCGAAGCGTTTTAGCCCGCGCTGTTCGACAAGATCGTAGCCGAGTTGACCGAATCGGAATCCGGCCTTGTAGTCTCCGAAATGCGGCCCTGCGATTCTGATGAGGATGGCATAGGCGAAACAGGACGCATCACAGTTGCCGCGCTCAAGGCTCAGACTGACCGCCTTGCAGATCGTCAGGGAAGCCAGGTTCTCATCGGTATACAACGCCGGCGTCCAGAGCTTCATCAGAACATCGACGGTTACCAGCGACGCCGGATCCTCCATCAGCGGCAAATCAATGAGCGCTTCGATTGCCCGATTTCCAAGCGCAAACGAGATGCGCTCGTATTCGAGTCGTACCTCTTTGTCTTCCGGATGGGGTGACCACTCAATACCGAAATGTCGGAGGCAATTGAGGCCGACACTAATGGCGCGACTACTCTGATCGAGGACCAGGCAAACATCCATGTGCAAGCACGCGATGATTGCTTGTTCGACCGATGTCTTGGCGCGACTTGACAGTGTCACCAATCGCTCTTCTGCGACTGATAACTTGCCAGTCAAAAATTCGCATTCCGCCCGATTCAGCTCCAGCGCGAAGAGCATGTCGTGCTGGCGGTCCCAGCTATCCTGCGCCAACAGCTCCATGCCTAAATTGAGATAGGTAAGTGCCGAGGCATAGGCGGTGGACCCCTTGGCACACTTTCCCGCAATCAGGTTGAGCTCAGCGAGTTGGTCCCGCTCCTCTTGCTGCATGATCAGCGCCGCGCCGCGATTGAGCTGATTGACGATTTCGAATATCGACTCCTCCTGCTTCTCGGCGGGAGTTCGCGATACGAGCAGACGACCGATCCGGAGATGGACCTCAGCGCGTATTGCTATCGGGATCATTGAATAGGCGGCTTCCTGTATACGGTCATGAATAAACTTGTAAGAGCCCTCTAAGCGCTCGACCAGTTCCTGACGAACAGCCTCCCAAAGCACCGCATGTACCTGCCTTTCCGAGGTGGCGAGAACGGTCGACAATATCGTGATCTCGGCGATGTTGCCAAGGCAGGCGAGCTGCTGCAATGCCTGCAGTGTTTCAATGGGTAAGCGGTTCAGTTTGCTCACCATCAGATCCACGACATTGTCGGTGTAACCCTTGGCGCGAATGCGATCAAGATCCCAGGCCCAGCAAGCAGCGTCATGATCGAAGTGGAACATGTCCTCCTCGGCGAGCGAATAGAGAAACTGAATCACGAAGAACGGGTTGCCGGCGGTCTTCTCATGCACCAACTGCGCGAGCGACTCGACGCGAGCCGGTTCGCAGCAGACCGAATCCGCAATCAGCTGCTCAAGGTGTTCGCGGGCAAGCCGTGCAAGCGCGATCTCCCCTACCTTCCCGCCAGCGTCCTTGATGACTTGCAGCTTGCGCATCAACGGATGAGCGGAATCGACCTCATTGTCTCGATACGCACCGATCACCATCAGGTACTGCAGGTCTGACCGTGTCAGCAGATCCTCCAGCAAGTCGAGTGTTGCCGTGTCGAGCCATTGAAGATCATCGAGGAAGAGCGCCAGCGGATGTTCCGGTCGGGCGAAAACGCCAATGAACCGGCGAAACACAAGCTGAAAGCGACTTTGCGCCTGCTGCGGCTCAAGTTCTGGCACCGGCGGCTGGTCACCCGTGATGAGCTTCAGTTCGGGAATTAGGTCAGTCATGAGCCGGGCATTCGGCTCCAAGGCCTTGAGTAACGCACCGCGCCAGCTTGCCAGTTCGTCATCCCGTTTGCCGAGCAGCGGCCGCACCAAGCTCTGGAAAGCCTGCACCAGAGTCGAATAGGGAATGTCACGCTTGTACTGGTCGAACTTGCCGGATGCAAAAAGCCCCCTTGGCGGCACCAGCACCTTATGCAGCTCATTGACGACGGAGGTTTTTCCAATGCCGGAATATCCCGAGACAAGCACGAGTTCCGGTGAGCCGCTTGTCACCACACGGTCAAAGGTTGTGATCAATATTTCGACTTCGCGCTCCCGGCCGTACAGTTTCTCGGGGATCACAAGCCGGTCGGGTATGTCGTGTTCACCAAGCGGGAACTCGTCGATCTGGCGATCACGCTCCCAGCTTGCGAGGCAGCGTTGCAGATCCTGCTCAGCGCCGGCCGCAGTCTGGTAGCGTTCCTCGGCCGTCTTGGCGAGTAGCTTCATGACTATATGGGAGAGCGGAACGGGTACCAGCGTCAACCGCTCGCTGGGCGGCACCGGTTTTCGCGCGATATGGCAATGCACCCATTCCATCGGGTCGACCGCCGAAAAAGGTAGCGCGCCGGTAAGCATTTGGTAGATCACGACGCCGAATGAATAGAGATCGCTACGCGAATCGATGGAACGATTCATTCGACCGGTTTGTTCGGGTGCCATGTAGGCGAGCGTGCCGGCAATGGTTTCGGGCGATTCAGGCGCTTGGTGCTCGCGCGGCAGCCGCGAGGCAATGCCGAAGCCGGTGATCCGAGGCCGTCCGTCCCTGCAGTTCACAAGGATATGGGCAGGCTTGAGATCCTTATGGACGAGGCCGCACTGATGGAGTTGGCCCAGCGCCGCTGCGATGCCTACTGCGAAACGCAAGACCCTCTCCACTTCCATGGGCGCGGCGAGCATCCGCTCGAGCGGTTCACCGCCCGGATCCTCGAGCACTAATATAGTCTGGCCGTCTTCGCACAGAAGCTCTAGTGGCCGCACCGCCCACGCGCTATCGAGCTCATCCTTGAGTCTGAATTCGTGAGCGAGACGATCGAGGCTGGCGGACGTTGGGTAGTCGGCGGCGGGCCGTACAATCAGAACGCTGTCGGCGCCGCCATTGCCCGGGTACCGGCCTCGACAGAAGACGCGCTCGCCATCTTCCCACAAGATTTGAAGGCTTAGGTTGTTAACCATTGGCGCTGAAACCTAGTGAAGTGTCAATCTTGCACACTACTGTAGTCTGCTGCCCGGCGCAGCGCTGAGAGGACGGCTGATTTGTCTGCCAAAACCGGACAGGCTGCGCTCAACCAATCAAACCACGGCGTTTCCGCAGCATCGAGGTTGCAGCAGTAGACAGCACTCTATAGTACACCTCTGCGACCAATAGCACCTGTGGATCAGGTTGCCGTCGGGTGGCTCGCATCGGCCTTAGCCAACGTACGCGCCCGTCAGCAAAGGCAGAGACGCGTGTAGTCAGTCTGGATCGATGGTGGCACCCTCCCCTCAAGGTGTTTTGCGTGAAGTGATTGAGTCTGGTTTTGGACATTTCGCCGGCTGCCGGGGTAATAGGTTCGCGTGCAGTCTAGATACTATAGATCCACCTTTCTCCCAGACCGGCCATCTCCTTTGGTCTGGCGGGCGCTGCGGCGCAGTTCTTGTGGCGTCCGCCCAACGACTCTCACGAAGCAGCGAAGCATGTGATCGGCATCGCCGAATCCGAAGCCCTTGGCGATCTCCTCGAAAGTTTGGTGCCCGTCCTCAACCAGCGGCCGGGATGACTCGATACGAAGGCGTTCGATAGCTTTGGCCGGCGTCACCCCGATAGACGCCGCGAACACACGGCCGAACTGGCGTACGCTCATATGTGCGACGTCTGCCAAGCGTTCAACCGACAGATCGTCACGCAGATGATCACGCGCATAGCTCAGCACTTTGCGGATGCGATCTGAACCAGGGTCGAAATCCAGCAGCGAAGAGAACTGATATTGGCCACCTGCTCGCCGATAGTAGACAACCAGCATGCGCGCGACGGACCGCGCCACCTCCTTGCCCAGGTCCTGCTCGATCATGGCCAGTGCCATGTCAATGCCAGCCGACATACCGGCGGATGTCCAGACATTCCCTTCTTCGGTCCAGATTCGATCTCCGTCCACGCGCAGCGACGGATAGCGTGCTTGCAATTGCGGCGCGTAGTTCCAATGCGTGGTCGCGACACGACCGTCGAGCAGTCCGCTTTCGGCGAGTAGGAAGGCGCCAGTACAGACGCTGGCAGTGCGGCGAGAACGCGGGGACATGTGCCGTATCGCAGCCGCCATCGGCATCATCCTGTCATCGATCGGCGCGGTTGGCGCGCCGACGATGATGAGCGTGTCGAGGCGGTCGACAACCTGCAATGTTTCGGTCGCGACTTGTAATCCGCTTGAGGCGTAGATCAATCCGCCCTCTAGCGAAGCGACCGTGAATCGATAGCTCGAAGGGCGCGCACGATTTGCGTTGGAGAAGGCTTCGAGCGGGCCGCTAAGATCTAGCAATACGAAGCCCGAGTAGACCAAGAAACATATGTGACGCTGCATGAACGGAATGCCCGGAGTCTGGCTGGGAGTCATTAGACGCCCTTCCTGTTTGGAAGGTCAACGGGGTACCGAGCACGCCTGCCACATACAAGTAGCTATGCCTGTCGGCCGAAATACAAGGATAAATGTCCATTTCGTACCGTCTTCTCTCTGTACCGTAAATGCACCACCCACATTGAGGACGTGTAAATGACCTTCAACAGTATTCATCCCAGGAGAATGATCTCCTACGCCACGTTACTGACGGCCATCCTGATGGCGCCCGGTATCGGCTTCGCCGCCGAGAACCCTTACGCCGATCCGGTCAAGCCCTCGCTTCCGGCCTCCAGCTTCCAATGGGATTCAAGTCGAACTGCTCTGGTCGTGATCGACCCGCAGATCGACTTCATGAGCCCGGAGGGTGCGGGCTGGTCGGTCTTCGGTCAGAGCGTTACCGAGCAAAATCTAGTGCCGAATCTGAGCCGCCTTTTCGCGGCATCCAAGAAGGCCGGGACGGCCGTAGCCATCTCGCCGCACTACTACTATCCCCACGATCATAAATGGGAATTTGAGGGGCCGGCGGAGACCGTTCAGCACAAGCTTGGTCTGTTCGATCGCAAGGGTGCCTTGACGCTGGATGGTTTCCGTAACTCGGGTGCCGACTTCATGCAGGAGTTCAAGCCCTTCATTGAAGACGGCAAGACCATCGTCGCATCACCGCACAAATTGTATGGCCCCCAAAGCAACGACCTGATGCTGCAGCTGCGTAAGCAGCGGGTCGACAAGATCATCCTTGCCGGTATGGCCTCCAACCTTTGCGTCGAATCGCACCTTCGCGAGTTTCTGGAGCGTGGATTCGAGGTGGTCGTCGTACGTGACGCTGTCGCCGGACCGAAGCTTCCTGATGGTGACGGATACGGTAGCGCCCTGATCAACTTCCGCTACATCGCCAACGGTGTGATGACTACCGATGAGGTAGTGAAAAAACTGGAAGGGCACTGACCGTGGGTAGGACCCATTTCTCAGCCATTCACGGGAGCCGTTGTGGCTTCTGTGCATGCCGACTGACACGGTGTCACGCAGTGGCTCATCTATTTTTTTAAAAAGGTATGCTCAACTTAAGCCAATAAGCGTTACCGTCAGGACGGTTACGTACCTGAGTTTCATCTTGCCATTTTGCCGTCAAGAACCACCCTTTGTTACTGGTGTACTTGATCGAAGGACCAATGGCCAAACTGCGGCCTTTGTTATCCTCCAGCGTTTGGCCGTTATGCCGGTCGTCGGTGGTCTGCCATAGCGCATAACCGCCGACGCCTATCACCCAGCCGTTACCCAGCCCCCACCCCACCGCGTAATCCATGTGCAGTTCCTGGCCGGAGAGATAATCGGTGGCGTCGTTTTTGCGGTTGAAGTCGTACATGGTTTTGACATCGACATTCAGGCCCTGGGGGTCTACATAAGACAGCGCAATGACGGGCTCGAACACCCAGTAATTACGGCCGGTGTTGGCAAGGTCATTGCGATCGTATTTGCCCGTGGGCGCGATCGTATCGACGGCGAAGGTGACATGCAGCTTCTCGCTGAAGTGGTAGCCCAATGCCGGGGCAAAGATGATGTCGCCTAAACCGCTGTTGCTCTGTGATTGACCATTGAGGCTGACCGTCAAATCCACCAACGGCACGATGATATGAAAGGCCAGGTTGCCGCCGAGAATTTGCTGGTCTGTTACCCAAATCAACCGAGGGGCGACGCAGTCCACTCGTATGTCAAAGTTCACTGGCAACTTCTGGCCATGATTGCCACGAAACGTATCCGCTTCATAATGGGTGACGAAAAGCTGCCCATAAACACCCGGAGGCGGCATCGCGCCGGCCATGTAATTTTCGGCACCCATTGGATAAGACGAACCACCCCTTTCACTGGCATGGGTCAACCCGCCAATCAATGCGATAACAGTGAAACCCGCTAACTTAAACAACAAGCATTGTTTCATAATCAAAACCTTTTTATTATTATTCGGCGAACACGCAGGCAAAGCGAACGACAACATCACAGCGCGCCAGAGTCAGTTTCTTTAACAAGTATCGATAGCGAGGCATGCTGGAACCTCGGCAGTTTTATAAAGCTGCTTTATGCAAATGTCACGTGCAAAAAATGACTTTTACCGACTCTGGCGCGATGGCAGACAAGGCAACAACATTTGTTTGTAGCTGCCGACCGAAGACTCTTTGCCCTTGGATGTAGAGTGTTCGCTTCGGCGCCAGGCCATATTTTACAGGGCTTTGCGATGCATCGATCGGATAGATTACCGAGGCGACAGAGGCAGGCTCTACCAAGCCACCGGGAGCCAGCGGCACCTTATCGTTCGCAAATATGAAACTGTGCGTACAAACTCCAATTGTCAATTAATAACATGGATGTCTCTACACAAGTGCGCCTGCAAAACTGTAATCAAGAGCTGCTCTTGATGATTAATTTAGCGCCTTACAGAATTAACAGCTGACAGTTTTGTCAGTGACTCATTTGGGTAGCGCCCGCTTTCCAATTGTCCAAAACTCTGGACGCTACTTCCACATTAACCGGCTTGTGACTGCATCACCGATGCACTCATGCTTTCAGTACAAACACGTCCAAGACTCTCACACTGGAGGCAGTGCATTGCCGCCAATCTCTATTCAACACCCGTCTAGGTTGATAAAAATGAATCAATTGAATTGCCTGCCGCAGGATTCAGTCATTTGGGGCGTAAACATCGTCGCAGATACCGTTACCCGTCTTGGCGACTACGGTATTTACCGTCCGATCACATTCACGGTAGAGGCCCTGGAGCGCTTGAGCAGGACTTACCTGCAACCGCATATCAAGCAAGGGGTGGGCATCTTTACCGATCTGCCTGCGCATGTGCCCGATGTCGCGGTCCAGGAGGGATTAGCTGCCTGCATTCGTCTGAAAGCCAGTTCGATCATCGCGCTTGGCGGTGGCTCGGTGCTCGACGCGGCCAAGGCGGTGTCGTATTTGCACTTCCAGCAGACGGGCCGTTATCTTCCGATTGCGGCCCTGCCGACGACACTGTCCGGTTCTGAATTTTCGCATTATTTCGGTATCACCGAGACTGACGGCCCAGAGAAATTCAAACGCAGCTATGCGATCCGCGAAACGGTGCCCAAGGTGGTGGTGATCGACCCCATTCTCTTGCTTGATACGCCACGTCCTCTGTTGCTTTCCTCGGCCATCAAAGGCATGGACCATGCGGTAGAAGGGATGCGCCTGGTCGGTACGGATCATCCACACACGATCATGGCGGCAAGCGGATTAGAGCGTTTCTTTACCGTGCTCGAGAAATGGCCCAAAGAGATCGATACGCGCCGCGCCATTACCAACGGACTGGTCACAATCGACGACCTGATGCAGCTTCAGCTTGCCGCCTGGCAGTGTTATTTCTCCCCAGCATCGGTCATTTACGGGCTCAGTCACCGGATCGGTCATATTCTCGGTGGCACCTTCGGGCTGCCTCACAGTGCCACCTCGTGCATCACGCTGGCACCCGTCATTCGTGCGTGCGCCGAGTATTACGGTGCGAAATTCGATGCATTGTCCGAGCCGCAAGGCAACGAATCCGCCGCAGAGCAACTCGCCAACAGGATTGCCAATCTGGTGACCACCCTTGGCCTGCCAAACCGGATCAGTAGCTTCGATGTGGACAAGTCGCAACTGGCGAAAGTCGCCGATTTGCTCAAATCGAATTACCCGAAAGAGGTCGATGATCTGGGCAGCAATGCATCAGCCAAGCTCGATATGCTGCTGGAGAGTCTCTGGTGAGCGGCCTCTCTTCGGACAACCGGGCGCCGGGATTGCGCGAAGCCCGTGATGCGTTGGCGGGCGGGCGCACAAGTGCTTTTACCCTGACACTCCACGCATTGAGCGTCGCCTATGCGAGCCAGCGTGCGGTTAACGCATTCGCTACCATTGCGCGGGACAAGGCACTGGCGGCCGCGGCAGAAAGCGATCGCAAGTACACCATGGGTTGCGCCCGACCGCTCGAGGGCTTGGCGATCGGCGTCAAGGACCTCATCAATACCCAGGGCATCGAAACGCGTTATGGCTCAGCGGCCTACATCGGCAATCTACCGTCGGCAGATGCCGCTATCGTGCGCAGGCTGGTCGAGCAAGGCGCGATAATCATCGGCAAGACGACGACCCACGAATTCGCCTGGGGTGTCACGACGGCCAGCCACGAGTTTGGCAACACGCTTAATCCGCTCGATACACGCTGTATTCCCGGGGGTTCCAGTGGCGGTGCGGCGGCGGCAATTGCATACGGAGCCGTCGCGGCGGGCCTGGGTACCGATACCGGTGGCTCCGTGCGCATTCCGGCCGCTCTGTGCGGAGTGGTCGGCTTCAAACCGACCTTTGGGACATTTTCCACGCAAGGCATCTTTTCGCTGGCGCCCAGCCTGGACCACCCGGGTCTGCTTGGCGCCAGCGTCGACGACATAATTGTACTGGCGGATGCGCTGGGCGTTGCGCTCCAGGGCGGCGAAACTGCCAATTCGCCGCGCTTTGGGGTAATTCGCAACATCGAGCCGGTCCCCTTGAGTGCTGACGTGGCAAAGTCTTTCGAGCATGCCATAGACACCCTGGGCCACACTTACTCATGTGACGAGGTCGACACAGCCGGTCTGTTCGACGGGGCTTTCCAGGCATTCGCCGGCATTGTTCTGACCGAAGGTGGTATTACCCACTTCGCGCACAATGACTGGGACTTCATCACCCGCCATTACGGTGCCGAGACGGTTGACCGACTTGACCGCGCCAGAAACGTTGCCTTGAGCGACTACGCGAACTGGCAGCAAACGAGACGGCAATTCACGGCGAAGCTCAGCCGAGCCATGGCAAACGTCGATTATCTCGTACTGGCGACCTGCCCATGCACCGCGCCACGCGTCGATACATCTACGATGAGCATTGGCACTTGGCAGGGTACAGTTCGCGAAGCGCTGATGACCTACACTGCGCCGTTCAATCTCTCCGGCTTCCCGGCAATCTCGATTCCGTTGCCCCTACACCAGGGCCACCTTCGCGCAGGGTTGCAGATCGTAGCACGCCCCGGGGATGATCGTGGTCTACTACAGGTCGCGCTGAAGCTGGAACGCCTGCTGGCATCGGGCGCAAAGGTTTGAGGGGCTACTCGTCGTCGAAGGTTGTCGCCTTAGGGATCTCGACGGCGAGGAAATCTATCAGCGCCCGTACTGCAGGCAAAAGTCCGGTCCTATAGGGCATTAATGCGGTCATGCGCGCGTCGGCGACCATCCAGCCAGGCAATACGCGCCGCAACTTGCCGGCCTTTAGTTCTGCCCTGCAGATATAACCTGGCAGCGCAGCGATGCCCAGGTTTGCACAGGCTGCCTCCTTGGTTGAAGTCATGTCGTTGCTTTGGAACCTGGGGGTAATGGGTACTGTGATTTCCTTGCCTGAGGTTTCGTTCAACTGCCATTGCGCAGGTCCTCCCCGCACGATCGAAATCGTCGCGTGCTGTGCCAGATCTTCGGGGCTTGCGGGCGCGCCCATCTGTTCCAGGTATTGCGAACCGGCAAACAGGCACCACGGGACCTTCCCAAGCGCGCGCTGTATCAAGGACGAATCCTGCAACGGCGTGATGTGCCCCCGTATCGCCAGGTCAAAGCCTTCACCGACAATATCGACCAGCCTGTCAGTCAGTATTTCGACAATCTGCACTTTAGGATAGCGGGCAAGGAAGACCGGAAGCAGGTCACGCAGCGCGAACTGGGCGATTTCGACGGCGGTGGTGATGCGGATAATGCCGCTGGGTTCGGCAAGCCTTTGTCGCACGGCCTCTTCTGCGACGTCCGAGCTATGCAGCATGGCAATGGCGTGTTGGTAAAATTCGGCGCCAACGTCCGTCATGCTGAATTGACGCGAAGTGCGGTTAATCAGGCGGACGCCGAGATAAGCCTCCAATTCTTGAATCCGGTGACTGAGCGTTGATTTAGGTATGCGCAGGCTGTTACCAGCGGCGGTGAAGCCACCACGGTCGACTACTTGAACGAAGTAATAAACGTCCTTCAAATCCAGCATCTGGGTTCTAGCCTGAATAGAATCATGGTGGCGTGTGTCCTGAGCAATAATGTCGTGAAATTAAGCATAGGCACTGGAAGCACAAGTTTAGCCGTACGCCGCCACATGATAATGCACCGCAACTTCCGTGAGTACGAGAGATCGTTCACTTTTTTGGAACCTACCGTACAAGACCACCAACTTCTAAAGCCCTGCGAACAAATCTAATATTCCTTTATCTCCAAACAATATCCATTGCGCCGAGTTTTATTAAAGTCGCGTGCCGACTGTGCTTGCTGACAAGTGGCACTCACCCGAGGTCGTTGATGGGCGTGAAAACAACCAGGAGCATAGAAGTGAACGATACCTTTAACCTTGAAAAGCACGAGCCGAGCATCACTCCGACCGGGCAAACGCCCTACAGCGCGTGGATCCAGACCGACGCGCTGCACTCCCTCCAACGTACAGTCAGCGATCATCCTGGCGAGCATGCCTGGATCGCTCACGTGCAAGTATCCGAACTTTACTGGATGCTCATCATCAAGGAATTCCAGACCGCGCAAAGGCAATTACGCGCCGATGATTTGCCCCAGGCCTACCGAACGATGCTGCGCGTGGTTGAACATCAAAAAGTGATTGACGCGACTTGGGGCTCGATCGCCTGGATGACCCCAAACGACTTGCTGGCCATCCTTTCGCGTGCCGCTGCCACTTATGGCAAAGACACAGCACTGCAAGGGTGGACGTATCGGCATATGGTGTATCTGCTTGGGATCAAGCAAGCCGTGCATCTGCAACATTTCATGCCTCAACCCGAGCGCTGGGCACAACTTGAAAAGGCACTGGCTGAACCAAGCATCTATGACGATGTGCTGGCCTATTTGAGCCGCCGCGGCATGAATGTGCCAAAAGCGGTGCTCGAACGCGATCTGAGCGCGCCCTACTCCGCCAGCAAAGAAATCGAGCAGGTTTGGCGTAATATCTACGCGAGCTCCGACACGAACATCGAACTCCAACAGCTCGGCGAGTCGCTCGCCGATATCGCCGAGGGGTTCAGCAACTGGAAGTATCGCCACTTGATGGCAACACGCCGAACCTTCGGCGCACGGCCTGCCTACTTTGGTACCGAAGGCGTCGCATGGCTGGTGCCCACGCTGGATGAAATTCCGTTCCCGGAACTTTGGTCGGCACGCACCTTCATCGGCGATCCGCCACTGGTTTGTCCGCACACGGCCAAGCACGGGAGCTGACGACCCGCTAGCGGAGTCGACGTGCTCCCATGTTGTTCATCAAAAGTGCCCCGCTGAGCCGCAGCCTAAGCTCGGCGGGCCACCAGTGCATTCAGGTAGCTAGAGGGCGGCAGCGAGTCGATCGAAGCCAGGATGGCTTCTTTGCACAGGGAGGGCCGCTTGGTAAGCGCATCGACATACCGCGCGACGTTGGGAAGCTCATCCCACAGGGATGCCAGCCCGAGATACGCCAAGCGAACAAGGTTGACGCCCCAGACGACATCGCCAAGCGAGAAGGAGTTACCGTCCGGACAGGGGAATGATTTCTCGGCCAGTGCATGATCGAGCTCCATCAACAAATTCGCCACGTGCTTGCGAGCGGCCCGTTGAAACTCCGCGTCATGGCATACCATCTTGCCGCCGCTTTCCTTTGCGATCTTGGCGCGATAGGCGGCGACTAGAGCAGGCTCGCCAGCGTTGGAGGCGGCCAAAGCCTCTAGCGCAATGATTTTGCAGTCGTAAACTGTTTCCATCACCGACTTGAGAATATCTGGCCGCCTGTCGTCATCCGGATGGAAGCCGTAGAGCAGTGCTCCATTCGGAATTCTGTCGACAATGTCCACTTGGCGCATCACCTCGGCGCGTGCTTGCGCCTCATCGCACAACAGCTGAACCGGCTCACGTGACACAGTATCGAGATAGCAACATATTCGTTTGGAGTCCACGATCACCCGACCGGCCTCATAATCAATGAGCAACGGCACAACACAGGGATCAAAGCCTTCCGTTTCGACCGACGTCCGCCCACTGTAACGGGTGACGAAATCCTGGTTCAGCTCTCGGCTTGCGATCAAACGTAAACGGACATAGGCGGGACTGTAATGTTCCGCCGGGATTATCCCGTCAACACCCATCGCACACAGAATGATCATGTCATTCGAACGGTAGGATAACCCCTTCTCAAAAAGAACCGACCGCACCTTTTGCGAGCACAGCGAGCTCGCAGCATGGAACAGTTCGAAGCGCGGGGCCGGATCACCACCCACCAAGGTGATGCGAGCTTGGTCGACAATGGCAGCGCGAGCGGCGGCCGCCATTTTCATCAATTGCTCATTACTCACCATTACATCTGTATTATCAACACGCACAAATGATACTCCTTCGATCTAAGCAACGTTTTTTATAAAAGCTCTGCCTATAAAGTTATTACTTGATAAACGCGGTTCTGAAGTTAAAAGGACGATATGATTACTTCAGGCGCTGGCCCCGAAGAGAGTGCCGGTTATCTGTTGGGACCACGTTTCTCTGGAGTGAACATGTTGCGACTCTATGACAGTCGGTTCTCGGGGAACTCGTGGAAAGTACGCATACTGCTTAATCAGCTCGGGATACCGTACGAACGCATCACCCTGGATTTGGCCAAAGGTGAAGCAGCAAGTCCTGCGTTCAAGAAGATCGGCCGTTTCGCTCGAGTCCCCGTACTGCAACTTGACGACGGCAGGACCATCGTCGAGTCCGCTGCCATCCTGTTCTACCTGGCGCACGACAGCCGCTACCTTCCTGACGATCCCTATCTGCGCGCTGAAATATTCAGCTGGCTGTCATTCGAGCAGGCGGATCTGCAAAAGCCGCTTGCCCTGTGCCGCGTGTACCACCTGAGGGGTGTCGCTGATTCCATGGCACAGCAGATCCAGCAATTTCACGCCGACGGTTACCCCGCGCTGGAAAAGCTCGAGCAATGGCTATCCGGGCGCAACTGGCTTGTCGGCGACGCCTATACCGTGGCCGATCTAGGGGTATTTGGTTATGTCTCGCTGGCAACCGAGGGTGGATTCGACATGGACAAATTCCCGTCCATTCAACGATGGATAACACGGATCAAAGACCAGCCAGGATGGATCGATCTCATGCCGGTTGAAAAGTGAGGCGCCTGCAGTCGCTTCACTTAATAGAGGGATGAGCTTGGCTGTTCGACTCAGGCCGCTTCAGTGATTCGTTGTGGGCACCGCAATGACCTAGCGACAGAGGCGACTCGGCGGCCCTGGTATTGCGCGACTGCAAGATGGTCAGAATCCGGCATCACGGTATCGTGATCCGACACATGGGTTGCGCCATACGGCGTACCGGCCTTGAACATCGCCGGGTCAGCGTACCCGAGCGGCACGATGATGAGGCCGAGATGGGCCATCGGGCCATAGATCGACAGGAGGGTCGATTCGTTGCCGCCATGTTTTGAGGATGTCGCGCCAAACACTGAGCCCACTTTCCCATTGAGCTTGCCTGCAAACCACAAGCCGCCGAGGCTATCGATATACGCTTTCAGCTCCGAGGCGATGGAACCAAACCGCGTTGGTGTACCGAAGATGATGGCGTCGGCCCATTCAGCGTCAGCTTCGGTCGGCCTTTCGTACTTCTCATTCATGGCCTCTGCACTATCGAGCCAGCCGGGTGCTTGCAGCATGACTTCGTGGCTGACCAGTTCCCGAGCCCGGCGCAGCCGAACTTCGGCGTCTTGCGCGATCGCGCCTTGGGCAATCGCGTTGGCGAGAATTTCCGTGGAACCTGCACGAGAGTAAAAAACAATCAGAACTTTGGGTTTTGACATGATGGAACCTTTGTTTTACGGGGTGTGAACCGCGACGCTAAGCCGGCGTCGCGGGCGTGTTGGCAGTTGCGTTGCCGAGGTCTAGACAGAAATCGGCTCCAGCCGGGCGAGCAATTCGTCCTTGCGCTCGCTGAGCCACGCTGGGAGCTGGAACTCTGAACCAAGCTGGTCTTGCGGTTCGTCGATGGCAAAGCCGATGTCGGTGGTGGCCGCCTCGAACATCACCCCACCCGGCATTTTGAAATACATGGAACGGAAGTAATTCCGATGCACTGATTCGGAGGTATCGATATGCCCCATCGCCATCAACTTTTCTTTCAACGCCATTTGCTGCTCGACGTTATCCACGGCAAAAGCGACGTGATGGATTGTGCCTTCCCCGTAGATTGACGAGCCTTGCAAGCGATCGGGTTCATGCTGGAACTCGACGATGGTTCCCGGTGCACCACTGGCTGTTTCAAAACGGTGATAAGGGCCATCTTCAGCTGCATGGCGGAATCCAAGAGCGTCCTTCATAAAGATGATTGATTCAGCCACTTCGCGCAGCGACAGCGTGATGCTGTGCACACCACGGATGGCGAACTCTTCTGGAATGTCACTGGAGATGCACGGTGGACGGGTGTCCTGATCAGTGGCTACCAGATCGAACTCGATGCCGCACGGATGCTGAAAGCGCTGGCGCGTTTCGCCGAAACGCGACACCACTTCCTGATCAAACGGGACGCCTTTTGCGGCGAAACGGGCTCGCCAGAAGTCCAGGGAATGTTTGGGAACGGAATAGTTGATGACCCTGATCTGACCAGAACCCGGGCGAGCTTTCACGCCCCTTTGCTTGAATGGGAAAGACGTCACAAGCGTACCCACATCCCCTTGGGAGTTACCGTAATACAAATGGTAGATGGGTTCGTCACCATCAAGCAGGACCGTCTTCTTGATTAGGCTCTGGCCCAGCAGCTTCACGTAGAAGTCAACATCCTCTTGCGCGCCGGCGACGCCGACAGTCAGATGGTGAAAGCCTTTTATGGTTGTCATGTAGCTCTCCAGTTTTGTTTGGTCGAGCAAGGCCGCCACGGCTGTCAGCGCGGCTGGCGATTGCCTGGGAATTGCTGAAGCTATTCGTGGACGAAGGTGGTGAACTCTTCCATCTGCACCTTGGTCATACTCATCTGGTTCTCTGCCAGGCTGTTGTCGGCCCAGCCCAGAGACATGCCCGCTACAATCATTTGATCGTCGGGAAGGTTGAGTTCAGTGCGCAGCACTGGGTGCTGCAGGGACCAGATTTGTTGAGGGCAGGTATCGAGACCACGGCCCTTGGCTGCCAGCATGACGTTCTGGAGAAAGCAGCCATAGCAAATGAAACTGGCCCATTCCAGACGGCGATCCATCGTGAAAATGATACCCACCGGTGCGTCGAAAAAACGGAACTGGCGCTCGACGTCTCTACGCCGCCCGGATACGTCGCTTCGGCAGCAGCCTTGAGCGTCGCCCAGTTGACCGCGAAAGGAATTGAAACGGGTCGCATAGGGCTCATGTAGCGGCTGAGGAAAGAAGGAATATTCCGGTGCTAGGCCATCGGGCGCTGCGCGGTACGCCTCCACTGCGGCCGTGGTAATACGCTCGCGCGCCTCACCGGTTATCACATAACAGCGCCACGGCTGGCTGTTACTCGAACTGGGCGCATACTTTGCCGCTGAAAGGATGTCCTTCACCATTTCCATCGACACTGGTTGATCCAGAAAACCACGCTTGGTACGGCGTTCGCGTATCAGATCATCAATGAACGGGCTGGTTGGCATCGTTCTCGTCTCCTTATTATTAGATTGGTGTCTAAGTTATTTCGGTTTTATTTGCGTCCAATATCTTCCCGTTTCTGTTGACTTCCCTAGACGTAGCTAAAGCATATGAGCCTTCATGTATGCTGAGAAGGCGCTGGGTTTGTACGTTGGGTTCCGAATTGTCGAACGATGAATCCCGCTATTTCCTCTTTGATCGGCGAATTCCGTGATATGGCTTCTACAGCTCAATTCCCTTGACTGAATCAAACTTCGGGTTCCAACTAGATCCTCAATTTGAATTACTGGCGTTGCGGCAAAACCCAACATGCCCCACGGGTGGGCACGAGTGGATGCTCGCCAATGGTTACTTCCGGGCCAAGATGGCCTAGGAGAAGCTGATCGAGGACTCGGTGTGACCCACTTCGAGGCATGGCTCAAGCGTTGTGACTCTGCGCGCTAATCGGTGGGCCGACAGTTGGCGACCGCGCTTCAGATAGCCACCTACCCGCCTCTACCTC
Source organism: Pseudomonas fluorescens (assembly GCF_000802965.1). Classification (GTDB taxonomy): domain Bacteria; phylum Pseudomonadota; class Gammaproteobacteria; order Pseudomonadales; family Pseudomonadaceae; genus Aquipseudomonas; species Aquipseudomonas fluorescens_A. The sequence continues at coordinate 43,092 of NZ_JSAK01000040.1, read as the reverse complement.
CCTGTCGGCGACATCAGCCGTCTTCCAGGCATTTCAAAAGAGGATATCCAAATGCAAATCCATCATCTTTTCGCCCTGCTGGCCTTTGTGTGCACTGGGCTAGTCATGGCTCAGGACAAGGCAGTATCCGCGCCCGTCCCGACCGTCAATAAAGTAATGGTCCAACCACTTCCCGAGTACCCCGGAAAGGAAGCGCTAATGCTCACGGTGGAGTATCCGCCCGGCGGTGCCGATCCGGTTCATCGTCATGATGCCCATGGCTTTATCTACGTACTCGAAGGCTCCATCGTCATGGCAGTGGCTGGCGGTAAGGAAGTCACGCTGACACCTGGGCAAAGCTTCCATGAAGGACCAGAAGACGTGCACACGGTTGGACGCAATGCCAGCCAGGACAAGCCCGCAAAGTTTGTGGTCTTCCTTCTGAAGGATGCAAATAAGCCCGCTTTCATCCCAGTCAAGTGACTGGAATTACCCAAAGACATTAGACCGAAAGCCGACGACGCCCTGTTAGTTGAAGAAAGGCTCGCCGGCATGTAGTGCTGGTGGGCCACCGAGTGGAACTTGAGGGGCTGTGCGCATCCGGTGCAGAGCGTTTGGTTTGGTGCAGTTCTCTTGTGCATTTTGAGGCTGTATTGCGTTTGCAGTCGTATCATTCCGCCGACTTTCATTGATTTTCGCCCCGAAACGATCAGCAGGTGGGCCAAATACCAGGCAGGTTATCGAGACGTAGACACTAAGGCTGTAGGTCAGCAGAGATCCGATTACCAGCATCGCCATTGCGCATATAACCAAGTGGCCGGCCAGTTTCAGGACGCGTCGCGGTGATTCTAAGAAAGCGAACATAGATAGCTCTCAAAAGAAGTTGTAGCGTCGCTCGGCGGGAGCCCGTCATGCTGTCACGGACGCTACGTTCAGGTTGGATTTTCAAGCCACGGGAATCATCGGGTCAGCTGCTGCCAGGGCGGTGGCCCGATCAGCTGCTGGCGGGTAGATCCACTGCGTGTTGATCTGCGTCTTGAGTTCCTTGGCCGATTCCTTGACCAACTTGAGCTGGCGATCCCAGCCTTCTGTAAACACCGCACCCCAAGTACCCAGATCGAGGCAGGTCGCATACTTGGGCTGACGATAGGGGGTGGGCGCAACACCTAGCAGGTCCGCAGCGACATTATTGCCGGCGTGACGGCCTAGAGAGATCGCATGCTGGCAGGACATGGCTGCGAAGTTGCCGAGGTCGTCGGTGGCGGCATAGGCGACGTCCCCAGCAGCGTAGACATGTTCCTGGCCTAATACCTTCAGATTCTCATCGACGTGCAAGCGACCTAGGACATCGCGCACACTGGACACCTGTTCGGTCAGCGGGCTGGCGCGAAAACCGACGGTCCAAATTACTGTTTGACTTTCGATTTGGCGACCGTCGGCGAGGGTCACGCCATAGGCATCCACCGCTGTCACACTGGTGTTGAGCACCCATTCGATACCCAGGTGTTCGGAGGCCGCGATGATCGACGGACTAATCCCATCTCCCATAGACGCGCCGATCTCAGGTCCACGGTCGATGATGATCACGCGGATATCCTGGTCGGTACCGAGCACGGCACGCAGGCGTGCCGGCATTTCGGTGCCGGTCTCGATACCGGTAAAGCCGCCGCCTACGACCACTACGGTATTGCGGGCAACGCTCTCGGGCCGATGCTTGAGGGATTTCAGGTGACTTTCTAAGCGCACAGCCGTCTCGATCTGGTCGACATCGAAGGCGTGGGTCTCAAGGCCCAGTACCTTAGGTCGGGCCAACTGGCTGCCGGCTGCAATTACCAGGCGGTCGTAGCTCAGGGCGCCTTGACGGCCAGTCTCATCGCGGTAGGCAACGGTCCTTGCCTGTTCATCGATGCGCACGGCTGCACCTTTGACAAAGCGCACGCCCACCGATTCGAACAACCCGCCCAGGGGGGCGAACATTTTGTGCACATCGGTTTCGTAGAAACGGGGGCGTATGCGCAATTCCGCTTGGGGCGCCAGCAGGGTGATTTCCACGTCAATACGACTGTACATGTCCAGCAGGCGGGCGGCGCTCAATGCACTCCATACACCACCGAAACCCGCGCCAATCACAAGAATTTGTTGCTTCATGATGTGTTCCTCAGAAGAAGTGGACAGCAATCTTGAATTTATTTTTCAAGCTTCATGGGACGATAACCCGGCACCAACAAAATGAAGGGACCTTTACTCGTTACAGCGAGTCGTCGGCTGTGAGTTCATGTTATTGATGGATTCGTCCAAGCGCACTGCTACTTCGGTTCAGCGAAACCATACGTCAGTGGTAGGCATATATACGAAGGTGCATGCCGAGTGCAGCGAGAAATTCCAGAGTGCGCTCATCAGTGCCGTTGGCCTAGGGCGGTTTCGATGTAGCTCAGCAGCCTGTTAGCATCACAGGGTTTTTGTAGGCAGGTAACCAAAGTCGGAGTATCGGCGCCAAGGCGTGGGGCCATTCCTAGATAAGCGGTGATGAATATAGTGGGGATGTGGAAGTCCTTCGCAACGAGCTGCTCATGCATCTCTACACCGCTCATTCCCGGCATCTGGATATCGGAAATCAGGCATTGTATTTCAGCGGGGTTGTTCCCGTTGAGAAACTCCAGTGCGCTGCAATACGTTCGAACTTCATAACCGCTGGACCGCAACAAGCTTTCCAAGGCTGTCCGAATGGAGTCGTCATCATCGACAACTGCAATAATCGTCGCATTGCGTATTTGAGTGTCTGGGATCATTTGGGTCGTTCGTGTTTGCGCCTGTTTTTATTACAACATACGCGGTCTTATAGCGTAGAGAAGTATACCTATGTATAGCTCGCCAAGATCAAAGTATTGATGTCGGACGCAGCAATCCGATGAAATTACCTGAGTTAAAGGGCCATCACCCTCCGATCTCAGGTGCCGTCGAAGTCATGTGCCAGACGACTCGTGTTTTTTGATAGGGCATACCCACGTACAAGGGCGCGAAACCAAGGGATACTCAGGCTGAACCCACGTACAAGTGACGTCTCGCACCTGGCTCGCATAAGCTGGAGCTGCATCGTTGGACTCCGACGACACTGGATGCGAAACGAGCGGTTGTTCGATATCCACTCACTCTACGGGCCTCGCGCCTGGGCGGCGAACATGATGAACAGAAATGACCTGCGTCACGCCGATATGAATCTGCTGGTTGTCTTCGAAACCATGATGCGCGAACGCAACGTTACCCGGGCCGGGGAGAGGTTGTTCCTGGGACAGACCACGATCAGCTGCGCACTCGGAAGGCTGCGTTCGATGTTCAATGATCCGCTGTTTATTCGTACTGGCCGGACTATGGAGCCGACTGCCCGCGCAGACGAAATCCATGCACGGCTCGCGCCGGCGCTGGATGGCATAGCCGTCGCCCTGAGCTGTACCCGGACTTTCGATCCGTGCACTAGTGAAGGGACGTTCCATGTCGGACTCTCTGATGACGTCGAGTACGGGCTGCTTCCACGCTTGATGAAGCACTTGCGTGACGAAGCACCAAACATCACCTTGGTGGTACGCAGGGTGGACCAACGGCAATTGGCCCATCTGCTTACCTCTGGGGAAATTTCCGTGGGTATCAGCCTTGCGCAGGAGTTGCCGGCCAGTGCCCATTGCAAGAGCCTGCGACCGATGCAACCAATGCTACTGCGCGCCGATTCGATCCCCGGCCCCTTGACACTGGATGACTTCTGCAAACGGCCTCATGTTGTGGTGTCTTCAATGGGAAATGTCATCGACGATGCCGACCATGCCCTAGGTCTGATCGGGCGGCAGCGCAAGGTGGTGCTGGCGGTACCGCAGTTCAGCGCCTTGCCTGCTTTGCTGACCGACAGCGACATGGTTGCCATCGTACCGGACTACGTTGCCCAAGCCATGGTGCGACTGGAGGGAATGCGTGCCGAGCTTGCACCGTTGGATCTGCCGACGCCGGACCTGTCCATGGCCTGGCGCGGCGCGATGCACAACGACCCACGTGAAAGCTGGTTACGTTCGTGTTTCTGTCGTTTTCTCGGCGAACAACAGGAACAGTCCGCGGCCTGAAGAAGGGGGCGGCTTCAGATCGATTCGCGCAGCGATCTCTATATCTTCGGCGTCACGCTTTACCAGATTTTGACCGGCTCGCAGATGCGCACGGTACTGTGGGCGACGACTCGCTAGGCGTTGATCGAGCGACGGGACGGCGCCTTCAGTTCTATTCACGACCGTATTCATGAGGCAGCCTATTCACGGATCCCCAGGGATTCACGCGACGGCCTCTCCCCGTACGTAAAGCCACCGTTCATCAGTACCAGCCCGGTATGCCTGTCGCCTACAAGTCGGCACTCCGCTTAATACTTAGGTTTAGAAGGAGCATATTAATGGGTCTATTAAAGTAATCGTACGTACAAATGTAATCTCACAACCCATGCGATATATTTCACATTAAAGGTTGTGGAGGATTTTATCGTGAGCAATATAAGAACCAGGATAGCAAGCGGCCTTTCATCTCTGCGCTCAACAATGGCTGCCTGCTTAACGCTAACAATAGCGAGCATATTCAAGCACTTGAATGCTATAATATTTGAAAGCCCCCTGCCCGTTGCGCTCCGCAACAGCAGAAAATCGCAAAAATGTTTATTTAGTTCTCCATTGATATTGGTGAATATCGAACAGGCAGCAGACAACTTACCTATAGGCGCACACCTGATTAGCCCACGTAAGTTTTATATGCATCATGGAATACATGTTGGCGGCGGAGACGTTGTTCACTACTCTGGATTCAGCAGTGCACTCAAATCCGGCCCTATCGAAGTAATTGACCTTGAAATCTTCGCAGATGGCAAGACAGTCTGGATGCTTCAAGAAAAATGCGAGTATTCCAACGATGAAATCGCTAATCGTGCGCGCTCAAGAGTCGGCGAGAGCCAATACAAAATTCTATCCAACAACTGCGAGCATTTTTGTAGTTGGTGCACCAGTGGAAAAAGTTACAGCGCTCAAGTCAAAGCATACCTGCATTGCCCACTTTTTCTTTTATCTTTTATTTCAACTTTAGAACCATTCCTTACTGCATGATTTCCATCAAGCCTCCCAAGCGGTTACAGTCGTACAACGAGCTTCTCAACACGCACCAAGGCGCTGTGCTATACTTTTTTCTCTCCGGATTTCTCAAAGAGAATCGTGTATGAAAGGCAATCTTCCATCCAATGAGCCGGGCAGTAAAAATTTTATTGTGTTCGTGGTGGATGACGATGCCTCGATACGCGACGCATTAAGTAGTCTTTTGCGCTCGGCCGGGATAAGAGTTGAGACGTTCGCGTCCACTGCGGAATTTCTTCAGCAACCGAAGACAAATGGCGCCAGCTGTTTAGTACTTGATGTACGACTTCAAGGTAATAGCGGTCTGGACTTCCAACGTCAGTTGGTTGAATCAAACGCAAACATTCCGATTATTTTCATCACCGGCCATGGGGACATTGAAATGTCCGTTAAGGCGATGAAAGCTGGTGCCGTGGATTTTTTGGCAAAGCCGTTTCGTGAACAAGATCTATTGGACGCGGTGTCAGCCGCACTTCAGGCCGATGTCAGACGCCGGGAAATCGAGCAACAACTTTCAGACCTGCATACGAACTACCAATCGCTGACAGTTCGTGAAAAAGAGGTTATGGCACTTGCAGCCAAAGGTCTGATGAACAAACAGATTGCCGGACAGATGAACCTGAGCGAGATCACCGTGAAAATTCACCGCGCACATGCAATGAAAAAAATGTACGCAAAGTCCTTTGCAGACCTGGTTCGAATGGCTCAGTCATTAGGGATTGGACATAATAGTTGATCAGAACGGTAGGCCTGATTGGTTTAAAAAGCCCGAACGTCCGACGCTCTAGTATCGGGGATTGGGCGTGGTCCCGAATGTACCAATGCAACACTAGGTATCAGCGCGGAGTCCATATATTTCCCGATTGATCTTGCTACAACCGGACCATATTCGGGATCGGCCTTGGAGCAATTGATGATATGACGTTGTTAGACATTCTGGGATACCGAGCGGAGTGAACGCGCGGTGTTGCCAAATAACGCTTATTTCTCCTTCGCAGTCATGGTCATCGTAGGGTCGATGATCCCAATGATCGGCGGCACCGGGCAACTCCAGCGGCGGGCCACGCCAATCCGGTTGGTCCGCCCATTCACCCTGGCTGTTGGACACATAAGACAGCGAGCCACCATGGTTACCGTGAACGCGCATTGCGCCATCACGATGGAAGCTGTGTACTGGGCACCGGCCGTGTTGACCGGAATCTGGTAATGATTGAAGCCCAGTCGATAGCGCGCCGCATCACTATAGGAAAACAAGTGCGCCTGCAACATCCGCTCCGGAGAAAAGCTGATGCTCGGCGCGATACTGGAGGGGGCAAACGCTGCATGCTCGACTTCAGAAAAGACGTTTTGCGGGTTGTGATTGAGTTCGATGAAACCGACCTCGATCAGTGGGTAGTCACCATGGACCCAGACCTTAGTCAAGTTGAGCGGGTTGACCGGATGAGACTTGGCCTGGGCCCCGGTCATGACTTGGATGTACAGCGTCCAGCTTGGAAAATCCACTGCCTCAATGTTGTCGAACAAATCGCGGTGGTGGCTTTCCCGATCCTCGTCGATCAGGTGTTCGAGTTCTTCATCGCTGAGGTTCGCAATGCCTTGCTGCGTCTTGAAGGTGAACTTTACCCAGTGCCGCTCATTGTTGGAATTGATGAGTGCCAAAGCCGTGCTGGACCGATAACTGCGCGGGATCCCCCGTTGGCTCATGACGATGGTGACCTGCTGCAGGCAGCGAAGACCAGAAGTCCCAGTTGCTTTGTGCGTTACGCATTCCCGTGTACGGATCGCGTTTTCACCGCGTGATTTGGGTCGAGGAAGCGCAATGGGGCGCTGAAGAAAAACTCCGGGGTATTCTGCCTTGTTCGGTATAGAACTTCATGGCAAAGCCGCGAATGTCCCTCTGGGCATCGGCTGCCCCCCGCTCTCCGGCCACCGTCGAAAAACGGATGAACATCGAAGTTTGTTTTCCTACGGCGCAAAACAGATTGGCTTTTGTATAGCGGGTGATGTCTTCGGTCACGATAAAGGTATCGAGAGCGCCAGCACCTTTGGCTTGAATACGACGTTCCGGAATCACTTCGCGATCGAAGTGGGCGAGCTTTTTCTGCAGCCGGACATCTTGTAGCAAGGCGGGCTCACGGGGGCCGGCGGTCTGGATGATGAAGTTGTTAACGACGGGGGGCCGTTGACCGTTGTCAGTCTGTTTTTTGACATGGCTTTGGTTCTAGATAGAGCGGGCTCTTAAAAAAAGCTACGGGGGTGACGACGAGAGGGTTTAAATCGATATGATCTTTCGATACATCGTACCTCTCGTATTCATCCGCCTACGGCAGGACGAACCCGGCGTCGCCGTAGCTGAGGCGGGAAGCAATAAGAACGGTGATGCGCCGAATCAGCTGCGCAAGAAGGCCAGCAAATCGTGGTTGCACTGGTCTTTATGGGTTTCGGTCAGACCGTGCGGCGCACCCGAATACACTTTCAAAAGCGCGTGCGGTACCAGTTTCTTCGAAGCGCGGCCCGCCGCGTCGATTGGTACAATCTGATCGTCATCGCCATGAATGATCAGGGTCGGCTTGTCGAATTTTTTCAGGTCCTGGGTGAAGTCGGTTTCGGAGAACGCTTTCACCGAATCGAAGGTGTTTTTGAAGCCGCCGGTCATCCCCTGCCGCCACCAGGAGTCAATCATGCCCTGGGAAACCTTGGCGCCTGGACGGTTGAAGCCGTAGAATGGACCGCTTGGAATGTCTTTGAAGGTTTGCGAACGATCGGCCAGCATGCCGGCGCGAATGCCATCGAACACCTCGATAGGCAAACCGCCCGGGTTGGCAGGGGTCTTGAGCATCAGAGGCGGAACGGCCGAGATCAGGCCGATTTTCGCGACGCGTGAAGTGCCGTGGCGACCGATATAGCGCGCCACTTCACCACCGCCGGTGGAAAATCCGAAAGCGTTCACGTCGCGCAGGTTCAGCGTGTTGATGACCGCGGCCAGATCGTCGGCGTAGTGTTCCATGTCATTTCCGTCCCATGGCTGGCTCGAGCGACCGTGGCCGCGACGGTCATGGGCAATCACGCGGAAACCGTGAGAAGCCAAAAAGTAGGCTTGGTAGTCCCAGCTATCGGCATTCAACGGCCAGCCGTGGCTCAAGGTGACGACCGGGCCATCCTTCGGGCCCCAATCCTTGTAATAAAGCTCAACACCCTCTTCGGTAACGATCGTTCCCATGATCCGCTTTCCTTTAATGTTGGCTAAAGCGGTTTTGGCGGGAGTCTGCGCTGACGCAGAGGTCGGCAGGGCCGCTACGGCCGCAATAGCCAAGCCGCCCAGCAATAGTTTTCGACGCAAAGACTCGTCAACTGAAAGTGAAGAATTGTCAGCCATGTACATGCTCCTGATAGTTCGGAATACAGCCGTTAAATATGAGCAAACACTATTGGTTATTTTTTATGTAATAGTATATGCGCCTTGTTACCTGACAAATATAAATTGAGTGAGTAGTTCAATCCATGATATGAGCAATGAAGCACTCATACTATTCGTCTTTGTAGATTGGTGAAGCGCACATACTCTAAATATTTTTTCCCCGTTTTCGCCATTAGTGTTCGCCTATCAATAACTACGCCAGCTTCATTGATGAACGTAAACAACATACCAGTTCGCGACTACGAATAGCGAACGAGGCACCGTTACTTTCCAGTGGTCTTTCCTATGGGTATAAACGACAGGGTGTAAATCACAGGACTTCAACGAAAGCCCATTTGCTAGGATCGTTCATGCACAAGCCTCGCTTACTCATATCTCAAGTTGTATATCAAGGCGCCAGACAGCAATTGAACGCCCTATAATTCGACGTGAGTTTTAGTAAGATTGAGACGTGTAGCGGTTCAAAACTCAGCATTCAGAGTTTTCGTATCGCGAACAAGACTATGACGCCCTGAAAGGGCCCGCCATGACATATGACCCTGATTTTCAGCCATTTTTCGATTGCACCGGACATAGGTAACTACACCCCTACCGTCTATACCCATTCCCTTGACAAGCCTGCGTGCAGAGCTTATTCCGGCACTCCGCTTGAACAGGAATGGTACAAATAGCAATGACTGGTCCCCGACAAGAGCAAACGACAAGCACACGACCGAAAAGGGAAATGATCCACGCCCCTGCCCCCCTTCCCTTGGAGCGACCTCGGCACCTGGTCTTCGTCGCCTATCAAAAAGTCGGCCTGCTTGATTTGACCGGTGCCCAGACGGTGTTCTGGACCGCGTCCAAAGCGATGCTTGAGCGCGGCTTGCCTGGCTACCAGTTACATACCGCGAGCCTGGAAGGCGGCCTGATCAAGACTGCCGAAGGCCTGACCGTGGAAACCTCACGGCTGGATCAGTTGACCGAATTAACGATCGACACATATATCGTGCCTGGCGCCCCTGATATTTCCCAAACCCTGGACGACTATGAAGACCTTGTAAATTGGCTGCGCACCACTTCGCACCAGGCTAAACGTACTGCCTCGGTGTGCAGCGGTGCTTTCCTGCTGGCCAAGGCCGGATTGCTCGAAGGCCTGCGCGCAGCCACTCACTGGGCAATGTGCGACACGCTCATGCAACGCTTCCCTTCAATCGACGTCGATGCCGACGCAATTTTTATCCAGCAGGGTTCGGTCTGGACCTCGGCCGGGGTGAGCGCCGGTATCGATCTGGCCCTGGCGCTTGTGGAGGCTGACTGCGGTCACGAAGTGGCCATGCAAGTGGCCAGGGAAATGGTGGTATACCTCAAGCGCCCCGGCGGCCAGGCACAGTACAGCCAATTGCTGCAATCTCAGTCCAAAGACGGTGCAGTATTCGAGCACCTACACCTGTGGCTTGAACAGAACCTGGGCGACGAAACACTCACCGTCGAGCGTCTGGCAGAGCAAGCGCGAATGAGCCAGCGCAACTTCGCCCGGGTCTACAAGCTCAGGACTGGCCGTACTCCGGCCAAGTCCATCGAACTGTTTCGTCTGGAGGCCGCAAGACGGATGCTGGAGAACTCCCCGCGCAACATTGACCAGATCGCATACCTGTGTGGCTTTGGCGACGAAGACAGGATGCGCAGCACCTTCCAGCGCAATCTGTCAATTTCTCCCCGGGACTATCGCAGCCGTTTCACGCGTGCTGACTGACCAGTTATCGATCCGGTACGGGTACACCTAGACCTTCGGAGCTGGCAGAAACTCGGGGTTTTATGGCCTATGTGATAGGCAGCGCTGCTTTTAGGATGAGCGTCCTATTGGTATTCCTGTCAGAGCAAGCTCATGAAAAAGCATATTTTGGTTATTGGCGCAGGATTCGGCGGAGTCTGGAGCGCATTGAGCGCTGCTCGGCAGTTAGACATACATGATCGTCAAGATGTGCAAATTACTGTACTCGCTCCCCAGGCCGAACTGCGGATTCGCCCGCGCTTTTATGAGGCCGATGCCCACAAGATGTTCGCCCCACTGGATGAGTTGTTCGAGTCGGTGGGTGTGCGTTTCATCAAGGGTTCGGCCAATAGCATCGATGAGCAGGAAAAAACCGTCGGTTACTTTAGCGAGTTTGGTAACCCGGGCATATTGCGCTACGACCGACTGGTGCTGGCATCAGGCAGCCAACTCGTTCGTCCTAATGCAGGAGGTATTCACGAGTACGCCTTTGATGTTGATCAGATCGAAGAGGCAGTCTACCTGGAGAAGCACCTCAATACCCTCAAGGACCAACCCTATAGCGTCGCGCGGAACACAGTCGTTGTTGCCGGTGGCGGCTTCACGGGTATCGAAACCGCAACCGAGATGCCCGCGCGCCTGCGCGCCGCACTAGGCGACAACACTGATGTGCGGGTGATAGTCGTGGATAGGGCTCCTCAGATTGCGGCTGCCATGGGCGATGGCATCCGTCCTGTGATTGCTGAGGCATCAGAGCATCTGGGCATCGAGTGGATTCTGAACGCTTCCGTTTCCTCGGTCGATGCGCAAGGCGTAACCCTCGCCAATGGCCAGCGGATCGAGGCCAGGACTGTGATCTGGACCGTGGGTTTTCGCGCCAGCCCCCTGACCGAGAAACTGACAGGTGCGCGCAACGCCCAAGGGCGGCTCCATGTTGACCACAACCTGAAGGTTTTAGGCCAGGCAGATATATTCGCCGCTGGCGACGTTGCGTATGCCGCCACCGACGATCTCGGAAACTTCTCGGCGATGTCCTGTCAGCATGCGATCGCCCTTGGCCGACATGCTGGAAACAATGCCGTCGCCGATCTGTTGGGTGTAACCCCGACCACCTACCGTCAACCCAAGTACGTGACCTGTGTGGATCTCGGCGCGTGGGGGGCAGTGTTCACCGAAGGTTGGGACCACAAACCAAAATTGATTAAACAGGAAGCAAAAGAACTCAAGACCCAGATCAACACGCAGTGGATCTACCCACCGGCCGCCGATCGTGCCACAGCCTTGGCTGCGGCCGATCCACTGATACCGGTGGTATGAGATTCGCCCACCTATAATCTCGCTAACCTTGGCAGACGGGGGATCGGGTGAATTGCAGGATTCAGCTTTGCATCTTTTCCAGCACGAAGGATGTCGTCTCGAACGGCGTCCTGGCTGCCCCAGCCTTTGGCCTGTTTTATCCAGACCGGCTCACCAGTGCAGATTTCAGCGCACGAATGGTGGCGTTATTGAAAGCTGATTGAGGGTATTAGGTGCCATAAGGTGGAGTCAATCGAGGGGAGTTATCTTTGAACTTGCATCGTTTGGCGACGATGCAATTGTTCACTCCAGGACAAATCCTCAGATTCCGCGTGGGGTTTCTTCCCCGTGAAAACTAAAAATATACCAACTCAAATTGGACGTTTGCGTCCAGCCAACAAAACGTAAATAGAGATTTCGATGAAAACCGTAGCGCAGTTACTCACCTCCAAGCAGAAGCAAAATATCTATACGATTGCGCCTCATGCTACCGTCGATGATGCATTGAGCATGATGGCTTTGCGTAACATCGGCGCCTTGCCTGTGGTCGAGAACGGGCGATTGGTTGGTATCGTCAGCGAGCGTGATTATGTGCGCAAGGTCCATCGCCATGGGCTCCCTTCAACTGAAATCCAAGTCGCTAGCATCATGAACTCACCAGTGCTAACGGTCGCACCGAATCAAACAATCCGCGAATGCATGTCGCTATTCACCGACCGTTATCTTCGACACTTGCCAGTCGTGGACGAAAATCAGCTGATTGGACTGTTATCCATTGGCGATATCGTCAAAGCAATGATTGCAGAACAGGATCAATTGATCGAGCAATTGGAACAGTACATACGCGGGCATTGATCATCGCGTACCAGCTTGGTTACCAAGCAGGATCGCCTATCCTCCCCTTCTTTTTGGACGTGGCTGATGGTAGCGGCCTACAACGGCAACCGCTGGGCCACATTGTGCAAGGTGCTGGGCCACGAAGAAGGGATCGCCGACCCGCGCTTCGTCAGCTCCGCGCAACGGGTCATCCACCGCGCCGAGTTGTGCGCAGCGCTGACCGATGTGTTCATCAGCAAGCCAACGGCTCACTGGCTGCACGTATTGCATGAAGCGGACGCTCTCTGCTCGAAGGTGGCCGACTACAGTGATCTGATGAAGCATTCGCAGATCGCAAGCAATGGCATGTTGGTTGAGCACAAGCATCCTGTGCAGGGTGTCGTGCGGGTCCCGGGGGTCCCCATCAAAAGCGTGCAGGCTGCGCAAACACCCTATACGCCAGCCCCGAAAAAACGGTGAACATTCTCGCTCGGTGCTGCTCGACTTTGCGTTTTCCGAAGCACAGATCGCCGCGCTACAGGCATAGAAGGCATTGCACTTTAGCGACCCCTTTGAAGGCCAATGGCTAAACCCGGGCTCTTTCATCGCGACGCGCCCGGGTTTGTGCTTTTCTGCAAAACACGCCTTTATTCAAGCTCGCTGTAGATGTCGCCGGCTTGTTCCCCGCCAGCTTTGCCCCCTTCCTTACCCAACAGTCACCCCTGCGAAGCTGCCTTCGCCACATAGGTTGTCCCACTCATGCGGACACAACTCCTGCCCGATAGTTTCCACGCGGTCCAAGCGAGGAACCCGGTTCGCGCGTGACTACGACATCCCGTATTAAACCACTACGAAACTCCGTATTTATACGCAAGTTCGTGATCCGGTCATGAACTGGGAGGGATCTAAAAACTCGAAAAAAATATTTTATTCGTTGTATATCAATAGCTTGAAGATTATCTCAAGCAGCAGAATTCAAATGGCACGCTTCTCGCTCCAGTCCCTGTAACTGATCGGCCGATCCCGGCCATCGATAACAGCAAGCACTACTGGAGACGACAACATGCCCAATGTGGATATTGCCCACTACCAAGACGGCGACTTTTTGGTGAACTACGAAGAAAAGGTCTTCGAGGACGTCAAGGCCGCTGAGGGTGACAAGGCCCTGCTGACCTTCCACACGATCGCCTTCGAAGGCTCCATTGGCCTAGTCAACATGCTGCAAGCCAAGCGACTGCTGCGTAAGGGTTTTGAAACCAAGATCCTGCTCTACGGGCCAGGCGTGCAACTTGGCGTGCAACGCGGGTTCCCCACCCTGGGCGCCGAAGCCTTCCCCGGCCACCTGGCCGTCAATAACCAGATCAAGGCATTCATGGCGGAAGGCGGTGAGGTCTATGCCTGCCGTTTCGCCTTGCAGGCCTTGTATGGCCAGACCGAAAAAGCCCTGATCGAAGGCATTCGTCCAATCAACCCCCTGGATGTCATGGATCTGCGTCTGCTGATGCGTCGCGAGGGCGCGATGATCATCGATACCTGGACTGCCTGAGTCGCGGCCCGCCCGCCCCACGCAGGAAACGGGCGGGCCTGCAAAGACCTTTAGCCTCCCGCCACCGCCTCAAGGAACTAATCCATGCCCGTTATTCGCGCCGCCGCTGTGCAGTTCAGCCCCGTGCTCTACTCGCGTCAGGCAACCGTCGACAAACTCTGCCGCCAGCTGCTGGAGCTGGGCCGCGAAGGCGTGCAGTTTGCTGTCTTTCCGGAAACTGTGGTGCCGTACTACCCCTATTTCTCTTTCGTGCAGCCACCCTTTGCGATGGCCAGGCAACACCTAAAGCTGCTCGAAGAGTCGGTCACCGTGCCCTCGGACGTAACCCGCCAGATCGGCGAAGCCTGCTGCGAAGCCAACTTGGTCGCCTGTATTGGCGTCAACGAGCGCGATGGCGGCACGATCTACAACGCTCAGTTGCTGTTCGACGCCGACGGAACGCTCATCCTGCACCGGCGCAAGATAACCCCCACCTATCACGAGCGCATGGTATGGGGCCAGGGCGATGGTTCCGGCCTGCGCGCCACCGACAGCGCCGTCGGCCGCATCGGCGCACTGGCGTGCTGGGAGCATTACAACCCACTGGCCCGCTACGCGCTAATGGCCGACGCAGAACAGATTCACGCCGCGATGTTCCCCGGCTCTCTGGTCGGGCAGATCTTCGCTGATCAGATTGAAGTGACCATCCGCCACCACGCCCTGGAAAGCGGCTGCTTTGTGGTCAACGCCACTGCGTGGCTCGATGCCGGGCAACAGGCACAAATCATGGCCGACACCGGTTGTACCATCGAACCGATCTCCGGTGGTTGCTTCACGGCAATCGTCTCGCCGGAAGGCAAGCTGCTCGCAGAGTTGACCGAAGGCGAAGGGGTGATCATTGCCGACTTGGATTTCGCCTTGATCGACAAGCGCAAACGCATGATGGATTCAGTCGGCCATTACAGCCGCCCGGAATTGCTCAGCCTGCAAATCGACCGCCGCGCTACTGCGCATGTGCATGAACGGTGCGAGGCTTGCGAGCATGAATAGCCAAATGATTGCCAGCGATCTGCTGGCCCAGTTGCAATGCCATGGCGTTCGCTGGCAAGGCGCTGAAGGGCTCAGCCGCAAGGGCGGTGCGGGGCCGTCGGACCACAAGGCGTTGAGTCTGGGCGCACACACCGCCATGGTGCCGATGCTCAACCGCGCATCGCTGAACTCGCCCTACTCCGCCGTACCTGACGTTGGCGGCGGTCAGGCGCTGATCTTTCGCGAAGGCTTGCAGGTTGGCCAGGTACAACTGCCGGGCGTGCCGAATTTTTACGGATTGAGCACTGAAGACGGCACGCAGTACTGGAAGATCGCGACGCTGCACAGCAAGGATGTGTTGGCGACAACTATACTGCAACACTGCATCCGCATGAACGAAGCAGCCACTTCGTGCCAGTTCTGCGCCATCGACCAATCCCTGGCATCAGGCAAGACTATTGCCCGCAAGCGCCCGGCACAATTGGCGGCGGTCGCAAAAGCGGCGGTCGAACTGGACGGCGTCAAGCACATGGTGATGACCACCGGTACGCCGCAAACGCCCGACCGTGGAGCGGCAATCCTTTGCGAGTCAGCGGCGGCCGTGACGGCCGCGGTGGACCTGCCGATCCAGGCACAATGCGAGCCGCCGGACGAGGATGTCTGGTTCCAGCGCCTCAAGGATAGCGGCGTGGTCTCGCTTGGCATGCACCTGGAGGCAGTCACCGACGAAGTGCGCCAGCGGATCATGCCGGGCAAGGCCGAAGTACCTTTGCAACGCTACTTCAGCGCCTTCGAGGCCGCGGTCAAGGTCTTCGGCCATGGCCAGGTCAGCACTTACATCCTCGCCGGGCTGGGCGACAGCGAGGAGGCGATCGCCAACATGTGCGAAAGGCTTGCACGCATGGGCGTGTATCCCTTCGTTGTTCCCTTCGTACCGATCGATGGTACCCCGCTGGCCCAACACCCAAAACCCGACAGCGCCTTCATGCAACGGCTCTATCCGCGTATAGGTGCGAGCCTGCGCCGGTATGGCCTGCATTCGAACAACATCAACGCCGGCTGCGCCAAATGCGGCGCCTGCTCGGCCCTGAAACATCACGAGTGACAGGAGCCTGACCATGGCCGAACACGCTTTTGCCTTGAGTGA
Organism: Pseudomonas fluorescens; assembly: GCF_000802965.1. Classification (GTDB taxonomy): domain Bacteria; phylum Pseudomonadota; class Gammaproteobacteria; order Pseudomonadales; family Pseudomonadaceae; genus Aquipseudomonas; species Aquipseudomonas fluorescens_A. The sequence goes on along the minus strand of NZ_JSAK01000040.1, from coordinate 26,985 downwards.
AGACACTTTCCGGGATTTCCTCGCCGACGATTTGCTGGTCAAGCCGGCCAGCGAAACCTGGGAGCGCATCGGCTACTACGCACTGCGCCGCGGGGTGTTCTGTGAAGAGCAACGCTTGCTGGAGAAAGACAAGGACGAACGCGACTTTCAGGCCATTCCCATTGTCGCCATAGCCCACCACTGCGGCATGCCGGAACAGGTGATCGGCGCCGTGCGGATCTACCAGACCGATTCCGGCGTCTGGTTCGGTGGTCGACTCTGCGTGGAGCGGGCCTACCGCCGCCACGGCATGATCGGCAAAGCCCTGGTCAATGAAGCCGTATCACGGGCCATCGACCTGGGCTGCCAGACCTTCCTGGCCACCGTGCAGATCGCCAACCAGCAGTATTTCCATGGCTTGCACTGGCAGACTCTCGAGGCCATCGAACTGCTTGGCCAGCCCCACGTGCTGATGCAGGCAGACCTTGATTGCTACCCCTTCATGCCGCGTCAGGTTACCTTGACGCCTCGCCGGAGCCGTCGCCATGGGGACTGATCTGCGCACCCTGTTGGCGGCCCTGAAAAACACGCCGGCGATGCTTTCCAAACAAGCCATCCAGCAACCGGCGCGAGCGCTCCCGACGCGGGCTTGCAGCGACGATGAACGCTACGCGTTACCCGGTGACGACACCGCAGCCATCCGTTGTGGCGATCAATACCAACTGCTCGCCATCGAGGGCATGCTGCCGAACTTTGTCGCCCAGGCCCCATGGTTCGCCGGCTGGTCGGCGGTCATGGCCAACGTCAGCGACATCACCGCCATGGGCGGCCGTGCCACAGCAGTGGTCAATGCCTATTGGCACCACGATGTCGACGCAGCCGACAGCGTGCTCGCCGGCATCCGCGACGCCTGCAGCGCCTATGGCCTGATCCTCGCAGGCGGTCACACCAGCCTAACCCCCGACAACCCGACAGCACTGGCCGTGGCGATCACCGGCTGGGCCCGCAGCCTGCTCTCGAGCTTTCACGTCGCACCCGGCCAAACCCTGGCCATGGTCGTGGATCTGAACGGCCAATGGCACGGTCAGGCGCCCTACTGGAAAGCCTTCGAAGGCGTACCCGGCGAACGCTTGCGGGAAAAGCTCGAAGTCATCCCACGCCTGGCCGAGGCCGGCCTGTTAGTGGCTGCCAAGGACATCAGCAACGCCGGGATTCTCGGTTCCTTGCTGATGCTGCTCGAGCCCACCGGATGCGGGGCCCGCATCAATCTCGATGGCCTGCCCCGGCCTGGAGATGCACCCCTGGAGCGCTGGCTGCAAGCCTTCCCCAGCTACGGCTTCCTGTTGACCCTCAAGCCAGAAGACCTGGCCACCGTGCAGGCGGCCTTCGCCTTCGAAGGTTTGCACTGTGCGCCAATCGGCACGATCAACGACAGCGCCTGCCTCGACGTACAGCTGGCCGACCAGCACGACCAATTCTGGAACCTGCGGCAACAGCCCTTTACCGGCTTCAGCTACCCCAACCTGATCAAGGAGCACTGACATGCCCGCCGTCAACATCCGCTTGCGCTGGCCCGATGGCCAGGAGAGCAACGCCTACTCGCCGTCCACCACCATCTTCGAACACCTGCAAGCGGGCAAAAGCTACCCCATGGCTGAATTTCTGCGCCGTGCCGAAACCGGCCTCAACAGTGCCTCCGAACGGGTCAGGCAGGTCAAGGGTTTCTATTGCAGCGCAGCGATGGACACGCTCGGCAGCCTGCGCCTGAGCGCGAACAAGTTCACCGCATCCGAGGCGCTGGTCGAGGTATTGGAAATCAAGACCCAGGGTGCCGGCCAGGTGAACTACGCCGGATTTTCCGAAATTTGAATCACGACTTTTCAGAGGACCACAGCATGACCCACTACAAAGCGATCGTCATCGGCGGCGGCCAGGCCGGCCTTTCGGCCAGTTACTACCTGCAACAGCAAGACATCGACCACCTGGTGCTGGAAAAGCACACCCTGACTCATACCTGGCGTAACCAGCGCTGGGACGCCTTCTGCCTGGTGACGCCAAACTGGCAATGCGCCCTGCCCGGCTATCCCTATGCCGGTGACGACCCGCACGGGTTCATGAAAAAGGAGCAGATCATCAGCTACCTGGACGGCTTCATCGCCAAGGTCAACGCCCCGGTGCGTGAAGGCGTGACCGTGCTGCGCATGAGCCCTCGCGCAGAAGGCGGTTACCTGCTCAACACCAGTGCAGGCGACTTCAGCGCCGACCAGGTTATCGTCGCCAGCGGCGGCTACCACACCCCGATCATTCCGCGTCTCGCCGAACGCCTGCCGGTCGAGATCCGGCAGATTCACTCCGAACAATACCGCAACCCCGATGCGCTGCCAGAGGGCGCGGTCCTTGTGGTCGGCTCCGGACAGTCCGGCGCGCAGATCGCCGAGGACCTGCACCTGGCCGGCCGCAAAGTGTTCCTTGCGGTGGGCGATGCGCCGCGCTGCGCGCGCTTTCACCGGGGCAAGGACGTGGTCGACTGGCTGGCCCAGATGGGCTACTACGACATTGGCGTTGATGTGCACCCGCTGCGCGAGGGTGTGCGCGACAACACCAACCATTACGTCACCGGCCGCGACGGCGGGCGCGACATCGACCTGCGTCGCTTCGCCAGCGAAGGCATGCAACTGTTCGGCCGCCTGGACAGCCTGGACGGCACCACCCTGAAGTTCGCCCCGGACCTTGGCAGCAACCTCGACGCCGCTGACGCCGTGTACAACAGAATCAACGCGAGCATCGACAAGTACATTGCGGAAAAAGGTATCGAGGCCCCTGCTGGCACTGCCTACGAACCGCTGTGGAAACCCGGGCAGGACATCACCGAACTCGACCTGGCAGGTTCCGGCATCACCAGCATCATCTGGTGCATTGGCTTCCAGCCGGACTTCACCTGGGTCGACGTCCCCGTGTTCAACGGCCGCAGTTATCCAGGTCATCAACGCGGCGTAACTTCCCAGAAGGGGCTGTATTTCCTCGGTTTGCCCTGGCTACACACCTGGGGCTCGGGGCGGTTTTCCGGGGTGGCGCGCGATGCGCAGTTTGTGGTCGAGCATCTGGCCGCTGGCCGCTGATTTTTCGACTGGCATTTATCCGTCGGCCCTGCGCGGGCCGACGTCAGGGGTTCAGCATGCATAACGTCAGCCTCGAACAGACTTACCTCGCCGGCATGCCCAATCTGGCCTACACCGGCTTGTCCGAAAACTGGCTGCTCAAGGAATGCGGTCACCAGCATTGGCTGGCGCTCGCCGCACTGTACGACCGCCCTCTACCGGACTTTGTCGACCCACAGGGGCGCATCGCCTATGCCGCCTTCACCCTGGTCAAAAGCCAGGGGCTGCAGTTGCAAGCAATCACCGAAAATCGCTCGTTCAGGATAGAAACAAAACTCGGCCGGGCCGGCCAAACCCGACATTACAGCGAACAACGGCTGATGCTCAGCCAGCGCTGTGTCGCAGATATCAGCCTGATGTCGACCTTTGTCAGCCGTCACACGCCGGGGGATAATCGTAGCGTCGCCAAAGCCTGCCTCAAGGGCGCCCAGCCGATCGAGACCACCCTCCCCACCTCCCTGCAGGCCTTACATGCGTTCGGCAAGCAACTGCGTAAAACCGACTGGCTCAAGCACTTCGAGATCAGCCGTACCGCGTCGTCAACAATGCCGGTCTTCTCATTCACCCCTTGCCCCGACGTCGACTTCAATGGCGCCGAATTTCTTTATTTTGCCAACTTCCAGGCGCTGGTCGAGCGCGCCGAGTGGAGTGTCTTGGGGCTGCGCCGCCCGGGATTGGTACGGCAACGGGAAATCCATTTCCACGGGAATCTCAACATAGGTGACAGCGTTCACGTTCAACTGCGTACCGCTGAAGCTGGCCAACACTCGCGGCATTGGTGTGAGATTTTTCGCCAGTCCGACGGCTACAAACTCGCCGATGTCTTTACCGAGAAAACCTGGCCTCGGGAGTGCACAAGACCATGACTCATTCTCCTTTGTACCGCCCCCAAGGCTTGCAACTCAAAGCGCTTTACCGCCACGGCGACCTGACCGGCATCGAGCATCTGGACAGCGATCCGGGAAAGCCACCTTATCTGCGCGGCCCCTACACCAACATGTACACCCACAAACCCTGGACGATCCGCCAATACAGCGGTTTTGCCGACGCCAAGTTGCCCAATCAGCGTTTGCGCCAAAGCCTCGCCGAGGGCGCCCAGGGACTGTCTGTTGCATTCGATCTGCCGACCCATCGTGGCTACGACTCCAACGACTCTCACTGCGCCGCCGACGTCGGAAAAGCTGGCGTGGCCATCGATAGCGTCGAGGACATGCTCGAGTTGTTCGACGGCATCGCACTGGACCGGGTCTCCGTGTCGATGACCGCAGTATTGCCGGTTCTGGCAGCCTTTATCGTGGCCGCCCAGGAGCGTGGTATCGCCATGGAGCAACTGAGCGGGACCATCCAGAACGACATTCTCAAAGAGTTCATGGTTCGCAACACGTACATCTTTACCCCCGAACCCTCACTGCGTATCTGCACCGATGTCATCGAATACCTCGCCCGGCACATGCCACGCTTCAACCCGATTTCGGTGTCCGGTTATCACTTCCAGGAAGCCGGCGCCGATCCGATACTCGAATTGGCACTGACCCTCCTCAACGCACGTACCTATGTCGAGCAGGCGCGACTTCGAGGTCTGGATGTCAACGCCTTTTGCTCGCGAATGAGCTTTTTCTTTGGCGTCGGCAACGACTTCTTTACGGAGGTGGCAAAGTTGCGGGCTGCGCGGGTTTTATGGAACGAGATCAGCGAACAACTGGGGTCTGACAACCCGAGCGCCAGGGCCATGCGCATGCATTGCCAAACCTCCGGCTGGACGTTGTGCGCACAGGAGCCGATGAACAATGTCGTGCGCACGACTGCACAGGCCATGGCCGCGGTATTTGGTGGTACCCAGTCACTGCATACCAATGCCTGGGATGAAGCCCTCGCGCTGCCCAGCGAAAGTTCGGCACGGCTGGCAAGCAATACCCAACAAATCCTGCAAGCAGAAACCGGTCTGTGCAATGTCATCGATCCTTGGGCCGGCTCTTACATGATGGAGTCCTTGACCGCGACGGTGTGCCGTGAGGTGCGCGCGTGCATTGCACGGATAGACGGCGAAGGCGGCGTGGTCGCGGCGATCAACAACGGCTCCATCAGCATGATGATCCATGCCCAGGCAGTCCAGACACAGGCGCGGCTCGATAGCGGTGAGCTGCGACGGGTCGGAGAAAAGACTGCGCGCGCGACATCCCAGGCCCTCCATACGACACATTCGGTGGAAAGCTTCTTGGTCCGTCAGCGTCAAATTCACCGACTCAAGCAATTGCGTATCAGGCGAGACGAGGCAAAGGTGCAGGCGCACCTTCAGGCACTCACCCATAGCGCGCGGAGCGGTCAGGGCAATCTGCTGGAACTGAGCATCGCCGCGATCAGCGCCAGAGCGACCGTAGGCGAGTGCACGAAGGCACTTGAAAAAGCCTGGCCTCGTCACCGTCAGGCACCTGCTTTTCTGCCCGACGGCTATGGTTCCCTCGCGCCGGATCGCCTGGTTGGTCAGCGCTTTGTGAACGTACTTCACACTTTTCGACACAGCATGGCCGGCCGCCACAGGTACTGCTCGGAAAACTCGGCCAGGATGGCCATGACCGCGGATTCCGCTTGATCGCCTCCGTACTCGTCGAGGCAGGATTCAGGGTCACGATGCTGCCACTGTTTCAGAGTCCAGCTGAGTTGCTGGCCTCCATGGACGGCGCCGGGCCGGTCGACTTGATCGGGTTTTCCAGCCTAGCAGGTGCGCACAACGAAATACTCTGCGACCTGCTCGACCATCTGCATCGCCAGCGCATCGACGTCCCCGTCGTGTTGGGCGGGATCATTGCGCAATCGGACATCGCCTCGCTCACCGCGCAGGGTGTCAGTGCTGTCTTCGGTCCCGGGGAGGATCTGGTCGTAATTGCCCAACAGTTGATGAGCCTTGTCGAGCAACACTCGTTTCCTGTCGTTAATCCGGCCACCCAGGCCTTTGCCAAGACCTAAGTATCACTGATTGATCGAGTACAGGTCAGCGGCGCCGAAACAGCGGCCGGGGTTCAATCACCGAACGTCCATACAGCACGCTCATACCGGCCAGCCCTTTCAGGGCATCTTCAGGGGATTTGTCTTCACGCACGGCAAAACTGGTGAACCCGCACTGGCGCATATGGCTGAGCTGATCGCGCAGCACGTCGCCGATGGCGCGCAACTCGCCTTCCCAGCCCTGTCTCGTTCGCAGCAGATAGGCCTGGCTGTAGCCGCGTCCATCGCGAAAGCTGGGAAAATCCAGGGCGATCAGTGGCAAGACACCCAGCCACATTTCAAGGCTTTCCAGATCGTCATCGGGCCCGAGCCACACGCCATCCACGCTAATTTTTTGCAGCTCGCCCTTCTCCTGTCGCTGGCGCCAGCGAGCCAGTGGCAGGATCAGCGGGCCGGCCGGGAGTTCTCCCTCGGTGTCGCGAATCAAGGTCCAGTGATCATCCACAACGTGACGCGCCCCTCCTTCGCACAACATCAGCAAATTGTTCATGCCAGGGCCTCCGCGTGCTTGGGGTAGACCCGCTCCTTGAACGGCTCGATACCGATGCGGGAAAAGGTATCAATGAAGTTTTCCTCGACTTCGCGATAGTCGACGAAGGTGTCGACGATCCGCTCGATAACATCCGGAATTTGCTCGGCGCTGAATGACGGGCCGATTACTTTGCCCAATGCCGCGGCTTTGCCCTGAGCGCCACCCAGGGTGATCTGGTACCACTCCATGCCGTTTTTATCGACGCCAAGGATGCCTATGTTGCCGATGTGGTGATGACCACAGGCATTCATGCAGCCGGAAATGTTCAGGCTGAAATCGCCCAGGTCATGCAGGAAGTCCAGGTCGTTGAAACGCGCCTGGATCGCCGCGGTAATGGGCAGCGAACGAGCATTGGCCAGGGCGCAAAAATCACCACCGGGGCAGGCAATGATGTCAGTCAACAAGCCGGCATTGGCCACCCCCAGACCTTGCTCGCAGGCCCGCGTCCACAGCGCGAACAAATCGCTCTTGTGCACATCCGGCAAAATCAGATTCTGCTCATGAGCGATACGTATCTCACCGAAACCAAAAAGCTCCGACCAGTCGGCCACCGCCTCCATCTGCTCTGCCGTCAAGTCGCCAGGCGGTGTGTCCGCCCCGGGTTTTGTCGACAGCACTGCACTCACATAGCCCGGAACTTTATGCCCCTGGGTATTACGCGAGACCCAGCGTGCAAAGTCTGGAGAAGCCATCAGCTGACTGCCAAAACTCAGCTCGGTATCAATCACCGATTGATACGTCGGTGCGACAAAGGCACGGGCGACACGTTGATATTCGGCCTCTGTCAGTTGTGCCGGGCCATCCTTGATTTGCTGCCACTCCTGTTCGACTTCAGCGGCAAAAGCTTCGATGCCCAGCGACTTGACCAGGATCTTGATTCGCGCCTTGTACTTGTTGTCACGGCGTCCGTGACGGTTGTAGACCCGCAGCACCGCTTCGACATAAGACAGCAAATGCTCCCAGGGCAGGTCTTCGCGGATCTGCTGCGACAAGATCGGAGTACGCCCCAATCCACCGCCGACCATCACCCGCAAACGCATATGACCGGCTTCGTCGGCATACAGGTACAGGCCGATGTCGTGCATCATGATCGCCGCGCGATCCTGTTTTGCAGAACAGATGGCAATCTTGAACTTGCGGGGCAGGTACAGAAACTCCGGGTTGATCGTCGACCACTGGCGGAGGATTTCCGCTAAAGGTCGCGGGTCCATCAGTTCATCGGCCGCGACCCCGGCAAAGGCTTCGGTGGTGATGTTGCGCACGCAATTCCCCGAGGTCTGGATCGCGTGCATGTCCACTTCTGCCAAGTGCTGCAGAATCTCGGGCACCTGGTGCAGTTGGACCCAGTTGTATTGCAGGTTTTGCCGGGTGGTGAAGTGCCCGTAGCCGCGATCATAGTCGCGAGCGATTCGCGCTAGGGTGCGCAACTGCCGCGCCGACAGAGTGCCGTAGGGTATGGCCACCCGCAGCATATAGGCGTGCTTTTGCATATACAGGCCGTTTTGCAGACGCAGCGGCAGAAACTCCTCTTCGCTCAGCTCTCCCGCTTGATAGCGTTCAACCTGATCGCGGAACTGCTCCACACGCTCCAGAACCAGTGCACGGTCGTAGTCGTCGTATTGATACATGGTCGGGACCTCATCAGTGTTTGCCCTCTCGCACGGGGCAACTTCGATGGGGCCAATATGCGCTTGCGCAAATATTCGTTACAGATTCAGGTAATGCATAAAAAACCGGATCAGATACTGGCTAATCCATACGGCACTCACGCCTGATCTGATATCGCTTTGTCAGTATTTTGTGGTTCTGTACTTAAACAGCACCAGTCAATTGCACCCTTCACTTCGCCCACCATTACTCAAGCAGATCAAATCCATCTGAGACGGTTTTTTATTGCTCATCTGATGCTGTCAATGAATCACGCACTCCCGTAGATATACGAAAATTCGTAATGCCACGAGATATCGTACCCATGAGCGAGACCGACTCCATCAGCGGCTGGGCCGACCTGGCCTACTCTTCGCGACACATGGTTTTCGAGCATTGCACCGAAGCCATTGCCCTGCTCGACCCCTTCTCTGATCGCTTGGTGGACCTGAACATCGCAACCTGCAAGTTGCTCGGTTACCCGCGTCAGGAACTGCTTGATTTTCCTGTGAGCAAGCTGTTCGGGCATCAGTTGCCGGACTTGATCGTGTTTACCCAAGCCGTCATGGATAAAGGTCGAGGCTGGACTGAAGAACTGAGTTGCAACTGCAAGACCGGTGAGCGCATCGAATTGGCGATTTCCGCCACGACCTTGCAGATCAAGGGCCAGCAGCAGCTTATCCTGGTACTGCGCGAACTGAGCCATGAGAAATACCAGCGCGACCAAGCCCACACTGAACGCACCATGCGTGGCGGCCTGATCGAGTGGCGCAATATCCTCAATCTGTTCCAGGAGTCGGAGCGCGATAACCAGTTGCTACTCAGTTCGGTGGGGGACGGCATCTACAGCATCAACACTGAGGGCTTGGCTACTTTTGTCAATCCGGCTGGGGCTCGCATGCTGGGTTGGGAGCCCAAGGACATGATTGGAAAGAACATCCACCGCATTCACCACCACACCCATGCCGACGGCAGCCATTACCCGGTCGAGAGCTGTCCGATCTACAAGGCGGTGCGTGATGGTGTGGTTCATGAAGGACGCCAGGAGATCTTCTGGCGTCGCGATGGTAGTTCGTTCCCGGTAGAGTTCACCAGTACGCCAGTGATTTCCGATGGCCGAATCGTCGGGGCCGTGGTGGTCTTTCGCGATATCACCGAACGGCGCAATACCGAAAACCAACTGCAAAGTGCGCTTGATGAACTCCAGGTACTCAAAAAACGACTGGAAGAGCAAAACGCCTACTTGCAGGAAGAGATTCAAATCGAGCACAACTTCCGCGAGATCGTCGGCCAGAGCGCCCCAATTCTAAAAATCATCAAGCAGATCGACGTAGTCGCCCCTACCGATGCCAGCGTGCTGATCAACGGCGAGTCGGGTACCGGCAAAGAATTGATAGCCCGCGCGATTCATCAGGCCAGCCGCCGCAACGCAAGCCCGCTGATCCGGGTCAACTGCGCGGCGATTCCCGCCGAGTTGTTTGAAAGCGAATTCTTCGGGCACATCCGCGGCGCCTTTACCGGTGCAGTCCGCGATCGTGTCGGGCGCTTCGAACTGGCGGATGGTGGCACGCTGTTTCTCGACGAGATCGGTGAAATCCCCCTGGAACTGCAAAGCAAGCTGCTGCGGGTTTTGCAGGAGGGCCAGTTCGAACGGGTCGGCGAGGAGCGCACGCGCAAAGTCGATGTCAGGATCATCGCCGCCACCAATCGGGACCTGCGTCTGGAGGTCGCGGCCAAGTGCTTTCGCGAAGACTTGTATTTCCGCCTCAACGTATTCCCGATCCAGTCTCCCGCGCTACGCGATCGTCCCATGGACATCGCTCTTCTCGCTGCGCACTTCCTAAAACAGACCGCAAAGCGGCTGAACATGCCCGGGCGTCGTCTGCGCAATTTGGATATCGAGCGCCTGCAGCACTACTCTTGGCCAGGCAATATCCGTGAACTTCAAAACGTCATCGAACGTGCGTTGATCACTTCAATCGGCGAAGACCTTACCCTCGATCTACCCGAAGAGCAGAAACACAGCCCTCATCTGACTCAACTGCCCAGCGCCTCGCTCACGATCATGACCGATGCCCAGTTGCGCGAACTAGAGCGCAACAATATGCAGGCTGCACTTAAGGCCGCTGACGGTAGATTGTTCGGCAAAGGTGGGGCAGCTGAACTGCTCGGGCTGAAACCCACTACATTGGCTTCAAGGTTCAAACGGCTGGATATAAAGCCCGGATAGAATCACGTCGGGCGGGTACCTGCCTGCAGCTCTTCGGTGAGCAGTGCTACCAAGGCCTGGACGAGATGTTCAGTGCGAGCCTCGGCGCCAATTACCGCGACCTCTGTGCTGTGCAAGGTCGGCAATTTTTCAGACGGCCCCAGTATCCGCATCCCTTCCTGCAGGAACGACGCACCCAATGCGGTAATGCCCAACTCGTCTATCACTGCGGCTTGCGCGCTGATCAGGTTGCTAGCCAGACAGGCTGAGGTCAATTCCCTGCGGACAGAGGCCAGGGCATCTATCATGATTGCCCTATACGCGCAGGGTGGTCGCATCACCACCAGGCGTATAGGCTTGACGCTTCGATTTCGTAGTCGTTGGCGGCAATCCATACCAGAGGCTCGCGCCAGATGATTCGCCCCTTTGAGCGTTGGGACCGATTTTTCGCTTAGCAATGACTACGTCCAACTGTCCGGCTTCGTAATCGGCAAGCAGGTCATGGCTCAAACCAGTGGTGAGCTCCAGCTGTATTTCGGGATACAACGAGGTGAAGTGCGACAACAACTGGGCAACTGTGTGGGCACTAGGTTTTCGGAGATACCCAGGCGCAGAGGATCGACGGTTGCCGGCTCCCTGATTTCACGCAAGAAGGTGTCGAAATGCACCATCAACTTGCGCGCGCCAACCAGCAGACGCTCTCCATCAGGGGTCAGTGTCAACTCGCGACTGCTGCGCTCGAACACACGCTGACCGAGTATCTCCTCCAGCCGGATGATCTTCTGGCTCACCGCCGATTGCGAACGGGCTATCCACCTGTGTTGCAACATTGAAACTGCCGGTCTGCACCGCCGCGATAAGCGACCGAAGCTGGTGGATTTCAATTTCGCTGGCTTGCATGGTGAATTCGTCTTTCTTCTGGATGCCATTAGATTTATGCGTTTGAGTTCTGAATTGCAAACTCTGACCATCGAACGCCTTACTCAACGAGGCGTTAAAAATGGCAGACGATAAAGCAGTAGAGATTGTCGAAAGCTTCTGGGTGAAGTCTGGCAGGCAAAAAATCCGCAAGCGGCATCGCGCTTTGTACCCGAAGACTTCGTTATTACTTCCGGTGGAGTCGATATTGTCGGCAGTGAAGCCTTCATTCAATGGATAAGCGTCTTTCTTGCGAAAATCGAAGACTTCGAATTTGGCAGCATCGAGGCGTTCCAGCATTACCGAAGGTACCCGAGTCGCCTTCCGCTGGAAGCTGAGCGGTAAAACCGCGGTTTTATCGGTGCCCGCTCGTGCAACAGCGCCTTTGAGATGCTCGGTACCGCAGTGTGGGAAATTCGACCAGACGGCCTGCTGGCGCACAATTGGGTGGAACGTAACGCCCTGGAAGTCCATCGGGACATCATCGGTTGACATCTGGAGCGGCTGCGCTGCCCATGGATCTCGCCGGAGCTAGGCCTAAAAACACTTGATCAGGGCGCCGCGACCGGCCTCTGGTGCGCGACTAGCGCCGCGCTGAATGGACTCGGTGGGGTTTACGAAGACTGCAACATCGCCACCATTAACGAATTAGAGTTAGGCCACAACGGAGTATTAAACCGGGCAGTCGATATAGAAAATGCCGAACGTCTGTGGACTGTATCGGTACATTGGACAGGACTCACACTGCCTTGATTTGAGCTGTAAAAGTCCTTTATACCGAACAGCTGGTTTCCTTCCGAAATCGCCGGGTAGCCTGACCGGCTACGCCGAAGTGAACCAGGTCTCAAAGGCCATGCAGCCCCAGTTCGATAAACGAGCAAAGTTTCGGTACAAGGCTCATCGGCGTTTTCGGCTGGAGCTTCAGCGCTACGCCAGTTAGGGAGGTCGCCGTTTTGTTTATTGATCATCCACACCTTAGGCGAAAACGTCCAATTCACAACGTTTAACATGCCTACCCCTTAAATACTCACATCTCTTAACGAGCTTGTTCCGCGAAACCTCGTAACTATTCCTCTGAGGGACATCGAGAGACCGCCAAATGAGCATCGTGATCGAGAACCCAGCCTACAACTATAAGGTCGTCCGCCAATTTGTCGTGGCAACCGTGTTCTGGGGCGTCGTGGGGATGACAACGGGGGTGTGGATCGCCTCGCAACTGGTGTGGCCGCAGATGAACCTCGACTTGCCATGGACCACGTTCGGCCGTTTGCGTCCGTTGCATACCAATCTGGTGATTTTCGGGTTTGCCGGTAGCGCACAGTTCGCTGCCAGTTACTATGCCGTCCAGCGCACCTGCCAAGTGCGGCTGTTCTCGGATAACCTCGCCGCGTTCACCTTCTGGGGCTGGCAGTCGGTGATCGTGGTGATGCTGATCAGCCTGCCACTGGGCTACACCACCACCAAGGAATACGCGGAAATCGAGTTTTCCGGCGCGGTGTGGATGACTGTGGTCTGGGTCGCTTATGCCATCGTCTTTTTCACCACCGTAGTGAAACGCAAGACCAAACACATCTATGTCGGCAACTGGTTCTTCGGCGCGTTCATTGTGGTGATCGCGATGCTGCATGTGGTCAATCATCTTTCGATTCCGGTGGGCTGGTTCAAATCCTATCCAGTGTATTCCGGGACGACTGACGCCATGGTGCAGTGGTGGTACGGGCACAACGCCGTGGGTTTCTTCCTGACCACCGGCTTTCTGGGGATGATGTACTACTTCGTTCCGAAGCAGGCAGAGCGTCCGATCTACTCCTATCGCCTGTCTATCGTGCACTTCTGGGCGCTGATCACCCTGTACATCTGGGCCGGTCCGCACCACCTGCACTACACCGCGCTTCCGGACTGGGCTCAGTCGCTGGGCATGGCAATGTCGATCATCCTGCTGGCACCAAGCTGGGGCGGCATGATAAACGGCATGATGACCCTGTCGGGCGCCTGGCATAAGCTGCGCACCGACCCGATCCTGCGCTTCCTGGTCGTGTCGCTGGCGTTCTACGGCATGTCGACCTTCGAAGGCCCGATGATGGCGATCAAGACGGTCAACGCCCTTTCCCACTACACCGATTGGACCATCGGCCACGTGCATGCTGGGGCACTGGGTTGGGTGGCGATGATCAGCTTCGGCGCGACCTACCACATGGTGCCGAAAATTTTCGGTCGTGAGCAGATGCACAGCATCGCTCTGATCAATGCGCACTTTTGGCTGGCCAGTATCGGCACCGTTCTATACATCGCCTCGATGTGGGTCAACGGCATCACCCAGGGGCTGATGTGGCGTGCAATCAACGACGACGGCACGCTGACCTACTCCTTCGTCGAAACCTTGCAGGCCAGTCACCCTGGGTTTGTGGTGCGTTTTGCCGGCGGTGTGTTTTTCCTCAGTGGCATGTTGCTGCTGGCCTACAACGTCTGGCGAACAGTACGGATGGCCGATGCGGCAATGGCGGAACGCGAAGCGCAGATTACTTGAGGGGCGAACTGATGATAATCGAGATTATTTTCAACATTTTTGGAGTGATTTCACTCTGGCTGGCGATTGAATACTCCCTGAAGCACCAGTCAGTGGAGCACATTGATGAGGCAAGTCTGATGCCATTTGCCGACGACCCTGAAGTGGCACAAAGGGTCGAAATGGCGACGGGGTTGACGGTGAAGTCAACCGCAACTGAAACGATGGAGTGGGTATCGGGAAGTCTGTTCGTTTGACCATCATTCCTCTTCCCGATGAACCATGGAAAGCACCTTTCGCCTAGCGTGACTCGTACGGCCACAGTCGACGAAGTCGCAATTCAACTTCATAGCCGGCACTCGGGGTCAGAAAATGACAGACCAGATGCAGCTTTCTCCTGATGAAGCGACACGACGAAATATGGTGCTAATGGGCGTCGGAGTGGTGATTGCCTCCGCGCGGCCCAAAGCAGTTCAGGCGCAAACCACCGCGCCGGCAAAATCCCAAAACGTGACTTCTGCCACCATCACCACCATCGATGACGTAGTTCTTTATTACAAGGATTGGGGTCCGAAAAGCGGTCCGGTGGTGACGCTTAGCCACGGCTGGCCACTCGATTCGGACAGTTGGAAAGGACAGGCATTTTTTCTTGCCTCACAGGGTTTTCGGGTCATTACCCATGGTCGGCGTGGCCACGGGCGCTTCAGTCAGCCTTGGAACGGCAATGACATGGATCACTACGCTGATGACTTAGCCACTGTGATCATTACCCTCAACCTAAAAAACATTGCGGTGATGGGGTTTTCCACGGGCGGTGGCGAAGTCGCTCGCTACATTGGGCGTCACGGTACATCTCGCGTATCGAAAATTTGTCTGATTTCCGCTGTGCCTCCGCTGATGTTGAAAACTGACGCAAATCCCGGTGCTTCACCGATCAAGGTTTTCGACGGCATTCGCGCGGGAATCACCCAAGACCGATCGCAGTTGTTTATAGACATCCCCAGCGGACCGTTTTATGGCTTCAATCACCCAGGAGCAAAACCCTCTCAAGGCATGATCAACTCATGGTGGATGCAAGGCATGGTCCGTGGCTTCAAAAACACCTTTGACACGATCAAGGCCTTCTCCGAAAAGGACTTTACCCAAGACCTGAAGAAATTCGACAAGCCCACATTCATCATCCATGGCGACGACGATCAGATCGTGCCCATCGACGCCGCTGGCCGCGCCTCGAAAAGGCTGGTGCCCAACGCGACTTTAAAGGTTTACCCCGGTGCGCCCCATGGGCTAACCGAAACCCATCGCGAGCAATTAAACAAGGACTTGCTGGCGTTCTTGCATAGCTGATTGGCGTTTCAATGACAGGTGATAAAAATGTCCGACAAATTCCGCCCCATTATTGGCCGCCGCTCCTTTATAGCTGGCGCGGTGATCGCCGCAGCCGCATCCGCACTACCTTCCTTTGCCGACGACAAACCGGCGCCCTCGGTCAAAGAAAAATACGCCGACCCGAAAAATCCGGCGCTGCCTAAATCGTCAATGAAACTCGACATCGCCCACGCGGCGTTGGTCGTCATCGACCCGCAAATCGACTTCATGAGCGATAAGGGCAAAGCCTGGGCGGTTGTGGGTGAAAGCGTAACCGAACAGAACTTGGTGGCCAATTTGCTGCGCTTGTTCAAAGCAGCGAAAGCAGCGAATATCACCGTGGCGATATCACCGCATTACTATTACCCACATGATCACCGTTGGCAGATCCAGGGTCCCGCGGAGCAATTTCAGCACGACATCAAGATATTCGATCGCCCCAGCGCCTTGAGCCTGGAAGGCTTTCTCAACTCCGGCAGTGATTTCATGCCCGAATTCAAACCCTATATTGAGGACAACAAAACCATCGTTTGTTCGCCGCACAAACTGTACGGCCCGCAAGTCAACGACCTGACTCTGCAACTACGTAAGCAGCACATCGACCAAGTGATCCTGGTGGGCATGCTCGCCAACCTTTGCGTCGAATCACACCTGCGCGATCTACTAGAACAGGGCTTTGAAGTCGCTGTGGTGCGCGATGCCGTAGCTGGGCCAAAACTGCCCGAAGGCGATGGCTATCAAGCGGCGTTGATCAATTACCGCTTCATGGCCAACGCTCTGTGGAGCACCGACGAAACCGTCGCGATGCTCGGAGGTAAGGCCTGATTACCTACCGCCGGATTTAGCGAGGGCCGCTAATTTTGACTGTCCAAAGGGGCGCCTGGCAGGTTTCGCGCGTGAGGCAGTTTGTGAAGCAGTTGCCTGGCGGTGCGCAGATCAACGGAGTCGAAACCCTCGCTGAACCGTCGGTAGACTTGCCAAATCAACTCGTAGGCTTCGTTGTTGCGCCCCTGCAAAACGCGCAACCTAGCCAATGTGATAGAAGTACGCAACTCCCAGCCCAAAGCAGTCTGACGATACGCGCAATCCAACGAACGTTGAATACAAGTCTCCGCTCGATCAAAGTCCGGCGTCGATTGTGTTGAATAAATCTCTGCGGCAATGCGTAGCAATTCTGGGGTATCAAATGTTTCACCGTTGTCTTCGACCATGCATTGTGCGCTAACGATTATCTGCCGGGCATTGTCGAACTCGCCCCGGAGTGCCATTCCCTCTGCGAGACTTTTCATGAACATCGTGCTGAGGACTTGATGATTTTCCTCAGTTAATAAAGTCAAGCACTGCTGCAACAAAACTACACCGCAATCCACATGGCCCTGACGAATCATCAAAATGCCTTTAAGCCCCATACCCACGGCCTGATCCGGATTAAGTGCATTTTTGCTGGCGTTGAGTATCAGTTTATCGATAGTACTTTCAGCAGTAGCCCAATCGCCCACCCAGAGAAATACCGTAGACACGTAAATTAAAGAAATGCAGATGGTCACCGGATGTTTTAGATTCTGCGCATCCGCTAGAGCCTGTTGGGCAATCACCACTGCCTGGTCCGGGTAACCCCGCAACCACAAGGTTCGGGCCAGGGACACCAGTGCACGAATCTGATGGTCGTAGCCGAAATAAATAGCATCGCCATGCGGTTGTGACGACACCATGTTCAGCCCGGCCGTACATAGCTGCTGCGCCTGCGCCTGCTGACCAACAAGATGGCAGGAAACCCCCAACATCCATTGCGCCATGGCAATGCCAGCAGGACCGGACACTCGTGTACTGACTTCCATGTTCTGGTGGGCGACTAGCAAAGCGCTCTGAAAATTTCCCACCCGCGTAAAAAAAATGTTGAGCCCCGCCAACAAGCGCAATTGCCGAGGGGCATCGTCGAGACGTATTGCCAAATCAATCCCGCGAATCAAAGCCGTGTGCACCGCCGGGGTGTTGCCGTGAGTGAACATTGAGGAGATGGCGAACGCTTCTAGCAGAATGATTTCCTGCGCACTGCCACCTGCTTCGTCCCGCGCGGATAACGCCTGCTCACTCCATCGCAAGCACTCATTCAGCATCGACAGCCCCAAAAACAGCGGTACCGTTGCCGCAGTAAGGCGGATACCGATGGTCAGATCTCCCGTGTCGGAAAATGACCATTCCAGCGCCGCGCGTATATTACCCAGATGCTCAAGATATCGGTGAGCGTGCTCGTACTCCAGAAAAGTGACAGAGGTCACATCCAGCCGCTCCAACAGTGCAATCTGATAAAGCGCATGCCGTTTGGCTATATCTTCAGCCTCGTCACTCTGCCGCAATTTCTCTAGGGCATAGACACGAGTGGTGTCGAGCAGCCGATAACGCATAGTACGTTCGAAAGATTGAGCCGAGATCAACGACTTCAAAACCAATCGCCCAATCATATCGATGACCTGTGCCTCGTCAGCTCCGGAATCCGACACCACTTCTGTGGCTGTATCGAGAGAAAAACCTCCACTGAGTACCGATAGACGGCGTAGCACCATCGCCTCCATCGAAGACAGGAGACTGTAACTCCAATCGAGCATCGCGTTGAGGGTCTGGTGTCGCGGAAGTGCAGTGCGCCGGCCATTCCAGAACAGACTGAAACGACTGTTCAACAAATCGGCAGTACCCTGGATGCCATATGCTTCGACCCGGCGGGCGCCCAACTCGATGGCCAACGCTATGCCGTCGAGCTTGCGGCAGATATGCGCGACAACTGGCGCATCGTCGTCACTCAGAACAAGGGGAGTACCACCGGCCGAAGCCCTATCTACAAACAATTGAACGGCCGGGAACTCCAACGCATTCGCCGCAGACAGATCGCTTTGCTCTGGCGGGCAAGCCAATGGACACAAGCGATGAACGTTCTCACCTTCCGCTTGAAGAGGTTCACGGCTGCTCGCGAGAATATAAAATTGTCGCGCCTCCCAGAAGAGCCTTTCTGTCAGCGCAGCAACCGCGTCAATCAAGTGCTCACAACTATCAAGAACCAAGAGTAGGCGTTTGTTCTTCAAAAACACCACGAGTTCACGGGTGCTATCCGAGCCTTTGCAGAGGACTCCAAAAGCCGTGGCTAGCGTGCCCACCAATAGCGCAGGATCGGTCACGGAACCGAGATCGAGAAAGTACACAGCCCCCTCGAAGTGCGACAGCAATGTGTGCGCAACTGCAACAGCCACGGTGGTTTTACCCATTCCTCCTGGACCTGTAATGGTGATGAATCGCCGCTGTTTCAGGTTGTTTGCCAGAAAGGTAACCGTATCATCCCGACCGACCATCCTAGTCAAGCGCGGGGGCAGCCCTTCGGCTGACCATGCTTGCATACGTAAAAGTTGCGCTTTGGGCCGGGCCGGATTCGGCAAAATTACAGGAGCAACAAAGCTATAGCCCCGACCAGGAGCGTTGACCACAAAATTGGCGTCCGAGTCGCTGCATGACAGAGCCTTGCGCAAGCCACAGATATGTACTCGCAGGCTACTGCCTTCAACGACCACGTCCTGCCAGACGATCCTAATCAGCTCCCGATTACTCACCACTTTTCCAGCGTTGACGATCAGCACAAGGAGGATATCGAGCGCACGACCACCGATTTCAACGCGGCCCCCTTCTTTCAACAGCAACCGTTTGGCGGGGAAAAACTGGAAATCGCCGAAGCAAATTTCGATCGGAACGAGACGCTGCGCATCCTCAAAATTGAAATTCAGACTATCCATCTTGCAAATACTCACTGCGCAGAAGATAGAAAAGTCTGAAGGAAGACATTCAAGTGGACAGGATTGGGGTTGATCCCGCCGTAACCGAAAGCATCAGACCATCGATTTTTTCGGATCCGTCGAAAATGAACCGCTCAGTATTGCAGTGTAGGGCAGGTCTGGCCCGAACGGGAATCACTTCTATGTTGAGGTGACACCTCAAGTGAGTAGCGAATGAGGGCAGTCAGCATCGAAAATGCCGGACTCCAGTGCACCATAACAGAGCTTTGGGTAGAAAAATGATGGTGTGTTTACGGGGAGGCATAAACCCGCAAAAGACAACGGCCGGTTTCTTTCTGGCAATGTCGGGCTATCTGATCGACTGCGTCGAAGTAAGCCAAAGTAAGCCGGCTCTAATTGTGTGCTACCGCCGATCAGAAGCCTAAAGGAAAATTCGGCAACGCAAGCAAGGCCTGTTTCAATCACAGGGCGGCGGTCACCACACTATTGACCATCCGGCTTCAGCGTCCAGGTCCAATTCACTACTTTTAACGTGCAACCCCCAATTATTCACATCTCTTAACGAGCATGTTTAGCGAAATATCGTAATTATTCATGTTGAAACATAACGAGTGATTGCCAGATGAGCACCTCGATGGAGATCCCCACTTACAACTACAATGTCGCGCCCACTCGTCGTGGCAGCCGTGATCCGGAGTGTCGTAGGAATAGCTATAGAGCAGTGGGTCGCCTAACACCTAACAACTGGTATAGCCGCTGGGGAATATCAACCTGCCGTGAACCCGTTTGGCTGTTGCGTACATCCGGCGTCACAGCCGTCTGCAGTCACAGGTTGGCGGATGTCTGCGCAGCCATTAACCAGCCAGATACCTTTATGAACTTTTTTGCTTGAGTCTTGTTGACGCCCTTGCTTCTCAAGTCACTGACATTACTAGAGTAAATTGTTGGCATACTTTATGGGGTACAAAAGCGAACTTAACGCAAATAAGCCGAAGGACATTGTCATGACTCGTTCAATAGCTCTCGGATTTACCTTATGTGCATTGTTGACCCCGTTGTGCCAAGCGGACCAGGTGATCCGTGAAGTCCCAGACACAACTGCCGGCAAGGGATTCGGTGCCTTGACCGGAATGATGGCCGGTGCGGCAGGCGGCCCAATTGGCGCATTGATTGGTGCTGGCGTCGGCTTTTTCGCTGGCAGTTCGGTGCAGAAAGCCTTAGGCAAGACTGAAACTGCCTATGAAGTGAAAGACGCGCAAGGCGAGATTCGCACAGTGCGCTCACCCAATGCGCGATTTGAAATCGGTCAGCAGGTCACGCGCAAAGGTGCGCGTTTGGTGGCATCCGAATAGTAAAAAAACCGCTATGGGTCTCTCGGCGTCACTGATTCGGCGAGTCATAGGGTGACGGAGCATCATTACGACATGACGTCATTATGACTATCAACATAGTCATTGGAGCCATATTAATGGCGAAAAATAAAATTCCCAACTTTAAGCTTGTCTATTTTTTTTGACCGCATCAGCTGCATTAACACTAATTACATAAGGCGAATTACCTAGAGCTTCTACCTTTGCAATCTCGGGAGGCAACCGTGCCAAAAGTCTTGACGCTCGTCAGTTATACAGTGCTCGTGCTGATGGCCTGCGCGGTCCTCTATGCCGGAGTGATTAGTATTTCTTATTGGACCGGAATAGGCGTATAGGGAGATCGCAATGAATAAACGTCAAACACGCTCGTTCGCGCTGATATCGACGATTATCGCTGCTGTAGTCTTTTTAGGTATGACCGTAGATAGTCACCGACAGTTTCCCACGCTAACCAATGCCCAACAGATCACGCCGCAAGTCACTCGCGGCAAGGATGTCTGGCATGAATACAATTGCGTCAATTGCCACACCTTGTTCGGCGAGGGAGCTTATTACGCCCCGGACCTAACGAAAATCACCCAACAGCGCGGCGCCCCGTATCTCACTGCGTTCCTCAAAGACCCTTCCAAGTTCTATGATGAACAACGCCATCGCCGCCTGATGCCGAACCTGAAACTAAGCGGTGAGGAAATTGCCGATTTGATCGCCTTCCTCGACTGGGTGAGCAAAGTCGATAATCAAGGCTGGCCACCGCGCCCGATTCTGGTCACCGGTGCATCGATCCCCGGCATGGACCTTACCGTGGCACAGCAAAATACCTCCGGCAACCAACCGCCTCCTGCCGCCCGCCCGATATCCGGCAAGGAAGACCCGATGGCCCTGGGTGAGGCACTATTCCGAACAACCGCAACACCGGTCTGCAGCGCTTGCCACTCGATTGCTTCGGGCGTCAACCTCGCTGGGCCATCTCTGGCTGGGTTGGCCAGTCGAGCCAAGCAGATCATTGCCTCGCCTGAATACAAGGGCAAGGCCAAGGACGCCGAAGGCTTCATCCGCGAATCCATCGTCACGCCGAGTGCCCACCTGCATCCGGGCGACATGTTTTCCGCCAACGGTATGTCATTTATGCCGGACACCTTCGCCAAATCGCTGACGTCCGAACAAATCGATCAACTGGTCGCCTACCTGGCGTCGTTCCAGTAACTGAAGGAGATGACTATGCGCTACAGATCTCAATCCGTCGCTTACTGGTATTTCGCAGTTGCCATGGTGCTCTTCGGTCTGCAACTGGTATTCGGCCTGCTCTCGGCGGCGAAATACCTAGGGCCGGACCCACTGCTAAATTTCCTCCCTTTCGATGTCACCAAGTCCATTCACACCAATCTGTTGATCGTCTGGGTGCTGACCGGGTTCATAGGAGCCACCTACTGGATGGTGCCGGACGAGTCCCGTAGTGAGTTGCATAGCACCAAACTGGCCTATATCCAGCTCGGACTGTGGACGGCGATGGGCGTGACCGCTGTCCTTGGATATCTGTTCGGATATGGCACGGGGAACAAGCTGCTTGAACAGCCGCTGCCCCACAAGATTGTGATCGTGATTTGCATGCTGATGTTTTTCTACAATATCGGCATGACGATCAGGAAAGCCGGGCGTTTTACCGCCACCGAAGGCGTACTGCTGCTAGGCTTGGCCAGCGCCTCCGTGCTTTATCTACCGGCGCTTCTGAATTATGAAAACTACGTGGTATCGATTTATTACCGCTGGTGGACGATTCACCTGTGGGTCGAAGGTGTCTGGGAGATGATCCAAGGCGGTTTCCTGGCCTATTTGCTGATCCGTCTGTCCGGCGCTGACCGCGAAGTGATGGAGAAGTGGCTGTATGTCATCGTCGGCCTAGTGTTCATCGCCGGGTTTTTAGGTACCGCCCACCATTATTATTGGATCGGCGTTCCCCATTACTGGCTGCCGCTTGGCGGTTTCTTCAGTGCGCTGGAGCCGGTGGCGCTGGTTGGAATGGCGATTTATGCCTATAACGCAATGCGCCGATCCGGTCTTTCTCACCCCAACAAACTGGCCTTGCATTGGACCCTGGGCAGCGCCGTATTTACCTTGTTTGGCGCTGGCCTCCTGGGTTTGGCCCACACCTTCCCCGACGTCAATAAATGGACTCATGGCACCCTAATTACCGCCATGCATGGCCATGGAGCCTTTTATGGGGCCTATGCCATGATCGTCTTGGCCATGATTACTTATGCGCTGCCGGGCTTGACTCGTCGGCCCGTGGAGGAAAGCAGCATCGGCTATTGGGCGTTCTGGCTACAGTTGGCGGGAATGTTCGGCATGACCCTATCATTTGCCACTGCAGGAATTGCGCAGGTGTACCTGGAACGCATTCTCGGCATGGGCTATCTGGATGTGCAGTTGAAAATTCAGGTGCACTTCCTGATGCTGGTGGCGACGGCGTCGATGTTCACCCTGGGTGTGGGGCTGTTTATCTTCGATTTTTTCCGCCATGCGCCGGATTTCAATGTCGATGAGGCCGATTCGCGCCACCCCTCTCCTCAATCGTCAGGCTCAGCGTTGTGATGGACCGTTCGCTGACACACATGGAGCCCGCACTGCGCCAAGCGGAGCCCTATTACCAGGCTTGTGGCGACGAAGTAGCAATCTTCGAGCAATGCCATGCAGAGCGATTGGCAATCATGCTCAAAGGGCCAACCGGTTGTGGCAAGACCCGCTTTGTCGAATACATGGCCTGGCGTCTCAAACGCCCTTTGATTACCATCTCTTGCCATGACGATCTAAGTGCAAGCGACCTGATTGGGCGTTTTCTGATCGGTCACCAAGGCACCCATTGGGCTGAGGGCCCACTGACCCGAGCCGTGCGCGAGGGCGCGATCTGTTACCTAGACGAAGTGGTCGAAGCGCGGCAAGACACGATTGTCATTCTGCACCCGCTGACCGACCATCGACGCATTCTGCCGCTGGACAAAATCGGCGAGACTCTCGAAGCCTCACCACGCTTTCAACTGGTGGTTTCTTACAACCCCGGCTACCAACGAATTCTTAAGGATTTGAAGCCCAGTAGTCGACAGCGCTTTGTGGCGCTGGATTTTGATTTTCCACCGGCCGAGCGCGAAATCGCCATCGTCATTCATGAAGGTGGGACCGACTACACCACCGCGCACGCGCTGGTCACTCTCGCCCATCGGCTGCGCGCCTTGCAGGACCGGGGTCTGGTAGAGGTCCCCAGTACCCGTCTATTGATCGCCACGGCACTGTTGATCTCCCGTGGTATTTCTGCGCCCATCGCATGCCGGGTCGCGTTGATCTCGCCGCTGTCCGATGACGCGTTACTGGTCGCGGCCATGCGCGACCTCGTCGACCTGACATTTATCTAAATGGCTGAAGCCGAGGACCTCATCACCGACGTCGCGCGTCATGCAACGGCGTATGCCCAGGCGTTGTGGCGTCGTCATCAAGCACCCTCAGACACCACAAAAATCGTCACCCTTGGGGATGTAGCACATCACCTAGATTTACTGATACAGGCAGTTTTTAACACCCACTATTCGCTACGCGTCGCACAACCACCTTTGCCCCCCACTCTTCTGAAAAAGTTTTTTCAGCGTGACGAAAAGCCGTGTCGGCAAAACGCCGTTCCGATGACCGATGGTGTGTCGATATGGCTGCCGGATAATCTGGAAAGCGTCGATGGCACGCTCACGCTGCAACGCTTTAGAACACAGGCCTTGCAACAAGCGATGCGCGCCCAACGAGGCAGCGCCAGCGCCCTGGCGTCCCTCGACAACCCAATGCAGCGAAGCGTCTATCTGCTCCTTGAAGCTTGGGCTGCCGATACGGATCTGGTTCGACTATTGCCGGGGTTGGCACCATCGATCCGTAGCTTACGTAAACATGCCTTGGCGACTCGGCCGCATATCGATGCTTTCCCCACCCCACGCCAGCCGCTGGAAAACCTCCTCCGCTCACTGCTGCGCAGCGAGTACGGCAAACCTCTTGAGGGGCTGGGCATTCCCCAAAAAACGGCCAACTCGCTGCAACAGTCGGAAATCCTTGCGGAACGATACATGTCCGCTGAAGGACCTCCCGGATTCGGCGCTCATCTGCTTCTGTTAGATGCCTGGACCGGCGAACTCCGAGCGCCGTCGGTGCAACAGGAAGTACCACAACTTCCCGGCGAAATTGACACTGCCGACACCCTGCCACACAGCGCGCGCCTTAAACGCCAGCCAAATGTGCGCGATGCTCGTGCAGACGAGGACGAGGATCAGGGGCAAGGCTTGTGGATGGTGCAACCCGCCGAACCGCTGGAAAAGGCAGAGGACCCCATGGGAATGCAGCGCCCTACAGATCGGGATACCACCATAGCCGCTGATGATTTTGCCGAGTCATTAGCCGAACTCAACGAAGCTCGATTGGTGGTCACAGCGGGCCGGGCCAAAGAAGTGCTGCTGTCCGACGTCACGTCACAAGCGCGCGTTCGCCATGCCGCACAGAACCTCGCCAGCAACTCCATCAGCTACCCCGAGTGGGATTACCGCTGCCAGATCTACCATGATCCGGGCACGACCCTGCACCTGTGTCCCGCCTGGGAAGGCCCGCAGCAATGGGTCGAGCGAACCCTCGAAACTCACCGACCGGTGCTCGATGCTATCCGCCGTCAATTCGAAAGCTTGCGAGCCCAGCGCGTCAGGTTGCGCAAACAATTGGAGGGCGACGATATAGATCTGCAAGCTTATATCGACGGATGCGCCGAGGCCCAAGCCGGACTGAACATGCCGCAGGCGCTGTATCAGACTCAGCGCCGTAACCGGCGCGACATGGCAATTATGTTACTGATAGACGTCAGCGGATCTACTGATAGTTGGCTGTCCTGCCACCGCCGGGTAATAGATGTCGAACGTGAGGCGTTACTGCTGGTTTGTCTGGCGCTGGAGAGCTTGGGTGAGCCCTATAGCGTGCTGGCGTTCTCCGGCGAAGGACCGCAGCGAGTCACGATCCGTACTCTGAAAGCATTCGATGAGTGCTACAGCCATGAAGTCGGCCGGCGCATTGCGGGACTTGAACCGGAACTCTATACCCGGTCCGGTGCAGCCCTCCGCCACGCCAGCACGTTGCTCATGTACGAAGGGGCAACACACCGACTCCTGTTGCTACTTTCCGACGGCAAGCCGAACGATGTCGACGAATACGAAGGTCGCTATGGTGTGGAGGATATGCGTTCAGCTGTGACCGAAGCCATGCTGCAAGGTATTCACCCCTTTTGTTTAACCATCGACCGCCAGGCAGCGAATTATCTGCCAGCAATGTTTGGATTGAGGCAATACGCTTTGTTAACCAGGCCGGAATTACTGCCCCGCGTGCTGCTTGAATGGATCAAGAGGCTGGTGATTGCTTGACACTTTATCAACTGATTATCAGGAGATTACGAAGAGTGCCATAGCTGAACCAGCTTTTCATCAACCATATTGCGACCAGAGTCATAACGACTAGCTGGTGTCATCATGACTACATTAGCGGTTTGTCATAATGACTCTAGTTACATTTAAACACCTGTTTTTATTGATATTTATTGTTGGCACACTTTATGAGTGTTTTTTGCCACTCACCATTTTTATCAACAAATGAGGACTTCACAATGCATGACAATTTTGAAGGACGTATCGCTGTAGTGACTGGCGCCAGCTCCGGTATTGGCTTGGCCGTTACTAACCTGTTGCTCGCTCGGGGTGCCAAGGTTGTTACGATGTCACGTCAAATGGGCGGGCTGGAAGAGCTGAAACAGCGCTTTCCTCATCAATTGACGTGGGTCTCTGGAGATGTGACGAAAAAAGAGGATCTCAGCCGGCTGGCAGAACAGGCATCAAACGTAGGCCCCATTCATTATCTTGTCCCTAATGCGGGAATTGCAGAACTTGCCGATGGGTTTGACACTGAAGCATTCGACCGGCAATGGGCTGTCAATGGTGCTGGCGCCTTGAATACACTAGCCCAACTACAAAAACACTTGGCAAAACCAACATCAGTTGTGTTTATCGGTTCTTTTTTGACAAAAATAACGTTTCCGGGCCTTGCAGCCTATATTGCTTCAAAGTCTGCCCTACTGGCACACGTACGTACATTGGCGGTCGAACTCGCACCGAAAGGGATACGGATCAATGTGGTTTCTCCTGGTCCAACTGCCACACCTATTTGGGCAACCTTAGGTCTTCCTGAGTGCGACTTAGTGAAGGTTGCTGGCGAAGTTAACAAACGTCTTCTGGACGGTCAATTTTTAGATCCCTTAGCGGTTGCGGACGTTGTGTTGTTCCAATTAAGTAACGGCGCTAGAAATGTTTATGGTCAAGATTGGGTGGTCGATAGTGGTTATAGTATTCGATAGAAAAATGGACGTCAGCGCTATCCTAAACTCTATCTTAGCTTCCAATGCAACTGACTTATACAACCCTGTTCGTTTTGTCAGTGTTAATTGGTATGCGTCCGGGCATCACG
>NZ_JSAK01000004.1:215148-224893 GCF_000802965.1 Pseudomonas fluorescens | reverse complement strand
CGGATCGTCTGCAAGGCAACAGCGTCGCCTGAACAAAACGCTTCACCGCAGTACCCCCGAAAAGCCCGGCCTGATCAGCCGGGCTTTTTCGTGAGCGCCGAGTTTGATTTCGAGACAAACGAAAACTTGTGGCGAGGGAGCTTGCTCCCGCTGGACTGCGCAGCAGTCCCCTTCTTTACGGCTGAAGAAGGGGTCGCTTCGCGACCCAGCGGGAGCAAGCTCCCTCGCCACAGATTAAGTGCTGCACTTGAATGAACAGGATCAGGCCTGATCAGCCGGGCTTTTTCGTGTGTTCTCTGGGCTGATTGCGCATTACTTGCCTCTAAATCTGACAATGTTTTCCACCCGCGACGTCGCACACCTCAGGAGTGATGGCAAACGGCTACGCTCTCGACGGCTTCTCACCCCCCTTCCAATCAAAACCAGCCAATGACCCTGTGGCGAGGGAGCTTGCCTCCCCGTTGACCGCCCGTACTCGGTGCAGCAGCTCCTTATTTTTTGGGGCTGCTTCGCAGCCCAGCGGGAGCAAGCTCCCTCGCCACAGGGTCAGTGTGTGGTTTCGTCCGTACCCTGCTTCACTTCTTGAAATCCTGGTGCCATGAGTGAATTTCTGGCAGAAATTTTATGTTTGCTACTCTTAGTACGCGACAGCGAAATAGAAGACTGTGACTGCAAAAAAGTCGGTCTACACTTCCTTCGCACTGATTCACACAATTCGAACCAGCGTGACCACAGGGAGCTGCAATGCGCATTCCATTATTTTTCGCGTTGTCAGCTGTGTTTTTTGTGAGCGGATCTTCCGGCGCAGCGACGCCCGTGAATACCGCCGCCCCCGCGCCTGCAAGCACTGCCGCTACGACTCCCGTCGCAGCGCCCGCCACGGTACCCGCCAAAGACCCGGTGTTTACCCAGGAACAACTGGATCAAATGCTCGCGCCCATCGCGTTGTATCCGGATCCGCTGCTGGCACAATTACTGATGGCGTCCACCTATCCCGGAGAAGTTGCCGAGGCCGTCACCTGGTCCAAAGCGCACCCGGACGCCAAGGGCGATGATGCGGTCAAGCAAGTGGCGACCCAGCCTTGGGACCCGAGTGTGCAGGCGCTGGTTGCGTTCCCGCAGATGTTGGCGACACTGGGACAGGACCCAGTCTGGGTGCAACGCTTGGGGGATGCTTTCCTGGCACAACCCGACGATGTCATGAATGCCGTGCAACGCTTGCGGCATCAGGCGCAGGCAGCAGGCAACCTGCAGAGCAACCAGTATCAGAACGTGACGATCCAGAATGCCGCGCCCCCGGCTCCCGCGCCTGCGCAGGAATCCGCGCCCGCAGCTGCGGCCCCCGCCAGCAGCTCCACCATCATCATTCAGCCCGCCGATCCGCAGGTTGTGTACGTACCCACCTATAACCCGACCACCACCTACGGCACCTGGCCCTATCCCGCGTCGCCGCCGGCGTACTATCCACCGCCACCTTACTATTACCCCGGTCAGGCATTGATGGCCGGGTTGGCGTTTGGTACCGGTGTGGCAATCGTCGGGGCGTTGTGGGGCGAATGTGACTGGGGCAACAACGACGTCGACATCGACGTCAATCGCTACAACAACATCAACGGCAACAACCGCATCAATTCGAACAAGTGGGAGCACAATGCCGCTCACCGCAATGGTGTTCCCTATCGCGACAACAGGAGCCGCGAACAGTACGGTCGCCAACTGAACGGTGCCAATCAGCGTCAGGCCTATCGCGGCGACAATGCCCAGCGCGCCCAGGCTCGGGAAAATGCCCGCAGCTCAATGGACCGCGCCGGCATCGAACGACCTGCCACCAGCAACCTCGAAGCTCGTGATCGGGCGCGCGAAGCCCAGTCCCGAGCCTCGGCCGGCAATCGCATGCAGGGCGGTGCCGACAGAACGAACACGGCAGATAGAGCCAGGGCGGCTGATAGAGCGAGGGCCGCGGACCGAAGCCAGGGCACGACCAGAAACACTCGGGAAGCGCAGCAACCGAAGAGGCAGACCACTCAAGCGAATCAGCGCAACGCCCAGGCGCGCCAAACGACGCAAAAACGCCAGACCACACCGGCCGTCAACCGGGGCAGTGCCCGCAACAATGCCTTCGCCGGAGCACGCTCACCGTCGCAAACCAACATACAAGCCAATCGTGGCCGGGCCAGCCAGGCATCTACTCAGCGCCCCAGCGCCTCGCGGTCAGCCGGCCATCAGGTCAGTCGGCCGTCCAGTCCACCAGCGCGTTCCAGGGGGGGCCGTCGTTGAATATTCATCCTCGAGTAAAGGCACGCAAGGGCGTGCTGCTTCATGCCTTGGCGATCACAGTCGGTTTGGCGTGGTCGGGCATGGCGGCGGCACAGCAGGAATTCCCGACGCCGGAGAAGGCCGCTGAAGCCTTCGTCGAAGCGTTGGGTAAAGAACATGCCAATCACGAACGCCTGACCGAGATACTCGGCAAGGAATGGCGTAGTTTCATCCCGCGCGAAGGTGCCGAGCGCAAAGACGTGGAAGCGTTTTTGAAGCAATACCACGAGCAACACCAGTTTGAAAAATCCGGCGACAACAAGGCGATCCTGTCGGTTGGCAGTGCCCACTGGACGCTGCCGATTCCCATCGTTAAAAGCGCGAACGGTTGGCGCTTCGACATCAAGGGCGGCAGTGCCGAAGTCCGTGCGCGCCGGATCGGCCGCAACGAGCTCGACGCCGTGCAATCAGCGTTGGCCTACCACGATGCCCAAATGGAATACGCGTCGGTGGATCGTGACGGCGACGGTGCGCTGGAATATGCGCAAAATATCTACAGCTCCCCCGGCCAGCACGACGGCCTCTATTGGGCGGACGACGACAGCGGCCAGATCAGCCCGTTGGGCCCCACGTTCGGCAAAACCATTGCCGGCGAAGCCTGGCATGGTTATCACTTCCGCATCCTGATGGGCCAGGGCCCTTCGGCACCGGGCGGCGCCTACAGCTACCTCATTGGCGACAAGATGAGCCGAGGTTTTGCCCTGATCGCCTGGCCGGAGAAATACGGCGATACCGGAGTGATGAGTTTCATGATCAGCCATGATGGCCAGGTCTTCGAAAAAGACCTGGGACCGGATGGGGAGAAAGTGGCGCAGGCAATGAAGCTCTTTGATCCGGACGACAGCTGGAAAGAGGTGCCTGCTGATGAGGAGACGCCGGACTGATTCAGACCTTGCCTGCCCACTCAAGGGTCGGCGATGGGTGATTTGATTGATGAACGGGCGCCTCAGGCGCCCTTTTTCTTGTCAGGGTTTTTAAACGTTACTTCTGGAGCCTGTAGCTTTTCTGACACCGGCCAACTTGCTGAAACCTTCGATATCGAGCGGACGGCTCAGGAAATAACCTTGGCCTTCGTCACACGCCACCGCTTTTAACAAAGTCAATTGCTCGGCCGTCTCAATGCCCTCTGCCGTCACGGTGAGTGACAACGCCTGCCCCAACCCAACGATCGCCTGAATGATGGATTTGTCGTCATCGCTTTCCGCCAGCCTGTTCAGGAAGCTGCGGTCGATTTTCAGTCCATCGAAAGGGAATGTGCGCAGGTAGCTCAGGGACGAATAACCAGTTCCAAAGTCGTCCATGGCGATCCGAACGCCGAGACGCTTGAGCGAATGCATCACTTCCAGCGCGCCTGCCGCATCTTCGAGCATGACGCTTTCGGTGATTTCCAGTTCAACCCGGCCCGGAGCGATACCCGATTCGAGCAGTGCTTGCTGCACGCGCTCCACCAAATTCCCTCGCTTGAATTCGGAGGGCGAAAGGTTAATGGACACGAACAAATTGTCCGGCCACTGCACGGCGTACCGGCAGGCGGTATCTATCACCCAATTGCTCAAGGCAATAATCAACCCTGTTTCTTCGGCAATAGGAATAAACGTATCGGGCGGTATCAAGCCACGCTCAGGATGCTGCCACCGAACCAGCGCCTCGGCCCCGACCATCTGCCCGTCGGCGATACGAAAACGCGGTTGAAAATGCAGGCGCAATTCATTGTGCTTGATGGCGAAGCGCAGGTCGCTTTCCAAACGACGGCGCTCGATGATTTTCGCGTTCATGTCACCAGCGTAAAAGCGCCAGGTGTTACGACCTGCGGCCTTGGACTCGTACAACGCGATATCGGCATAGCGAAGCAGTTCAGTTGCCTCGGTGGCGTCATTGGGCGCCATCGCGATTCCGATGCTGGTGCTGACGAACACTTCCTGTTCATCGATCAGTATCGGGTGCTCGATGGACTCGATCAGGCGCCGACAGAGCGCCTCGACTTCGTCTTGTGAGCGCAAGTCCGTGAGAATCAGAACAAACTCGTCCCCACCAATGCGGGCCACAAGGTCGCCATGGCGAATACACTCGGCCAGGCGATTCGACACTTCATTGAGTACCCGGTCACCGGCCGCATGCCCGAGCAGGTCGTTCACCGGTTTGAATCGGTCAAGGTCCAGGCTGAGCATGACCAATGGCTGCTCTTGCGTCGGGACCGCCTTGAGTTTGCCGTCAAGAAACTCCTGGAGCCGCGTCCTGTTGGGCAACCCGGTCAGGGCATCATGCTGTGAAAGGAATTCGATGCGTCGACGGGCTTCGACTTCGTCCGTGACGTCCGTCGAAGTCCCACGGAAGCCTCCACCGGTCATCTTTCGCGCCGAAAGACGAGTGATTCGCTCTTGGCCTTGGGTATCGACGTAGCGGCACTGAACGCTGATATCCGGGCGACGGTTCGGGATGCTCAGCCACTGAGAGACCGTGCCTAACTCGGTGCGCAGCAGGTCATCCATCGCAGCACCGATCCAACGTTCCCTGGAAAGCCCTGTCACACCTTCAAAGCGTTCTGACAGGTAGGTGAAGTGCCAGCCCGCGTCTATTTCCCATACCCAGTCCGAACTCGCTTCGACGACGTCGCGAAAACGTGCTTCGCTGGTGGCCAGGGCAGCCTGACTGTCTTGCAGCGAAGCGTAGCTGGCGTCAAGCGCCCGGGCACCCACCGTGGTGCGACGCAAAATGACCCAGGTCATCAGGCACACCAGCAACGCGGCGATCCCCACCAATGGCAAACCCAGCCCCAACAATCGCTGGCCGGGCTGGGGTGGGTTCCAAACCAAAGTGCCCGCCTCGCCGTTCTCGCCTAATGGAAAGACGGATAGACCCTGCGCTTCCTCGGAGGTAGCCACGCGCAGGTCGTCGACCCCGTAATCCCGGCCCAGTGATTCGAGTCTGGCGCTGTCCAGGATGTCGACGAAAATCAACACCGACGGCGCTCTGTCATCCCGTGAAACGGTCGGGTCTGTGCCCGGCGTAATCGCTGCTGCGGCGACCAGCGCCGGCACGCCGTCAATATTGACGAAGGCTGTCGTCGGCGTCTCCGATTCCGCCCCCGCGCGTGCCTTCTCAAGAATCGCGCCCATCGATTGCTTGAGCCATTGCGAGGCGTCAACGGGTTTCAGTTCACCCTTGATCACGGCGTACACCGTGCGATCGGCATCATTGACGACAAACAGCCCCTGAAACCCGAAATCCGCGTAAAGCGTAGGCCCAACATTTTGCCGAACATAAGCCCAATCGGCGTCCACCTGCGTATGCAGGTGCTTGTAAGCATCGCCCCAGAACGCGTAATCCCTGACCGTCGAAAGCGTCGACTTTTCCAGGGATTGCACCGCCTTCTTCGTATAAAAGGCGCTCTCGGCCTGCTCTGTCCTGTTTAAATCATTCGCCAGGTAAACCAGCAAATAACTGGCGAGTAAAAAGACCCCGACCAGAAGCCACAGAAACTTGAAAAGAGAAGCGCGAGTCAACGCAACGCTTGATCGATTAGACGGCGTGTTTGCGATAGTTCGGGGGGTATTGGGCATAGATTCCCGCAAGAATTCAAGACAAGTAGGTTGCACCACTAGCTATCGACTGTAGTAGATAAACAATGAGTGCTCACCTGATGACTTCCGACCGACACCCCATATTCGACGATCGCCGTCGATTCCAAGTGAGTACAGGCCTACAGCCATCAGGTTTTTTTCGTTTCTGCGCCGCTTTTGCATTTCTGTGCGACAGATCGCACTTAAGGGCTGCCGCATCACTCCTTCACGGTGTTAGTTTGCAAATGTTTCTGATTAAACGATCAGATATTTCTTACAAACCGCCTGCAAAGGAATGCCTTACCCATGGATTTTTCACTCAAGCATCTGGCTGCGGCCACCCTGATGTTCGCCAGCCTTTCGGCGTTTACCACCGCCGCACACGCCAATATCACAGCGCAACAGAGTTCGGCCATCCTCAAGAAGTTCAGTGATTCTTCGGTCACGGATTTCCGGGCGTTCCTGGGAAGCCTGGCCAAGAGCGATGTCGCGAAAACCGCTGACCTCGGCACGGCCATCAGTGCCTTCCTCGACAACAAGTCGCTATCCGCCGAGCAGCAAAACGAAATCCATCGCCTGCTTGGCCTGTATGCACGGGTGAAATACGGCAGCGCAGCCACTGAAACCTTGCGCGAATTGGTGGCGATTCCGACCGTGCGCGTGGACGGCGTTGCCCAGCACGAGAACCCGGAATTCCTGAAGATCGCCGATAAGATCAAGGGCCTCGCCCAGGCGTTCAACCTGAACTTCCGCAACGTCGACAACCGCGTCTATGAAATCTCCCTGGAAGGCACGGGCGACGAAGTCGTGGGCATTCACGCCCACGCCGATGTGGTGCCGGTGACCCCGGAAAACTGGGTGCTGCAGGACGGCACGCGACTCGATCCGTTCAAGGTCACCCAGATCGGCGACCGCATGTATGGCCGGGGCACCGAGGATGACAAGAACGGCATCGTCGTCGCGCTCTACGCCATGAAAATCATCAAGGAAGAGAAGCTGCCGCTGGCCCGTAACTTCAAGCTGCTGGTCGACACCACCGAAGAAACCACCGGCGACGCCATCCCCTACTACTTCGAACGCAACCCGACGCCCAACTACAACCTGGCGCTGGATGGTGGCTACCCGGTGGTGATTGCCGAAAAAGGCTACGGCACCGTCATGGCCAGTTTTGCCAAGCGTAAAGCTGAAGGCAAAGGTGCAGAAATCATCTCCATGACCGGCGGCCTGGCCACCAACCAGATTCCGTCGACATCGGTCGCCACGTTGCTGACAGACAAGCCCGCCGAATTGGCCGCCAGCCTGCAAAAGGTCGGTGCCGAGTACGCCAAGCGCAATGGCGGTAACTTCCAGGTGGCGGCGAAGGTCGACGGCAAGGACGTAAAACTGACCGTCACCGGGGTTTCTGCTCACTCTTCCGAGCCCGAGTCCGGCGTCAACCCGGTGGCACGGATGCTCGATTTCATTAATGGTCTGGACGGCAAGGTCGCGCTCAAGCACAACCAGATCACCGACGCTGCACGCTATGCCGCTGACAACTGGGGGCTGGATTATCTGGGTGGCAAATTGGGCGTCGGTTTTGCCGATGAGTTCATGGGCCCGCTGACCACGTCCCTGACCTATGTCGGGGTGGACGACAAAGCCTTCAAACTGGCGGTCAACCTGCGCGTGCCGAAGGGCAAATCGCCGGAAACGCTCAAGTCGGAAATCGCTGGCAAGCTGGATGCCTGGAGCAAAAAGACCCACATCACACCTGCTTTCGATTACTCGATCGCCGAGCCGATGTATCGCAACCCAGAGGGTGAATGGGTCAAGGCGCTGCTCGCCGTGGCCAGCGAAAACCTGGGCATGGAACACAAGTTCGGCACTTCCGCCGGCGCCACTTCGGTCCATGAACTGCCCAATGGCGTGCAATTCGGCCTGGCGATGCCGGACGTGAAATACACCGGCCACAACGACAATGAGTTCAAGACCACCGAGCAATTCCTGCTGGACTTGCAGATCGTCACCGAGATGATGGGACGCATCGGGCAGTTGCCGAAACTCTGATCCACCTTCCCGGGCCCGCCGTTCTGGCGGGCTCGCTTGCTTTCAAGGGTGGCCGCTGGTCGGCCAACCTTGCTCTATAGATGCTGATTGCATACATTTGAGTCCATGGACTCAAATCAGGTAGCAAAAATGGCCGTCCCCCTCCAAGCCCAAGGCTTCAGCAAAAGCCAGTGTGTTGCCGGTTTGCGCGCCGCCGTGGGCATCCTGGAAAAGTGGCGGGCGTCGAGCGATCAGGCGTGTCGCATCTTGCGCATTTCCCGCAGCACTTACACCCGTGCCCGCCAGCGCGATGCCGATTGGGCCGTGGCGCTGGATTCCGATCAGATGCAGCGCATCAGTTTTGTGCTGAACATTCACGCCGCCCTGCGCCTCGTGTTCGATAACCCGGACAACGTCTACGGCTTCCCGGCGATGGCCAACCACAACGAGTTTTTCAACGGCCGCTCACCGCTGGAGATCATGGCTCAGGGCGACATGATTTCCTTGTATGAAACCTTCCGGCGCATCGACGTGCTGCGTGGCGCGCAATGGTGACGGTGAGCGAACTGCCTGCGCTGGCCGGCGCGTCATTACAGGCTTATCGACTGGTCAATTCGAAGTTTCCGCCCATTGCCTTGTTCGATGACGTGGCGGACGCGGATGAGTTTGAGGTGCTGTATCAGATTCAGGCGCTGACCAATCCCCGGCTGAAGAATGAAGTGGGTCAGCTGGAGTTGATTGCGCGCAGCGAGATTCCATTCGGCATTCCTGGCTGCTCTTACGCGATTGCGCCGTTTACCCACGTCAACCCAGCCGGGTCGCGGTTCAGTGATGGGCGTTTTGGCGTCTTGTACCTGGCGGATTCCATGGACACGGCACTGGCTGAGGTGCGGCATCATCAGAGCCTGTATTGGTCGCACGTGCCGGGTTTGAACTACGAGCGGTTTGTGTTTCGAGGGTTGGCTTGCGCGTTCGTGGAGGCCGGGATGAGGGATGCCACTTCCCTGCCGATGAATGATCCGGTGTATGCGCCTGATGATTACAGCCATTCCCGTTTGTTGGGCCGGGCGATCAGGGATGCAGGCCATTCTGGTCTGCGATACCACTCGGTGCGGATGCCGGGTGGTTATTGCTGGGCGTTGATGACGCCGAGGCCAGTGTCTTCAGTTGTTCAGGCCGCGCATTACGAGATGGTATGGAATGGGCAGATCACCAGTGTGAGCAAGATCAGTGAGGCTTGAGTGGGACTGCTTCGCAGTCCAGCGGGAGCAAGCTCCCTCGCCACAAAGGCATTTGCGCGCGGATGCGGTTGGCCGGGTTGACTGAATGATCCTAAGCGCGACCGTTGAACCTGTGGCGAGGGAGCTTGCTCCCGCTGGGGTGCGAAGCGCCCCGCTTATCCCACAATAAGCACAACCCAAGCCTGTAGGAGCCGGCTTGCTGGCGATAGCACTTTCAAGGACGCCATCGCCAGCAAGCCGGGCTCCTACAAAAAGCCGTCTCTACCATCCATTGACTGCGTCAATAGCCACCATCAACTCAATGAAGTTCTCTTAAAAAATCCGCGGCGTAACATCAGCTCCATACCAACCAATAACACCCCGGAGCACACGATCATGAAACGCCAAACTATCCTCAGCATCGCTTTCTCGGTTTTTGCAGTTAACGCTTTTGCCGCTACCGCTACTCAGCCAGTTGTCGCTGAAGGTGGCTCGGATCGTCTGATTGAAAGCCGTGTGGCTGAAGGTGGTTCGGATCGTTTGATCCAGAATCGTGTCGCCGAAGGTGGCTCTGACCGCCTGATTGAAAATCGCGTTGCGGCTGATGGCTCCGATCGCCTGCAA
>NZ_JSAK01000004.1:0-215041 GCF_000802965.1 Pseudomonas fluorescens | reverse complement strand
CTGCAAGGCAACACCGTTGCCTGAACCAATGGCTTCACCGCAGTACCCACGAAAAGCCCGGCCTGATCAGCCGGGCTTTTTCATGCTCAAAATCCATCACTCAATCGTCTATCCTGTGCCCCCGCACACTCACCGGAGACAGCCGTGCCGCCCCTGACCGCCCGCGAGGTTTACCAGCAATTGCGTGATGTCGCCCAAGGCATTCGCCCGTTCGCGCGTCTCGCCGATCAGCCCGGACAGGGCCACGCGCAGGTCGACATCGAGGGCTGGCGCATGACCCTGGATGTCGACGGCAATCATCTGCGCCACTGCCTGCATTGCCAAAGCCCCGATGGTCGTGAGTACGACGGTTGGCAGCATTACGGCACCGACCCGGTCAGTTTGCTCAGCACTTGGGAGCTGGCACAGATCGAACGACGGTTGGCTGAGTGACACGCGCGCTCAATCTTCAACAAACCCGTCAATGGGCCTTCGTTCCGCTGTCTCACCTGTGTTACATAACAGTGATAGTGAATCCAGCGTCCAACGAGGTTTACCCATGCTCCGCTTCCCACGCTTGCCGCATCTGTCGACCTGCACCCTGATCGGTCTGCTCGCGGGCGGCGCCCACGCTGAAACACCTTCCCCGGCACCTGAACCCTTGCAACCGCTGCTGGCGACGATCAACGAGCGCCTGAACATCGCTGACCAGGTAGCGCTGACCAAGTGGGACAGCGGCAAGCCGATCCAGGACAGCACTCGGGAAGCGCAAGTCATCGCCAATGCCAGGAAGATTGCGATTGAGAAAAACGTGGACGCGGATGAGGCCGCCGAATTGATCGCCGCCCAGATCGAAGCCAACAAACTGGTGCAGTACGGGCTGATCGCGCAATGGCAAGCGGCGCGCAATGCACCTGATGTACCACGGCCGGACCTGAATCAAATCAGGCCGAAACTGGATGAACTGCAAAGCCGCCTGTTGCAGCAATACGCTGATTTCGTGCCCTACCGCGTCGACCCGGAATGCCCGAACTGGCTGGCCAAAGAGCGCTCCGGCCTGATCAAGGATGCGCTGCACGGCCAGGCACTGATCCGTGCCACCGGAGAGTTGTGCATCACTGATCAATAAGCACGACCCATACCGGTAGGAGCCGGCTTGCTGGCGATAGCGCTCTCAAGGACGCCATCGCCAACAAGCCGGGCTCCTACAAAAAGCCGTCTCTACCATCCATTGACTGCGTCAATAGTCACCATCAACTCAATGAAGTTCTCTTAAAAAATCCGCGGCGTAACATTGGCTCCATACCAACCAACAACACCTTGGAGCACACGATCATGAAACGCCAAACTATCCTCAGCATCGCTTTCTCGGTTTTTGCAGTTAACGCTTTTGCCGCTACCGCTACTCAGCCAGTTGTCGCTGAAGGTGGCTCGGATCGTCTGATTGAAAGCCGTGTGGCTGAAGGTGGTTCGGATCGTTTGATCCAGAATCGTGTCGCCGAAGGTGGCTCTGACCGCCTGATTGAAAATCGCGTTGCTGCTGATGGTTCGGATCGCCTGCAAGGCAACACCGTCGCGGCCGATGGCTCCGACCGTCTGCAAGGCAACACCGTTGCCGCTGATGGCTCGGATCGCCTGCAAGGCAACACCGTCGCGGCCGATGGCTCCGACCGTCTGCAAGGCAACACCGTCGCCTAAATAAATCGCTTCACCGCAATACCCACGAAAAAGCCCGGCCTGATCAGCCGGGCTTTTTCGTGGACGCCGAGTTTGCTTTCGAGACAAACGAAAACCTGTGGCGAGGGAGCTTGCTCCCGCTGGGTCGCGAAGCGGCCCCCTCTTCATTCAAAAAGAGCGGGACTGCTGTGCAGTCCAGCGGGAGCAAGCTCCCTCGCCACAGCGTTTAAGTGAACAGCATTTCGGCTGATATGACCGGTGACGCGCCATGGGTGGATCTGGCAGCCTTGCTTAATGTGTCGCGACCTCCCTGATCTGGACCTCAAGCATGAGCAAGACCGAAGCGCTGGCCAAAATAATGCTCGGCCCCGTGCTACTTATGCAGGGGCAATACACGCGCCGGGTAACCCCAAAATTGCCGGAAGCCGAGGGCGAACGCGAGGGTGTTGCGGGAAGTGGCGAAGCCTTGCGCTTGTTGATTCTCGGCGATAGCGCCGCTGCCGGCGTCGGGG
Organism: Pseudomonas fluorescens; assembly: GCF_000802965.1. Lineage (GTDB taxonomy): Bacteria > Pseudomonadota > Gammaproteobacteria > Pseudomonadales > Pseudomonadaceae > Aquipseudomonas > Aquipseudomonas fluorescens_A. Next base: position 212,873 of record NZ_JSAK01000004.1, on the reverse strand, counting down.
TGTCGACGCAGGCCGATGCGTTGAGCGGACAGTTGGTCAGCCTGCTGGCCAGGCAATATCGGCTGAGCTGGAAGCTCTGGGCGCGGTCCGGTCTGGATTCGCAGACACTGCTGGAATTGCTCGAACACCACGCCCCGGAACCCTTCGATGTGGTGCTGCTGTCCATTGGCGTCAATGATGTCACCAGCACCTTGGCGGTTGAGCAGTGGATCGCCCGGCAACAACGCTTGATCGACGTCCTGCGCGACAAATTCGCGGTGAAGCAGATCGTCGTCTCCCCGCTTCCGCCCATGCATCTGTTTCCTGCGCTGCCGCAACCGCTGCGATGGTACCTGGGCCATCGGGCGGCCTGTTTCAACCGGCAGCTTGCCAAACTGGCGGCAAGCACGGATCACTGTACGCTGCTGAGCACCCGGCTAGTGCCCATGGCTGGATCAATGGCGCGGGATGGTTTCCACCCCGGACCGGCAACCTACCGTGTTTGGGCAGGCGATGCCGCGGAGGTGATCGCCGCGCGCTTTCGCACAACTGCATCAGGCAACATTGAACAACAACAAAAAAACAGGAGTTGAAAATGTCTGAACTGAAACTGCACCCCAACGCCGCCGCATCCTTGAGCCAATGGCACGAGATGATCCGCAGCGGTGACTTGAGCCACTTGCCGGAGTTGCTGGACCCGCAAGCCGTGTTCCGCTCGCCCATGGCGCACACGCCGTATCCGGGCGCGCCGGTGGTGTCGATGATCCTCAACACCGTGTGCAAGGTGTTCGAAGACTTTGCCTACCACCGCGAACTGGTCAGCGCCGACGGCTTGAATGTGGTGCTGGAATTCAGCGCCACAGTCGGCGAAAAACAGTTGAAGGGCATCGACATGATCCGCTTCAACGAACAGGGAAAAATCGTCGAATTCGAAGTGATGGTTCGTCCGTTGAGCGGCTTGCAAGCGTTGGGCGCGGAAATGGGCCAACGTCTCGGCGCTTATCTGGCCGCCAGTAAAGCCTGATCGCTGGGCAGCACCGGTCGAGGCTTTGGCACCACTTGCAGCTCGACCGGCTCGCAGAAAAAACCATTGCAGCGTGAACGTAACCAGCGCTCGCCCGGATCGTTGTGCACCGCCGCGCGCCAGACCATGGAAAGCTCCTGCGAAGGCAACTCCACCGGCGCCGGCTCGGCGCGCAATCCACCCGGCGATACCATGGCCCTGGCCACGTAATCCGGCACGATGGCCAACATTTCACTGTGTGCCAACAGCACCGGCAACGCACTGAACTGCGGAACCGTCAGCACGACTTTGCGCTGCCGATCAAGCAGTCCAAGGGCCTGATCGGTGTCGTCCATCACGTTGCCTGTCGACGACACCATGGCGTGTGGACGGCGGCAAAACTCCTACAATCCTAATGGACCGGGTCGACTATCCGCCCGCAGCAGCATCGGGCGAATTGGCCGCAGGCCCTTGCGGCGTGCCGTCGCCGGCAGGTCGTGGGTATGGCTGATGCCGAGGGATACTTCGCCGCTGAGCAATATCTGCGACATCTGCCGGTGATCGGCTCGACGCACGATCAACCTGATGTTCGGTGCCTCGATTTGCAGCTGCCGCAACAGACGCGGGAGCAACGCGTATTCGACGTCATCAGAGAGTCCGACATGAAAAGTCGCTTCACTGGTGCGCGGGTCGAACGACTGGCAACGGCTCAACGCGGCCGCCATGCCGTCCAGCGCCGGCGTCAGGTTGGAGAAGATTTCTTCCGCCCGCGCGGTCGGCTCCATCACCCTTCCGGCACGAACGAACAACGGGTCATCGAACATCACCCGCAAACGGCCCAATGCACCGCTGATGGCTGGCTGGCCGAGGAACAGCTTCTCACCGACGCGGCTGACATTTCGCTCGTGCATCATCGTCTCGAACACCACCAGCAGATTGATGTCGGCACGACGCAGGTCATTTCTGTTCATGATGTTCGTTACCTGGGCACAAGGCCAAAGAGTTCAGGAAAGTGCATGGACAGGTTAATTGCGCGGATGAAAATCGTCTGTCGTACATGGGGACAGCTCACTCATGCGTTAGATGAGTGCATTGATACCTCGGTATAGCCAGTGACTAAAAAAATCAATTTTATTAATGACTTCCAACTGTTTTAGATCACCGCGTGCGCCAACGCCTGGCAGATATTTCGGGTTTTTTGTCCTAACGGAACGCAGGCCCGTGCTTCTAGGATACTGAACCGATTCTCCGCCCCCAGCCCGACCAGAAACCGAGGCGCGCATGATCGAAAACCAGACAAATAAGCCTGCCCATGCACGCAGCACACATCCCTTCCTAAAAGGAGCCGACAGCAAGATGCTGTACAACTCTGGCCAAAGGACTTCTCGTTTCTTGATCGCTACCAGCCTGAAGCCGCTGGAGAACGCGCTGGTGTGGTTGGTGGGCTTGATCGTCGCGTGCGGGATTTTCCGGGGCGGCCGGGCATTGGGATCATCGCGTGGATGAGGACCATTTCGAACAACCAGGCAATCTGTTCCGCTTGGTGTCACAAGCGCAGAAACAAGCCCTGTTCGAAAACACCGCGCGCTCACTCAGTGGCGTTTCCCAAGCGGTTCAACAGCGCCATATCGCACATTGCACCAAGGCCGATCCGTTCTACGGCGCGGGGGTTTCCAGGGCGTTGGCCGCCATTAACGGTTAACACACAAAAACCTGTGGGAGCGGGCTTGCCCGCGATTGCGGAGTGTCAGGTAACGTCAATGGCGACTGATACACCGCTATCGCGGGCAAGCCCGCTCCCCCAGGATCCGGCGAATCGCTCAGAAAAATATTCAGTGCAGGCAGGTCAGCAACCCGCGTCGGTTAGACGCGTGTGCACAAGCCGAGCGTCGATGGCATCATCAGCCGCTACCTGATCGACCAAGGAAGTCTCCTGATGCGTATGAAATCAATGCTGGCCGCCGAGATCGAGCGATGACGGCCATCGTTCGGCCGCGGCCGATGCTGATATTCCTGGGTCTGTTGCTGGTGTTAGTGTTCTGGCTGTCCCTGGCGCTCGGGCCGGTCAGCCTGCCGCTGGGCGATACCTTGCTGGCCGGGCTGCGGCTGTTCGGGTTGCCGGTGGACGGCGGCGATACCCAACAGGCCGAGCTGATTCTCGGGCAGATCCGCCTGCCGCGCAGTTTGCTCGGCATCGCGGTCGGTTCGGTGCTGGCGTTGTCCGGCGTGGCCATGCAAGGGTTGTTTCGCAATCCGCTGGCGGATCCGGGACTGGTCGGGGTGTCGGGTGGTGCGGCACTGGGCGCGGCCCTCGCCATTGTCGGCGGCAGCATGCTTGGCGGATTGCCGCCGGCCATTGAACCGTATCTGCTGTCGGTCTGCGCCTTCGTCGGTGGCTTGATCGTCACCGCGGTGGTGTATCGCTTCGGCCGCAGCAATGGCCAGACCAACGTCGCCACCATGTTGTTGGCGGGCGTAGCGATGACGGCCATGGCCGGTGCCGGGGTCGGATTGTTCACCTACCTGGCTGACGATGCCACCCTGCGCACCCTGACCTTTTGGAACCTGGGCAGCCTCAACGGTGCCAGCTATCCGCGCCTGTGGCCGTTGCTGATGGTCGCGGTCGGCGTGGCGTTGTGGTTGCCCCGTCGCGCGGCGGCACTCAATGCGATGCTGCTGGGTGAATCGGAAGCGCGTCACCTGGGTTTCGATGTCGAGCGGATCAAACTGGAGCTGGTGTTGTGCACGGCGCTGGGTGTCGGTGCTGCGGTCGCGGCTGCGGGCCTGATCGGGTTTATCGGCCTAGTGGTTCCACACTTGATGCGGCTGCTGGTCGGGCCGGATCATCGCGTATTGCTGCCGGCGTCATTGCTCGCTGGTTCCAGCCTGTTGTTGCTGGCCGATCTGGTCGCGCGACTGATGCTGGCGCCGGCCGAATTGCCGATCGGCATTGTCACCGCACTCATCGGTGCACCCTTCTTCCTTTATCTGCTGGTGCGGGGGCGTTCCTGATGTTGCGGGCAAACAACTTGCTGGTGCGGCGCGGCAGTCGCACCGTGCTGACGGACATCGATATCGAGTTGCATGCGGGGCAAGTCCTCGGCGTGCTGGGCCCCAACGGCGCCGGCAAAAGCACCCTGCTCGCCGCCTTGTGCGATGAGTTGCCGGCCAGCGAAGGTACGGTCAGCCTGGACGGGCGCAAGCTCGCTGACTGGCCCGGTCAGGAGCGAGCCAAACGCCTGGCGGTATTGCCCCAGAGTTCGAGCCTGAACTTTGCGTTCTCGGTCAACGAAGTGGTGGGCATGGGCCGCTTGCCTTATGCCAGTGGCCGCGTGCGTGATGCCGAAATCGTCGCCGAAGCGCTGGGTGCCGCCGACGCCCTGCACCTGGCCGGGCGCAGCTATCTGGCCCTGTCCGGTGGCGAGCGCCAGCGTGTGCATCTGGCGCGGGTGCTCGCGCAATTGTGGCCCGGCGCGGAGGGGCAGACCTTGTTGCTCGACGAACCGACATCCATGCTCGACCCGCTGCACCAGCACACTATCCTGCAAGCAGTGCGCGATTTCGCCACTCGTGGCGCGGCGGTATTGGTGATCCTGCATGACCTCAACCTGGCCGCACGTTATTGCGATCACTTGCTGTTGTTGCAGGACGGTCGCCCTCACGCTTACGGCACGCCGGACGAAGTCCTCACCGCCGAAGCACTGGAAGCGGTTTATGGACTGCAAGTGCTAATCCACCGTCACCCGGAACGCGGCCATCCGTTGATTATCGCGCGCTGAAACCCGCCCCCTTTTGCGAGAGAGGGCGGCAATCGTTTGAGGAGAACCGATGCGCATTCTGCTGCTATGTCTGTTCAGCCTGTTGGCTGCCTGCCAATCCAAGGACGTATCGCCACCACCGGCACCCATCGCGCAGGAAGGACGGGATCACACTGATTTCGGCGTGATCCGCGAGCTCGCCACCGGTCGACCCCTCACGCCGCAAGCGTTGGTCGAACGCCTGGCCGTTGCACCGCGGGTTTTGGTCGGTGAACAACACGACAACCCCGATCACCACGCCTTGCAGCTGTGGCTGCTGCGCGAACTGGCCAAGCAACGTCCGCAGGGCAGTCTGTTGATGGAAATGCTCAACCCCGATCAACAGGCGAAAGTCGATGCGGCTCAAGCGGCCACCCACGCTGGTCAGCCGCCGGCCGATTCTTATCAGGCACTGGCTTGGCAAGCCAATTGGGATTGGGGCGTTTACGGGGCGTTGATTAACTACGCGCTGCGACAGCCCTACCCGCTGCTGTCGGCCAATCTGGATCGCTCGCAGATCATGCAGATTTATAAACAGCGCCCGACGTTGAACGGCGAAGCGTCCACCGCCCAGCAGGTACAAACCACATTGCTGGAGGACATTCGCCAGTCCCATTGCGGCTTGTTGCCCGAGTCACAGATGCCGGCGATGTTGGCCGTCCAGCAACAACGCGATCGACGCATGGCCGAGCGCCTGATGGCCGCGCCCAAACCTGCGTTGTTGTTGGCCGGTGCATTCCATGTGCGCAAGGATTTGGGAGTGCCGCTGCACTTGCAGGATCTTGGCGCGGGCCAGGGCAACGCGGTGCTGATACTGGCCGAAGCGGGCAAGACCGTGACCTTCGAAAGCGCCGATTACGTGTGGTACACGGCAGCGCAACCGGAAGAGGATCACTGCGCGCAATTGCGTCGTTAAAAAGTCCCCTGTAGGAGCTGCCGAAGGCTGCGATCTTTTGATCTGGCATCCAAACCATCACTGCGCCGAAAAGGTCTCCAGATACGCCAACAAATCATCGATTTTTTCCTGATCGCTGATCCCCCAGAAAATCATCCTGGTGCCGGACACCACGGCTTTCGGATCTTCGATGTACGCCGCCAGTTTTTCCCGCGTCCAGACGATGCCCGAAGACTTCATGGCGTCCGAATATTGATAATCCGTGGTGCTCCCCGCCACACGCCCAACAACCCCGTTGAGTTGCGGACCAAAAAACGCCCGCGCCGACTCGCCGATCTGATGGCAGCCGCCACACACCCGTTTGAACAGTTTCCCACCGGCCTCGGCATCTCCGGCGGCGTTCGCTGGCGCGCCGAACAATCCTGCACAGAGCAGAACGGCGAAAGTCATTACCGCGGCTTTGTTCATCTACAGCTCCAGATCGGGTGTTGCGTACGGCGAAAAGTGGCGGCTATTTCATCATGTCTGGCGGCTTTACCGAAGCCTTTCAGACATCGCTCTCTGAAGCCATTCGTCGTCAACGCCTATCCTTCCCTTTACATCGATAGGGGGCAGTACGACCGTGGAGAACTACCCGAATGCCAATCAGTCAAGCATGAGCCTGTGGCGAGGGAGCTTGCTCCCGTTGGGCGGTGCAGCCGACCCATTTTTTTGGGGCCGCTTCGCGCCCCAGCGGGAGCAAGCTCCCTCGCCACGGGTTACTGTTCCGTCATTCGGTCTTTTGACTGATCGCATTACCGGGTCGTACCCGCCCTCTTCCACGTTCAGGAGAGTCCCATGCGAACCCGTTTCCCCCTCGCCCTGCTGCCCCTGTTGTTCACCCTGACCATGACCGCCCAGGGTCAGACCGCCACGCCGCCCGCGCCTGTCGTCGCGCCAGTGATGCAACAGGCGCTGGCCGATTATCCCGGCAAGGAAGTGCTGATGATTACCGTTGAATACCCGCCCGGTGGCGCAGATCCGGTTCATCGACATGACGCCCACGGCTTCATCTATGTGCTCGAAGGCACGATCGTGATGGGCGTCAAGGGCGGCAAGGAAGTCACACTGACAGCCGGGCAAAGTTTCCACGAAAGCCCCGAGGATATTCACACCGTGGGGCGCAATGCCAGCCAGGACAAACCCGCCAAATTTCTCGTATTCCTGCTGAAGGACCAGAAAAAACCGGCGGTGATTCCGGTCGATTGACCGTCGCAGTCCATACCCGTGTATGGGCTGTTCATACCAAGATATTCCCGCAGGCAACCTATGCATGAGTGACGGGATTATTGGGGCAACTAAGATGGCGACATCGAGTGCCAGCGCTGTAAGGCGCTGCATTCATTCCGCCAGATTGTTGCTCGAATAGTCCCTGCCCCATAGGTGAACATGATGAACACCCGTGCATTCGCACTAGGAATTGCCCTCTGCTCCACCATCGGTTTTATCGCGCCGTTCACCCATGCCGCCGAGACCGGTGCCGGAGCCAATAGCGCCAGTACAGCCGCGCATAACCTCGCAGAAGGCGGCGCTGACCGCATCAAGGAAAGGCAACTGGCAGCCGATGGTGCGGACCGTCTAAAACAGAACCAGGTCGCCGAAGGAGGCGCTGATCGCCTGAAGGAACGCCGAGTCGCCGAAGGTGGTGCCGATCGCCTGGAGGAACGCCGACTCGCTGCGGACGGTTCGGACCGTCTCCAGCAGAATCAGGTCGCGGGGTCCAACTACAACGCGATGCGCGGCACACGCGTGGCGGAAGGTGGCTCAGAACGGCTGCGGCAAAATCATTACGCCGACGGCAGCAATGGCTACGATGCCAGCTCCGACGTCATGCCCCACTTCTGCCTGGAATGCCGCTGACCGGGCATTGATACTCCGCCAGCGCGCAAAAAAATCCGGAGCCTGTCGAGAGCTCCGGATTTTTTGCTTGTGGCTTTTACTGCACGTTTTTCAGCTTGATCACATCACCGGACACCTTGGTGGTGTAGCCGTTCAGGACCCACGCCCAGAACCAGCGTTCCTGCACTTGGGTATTGATCATGGCATCGCCGCCCTTGGCTTTGATCGCCGCGTCCTGTGCACGTACAAAACGGCTGTTCTGCCGAATCGGGATCACACCGAACAGCATCAGGCCGGTGGCGCTGGCTTCGCTGTGACCCAGCACGGTGTACTGGTTGCTGTCGTAATGCTGGGTGTTCATCGGCGCGCCGCTGCAACCGGCCAATACGAGACCCAACACGGTGGTAGCAACAACTTTACTGAGGTATTTCACAGTACAACTCCATGAGAAAACGCCCGGGATCCATCTCTCGGGCGGCGCGCATTCTAGCGGAGATGATGGCAAGTGGATATCACCCAAAACAGCTCAAACCTGTAGGAGCCGGCTTGCTGGCGATGGCGGAGGAACAGTCGACACAGATGTCGCCTTTCGGACCGCTATCGCCAGCAAGCCGGCTCCTACACAGCATCAGTCCTTGAAGTCAGTGGACAGCGCCAGCTCATTCCACTCCGCCAACTCCTGAGCGACCAGGCGGTTTTTCGATTCGATGCGGGCGATGGTGTCGCTGCCCAGCGCCAGACGCTGTGGCGGTTTCGGCGCATTGACCAGCGCGAGCATGGCCTCGGCAAACTTCACCGGATCGCCCGGTTGGGCATGGTTGGCAGATTCGGCATGCTTGCGCATCAAACCCACCGTTTCGTCGTAGTCCGACAGTTCCAGCGCGGTCTTCACCAGCGACTGTTCATCAAGGAAATCCGTGCGGAAAAAGCCAGGTTCGACCACCGTGGCGTGAATCCCCAGCGGCGCCAATTCCTGATGCAGGGCCTCGGTAATGCCCTCCACCGCGAACTTGGTCGAACCGTAGACACCCCAACCCATGTAGGCCTGATAGCCGCCGATGGAGGAAATGTTGATCACATGCCCCGAGCGCTGGCGACGCATGTGCGGCAGCACCGCGCGGGTCACGTTGAGCACGCCGAAGACATTGGTGGCGAACAGGCGCTCGGTCTCGCTGGCGCTGGTTTCTTCCACCGCCCCCAACACGCCGAACCCGGCGTTGTTAATCAGCACATCGATGCGGCCAAAACGCTTGATGCCTTCTGCCACCGCCTGATGCGCTTCTTCTTCGCGGGTGACGTCCAGGCGCACTGCCAGCAAGTTTGGATGATCGCCCAGTTTGGCGGTGATTTCTTCGGGTTTGCGGGCCGTGGCAATGACCGCGTCGCCGGCACGCAGAGCGTGTTCTGCGATGAGAGTGCCAAAACCACGGGAAGCGCCAGTAATGAGCCAAGTACGCATATCAACTCCTCCTGTCAGCGACCCGAGCGTGATTGCCGGGCCTTCTTGATGAGTTGACGCCACTTTAAAACTCCACTACTGATGTGATAATCCCAATAATTTTGCATGACTTTGTGAAAGGTATTCACAGATGAAAGCGCCTTCAGCGGCAGAGCTCTCGACTTTCCTGTGCGTGGCCACACACTTGAATTTCAGTCGGGCAGCGGTGGAACTCGGGCTCACGCCTTCGGCGCTGAGCCATTCGGTGCGGACGTTAGAGAACCGTCTCGGCGTCAGGTTATTCAATCGCACCACCCGTAGCGTCGGGTTGACCGAAGCGGGCGAACGTCTGCACGCACGATTGAAACCCGCCTTTCGCGACATCGACGATGCATTGGAAGACCTGAACCATTTCCGCGATAAGCCCTCGGGCAACTTGAGAATCACCGCAGGCCGCCAAGCCGCTGAACTGGTGCTGTTGCCGATGGCCAGCAGCTTCCTGGAAGCCTATCCGGACGTGAGGCTGGAGATCGTGACGGACGACGCGCTGGTTGATGTGGTGGCGCAGGGATTCGACGCCGGTGTGCGGTTCGGTGTTCGGCTGGAGGCCGATATGGTGTCGCTGCCTATTGGCCGCTACATGCGTTCGGTGGTCGTAGGCTCGCCGGCATTTTTCCGCAAATATCCCGTTCCGCAAAAACCCGAGGATCTACATGGCCTGCCGTGCATCCGCCATCGCTTCCCCAGTGGCACGCTGTATCGCTGGGAATTTGAACGTGGCGGGATCGCCCAGGAAATCGAGATAGACGGCCCGCTGACTCTCGGCGACGTCAGCCTGATGGTAGGCCCGGCGTTGCAAGGTGCGGGCCTGGCCTACGTATTCGAAGACATGGTCAAGGCACAGATTGCCAGTGGCAGCTTGATACAGGTCTTGGCCGACTGGTGTCCCTTCTACCCCGGTTTGCACCTCTACTACCCCAGCCGTCGACATGTGCCGGCGACGCTAAAGGCTTTCATAGAATTCGTTCGTGCCGCCCGACCTGAGGCCACCTCAATCCTGTAGAGCTGGCTTGCCAGCGAAGGCGGCCTCACGTCCTGCATCGCGACTGACGACGCCTTCGCCAGCAAACCCGGGACAGTCCGTACCCTCAGGCCTTGAGATAGTCCAGCGTCTGCGCCGTACTCCACAGGGCGTTGGCGATGTAGCGGTAGTTGATCAGCGCGGCCAGGTAACCATCGCCTTCCGGAGTCGTCGGGCCGGCGGTGGCGTCACGCACCACGGCCACTTCAAAACCCTGTTCCAGCAGCTCTCGCAGGTGCGACTCGACGCAGAGGTTCGCCGCCATGCCCGCCAGGATGACTTGCGACACACCGTGCTTGCGCAGTTGCAGGGCCAGGTCATTGGTTTCCGGGCCATACACCTTGTGCGGCGAAGCGATGATGGTTTTGCCGTCGAGAATGTACGGTTTGAACTCGGGCATGAAATCGGCACCGGAGTTTTCGAAACCGTCGAGGGTCAGCGGGCCCTTGCGGTCGAACATGCTGATGCTGTGCATGACCTTTTCCAGCGGCCCCGAAATGCCATTGGTGGTCACACGGAAAGTAATAATGCGGGGAAACGGCGACGGTGATGCCGGCGTCTTTGGCCGCGGCGAACAACTGGCCGAGGTGATTGACCACGTCGTGCTCGACAACGCTTTTGCCGAAGACGCTCCAGCTCACGCCTTCGGGGCTGAGGAAGTCGATCTGCGGGTCGATCACCACCAGCGCCGTGCGTGACAGGTCAAGCTTCATGCCCGGGTCCGGCAGCGCGGGCTCTGCCGGGTCGGCGTACGGGGTGGCGGTGCGGATCGAGTCGTTGCTCATAGCGGGGAACTCCGGACGTGGATGAGAAAAGTCGCTCTGCGCCATGGCGCCCGACAGGGGCGTTGCTTAAGATCGGCGAGAACTTCATCCTACGGTCGCGCCCTGCTGCACTTTTGCCAGGACGTACAGAGTCTTTACCCGGGCGTCTCCAACATGGACATTCTTTCCGAATTCTTCGAGCGCACGCACCTGCAAGGCCGGCTATTTTTTTCCGGCCCGGTGGACGGCACGCTATTGCTCGACAAGCCACCGGGCATGGCGTTTATCCACGTGATCAGTCGCGGCGGCATCGACATGGTGCAACCGGGACTGCCGAAGATTTCGATCAGCGAGCCGAGCGTGCTGTTCTGTCCCAGCAGTTGCCGTTACCAATTACGCTCCAGTTCAGCCGAGGGCGCCGAATTGATCTGCGCTTCGTTCCAATTCGGACGTAATTCTTTGCAGCCCTTCCCGCTCGGGCTCAAGGAAACGCTCGTGTTTCCATTCAGGGAACTCATCAACCTCACGCCCTTGCTCGGCACGCTGATCAACGAATTCCAGAACCCCGCGCCGGGCCGGACCAAGGCACTGAACCTGCTGCTCGAATACCTGTTTGTGCTGCTGGTGCGGCGCTCGGTCACGGAGGGCAAGATTTCCAGCGGCTTGCTTTACGCCCTACAGGATGGTCGCCTCGGCGCGGTGTTCAATCGCATTCACCAGGCGCCCGAAGCGCTCTGGACCGTCGTGAAAATGGCCAGCCTGGCGAACATGTCACGGTCAAAATTCTCCGCCTGCTTCACCCGGATCATGGACATTTCACCCATGGGCTACGTCACCGCATGGCGGATGAAACTGGCCCAGGATTTATTGCGCGACGGCGTGCAGATCAAAGTGATCGCCACGACGGTGGGCTACAGCTCGCAAGCCTCGCTCTCGCGAACCTTCCTCAACGTAGTGGGCTGGCCACCGGCCGAATGGCTCAAGCGCGATGCCAGCGGTGAAGATGTACCGCAGATTACCGCGCGGGTTTTGCGCGACCCGCCGGACCATTCAACGACTGAAAACTTCTAACCCTGCCTGTGAGAAAACCAATGGTTACCTGCTACCTGAAATATGTGCTGGACCCGTACAAGCTCGAAGCGTTCGAACACTACGGCAAGTTATGGATTCCACTGGTGGAGAAATTCGGCGGCCAGCATCACGGCTACTTTTTGCCGTCCGAAGGCGCCAATAACATTGCCTTGGCCATGTTCACTTTCCCCAGCCTGGCGGCTTACGAAACGTATCGCCAACAGTCGATGAACGACCCGGAGTGCATCGCTGCCTTCAAATACGCAGAAGAAACCCGCTGCATCCTCAGCTATGAGCGCAGTTTCTTCCGGCCGGTGTTCGGTAATCCGAAACAATAAACAACCCGTGGCGAGGGAGCTTGCTCCCGCTGGACTGCGCAGCAGGCCCATTTGTTGGGGGCCGCTTCGCGACCCAGCGGGAGCAAGCTCCCTCGCCACAGGTTCACTGTCTGGTTTAACTGATCGGGTGGCATTTGTATTATTCGGAAATGGGAGGAATAACGGACTAAAACCTCAGATGAATGGTCAGCCAATACAAGGCGAACTGCTGTTGATGGGACTAGCGTTATAGGTCCGCATTGCCAATCCGGCATTCTTGATAGCGGTGACCTGCCATGGAAAAGATCGCCCCAAAGTTGCTCGAAAGCGCTTTAACCCGCGTCACTGGAGCGGGCATTGCTTTGATCATCGGACTTGGCACAGCGACTGCGGCACACGCCGATGAGGCGTATGCCAAAAGTTTGATCAAGACCATGTCCGACTATATGTCAGCGCAAAAAAACATATCGTTCAACTACGACACCATCCTTGAAGTGGTCACCAAAGATCAGCAACGACTGGCCTTGGCCGGTTCCGGCACTGTCACCATCAACCGGCCTGACAAGCTGCGCAGTTCGCGCGCCAGTGGCTTTGCCGACATCGAGATGGTGTTTGATGGCAAGACCCTTACGTTGTTGGGCAAAGGCAAAAACATCTACACGCAGGTCGAAGTCCCGGGCACGGTTGACCATCTGCTCGATGAGTTAAAGGACAAATACAACAGGCCACTGCCCGGCGCCGACCTGTTCATGTCCAACCCCCAGGATGGTTTGATGGCAGACGTGAACGACATCAAGGATCTGGGAAGTGGCGTTATCGGCGGCACCGAATGCGATCATCTGGCGTTCAGGAAGAAGGATGTTGATTGGCAAATATGGATCGCCCAGGGCGACCGCCCCTACCCTTGCCGTTATGTCATCACTTCAAAAACCATCGCGGGCAGTCCGCAGTACAGCATTCAACTCAGCGACTTTAAAAGTGGCGATGCCGCAGCCTCTTCTGATTTCACCTTCACCAACTCGACCAATGCCGGGAAAATCGATCTGAAAGACCTGCCCAACGCTGAAGACTTGCCAAGCAACTTTGTGCGAGGAGAAAGCCAATGAACCTCTTGATGAAATCCTGCGGCTTACTGCTGGTTGGATTCGTGCTGATGTGCGCGCTGGAACTGGGAGAAACCTTGTCGATCCCCGGCGTGCAGGGTTTTGTTCCTCACGCCGAGGCGGAAGTCGGTCGTCCTCTCTCGCCCGTCAGTGTCGCCGGCGTGGCGAGGCGCAGTTCGCGTCGGGACTGAAAACTGCCCGGCCCTCGCCTCAAAGGCACGATCCTTTGTAGGAGCCGGCTTGCTGGCGATGGACTCAAGTACACCGCGTTCGACCAGTCCACACGCGTCATCGTTAACGACCATCGCCAGCAAGCCGGCTCCTACGAGGGCCGTGCTCGGCATATTAAGTGATACCCAGACCACCTAGCCTTGCTTCAGCTCCAGGCAGTAGGTGTAGTAACCCGGATCACGCACATAACCTAACGACTCATACAAACGCTGCGCACTGTGGTTGTCGGTGGCGGTTTCCAGCGTCATGCCTTTGGCGCCCATCAACCGGGCAAAGTCGCGGGCGGTGTTCATCAGCAGCGTGCCGACCCCTTTGCCCCGGGCGGCGGGCGTGGTGAACAGGTCGCCGAGCAGCCAGGTACGGTGCGCGTCGATGGAGGAAAAGGTCGGGAACATCTGCACGAAACCCAGCGCTTCGCCGTCAGTGTCCTCGACGTAGAAGATCACTGATTCGTCGCGGGCGATGCGTTCGGCGATGAAATCGCGGGATTGCGGCAGGTTCGACGGCTGGCCGTAGAAGCCTCGGTAGGCGTCGAATAACGGGGCGATTTTGTCGATATGTGAAGCGTCGGCACGCAGGGCCTGGATAGCCATGAAGGTGCTCCATTGCGGTCTCAAGGATTTACAGCCTAGCCCAAGATCGGAAGATCAAAAGATCGCAGCCTGCGGCAGCTCCTACAAAGAAACACTTGGAATGCATTCCCCTGAAGGAGCTGCCGCAGGCTGCGATCTTTTGCTTTTATCACACCCGCACGTTACGCCCCGGCAACGTCGAGCGCTGGCTGTTTTCCCAATCTTCGACCAACCCCACCGGCACATCCGCTGCCGGCAGCATATTGCGCCCGAGCACCAGGTCCGATGCCCGTTCGGCAAGCATGATGGTCGGTGCGTTGAGGTTGCCGTTCGGCTCGGTCGGGAACACCGAGGAGTCGATCACCCGCAGCCCGGCGATGCCGCGCACGCGCAATTCGGAATCCACCACCGCCATGTCGTCCTCGCCCATGCGGCACGAACCGCAAGGGTGATAGGTACTCTCGAGGTTTTCGCGCACGAACGCATCGAGGTCTTCATCACTGGTCACATGCGCCCCGGGGGCGATTTCGCCGTCGCGGAAGCGGTCCATGGCTTTCTGGCCGATGATCTCGCGGGTCAGGCGGATGCAGCGACGGAAGCCTTCGCGGTCCTCTTCCCGTTGCAGGTAATTGAAGCGGATTTCCGGATGCTCGTAAGGGTCGGCCGAGCGCACGCGCACGTAGCCGCGGCTCTTCGGTTTGTTCGGCCCGGTGAGCACCATGAAACCGTGGCCCTTGATCGGCTTGTTACCGTCATAGCGCATGGCGGCAGGCAGGAAGTGGAACTGAATATCAGGCCAGCGCAGGCCCTTGTCGGAGCGGATAAAACCACCCGCCTCGAAGTGGTTGGTGGCACCCAGACCATCCTTGAACAGCAGCCAGCGCAAACCGATCATCAGTTTGCTCAGCGGGTCCATTTTACTGTTGAGGGTCACCGGTTCCTTACAGCCGAACTGGATGTACACCTCGGCGTGGTCCTGCAGGTTCTCCCCGACTCCCGGCAGGTCATGCCGCACGCCGATCCCAGCCTTGCGCAGGACCTCGGCCGGACCGATGCCGGAGCGTTGCAGCAGGTGCGGCGAACCGATCGGCCCGGACGAAATCAGCACTTCCTTGTTGCAATAGACCTCGTGGGTCTGGCCACCGTGGTCATAGATGATGCCCACGGCGCGCTTGCCTTCGAGGATCACCTGGCGAGTCATCGCGTGGGTGATCACGGTCAGGTTCGGACGGCCCATGGCCGGGCGCAAGTAGGCGTTGGCGGTTGAACAGCGCACACCGTTTTTCACGGTCATGTGCATGGCGCCAAAACCTTCCTGCATGAAGCCGTTGCAGTCGTCGGTCTTGATGTAACCGGCTTCTGCGCCCGCCTCAACCCAGGCACCGTACAACGGATTTTTCATGTGGTTGCCGTTGGTGGTGTGCAGCGGCCCGGTTTGCCCGCGATAGCTGTCACCGCCGGACTCGAAGCTTTCAGCGCGCTTGAAGTACGGCAGGCAATTCTTGTAGCCCCAACCCTGCGCGCCGAGGGATTCCCACTCGTCGAAGTCATAGGCGTGGCCACGGATATAGACCAGACCGTTGATCGACGACGAGCCACCTAACACCTTGCCGCGCGGGCAGTGAATGCGCCGGTTGTTGAGGAACAGTTCCGGTTCGGTTTCGTAGCGCCAGTTGTACTTCTTGGTGTTCATCGGGATCGAGAACGCGCTTGGCATCTGGATCACCACGCTCTTGTCGCTGCCACCGAATTCCAGGACCAACACCGAGTTGGCCGGGTTTTCGCTCAGGCGGTTGGCCAACACACAACCTGCCGAGCCTGCGCCGATGATGATGTAGTCGTATTTTTGCGTTGCCATGATTTATCTCCGGACCGCCGATTCGCTGAAAACGGGCATCGAGGGTTTGGTCAATGAGTCACCGGTGGTGTACTGCGGACAGGTTTTTTCGATGTGCTGGATGACGACTTCTTCGGCCTTGAGGTCGATCGAGCGACTCAGCCAGTAGTACGCCACGCCCGAGACGATCAGGCCGACGAGCCAGGCGATGTCGATGCTGCCAAGCGCCTTGGCCAGCGGGCCGACATACACCTCGCGCTGCTCGACGCCATCGAAGATGTAGAAGAACGGGATCATCGAGATAAAGCCGATGGCATACGCGGCGATGCCACGCAGGCCCCAGCTGCCGTAGATGTTGCCGTGGGGCATGAAGAAATGCGGGATGGCGTAGCGGCCCTTGCGCACGAAGAAATAGTCGGTGAGGTTGACCGAGGTCCAGGGCACCAGGAAGTACAGCATCACCACCAGGTAGATGCCGAGCACCGACAGGCCTTTGCCGGAACTCTGGATGCTCAGGGCCACACCCAGTTGCAGCAGGATCACGAAGGCGATGGCGAGGATGCGCGCCTTGCGGGTGGGTTCGATGTGCTTGATCGAGTCGACACAGGTCAGCGTGGTCAGCTTGGCGCTGTAGATGTTCATCGCGATTACCGGCAGGAACGCCAGGATCGTGACCACTACCACCGCCGTGCCCATCAGCGGCGACACGGTATTGCCGACTTGCCCGAGGGCCACCAGCACGTCAGTGGAATGCAGGTGATCGGCCAGCCAGCCGCCCACGGAAATCATCCACGCGCCGGACAACGAGGCGCCGAGGAAAACCACCGCAATCAGTTTGCCGCTTGAGGTGTTTTTCGGCAGGTAACGCGAGTAGTCGGAGACATAAGGCGCGTAGGCAATGTTGTAACTGGCCGCCGCCGCGAACTGGGCGATGAAACCGGTCCAGTTGAAACCCAGCGGTGCCGGGGCCACTTCGCCCTCGGCGAGCGCCGGCAACACGGCGTCGGGCACCCAGCCCATGAGCACCGCCAGCGTCACCAGACCGTAAAGCGGCAACGACAGGTACAACGCCCATTTGAAGCTGCGGTGCATCCAGTCATGGCCGAGGATCGCCAGCACGGCGGCCGGTATCGTCACCGCTACCGCGATTGCCCAGGGGTGGAACCCGAATAGCGTATGCAGGCCCTGCATCATCAACACCAGGTTGACGATGTTGAAACCGGCGAACACAAACAGCGTCGCCAACAGCACCAGGATCACACCGCGATAGCCGAACTGCGCACGGGACTGGATCATTTGTGGCAAGCCCAGGTGCGGGCCCTGGGAACCATGAAACGCCATGAACAGCGTGCCGAACATGATGCCCAGCGTGCCGGCCAGGGTGGTCCAAAGTGCGGTCAAGCCGACGCTTGGGCCGACGAAGCCGATGGTCATGGTGAAGAAGGTGAAGTTGCCGAGAAACCAGAACGGGCCCTGGCTCGACAGTTTGTCGGAGCGCTCGCTCTCAGGGATGAAATCGATCGAATGGCTTTCCACGACGCTACTGTCATCGAGGACCGACACGCTCGGGGCGGACTTGGCGTTAGTGTTCATGATGGACTCTTATTGTTGGAAGATCATGACGAAAAAACCGCATTCTTTCGGGCTCTGTGGCGAGGGAGCTTGCTCCCGCTGGAGCGCGTAGCGGTCCCGCTTTTTTGGGGGCCGCTTCGCGACCCAGCGGGAGCAAGCTCCCTCGCCACAGGTGTCCCTTTTGCCTCCTTGCCGTTGCTGATTCTTCATGCCGAATGCTGTCCCTGTAGGAACTGCCGCAGGCTGCGATCTTTTGTTTTTTACAAGCAAGATCAAAAGATCGCAGCCTGCGGCAGCTCCTACAGGGGCCGTGGTCGGCTATCAGGGCAGCGTGATCCACACCGCTTTGGTCTCGAGCAGGTAATCAAGCTGCTCCGCGCCCAAATCCTTGCCGAACCCGGACTGTTTGTAGCCACCAAACGGCATCGACGGGTCCAGGGTGCCGTGGGCGTTGACGTAGACCGAGCCCGCCTTCAACCGTGGGATCAGGCTGTGCACCTTTCCAAGGTCATTGGAATAGAGTGCCGCCGCCAGGCCGAAGACCGAGTCATTGGCCAGGGCCAGCGCCTCTTCCTCATCATCGAACGGCGCGGTGACCAGCACCGGGCCGAAGATCTCTTCCTGGACGATGCGCATGTCGTTGCGGCAATGGGCGAAGATGGTCGGCTCGACGAAGAAGCCAGGGCCATCGACCGGTTGGCCGCCATACACCAGCTCGGCGCCTTCCTGCTTGCCGGTCTCGATGTACTCGGTCACGCGCTGTTTTTGCAGGGCCGAGACCAGCGGGCCGATGAAGCAATCCGGATCCAGGCCGGGCGCGATCTTCAAGGTCCGGGTGTAGGCGATCAGTTCGCGCAGGAATTCGTCGTAGACACTGCGATGAATGTAAGCCCGCGTACCGGCGTCGCACACCTGGCCCGAGTTGAAGAACACGCCGTTGGCCACCGCTCGCGCAGCGGCCGCAATGTCCGCATCGGCGAACACGATTACCGGTGATTTTCCTCCGAGTTCGAGGGTTAGTCGCTTCATTTCGTCCAGCGCTGCGCGGCCGACGGTGACGCCCACGGGCGTCGATCCGGTGAAGGTCAGTTTGTCGATGCCGGGGTGCGTAGCCATGGCTGCGCCGACCACACTGCCGCGCCCGGTGACGATGTTGATCACGCCGTCAGGGATGCCCGCTTCCTGCACCAATTCGGCAAAACGCAGGGCCGACAGCGAAGTCAGTTCAGCGGGTTTCACCACCACAGTGCAACCGGTGGCCAACGCCGCGCCGAGTTTCCAGGCCATGGTCTGCAACGGGAAGTTCCACGGCACGATGGCGCCGACCACACCCACCGCTTCCTTGCGGGTATAGGCCAGGTAATTGCCCGGCAGCGACGGCTCGACGGTACGGCCGTGGAGCTTGGTCGCCCAACCGGCGAAGTAACGCAGGGTATCGACGGTGCCCTGGATATCGACATCCTTGGCGAAGGCCACCGACTTGCCCATGTCGATCGATTCAATTTCCGCCAATTCGGCGGCGTTCTGTTCGATCAGATCCGCCAGGCGCTGCATCATGCGCTCGCGTTGCGCCGGTTTGGCCTGACTCCATTCGCCGCCGTCGAACTGCGCGCGGGCCGCCTGCACCGCGCGGTCCAGGTCATCGGTGGTGCCCATGGGAATGCGGGTGATCAGGCCTTCGGTGGACGGCTCGATCACATCGGAAGTCTGGCCGTCGCTGGCGTCGACCCAGGCACCGCCGATGAACATTTTCTGGACCTTGCTGAGGAAGGTCTGGGTGGCTTCGGAGACGCCGAATTTCTGCAGGTAACTTTTGACGATCGTGTCCATTTTTATTCTCTCTGCCCGGCAGTCAGGTGCTGCCGGGTCTTGTGGTTTCGATGATCAGGCTGGAATGGATTCGCTCTCGGCAGCCGCCCGCACCTTGCCCCGCTCGTGGAAGATGAAACCGATGCTGTTGAGCAGTAATTGCGCGGCGAGGATCGAGGTCATGCCGGTCGGGTCGTACACCGGTGCAACCTCCACCAGGTCCATGCCGACGATGTTGCCTTTGCTGCGCTTGGCCAGGGCCTGGATGATTTCCAGCACTTCGTAGTAGAGGAAGCCGCCGTGGCTCGGGGTGCCGGTGCCGGGGGCGATGGACGGGTCGAAACCGTCGATGTCGATGGTGATGTAGTAGTTGATGTTCTGCGGGATCAGCGCCAGTACACCGTCGACGCCGAGGCGGCGTACGTCGCGCACCGAGAGGATTTTCGAGCCGGCTTCGTGGGCCGCTTCATAGTCGTCGCGGTTGGACGACGAGACGTTGCGGATGCCCATTTGGGTCATGCCGACAATGTGGTTCATTTCCGAGGCACGGCGCAGCGGGTTGCCGTGGCCGTAGCGCACGCCGTGGCGCTCGTCGACGAAATCCAGGTGCGCATCGAAGTGGATAATGTGGATCGGGCCGCGGCCTTCAAAGGCCTTGATCACCGGGGCATGCACCGAGTGATCGCCACCGAGTACCACTGGCATCACACCGGCGTCGAGGATCTTGCGCACGGCGTATTCGGTGTTCTTGTTACTGGTTTCCATATCGGTGTGGACGATGTCGGCATCACCGACGTCGACCATGCGCAGGTCTGAAGCAGTCAGGTACATGACGTCGTCTTCGTGGTCGTAGGCGCCAGCATGGCCGAAGGAAAACAGCGTCGATGCCTCGCGAATCCCGCGTGGTCCGAAACGTGCGCCGGAGCGCCATTGGGTGCCCATGTCGTTGGGCACACCGAGCACCGCAACGTCGGCATCCAGGGCATCCCAATCGGTGCACACCGGGGATTTGCCAAAGGTGCAATGACCCACGAATGGCAGGTTCAGACGACCGGACTCATAACCGTTGTTCGACATTTCTAGCCTCTCCACTTCTTGTTATCGGCTTGACGGACTGCAAGGCGACCGCCGTTGAAAAGACTATGGGCGCAGCTTTTCGTGGAAAAAATGCTAAACATCAGATACTCATATCGGCATTGCCGATGCATCCACACGCGGGAGATCCAAGGTGATTCAACTGCACGATGTCGACCTGAAGCTACTTCGGGTATTTGCCACGATCGTCCGCTGCGGCGGCTTCTCGGCCGCGCAAGCGGCGTTGAACGCCGGCCAGTCGACCATCAGCGAACAAATGACCCACCTGGAAACCCGGCTCGGGGTCAAACTCTGCCAACGCGGGCGCAGCGGCTTTCGCCTGACCGAACAAGGCGTGGCGATCCATGAAGCCACTCAGCGCCTGCTCTCGGCGGTGGAAAACTTCTGCATGGACGCCGACGTACTCAAGCAGCACATCAGCGGCAAGCTCAACCTTGGGATCATCGACACGACGATTACCGACCCGGACTCGCCGATCCCGCGCACTACTCAACGCTTCGTATCGCGCGGGCACGATGTACACCTCAACGTCTACGTCGGCACCCCCGCCGAGCTGGAAGAACGGGTGCTCGACGGCCGCTTGCACCTGGCCATCGGGCACTTCCCGATCCATGTCCCGGGCCTGCTGCAATCACCGCTGTATCAGGAAGCCCTGGGCTTGTATTGCGGGCGGCGGCACCCGTTGTACGGGAGCCTTGCCGAGGGCGAGGAACTGCTCGAAGAAGTCGCTGCGGGGCGGATCGTGGTGCGTGGCTACATGCAGCAATACGACCTCGAACACTTGGGCGTGAGCAAAGCGGCGGCCACCGTGGACAACATCGAAGCCACGGCGATCCTGATCATCTCCGGCGCCTACCTGGGTTTTCTGCCTGAGCACTTCGCTGCGCAATGGGTCAAGAGTGGCGAGATGCACCAATTGGCGCCGGCCAGCCTGCGTCTGAAATCGCCGTTCGACGTGATCACCCGACGCGGCGTTGCGCCGCCGCCGATCCTCCAGGCATTCCTCGAAGACCTGGCCGCCAGTGCCCGTAAATCCGGGCAGGCATAACGTGACGCTCGCCAAATTCAAATTTCGCCCTGCATACTGATTTCAGTTCGCCCATCTTGCAGGCTCGTCATGCGCATCCACGTTACCTTCATCGACCGCGTCGGCATCACCCAAGAAGTCCTGGCCCTGCTCGGCGGACGCAGCTTCAACCTGGACGCCGTGGAGATGGTGCCACCGAACGTTTACATCGATGCGCCAACCCTCGGTGCCGAGGTGCTGGAAGAGTTGCGCGAGGCCCTGTTCGGCGTGCAAGGCGTGCAAGCGGTGACCATGGTCGACATCCTTCCGGGCCAGCGCCGGCGCCTGCAACTGGATGCCTTGCTCGCGGCCAGTTCCGACCCGGTACTGGCGGTGGATGATCGCGGTCATGTGTTGCTGGCCAACCCGGCGCTGATCGCGCTGTGCGGTCGCGAACCGGCCGGAGAATCGCTGTCCGCGCTGTTCGATGATGCCGATTTGCAACCCACACTGATCGCCCACGGCTTCCGCTTGCCGATGCGCGAAGTCAGCCTCGGCGGCCACACCTTTTTGCTCGACGCCATGCCGATCACCGATGCCGGCGCCCTGCTCACCCTGTATCAACCGAACCGCATCGGCGAACGCCTGTCGGCACTGCATCACGATCACGCCGAAGGCTTCGATGCGCTGTTGGGCGAATCGCCGCCGATCCGTGCGCTGAAGGCCCGGGCTCAGCGGGTGGCGGCCCTCGATGCGCCGCTGCTGATCCAGGGTGAAACCGGCACCGGCAAGGAACTGGTGGCCCGCGCTTGTCATGCGATCAGCGGGCGCCATGAAAAGCCGTTCCTGGCCTTGAACTGCGCGGCGCTGCCGGAAAGCCTGGCCGAGAGCGAACTGTTCGGCTACGCCCCCGGTGCGTTCACCGGCGCGCAACGGGGCGGCAAGCTCGGCCTGCTGGAACTGGCCGATCAGGGCACGGTGTTTCTCGATGAAGTGGGGGAAATGTCGCCGTACTTGCAGGCCAAATTGCTGCGCTTTTTGAGCGATGGTTGCTTCCGTCGCGTGGGGGGTGACCGTGAGGTGAAGGTCAACGTACGGATCCTCAGCGCAACCCACCGCGACCTGGAAAAAATGGTCAGCGAAGGTCACTTTCGCGAAGACCTGTTCTACCGCCTCAACGTGCTCAACCTGCAAGTGCCGCCGTTGCGCGAACGCGGTCACGACATCCTGTTGATGGCCCAGCACTTCATGCAGCAAGCCTGCGCGCAGATCCAGCGCCCGGTCTGCCGCCTGGCACCCAGCACCTTCCCCGCCCTGCTCGGCAACCGCTGGCCGGGCAACGTGAGGCAATTGCAAAACGTGATCTTTCGCGCGGCGGCGATTTGCGAAAACCCGCTGGTGGACCTGGACGATCTCGACATTGCCAGAACCGCTGTAGAGCGGCAGAACGATGGTGAGGTGGGTAGCCTGGAGGATGCAGTCGAAGGGTTTGAAAAGAACCTGCTGGAGAAGCTGTATCGCAGCTATCCGTCCAGCCGCTTGCTCGCGGCACGATTGCAAACCTCCCACAGCGCCATCGCCATTCGGTTGCGCAAGTACGGGATTCCGGCCAAGCCCTGATCCTCAGCCAGAACACATTTTCACCGACAACACATGCCCCCTGTGGGAGCGAGCCTGCTCGCGATGAGGCCGTGTCAGTCGATATCAATTTTGCCTGTCACACCGCAATCGCGAGCAGGCTCGCTCCCACAGGGGATTGGTGTGGTTGCTGAATTCGTCGTATGCAAATCGATACAGCGTAGCGAAATCAAGACAAACCGTTCCCCGCAGCAATTACCGCACCTGCGCCCGCAACCCTGCTTGCCTGTATTGATTTCAATACGGATGAGATCTCTCGCACCTCACAAAATAACTTCAAGCCATTGAATTACAACAATTAATCAACCTTGGCACCACCCTTGCTATCACTCCTCCAACCCCGCTCGCCGCCTGCCGCGAGCGTAAAAAACAATAAGGAGTTGATATGAGCGAATTGCGTTTCACCGTTGATCACGAATGGTTGCGCCTTGAAAGCAATGGCCTGGTCACGGTCGGCATCACCGAGTTTGCCCAGCAGGCGTTGGGCGATGTGGTGTTTGTACAAGTGCCTGAGGTCGGCAGCTTCGACACGGGTGCGCAAGTGTCGGTGCTGGAGTCGGTGAAAGCTGCCAGCAGCATCGGCATGCCACTGGACGGCGAAGTGGTCGAGATCAACGCGACGCTCGAGGACACCCCGGAACTGGTCAACGAAGACCCATTGGGCGAAGGCTGGTTCTTTCGCTTCAAACCGGTCGATGTCGAGGCCATGAGCGACTTGATGGATCAAGACGCCTATCAACGCCTGACCGCAGAACACGCCGACGCTTGAAGCCCCCCTTACGCATTTCCTGAATCCACAAAAGGCCCCCACTATGTTCAGCACCTTCTTTAGCAAGCAGGACCAGATCAAAGGCTACGACGACGAACTGCTGGCGGCGATCAACGCCGAGGATGCGCGGCAGGAACACCACATCGAACTGATCGCTTCGGAAAACTACACCAGCCAACGGGTGATGGAAGCCCAAGGCAGCGGCCTGACCAACAAGTACGCCGAAGGCTATCCGGGCAAGCGTTATTACGGCGGCTGCGAGCATGTCGATGTGGTCGAACAACTGGCCATCGACCGCGCCAAGCAATTGTTCGGCGCCGATTACGCCAACGTCCAGCCGCACTCCGGCAGCCAGGCCAACGCCGCGGTTTATCTGGCGTTGCTGCAGGCCGGCGACACCGTGCTCGGCATGAGCCTGGCCCACGGCGGCCACCTGACCCACGGCGCCAAGGTGAGTTTTTCCGGCAAGCTCTACAACGCGGTGCAATACGGTATCGACACCGACACCGGCCTGATCGACTACGACGAAGTCGAGCGTCTGGCGGTCGAGCACCAGCCGAAGATGATCATCGCCGGTTTCTCCGCCTACTCGAAGACCCTGGACTTCCCGCGCTTCCGGGAGATCGCCGACAAGGTCGGCGCTTACCTGTTCGTCGACATGGCCCACGTCGCCGGGCTGGTGGCCACCGGTCTGTACCCGAATCCGCTGCCCTATGCCGACGTGGTCACCACCACGACCCACAAGACCCTGCGCGGTCCCCGTGGCGGGCTGATCCTGGCCAAGGCCAATGCCGAACTGGAGAAAAAACTCAACGCCGCCGTGTTCCCCGGCGGCCAGGGCGGCCCGCTGATGCACGTGATCGCCGCCAAGGCCGTGTGCTTTAAGGAAGCGCTGGAGCCGGCGTTCAAGGCCTATCAGACCCAAGTGATCCGCAACGCTCAGGCGATGGCCAAAGTGTTCATCGACCGTGGCTATGACGTGGTGTCCGGTGGCACCGACAACCACCTGTTCCTGGTCAGCCTGATCCGCCAGGGCCTGACCGGCAAGGACGCCGACGCCGCCCTCAGCCGTGCCGGCATCACCGTGAACAAGAACGCGGTGCCGAACGATCCGCAATCGCCGTTCGTGACATCAGGCTTGCGCATCGGCACCCCGGCGATCACCAGCCGTGGATTCAAGGAAGCCCAGAGCATCGAACTGGCGGGCTGGATCTGCGACATCCTCGATCACCTCGGCGATGCCGATGTCGAGGCTCAGGTAGCGCGGCAGGTGGCGGCCATGTGCAGCGATTTCCCGGTCTACCGCGACTGAATGCACCACACAAACTTGTAGGAGCAAGCTTGCTCGCGATAGCGCAGTGTCAGTCGACATCAATGTTGAATGTTGCACCGTGATCGCGAACAAGCTTGCTCCAGGTCCGTATTTTGTTTGACAGAACTTGGGGAAACCTATGAACACAGTGCAAGTCGGCACCAAACTGCGCGGTGCAGAAAAAGTCGCGCGGATTCCGGTGAAGATCATCCCCACCGATGAATTCCCGCGCAAACCCGACTGGATTCGGGTGCGCATGCCGATCTCCCCCGAGGTCGACCGCATCAAACAATTGCTGCGCAAACACAAGCTGCACAGTGTCTGCGAAGAAGCCTCCTGCCCGAACCTCGGCGAGTGTTTTTCCGCAGGCACGGCGACGTTCATGATCATGGGCGACATCTGCACCCGTCGCTGCCCATTCTGCGACGTCGGCCACGGTCGCCCGAAACCACTGGACGTCAACGAGCCGAGCAACCTGGCTGTGGCCATCGCCGAGCTACGCCTTAAATACGTGGTGATCACCTCGGTGGATCGCGATGATTTGCGCGACGGCGGCGCGCAGCACTTTGTCGATTGCCTGCGGGAAATCCGCAAGCTGTCGCCGGGCATTCAACTGGAAACCCTGGTGCCGGATTATCGCGGGCGCATGGACGTGGCCCTGGCGATCACCGCCAGCGAACCGCCGGACGTGTTCAACCACAATCTGGAAACCGTGCCGCGCCTGTACAAAGCCGCGCGACCGGGTTCGGACTTCGAGTGGTCGCTGGACTTGCTGCAGAAGTTCAAGCAATCGGTCCCGCATGTGCCCACCAAGTCGGGCCTGATGCTGGGCCTTGGCGAAACCGACGAAGAAGTCATCGAGGTCATGCAGCGCATGCGCGAGCACGAGATCGACATGCTCACCCTCGGCCAGTACCTGCAACCCTCTCGCAGCCACTTGCCAGTGCAACGTTTCGTGCACCCGGACGTGTTTGCCTGGTTCGCCGAGGAAGGCGCGCGAATGGGCTTCAAGAACGTCGCTTCCGGGCCGCTGGTGCGCTCGTCCTATCACGCCGATCAACAACTGCATGGAGGTGAAGCCGCTTTCAAGCCATGATGGGGTGACTTGTCATGGATTTGCGGAGGCGCGGCCCGATGCGCTGTACAACTCGATCATTGCTGCTGTTTTCAAGCCTTGTTTTGCCGTGCCTGGTCAGCGCCGAAACGAAACCGGAACACATGGTGTATGTGCGCACGATCGCGCCGGATATCCAGCAAGACATCCGCTACGCCAGCGCCCACAACTTCACCGGGCACCCGCTCGATGGTTACAAGGCGCCGGAGTGCATGTTGTCGCTGGACGCCGCCAAGGCTCTCGCCCGGGTGCAAACGGCACTTGAGGCGCAAGGCTATGGCTTGAAGGTATTTGATTGCTATCGCCCCAGCCGCGCCGTGGCGGACATGGGACGCTTCGCCACGGAACCGGGCGATCCGCGAAAGGCCGAGTTTTATCCTCGGGTGGACAAGCAAGACTTCTGGCGACTGGGCTATGTGGCGCGGGTGTCCAATCATTCCAGGGGCGGCACCGTGGACCTGACCATGACCGGCCCGGATGCCCTGCCGGCCGACACCTGGACGCCTTCAGCCACGCCCGTCGATTGCACGGCGCCTTATGGCCAGCGTTGGCATGACGGCGCCGTGGACATGGGCACCGGTTTTGATTGCTTCGATGAGCGCGCGCATACCGATTCGACGCTGATCGACGCCACAGCCAAAGCAAATCGCCAGCGGCTCAACAGCGCCATGGAAAAAGAAGGATTCACCGGTTACTCGGCTGAGTGGTGGCATTTCACCTATACCCGTGATCCAGCCTTGAAGACGGTCATGGATTTCCCCATTACGCCGCTGGCGCCATGAACAGACTTCTCAGAATCTGCGTGTTTCTGGTCCTCCTGCTAAACGGTGCCGCGATGGCTCAGGGGCTCGACGACAGTGACCAGTTGATCGTGGTCACCAGCAAAAACTGGGATGACATTGAGGCCACTGCCCAGCGCTACGAACGGCACGGCAGCACGTTCAGAAAGTTCGAAGCGCCGTTTGCGGTAGTGCTGGGAAAAAACGGCATGGGCTGGGGCAAGGGATTACTCGCCACTGAGCAGCTTCAGGGGCCGGTGAAGCAGGAAGGCGACGGCAAAGCGCCTGCCGGGATGTTCAAACTGGGCACAGCGTTTGGCTACGACGCTTCAGCACAAACCCGCCTGCCCTACCTCGCACTCAGCCCGACCATCGAATGCGTGGATGACCCTCAGTCCACGCGTTACAACGAACTGGTCGACGGCGCCACGATGGCGAAAGACTGGAACAGCTCAGAGCGCATGCGTCGCCGTGATGATTTGTATCGCCAGGGCATTGTCATCAAGCACAACACTCCGGCGTCCCCCGCTGCCGGCTCTTGCATTTTCTTCCACATCTGGCGCGGCCCCACAGCCCCAACCCTTGGCTGCACGGCCATGGACCCAGCGGATATCGCTCGCTTGTTCAACTGGCTCGACCCCCGCCGATCCCCGCTGCTGGTGCAATTGCCCGAGGCGCAATACCAGCAGCTGCGCGAACGCTGGAACCTTCCCGAACGTTGATCAACACATCACTGTAGGAGCCGGCTTGCTGGCGATAGCGGCGCGTCGGCCGACATTTGTGGCGACTGTCCCTCCGCCATCGCCAGCAAGCCGGCTCCTACGGGGTTACCCCCTGACGGCGTAATCGCTTCCGGGCGTTTGATCTCAAGAACTTTGTGTGCTGTTTCCACAAACGGCGTAACGATCAGGCTGTAAAGGGTCAGGTAACGCTGATGATCCGCTTCACCCGTACCGAATCGAATAGCCTCAGGCTTCGATTGCGTGACGTACAGCGTGCCGAACATCCAGTCCCAAACAGACAGGTTGATGCCAAAGTTCTTGTTGAAATGCCGGGGCGCGTCGCTGTGGTGGACCTGATGCTGCGCCGGGCTGTTCAGCACATGCTCCAGCGCCGGCCCGAACGAGAGCCAGACATGGCTGTGCCGCAGGTTTGAGGCCAGGGCATTGAGGATGAATACCATGTAGGTCACGCCAAACAAGGTGTAGCGGCTGATCTCGCCGCCACAGGCGTACCAGAACACACCGGCATAGGCACCTAGGAACACGATGTCGATCAGGCGCTCGATCATTTTCTCGACAAAGTGCACCCGGCTAGCCGTCACGGGGACCAGCACCGGGGCCGAATGATGGACTTTGTGAAAGGCCCACAAATAGCGCGAATGGTAGGCGCGATGGGCCCAGTAATGGATGAAGTCTTGCAGCACGAACACGCCCAGGCCGTAGAGCAACGACAGCACCAGATGCTCCTCCACTTGCACCCGCGCGCCCCAGAGCCGGGTGAAAAAACTGATGTAGTCGCCGGAGCGCAGCACGTACGGGTCCACCCACCCCACGATGGGCACCACCAGCATGACTTTGAGGATCGCGCGCACGAAGTAGTAGCGGTAATCCAGCAGCGCCGAGGGATGAAAATGCACGCGGTTGCCGCCGATGAACTGCCAGAAAGTGCGCGCGTCAGTCAGCTCGCGGGATTTCCGGTAGCGGAACAGCACGTAAGCGATGGCGTAGGACGTGAACAGAAAGGCGAGACAGAGACGGCCATTGAGGTCGAATAAGCCACGGAATTGCTCGCTGACAGGCGCGATCACCCACCGGAACAGGTATTGGTAAAGAAGAGCGAGAACATCCATGAAAGGCTGCCCTCTCCGTCGAAGTGTGAGAATCGCTTTTGCAGGAGCCGGAGTCCTGCGAGCAATTTACGAGGTGGCTCCTACGGTTGATTTGCAAGTGTAGACGTTATTGAGGATGGATCGTATTCAGCGTCGTGGATTTCCGTCAACTGTACCGCGCCGAGAGCGACGAAGGATTTTGCTGTTTGCTACGTGATTTGAGCGACGAGTAAACCTGTGGCGAGGGAGCTTGCTCCCGCTGGGGCGCGTAGCGGCCCCGCTTATCCCTGAAAAAAGCAGGACTGCTGTGCAGTCCAGCGGGAGCAAGCTACCTCGCCACAGGTTCGGGTTGGTTTCAGAAGTGGATTTTGTTGGTCGGGACGATGTCGATCCGCGCCACCGAACCGGTCAGGTGTGCCCAATCCTTGTTGTGTTCGGTAATGATGTCTTCGGCAGCCGTGTTGCCGTTATCGACCGTGGAATGAGCGTCAGATGCCAGCACCACGTCATAGCCCAGTAGATGCGCCTGACGCACGGTTGCATTCACGCAGTAATCGGTTTGCAGACCACAGATGACCAAGCGTTCGAAGTCCTGAACGGGCAACAGTTTCTGCAAGTTGGTCTGATAAAACGAATCGCCAGTGGTTTTACGCACGCGATGATCCTTGGGCGAAGTTTCCAGCCCCTCGGCCAGTTGCCAGCCCGCCGCTTCATGCGCAAACGGACTGCCCGCTTCCTCATGCTGGATCAGCACCACCGCAACCCCGGCCTTTCGCGCTCGGGTGCTGAGGTCGTTGATGTTGCCGATGACGCGCTGGATCTCGAAGCACTCGTACTCGCCAGAACACAGCGCCTGCTGGACGTCGATGATGAGCAATGCAGTGGTCATGCTTCCTTCCTTGAAAAGTCAGTGGATCAGGGGACGAACATAAGTCCGTCCCCAACCAAACACAACCCTCAATAACCGAGCGACAAACCGGTGTTGCGCCGTGGATCGTTGGCGCCGTAGAAACGGTTTTTGCCCACCGGTTTACCGTCTAGCGACGGCGCCCCCACCAGGATCGCCGCCAGGTGGTTGGCATCCTGCGGCCCGGCAAACTTGTGGCCCCAGCTTTCAAGGATCTTCACCGTGTCCGGGCTGGTGGTGAAGGTTTCCAGGTTGGTTTCCTCTGGCAGCCATTGCTGGTGGAATCGCGGCGCATCGACGGCTTCCTGGATGTTCATGCCGTAGTCGATGACGTTGAGCATGGTCAGCAAGGTCGCGGTGATGATGCGGCTGCCACCGGGCGTACCGACCACCATCACCACTTTGCCGTCCTTGGTGACGATGGTCGGGCTCATGGACGACAGCGGTGCCTTGCCGGGAGCGATGGCGTTGGCCTCGCCCTGGACCAGGCCGTACATGTTGGGCACGCCGATTTTCGAGGTGAAGTCGTCCATTTCATCGTTGAGGATGACCCCGGTCTTGCTGGCCATGACCCCGGCACCGAACCAGTCGTTGAGGGTGTAGGTCACCGACACCGCGTTACCCCATTTGTCGACGATGGAGTAATGGGTGGTGTTGCTGCCTTCATGGGGCGCGACGCCGGGTTTGAGGTCCTTGGACACCCCGGCCTTCTGCGGACTGATCGCTTCGCGCAGCTTGGTTGCGTAGTTTTTGTCGAGTAGATGGGCGATCGGGTTTTTCACGAAATCCGGGTCGCCCAGGTAGCTGTTGCGGTCCACGTAGGCGTGGCGCATCGCTTCGATCTGATAGTGCATGCCCTGGGCCGAGTGGTAGCCCAGATCCTTCATCGGATAGCCTTCGAGGATGTTCATGATCTGGCAGATCACCACGCCGCCGGAGCTCGGTGGTGGTGCCGAGACCACGTGGTAGCCCCGATAATCGCACTCGATCGGCGCCAGTTCGCGGGTCTTGTATTTGTCGAGGTCGGCCTGGGTGATGATGCCTTTGTTGGCCTGGCTTGAGGTGACGATGGCGTCGGCCACCCAGCCTTTGTAGAAACCGTCGGCGCCCTTCTCGGAGATTTCCCGCAGGGTTTTGCCGAGGTCTTTCTGCACCAGTTTCTGCCCGACCTGCATCGGCTCGCCGTTACTCAGGAAAATCGCGCCGGAATCCTTGATGTCCTTCTTGAACACGTCGGTGGCGTACTCCAGCAACTCGACGTCACCCTGCTCCAGCACGAAGCCGTCTTCGGCCAGTTTGATGGCCGGGGCGATCACTTCCTTGCGCGGTTTGGTGCCGTATTTCGATAGCGCCAGTTCCATGCCGGACACGGTGCCCGGTACGCCGACGGCCAAGTGGCCGCGCGTGCTCAGGTCTGGAACGACATTGCCTTCCTTGTCCAGATACATATCGGCGGTGGCGGCCAGCGGGGCTTTTTCACGGAAGTCGAGGAACGTCTTGCGCCCGTCGGCCAGTTGAATGGTCATGAAACCGCCGCCACCGAGGTTACCCGCCGCCGGATACACCACGGCCAGCGCATAACCCACCGCGACCGCGGCATCGACGGCGTTGCCGCCGTTCTTGAGCACATCCACGCCGACATCGCTGCCCAGATGCTGGGCGGTGACTACCATGCCGTTTTCGGCCGCGACCGGGGCCAGGGACGCCGCATGAGCCATGAGGCAGCTGAGCGCCAACGAGGTCGCAATCAGCGTTTTGGCAAAAGGTTCGTACTTCATGAGTCGGTCTCTTTTTGTTTTGAGGCTCTGTGCAAAAACAGAGGGAACGCATCAGGAGCAGTAGGCAAGTATGGTCGGGATTGCGTATTGCGCCTCCCCGACGAGGCAGTATGCTTAACACCTGTTCAACAATTTGGCGTGGCCTGCGGCATGACCTACACCTGTATCACCCTGGCCTCGCCGGTCGGCGAGTTGAAGCTGGTCGCGAACGGTTCACGACTGGCTGCCATCCTCTGGGAAAACGACAAACCGGGTCGGGTGCGACTCGGTCCGATGACTGAAGCGCCAGACAATCCGATCCTGCTGCGCACGGCCGAACAGCTGCGCGAATATTTCGCGGGCACGCGCAACCGGTTCGATCTGGAGCTGGATTTCGTGGGTACGGAATTTCAGAAAAAAGTCTGGGCAGCATTGCTGACCATTCCCTTCGGTGAGACCCGCAGCTACAGCCAGATCGCCGAGCAGATCGGCAACCCTAGCGCGGTCCGGGCGGTGGGTGCGGCGAACGGCAAGAACCCGATATCGATTGTCGCGCCGTGTCATCGGGTGATTGGCGCGTCGGGGAAATTGACAGGGTTTGCCGGGGGGCTTGAGGCGAAGGAGCGCCTGCTGACGCTCGAGGGCTGTGAATGGTCGGGGGCCTGTAAAATGGACGATTTGTTTTCGAGCTGATGCAACCTGCTTTTTGTGGCGAGGGAGCTTGCTCCCGCTCCAGTGCGTAGCGCTGGTAAAAATCTTCGACAATTCAGACATTTTTTGGGGGCCGCTTCGCAGCCCGGCGCGAGCAAGCTTGCTCGCCACAAATGCGGAACGGATCAATCAGAAAAAATGTTTTTCATCGCCGCATACTGCAACAGCATGATGGTCTTCGCATCGCAGATTTCCCCGCGATAAAACGCTTCAAGCGCTTCTTCGAATGCCCATTCCAGCACTTCCAGTTCTTCGGTTTCTTCTTCCAGCCCACCGCCGTCGCTGACCTTGGAAGCCGCGTCATATTCAGCGATGAAAAAGTGCAGTTTTTCCGTCACCGAACCCGGGCTCATGTAAGCCTCGAAAACCTTCTGCACATGGTGCACGCGGTAGCCGGTCTCTTCCTCCGCTTCATCGCGGATGCGGTCCTCGGGCGCCGCGCCATCGAGCAGCCCTGCCGCCACTTCGATCAACAAACCGTCGTGACCATTGACGAACACCGGCAACCGGAACTGTCGGGTCAGCACTACGGTTTTCTTTTCGCGGTTGTACAGCAGAATCGCTGCACCATTGCCCCGGTCGTAGACCTCACGGGTCTGGCGTTGCCATTCGCCGTTGTTGCGTTGGTAATCGAAGGTGATTTTCTTCAGCAGATACCAGTCGTGGGACAACACCTGAGACTCAAGGATGTTGACCCGTTCGGCTGTGTTCGACATGACAGCGCATCCTGTTTTTTTGAAGTCCTGCATGTTAGGTGAAAACAGGAAAGGCTTGCGACTGTTCCCTCAAGAGAGCTGCGCCTTGTATTCCTTCAAGTACTGCCCCGCCAGGGTTTCTTTTTGTTTGTCATCGAGCAGTTTGCCGGCCATCTGGAAGAACTTCTGCTCTTCCTCCTCGAGATGGTGATGGACCTTTTCCGACAGCTTCTTCGCGGTCGCCAGCCAGGCCGGGCTGGACATCTCGGTTTCGTCCAGTTCCTCCATCATTTCGTCCATTTCGTGATGTTCGGCAATCGCATGGCGGCTGAGGTCGACGCCGTTGTCGAACTCCATCAACGGAATATAGAAATGCCGCTCTTCGGCGGTTTCGTGGGCCTGGAGTTCGGATTTCAGCTGTTTGTAGGCTTCGACACGCTCAGGGGTGTCGCCGCTGGTCTTGATCAGTGCTTTGGCATAGGTACGCTGGCGTTCATGGCTTTCACGCAAGGCTTCGAAAATATTCACGGCGTGTCCTCATCGGTCGCGTTCGGGATGACGCGTCTTAATCAATGACATCTGCGCGCGAGCGACGGTTCCAACCGGTTGCGGCGATGGAACATTAGCGGCGACCACGTTAGGCTGGGCGTTCACAGCCATAAGGACATAGCCATGACGTTGCGAATAGAGTTCTCGCCTACCCCCACGGAAGAGGAACGCCAGGCCATTCTGCTGCCGTTGCGCGCCTACAACGCGTCGAAAGCCGACGGCGCCATACCCGAAAACATTGCCCTGCTGGTACGCGACGAAAACGACCAGATTCTCGGCGGACTCTACGCCCGATTGTTTTACCAGTGGCTGTTCATCGACTTGCTGTCGGTGCCGGAACAGGCCCGTGGACAGGGCATGGGCACCCAGCTGATGCAGATGGCTGAAGACTTGGCGCGGGAGAGAAAATGCGTCGGCCTTTGGCTCGACACGTTCGAATTCCAGGCGCCGGATTTCTACAGGAAATGCGGCTACAGCGAGATCGGTCACATCGCCGACTACCCGCCGGGGCATAAGCACTTCTTTTTCCAAAAGCGCCTGAAGACCGACGCATAACCTGTAGGAGCCGGCTTGCTGGCGATGGCGTCTATGAAATCGCCATCGCCAGCAAGCCGGCTCCTACAAGGGGTTTGCGTCAATTCATACGATCACAGGCACGTGGCCAACGCTGCCAACCGGCGCTTCGCGACGAAGTCGTCCTTTTGCGCGTAGTAGCTCAACACGGTGCCGTTGGCATCGGTGGTCACGTCCACGAAAGACTCCGCCGAACGGTTGTAAACGGTGGTGCCGCCCTTCTCCGCAGGCTCCAGGTACGCAGCAGCGTCAACACCAAATACCGCTTCGTCTTGCCAGGAAAACTGCACACACTGGGCGACGTCTTTTGCCGGCTTGTCCGAGTTCAGGGTTTTGTACGGGGCCTTGGTGCGAGCATCGTTCATTGCCGAGCCCGCGCATCCCGCCAGCAAGGTAACGGCCAGCGCCACCATCAGAATTCGCATTGCATTCACTCATCAGGAAAAAGCGGACTGTATCACCGTGGCACCGCCTATCGTTCTGCTTTACTTCATTTATACCGCGACACCACGCGACGATTCGCGCACCCTGTCGCGCCATAACGCTGCATCGCACCTTTGACTGGAAACCCCATGACGCCCAACGCCGAGTTTTACAAACCGACCACTGAATACGCCGACAAGCTGATCAGCCAGATCGGGCAGACACCCTCCTGGATCGCCAAGCGCATTGGCGTCACCGACAAGCGGATCCGTTACATCCTCGATGGCGAACGAACCGTCAAAGGCGAAACCACGCCGATCCAAATGACCTACACCGAGCAATTTGCCCTCGAATGTCTGGCGGCTGCGGCCAAGGCCAGCAAGAAACAGTCTTCGTAATCCATTCTCAAGGAGCGACCATGGCGGCATCCGAGCAGCAACATGAACAAGCGCTGAAAAAGTTTCTCGATGAACGTCCCGAGCTGCGCGTCGAACTCGACAACCTTAACCCGTTGCTGGCACAAGCCAAGGGCGAAACCGCGGCGCAGTATCGCGATGAGCGTCTGCACGAGGCCTTCGAAGCGGAAGCCGAGCGCCTCGGCCTGTTCGCCTGGGAACTGACCCTGCAACTGACCGCCGCTACCCCTGAGGACTATCAGGCCCAACGCCTTGAAGTGCACAAGGAAGTGGCCGAGATGGCCGGCATGGACTGGCTGGAATATTGCGACTTATACGGGATTGAACCGTAACTTTTGCTGAAGGAATACCGCACCGATGCTGCCTACCGCCTCCAAGACTCACGCCAGTCCCGGCCATCTGCACACACAGAAATGGCGTGGGCGCATCGGCTTGAGCCTGGTGGCCATGCTTTCGGTATTGGCCGGAATGACCGACGCCATCGGCTTCATGGCCAGCGGCGATTTTGTGTCCTTCATGAGCGGTAACACCACCCGTATGGCCGTTGCCATCAGTGCCGGGGACTTGGGGTTGACCCTGCGTCTGGTGCTGCTCATCGCCACCTTCATCGTCGGCAACGCACTGGGCATTATTGTCAGCCGCCTCGGCGGGCGCCGGTCGCTGCCGTTGCTGTTGTGCATTGCTGCCCTTCTGTGTGGCGCCGCAGCCTGGCCTTATGACTCGCAGTTGCCCGCCCTGCTGGCGGCGATCATCGCCATGGGCATGCTCAATGCCGCCGTGGAAGAGGTCAACGGCCTGCCGGTCGGCCTGACTTACGTCACCGGCGCCCTGTCGCGCTTCGGCCGCGGGTTGGGTCGCTGGATGCTCGGCGAACGCCGTAATGGCTGGCGCGTGCAACTGATTCCCTGGACCGGCATGTTTGCCGGCGCGGTACTCGGCGCCGTGCTGGAACATCAGTTCGGGCTCAAGGCGTTGTTTGCCAGCGGTTTGTTGGCTGCCGCGCTGGGTTTGCTGTCGCTGAAAATCCCCCGGCGTTGGCAGTTAGGTTACATGCCCCGCTGAGTTTTACGTTGCCTGTTCGGCCACCATCGCTGGCAAGCCAGCTCCCACAGGGATTGGTGTGATGCCTAAGATTGCGGGTTCACCGCAAACCTGTGGGAGCTGGCTTGCCAGCGATGAGGCCCGCACAAACAACATCGATTTAGCCGCCCCGCCGATAAAGCTTTATCATGGCCGCAGTTTCGCTGATCGAGTCCGTCATGAAGTTCGCCATCGCCATATTCTCCGCCGCCCATGCGCCCTCCTCGCGCCGCGCCTTGCTGTTCGCCCAGGCCGCGCTGGCCGGCGGGCATGAAATTGTCCGGCTGTTTTTCTACCAGGATGGCGTGTTCAACGCGTCCAGCAGCGTGGTTACGCCCCAGGACGAGCAGGATTTGCCCAAGCAATGGTGCTCCTTCGTCAGCGAGCACCAACTGGACGGCGTGGTGTGCATCGCCGCCGCTCTGCGCCGAGGCGTGTTGAACGAGGAAGAAGCCAAGCGCTATCAACGCGAAGCCATCGCCGTCGGTGCGCCGTGGGAATTGTCCGGCCTCGGCCAGTTGCACGATGCGGTGCAGGACGCTGACCGTCTGATCTGTTTCGGAGGCGCTTGAGATGGCTAAATCCTTATTGATCATCAGCCGCCAATCGCCATGGTCCGGCCCGGGTGCGCGCGAAGCGTTGGACATCGTGCTGGCCGGCGGCGCGTTCGATCTGCCCATTGGCCTGCTGTTTCTCGATGACGGCGTGTTTCAAC
Organism: Pseudomonas fluorescens; assembly: GCF_000802965.1. GTDB lineage: Bacteria > Pseudomonadota > Gammaproteobacteria > Pseudomonadales > Pseudomonadaceae > Aquipseudomonas > Aquipseudomonas fluorescens_A. The sequence goes on along the minus strand of NZ_JSAK01000004.1, from coordinate 176,156 downwards.
TCGCCGCGCAACAGAACGCCAAGGCCCTGCAACAGAAAGACCTGAGCGCCAACCTGCAAGCCCTTCCGATGTTTGGCGTTGAAGAACTGTTTGTCTGTAGCGACAGCGTTGCCGAACGAGGCCTGGCCCCAGAAGCACTGTCGCTGGAGGAAGCCCAAGCGCTGGCCGCCGACGAAATTACCGCACTCATTGACCGTTACGACCAGGTGATCACCCTCTGATGTCGACTTTGCATGTGTTGTCTCACTCTCCGTTCGGCGACGATCGCCTGAGCAGCTGCCTGCGCGTGATCGGCGCGAACGATGCGTTGCTGCTGTCCGGCGACGCGGCCTATGCCTTGCAGCCGGGCACTGCACCTTTCAGCGCGCTAAACGATCGCAGCCTGGCTCTCTACGTCCTGGCCGAAGATGCCCAGGCACGCGCCATCGAGATCCCGGACTGGGCCAAGGCCATCGAATACCCGGCTTTCGTCGAGCTGTCGATCCACCATGACAAGGTCAACAGCTGGCTATGAATGCATTAACGATCGGCGCCCGCGCCATCGAACTGGACAAGGACGGCTTTCTGGTCGAGCTAAGTGACTGGTCCGCCGATGTGGCCACTGCTCTGGCGGCGGCCGAAGACATCGAGTTGAGCCCGGAACACTGGGAAATTCTCGAGCTGCTGCGCAGTTTCTACGCCGAATTCCAGCTCTCACCGGCCACCCGTCCGCTGATCAAGTACACCGCATTGAAGCTCGGCCCGGAAAAAGGCAACAGCCTGCACCTGAACCGACTGTTCAAAGGCACCCCCGCCAAACTCGCCGCGAAACTGGCGGGCCTGCCCAAACCGACGAATTGCTTATGACCGACTATCCAGCGCTGACCCTCGAAACACCCGCCGAGCACCCGTTCGCCCAGTTCGTGCGAATCCTCGGCAAAGGCAAACGCGGCGCCCGCGACCTGACTCGCGAAGAAGCACGCGAAGCCATGGGCATGGTGCTCGACGACAAGGTCGAAGACACCCAGCTCGGCGCGTTCCTGATGCTGCTGCGACACAAGGAAGAAAGCGCCGAGGAAATGGCCGGTTTCACCGAAGCCTTGCGTGAACGCTTGAATCCGCCTGCGCTGGCGGTCGACCTGGACTGGCCGACCTACGCCGGCAAGAAGCGTCATTTGCCGTGGTATCTGTTGGCCGCCAAGTGCCTGGCGCAGAACGGCGTGCGAATTTTCATGCACGGCGCTGGCGCCCACACGGCGGGTCGCTTGTATAGCGAACAGCTGCTGGATGAGCTGAACATCCCGTTGTGCCGTAACTGGCAACAGGTCAGTACGGCGCTGGACAACGGCGGCCTCGCCTTCATGCCGTTGCTGGACTGGGCGCCGCAACTGCAACGCATGATCGACCTGCGCAACACTTTGGGTCTTCGCTCGCCGATTCACTCGCTGGCGCGAATTCTCAACCCGCTCGGCGCGCGCTGTGGTCTGCAAAGCATCTTCCACCCCGGCTACCAGGCAGTGCATCGCGATGCCAGCGGCTTGCTCGGCGACACCGCGATCGTGGTCAAGGGCGATGGCGGCGAGATCGAGATCAACCCGGACGCCGACAGCCACTTGTACGGCACCACCGGTGGCGAAAGCTGGGATGAGGAATGGCCGCAACTGTCGAGCCAGCGCCACGTCAAACCGGCCAGCCTCGAACCCGAGCATCTGAAAGCCGTGTGGCGCGGTGATGCGGTCGACAGCTACCCGCAAATGGCCCTGATTTCCACCATGGCCCTGGCCATGCGTGGCCTCGGCCAAACCCGCGAGCAGGCGTTCGAAACCGCCCAGCAATATTGGGATGCGCGGGACAGATCGATTTAACCGATCATAACCGCCCAACCTTTGCGCTTTTTTATCGAACCTATCGGCATAGACTCTTCTCCAACGCTTATCGGTTGAGGAGTCGCGAACATGGGTTTATTAGTCGAAGGTCGCTGGCAGGACAAGTGGTACGAAAGCAGCAAGGACGGCGCGTTCCAGCGGGAACAGGCGCAGCGTCGCAACTGGGTGACCGCTGACGGCCAGCCGGGCCCGACCGGTGTCGCAGGCTTTGCCGCTGAGGCGGGGCGTTATCACCTCTATGTGTCCCTCGCCTGTCCGTGGGCTCATCGCACGCTGATCCTGCGCAAACTCAAAGGCCTCGAAAACCTGATCGACGTATCGGTGGTCAGCTACTTGATGCTGGAAAACGGCTGGACCTTCGACAAGGCCCACGGCTCAACCGGCGACAAACTCGATCACTTCGACTTCATGCATCAGCGCTACACCGCCGACACCGCCGATTACACCGGTCGCGTCACCGTGCCGGTGCTGTGGGACAAACAGCAGAAGCGCATCGTCAACAACGAATCGGCGGAGATCATCCGCATGTTCAACGGCGCATTCGATGAGCTGACCGGCAATGACCTGGATTTCTATCCGCAGGCGCTGCGTGGCGAGATTGATGCGCTGAACGAGCGGATTTATCCGGCGGTGAACAACGGCGTTTACCGCGCCGGGTTTGCTACCTCGCAAACGGCTTATGAAGAAGCGTTCGACGAATTGTTTGCGGAACTGGCTCGACTGGAACAGGTGCTGGGTGCCAACCGTTACCTGACGGGCGAATACCTGACCGAAGCGGACATCCGCTTGTTCACCACGATAATTCGCTTCGACGCCGTGTATTACGGGCACTTCAAGTGCAACCTGCATCGGATCGCCGATTACCCGAACCTGTCGAACTGGCTGCGCGAGGTTTACCAGTGGCCGGGCATTGCCGAGACGGTGAGTTTTGAGCACATCAAGAATCACTACTACGGCAGTCACAAGACCATCAACCCGACGGGCATCGTGCCGAAAGGGCCGGAGCAGGACTTCACCACTGCCCATGATCGGGAGCGGGTGAGCGGCAAAGGGGTTTGGCGCAGGGCCTGAAATTTACGTAGGCTTTGAAAGCCTCATCGCTGGCAAGCCAGCTCCCACAGTGATCTATGTGATGTTGAAGATTGTCGCTTCAACACAAAACCTGTGGGAGCTGGCTTGCCAGCGATTGGCACACCCGGTTCAGAGTTGCCCCTGAGCCCCTTCAAACCACGCCAGTTTCTCTCGCAGTTGCACCACTTCCCCCACGATCACCAGCGTCGGCGCATGCACTTCATGCTCCGCCACCAGGCGCGGAAGGTCGGCCAACGTGCCGGTAAACACCCGCTGATTGACCGTCGTGCCCTGCTGAATCAACGCCGCCGGGGTGTCCGCGCCGCGACCATGCTTGATCAACTGCTCGCAGATGCTCGGCAAGCCCACCAACCCCATGTAGAACACCAGGGTTTGCGCTGGCGCGACCAAATCAGCCCACGGCAAATCAGTCGTACCATCCTTCAGGTGACCGGTAATGAACCGCACAGACTGCGCGTAATCACGGTGGGTCAACGGAATCCCGGCATACGCCGCGCAACCGCTGGCCGCCGTGATACCCGGCACAACCTGGAACGGGATACCATGGGCCGCCAATTCTTCGATCTCTTCACCGCCACGGCCGAAGATGAACGGATCACCGCCCTTCAACCGCACCACACGCTTGCCTTGCTTGGCCAGGTCCACCAATTGCTGGTTGATCTGATCCTGCGGCACGGCGTGATCGGCGCGGCGCTTGCCGACGTAAACCCGCTCGGCATCGCGGCGGCACAACTCGAGAATCGCCGGCGCCACCAACCGGTCGTACAGCACCACATCGGCTTGCTGCATCAGGCGCAAGGCGCGGAAGGTCAGCAGGTCCGGATCACCCGGCCCGGCACCGACCAAATACACCTCGCCAGTGGCCACCGGCGCTTCACCATCAATCTTCGCTTGCAGCAAACGTTCGGCTTCAGCACCCTGCCCGGCCAGTTGCCGGTCGGCAATCGCACCCTGAAAAACGTCTTCCCAGAACGCACGACGCTGTTGCACATCCGGAAACAGGCCTTTGACCTGATTACGGAAACGCGCCGCCAGTCCGGCCAGTTGACCGTAGGTGGAAGGAATCCAGGTTTCGATCTTGGCGCGGATCAAACGCGCCAGCACTGGCGCATCGCCGCCGCTGGACACGGCAATGATCAACGGCGAGCGGTCCACGATCGCCGGGAAGATCACGCTGCACAGGGCCGGTGCGTCTACCACGTTGACCGGCACGCAACGCCGATGGGCATCGGCGGAGACTTGTGCGTTGAGCGATTCATCGTCAGTAGCGGCAATGATCAAGCCGCAGCCGTCCAGATCCGCCTCGACGTAACCACGCAACACACACTCACCACCGCTGGCAGCGACCAGTTCGCTCAGCTGCGTTTCGATTTCAGGTGCGACCACCCGCAGCAGCGCACCGGCATCGGCCAGCAGGCGGGATTTGCGCAAGGCAATCTCCCCCCCACCGACAACCAACACACGACTGCCGCGAAGGTTATGGAACAGCGGCAGATATTTCATTTAGCCGATGACCTCGAGGCCACCCATGTACGGTTTCAGTACGTCTGGCACGCGGATCGAACCGTCGGCCTGCTGGTAGTTTTCCAACACAGCGACGAGGGTACGACCGACCGCCAGGCCCGAACCGTTCAGAGTGTGTACCAGCTCAGGCTTGCCGGTTTCCGGGTTGCGGAAACGCGCTTGCATGCGACGGGCCTGGAAGTCGCCGCAGTTGGAGCACGACGAGATTTCGCGGTATTTGTCCTGGCTCGGAATCCACACTTCCAGGTCGTAGGTCTTGACCGCGCAGAAGCCCATGTCGCCGGTGCACAGGGCAATCGTGCGGTACGGCAATTCCAGCAGTTGCAGGACTTTCTCGGCGTTGGCGGTCAGGCCTTCCAGCGCTTCCATCGAGGTCGATGGTTCAACGATCTGCACCATTTCGACCTTGTCGAACTGATGCTGGCGGATCATGCCGCGAGTGTCGCGACCCGATGCGCCGGCTTCACTGCGGAAGCACGGGGTGTGAGCCACGAACTTGATCGGCAGCAGTTTCGAATCGACGATTTCGCCGGCGACGATGTTGGTCAGCGACACTTCGGCCGTCGGGATCAGGTACAGATCGGCTTCGCCTTCGCGAGCGATCTTGAACAGGTCTTCTTCGAATTTCGGCAGCTGACCGGTGCCTTGCAGCGCAGGCGCCTGGACCAGATACGGTGTGTAAGCCTCTTCGTAACCGTGCTCGGTGACGTGCAGGTTGATCATGAACTGCGCCAGGGCGCGGTGCATGCGCGCGATCGGGCCGCGCAGCAGGGCGAAACGGGCGCCGGACAGCTTGGCGGCGGTTTCGAAGTCCAGCCAGCCGAATTTCTCGCCCAGGGCCACGTGGTCCAGAACCGGGAAATCGAACGCGGTCGGCGTGCCCCAGCGGCGCACTTCGACGTTGTCGTCTTCGTCTTTGCCGACCGGCACGGATTCGTGCGGCAGGTTGGGGATGCCGAGGAGGATCGAGTCCAACTCGGTCTGGATCGCGTCCAGTTCGACTTTACCGGCGCTCAACTCGCCCGCCATGCGCTCGACGTCCGCCATCAACGGCGCGATGTCTTCGCCGCGCTGCTTGGCCTGACCGATGGATTTGGAGCGCGCATTACGTTCAGCCTGCAGTGCTTCGGTGCGGGTCTGGACGGTCTTGCGCTGTTCTTCCAGCGCTTCGATGCGCGCGACATCCAGGGCAAAGCCACGGGATGCCAGGCGGTCCGCTACGTCCTGAAGGTTGCTACGTAACAGTTTGGAATCGAGCATATCGGTCTCTCGTTATCAAAGTTTGGTCAAGGACAGGCCAGCCCAGGTGGCAAGCAGCCCGCCGAATACGCTGATGGCCGCATAGCCCAATGCTAGCGGAACTTGTCCGCTTTCGAGCAGACGCACGGTATCCAGTGAAAAAGATGAAAAAGTCGTCAGCCCTCCGAGGAAGCCGACGATCAACCCGGCACGCACCTCAATGGGCACCTCCGGGCGAATCAAAAACAGACCGTATAGAACGCCGATCAGCAAACAGCCCACGATATTAACGGCGAGCGTCGCGGTATAGAAGTGCCGCGGCCAATTAGCGTTGATCCAGTTACCCGTAGCAAAACGCAACAGCGTGCCGGCGATGCCGCCGATGGAAACCGCAACGATCAAGGGAACCACTATTTTCTCCGCTGCCGGGGGCTTAGTCGGTCGAGTTGAGCGAGGTGATTGAGCTTCTCGCCGATCTTTAACTCCAGGCCTCGCGGCACCGGCTGATAGAACGGTTGCGGCTCAAGTTCCTCCGGAAAGTAATCTTCGCCAGCGGCGTACGCGTCCGGCTCATCGTGGGCATAACGATATTCGTCGCCATAGCCGAGCTGCTTCATCAGCTTAGTCGGCGCATTGCGCAAATGCAGTGGCACTTCCAGCGAGCCATGTTCGGTGGCGCTGCGCATGGCGGCCTTGAAGCCCATGTACACCGCGTTGCTTTTCGGCGCGCAGGCCAGATAGGTAATGGCCTGCGCCACTGCCAGCTCACCTTCGGGACTGCCGAGGCGTTCCTGCACTTCCCACGCCGCCAGGCAAAGGCTCAGCGCACGTGGATCAGCGTTGCCGATGTCTTCACTGGCCATACGCACCACGCGCCGGGCCAGGTACAGCGGATCGCAACCGCCGTCGATCATCCGCGCGAACCAATACAAAGCGCCGTCGGGATTGGAACCGCGCACCGATTTATGCAGTGCGGAAATCTGGTCGTAGAACGCTTCGCCGCCCTTGTCGAAACGGCGACGGGTATCACCGAGCAAACTTTGCAGCAGCTCAGTGCCGATCTCGCTGTTGTCTTCAGCGAGGTCCGAGGCGTTTTCCAGCAGGTTGAGCAAACGTCGGCCATCGCCATCGGCGGCCGACAGCAGCATCTGGAAACCTTCATCACTAAGGGTCAGGTCACGTTTGCCCAGCCCCCGCTCTTCGGTCAGCGCGCGGTGCACCAGCTTGCGCAGGGCCGCTTCGTCGAGACTCTTGAGCACGTAGACGCGGGCGCGGGACAGCAAGGCGTTGTTGAGTTCGAAGGACGGGTTTTCCGTGGTCGCGCCGATGAAAATCAGCGTGCCGTCTTCAACGTACGGCAGGAACGCGTCCTGTTGGGACTTGTTGAAACGGTGCACTTCATCGACGAACAGGATGGTGCGCTTGCCGTATTGCCCGGCCTGCTGCTTGGCGATCTCGACCGCCTGACGGATTTCCTTGACCCCGGCCAATACCGCCGAAACCGTTTCGAAGTGCGCATCCGAGACTTCCGCCAGCAACCGCGCCAGGGTGGTTTTGCCCACGCCCGGCGGGCCCCAGAAAATCATCGAATGCAGGGCACCCTGCTCCAGGGCCTCGCGCAAAGGCTTGCCGCGAGCGAGCACGTGTTCCTGACCGACGTACTCGTCCAGATTGGTCGCGCGCAGGCGGGCGGCCAATGGTTGAGCGATCGGGGCACTGCGAAACAGGTCCATCACGTACGTTTCAAACCTCTTATTCCAGATGCCAGTCAAATAACTGTGACACCGAAACCGTGGCGAGGGAGCTTGTTCCCGCCGGGATGCGTAGCCCCCCAAAAAGGACTGCTGCGCAGTCCAGCGGGAGCAAGCTCCCTCGCCACAGGTAATTCATCAGTTGGTTGATCTGTTATTCCTGGATCACGTCGGCACCCTTGGGGATGTCGAACTTGAACTTGGACGCCGGAATCGGCTCGTTGGCCTTCACACCGGTGAACAGGATATTGGTGCGCTGACCGACGCTATCAATCATTTGCATGTCGTTGACCAGACCATTGCGGAACGACAGGCGCAGGCTGTCGAACAGGGTGTCCTTGGTCTTCGGTTTCAGGGTGAAGTCGATCACGCCACCCGCTTCCTTGGCGCTGATGTCGAAGCTCTGGCTGATCTTCGACACGTCACCGGACAGCAGCAACGCTGGCGTCTGGGTCAGGCGCTGGTCGAGGTTCTTGATGGTTGCCTGTTCCAGATCCGGGTCCCACAGGGTCACTTTTTTGCCATCGGAGACCATGGTTTGCTCGGCTGGCGCATTGGTGTGCCAGTAGAACAACCCCGGGCGTTGCAGGGACATTTCACCGGCGGTTTCCTGCAATTGGGTGCCAGAACCGTCGAGGGTCAGCTGAGAGAAACGTGCGCTCAGGGTCTGGGATTTTTCCAGCAGTTGAGTCAGACGCGCCACGTCCTTGTCATCGGCGTGGGCCGAGAGCGTGGTCAAAGCCAGTACCGGCAGCAACAGCATGCGGATAAGACGCATGGGAGTCCTCATAACATTCGTGGGAGTACGGGCGGCGCCGAGGACACCACCCTTTCAAATTCAGTCAGTCGCGCACCGGGCCAGGGGCCAGGACTTCACGCGAACCGTTGGTGTTCATGGACGTCACGACCCCGGCCATTTCCATGGCTTCGATCATGCGCGCGGCGCGGTTGTAGCCGATCTTCAGCTTGCGTTGAACCGCGGAAATGGACGCACGGCGGCTTTCCAGAACGAACTGCACCGCCTCGTCGTACAGCGCGTCAGCCTCGGGATCATCACCGTCGCCACCACCGCTGCTGCCTTCGAAGCCGCTGCCGGCCTCTTCGACACCGTTGAGAATGTCGTCGTTGTACTCCGGCGCACCGCGCAGTTTCCAGGCTTCCACCACGCGGTGAACCTCGTCATCGGAAACGAAAGCACCGTGAACACGGATCGGCAGGCTGGTGCCCGGCGGCATGTACAGCATGTCACCGTGGCCCAGCAGTTGTTCGGCGCCGCCCTGGTCGATGATGGTCCGGGAGTCGATCTTGCTCGATACCTGGAACGCCATACGGGTCGGAATGTTGGCCTTGATCAGGCCGGTGATCACGTCCACCGACGGTCGCTGGGTCGCGAGGATCAAGTGGATACCGGCCGCACGTGCCTTCTGGGCGATACGGGCGATCAGTTCTTCAACCTTCTTGCCGACGATCATCATCATGTCGGCGAATTCGTCCACGACCACGACGATGGTCGGCAACTTTTGCAGCAGCGGCGCTTCGTCATGGATGCTTTCACGCTTGTACAGCGGATCGCTCAACGGCTCGCCGGCGTCCTGGGCTTCCTTGACCTTGGCATTGAAGCCCGACAGGTTTCGTACGCCCATCTTCGCCATCAGCTTGTAGCGGCGCTCCATCTCGGCAACGCTCCAACGCAAGGCGTTGGCCGCATCCTTCATGTCGGTGACCACCGGGCACAGCAGGTGCGGAATGCCTTCGTAGATCGACAGCTCAAGCATTTTCGGGTCGATCATGATCAGCTTGGCGTCTTCCGGGCCGGACTTGAACAGGATCGACAGGATCATCGCGTTCACACCCACCGACTTACCGGAACCGGTGGTACCGGCCACCAACAGGTGAGGCATTTTCGCCAGGTCTGTGATGACCGGTTTGCCGCCGATGTCATGACCCAAGGCCAGGGTGACTGGCGATTTGAAGTTGTCGTACTCGGGGGTCGACAGCACCTCGGAGAAGCGCACGATCTGCCGGTCTTCGTTGGGAATCTCGATACCGACCGTGGTCTTGCCCGGAATCACTTCCACCACACGCACACTGGTCACGGCCAGGGAGCGTGCCAGGTCTTTCGCCAGGTTAGCGATGCGGCTGACTTTTACGCCAGCGGCTGGCTGGATTTCGTAACGGGTAATCACCGGGCCCGGGTGGATCGAATCCACGGTCACTTCGACGCCGAATTCCTTGAGCTTGATTTCCAGCAAATGGCCAACCGCCGCCAGGGATTCAGGCGAGTAATTGAGTTGTTTCTTTTCCGCAGGATCGAGAATCGAGATCGGCGGCAAGGTGCCTTCCACGGCACTGTCGACGAACAACGGTGCCTGCTTCTCTTTTTCTACGCGTTTGCTAGGCGCTGGAGGTTTCGGTGGAGCCGGCGCAATCACCGGCGGCACCTGCTTCTCGCGCTCGGACATGTGCTTGCTCAGCGCTTGCTCGCGCTCGATCAGACGTTCCTTGACCTTGGCCTGTTCACGTTTATCGGTAACGGTTGGCGCCACTACGTCGTGCACGCGATCGTCGACTTCACGCAATTGCGCGACCAGTTGCTTGCGTTCGGTACGGGCTGCCCACCAGCGATTGGCCGCGCCCTGGAACAGTTCGAACAGGTCGAGGGTGATCTTGCCGGTGACGTCCATCACCTTGAACCACGACAGGTCGGTGAACACCGTCAGGCCGAACAGGAACAGGGCAATGAACAACAGCGTGCTGCCCTGAATGTTCAGGGCGTTCTTCGCCAGGTCGCCAAGGCTTTCGCCCAGTGCGCCACCAGCACCGGCCGGCAGACCGGTCGCGGCATGAAAATGGATATGCGCCAGCGCTGCGCCGGACAGTACCAGAAACACCAGGCCAATCAGGCGCCAGGAAAACAGCCAACCGCTCCACTGCCACGGTTCATGGCGCTGACGGAAAATCTGGTAAGCCTTGATCGCCAGCAGCAGCGGGAAGATGTAGGCAAAGTAGCCAAGCACCATGAACAGGATGTCGGCGCTGTAGGAGCCGGCCGGACCACCGAAATTCTGAACGTCGTCGATCTTGCTGTTGTGGCTCCAGCCCGGATCGTCCTTGCCATAGGTCAGCAAGGCCATCATCAGGAACAGGCACAGGGCGCCGATGGCAATCAGCGCACCTTCCTTGAGTCGGTAGTGCAAATGCTGGCGCCAGAGCGGAACCACGGCTGGTTTAGGTGCTGCGGTGGATTTCTTCAAAACGCTACTATTCCTGCGCCTATGGCGCGTCCATCTGTTGAATGACTATAAAAAACTGCCCAATCCAGGCAGGTAAAAAAGTTAACAGGCGTAACTGGGACTACTTTTAACACTGCGCCCCGGTTTTTATAAACACGGAGCGCGATGCTTATTTTGTTACAAACACTGTTACAGCCAAGCATTGTACGGGTTTGTGCGCCCGATGCCATGCCTGAGATCCTTGGCTGTAGCATAGTCAAAAACACATTACATGCGACTCAATTTGAGCACGCATTCTCTTTTGTGACAAAGGCTTATGAGGTGTTTCTATGAGCGAAGCGAAGCATTCCCGCCTGATCATCCTCGGTTCCGGCCCTGCCGGTTACAGCGCAGCCGTTTATGCCGCCCGCGCCAACCTCAAACCCGTTGTCATTACCGGCATACAGGCAGGTGGCCAGCTCACCACCACCGTTGAAGTCGATAACTGGCCCGGCGATGTCGAGGGCCTCACCGGTCCGGTGCTGATGGAACGCATGCAAAAACACGCCGAGCGCTTTGACACAGAGATCGTTTACGACCACATCCATACCGCCAAGTTGCAACAGCGCCCATTCGAACTGATTGGCGACAGCGGCACTTACACCTGCGACGCCCTGATCATCGCCACCGGAGCCTCGGCACAATATTTGGGGCTGCCGTCGGAAGAAACATTCGCCGGCAAGGGCGTTTCAGCCTGCGCGACCTGCGATGGCTTCTTCTATCGCAATCAGGTGGTCGCGGTGGTCGGCGGCGGCAACACGGCGGTCGAAGAGGCGCTTTACCTGTCGAACATCGCCAAGGAAGTCCACTTGATTCATCGTCGCGACAAGCTGCGCTCGGAGAAGATTCTTCAGGACAAACTCTTCGAAAAAGCCGCCAACGGCAATATTCGCCTGCACTGGAACCAGAATCTGGATGAAGTGCTGGGCGATGCCAGCGGCGTGACCGGCGCGCGCCTGCGCGACAGCCATACCGGCGCGACTCAGGAATTACCCCTTGCTGGCGTGTTCATTGCCATCGGCCACAAGCCCAACACCGACCTTTTCACCGGCCAACTGGAAATGCGTGATGGCTACCTGCTGGTCAAAGGAGGCAGCGAAGGCGATGCCACCGCCACTGCCATCGAAGGCGTGTTCGCCGCCGGCGACGTGGCCGATCACGTCTATCGGCAGGCGGTCACTTCAGCCGGGGCTGGCTGCATGGCGGCACTGGATGCGGAAAAATACCTCGACGACATTCCCGCCGTTTGACGGCACACTGAGTGGCGGGCCAACGACCCGCCACTGCCCTCCCCTTCTGCAAGCCCGGACGCCATGCTGACTTGGTTACAACGCAATACCCTGACTTTCCCGCCGCTGGAAAAAGCCATGCGCGACCCCAACGGGCTGCTGGCTGCCGGTGGTGACCTGTCCGCCGATCGGCTGATCCGCGCCTATCGCCACGGCTGCTTCCCATGGTTCTCGGAAGGCCAGCCAATTCTCTGGTGGTCGCCGGACCCGCGCACCGTGTTGTTTCCCGACGAATTGCACGTCTCGCGCAGCCTGAACAAACTGCTGCGCCAACAACGCTATCAAGTGACCTTCGATCAGGATTTTGCTGCGGTCATCCGCGCCTGTGCTGCGCCGCGGGATTACGCCGATGGCACCTGGATCACCGAAGCCATGCAGGACGCTTACATAGAATTGCACCGGCGCGGCCATGCGCATTCGGTAGAAGTCTGGGACCAGGGCGAACTCGTCGGCGGACTGTATGGCTTGGCCATGGGGCGGCTGTTTTTTGGCGAGTCCATGTTCAGTCGCGCCGACAACGCCTCTAAATATGGTTTTGCCACACTGGTGCGCCATCTGAAAGATTCCGGTTTCGTGCTGATCGACTGCCAGATGCCCACCGACCATCTGCACAGCCTGGGTGCCCGGGCGATTGCCCGCAGCGTATTTTCCGGCTATCTGGCCCAGTATCTGGACCAGCCCAGCGGCGCAACCTGGGTTTGCTGAGCGTCTTTTGCGCGCGTGGCTTACACTTAGAGACGCCCCCTAATTAAAAGCTTATCCCGAGGGTTGATCATGACCGAGTTGGCGCGTTTGAAGTTCTATGCCACTCAGCCCCACTCTTGCAGCTATCTGCCTGAGGAGCAGGCCACGACCCTGTTCCTTGATCCCAGCCAGCCCATGGATGTGCATGTCTATGCAGACCTGTCGGAAATGGGTTTTCGTCGCAGTGGTGACCACTTGTATCGGCCCCATTGCCAAAACTGCAACGCCTGCGTACCGGCGCGTATTCCTGTAGGCCAATTCACGCCAAACCGTCAGCAGAAACGCATTTTCAAACGCAACGCCGATTTGCAGGTGCGCCCTGCCAAACCGGGTTTCAGCGAAGAGTATTTCGATCTATATCAGCGTTACATCGAACAGCGTCACGCCGATGGCGATATGTACCCGCCCAGTCGCGATCAATTTTCGACATTCCTGGTACGCGACCTGCCGTTTTCGCGCTTCTACGAATTCCGTCTCGACGGACGGCTGCTGGCGATCGCCGTCACCGACCTTCTGCCGAACGGCCTGTCGGCGGTCTACACCTTCTATGAACCCGCCGAAGAACGCCGCAGCCTGGGACGTTTCGCGATTCTGTGGCAAATTGCCGAGGCCCGACGCCTGGGGCTGGACGCGGTTTATCTCGGTTACTGGATCAAAAACTGCAAAAAAATGAGCTACAAGACCCAATATCGCCCCATTGAACTGCTAATTAATCAGCGCTGGGTGGTTCTAAACTAGAGCACGCCCTAAACCCCTTGGCTTGACCCCCACTTTTCGGGCACAATGCACGCCGCTTTTGCCTGGCGCAGTTGCACCGGGCCATTCATTGGACACCGAGGGCTTTACTGCATGTCGAAAGAAGACAGCTTCGAAATGGAAGGCACTGTCGTCGACACCCTGCCCAACACCATGTTTCGTGTGGAGTTGGAAAATGGGCACGTCGTAACCGCGCATATTTCCGGCAAGATGCGCAAGAACTACATTCGTATTCTTACCGGTGACAAAGTGCGCGTCGAGCTGACGCCCTATGACTTGAGCAAAGGGCGCATCACTTACCGCGCTCGCTAATCAAGTCAATACAAGACGCCCGGCTTATGCCGGGCGTTTTTGTTTGTCTGGGATTTGCCCGACATCGAACGCGGATCCACTGTAGGAGCTGCCGAAGGCTGCGATCTTTTGATCTTGTTTTTTAAAATCAAAAGATCGCAGCCTTCGGCAGCTCCTACAGGGATCAGGGATCAGGGATCAGGCGAAGAATCGGATGACGGATAGCAAAAAGGCGCCAATCGGCGCCTTTTTGCTTTGTTGCGGTTTAACGTCAGGCCATTTCAGCCGTGGTTTCGAACTCGAAGGTCAGCTCGCCGTCCTTGATGTCGATGTGTACCACACCGCCATGTTCGGCCAGTTCGCCAAAGAGAATCTCCTCCGCCAGTGGACGCTTGATCTTGTCCTGGATCAGGCGAGCCATTGGTCGAGCGCCCATCGCTGCGTCGTAACCACCGGCCGCCAGCCAGCTGCGGGCCGCATCGGTGACTTCCAGCAAGACACGCTTGTCTTCCAACTGCGCCTGAAGCTCGATAAGGAACTTGTCCACCACACTTTTGATGACCTCATGGCTGAGGCGACCAAACTGGATGATGGTGTCCAGACGGTTACGGAATTCCGGCGTGAAGCTCTTCTTGATCACTTCCATCGCATCGGAAGAGTGATCCTGATAGGTGAAACCGATCGAAGCACGTGCCGCGGTTTCCGCGCCGGCGTTGGTCGTCATGATGACGATCACGTTACGGAAATCAGCCTTGCGCCCGTTGTTATCGGTGAGCGTACCGTGGTCCATGACCTGCAGCAGCAGGTTGAAGACTTCCGGATGCGCCTTCTCGATCTCATCGAGCAACAGCACGCAGTGTGGCTGCTTGGTGATGGCTTCGGTCAGCAGACCGCCCTGGTCAAACCCGACATAACCCGGAGGTGCACCGATCAGACGCGATACGGTGTGGCGCTCCATGTACTCGGACATGTCGAAGCGCACCAGCTCGACGCCCAAAGCCTTGGCCAACTGACGCGCCGCTTCGGTTTTACCGACACCGGTAGGACCGGCGAACAGGAACGAACCGACAGGCTTGTCAGGTGACTTGAGGCCGGCACGGGACAACTTGATCGCGGTCGCCAACGAATCAATCGCTGCATCCTGACCAAACACGGTCAGCTTCAGGTCACGCTCAAGGTTACGCAGCAGTTCTTTGTCGGAACTGGTGACATGCTTTGGCGGAATCCGCGCGATTTTCGCGACGATGTCCTCGACTTGCGGCACCTCGATGCGTTTTACACGCTTCTCGATTGGCTGCAGGCGCTGGTAGGCACCTGCTTCGTCGATGACATCGATAGCCTTGTCCGGCATGTGCCGATCATTGATGTACCGCGAAGCCAGTTCGGCAGCGGCACGCAGGGCTTCATCACTGTATTCGATATTGTGGTGGCTCTCGAAACGCCCTTTGAGGCCGCGCAGAATGCCGATGGTGTCTTCCACCGAAGGCTCCGACACATCGACCTTCTGGAAGCGCCGAGCCAGAGCACGGTCCTTCTCGAAGATCCCGCGAAACTCCTGGAACGTGGTCGACCCGATGCAACGAATATCGCCGGACGACAGCAGCGGCTTGAGCAGGTTCGAAGCGTCCATGACGCCACCCGAGGCGGCACCCGCACCGATGATGGTGTGGATTTCGTCGATGAACAGGATCGCCTGCGGACGTTTTTTCAGCTCATTGAGCAACGCCTTGAAGCGCTTCTCGAAATCACCGCGGTATTTGGTCCCGGCCAGCAAGGCACCCAAGTCGAGGGAATACACCACGCTGTTGGCCAGCAGGTCTGGCACCTGGTTGTCGACAATGCGTTTGGCCAGACCTTCGGCAATCGCAGTTTTACCCACGCCCGCCTCGCCCACCAGCAACGGATTGTTTTTGCGACGACGCGCGAGGATCTGCGCGACACGTTCGACTTCCAGCTCACGACCTACCAGCGGATCGATACGACCCTGGCGCGCGAGTTCGTTAAGGTTGCTTGCATAAGCATCCAGGGGATTGCCTGAAGAAGAAGACTCACCGCCCTCGTCGTCCTGCATATCTTGCTCGCCCTCAGAGTGATCGCCGTGCCCTGGCACCTTGGATATGCCATGGGCGATGTAGTTGACGACATCGATACGGGCAACGCTCTGCTGTTTCAGCAGGAACACTGCCTGACTCTCTTGCTCACTGAAGATCGCGACCAGCACGTTGGCGCCAGTCACTTCGCGTTTGCCCGAGCTCTGTACGTGGAACACAGCACGTTGCAATACACGCTGGAAGCCCAGGGTTGGCTGGGTTTCGCGGTCCTCGTCATGCACGGGGATCAATGGCGTGGTGGAGTCGATGAACTCCTGCAGGTCGTGCTTGAGTTTTTCGAGGTTTGCGCCGCAGGCACGCAGAACGGTGGCGGCAGCCTCATTGTCCAATAGGGCCAGCAAAAGGTGTTCGACGGTCATGAATTCATGACGTTTCGAACGAGCCTCCTTGAAGGCAAGATTGAGGGTGACTTCGAGCTCGCGGTTTAACATAGCTTCACCTCATACCCAAGTGTCCGGCGATTAACCGTCCTTCTCGATTTCACAGAGTAGCGGATGCTGGCTTTCCCTGGCGTACTGGTTGACCTGCATGGCCTTGGTCTCGGCGATGTCGCGGGTAAACACTCCACATACTGCCCGTCCTTCTGTATGGACGGCCAGCATGACCTTGGTCGCCAGCTCGCGATTCAGGTTAAAAAACACCTCGAGCACTTCGACGACGAAATCCATCGGTGTGTAGTCATCATTAAACAAAACCACCTTGTACATCGGCGGTGCCTGTAATGCCGGCTTTGCCTCCTGAACAGCAATGCCTGCGGAATCGTCGTCGTGTTCCTCCGGGTGATCTTTCTGGAGAGTCGGGCGATCCTGATTGAATGTTAGTCGAATCTGGCTGATTGCATGCATGGAAAGAAAGGTTCGTCAGTTGTGCAAATACAGTGGTGGGGGCGGCTATCAGCGTTTTCAACTCCGACTGCCTCGTCACCTTGACTATCGGCAAAACGGTGTTACAACCAATAGAGCCCACAGTGGGTAAAAAAGGTCCGCGGAGTCAACTTTTTTCGAAGAAATGACTGCGGATAAACTGGATGATACTCCAGTGATGGAGTCTGTTGCAGAGGGATATGAGCATGGCAGTCGGCAAGGTCAAGTGGTTCAACAACGCCAAGGGGTTTGGCTTTATCAATGAAGAAGGTAAGGACGAAGACCTTTTCGCCCACTTTTCCTCCATCGAAATGGAAGGCTACAAGACACTCAAGGCCGGTCAGCCCGTGAGATTCGAAATAATCCAGGGCCCGAAAGGCAACCACGCGGTGAAAATCAATTCCGTCGAAGTCATCGCGCCTGCCACACCAATTACCACCCCTCGAGAAACCACAATCAGCTAACGCGACCTACCCTCCAGTCATAAAAAAACCGCCCGATTCAGTTCTTGAGTCGGGCGGTTTTTTCGTTGCCTGGATTCGCTTACATGTGCGAAATCATGGCATCGCCAAACGCCGAAGACGAAAGCAGCGTGGCGCCGTCCATCAAACGCTCGAAGTCATAGGTCACGGTCTTGGCGGAAATCGCCCCGTTGGTGCCCTTGATGATCAGGTCGGCCGCTTCGGTCCAGCCCATGTGGCGCAGCATCATTTCGGCGGAGAGGATCAGCGAACCCGGGTTCACCTGGTCCTTGCCGGCGTATTTCGGTGCAGTACCGTGGGTGGCTTCGAACATGGCCACGGTGTCGGACAGGTTGGCACCTGGCGCGATACCGATACCGCCCACTTCCGCCGCCAGGGCGTCGGAGAGGTAGTCGCCGTTGAGGTTCAGGGTCGCGATCACATCGTACTCGGCCGGGCGCAGCAGAATCTGCTGGAGCATGGCGTCGGCGATGGCATCCTTGACGATGACGTTCTTGCCGGTTTTCGGGTTCTTGAACTGCATCCACGGTCCGCCGTCGAGCAAGATCGCGCCGAATTCTTCAGCCGCCACTTCGTAGGCCCATTCCTTGAAGGCACCTTCGGTGAACTTCATGATGTTGCCTTTGTGCACGATGGTCAGCGAATCGCGATCGTTGTCGACCACATATTGCAGGGCC
Organism: Pseudomonas fluorescens; assembly: GCF_000802965.1. GTDB lineage: Bacteria > Pseudomonadota > Gammaproteobacteria > Pseudomonadales > Pseudomonadaceae > Aquipseudomonas > Aquipseudomonas fluorescens_A. The sequence continues at coordinate 158,200 of NZ_JSAK01000004.1, read as the reverse complement.
TTGCGCGCCAGACGCTTGGTGCCTTGCAGGGAAACCGGCTTGACGCCGATGCCGCAGTTTTCGTCGAAACGGATCTTGGTAACGCCCATTTCTTCTTTAAGGAATTTGATGACCTTGGTAGCTTCAGCCGAACCGGCCTTCCACTCGATACCGGCATAAATGTCTTCGGAGTTCTCGCGGAAGATCGTCATGTCGACGTCGCCTGGCTTCTTGACCGGGCTCGGCACGCCTTCGAACCAGCGCACCGGACGCAGGCAGACATACAAGTCGAGCTGTTGGCGCAGCGCCACGTTCAGGGAGCGAATGCCGCCGCCGACCGGGGTGGTCAACGGGCCTTTGATGGAAACCACGTAATCCTTGACCGCGTCCAGAGTTTCCTGAGGCAGCCAGGTGTCCTGATCGTAAACCTGAGTCGCTTTTTCCCCGGCGTACACTTCCATCCAGGAAATCTTGCGCTCGCCGCCGTAAGCCTTCTTCACAGCAGCATCGACAACCTTGATCATGACCGGGCTGATATCAACCCCAATGCCGTCGCCTTCGATGAAGGGAATGATCGGGTTATTAGGAACATTGAGAGAATGGTCTGCATTGACGGTGATTTTGTCGCCGACGGCTGGAACCTGAATCTTCTTGTAACCCATGCTGAACTCCATTGATTGGATTGAACATCTGGCTTCATTCGAGCGTAACCCAGTTGAATCGGCGCGCAAACCCTATGTTCTATCCATATGCCGCAAAGCTGCACAACCCGCGACCTACAAGCCTGAAAGCAAAGGGAAAAGCGCCAAACTCAAGCACGACGAATGACCTTACGCCCTGCTCGCTCCTGCGACCTTTAGACCAATGGACGACATTCGTTGTGTATGAACCATCGGCAGATTGCCAGCTACCTATGTATAATGCGGCCGCTGACTAAAGGGTCACGTCAGGTTGAACAGCTCTACGACGAGTGTTTCCACCCGATGAGACGGTTTGCTATCGCAGCCCGTCTGCTTGACGCCCTACTGATGCACCCAACATCACAGCAACGAAATCTCGATATTCGGCTCATGGATGACTTTGAACGAACGCGCTTACCCGGCGCCCCTCGAGTTTCTGCGCACGCTTTAGCAAAGAAGAGAGAGTTAATCCGAATATGCCCACCCGCTCGAAGATCATCTATACCTTCACCGACGAAGCTCCCGCCCTCGCCACCTATTCACTGTTGCCTATCGTAGAGGCCTTCACCGCCTCGGCTGATATCGCCGTTGAAACCCGCGATATCTCTCTTGCAGGGCGCATCCTGGCCAGCTTCCCCGAGCAATTGGGCGACAAAGCCGTAGCCGACCACCTCGCCGAACTCGGCGCCCTGGCCGTCACGCCTGAAGCCAACATCATCAAATTGCCGAACATCAGCGCCTCGGTTCCGCAGCTGCAAGCCGCGATCAAGGAACTGCAAGCCCAGGGCTACGCACTGCCGGACTACCCGGAAACCGTAACCACTGAAGCGGACAAAGAAGCCAAGGCCCGTTACGACAAGGTCAAGGGCAGCGCCGTGAACCCGGTTCTGCGCGAAGGCAACTCTGACCGTCGCGCTCCGCTGTCGGTCAAGAACTATGCGCGCAAGCACCCGCACAAAATGGGCGCCTGGGCTGCGGACTCCAAGTCCCACGTTGCGCACATGAGCAACGGTGATTTCTACGGCAGCGAAAAAGCTGCCCTGATCGACGCCGCTGGCGCCGTGAAAATCGAACTGATCGCTCAAGACGGCACCACCACCGTCCTGAAAGAAAAAACCAGCGTACAAGCCGGTGAGATCCTCGATTGCGCAGTCATGAGCAAAAACGCGCTGCGCAGCTTCATCGCTGCCGAAATCGAAGACGCCAAGGCCAAAGGCGTACTGCTGTCGGTTCACCTGAAAGCCACCATGATGAAGGTTTCCGACCCGATCATGTTCGGCCAGATCGTTGCCGAGTTCTATAAAGACGCACTGGCCAAGCACGCTGACGTGCTGGCACAGATCGGCTTCAACCTGAACAACGGCATCGGCGACCTGTACTCGCGCATCAAGGCCTTGCCTGCCGAGCAGCAAGCCGCGATCGAAGCGGACATCCAGGCGGTCTACGCCGCTCGTCCGTCGTTGGCCATGGTCAACTCCGACAAAGGCATCACCAACCTGCACGTGCCGAGCGACGTCATCGTCGACGCCTCGATGCCAGCCATGATCCGTGACTCCGGCAAAATGTGGGGCACCGACGGCCAGCTGCACGACACCAAGGCTGTGATCCCGGATCGCTGCTACGCCACCATCTACCAGGCGGTCATCGAAGACTGCAAGGCAAACGGCGCTTTCGACCCAACCACCATGGGCAGCGTGCCGAACGTCGGCCTGATGGCGAAAAAAGCCGAAGAGTACGGTTCCCACGACAAGACTTTCCAGATCAAGAGCAACGGCGTGGTCCGCGTGACCGGCACCGATGGCACCCTGCTGCTGGAACAGTCGGTTGAAGCCGGCGACATCTTCCGTATGTGCCAGACCAAAGACGCGCCGATCCAGGATTGGGTCAAACTGGCCGTCAACCGTGCTCGCGCAAGCGCCACTCCAGCGATCTTCTGGCTGGACCCGATGCGCGCCCACGACGGCGTAGTGATCGAGAAAGTTCAGGCTTACCTGAAGGATCACGACACTGCCGGCCTGGACATCCAGATCATGGCGCCAGTCGACGCCATGAAGTTCACCCTGCAGCGCACCCGCGAAGGCAAGGACACCATCTCGGTGACCGGCAACGTACTGCGCGACTACCTGACTGACCTTTTCCCGATCATGGAACTGGGCACCAGCGCCAAGATGCTGTCGATCGTTCCACTGATGAATGGCGGCGGCCTGTTCGAAACCGGCGCCGGCGGTTCGGCTCCGAAGCACGTTCAACAGCTGCTGGAAGAAAACTTCCTGCGCTGGGATTCGCTGGGTGAATTCCTGGCACTGGCTGCGTCCCTGGAACACCTGGGCGTGACCTACAACAACCCTAAGGCGCTGGTTCTGGCCAAGACCCTGGATCAGGCCACCGGCCAGTTCCTGGACAACAACAAGTCGCCATCGCGTAAAGTCGGCAACATCGACAACCGCGGCAGCCACTTCTACCTGGCGCTGTACTGGGCTCAAGCCCTGGCTGCCCAGACCGAAGACGCTGCACTGCAAGCGCAGTTCGCGACCCTGGCCAAAACCCTGACCGAGAACGAAGCAACCATCGTTGCCGAGCTCAACGCCGTTCAGGGCAAGCCAGTGGACATCGGCGGTTACTACCACGCCGACGCCGAGCTGATCAGCAAGGCCATGCGCCCGAGCGCCACGCTCAACGCGGCGATTGCTGCGCTGGTGTAAGGTTGTAAGGAAGCACCACGAACCCCGGCCATGTGCCGGGGTTTGTGTTTTCAGAACCTGCACAAATCCCTGTAGGAGCCGGCTTGCTGGCGATAACGGTTTATCATTCAACATCTTCATTGACTGATTCACCGCTATCGCCAGCAAGCCGGTTCCTACAAGGCTTGCGTTTCAACATTTAAATTGAGGTGTTTTATGGACTGGAAGCCCCACATCACCGTCGCCACCATCGTCGAAGACAACGGTCGTTTCCTGATGGTCGAAGAACTGAAACATGGCCGCGTCGTACTCAATCAGCCTGCAGGCCATCTCGATCCGGACGAAACCCTGACCGAAGCCGCCATCCGCGAAACCCTCGAGGAAACCGGCTGGGACGTCGAACCCACCGGCGTGCTGGGCATTTATCTCTACACCGCCCCGAGCAACGGCGTGACTTACCAACGGGTCTGTTTCATCGCCAAACCGCTGAAACACCATCCCGACTACCAACTGGACGAAGGCATCGTCGGCGCCAAGTGGTTGACCCGCGAGGAATTAATCGAGCAGCGCGACAACTGGCGCAGTGAGCTGATCATTCGCTGCATCGACGACTATCTGGACGGTAAACACTTCGACCTCGAATTGATCCGCCCTTCTCTTTAGCCTTGCAGGCTCCAGCCTGTTAGAATCGCGTCCTTTTTCAAGACACTCATTGAATCCCTATGCGTGATCCAGCCCCTTCTGACACACAAAAGAAGCGCGTCATTGTCGGCATGTCCGGCGGCGTGGACTCTTCCGTTTCCGCTCTCCTGCTGATCGAGCAGGGTTATGAGGTGGAAGGCCTGTTCATGAAGAACTGGGAAGAAGACGATGGAACGGAATACTGCACCGCCATGGATGACCTGGCGGACGCCCAGGCTGTGTGCGACAAAATTGGCATCAAGCTGCACACCGCCAACTTTGCGGCCGAGTACTGGGACAACGTGTTCGAGCACTTCCTGGCCGAATACAAGGCCGGACGCACGCCGAACCCGGACATCCTGTGCAACCGCGAAATCAAGTTCAAGGCGTTCCTCGACTACGCCATGATGCTTGGCGCCGACCTGATCGCCACCGGCCACTACGTGCGCCGCCGCGACATCGACGGCCGCACCGAACTGCTTAAAGGCCTGGACCCGAACAAGGACCAGAGCTATTTCCTGCACGCCGTCGGCGGTGAACAGATCGCCAAGACCCTGTTCCCGGTCGGCGAACTGGAAAAACCTCAGGTTCGCGCGATTGCCGAGAAATACGAACTGGCGACCGCGAAGAAGAAGGATTCCACCGGGATCTGCTTTATCGGCGAACGCCGCTTCAGTGACTTCCTCAAGCAGTACCTGCCGGCACGACCGGGCGAGATCAAGACCACCGAAGGCGAAATCATCGGCCGCCATCACGGCTTGATGTATCACACCATCGGCCAGCGTCAGGGCCTGGGCATTGGCGGCTTGAAAGACGCCAGCGACGAGCCGTGGTACGTGCTGATTAAAGACCTTGAGCACAACGAGCTAATCGTCGGCCAGGGCAACGATCATCCATGGCTGTTCTCGCGCGCCCTGCTCGCTTCGGACATCTATTGGGTCAACCCGATCGATCTGACTGAGCCGCGCAAGCTGACCGCCAAAGTCCGTTATCGCCAGAGCGATCAGCCCTGCACTCTGGAAAAGACTGCCACCGGCTACCGCGCGACGTTCGATGACCCGCAACGCGCAGTCACTCCAGGCCAGTCCGTGGTGTTCTATGACGGCGAGATTTGCCTCGGCGGCGGCGTGATCGAAGTGGCTGAACCGTGGACCAGCAAAGGTCAGGCCCAATGAGCCCGACTCAGGAGCAACTGATCGCGCTAGGCGGCGTGTTTCTCGCCGCCGTGCTGGTCGACAAGATCGCCAAGACCGGCCAGACCAGCGAAGCAGGCTTGACCTGCATGCTCGGCAGCCTGCTGATCCGCGATCCCAAGGACACCCTGGAAGTCTACGGCGGCGACGACCTCAATCTGCGCGAAGGCTATCGCGCGTTGATCGGCGCCCTCGAACGCGACCCGAGCGCCCTGCAACGTGAGCCACTGCGCTATGCGCTGGCCATGCTTGGCCTTGAGCGCCAACTGGCCAAGCGCAGCGATATGCTGGACATCATCGGCAAGCGCCTGCCGCAAATTCAGTCCCAGGTCGAACACTTCGGCCCGGCCCACGAAAACGTGGTCGCCGCCTGCGGCGCGCTGTACCAGGACACCCTGAGCACCTTGCGCCAACGCATTCAGGTGCACGGCGACATGCGCAACCTGCAGCAACCGAGCAATGCCTCGAAAATTCGCGCCCTGCTGCTGGCCGGCATTCGTTCGGCACGCCTGTGGCGGCAATTGGGCGGGCATCGCTGGCAGTTGGTGATCAGCCGCCGCAAATTGCTGAAAGAGCTTTACCCCTTGATGCGTAACGAATAACCCGCATCGACAGAACCAAACTTAGCAATACGCGTAATACGCCGGTCAGTTGGCGACGGACCGGCGGATTTTTTCATGTATGATACGCGCCCCATTTCGTTGCCCGACTGTCCGAGAACACCCCATGCAGCTTTCTTCGCTCACTGCGGTTTCCCCTGTTGACGGCCGCTACGCCGGCAAAACCCAGGCCCTGCGCCCAATTTTCAGCGAGTACGGCCTGATCCGTGCCCGCGTCCTGGTTGAAGTGCGCTGGCTCCAGCGCCTGGCCGCTCACCCTGCCATCAGCGAAGTGCCGGCGTTCTCCGCCGAAGCCAACGCGGTGTTGAACACCCTGGCGGAAAACTTCTCTCTGGAGCACGCCGAGCGCGTCAAAGAGATCGAGCGCACCACCAACCACGACGTCAAAGCCATCGAATACCTGCTCAAAGAGCAAGCGGCCAAGCTGCCTGAATTGGCTGCCGTCAGCGAATTCATCCACTTTGCCTGCACCAGCGAGGACATCAACAACCTGTCCCACGCCCTGATGCTGCGCGAAGGCCGTGATGACGTGATGCTGCCGCTGATGCGCCAAACTGCCGAAGCCATTCGCGAGCTGGCGATCCGCTTCGCCGATGTGCCGATGCTGTCGCGCACCCACGGTCAACCGGCTTCGCCGACCACCCTGGGCAAAGAACTGGCGAACGTGGTTTACCGTCTAGAGCGTCAAATCGCTCAGGTCGCTGCCGTTCCACTGCTGGGTAAGATCAACGGCGCTGTAGGCAACTACAACGCTCACCTGTCGGCCTACCCGGAAATCGACTGGGAAGCCAACGCCCGCGCCTTCATCGAAGACGAGCTGGGCCTGGGCTTCAACCCGTACACCACGCAGATCGAACCGCACGACTACATTGCCGAGCTGTTCGACGCGATCGCACGCTTCAACACCATCCTGATCGACTTCGACCGTGATATCTGGGGCTACATCTCCCTGGGTTACTTCAAGCAGCGCACCATCGCTGGCGAAATCGGTTCGTCGACCATGCCACACAAAGTCAACCCGATCGACTTCGAAAACTCCGAAGGCAACCTGGGCATCGCCAACGCACTGTTCCAGCACCTGGCGAGCAAACTGCCGATCTCCCGCTGGCAGCGCGACCTGACCGACTCCACCGTACTGCGCAACCTCGGTGTCGGCTTCGCCCACAGCGTGATCGCGTATGAAGCCAGCCTCAAAGGCATCAGCAAGCTGGAACTCAACGAGCAGAAAATCGCCGCTGACCTGGACGCCTGCTGGGAAGTCCTGGCCGAGCCGATCCAGACTGTCATGCGTCGCTACAACATCGAAAACCCGTACGAAAAGCTGAAAGAATTGACCCGCGGCAAGGGCATCAGCCCTGAAGCGCTGCAAACTTTCATCGACGGCCTGGACATGCCAGCCGCCGCCAAGGCCGAGCTGAAATTGCTCACGCCGGCGAACTACATCGGCAACGCTGTAGCGCAAGCCAAACGCATCTGATCGACCGCTAGACCCTTTTAAGACGCCCGGCCGCGCCGGGCGTTTTTATTCCCGTCTGAAAAGTGCTTTTTTTCAATAGGTTACACATGAATCCTGATATTCCTCTTCAACTTCTGGGCGGCATCACGGCACGGGAATTCCTGCGCGACTACTGGCAGAAAAAACCGCTGTTGATCCGTCAGGCGATTCCTGATTTCGAAAGCCCGATCGATGCCGACGAACTGGCCGGCCTGGCGCTGGAAGAAGAAGTCGAATCGCGCCTGATCATCGAAAACGGCGAGCGCCCGTGGGAATTGCGTCGCGGCCCGTTTGCCGAGGACGAATTCAGCAAATTGCCGGAACGCGACTGGACTTTGCTGGTTCATGCCGTCGACCAATTCGTGCCGGAAGTCAGCGAGTTGCTGGAGAACTTCCGCTTCCTGCCGAGCTGGCGCATCGACGACGTGATGATCAGCTTCGCCGCGCCGGGCGGCAGCGTCGGTCCGCACTTCGACAACTACGACGTGTTCCTGCTGCAAGGCCACGGCAAGCGCAACTGGAAAATCGGCCAGATGTGCGACTCCGAAAGCCCGCTACTGCAACACGCGGACCTGCGCATCCTTGCTGATTTCGAAGCCACCGACGAGTGGGTTCTGGAACCGGGCGACATGCTCTACCTGCCGCCGCGCCTGGCCCACTGCGGCGTGGCCGTCGATGACTGCCTGACCTATTCGGTTGGTTTCCGCGCACCGAGCGCCGCTGAAGTACTGACCCACTTCACCGACTTCCTCAGCCAGTTCCTGCCGGACGAAGAGCGTTACACCGACGCCGACGCCCTGCCTGCGGCCGATCCGCACCAGATCCAGCACGACGCCCTCGACCGCTTGAAAAGCCTTCTGGCCGAGCACATGAGCGACGAGCGCCTGCTGCTGACCTGGTTCGGCCAGTTCATGACCGAACCACGCTACCCGGAACTGGTAGTCGGCCCAGAAGACCTCGAAGAAGACGACGTCCTCGGCGCACTCGAACAAGGCGCCGTGCTGATCCGCAATCCGAGCGCGCGTCTGGCCTGGTCGGAAGTCGATGACGACCTGCTGCTGTTCGCCAGCGGCCAGAGCCGTTATCTGCCGGGCAAACTGCGTGAGCTGCTGAAAATGATCTGCGCCGCCGATGCCCTGCACGCCGACAACCTGGGTGACTGGCTGAGCGACGAAGATGGCCGCGGCCTGCTGTGTGAACTGGTCAAGCAAGGCAGCCTGGGGTTCGCCGATGAATAAAATTCACGTACGTGTCGCAAACTGGCAAAAGGACAACGCCGAGATCCGGCGCATTCGTGAAACGGTGTTCGTCGCCGAGCAGTCCGTTCCGCCAGAGCTGGAATGGGATGCCGACGACGCAACCGCCGTGCATTTCCTTGCGTTCGAAGGCGACTTTCCCGTCGGTACCGCACGCCTGCTGCCCGACGGTCACGTCGGCCGGGTCTCGGTGCTCAAAGACTGGCGCGGCTTGAAAGTCGGCGATGCGCTGATGCAAGCCGTGATCGGCGAAGCCGAAGAACGCGGGCTCAAGCAACAGATGCTCAGCGCCCAGGTGCAAGCCACGGCGTTCTATGAGCGCCTGGGTTTCAGCCTGGTCAGTGAGGAGTTCCTGGAAGCAGGAATTCCGCATGTGGACATGGTTCGCCATTCGGCTTGATTCATTGTGGCGAGGGAGCTTGCTCCCGCCGGGCTGCGTAGCAGACCTGGATTTTAGGACCGCTTCGCGCCCCAGCGGGAGCAAGCTCCCTCGCCACAAAAGCTTCGACCCCATCACAAAACGCCTCGACATCAAACGATGCCGGGGCGTTTTGCTGTCTACGATTCAACTTGCCCCACTGCGGGCCGACAAACTGGCAATATCAACACTTTGAAGTTGGCGGAGATAACGGATATGTCCCTACGCACCCTGCTCACCACGCTACTGGTGAGCTGCAGTTTTTCGGTCATGGCAGCCACCGAAATCGTGCCATTGAACTACCACACCAGCGCCGACATGTTGCCGGTGGCACAAGATTTCATCGGCAAGGAAGGTCAGGTCAGCGCCTACGGCAATCAACTCATCGTCAATGCTGATCAGCGCAAGATCGACGAACTTAAAGCCCTTCTCTCGCAACTCGACACAGCGCCGAAACGCCTGTTGATCACCGTCGACACCAATGAAAACAACGTCCAGGGTGATCAGGGCTATTCAGTCAACGGCGCCAAACCAAACCAGACCCGCATCATCAGCCGCAGCACCGACAGCCGGGACGGCGGCATCCAGCAGGTACAAGCCACTGATGGCATGCCGGCACTGATCCAGGTCGGCCAGAGCGTGCCGCTCACCAGCACGCAATCCGATTCCTATGGCGACCTGCGCAGCCAGACCGAATACCGCAACGTCACACAAGGCTTCTACGTCACTGCAAACGTCACTGGCGAAATCGTCCATCTATCGATCAGTACCAACCGTGACCGCATGAGTCAGGAACGTCCCGATGTAGTGAACGTGCAAAGCACCGACACAACTGTCAGCGGCCGCCTGGGCGAGTGGATCCTGCTGGCCGGCATGAATGGCCAGACGCAAGCCGATAAACAGGGCGTGACCCGCAGCTACTCTACCCAGAGCCGCAATGACATGACCCTCCGAGTGAAAGTCGATACTTTGGACTGAGACACCGAAAACTGACTGACAAGTCGTATTAGACCAAAGATGTAGTGCCTGAAAAAAAGCACTACAAAACGTTTGACGAGCCAAAAAAGCAAAGGCATGATGGCCTCGCTCCCGCTAATCAGGGGCCCTGGCAAGGGCCTTCGAGGCGATGTTCGCACCTACCCCGCGAACCGCTTCGTGTCTGTACCGCCCACAAGGTGTGTTTGACGAGGTTGCCGACTGGAACGAAGTTGTCCCGAGGGACGGAAGCGTAATTAGGTAAACACGGCATCACACTGAAGTTCGCACCAAGGCCCACGACGCCCGAATGCGCCCGCCAGTTCGCCCTTACCTGCTCACTTCCCCTCGAGCCCATCGTTCATCCCGTCGCCATCCCCGCCGAATCCGACTTGACCACCTAAGCTTCTGGTCAGCGAGCGCAGGAATTTTCCACCGCAGAACAACTTTTCATAAAGACGCGACGAGGTTTATCTCCCATGGCACTGACACGCGAACAGCAAATTGCAGCCCTCGAAAAAGACTGGGCTGAAAACCCGCGCTGGAAAGGCGTGACACGCACTTACTCCGCTGCTGACGTCGTCCGTCTGCGTGGCTCGGTTCAACCTGAGCACACCTTTGCAAAAATGGGCGCCGAGAAGCTGTGGAACCTGGTTACCCAGGGTGCCAAGCCAGCCTTCCGTCCTGAGAAAGATTTCGTCAACTGCATGGGCGCCCTGACTGGCGGCCAGGCTGTGCAACAAGTCAAAGCCGGTATCCAGGCGATCTACCTGTCGGGCTGGCAAGTGGCTGCGGACAACAACTCCGCCGAATCGATGTACCCAGACCAGTCGCTGTACCCGGTGGATTCGGTTCCAACCGTGGTCAAGCGCATCAACAACTCGTTCCGTCGTGCTGACCAGATCCAGTGGAAAGCCGGTAAGAACCCGGGCGACGACGGCTATATCGACTACTTCGCACCGATCGTGGCTGACGCCGAAGCCGGTTTCGGCGGCGTACTGAACGCCTACGAGCTGATGAAGAGCATGATCGAAGCAGGCGCCGCCGGCGTTCACTTCGAAGACCAACTGGCTTCCGTGAAAAAATGCGGCCACATGGGCGGCAAGGTACTGGTTCCGACTCAGGAAGCCGTACAGAAGCTGACCGCAGCGCGTCTGGCTGCTGACGTTGCCGGTACTCCGACCATCATCCTGGCCCGTACCGACGCTAACGCCGCTGACCTGTTGACGTCCGACTGCGACCCGTACGACCAGCCATTCGTGACTGGCGAACGCACCCAGGAAGGCTTCTACAAAGTGCGCGCCGGTCTGGACCAGGCCATCGCTCGCGGCCTGGCTTACGCTCCGTACGCCGACCTGATCTGGTGCGAAACCGCCAAGCCAGACCTGGACGAGGCTCGTCGCTTCGCTGAAGCGATCAAGAAGGAATACCCGGACCAACTGCTGTCCTACAACTGCTCGCCTTCCTTCAACTGGAAGAAAAACCTGGACGACGCGACCATCGCCAAGTTCCAGCGCGAACTGTCCGCCATGGGTTACAAGCACCAGTTCATCACCCTGGCCGGCATTCACAACATGTGGCACAGCATGTTCAACCTGGCGCACGACTACGCCCGCAACGACATGACCGCCTACGTGAAATTGCAAGAGCAAGAGTTCGCTGACGCTTCGAAGGGCTACACCTTCGTGGCTCACCAGCAGGAAGTGGGCACCGGCTACTTCGACGACATGACCACTGTGATTCAAGGTGGCTCGTCTTCGGTAACCGCGCTGACCGGTTCGACTGAAGAAGAACAGTTCCACTGATCTGCTTCGCTTGAGACATCAGCCGCTGCGGGCCGAATAGAAAGCTAACCGCAGCGCTGCACATCTGACGCCCCGACTGGTTCGGGGCGTTTTTTTTGTGCGCGATTCAACAGAAACTGCAAAACCCTGTAGGAGCGAGCCTGCTCGCGATGAACCTGAAGACGCCGCGGGGTGTCAGGCGCCCAGCGTCATCGTTGACCACCATCGCGAGCAAGCTCGCTCCTACAGGGGATGGTGGCGACCTGGAAAAAACATGAATCCAGAGCGCTATCGGCGTGGGAAAAATCTGCTGAAACCCACCCCGTCGCTACTTGCAGTAACGCGCATATAAGGCAACTTCCTGCGCACTTGCGGGACAAACAGTTTAAAAATCAACTCAAACAATATTGATTATCATTTAGCTGCAACTATGTTCGTTACATTCCCTACAAAACATAATTGACGAAATGCCAGCTAATGCCCGCAACGCATGGGCTACAGAGCCTCGAGGGCTCGCTATGTCCTTATTCCTATAAATAATTTCGCTATAGGAATTTTACTTGCTGGGTGTTTAGCCATAAAATCAGCGGGATTGATTGCTGCGACATATCGTCACTGCTTTGTTTCTTTTCAAGCTCAGAGACCTTTGCTCTCTGTTAAGGATTACCAGCATGCCCGAAGCGACAGGACTCATGGCCCACAACTGGGGCTTTGCCATTTTCCTTCTAGGTGTTGTCGGCCTCTGTGCCTTCATGCTCGGTGTCTCCAGCCTCCTCGGGTCAAAAGCCTGGGGCCGCAGCAAAAACGAACCGTTCGAGTCCGGCATGCTACCTACAGGTGGCGCCCGCTTGCGGCTCTCAGCCAAATTCTATCTGGTCGCGATGCTCTTCGTGATCTTCGATATCGAAGCCCTCTTTCTCTTTGCATGGTCTGTGTCCGTCCGCGAAAGCGGCTGGACCGGATTCGTCGAAGCTCTCGTTTTCATAGCAATTCTGTTGGCAGGTCTTGTCTACCTATTCCGAGTGGGCGCCCTTGACTGGGCTCCGGAAGCTCGGCGCAAGCGGCAAGCGAAGCTGAAACAATGAGGCTTTGGCAATGCAATACAATCTCACCAGGATCGACCCCGATGCTCCTAACGAGCAGTATCCGATTGGCGAACGGGAAACCGTTTCCGATCCGTTAGAAGATCAAGTCCACAAAAACATTTTCATGGGCAAGCTCGAAGACGTGCTTAACGGCACGATCAACTGGGGGCGCAAGAACTCCCTGTGGCCGTATAACTTCGGTCTTTCGTGCTGCTACGTGGAAATGACCACCGCCTTCACGGCGCCCCACGACATCGCGCGCTTTGGCGCCGAGGTTATCCGGGCATCGCCGCGCCAGGCGGATTTCATGGTTATCGCCGGTACCTGCTTCATCAAGATGGCGCCGATCATTCAGCGTCTCTACGAGCAAATGCTCGAACCTAAATGGGTTATCTCCATGGGTTCGTGCGCCAACTCCGGTGGCATGTACGACATCTACTCCGTGGTTCAAGGGGTGGACAAGTTCCTGCCCGTGGACGTCTACGTGCCTGGCTGCCCGCCCCGCCCTGAAGCTTTTCTGCAAGGCTTGATGCTGTTGCAGGAGTCGATTGGACAGGAGCGTCGTCCGCTTTCCTGGGTCGTTGGTGATCAAGGCGTCTATCGCGCCGAGATGCCTTCCGAGAAGGAAAAGCGCCGCGAACAGCGAATCGCAGTCACCAACCTGCGCAGCCCCGACGAAGTCTGATCCAGATCTGCTTCTTTAATAGAACGAGAAACTGGCTTCATTCTTTACGTTGACCGAAAGCGATAAATAACCATGACTACAGGCAGTGCTCTGTACATCCCGCCTTACAAGGCAGACGACCAGGATGTGGTCGTCGAACTGAACAACCGTTTTGGCCCCGAGGCGTTCACCGCCCAGCCTACCCGCACCGGCATGCCGGTGCTTTGGGTTGCCCGCGCCAAGCTCGTCGAAGTCCTGACCTTCCTGCGCAACCTGCCCAAGCCGTACGTCATGCTCTATGACCTGCACGGCGTGGACGAGCGTCTGCGCACCAAGCGTCAAGGGCTGCCAAGCGGCGCCGATTTCTCCGTGTTCTATCACTTGATGTCGATCGAGCGTAACAGCGACGTCATGATCAAGGTTGCCCTCTCCGAGAGCGACCTCAGCCTGCCGACCGTCACCAGCATCTGGCCGAACGCCAACTGGTACGAGCGTGAAGTCTGGGACATGTACGGCATCGATTTCAAAGGCCACCCGCACCTGACGCGCATCATGATGCCGCCCACCTGGGAAGGTCACCCGCTGCGCAAGGACTTCCCGGCGCGCGCCACCGAATTCGATCCGTTCAGCCTGACACTGGCCAAGCAACAGCTTGAGGAAGAAGCCGCGCGCTTCAAGCCTGAAGACTGGGGCATGAAACGTTCCGGCGCGAACGAGGACTACATGTTCCTCAACCTCGGCCCTAACCACCCTTCCGCGCACGGTGCGTTCCGCATCATCCTGCAGCTGGACGGTGAAGAGATCGTCGATTGCGTTCCGGACATCGGTTACCACCACCGTGGCGCCGAGAAGATGGCCGAGCGCCAGTCCTGGCACAGCTTCATCCCGTATACCGACCGTATCGACTACCTCGGCGGCGTGATGAACAACCTGCCGTACGTGCTCTCGGTCGAGAAGCTGGCCGGCATCAAGGTGCCAGAGAAGGTCGACGTCATCCGCATCATGATGGCCGAGTTCTTCCGGATCACCAGCCACCTGTTGTTCCTGGGTACTTACATCCAGGACGTCGGCGCCATGACGCCGGTGTTCTTCACCTTCACCGACCGCCAGAAGGCGTACACGGTGATCGAAGCCATTACCGGTTTCCGTCTGCACCCGGCCTGGTACCGCATCGGTGGCGTCGCCCACGACCTGCCGCGCGGCTGGGAAAAACTGGTGAAAGACTTCGTCGAGTGGATGCCAAAGCGTCTGGACGAATACCAGAAAGCCGCACTGGACAACAGCATCCTGCGTGGCCGCACCATCGGCGTCGCCGCCTACAACACCAAAGAGGCCCTGGAATGGGGCGTCACCGGTGCAGGCCTGCGTTCGACCGGTTGCGATTTCGACCTGCGTAAAGCGCGTCCTTACTCCGGTTACGAAAACTTCGAATTCGAAGTGCCACTGGCCGCCAATGGCGATGCCTACGATCGCTGCATCGTGCGCGTCGAGGAGATGCGCCAGAGCATCAAGATCATCGAGCAGTGCATGCGCAACATGCCGGAAGGCCCGTACAAGGCGGATCACCCGCTGACCACGCCGCCGCCGAAAGAGCGCACCCTGCAGCACATCGAAACCTTGATCACGCACTTCCTGCAAGTTTCGTGGGGCCCGGTCATGCCGGCCAACGAATCCTTCCAGATGATCGAAGCGACCAAGGGCATCAACAGTTATTACCTGACGAGCGATGGCGGCACCATGAGCTACCGCACCCGGATTCGTACCCCAAGCTTCCCGCACCTGCAGCAGATCCCTTCGGTGATCAAAGGCAGCATGGTCGCGGACTTGATCGCGTACCTGGGTAGTATCGATTTCGTTATGGCCGACGTGGACCGCTAAGCATGAACAGCACGCTTATCCAGACAGACCGTTTCACCTTGAGTGAAACCGAGCGCTCGGCCATCGAGCACGAGCTGCATCACTACGAAGACCCGCGCGCGGCGTCGATCGAAGCCCTGAAGATCGTCCAGAAGGAACGTGGCTGGGTGCCGGACGGCGCCCTGTACGCCATTGGCGAGATCCTCGGTATCCCGGCCAGCGACGTTGAAGGCGTGGCGACGTTCTATAGCCAGATCTTCCGTCAGCCGGTCGGCCGTCACATCATTCGCGTCTGCGACAGCATGGTCTGCTACATCGGCGGCCACGAGTCCGTGGTCAGCGAAATCCAGAGCAAGCTCGGCATCGGCCTGGGTCAAACCACCGCCGACGGTCGTTTCACCCTGCTGCCGGTCTGCTGCCTCGGCAACTGCGACAAGGCGCCGGCGTTGATGATCGACGACGACACGTTCGGTGATGTGCAGCCAGCAGGCGTTGCCAAATTGCTCGAGGGCTACGTATGACCCTGACTTCTTTCGGCCCGGCCAACCGCATCAAGCGTTCGGCCGAGACACACCCGCTCACCTGGCGTCTGCGTGACGACGGCGAAGCTGTCTGGCTCGACGAGTACCAGGCCAAGAACGGCTACGCCGCTGCGCGCAAAGCCTTTGCCGACATGGCTCAGGACGACATCGTCCAGACCGTGAAAGACGCCGGCCTCAAGGGTCGCGGCGGTGCAGGCTTCCCCACTGGCGTGAAGTGGGGCCTGATGCCCAAGGACGAATCCATCAACATCCGCTACCTGCTGTGCAACGCGGATGAAATGGAGCCGAACACCTGGAAAGACCGCATGCTGATGGAGCAACTGCCCCATCTGCTGATCGAAGGTATGCTGATCAGTGCCCGCGCACTGAAAACCTACCGTGGCTACATCTTCCTGCGTGGCGAATACACCACCGCCGCCAAGCACCTCAACCGTGCCGTGGAAGAAGCCAAGGCAGCGGGCCTGCTGGGCAAGAACATCCTCGGTTCGGGTTTCGACTTCGAACTGTTCGTGCACACCGGCGCCGGGCGTTACATCTGCGGTGAAGAAACCGCACTGATCAACTCCCTCGAAGGCCGCCGCGCCAACCCGCGTTCCAAGCCGCCCTTCCCGGCCGCCGTTGGCGTATGGGGCAAGCCGACTTGCGTGAACAACGTTGAAACCCTGTGCAACGTCCCGGCGATCATTGCCGACGGCGTGGACTGGTACAAATCGTTGGCTCGCGAAGGCAGTGAAGACATGGGCACCAAGCTCATGGGCTTCTCTGGCAAGGTCAAGAACCCGGGCCTGTGGGAACTGCCGTTCGGCGTCACCGGTCGCGAGCTGTTCGAAGACTACGCCGGCGGCATGCGCGACGGCTTCAAGCTCAAGGCCTGGCAGCCAGGCGGCGCCGGTACCGGTTTCCTGTTGCCGGAACACCTCGACGCACAAATGTACGCCGGCGGCATCGCCAAAGTGGGCACCCGTATGGGTACCGGCCTGGCCATGGCGGTGGACGACAGCGTCAACATGGTGTCGTTGCTGCGCAACATGGAGCAGTTCTTCGCTCGCGAATCCTGCGGTTTCTGCACCCCGTGCCGCGATGGTTTGCCATGGAGCGTCAAGCTTCTGATGGCCATCGAAAACGGTGAAGGCCAGCCAGGCGACATCGAGACCCTGCTGGGTCTGGTCGGTTTCCTCGGCCCGGGCAAGACCTTCTGTGCTCACGCACCGGGCGCCGTGGAGCCGTTGGGCAGCGCAATCAAATACTTCCGCCATGAGTTCGAAGCCGGTATCGCGCCAGTCAGCGCCGCCGTCCCGCCTCTGGCAAGGCCGATCGTAGTCGGCGCGTAAACGCTTAAAAAAGCGAAGGGTCCGTGCCCTTCGCTTTTCGTGTGATGACGCCTTTACCGGCTGTGTTGATTCACGCGCACAACAAGATTCCATTAGCCACGCCCGCTGACACCGGGCCAACGAAGAACTTTGAACCATGGCCACTATCCACGTAGACGGCAAAGCGCTCGAAGTCGATGGGGCAGACAACCTGTTACAGGCATGTCTGTCTCTGGGCCTCGATATTCCGTATTTCTGCTGGCACCCTGCCCTTGGCAGCGTTGGCGCTTGCCGCCAGTGCGCGGTCAAGCAGTACACCGACGAGAACGACACCCGTGGTCGTATCGTCATGTCCTGCATGACCCCTGCCACCGACAACACCTGGATCTCCATCGAAGATGAAGAATCCAAGGCGTTCCGCGCCAGTGTTGTCGAATGGCTGATGACCAACCACCCTCACGACTGCCCGGTCTGTGAAGAGGGCGGTCACTGCCACTTGCAAGACATGACGGTAATGACCGGCCACAACGAGCGCCGTTACCGCTTCACCAAGCGTACCCACCAGAACCAGCAACTGGGCCCGTTCATTTCCCACGAAATGAACCGCTGCATCGCTTGCTACCGCTGCGTGCGCTTCTATAAGGACTACGCCGGCGGCACCGATCTCGGTGTGTTTGGCGCCCACGACAACGTGTACTTCGGTCGCGTTGAAGACGGCACCCTGGAAAGCGAGTTCTCCGGCAACCTCACCGAGGTCTGCCCGACCGGTGTGTTCACAGACAAGACTCACTCCGAGCGTTACAACCGCAAGTGGGACATGCAGTTCTCGCCGAGCATCTGTCATGGCTGCTCCAGCGGTTGCAACATTTCCCCGGGCGAGCGCTACGGTGAGCTGCGTCGTATCGAAAACCGTTTCAACGGTTCGGTAAACCAGTACTTCCTGTGCGACCGTGGCCGTTTCGGCTATGGCTACGTCAACCGCGAAGACCGTCCGCGTCAGCCGCTGCTGGCCAATGGCACCAAGTTGAGCCTCGACGAAGCGCTGGATAAAGCCGCCGACCTGCTGCGCGGTCGCAACATCGTCGGTATCGGTTCGCCGCGCGCCAGCCTCGAAAGCAACTACGCGTTGCGCGAACTGGTTGGTGCCGAGCACTTCTACTCGGGTATCGAAGCTGCCGAACTGGAACGCATCCGTCTGGTCCTGCAAGTGCTGAAAGACAGCCCGCTGCCAGTGCCGAACATGCGCGACATCGAAGACCACGATGCGATTTTCGTCCTCGGTGAAGACCTGACCCAGACTGCTGCCCGTGTGGCGCTGTCCCTGCGTCAATCGGTCAAGGGCAAAGCCGAAGACATGGCCGACGCCATGCGCGTTCAGCCTTGGCTCGACGCCGCGGTGAAGAACATCGGCCAGCACGCGCTGAACCCGCTGTTCATCGCCAGCCTGGCTGAAACCAAGCTCGACGACATCGCCGAAGAGTGCGTACACGCCGCTCCCGACGACCTGGCCCGCATCGGTTTCGCCGTGGCTCACGCCCTCGACGCCAGTGCTCCAGCCGTTGAAGGCCTGGACGCTGAAGCCCTCGAACTGGCCAAGCGCATCGCCGACGCCCTGCTCGCGGCCAAGCGTCCACTGATCATCGCCGGCACCTCGTTGGGTTCCAAGGCGCCGATCGAAGCCGCCGCGAACATCGCCAAGGCACTGAAGCTGCGCGAGAAGAACGGTTCCATCAGCCTGATCGTGCCAGAGGCCAACAGCCTCGGCCTGGCCATGCTCGGTGGCGAATCGGTCGACGCCGCGCTGCAAGCCGTGATCGACGGTAAGGCCGACGCCATCGTCGTACTGGAAAACGATCTGTACACCCGTACCGACAAGGCCAAGGTCGATGCTGCCCTGACCGCCGCCAAAGTACTGATCGTCGCCGACCATCAGAAGACCGCCACCAGCGATCGCGCGCACCTGGTTCTGCCAGCCGCCAGCTTCGCTGAAGGCGACGGTACTCTGGTCAGCCAGGAAGGTCGCGCCCAACGCTTCTTCCAGGTGTTCGATCCGAAGTACATGGACGCGAGCATCCTGGTTCACGAAGGCTGGCGCTGGCTGCACGCCCTGCGCGCGACCTTGCTGAACCAGCCGATCGACTGGACCCAACTGGACCACGTCACCGCCGCTGTCGCTTCCAGCACGTCGATCCTGAACCGCATCGTCGACGCCGCACCGTCCGCCGCGTTCCGCATCAAGGGCATGAAACTGGCCCGTGAACCGCTGCGTTACTCCGGTCGTACCGCCATGCGCGCCGACATCAGCGTGCACGAACCGCGTACCCCGCAGGACAAAGACACCGCGTTCGCCTTCTCCATGGAAGGTTACTCGGGCTCGGCCGAACCGCGTCAGCAAGTGCCATTCGCCTGGTCTCCGGGCTGGAACTCGCCGCAAGCCTGGAACAAGTTCCAGGACGAAGTCGGTGGTCATATCCGCGCTGGCGACCCGGGCACCCGCCTGATCGAAAGCAACGGTGACTCGCTGAACTGGTTCGCCAGTGTTCCGCGCGCGTTCAACCCGGCTCAAGGCACCTGGCAAGTCGTGCCGTTCTTCCACCTGTTCGGCAGCGAAGAGAACTCTTCGAAAGCCGCTCCGGTTCAAGAACGCATTCCGGCTGCCTACGTCGCACTGGCCAAGTCCGAAGCCGACCGCCTGGGTGTCAACGATGGCGCCATGCTCAGCTTGAACGTCGCTGGCCAGACCCTGCGTCTGCCGCTGCGCATCAACGAAGAGCTGGGCGCTGGCCTGGTGGCATTGCCTGCGGGCATCGCCGGCATTCCGCCTGCAATCTTTGGCAAATCCGTTGACGGTCTGCAGGAGGCAGCTCAATGACCTGGTTCACTCCTGAAGTGATCGACATCATCATCGCGGTCCTCAAGGCCGTGGTGATTCTGCTTGCCGTGGTGGTTTGCGGCGCCCTGCTCAGCTGGGTCGAGCGTCGTTTGCTCGCCCTCTGGCAGGACCGTTACGGTCCGAACCGCGTCGGTCCGTTCGGCGCGTTCCAGATCGCTGCCGACATGATCAAGATGTTCTTCAAGGAAGACTGGACGCCTCCATTCGCCGACAAGATGATCTTCACCCTGGCGCCAGTAGTCGCCATGAGCGCCCTGCTGATTGCCTTCGCGATCATCCCGATCACCCCGACCTGGGGCGTGGCGGACATCAATATCGGCATCCTGTTCTTCTTTGCCATGGCGGGCCTGTCGGTCTACGCGGTGTTGTTCGCCGGTTGGTCGAGTAACAACAAGTTCGCCCTGCTGGGCAGCTTGCGGGCCTCGGCACAAACCGTGTCGTACGAAGTGTTCATGGGCCTGTCGCTGATGGGCATCGTGATCCAGGTCGGCTCGTTCAACATGCGCGACATCGTTGAATATCAAGCGCAGAACCTGTGGTTCATCATTCCGCAGATCTTCGGTTTCCTGACCTTCTTCATCGCTGGCGTGGCCGTGACTCACCGTCACCCGTTCGACCAGCCGGAAGCGGAACAGGAACTGGCCGACGGTTACCACATTGAATACGCCGGCATGAAATGGGGCATGTTCTTCGTCGGCGAGTACATCGGCATCGTGCTGATCTCGGCGCTGCTGGTGACCTTGTTCTTCGGTGGCTGGCACGGTCCGTTCGGCATCCTGCCGCAGATCCCGTTCATCTGGTTCGCACTGAAAACCGCGTTCTTCATCATGATCTTCATCCTGTTGCGCGCTTCGATTCCGCGCCCACGGTATGACCAAGTGATGGATTTCAGCTGGAAGTTCTGCTTGCCGCTGACCCTCGTCAACATGCTGGTGACCGCTGCGATCGTGTTGCTCAACACGCCCGCCGTCGCGGCTCAGTGAGGATAGAGAATCATGAAGTACATAATTGACATCGTGCATGGCTTCTTCACCCAGCTTCGCAGCCTGGTGATGATTTTCGGCCACGCCTTCTGCAAGCGCGACACGCTGCAGTACCCGGAAGAAGCCGTGTACCTGCCGCCGCGCTACCGCGGCCGTATCGTCCTGACCCGCGACCCCGACGGCGAAGAGCGTTGTGTAGCCTGCAACCTGTGCGCCGTGGCGTGCCCGGTCGGCTGCATCTCGTTGCAGAAAGCTGAAACCGAAGACGGTCGCTGGTACCCGGACTTCTTCCGCATCAACTTCTCGCGCTGCATTTTCTGCGGCCTCTGCGAGGAAGCCTGCCCGACCACCGCGATCCAACTGACACCGGATTTCGAAATGGCCGAGTTCAAACGTCAGGACCTGGTTTACGAGAAAGAAGATCTGCTGATCTCCGGCCCCGGCAAAAACCCTGATTACAACTTCTATCGTGTTGCAGGTATGGCGATTGCCGGGAAGCCGAAAGGCTCCGCGCAGAATGAAGCCGAACCGATCAACGTGAAGAGCTTGCTGCCTTAAGGAAGAAAGATGGAATTCGCTTTCTATTTCGCATCGGGAATCGCTGTGGTGTCCACGCTTCGCGTGATCACCAACACCAACCCTGTGCACGCCCTGCTCTACCTGATCATTTCGCTGATCGCCGTGGCGATGACGTTCTTCGCCCTCGGCGCACCGTTTGCCGGTGTTCTGGAAGTGATCGCCTACGCTGGCGCCATCATGGTGCTGTTCGTGTTCGTGGTGATGATGCTGAACCTGGGCCCGGCCTCGGTTCAGCAAGAGCGCGTCTGGCTCAAACCCGGCATCTGGCTCGGCCCGGTCATTCTCGGCGCCCTGCTGCTGGCTGAACTGCTGTACGTGCTGTTCGCCCACCAGAGCGGTCAGGCCATCGGCCACACCACCGTAGACGCCAAGGCCGTGGGCATCAGCCTGTTCGGTCCTTACCTGCTGGTGGTCGAACTCGCCTCGATGCTGCTGCTCGCCGCAGCCGTCACGGCGTTCCACTTGGGCCGCAACGAAGCCAAGGAGCAATGACGATGCCTGCTATCCCTATGGAGCATGGTCTGGCGGTCGCCGGCATCCTGTTCTGCCTCGGTCTGGTCGGCCTGATGGTCCGCCGCAACATCCTTTTCGTGCTGATGAGCCTGGAGGTCATGATGAATGCCTCCGCTTTGGCGTTCATCGTTGCCGGTAGCCGCTGGGCGCAGCCGGATGGACAGATCATGTTCATCCTGGTGATCAGCCTGGCAGCCGCCGAGGCCAGTATTGGCCTGGCGATCCTGCTGCAACTGTATCGCCGCTTCCACACGCTCGATATCGACGCTGCCAGTGAGATGCGCGGATGAATCTTCTCTATCTGACTTTCGTATTCCCTCTCATAGGTTTCCTGCTGCTGTCGTTCTCCCGTGGACGCATCTCGGAAAACCTTGCCGCGCTGATCGGCGTCGGTTCCATCGGTCTGTCGGCGATCGTTACCGCCTACGTGATCTGGCAATTCAACGTCGCCCCTCCGGAAGGCGGCCACTACACCCAGGTGCTGTGGCAGTGGATGGCGGTGGAAGGCTTCACGCCGAACTTCGCGCTGTATCTGGACGGCCTGTCCGTGACCATGCTCGGTGTGGTCGTCGGCGTCGGCTTCCTGATCCACCTGTTCGCCTCCTGGTACATGCGCGGTGAAGCCGGTTACTCGCGCTTCTTCGCCTACACCAACCTGTTTATCGCCAGCATGCTGTTCCTGGTGCTGGGCGATAACCTGTTGTTCCTGTACTTCGGTTGGGAAGGCGTGGGCCTGTGCTCGTACCTGTTGATCGGTTTCTACTACAGCAACCGCAACAACGGTAACGCCGCACTCAAAGCCTTCATCGTGACCCGTATCGGTGACGTGTTCATGGCCATCGGCCTGTTCATTCTGTTTGCCCAACTGGGCACGCTGAACGTTCAGGAACTGCTGGTGCTGGCACCGCAGAAATTCCAGGCCGGCGACTTCTGGATGGTCATGGCCACCCTGATGCTGCTGGGCGGCGCTGTCGGTAAATCCGCGCAACTGCCGCTGCAAACCTGGCTGGCGGATGCGATGGCCGGTCCTACCCCGGTTTCGGCACTGATCCACGCCGCAACCATGGTGACCGCAGGCGTCTACCTGATCGCCCGTACCCACGGCCTGTTCACCCTGGCGCCGGAAATCCTGCACCTGGTGGGCATCGTTGGCGGCGTGACCCTGGTACTCGCCGGTTTCGCAGCCCTGGTACAGACCGACATCAAGCGTATCCTCGCCTACTCGACCATGAGCCAGATCGGCTACATGTTCCTGGCCCTGGGCGTCGGTGCCTGGGATGGCGCGATCTTCCACCTGATGACCCACGCCTTCTTCAAGGCCCTGCTGTTCCTTGCTTCCGGTGCGGTGATCGTTGCCTGCCACCACGAGCAGAACATCTTCAAGATGGGCGGTCTGTGGAAAAAGCTGCCACTGGCCTACGCCAGCTTCATCGTCGGCGGCGCGGCCCTGGCGGCCCTGCCTCTGGTCACCGCAGGCTTCTACTCCAAGGACGAAATCCTTTGGGAAGCGTTCGCCAGCGGCAACAACGGTCTGCTCTACGCAGGTCTGGTCGGCGCGTTCATGACCTCGTTGTACACCTTCCGCCTGATCTTCATCGCGTTCCACGGTGAAGCGAAGACCGAAGCCCACGCCGGTCACGGTATTGCCCACTGGCTGCCACTGTCGGTACTGATCGTGCTGTCGACCTTCGTCGGCGCGATGATCGTTCCACCGCTGCACGGCGTGCTGCCGCAAAGCGTCGGCCATGCCGGCGGCGAAGCCAAGCACAGCCTGGAAATCGCCTCGGGCGCCATCGCCCTGGCCGGCATCCTGCTGGCCGCGCTGCTGTTCCTCGGCAAGCGTCGATTCGTCACCGCCATCGCCAACAGCGGCATCGGCCGTTTCCTCTCGGCCTGGTGGTTCGCTGCCTGGGGCTTCGACTGGATCTACGACAAACTGTTCGTCAAGCCATACCTGGCGATCAGCCACATCCTGCGCAAAGACCCGCTCGACCAGACCATCGGTCTGATCCCGCGCATGGCCAAAGGCGGTCACACCGCCCTGAGCCGTACCGAGACCGGTCAACTGCGTTGGTATGCCGCCTCGATGGCTGCGGGTGCCGTGCTGGTAATCGGCGCCGTCGTGCTGGTAGCGGTCTGATATGAACCTTGCGAATTTGCGAAAGGAAACGAACCCGTCATGATTCTGCCTTGGCTAATCCTGATCCCCTTCATCGGCGGCCTGCTGTGCTGGATGGGTGAGCGCTTCGGCGCCACCCTCCCCCGCTGGATTGCGCTGATCACCATGTCCCTGTTGCTCTCCCTCGGCCTTTGGCTGTGGGCCAACGGTGATTATTCATTTGCCCCGGCGCCTGGCGCCGACCCGACCTGGGCGCTTGAGTTCAAGCACATCTGGATCCAGCGCTTCGGCATCAGCGTTCACCTGGCCCTAGACGGCCTGTCGCTGTTGATGATCATGCTGACCGGCTTGCTGGGCGTGCTATCGGTACTCTGCTCGTGGAAAGAGATCCAGCGTCACGTTGGCTTCTTCCACCTGAACCTGATGTGGATCCTGGGCGGTGTCGTCGGCGTGTTCCTCGCCCTCGACCTGTTCATGTTCTTCTTCTTCTGGGAAATGATGCTGGTGCCGATGTATTTCCTCATCGCGCTCTGGGGTCACAGTTCTTCGGACGGCAAGAAAACCCGGATCTACGCGGCGACCAAGTTCTTCATCTTCACTCAGGCTTCCGGCCTGATCATGTTGGTGGCGATCCTCGGTCTGGTACTGGTCAACTTCAACGAAACCGGCGTAATTACCTTCAACTACGCCGACCTGTTGAAGACCAAGATGTCGATGACCACCGAGTACATCCTGATGCTCGGCTTCTTCATCGCCTTCGCGGTCAAGCTGCCGGTCGTACCGTTCCACTCCTGGTTGCCTGACGCTCACGCCCAGGCGCCGACCGCAGGTTCCGTCGACCTCGCCGGTATCTTGCTGAAAACCGCTGCTTACGGCCTGCTGCGTTTTGCCCTGCCGTTGTTCCCGAATGCCTCGGCCGAGTTCGCGCCGATCGCCATGACCTTGGGTCTGATCGGGATCTTCTACGGTGCGTTCCTGGCTTTCGCACAAACCGACATCAAGCGTCTGATCGCCTTCTCGTCCGTTTCCCACATGGGCTTCGTACTGATCGGCATCTACTCCGGCAGCCAACTGGCGTTGCAGGGCGCGGTCATGCAGATGCTGGCGCACGGTCTGTCGGCCGCGGCACTCTTTATCCTGAGTGGCCAGTTGTACGAACGCACCCACACCCGCGACATGCGTGAAATGGGTGGCCTGTGGTCGAAGATCGCCTACCTGCCGGCCCTCAGCCTGTTCTTCGCCGCCGCGTCGCTGGGCTTGCCGGGTACCGGTAACTTTGTCGGTGAGTTCCTGATCCTGATCGGCAGCTTCACCAGCGCTCCATGGGTGACCGTGATTGCGACGTCCGGCCTGGTGTTCGGTTCGGTCTACTCACTGATCATGATCCACCGTGCCTACTTCGGCCCGGCCAAGTCGGACGCGGTCCTGCATGGCATGGACGGTCGCGAACTGATCATGGTGGTCGGTCTGGCTGCATTGCTGATCTACCTCGGCGTGTACCCACAACCGTTCCTCGATACCTCTGCCGCTACGATGCATGGCGTGCAGCAGTGGCTCGGCACCGCCTTCACTCAACTCGCTTCGGCCCGGTAAGAGCGCTATGGAATTCACGACTCAACACTTTATCGCGCTAGCGCCGCTGTTGATTACCAGCCTCACCATTATCGTGGTGATGCTGGCGATTGCCTGGCGCCGCAACCACTCGCAGACCTTCCTGATTTCCGTGGCGGGTCTGAACCTGGCACTGCTGTCGATCCTGCCTGCCCTGAAAGTCGCGCCCCTGGCCGTGACGCCGTTGCTGCAGATCGACACCTTTGCCTGCCTGTACATGGCGCTGATCCTGGTCGCCACCCTCGCCTGCGTCACCCTCGCCCACGCCTACCTCGGCGATGGCGGTTCGGGTTACCCGGGCAACCGTGAAGAACTGTACCTGCTGATCCTGATGTCCGCCGCCGGTGGCCTGGTTCTGGTCAGCGCGCAGCACCTGGCCGGGTTGTTCATCGGTCTGGAACTGCTGTCGGTGCCGGTCTACGGTCTGGTGGCTTATGCCTTCTTCAACAAGCGCTCGCTGGAAGCCGGCATCAAGTACATGGTGCTGTCGGCAGCCGGTTCGGCGTTCCTGTTGTTCGGCATGGCGCTGCTGTACGCAGACTCCGGTTCCCTGAGCTTCAACGGTATCGGTCAGGCCCTGGCGGCTACCGGCCTGCCAAGCTCCCTGGCGCAACTGGGCCTGGGCATGATGCTGATCGGTCTGGCATTCAAGCTGTCGCTGGTACCGTTTCACCTCTGGACCCCGGACGTCTACGAAGGTGCTCCGGCGCCGGTTGCAGCGTTCCTCGCGACCGCTTCCAAAGTGGCTGTGTTCGCGGTAATGGTGCGTCTGTTCCAGATCTCGCCAGCGGCGAGCAGCGGTGTACTGAGCGACGTGCTGACCATCATCGCCATCGCGTCGATCCTGTTCGGTAACCTGCTGGCACTGACCCAAAGCAACCTCAAGCGTCTGCTGGGTTACTCGTCCATCGCCCACTTCGGCTACCTGCTGATCGCCCTGGTGGCGAGCAAGGGTCTGGCCGTCGAAGCCATCGGCGTGTACCTGGTCACCTACGTGATCACCAGCCTCGGCGCTTTCGGTGTGATCACACTGATGTCCTCGCCGTACAACGGCCGTGACGCGGATGCCCTGTACGAATACCGCGGCCTGTTCTGGCGCCGTCCGTACCTGACCGCCGTCCTGACCGTGATGATGCTGTCCCTGGCCGGTATCCCGCTGACCGCGGGCTTCATCGGCAAGTTCTACATCATCGCTACCGGCGTCGAGTCGCATCAATGGTGGCTGGTTGGCTCGCTGGTACTGGGCAGCGCCATCGGCGTGTTCTACTACCTGCGTGTGATGGTAACCCTGTACCTGATCGAACCGAACCTGCGTCGCCACGATGCGCAACTGCATTGGGAACAGAAAGCAGGCGGTGTGATGCTGCTGGCCATTGCAGTGGTCGCGTTCTTCCTCGGCGTCTACCCACAACCGCTGCTGAACCTGGTTCAGCAATCGGGTCTGGCGGGTTGATCGCTTAGGCGATACGCGGCAACAAACAGAAACGGCACCTTCGGGTGCCGTTTTTGCGTTTGTGGGATTTGTTACCGCAGTCCACCCCTTCTCTTATAAGCCCAGAAAGCTCTCGCTGAATAACCCGCCTCGTCCTACATCCACGCTTGGGTAGTTGGCTCTACCCTGAAGGACTGCCACATCAGAAATCAATGTGAGAGCTAATAATGAAACGTGACATTTTTTCAGAACTGATTGATGGCATTAACGTCTTGGCTGATATACGCCGAGGCAATGTCACGCCGCTGACTCAGAAAGTGAAAATTACTAAATCGTCCCTCCTGTCGACCGAGGAAAGTCGCATCTTTGCCGCCCGGGAATATTCTGGCTATATTTGTCCAGAATATATGGAGGAAGGGACCATGATTGTCGTTCCGCTGGCGGAAGCAAAAAACAATCTGTCTAAACTCGTCGATGACGCAGCCGCCGGGCAGATCATTACGATTGCCAAGCATGGTCGAGCACTTGCGCGCTTGGTTCCCGTGGGAAAAATTTGCGGACAGCGAATCGGCGCAATGAAAGGAAAACTGGTGCTTCCACAAGACTTTGACGCACCACTGCCTGACGAAATGCTGGATGCATTTGAGGGAACTCAAGAATGAGGGTTCTGCTCGACACCCATGTTCTGCTTTGGACTCTTAGCGATGATCCCAGGCTATCTGGCAAAGCCAGAAAGCTCATCGAAAACGCCGCCGACATCTACATCAGCGCAGCGACTTTCTGGGAGATGGCAATCAAGGTCGGGCTGGGAAAGCTGAACGTCGATCTGGAGGATATTCGAAAATACTGCCTCGAAAGCGGTTTCATCGAGTTGCCGGTGACGTCAGAACACGCCATTGCGGTAAAAGACCTCAAACATCACCATCGTGACCCATTCGATCGTTTGATTATTGCAACGGCCATTACAGAACCCATGAAACTCCTCACCGCTGACTCCGTGGTTGCTCAGTACACGGATTTGGCTGTTTTGGTCTGATCGTTCGCAGTGAGACCTGCTTTGCTCATAACGTCCTCATCGCGAGCAGGCTCACTCCTACAGTGGTCGAGCCTTCACAAATTAAGTGCATGACACATAGTCTGTGGAGTGATCCTGCTCGCGATAGCGATAGATCAGGCACAAAAAAAACGGCACCTTCCGGTGCCGTTCGCCTTTCACAATTCAAGCACTTTACTTACGCGCCGCCTCCCATGATTTCAGCAGTTCGGCATAGCTCACGGTTTCGCCTTTAGGCTTCTCGTTTTCCAGTTTCGGTTTCGGGGCGCCTGGTTGATCGAACCAGTATTGCGCGTCGCGCTCCGGGTTCATTTTCGGGGCGCAGGTGGCTTGGGCTTTCGAGCGTTCCAGACGGGACATGATCGCGTCCTGATCCTTGGCCAGACCGTCGAGTGCCTGTTGCGGGGTTTTCTCGCCGCTGGCGGCTTCAGCAATGTGGCTCCACCACAACTGCGCAAGACGCGGATAATCCGGCACGTTGGTCCCGGTCGGGGTCCATTGCACGCGGGCCGGGCTGCGGTAGAACTCCACCAGGCCGCCTAGTTTCGGTGCCAGGTCGGTCATGGCTTGCGAGTTGATGTCCGACTCGCGGATCGGGGTCAGGCCGACGATGGTTTTCTTCAGCGAAACGGTTTTCGAGGTCACGAACTGCGCGTACAGCCAGGCAGCCAGTTTCTGTTTCTCAGGCGTGGACTTCATGAAGGTCCAGGAACCCACGTCCTGATACCCCAGCTTCATCCCCTCTTCCCAGTACGGGCCGCGTGGCGACGGCGCCATGCGCCATTTTGGCGTGCCATCGGCGTTCATCACCGCCAGGCCTGGTTTGGTCATGTCGGCGGTAAACGCGGTGTACCAGAAGATCTGCTGGGCGATGTTGCCTTGGGACGGCACCGGTCCGGATTCGGAGAAAGTCATGCCCGCCGCTTCCGGTGGCGCGTACTTCTTCATCCAGTCCACGTACTTGGTGGTGGCGAACACGGCCGCCGGGCCATTGGTGTCGCCGCCGCGGGTCACGCTGGAACCCACCGGGTGGCAGTCCTCGACGCGAATACCCCACTCGTCCACCGGCAAACCGTTTGGCAAGCCCTTGTCGCCGCCACCAGCCATGGAGAACCAGGCATCGGTGAAGCGCCAACCGAGGGACGGGTCTTTCTTGCCGTAGTCCATGTGCCCGTAAACGCGTTTGCCGTCGATTTCCTTGACGTCTTCGGTGAAGAATTTGGCGATATCTTCATAGGCCGACCAGTTCACCGGTACGCCCAACTCGTAGCCGTACTTTTCCTTGAACTTGGCTTTCAGGTCCGCACGCTCGAACCAGTCGGCGCGGAACCAGTACAGGTTGGCGAACTGCTGGTCGGGCAATTGATAGATCTTGCCATCCGGTGCGGTGGTGAAGGAGATGCCGATGAAGTCCTTGATGTCGAGGGTCGGCGAAGTGAAGTTCTTGCCTTCGTTGGCCATCAGGTCGGTGATCGATTCGGTCTTGCCGTAGCGGAAGTGCGTACCGATCAGGTCCGAGTCGTTGACCCAGCCGTCATAGATGTTCTTGTCCGATTGCATCTGGGTTTGCAGTTTTTCCACCACGTCGCCTTCTTGCAGCAGGTCGTGGGTCAGCTTGATCCCGGTGATCTCGCTGAAGGCCTTGGCCAGTACCTTGGACTCGTACTCGTGGGTGGCGATGGTTTCCGATACAACCTTGATGCTCATCCCGCGAAACGGCTCCGCTGCCTTGATGAACCACTTCAGCTCTTCCAGCTGTTGATCGGCCGTCAGGGTGGACGGCTTGAACTCAGCGCCGATCCATTTCTTCGCCGCGTCTTCATAGGCATCGGCCCAGGCCGAAGCGCTCAAACCGCTGAGTGCCAGCATGGCTGCCAATGAAATGCTATGTCGCAGCTTATTGTTTTTGTCGAACATAGAGACCTCCTTTTAGGGTTTCGGAGCAACATTGCCGAGCGATTCGACTAGCCCCAACGCATCACAGCCAACAGCCACACCAGGGACAACGCGGACGCTACCCAGATGCTCCAGTCGGTCACGCCGATTACCAGCAAATGCAGGTAGGCGCTGCCGAGAAGACCGATAAACAGCCGATCGCCACGGGTGGTGGCAATCGGCAAAAAGCCACGCCGAAGAATGCTCGGCGAACGCAATTCCCAGGTCGTCATGCCCACCAGGATCAAGGCAATGACACTGAAGAACACCGTCGTCGGGACGGTCCAACTCATCCATTCCATCATTCAGTTCCTCAGACCCGGCCCAGGGCAAAGCCCTTGGCCACGTGGTTGCGAACAAACCAGATCACCAGCATGCCCGGCAGGATGGTCAACACCCCCGCCGCCGCCAGCACGCCCCAGTCGATACCGGATGCCGAGACCGTACGCGTCATGACCGCCGCGATCGGTTTGGCGTTCACCGAGGTCAGCGTTCGCGCCAGCAGCAGTTCGACCCAGGAAAACATGAAGCAGAAAAACGCCGTGACACCGATGCCGGAACCGATCAGCGGAATGAAAATCTTCACGAAGAACTTGGGGAAACTGTAGCCGTCGATGTAGGCGGTCTCGTCGATTTCTTTCGGCACGCCGGACATGAAGCCTTCAAGAATCCACACCGCCAACGGCACGTTGAACAGGCAGTGGGCCAAGGCCACGGCGATGTGGGTGTCGAACAGCCCGATCGACGAGTACAACTGGAAGAACGGCAGCAGGAAAACCGCCGGTGGCGCCATGCGGTTGGTCAGCAGCCAGAAGAACAGGTGCTTGTCGCCGAGGAAGCGATACCGCGAGAACGCATAGGCTGCCGGTAGCGCCACGCTCAGGGAAATCACCGTGTTCAGGCTCACGTAGTACAGCGAGTTGAGGTAACCGGTGTACCAGGCCGGATCGGTGAAGATCACCTTGTAGTTGTGGAAGGTGAAATCCTGGGGAAACAGCGTCAGGCCGCCGAGGATTTCTGTGTTGCTCTTGAACGACATGTTCAGCAGCCAGTAGATCGGCACCAGCAGGAACAGGATGTAGAGCAGCAGTGGAATCAGCTTTCTTTTGCTCATGGCGGGCCTCAGCGGTTGGCGTCGGAGTGAGTCATGGCGGTGTAGAACAGCCAGGACACCAACAGGATGATCAGGAAGTACACCAGCGAGAACGCCGCCGCCGGCCCCAGGTCGAACTGCCCGATTGCCATCTGCGTCAGGGTCTGGCTGAGGAACGTGGTGGCATTGCCCGGTCCGCCACCGGTGAGCACGAACGGCTCGGTGTAAATCATGAAGCTGTCCATGAAGCGCAACATCACCGCAATCAGCAGCACGCTCTTGAGCTTGGGCAATTGAATGTGTCGGAACACCGCCCAGGCCGAAGCCCGATCAATTCGCGCCGCCTGGTAGTACACGTCCGGAATCGCCCGCAGCCCGGAGAAGCACAACAGCGCCACCAGTGAAGTCCAGTGCCAGACGTCCATCACCAGCACGGTGACCCAGGCGTCCATGGTGTTTGCGGCGTAGTTGTAGCTGATGCCCATGCCGTTGAGGGCCGAACCGAGTAGACCGATGTCAGCACGGCCAAAGATCTGCCAGATAGTGCCGACCACGTTCCACGGAATCAGCAACGGAATCGCCAGGATGATCAGCACCACCGAGGACCAGCGGCCCTTGGTTGGCATGGTCAAGGCAATCGCAATCCCCAGCGGAATTTCGATCAACAATACGCAGGCTGAATAGATGAACTGGCGCAACAGCGAGTCATGCAGACGCGGGTCGAGCAGCACTTGCTTGTACCAGTCGGCGCCGACGAAGTAGCGGCTGGACTGGTCGAAGATGTCCTGCACCGAATAGTTGACCACGGTCATCATCGGGATCACCGCACTGAACGCCACCAGCAGGAATACCGGCAGGACCAGCCACCAGGCCTTGTTGTTCTGCACCTTGTTCATGGCTGCTCCTCGATGATCGCTTGTGCTTCCAGCAAAAAATCGTCGGCGTAGACCATCAGCCACTGCGCCGGAAAACTGATGTACGCCGTGCCCTGTGGCACCGGTTTGTCTTCCGCCAGGCGCACTTTCAGCGGCGCGCCGTCGAGGTTCAGGGTCATGATCTTGTAGGTGCCGAGGTCTTCGACGTGTACGACCTGTGCCTGCATCGCGTCATCGAATGGTTCGTCCCAGACATGGACGAACTCCGGGCGAATACCGACTTTCAGGGTGTGCCACTCGGATTCGGCAATGCGCTTCTGCATGGCCTCGGACAGCGGCAAATGGGTGGATGCGAACCCAACCCCACCCGGTTGTGGCTGGACGTCGATGAGGTTCATCCCCGGACTGCCGATGAAATAGCCGACAAAGGTGTGGCTTGGTCGCTCGAACAATTCCCGAGGCGTACCGAACTGCACGATCTGTCCGCCGTACATCACCGCGATCTTGTCGGCGAAAGTCGAGGCTTCCAGTTGATCGTGGGTAACGTAGACCATGGTGATGTTGAATTGCTCGTGGATCTGCTTGAGCTTGCGCCGCAGCTTCCACTTCAGGTGCGGGTCGATCACCGTCAGCGGTTCATCGAAGAGGATCGCCGACACGTCATCGCGCACCAGTCCACGGCCCATGGAGACTTTCTGTTTTTCGTCAGCGGTCAGGTTGCGTGCTTTCTTGTTCAGCAGCGCCTGGAGGTCGAGGACTTCGGCAATCTCCTGCACCTTGGTGTGAACTTTTGCCTCGGCCATGCCCTGGTTTCGCAGCGGGAACGCCAGGTTGTCGAACACCGTCATGGTGTCGTAGACCACCGGAAACTGGAAAACCTGGGCGATATTGCGCTTTTCCGGGGTCAGGTCGTTGACCGCTTTGCCGTCGAACAGGACATGTCCCTGGGACGGGCTGAGCAATCCGGAAATGATGTTGAGCAAGGTCGACTTGCCGCACCCAGAGGGCCCGAGCAACGCATAGGCACCGCCCTGCTCCCAGATGTGGTCCATCTCGCGGATCGCGTAATCCTCAGGGCCACTGGGCGTTTTGGTGTAACTGTGGGCGAGGTTCTGCAAACGGATTTCGGCCATCAGGCAACCCTCGCAATGCGCCGGCCGGGCGCCTGGACGAGCCGCCCCTGCGCATCGAACACAAACAGTTTATGGGTCGGAATGTAGATGCGGATCGGCGCATCGACGTCGTATTCGTGAACGCCGGGCAAGTGCAGCACCAGCAGGAAATGTTCGTTGCGCACGTGCAGGAAGGTTTCCGAGCCGCTGATTTCCGCGACTTCGACGGTCACCGCCAGTTCGAGGTCATCGTCGTTGCTCGGCACCAGCGAGATATGGCTCGGGCGCACGCCGAAACGAAACTCGCCCTCGCCCACCGGGCGCAGATCGACGTTCAGCGGGAAGTGCACGAAGTTGGCAAAACTCACTTCATTGCCGGCGATGCGACCCGGCATCAGGTTGATCGGCGGCTCGGAAAACAGCTCGGCCGCCAGCACGGACTGCGGCTGGTGATAGACCTCGGACGACTTGCCGCTCTGGATCACCCGACCTTCGTGAAGAATGGTCGTGGTACCGCCGAGGGCCAGCGCCTCGTTGGGTTCGGTGGTGGCGTAGATGGCAATGGTGTGCCGGGCCTTGAACAGCTCGCGCATTTCCTGGCGCAGCTCTTCACGCAACTTGTAGTCGAGGTTGACCAGCGGCTCGTCGAACAGGATCAGTTCGGCGTCCTTGACCAGCGCCCGGGCCATGGCGGTGCGCTGTTGCTGGCCGCCGGAGAGTTCGAGGGGGTAGCGCTGGAGGAATTTCTCGATGCGCAGCATCCTGGCGGTTTCCAGCACTTTATTCTGGATCAGCTCATTGGAAATACCGGCCTGACGCAGCGGCGAGGCGATGTTTTCGAACACCGTCATGGTCGGGTAATTGATGAACTGTTGATACACCATCGAGACGTTGCGCAGGCGTACCGGGCGCTGGGTGACATCGACGCCATTCATCAGGATGCGGCCGCTGTCCGGCTTGTCCAGCCCGGCCATCAGACGCATGAGACTGGTCTTGCCGGACAGCGTGCGCCCGAGCAAGACGTTGAAGGATCCAGGTTCGAAACTGAGACACGCATCGTCGATCCAGGTCTGGCCCTCGACGGTGCGGCTGACATGCTCCAGGGTTAATGACATGGCTCGGCCTTTTTTATTTTTGGAGTCAAGCGACCGGAGCTACATAGCGACATTTGTGCCAAAAATCACAAGTCTTTGATCAGGCGAGAATTTTGTTAAAAGTGCGAACAGTGAACGTTCGTTGCTGAACAGAAATGAACAATCGGAAATGAACAATTGAACAGTTCACCCATTGACAGTGAACAATAGTGAACAACACTCTATGGACTGTTCACGGTCCCCGTAGGAGCCGGCTTGCTGGCGATGGCGTCATCGAAATCGCCATCGCCAGCAAGCCGGCTCCTACGAAGGCGTGGCGATGCCAGAACCGTCACGTGTGAGATTCAACGTGATGTGCAAAAACAATAAAAACAATAAAAGCTTGTTCAGAGATCGATTGCCATGGCCACACCTGCCCTGCCGCTCTCCCATGACGCCATCATCCAGGACTCCTGGAACCGTTGCCGCGCGTTCGGCCTTAACCATCAAAGCGCCCCGGCGTTCGATCAACTGCCAGCCGAAGGCGTCGCGCAGTTGCTGGAGAGCCAGCATTCCCTGGTGCAGACCACGCACCAGGAAGTGCTGCCGTATTACGAAAACATCCTGAGCAACTCCAATTGCCTGATCATGCTCGCCGACAATCAGGGCCAGGTGCTGACGTCCTGGGGCACCCAGCGTTTCATCGAACCGAGCCTGACCCGTGGCTTCAGTGCCGGCGCCAGCTGGATGGAGCGTTGCAGCGGCACCAACGCGATCGGCACCGCGCTGGCCTGCGAGCAAGCGGTACACATCGAACACGATGAACACTTTCTCAAGGCCAATCGTTTCATGACCGGTTCCGCCGCGCCGATTTTCGATGCCGAGCGCAAGGTCATCGCCGTGCTGGATGTGTCCAGTGACAGTTACTTGCCGCCATCCCATACCTTGGGCATGGTCAAGATGATGAGCCAGACCGTGGAGAACCGGCTGATCCTCAACCTGTTCCATGGCCAGCATTTTCAACTGACCTTCAACACCGGCCTGAACAACCTCGACAGCCAGTGGGCCGGGCTGCTGATTTTCGATGAGAGCGGCCAGGTGCTGTCCGCCAATCGCCGCGCGGATAACTTGCTCGGCGTGCGCCTGTCGCGGGTCAGTGTCGAGAGTCTGTTCAAGGTCTCGTTGCTGGAATTGCTGAATCAACCCGAAGGCCTGCCCTTCTCCCTACAGGCTTCCGGGCGCAATCGCTTTCAATGCCTGCTGAAACGACCGAAACAAGTGCCGATTCAGCCGCGACTGTTTGCTGAAACCAAGATCACGGAACCCGCCGCGATCAGCCTCAATACCCTGCACTTCGGCGACAGTCGCGTAGAAAAAGCCGTGCGCCAGGCCGAGCGCTTGCTGGAAAAAGACATTCCACTGTTGATTCATGGTGAAACCGGGGTCGGCAAGGAAGTCTTCGTCAAAGCCTTGCATCAGGCCAGCTCTCGCAGCAAACAGGCGTTTATTGCAGTGAACTGTGCAGCGATCCCCGCCGAACTGGTTGAATCAGAACTTTTCGGCTACGAGAAAGGCGCGTTCACCGGAGCGAACCAGAAAGGCAGCATCGGCCTGATCCGCAAGGCTGACAAAGGCACACTGTTTCTCGATGAAATCGGCGATATGCCGCTGCCGACCCAGGCGCGATTGTTGCGGGTGTTGCAGGAGCGTTGCGTGCAACCGGTGGGCAGCAGCGAGTTGTTCCCTGTAGACATTCGCATCATCTCGGCGACTAACCGCTCGTTGCGCGAGCAAGTCCAATTAGGGCATTTCCGTGAGGACTTGTATTACCGGATTGGCGGTTTGACCCTCGAATTACCGCCGTTGCGAGAGCGCAGTGATAAAGAAGCGTTGTTCAAACGCTTGTGGGAACAGCACCGCGAACCGAGTCAGTGGGCCGGCTTGAGCCGTGAGGTATTGGCGCTGTTCGACCGTCATCCGTGGCCGGGAAATTTACGCCAGGTCAGCAGCGTGATGCAGGTAGCGCTGGCCATGGCCGAGGAACAACCGGTGAGACCGGAGCATTTGCCGGATGATTTTTTTGTCGATCTGGAGATGGAGCCGGTTGAGACGCCTGAGACTTTGGCAGTGGATTTGAATGATGCCGAGGATTTGAATCGGCAGCTTCAAGCGGCTGGGGGAAATATTTCGTATCTGGCGCGGCGGTTGGGGGTTAGTCGCAATACCCTCTACAAACGACTTCGCCAGACGGAATGACGGGTTGCCCAGATGGGCCCCATCGCTGGCAAGCCAGCTCCCACAGGTTCTGCGTGCTGCATATTTTTTGAGTACGACACGGACACTGTGGGAGCTGGCTTGCCAGCGATGACGCCCGTCCTGTCAGCGCAGAATTAGCGAGCAGCTCCCTAAAAACAAAAACCCGCACAAGGCGGGTTTTGTCTGTAACGAAGCAATCAGTCAGCCAGACGCCAAGTGGTGCCGCCCTTTCCATCTTCCAGCACCACACCCATGGCGGTGAGCTGGTCGCGGATGCGGTCGGATTCCGCCCAGTCTTTACCGGCACGTGCCGCCAGACGAGCCGCAATCAGCGCATCGACTTCAGCGGCATCCACGCGCCCTTCGGCACCGCCTTGCAGGAAGTCGTCGGCTTCGAGCTGCAACACACCCAGCACACTGGCCAGTTCCTTCAAGCGCGCCGCCAGACCGGCCGCTGCATTGAGATCGCTCTCGCGCAGGCGGTTGATCTCGCGAACCATCTCGAACAGCACCGCGCAGGCTTCCGGCGTACCGAAGTCGTCGTTCATCACCTGGGTGAAACGCTCGACGAACGCTTCGCCGCCAGCCGGGGCCACGCTCGGCAGACCTTTCAACGCGTGGTAGAAACGCTCAAGCGCGCCCTTGGCGTCCTTGAGGTTGTCTTCCGAGTAGTTGATCGCGCTGCGGTAGTGGCTCGACACCAGCAGGTAACGCACGACTTCCGGGTGGTACTTGTCGAGCACGTCGCGAATGGTGAAGAAGTTGTTCAAGGACTTGGACATCTTCTCGCCATTGATGCGGATCATGCCGCAATGCATCCACGCGTTGGCGTAGGTCTTGCCGGTGGCCGCTTCGCTCTGGGCGATTTCGTTCTCGTGGTGCGGGAACTCGAGGTCGCTGCCGCCGCCATGAATGTCGAAAGTCTCACCGAGGCAGCAGGTCGACATCACCGAGCACTCGATGTGCCAGCCCGGACGCCCGGCGCCCCACGGTGATTCCCAACTCGGCTCGCCCGGCTTGGCGGCTTTCCACAGCACGAAGTCCAGCGGGTCCTGCTTGGACTCGTCGACTTCGATCCGCGCGCCGATGCGCAGGTCTTCGATCTTCTTGCGCGACAGCTTGCCGTAGCCCATGAACTTGCCGACGCGGTAGTACACGTCGCCATTGCCCGGAGCGTAGGCGTAGCCCTTGTCGATCAGGGTCTGGATCATCGCGTGCATGCCAGGGATGTGATCCGTGGCACGCGGTTCCATGTCCGGCTTCTTGATGTTCAGGCGCGCTTCGTCTTCGTGCATCGCCGCGATCATGCGCTCGGTCAAGGCTTCGAACGATTCACCGTTCTCGTTGGCCCGGTTGATGATCTTGTCGTCGATGTCGGTGATGTTGCGCACGTAGGTCAGGTCGTAGCCGCTGAAGCGCAACCAGCGCGTCACCAGGTCGAACGCGACCATGCTGCGGCCGTGGCCCAGGTGGCAGTAGTCGTACACGGTCATGCCGCACACGTACATGCGCACCTTGTTGCCATCGAGCGGCTTGAAGACTTCTTTGCTCTTGGTGAGCGTGTTGTAGATCGTTAGCACGTTAGTTCCTTGAATCACTGGCCCCAGGAGTCACGCAGGGTCACGGTACGGTTGAATACCGGAGCGCCCGGTTTCGAGTCCTTGATATCCGCGACGAAGTAGCCTTCGCGCTCGAACTGGAAACGGTCTTCCGGCTGTGCATTGCCAAGCGAAGGCTCAGCACGACAACCGGTGAGTACCTGCAGCGAGTCAGGGTTGATGTTGTCCAGGAAACTGGCGCTGTCTTCGGCCTTCTCCGGGTTTGGAGAACGGAACAGACGATCGTACAGACGCACTTCGCACTCGACGCTGGCAGCGGCCGGCACCCAGTGGATCACGCCTTTGACCTTGCGGCCTTCAGGATTCTTGCCCAGGGTTTCCGGGTCGTACGAGCAACGCAGTTCGACGATGTTGCCATCGGCGTCCTTGATCGCTTCGTCGGCGCGGATCACGTAGCTGCCACGCAGACGCACTTCGCCGGTCGGCTCCAGGCGCTTGTAGCCCTTCGGCGGCTCTTCCATGAAGTCTTCACGGTCGATGTAGATTTCGCGGGCGAACGGCAAGGCGCGCACGCCCATGTCTTCCTTCGGATGACGCGGCAGTTCGAGGTTCTCGACCTGGCCTTCCGGGTAGTTGGTGATCACGACTTTCAGCGGACGCAGTACGCACATGGCGCGCGGGGCGCTCTGGTCGAGGTCGTCGCGGATGCTGAATTCGAGCATGCCGAAATCAACCACGCCGTCCGAACGGTTGGTGCCGATCATTTCGCAGAAGTTGCGGATCGATTTCGGCGTGTAGCCACGGCGGCGGAAACCCGACAGCGTGGACATGCGCGGGTCATCCCAGCCATTGACGTGCTTTTCATCGACCAGTTGCTTGAGCTTGCGCTTGCTGGTGATGGTGTAGTTCAGGTTCAGGCGGCTGAACTCGTACTGGCGCGGGTTGGCCGGCACTGGCAAGTGCTCGAGGAACCACTCGTACAGCGGACGGTGGCTTTCGAACTCCAGGGTGCAGATCGAGTGGGTGATGCCTTCGATGGCGTCCGACTGACCGTGGGTGAAGTCGTAGTTCGGGTAGATGCACCACTTGTCACCGGTCTGGTGGTGATGCGCGTGACGGATGCGATACATGATCGGATCACGCAGGTTCATGTTCGGC
Organism: Pseudomonas fluorescens; assembly: GCF_000802965.1. Lineage (GTDB taxonomy): Bacteria > Pseudomonadota > Gammaproteobacteria > Pseudomonadales > Pseudomonadaceae > Aquipseudomonas > Aquipseudomonas fluorescens_A. The sequence continues at coordinate 118,735 of NZ_JSAK01000004.1, read as the reverse complement.
GAGGCCATGTCGATCTTGGCCCGCAATACACGTGCGCCGTCCTGGAATTCGCCGGCCTTCATGCGGGCGAACAGGTCCAGGTTTTCTTCAACGCTACGGTCGCGGAACGGGCTGTTCTTGCCCGGCTCGGTCAGGCTGCCACGGTATTCCTTGGCTTGCTCAGGGGTCAGGTCGTCGACGTAGGCGTTGCCCGACTTGATCAGTTCTACCGCCCAGTCGTGCAACTGGTCGAAATACTGCGAGGCGTAGCGCACTTCGCCGGACCATTCGAAGCCCAGCCATTTGACGTCGCTTTCGATTGCGTCGATGTATTCCTGGTCTTCCTTGGCCGGGTTGGTGTCGTCGAAACGCAGGTGCGTGACGCCGCCGAACTCCTGGGCCAGGCCGAAGTTCACGCAGATCGACTTGGCGTGGCCGATGTGCAGGTAGCCGTTGGGCTCAGGCGGGAAACGGGTGACGATCTGCGTGTGCTTGCCCGAGTCCAGGTCTGCCTGGATGATCGGCCGCAGGAAGTTGACCGGAACGGCTGGGCCGGTCTTGGCATTCGAGGTAGGGTCGACAGTGGGCTTGCTCATAGGATCCTTGAACGTACAAGTGCGTGGCCGTAATGAAGGCCGGACAAAACAAAGCCGCTATCATAGCCGATGCCGTCAAGCACCTGACAGAGCGCACCTGCAAACGGTCGCATTTAATAGGCCGTAAATGAAAAACAGCCTCGAAATTCGCGTCTGTCACGCTAAACTGCGCACCTTGGCCCAGACAGGCTGAACCGGTGTGCGGACGAAATGTCCCAAAACCACGAATTCCTTATAAAACTGCTGTTTAAAAAGAGTGCCCGATCATGACCCAAGTCAAACTGACCACCAACCATGGCGACATCGTCCTGGAACTGAACGCCGAGAAAGCCCCGATCACCGTGGCCAACTTCGTCGAGTACGTGAAAGCCGGTCACTACGAAAACACCGTTTTCCACCGTGTGATCGGTAACTTCATGATCCAGGGCGGCGGTTTCGAGCCAGGCATGAAAGAAAAGAAAGACAAGCGTCCAAGCATCCAGAACGAAGCTGACAACGGTCTTTCCAACGATAAGTACACTGTCGCCATGGCCCGCACCATGGAGCCGCATTCGGCTTCCGCACAGTTCTTCATCAACGTGGCTGACAACAGCTTCCTGAACCACAGCGGCAAGAACGTTCAAGGCTGGGGCTACGCGGTATTCGGCAAAGTGACCGCCGGCACCGACGTTGTCGACAAGATCAAAGGCGTGGCCACCACTTCCAAGTCCGGCCACCAGGACGTACCAGCAGACGACGTGATCATCGAGAAAGCCGAGATCATTGAGTGATATTGCTGATTTCAGATTTACATCTGGAAGAGGAGCGCCCGGACATTACCCGGGCGTTTCTGGATTTGCTCGCCGGACGCGCCCGCTCGGCGAGTGCGTTGTACATTCTGGGCGACTTTTTCGAGGCGTGGATTGGCGACGACGCCATGACCCCTTTCCAGCGTTCCATCTGCCAGGCCCTGCGCGAATTGAGCGACAGCGGCACGGCCATTTTCCTGATGCATGGCAATCGCGATTTCATGCTCGGCCCGGCCTTTTGCAAACAGGCCGGCTGCACTTTGCTGAAAGACCCGAGTGTCGTGCAGTTCAACGGCGAACCGGTGCTGCTGATGCACGGCGACAGCCTCTGCACCCGCGACGAAGCCTATATGAAGCTGCGTCGCTACCTGCGCAACCCGATCACCCTGTTCATCCTGCGGCACCTGCCGTTAAGCACCCGGCATAAACTGGCGCGCAAACTGCGCAGCGAAAGCCGTGCGCAGACGCGGATGAAGGCCAATGACATTGTCGATGTCACGCCCGAAGAGATTCCGCGGATCATGCAGCAGTACGGCGTGAAAACCCTGATCCACGGCCACACCCACCGCCCCGCCATTCACAAGTTGCAATTGGGTGAACAGGCAGCGCGGCGCATCGTGCTGGGGGATTGGGATCGTCAGGGCTGGGCATTGCAGGTCGATGAGCACGGCTTTGCGCTGGCGCCGTTCGACTTCGCCCCGCCACCGCAGCTTGCCGCCCCCACAATCTAACGCCCCCCTTTGTAGGAGCCGGCTTGCTGGCAATCGCGGTGTGTCAGCTGGATCAATTGCATCTGACACACCGCCTTCGCCAGCAAGCCGGCTCCTACATTGATTGTGCTTGACTCAATGCCCCGCGGAAGCCGCAGGCCCGGCCTTCGCCGTAAACGGCGGTTTGGCCAGCCACACAATCAATATCAAGCCTATGAACATCCAACCCAACAGGGTGAAGTAGTCCACCGTGGACATGATGTACGCCTGGCTGATCACCATCTGATCCAGCTGGGTATACGCCTTGGCCCCTGCCCCACCCAATTGGGTCAACGCCTCGCGGGTCGCGGGATCGAACTGGGTGATGCTTTCGGTCAGGTAGGCATGGTGTTGATCAGCCCGGCGGATCCAGATCCAGGTGGTCAATGACGCGGCAAAACTACCGCCCAAGGTCCGCAAGAACGTGGCCAGGCCCGAACCGTCGGCAATCTGGCTAGGCGGCAGGTCCGAGAGCAGGATGGTCAGGGTCGGCATGAAGAACAGTGCCACGCCGATACCCATAAACAGTTGCACCATGGCGATGTGCTGGAAGTCCACTTCATTGGTGAAGCCGGCGCGCATGAAACAGCTCAAGCCGATCGCCAGGAACGCCCCGCCCGCCAGCAGGCGCATGTCGAACTTCGGTGCGTACTTACCGACAAATGGCGCCAGCAGGACCGGCAGTATCCCCAGCGGGGCCACGGCAAAACCGGCCCAGGTCGCGGTGTAGCCCAGTCGTGTTTGCAGCCATTGCGGCAGGATCAGGTTGATCCCGAAGAACCCGGCATAACCCAGAATCAACACGATGGTGCCGTAGCGGAAGTTGCGGTGAGCGAACAGCCGCAGGTTGACCACCGGATGTTCGTCGGTCATTTCCCAGATCACAAAGAACACCAGGGCCACCACCGAAATCACCGAACCGACAATGATGAAACTGGATTCGAACCAGTCGGCATCGTTACCTTTGTCGAGGACAATTTGCAGCGCACCGACGCCGATGATCAACGCGATGAGACCGACGTAGTCCATGGGTTGGCGACTGGTGACCACGGGGCGCTTCTTCATCTGTTGCGTGACAACCCACGCGGCGAACAAACCGATCGGCACGTTGATGAAGAAAATCCACGGCCAGCTGTAGCTGTCGGTGATCCAGCCGCCAAGGATCGGCCCGGCTATCGGCGCGACCACCGTGACCATCGCCAGTAGCGCCAGCGCCAGCCCTCGTTTGGCCGGAGGGTAAACCGCGATCAGCAGGGTCTGGGTCATCGGGTACAACGGCCCCGCCACCACGCCTTGCAGGACGCGGAAGCCCACCAGTTCCGGCATCGACGTGGAAATACCGCACAGAAACGAAGCCAGCACGAACAACAGCGTCGCCCAGACAAACAGCTTCACCTCGCCGAAGCGGCGGCTGAGCCATCCGGTCAGTGGCAGCGCAATGGCGTTGCTGACCGCAAACGAAGTGATCACCCAGGTGCCCTGCTCAGAGCTCACCCCGAGGTTGCCGGAAATCGTCGGCAGCGCCACGTTGGCGATCGTGGTGTCGAGCACTTGCATGAAGGTCGCCAGCGACAGCCCGATGGTGCTGAGCAACAGGCTGGGTGGCGTAAAAGAGGCGTTATTGCTCATCGCAAATCCTTTGAAACCTGATTGGCGCTACGCCTGTTACAGGCGCAGCTGACCGTGTGGGAGCCTGTGTGGCGAGGGAGCTTGCTCCCGCTCGGCTGCGAAGCAGTCGTAAAGCTTTTGGGGCCGCTTCGCGACCCAGCGGGAGCAAGCTCCCTCGCCACACAGGCTCGCTCCCACAGGGGCGAATCAGCGTTGCACGGTCTTGCTGGCCGCGGCGCTGTTATCGTGAATCAGTTGAGTGATCATCGCGTCAGCCTCGGCCAACTGACGGTCATAAATGTTGGTGCTGAACGAGGCCTTTTGCGGTGGCTGTTGCGCCAGCACCGGGCCGCTCTGGTCGCGCAGGTTGACATCGACCACCGTCGAGAGACCGACCCGCAACGGGTGCTTGGCCAGTTCTTCAGCGTTGACGTGTATCCGCACGGGCACCCGCTGCACGATCTTGATCCAGTTGCCCGTGGCGTTTTGCGCCGGCAGCAAGGCGAACGCGCTGCCGGTCCCGGCGCCGAGGCTGTCGACGGTGCCGCTGTAGGTCACGTCGCTACCGTAGAGGTCGGTTTCGATTTCCACCGGTTGGCCGATACGCATGTCACGCAGTTGGGTTTCCTTGAAGTTGGCGTCGATCCACAGCTGATCCAGCGGGATCACCGCCATCAGCGCCTCGCCCGGCTGTACCCGTTGGCCGAGTTGCACGGTACGTTTGGCCACGTAACCGGTGACCGGCGCGATCAAAGTGCTGCGGGCATTGTTCAGGTACGCCTGACGCAATTGCGCGGCGGCGGCCATCACATCCGGATGCGACGAAACAACCGTGTCATCCACCAAGGCACTGGTGGTTTTGAGACGCTGTTTGGCGTCGGCCAGGGCGTTTTGCGCCGAGGTCAGGTCGTCGCGGGCGTGGGACAGTTCTTCCTGGGAAATCGCCCCGCCAGCGGCGAGGTTTTTGCGGCGATTGAAGTTGTCCTGGGCTTTCTGTACTTCAGCCTGTTGCGCATTGACCTGAGCTTTCTGGCCATCGACGTTGCTGTACAAGCCGCGCACCTGACGCACGGTGCGGGCCAGATTGGCCTGGGCGCTTTGCAAACCGATTTCGGCGTCGTTCGGGTCGAAGTTCACCAGCACTTGGCCTTCGTGGACCAGATCACCATCGTCGGCACCGATGCTGACCACGGTGCCGGTGACCAGCGGCGTGATTTCCACCACGTTGCCGTTCACATAAGCGTCGTCGGTGCTTTCACTCCAGCGACCGTAGAACTCGTGATAAGCCCAGACGCCCGCGCCACCCAGCGCAACCACCACGGCGAGCGCCAGCAACATGATTTTGCGTTTGCCGGCATTCGGGTTTGCCGGAGTGTTTTCAGCGGATTGAGTTGTATCGGCAGTAGCCATGACAAGTCCCTTGAATTAGTGAGTCAGCGAGGCGGGCGTGGCGTTGGCCGAGGCAATGGCCTCAGGCTGATAGCCGCCGCCCAGCGCTTGCATCAGTTGGATCGACAGGTCGATCTGCTCGGCATTCAGATTGGCCAGCTGACGCTGGGCCTGGAGCAATTGCTGCTCGATGCTTAGCACGTCCAGGTAGTTACCGATGCCGGAACCGTAGCGCTGGACCACGGTGTTGTAAGAATCCTGGGCGATGTCAGTCGCGTGCTGCTGGGCCACGATTTGCCGGCCGATATCGCGCAACTGGTTGATGCTGTCACTGACATCCCCCAGCGCTCTCACCAGGCTTTTGTTGTATTGCGCCACCGCGAGGTCGTAGTCGGCGTCGCGGGAATCGAGGTCGGCGCGCAAGCGACCGCCGTCGAAAATCGGCACGGAAATCGTCGGCGCGACATTGAAGAAACGACTGGCCGAACCGAACATCGCATCGCCCAGCAACGATTCGGCACCCGCCGCCGCGCTGAGGTTCAAGTTTGGATAGAACCGGGTTTTTCCGGCGTCGATATTCTTGCTCGCCGCCTCGACGCGCCAGCGCGCGGCCACCAGGTCCGGACGACGACCAAGCAGTTCGGCCGGCAGTACCGACGGCAACGCCACGGCGCTGGCCTGAAGGATTTTCGGTCGGGCAATTTCATTGCCGCGGTCCGGGCCTTTACCCAGCAAAACAGCCAAGGCGATTTTCGCGCTTTGCAGACGTTTTTCGGCGTCGATCAGATTGGCTTCGGACGTGGCTGCCAGGCTTTCGGTCTGCTGGAACTGATACTGGCTGTCGATACCGGAACTCAAGCGACGCTGGCTCAGGTCGAGCATTTGCTTGGTGCGCTTGAGGTCCTCGGCGGACAGGTCATAGACGATGTGCGCCTGCCCCAGATCGCTATAGGCACGGGCAACGTCGGCAGACAAGGTCAACTGCGCTGTCTGCTGATCGACTTCGGCGGCGCGGGCCTGGCCCAAAGCCGCTTCCCAGGCGTCACGCTGACCGCCCCAGAGGTCGAAGTTGTAATTGAAGCTGGCGCTGATGTTACGCACCGTGGAATACGCGTCGCCCTGACCGAGCGGGTCTTGATCGCGGGCCAGACGCGAACGGCTGACACCCGCGCTGGCATCCACGGTCGGCATCCGCGCAGCGTCGGCGGCATACGCGGCGGCGCTGGCCTGATGGGCGCGGGCGTCAGCGATCTGCATGTCCGGGCTGTCGTGCAGGGCTTCGCGGATCAGACCGTCGAGCTGCGGGTCGCCGAGGCTTTTCCACCAATCGCTTTTCGGCCAGGCCGCGGGCGACAGTGTCACACCGCTGAGGGATTGCCCGGCCTTGAGGTTCTTCGCATCGAGGCTGACGCCTTCAGTATTCAGGCCGCTGTAACTGGCGCAGCCGGCCAGGCTCATGGCCAACAGCACCACGCTCAGGCCGCTGCGCAAGGTTTTACTGTTCATCGTTACCACCTACTCGCAGCAAAGTGATCGAGTCACCCGCTGCTACCAAAATTTTCTTCAGGATCTTTTCCAGGGTTTCCAGCTCTTGCGGCGTGACGACTTCGACCAGTTCGTTCATCGCCTCGGCACCGATGTGCGGCAGGCGATCGGCCAGCGTCTGGCCCTCTGCGGTCAGCACCAGTTGCACCTGACGGCGATCCGCTTCAGAGCGTTGGCGGGCAAGGAAACCTTTCTGTTCCAGACGATCGAGCATGCGGGTCATCGAACCGCTGTCGAGGGACAAATGCCGGCACAGCTCGCCCGGCGTATCGACGCCGAACTGGGCCATGATGATCAGCACTTTGAACTGCGCGGCGGTGATGCCGTGGGGTTCCATGTGCGTGTCGATGATCCGGTCCTTGAGCAGCGCGGCGCGCCCGAGCAAGAGACCAAGATGGCAATTGTGGAAGTTGTCTGGGGTGAAATGCTTCATCTGACCACCAATTAGCTGCCTAGGCAGTGAATGTATGTCGAGATGTTACTGCCTAGGCAGCCAATGTCAACGTAATAGTTAGGTTGCTTTGTATTTAGTTGACCAATGGTGTCGGGTATTGCCACAAACTTCGTGGCGAGGGAGCTTGCTCCCGCTGGGCTGCGGAGCAGCCCTATTGGCAATGGAGGGATTTTTGGGTGATTTCTTGGAGGGGCCGCTACGCGGCCCAGCGGGAGCAAGCTCCCTCGCCACAGGTGATTTGCAGGGCTTAGAAGTCCCGCTTGTAGAAGATGTCCAGCGAACTGGCCACGCCGCCGGCGGCTTCGAGGTAGACCTTTTTGCTCAACTTGTAACGCAGGGCAATGGTGTTGGCCGGTTCAAACACGCCGACGCCATAACGCAGGCTGAGCTTCTCGGAGAGGTTGCCGCTGGCGACTACGCTGGTGGCATCGCCGCTGCCTTCGGTGTCGAGCTGAAAATCCTCGATGCCGAGGTTCTTCGCCAAACTGCCCGTCACCTTGGAACTGCCCATCAAGCCCAACCCGAGGGCGGCCTGGGCGAGCATGTTGTTGTCTTCACCGTTGCTGGCCAGTGGACGACCCAGCACCAGATAGGACAACGCCTGCTCCTGACTCATGGCCGGCTCGGAGAAAATCTGCGTGGTCGGCTGCTCGGCGCTACCGCTCAGACGGATGCCGGCAATCACGTCGTCGGTCTGGCGAATCGCTTCGATGTCGAGGTATGGCTGATCGATCGGCCCGGCAAACAGCAAACGTGCCCGGCGCACCGTCAAGCGCTGGCCGTAGGCACGGTAACGCCCATCGTTGAGCCAGAGTTCGCCACGGGTGTCGAGGTTGTCACCAATGTGCACATGACCTTGCAGGTTCGCCGTCAGGCCAAACCCGGCGAAGCTCAGTTTGTCCTGACCGACCACCACATCGATGTCCATGACCGTGGCCATCGGCGGTTTGCCCTCTTCAGTCTGCTGGCCGACGATCACCGTGTCATCGGAGACTTTGACTGTCGATGGCGGCAGCTCGCGAATGGTGATGTCGCCCTTGGGCACCAGCACTTTACCGGCGACCGCCAGTTTGTCGTCCTTGATCGAGATCTTCAGGTCCGGCGCCACTTCAAGCTTGGCATACGGCTCGACGGTGACCGGCAACTGCGAACCCTTGAGCGCCAGATCCACCACCAGCGCCTGGCCCCAGGCGATATCGCCGGTCAAACTGCCCTGCCCGGTCTTGCCGCTTTTCCAGCCGCCGTTCAACTGCACGGTTTCGCCGGCGATCACTGCGCGAAGCTGCAAGTCTCGCAGTTCCATCGGCAACTCAGGCCCGGTCACCTCGCCGTCGCTCAGCAGCAAGTTACCGTTGACCTGCGGTGCCAACAGCCCACCGGAAATCGTCCCGCTGCCATTCAAGCGTCCGGTCAGTTTCTCAACCATGGGCACGAACGGCCGCGCCACCGACAGGTCCAGACCGTTCAAGCGGAACGAACCGGTCACCGGTTTGTTTTTCGGCAACGGGTTGATCTGCGCTTGAACCATCAGTTCGCCAAGCTTGCCGCCGACGAAATTGAGATCGGTGTCGATGCGTTTTGGCGTGAGTTTGCTGGTGAGTTTCAGCGTCTGGTACGGGAAGTCCAGCCACTGATCCTTTTCCTTCACCCGCAACGTGCCACCGCTGGCATCGATGCTGATCAGGCCATTCGGACCGCTCGCTGGCAGATCCAGCTGCACATCAGCATTGAGCCGGCCTTGCCAGGCGAAGTCTTTCGGCAGCCACTGCGCGAGGCTGTCGATGGGGAATTGCTTGAGGTGATAACGCAGCTTCGGCTCTGGCATCAGCCGTTGGTCTTCACCGCACAGACTGGCCGGGCCGGACATCCAGCAATGGGCGCCGAAGTTGATTTTGCCGTCCGCCAACCGTTCGAGCTTCGCCGGGCCTTGCAGCTTCCAGTCCTGGCCACCGGCCTGGATGTCGCCACTAGCCAGACGCCCGCGCCAGTTGCCTTTGTCCAGCGCACCGTCCAGCCCGAGGGCCATCTTCAGCTTTGGCCCTTGCAGGTCCAGAGCGAGTTTTTGATTCTTGATGTCGCCCTGACCACTGGCGGTCAACGTGCCGAGCGAGGTATCGCCGGTCTGGATGCCGCTGCCCTTGAGGTCGATTTTCGCCCGTTGCGCGCTGTCGAGCGTGGCGTCCAGGTTCAGGCTTTGCAGGCGATTGTCGGCGAACGCCAGTTGCGTGCCTTGCAACCCGAGCTTGCCTTGCGGCGCCTTGAGCGTACCTGCCACATCGACCCGGCCATTGATTTGGCCACGCAGTTGCGGCCAGAGCTGCGCCAGTCGCGGCAACTTGATATCGATCTGTCCGGCGAGTTGCTGTTGCAGGCTGCCCTTGCCGCTGATGCTGTTGTCGCCCAAACGGATTTGCAGCGCATTGAGGTTCCATTGCTCGCCGACGCCATCGGCCTTGGCTTGCAGGACGGCCGGTTGCCCACGCAGCTTGCCCTTCAGATCGAGGTCGGCGGACAGGTTGAGTTTTTCATTCTTCATCTCGCCTTTGCTGCGCAACGGTCCGGCGAGAGTGCCCGGCAATTCCGCGACCCAATACGCCGGGTTGATCGCCGACAGGTCCAGCGCGGTGTCCCAGGCAATGCCGTCAGCAAATTGCAGGTTCAAGTGCCCTTCAGCCTTGCCCTGCCCCGCAACGAGTTGAATCTGTTGCAGGTAGATTTTGCTCAGGTCGCCAGCGAACGGACTGGTCAGGCTGAACGCCCCCGCCGGGCCGTCCAGCGCGGCGTTGAAGTTGCCGAGGTATTTGCCATCGGTGTAGGAGACTTCGCCGTTGAAGCTGCGCAGCGCCACTTCCGGTTCGTCGATCAGCGGATAGAGCCGATGCCACGGGAAGTCCAGCCAGTCGATTTTCGCCTCGGCGCTCAGGCCTTTGCTCCAGTCGAGTTGTCCGGTGAGCTTGAGGTTTTGCTTGTCGTTGGCGGTGAGGTCCAACGCAGAGATTTGCGCGCCGTTGGCGTCGACCTTGCCTTGCAGCGCCAGGGCCACCGGCCCCTCCTCGGCGGGCAACGTGGCATTGCCGATCAGTGCATAGCCGTTTTTCAGGTCGCCGGCGCCGCTGAGTTCCAGTTGATTGAGTTGCAGGGTGTCCGGCAGATCGGCGCTGGGTTTGAAGCCGTCAGCGGTGATGCGCACCTTGGCCGGCAGGTTTTCCACCAGAGGTTGCAATTCGCCGCTCAGTTGGCCGTTGAGGTAACCGCTGCTGTCGGCTTTCAGGTTCAGGGTTTTCAGCAGGTCGCCGTCGATCTTCAGGGCCAACGCCCATGGCTCGGTGCCTGGCGCCGGCAGGGTCAGTTTGCCTTCGACATTGAGCGGCCAGTTGCCACGGGGTTGCAGCAGGCCAGACAAGTTCAGGCTCAACTCATCCCGTTGCAATGCAACGGAATCGATCTGCAAACCCTCTGCGGTCCAGTGCGCCGCCAGTTGCAGGCCTTTGAGCTGTTCGCTGCCGTTGAACACCAGGCTGCCGACCTTCACGTCACCCAATTCGATGGCCAACGGCAAGTCCAGGTCGGGAAGCTCAATCGCGCCGCCGCTGTCTTCGTCGGTACCCGGTGGAAATTGCAGGCTGACCTGATCGGCCTGCAATTGCTCGATGCACAGTTTCATGCGCGTCAGGCACAGCGGTGACCAGGCGAAAATCACTTGGGTCAGCTCAACCTTGCTGGTGTCCTGCTGCCACAACACATGGTCAGCGCTCCACTGTCCGCCCAAGCGTCCCTGAAAATTATCGAGGGTCAGGCCCGGCACAAACCCCAGCGCCCAGCGACTGCCCGTCGCAGTGCCAAGCACCGTGGTCAATGTCAGAACCAGCAGCATCAACAGCGCCAGAATCGCCAGCAGCGTTATTTTCAAACCACGCTTCACAGCTCAGGCCCCATGGAAAAGTGCAATCGAATGCCGCCATCGTCGTCCATCGCATGGGCCAGGTCGAGGCGAATCGGCCCCACCGGCGAGACCCAGCGCACGCCGATACCGACCCCGGTCTTGAGGTTCGGCAGTTCGAGTGAATTGAACGAGTTGCCCTGGTCGATGAACGTCGCGACCCGCCATTTTTCGGCGATGGAATATTGGTATTCGGCGCTGGCGGTGACCATGTAGCGACCACCGATGCGGTCGCCCTGGGAGTTTTCCGGGGACAGGCTTTGATAGTCGTATCCGCGCACGCTCTGGTCGCCACCGGCAAAGAATCGCAGTGACGGTGGTATGGATTTGTAGCCATTGGTGGCGCTACCGCCAACCTGCACCCGACCGAGCAAGCGGTGCTTGTCGAACACCGTGGTCAGGCCTTTCACCAACGCCGTGCCGTAGAGCAAGTTGTTGTCCGAGCCCAAACCTTCCTTGGCTACTTTGGTTTCGAATTGCAGGCGATAACCGTTGTGCGGGTCGATGCGGTTGTCGCTTTTCAGGTACGAATAGCTCACGCCCGGCATCAGCAAGGTGCTTAGACCGGAGTCGTCACCGAGCCGATATTCCTCGCGCTGCCATTTCAGCGAAACCACGCGCTGCCAGCCGCTCGGCAACTTGCTGTGCCACTCCGGGCCGACGGTGAGCAGTTTGCTCAGGCTGTCCTTGTCGGCGATTTCTTCTTTTTGATAACCACCGGCGAAACGCAGTTTGTCGGTCAGTGGCGGGTCCAACGGAATGTCATAGAACACGCCGACGTTTTGCCGTGGCGCCGAGACTTCGGTCTCCCAGCCATAGCTGTGCCCCTGCGGGTTAACCCAGTGCCGGGTCCAGTTGGCTTTGACCCGTGGGCCGACGTCGGTGGAGTATCCAAGGCCGAGGCCCATGGTCCGCGGCTTGCGGGTTTCGAGTTTGACGTCCACCGGGATCACATCGTTTTTCGAGGCTGTCGGTGCCGCGTCGACCCGCACGCCCTCGAAGTAGCCACTCGATTGCAGCGCCTGGTTGAGTTCGGCGATCAGTTCGGAGTCATACGGCGTACCGGCCTTGAACGGCACCATGCGTTGCAGCAGGTCTTCGTCGAACGGCGTGTCGCCCTCAAAATTGACTTTGCCCAGGGAATAACGCGGGCCGCTGTTGTAGATCAGTTCGATATCGGCGACGCCCGCACGCGGGTCGACGGACAGTTTAGAGCTGGTAAAACGCCCACTGAAAAAGCCGTAGCGCGAGGCCTGGTTCTGGATCAGCCGCTTGGCGTCTTCGTAATGGCCATGGTTGAGCACCGCACCGGTTTTCAGCGCATGGTCGTCCGGCACACGAAAGGATTTGAGGGAGGCGGCGGGACCGTCGACGCGGATCGTGACGTTGCGCAAATGCACCGGTTCGCCGGGGTCGATGGTCAGAATCAGGCGCGGCGTCTTGCCGCCCTTCACGTCGCTGTCGATTTGTGGCTGGTAGTAACCCAAGGCCTGGGCGGCCTTGCGCGCCTGCTCCTCGGCACCGCGACTGAAGCGCAGCAAGGCTTCTTCGTCACGATCGCCGAGACTGCCGATATAGCCTTCTATATTGGCTTTCAGTTCATCGTTGGACGGTTTGATCCGCACATCCAATTCACTTTGCGCCAGCGCCGCGCAGCTGGAAATCAGCATCAGCACGCCACTGGTAATTCTTCCTGGAAACTTCATAGGCGCGGATGCTATCACGAGCTGGGAGCGTGATAGAGCATGGCGCGCCCGGAAAGTTCGGCCTTTATGCCGATGCGGTTTGCAGCACCTGAGGATTGGCGTGAAAAAACACATGTTCGCGGATCGGTCCTACGGCGACCTCGCCGATTTCCTCGTAGCCCTGGCGCTTATAGAACTCCAGGTAACGCGGATTGCCTGTGTCGAGGATCACACCTTGAGAGGTTTCATCCACCGCGCACCAGTTATGCACCGCTTGAAGCAGTTGCTCGCCGAAATGTTTACCCTGGAATTGCGGATGAATGCCCAGCAACGGCAGCACATGCACCGCATCGGACGGCGAGCACGCCGCCACCGCATCGTGGTACTCGAGGTAACGACGCGTGCAGCGAAACCCGGTGCTGAGCACCATCCGCAAACGCCACGCCCAACTTTCGGTAATGCCCAAGCGACGTTGCGGCGGCGCGATCAGGGCGATGCCGATCAAGCGGTCGTTGACCAGCAGGCCGATGGCCGGCAAGTCCTGCAGAAAATGCTGTTTGACCAATTCACGCACGGTGGCGCGCACCCGCTGCTCATAGCCGGGACGTTCGGCTTCGAACAGGTAGCCGAACGTCGGCTCATGTCGGTAAGCCTGGTACAACAGCGAACGCGCTTCGCGGGAATAGCCGCTGTCGAGCATGTGGATATCGGCGATGGCGGTGGACGTTTCGGGCATGACGGTCATTCTCCCCGGCACAGCTCGGATGGCTGCGCTCTTATTGGTACGAGCCTTTGGGTGGCGACACAGTTCCCCCACAGGTATAGACCAGACTCGCGGATCAGTCAGTCAATATAAAAGTTGGCTGTACTGGCCTCATCGCGGGCAAGCCTGCTCCCACAGGATATTTGTTAAACGCGATACCTGTGGGAGCGGGCTTGCCCGCGATAGGGCCAGTTCTGTCGACGCCAAGCTGCGGTGAATTCCCCTACCCCAACACTGGCCCGATTCCTACAGGTCAGCTAGCATCGCCCTTTTGCCAGGACTGCCGACCATGAAGATTGTCTCCTTCAACATCAACGGGCTGCGCGCCCGTCCCCATCAGCTGGCGGCGCTGATCGAAAAACATCAGCCCGACGTGATCGGGTTGCAGGAAACCAAGGTCCACGACGACCAGTTCCCGCTCGACGAAGTCAGGGCCCTGGGCTACCACGTGTATTTCCACGGGCAAAAAGGTCACTACGGCGTCGCCCTGCTTTCGCGCCAGGAACCGCTGGCCTTGTACAAAGGCTTCGCCACCGATGAAGAAGACGCGCAACGTCGCTTCATCTGGGGCACATTCGCCGATGCCAACGGCATTCCGGTGACGATCATGAACGGTTACTTCCCACAGGGCGAAAGCCGCGACCACCCGACCAAGTTCCCGGCCAAGCAGCGTTTCTACAGCGACTTGCAGCAACTGCTGGAAACCCAGTTCAAAAATGATCAACCCGTTGTCGTCATGGGTGACGTGAATATTTCCCCGGAAGACTGCGACATCGGTATCGGCCCGGACAACATGAAGCGCTGGCTGAAAACCGGTAAATGCAGCTTCCTGCCGGAGGAGCGCGAGTGGATGGCGCGCTTGAAAAACTGGGGCCTGGTGGACAGTTTCCGTCACTTGAATCCGGAAGTGGCGGATGTCTTCAGCTGGTTCGACTACCGCAGTCGCGGTTTTGAAGACACACCCAAGCGTGGGCTGCGCATCGACGTGATCCTGGCGTCCCACGGCTTGTTGCCACGGGTTAAAGCGGCGGGCGTCGACTACGAACTGCGCGGGATGGAAAAGCCCTCCGATCATGCGCCGATCTGGCTTGAATTGAGCTAAAAAGCAGAAGATCGCAGCCTTCGGCAGCTCCTACAGGAAAACGGGATTCCCACTGTAGGAGCTGCCGTAGGCTGCGATCTTTTGACTGTCATCTTTTGGAAACCTTACTGACTTAATCTCCCGGCACCTCTTTTAGCCATTTAAGGTGCCGGCATGACGCTGCGCGTGTTGTTCCTGTTAATGATGTGCAACTGGCTGCCACTGACGGCATCGGCCAGCGACTTGCCGATGCCCGAACGAGGCCCGGTGCTGCGCATCCAGGGCTCCAACACCATAGGCGCGGCACTCGGCCCGGCACTGGTCGAGGGGATGTTGCGCGAACAGGGCCTGATCAAGGTGCACAGCGAAGCACCGGACAAGGCCAACGAACTGCGGATCGTCGGCGAAACCGTTCAGGGACGCCGGATCGAGGTGGAACTCGCGGCCCACGGTTCCAGCACCGGTTTTACTGCGCTGAAATCCGCCACGGCTGATCTCGCCGCTTCGTCGCGCCCGATCAAAGACAAAGAGCTGGTTGATCTCGAATCGCTGGGCGACTTGAAAAGCGCCAGCGCCGAACAGGTCATTGCCATCGACGGACTGGCGATCATCCTTCATCCGGACAATCCGCTGCATCAACTCGACACCGTGCAACTGGCGCGGATTTTCAGCGGTGAAGTCAAAACCTGGGAAGAACTCGGCGGCAGCGGTGGGACAATTCATCTGTATGCGCGGGATGATCAGTCCGGTACGTACGACACGTTCAAGGAATTGGTCCTCATCGGTCGTGGGAAAAGTCTGAGCAGTGCCACGCGACGCTTTGAATCCAGCGAGCAATTGTCCGACGCAGTCAGCCGTGACCCGCAAGGTATCGGCTTCATTGGCCTGCCCTACGTGCGTTCAGCCAAAGCCGTGGCGATTGTCGACGGTCAATCGCAAGCCATGCTGCCCCTCAACAGCCTGATCGCCACGGAAGACTACCCACTTTCCCGGCGATTGTTCTTTTACTTGCCGCCTAACGGGAAAAATCCCTGGGCCCAAGCGCTGGTAGCCTTCGCCCAAAGTCGCCAGGGCCAGGCGATTGTGGCCGCCAACGGATTTATCGCCCAGACCGTGCAGGCCATGGCCGTCATTCCGAATGCGTTGATGCCCGAGGGTTATCAGGGACTCAGCCGCCACGCCCAGCGTTTGTCGGTGAATTTCCGCTTCGAAGAAGGCAGCGCCAGCCTGGACAACAAGGCTCGCCAGGACCTGTCACGTGTCCTCGACTATATAAAGCAGAACGACAAAAGCGATCGGCAGGTAACACTGGTGGGATTCGGAGATGCCAAGAGCGACCCCGCACGGGCTGATCTGCTGTCGAAACTGCGGGCCATGGCGGTGCGGCGGGAATTGGTGAAGAGCGGCGTGGTGTTGCGCGAGGTTCGCGGCTTCGGCGCAGAGATGCCGGTGGCGGCCAATAGCGCGGATGAGGGGCGGATCAAGAACCGGCGGGTTGAGGTTTGGGTTTATTGAATTGAAATACTGAACAATGTGGCGAGGGAGCTTGCTCCCGCTCGGCTGCGCAGCAGTCGTAAATCAAACAACCCGGTACACCTGAACCAAACGGGTTGCCAATCTGGGGCCGCTTCGCGACCCAGCGGGAGCAAGCTCCCTCGCCACAAGTATTCACTCAACAAAAAAGATGCGGGGCCTTACTGCCCGCTACGCATCATTTCTTTCGGCACGTACTTGCCGATTTCGAACTTGCCGATCGCCGCGCGGTGTACTTCGTCCGGGCCGTCAGCGAGGCGCAGAGTGCGCTGCATTGCGTACATATAGGCCAGCGGGAAATCGTTGGAAACCCCTGCCCCGCCGTGCATCTGGATCGCCCGGTCGATCACTCGCAACGCCACGTTCGGCGCCACAACCTTGATCTGCGCGATTTCGCTCTTCGCCACTTTGTTACCGACGGTGTCCATCATGTACGCCGCTTTCAACGTCAGCAGGCGGGCCATGTCGATTTCCATCCGCGAGTCGGCGATCTTGTCGATGTTGCCGCCCAAACGCGCCAAGGGTTTACCGAACGCCGTGCGGTTCACCGAGCGTTTGCACATCAGCTCCAGCGCACGCTCGGCCATGCCGATCGAACGCATGCAGTGGTGAATCCGGCCTGGGCCGAGGCGACCTTGAGCGATTTCGAAGCCGCGCCCTTCACCCAGCAGGACGTTTTCGTACGGCACCCGCACGTTTTCAAACAGCACTTCGGCATGACCGTGTGGCGCGTCGTCGTAACCGAACACCGGCAGCGGACGCAGGATCTTCACACCGGGGGTATCGACCGGCACCAGGATCATCGAGTGCTGTGCGTGGCGCGGCGCGTCGGGGTTGCTCAAACCCATGAAGATCAGGATTTTGCAGCGCGGATCGCAAGCACCTGAAGTCCACCACTTCTTGCCGTTGATCACCCACTCGTCACCATCGCGCACCGCACGGGCGGCCATGTTGGTGGCGTCGGAGGACGCAACGTCCGGCTCGGTCATGGCGAACGCCGAGCGGATCTCGCCGCGCAGCAGCGGTTCGAGCCAGCGTTGTTTCTGTTCTTCGTTGGCGTAGCGCACCAGCACTTCCATGTTGCCGGTATCGGGCGCCGAGCAGTTGAACGGCTCGGGGCCGAGCAGCGAGCGGCCCATGATTTCCGCAAGAGGCGCGTATTCGAGGTTGGTCAGGCCGGCGCCGAGCTCGGACTCAGGCAGAAACAAATTCCACAGGCCTTCGGCCTTGGCCTTGAGTTTGAGTTCTTCCATGATCGCGGTCGGCTGCCAGCGATCGCCCTCGGCGACCTGGCGTTCGAACACGGCTTCAGCGGGATAAACGTAGGTGTCCATGAACGCAGTCACGCGCTCACGCAGTTCTTGCACCTTGGGCGAATAAGCGAAATCCATGGGCAGCTCTACCTTTTTAACGGGGTTCAGAGGAGTTGTTCAGGTCATGCAATCGATGCTAGAACAGCTACGAAAATTTACCTAGCCTATTCTCGGCGTGTATTAACATTCATCACCGATATATGATCGACTGATCGAGCCCACCTAAAACAAGAGTGCAGCGCAATGAATCTGAGCAAGGTCGACCTCAACCTTTTCATCGTCTTCGACGCGATCTACACCGAGGCCAACCTGACCCGCGCCGGGCAGATTGTTGGCATCACCCAACCGGCGGTATCGAATGCGCTGGCCCGCCTGCGCGAGACTTTCAACGACCCTTTGTTCGTGCGCACCGCCCAAGGCATGGTGCCAACGCCCATGGCCCAGAACATCATCGGCCCGGTACGTAACGCGCTTTCGCTGTTGCGCGTATCCGTGCAGGAAAGCCGCATTTTCAACCCGCTGCGGGCGGTCAAGACGTATCGCATCAGCATGACCGACCTCACTGAAGCGGTGATTTTGCCGCCGCTGTTCCAGCGCCTGCGCCGCCTCGCGCCGACGGTGATCATCGAGAGTTTCCTGTCCAAGCGCCGCGAGACCACCAAGGAACTGGCGGCCGGCCGCCTCGATTTCGCGGTGGATGCGCCGCTCAACACCGACCCGCAAGTGCGCCACGTCAAGTTGATGGAAGACCGCTACGTGTGCGCCATGCGTAAAGGTCATCCACTGGCCGGCAAGGAAAAACTCACCCTCGATGACTATCTGGGCATGACCCACATTCATATCTCCAGCCGCCGCAGCGGTTTGGGTCATGTCGACCTGGCTCTGGGCAAGATGGGTATCCAGCGCAAGATCGCGCTGCGCTCGCAGCATTACCTGATGGCGTCGCAAGTGTTGCAGCAGACCGACATGGTCATGACCGTGCCGGAACGCTTCGCCCGCCGTAACGATCTGCATTCGTTCAGCCTGCCGGTCAACGACGTGCCGCCGGTGGAAACCCACCTTTACTGGCACGAAAGCACCGACCAGGACCCGGCCAATCGCTGGATGCGCGAGCAGATGATCGAGTTGTGCCAGCAGGTGACGGCGCATGAAAAGAAGCTCGATAAGGCGTAAGGCCTGTAGGAGCCGGCTTGCTGGCGATGGCGGCGCATCAATTAACATCGATGCCACCTGACCGAACGCAATCGCCAGCAAGCCGGCTACTTTGGGGATCCTATGGCTCACGCAACCGACGCCCCTTGACGTAAACGTCAACCTGCCATTAGCTTAGCGCCATGACCTATTGCGAGCGCTTCCATGAGCAGCCAGACCTACAGCATTTCCGATCTCGCCCGCGAGCTCGACATCACCACCCGGGCCATTCGCTTCTATGAAGAGCAAGGCTTGCTCAGCCCCGAACGGCGTGGTCAGGAGCGCATCTACTCTCCCCGTGACAAGGTCAGCCTGAAGCTGATCCTGCGGGGCAAGCGTATCGGCTTTTCCCTGGCTGAATGCCGCGAACTGATCGAGCTTTACGATCCTTCCAGCGGTAACACCAAGCAACTGCACAGCATGCTGGCGAAAATCAGCGAGCGCCGGGAACAGCTGGAACAACAGCTGCTGGACATCGAACAGATGAAGCTGGAACTGGATACCGCCGAAGAGCGCTGTGTACAGGCCTTGGAACAAACACTCAAGAGCCAGGAATCGATTCAGTAGACCCACACAATTCCCTGTGGGAGCGGGCTTGCCCGCGATGAGGGCATGACATTCAACATTGATGGCTACTGACCCGCCGCCATCGCGAGCAAGCTCGCTCCCACAGGGTTTCTCAGCATTCAGACAATCAGCACAGGTCGAATCCCATGCCCCTTCCCTCCCACGTACGCCTTGTCGAAGTCGGCCCGCGCGACGGTCTGCAAAACGAAGCCCAGCCCATCAGTGTTACCGACAAGGTGCAACTGGTGGACGCCCTCACGGCCGCGGGCCTCAGCTATATAGAAGTCGGCAGTTTCGTTTCGCCCAAGTGGGTGCCACAGATGGCCGGTTCCGCCGAAGTTTTCGCACAGATCCAGCGTAAACCGGGCGTCACCTATGGTGCCCTCGCCCCCAACCTGCGCGGTTTTGAAGATGCCTTGGCCAGTGGCGTGAAAGAGGTCGCAGTGTTCGCGGCGGCGTCCGAAGCGTTTTCCCAACGCAACATCAATTGTTCGATCAGCGAAAGCCTGGAGCGCTTCGTACCGATCATGGACGCCGCCAAACAGCATGGCGTCAGCGTGCGCGGTTACGTGTCCTGTGTGCTGGGCTGCCCCTATGAAGGTAACGTCGCACCGGAGCAAGTCGCCCACGTTGCCCGCGAGCTATACGCCATGGGCTGCTACGAAGTATCGCTGGGTGACACCATCGGCACCGGCACCGCTGGCGCGACCCGCAAAATGTTCGAGGTGGTCTCGGCCGTCGTACCTCGGGACAAACTGGCCGGACACTTCCACGACACCTACGGCCAGGCCATGGCCAACATTTACGCCAGCCTGCTGGAAGGCATTTCGGTGTTCGACAGCTCCATCGCCGGCCTCGGCGGCTGCCCTTACGCCAAGGGCGCCAGCGGTAACGTTGCCACCGAGGACGTGGTTTACCTGCTCAATGGCCTCGGGATCGAAACCGGAATCGACCTGGATGCGTTGATCCTGGCCGGGCAGCAGATTTGTGCCGTGCTGGGTCGCCCGACCGGTTCCCGCGTGGCCAAGGCCTGCAGCGCACACTGAAGTGGGGGGATGTGTCCGGGTGTTACCGCCACATCCGGAATGTGGGGCGAAAGCGAGTAACACGGAAACAAATTGTCTGGTTCTGACTGAAGGAAAAATCCCACAAATTCACAAGTAGTTGATTTTAAAGGCTTTTAAAAAGTTGGCACAGCTTCTGCTATATCTATCGCACAACAAGAATAAAAAAATTGCGGCAACCCTAATAAAAACAAGACGTAACGACTCTGACATAACAAAAACAACACGGCAGAGACGCAGCTAACAGATTTTTTTGGAGAAGATGTGCTTTTCAGGGTGCTTTTCGGAGTTACCCGCAACCGGGCAGAGAATAATAAAACTACCTTCAGGTAGCTCCCGAACTGGTTGGATCGCTCAGCGAGAAAGTAGGTCAGCGCTCAAAAAAATACGTTTGCTCTTGATCCCGGATGGGGATCGACAAAAACAGCGGTAAAGGGTCAACGGTCACCAAAAACAAAAACAGACCGCCCCTCAATAATAAAAAAAGAGCACGCGCAACGAAAATTAAAGGGGAGCTTCGGCTCCCCTTTGTGCTGTCTGCGATTTGCAATTCCTGCCGCTGCAGGAGCTGCTAGCGATGAACGATGACGCGGCCTGCTTGATAGACCGCGGCGCCTGCATCGCCAGCAAGCCGGCTCCTACAGCTTCGCTTTGAGCTCCTCGACGCTGATCTCACGCATCCGGAACTTCTGGATCTTGCCGGTCACGGTCATCGGAAACTCATCAACGAACTTAAAGTAACGCGGCGTCTTGAAGTGCGCGATGCGCTCCTTGCACCAGGCTTGCAGTTCTTGCTCGGTGGCGCTGTGGCCCGGATGGAATTTGATCCAGGCAACAATCTCTTCGCCATAGCGCGAGCAAGGAATGCCGATCACCTGCACATCCGCAACCGCCGGATGAGTGAAGAAAAACTCTTCCAGCTCCCGTGGATAAACGTTCTCGCCGCCACGGATGATCATGTCCTTGTTACGCCCGGCAATGCATACGTAACCCTCGTCATTCATACTCGCCAGGTCGCCGGTGTGCATCCAGCCCGCCTGGTCGATGGCTTCCGCGGTGCCTTGCGGATTGTTCCAGTAGCCGAGCATCACGCTATAGCCCCGAGTACACAGCTCGCCGATGGTGCCGCGCAGCACCAGATTGCCCGCCTCGTCGATGATTTTGCTTTCCAGTTGCGGCTGAGTGCGGCCGACCGTGGTAACACGCAGTTCCGGGTCGTCTGACGGACCGGTCTGCAATGACACCGGGCTGGTTTCCGTCATGCCGTAGGCAATCTGCACTTCGCTCATGTGCATTTCACTGATGACCCGTCGCATCACTTCGATAGGGCACGTCGCCCCCGCCATTATTCCGGTGCGCAGGCTCGACAGATCGAATTCGGCACGCTGCGGCTGATCGAGCATGGCGATGAACATGGTCGGCACGCCGTACAACGCGGAGGCCTTTTCTTCGGCGACAGTGCTCAGGGTCAGCAACGGATCGAAGGCATCGTTGGGGTAAATCATGGTGCTGCCGTGGGTGATGCAGCCGAGGTTGCCCATGACCATGCCAAAGCAGTGATAGAGCGGCACTGGTATCACCAGGCGATCTTTGGCGGTCAAGCCGAGGCTTTCGCCGACCATGTAGCCGTTGTTGAGAATATTGTAATGACTGAGGGTCGCGCCCTTGGGAAAACCGGTAGTGCCGGAGGTGTACTGAATGTTCACCGCTTGATCGAAATGCAGGCTGTCCTGGCGCTCGCGCAATTGCTCGACCGACACACTGCCCGCCAGATCAGCCAGTTGCGACCACGGCAGGAAACCGACGGGTGGCTGCGCGTCAAGACTGATGACGCCGCGCAACTCCGGCAGGCGTTCGCTCTGCAACTTTCCGATAGATTGATCCGCCAGTTCCGGCACCAGGCCTTGCAGCATCGCGTGATAATCAGAGGTTTTGAAGGCCCCGGCGCAGACCAGCCACTGGCAGCCGGATTGCTTCAACACGTATTCGAGTTCGGAACTGCGATAGGCGGGGTTGATGTTGACCAGAATCACACCGATTTTCGCGGTGGCAATCTGTGTAATGCACCACTGTGCGCAATTTGGAGCCCAAATGCCGAGACGGTCACCAGCCTGCAAGCCCAGCGCCAGCAGTGCCCTGGCCTGCACGTTCGCCGCCTCCGCCAATTGCCGCCAGGTGTAGCGCAGCTGTTGATGGCGCACGACCAGCGCCTCTCCGTCCGGGTACTGCGCGGCAGTTTTATCAAACGCCTGGCCGATGGTCATCGCCAGCAAGGCTTTGTCCTGGGAACCGCGGGTATAACTGCGATGCGAGCTTGCACTGGGTTGATCCATGACGACCCCTATTGTCTTTATTATCGGAGCGCGGCTTTTTTGTGGCGAGGGAGCTTGCTCCCGCTCGGCTGCGTAGCAGTCGTGAAATCTGCGATCCGGTGCTGATGACACACCTTGCGTGCTGATTTGCGACCGCTTCGCGCTTCGAGCGGGAGCAAGCTCCCTCGCCACAGAGTGCGACGCTAGTCTGTAAGAACGCCTCTACTCTCGCTCAAGTTGACGTTAACGTAAAGGGTGATTGACAGCCATTCGTCACAGGCTTACGTTAACGTAAAGGTGAGAGCCGAATCACTGCCCTCCCCACCCTACAAAAAAGCCAAAAGGTGTCCCATGAGCTACCCATCCCTGAACTTTGCCCTCGGTGAAACCATCGACATGCTGCGCGATCAGGTTCAGTCCTTCGTCGCCAAAGAGATCGCCCCGCGCGCGGCTCAGATCGACATCGACAACCTGTTCCCCGCTGACTTGTGGCGCAAATTCGGCGACATGGGCCTGCTGGGCATTACCGTGTCGGAAGAGTACGGCGGTGCCGGCCTGGGTTACCTGGCGCACGTGGTAGCGATGGAAGAAATCAGCCGCGGCTCTGCCTCTGTGGCCCTGTCCTACGGCGCGCACTCCAACCTCTGCGTCAACCAGATCAACCGCAATGGCAATCACGAACAAAAATCCAAATACCTGCCGAAGCTGATCAGCGGCGAGCACATCGGCGCGCTGGCGATGAGCGAACCGAATGCCGGTTCCGACGTGGTGTCGATGAAACTGCGCGCCGACAAACGCGGCGACAAGTACGTGCTCAACGGCAGCAAGACCTGGATCACCAACGGCCCGGACGCCAACACCTACGTGATCTACGCCAAGACCGACCTGGAAAAAGGCCCCCACGGCATCACCGCCTTCATCGTCGAGCGTGACTGGAAAGGCTTCAGCCGCAGCAACAAGTTCGACAAGCTCGGCATGCGCGGTTCCAACACCTGCGAGCTGTTCTTCGATGACGTCGAAGTGCCGGAAGAAAACATCCTAGGCGTGCTCAACGGCGGCGTGAAAGTGCTGATGAGCGGCCTCGACTACGAGCGCGTCGTGCTGTCGGGTGGCCCGACCGGGATCATGCAGGCCTGCATGGACTTGATCGTTCCTTATATCCACGACCGCAAGCAGTTCGGCCAAAGCATCGGCGAGTTCCAGCTGATCCAAGGCAAGGTCGCTGACATGTACACCCAACTCAACGCCAGCCGCGCCTACCTGTACGCGGTGGCCCAGGCTTGCGAACGCGGCGAAACCACGCGCAAGGACGCTGCCGGCGTGATCCTCTATAGCGCCGAACGCGCCACGCAGATGGCCCTCGACGCGATCCAGATTCTCGGCGGTAACGGTTACATCAATGAATTTCCGGCGGGCCGCCTGTTGCGTGACGCCAAGCTGTACGAAATCGGCGCGGGCACCAGTGAGATCCGTCGCATGCTGATCGGTCGTGAACTGTTCAACGAAACCCGCTAAAACGGAGCTGTCCATGGCTATCCTGCATACCCAGCTCAACCCCCGTTCGGCGGAGTTCGCCGCCAATAGCGCGGCGATGCTCAAACAGGTCGACGCGCTGCACACCCTGCTCGCCCAAGTCGCGCAAGGTGGTGGGCAGAAGGCTCAAGAGCGCCACACCTCTCGCGGAAAGCTGCTGCCGCGCGAGCGCATCAATCGTCTGCTCGATCCGGGTTCGCCGTTTCTGGAAATCAGCCAACTGGCGGCCTACGAGGTGTACGGCGAAGACGTTCCCGCCGCTGGCGTGATTGCCGGGATCGGCCGTGTCGAAGGCGTCGAATGCATGATCGTCGCCAACGATGCCACGGTAAAAGGTGGTTCCTACTACCCGCTGACCGTGAAAAAACACCTGCGCGCGCAGACCATCGCTCAGCAGAATCGCCTGCCGTGTATCTATCTGGTGGATTCCGGCGGCGCCAACCTGCCGCGTCAGGATGAGGTGTTCCCGGACCGCGAGCACTTCGGCCGGATCTTCTTCAACCAGGCCAACATGAGCGCCATGGGCATTCCGCAGATTGCGGTGGTCATGGGTTCCTGCACGGCCGGTGGCGCCTACGTGCCGGCCATGGCCGACGAAGCGATCATGGTGCGCGAGCAAGCGACGATTTTCCTCGCCGGCCCACCGCTGGTGAAAGCCGCGACCGGTGAAGTGGTCAGCGCTGAAGACCTTGGCGGGGCCGATGTGCACTGCAAGATTTCCGGGGTGGCCGACCATTACGCCGAGAGCGATGAACACGCCTTGGCCATCGCCCGCCGCAGCGTAGCGAACCTCAACTGGCGCAAGCTCGGTGAAGTACAGCAACGCCGGCCGATCGCCCCGCTCTATAGCAGCGACGAGTTGTACGGCGTGGTGTCGGCCGATGCCAAGCAGCCGTTCGACGTGCGCGAAGTGATTGCGCGGCTGGTGGACGGTTCGGTGTTCGACGAATTCAAGGCGCTTTTCGGGACGACGCTGGTGTGCGGTTTTGCGCACCTGCACGGCTACCCGATCGCGATCCTGGCCAACAACGGCATCCTCTTCGCCGAAGCCGCGCAGAAAGGCGCGCACTTTATCGAGCTGGCTTGTCAGCGGGGCATTCCGTTGTTGTTCCTGCAAAACATCACCGGTTTCATGGTTGGCCAGAAATACGAGGCCGGCGGCATCGCCAAGCACGGCGCGAAACTGGTGACGGCGGTGGCATGCGCCAAGGTGCCGAAATTCACAGTGATCATCGGTGGCAGTTTCGGCGCCGGTAACTATGGGATGTGCGGTCGCGCTTACGATCCACGTTTCCTGTGGATGTGGCCGAATGCGCGCATCGGAGTGATGGGCGCCGAACAGGCGGCCGGCGTGCTGGTGCAGGTCAAGCGTGAACAGGCCGAGCGCAGTGGTCAGGGTTTCAGTGCCGAGCAGGAAGCGGAGATCAAGCAACCGATCCTCGACCAATACGAAGAACAGGGCCACCCCTATTATTCCAGCGCGCGCTTGTGGGACGACGGCGTCATCGACCCGGCCCAGACCCGCGATGTCCTGGGCCTGGCCTTGTCGGCGTCGTTGAATGCGCCAATCGAACCGAGCCGCTTCGGCGTGTTCCGGATGTGATCGGGAGAAAAACATGAGCGACTTCAACACCCTCGAACTGCTGACCGACCCCCGTGGTTTCGCCACGCTGTGGCTCAGCCGCGAAGAAAAGAACAACGCCTTCAACGCAGAAATGATCCGCGAACTGATCCTCGCCTTGGACAAAGTCGCGAGCGATGCCAGCCTGCGCTTCCTGATCGTGCGTGGCCGTGGCAAGCATTTCAGCGCCGGCGCCGACCTCGCCTGGATGCAGCAATCGGCCGAACTTGATTACCACACCAACCTCGACGACGCCCGGGAACTGGCGGAGTTGATGTACAACCTGGCCAAGCTGAAAGTGCCGACCCTGGCGGTGGTGCAAGGGGCAGCCTTTGGCGGCGCGTTGGGCCTGATCAGTTGCTGTGACATGGCGATCGGCGCCGATGACGCGCAATTCTGCCTGTCGGAAGTGCGCATCGGCCTGGCACCGGCGGTGATCAGTCCGTTCGTGGTGCAGGCCATCGGCGAACGCGCCACGCGGCGCTACGCCTTGACCGCTGAACGCTTCGGTGGGCAACGGGCGCGGGAACTCGGTTTGCTGTCGGAGAGCTATCCGATTGCCGAACTGGAGCAGAAAGTCGATCAATGGGTCGACAACCTGCTGCTCAACAGCCCCGCTGCCATGCGCGCCAGCAAGGACTTGCTGCGTGAAGTCGGCGACGGCTCACTGACCCCGGCGCTGCGCCGCTACACCGAAAACGCCATCGCCCGTATCCGCGTCAGCCCCGAAGGCCAGGAAGGCCTGCGCGCCTTTCTGCAAAAGCGCCCGCCGAGCTGGCAAGCCGAAACGACCACCAAGGAGCCGCGTTGATGAGCGCACCTGTTATCACTTCCCTGCTGGTGGCCAACCGTGGCGAAATCGCTTGCCGGGTGATGCGTACCGCGAAAGCCTTGGGGCTGACCACCGTCGCCGTGCACAGCGCCACCGACCGTAATGCCCGCCACAGCCGCGAAGCCGACATTCGTGTCGACCTCGGTGGTAGCAAAGCCGCCGACAGTTATCTGCAAATCGACAAATTGATCACCGCCGCCAAGGCCAGCGGCGCCCAGGGGATTCATCCGGGTTATGGCTTTTTGTCGGAGAACGCCGGGTTCGCCCGCGCGATCGAAGCGGCCGGCCTGATTTTCCTCGGCCCACCCGCCTCGGCCATTGATGCCATGGGCAGCAAATCCGCGGCCAAAGCCTTGATGGAAACCGCCGGTGTGCCGCTGGTGCCGGGTTATCACGGCGAAGCTCAAGACCTCGATACCTTCCGCGATGCCTGCGAGCGCATCGGCTATCCGGTACTGCTCAAAGCCACGGCGGGTGGCGGCGGCAAAGGCATGAAAGTGGTCGAGGACGTCAGCCAACTGGCCGAAGCCCTGGCCTCGGCCCAACGTGAAGCGCAATCGTCGTTCGGCGATTCGCGGATGTTGGTGGAGAAATACCTGCTGAAACCGCGTCACGTGGAAATCCAGGTGTTCGCTGATCAGCATGGCAATTGCCTGTACCTCAACGAACGGGACTGCTCGATTCAACGCCGACACCAGAAAGTCGTTGAAGAAGCGCCTGCGCCGGGCCTGAGCCCGGAACTGCGCCGTGCCATGGGTGAGGCCGCTGTGCGTTCGGCGCAAGCCATCGGTTACGTCGGCGCAGGCACCGTAGAGTTTCTGCTGGATGCGCGCGGCGAGTTCTTCTTCATGGAGATGAACACGCGCCTGCAAGTCGAGCACCCAGTCACCGAAGCCATCACCGGCCTCGACCTGGTGGCCTGGCAGATTCGTGTGGCGCGGGGTGAAGCGTTGCCGATGACTCAGGATCAGGTTCCGCTGAACGGTCACGCGATCGAAGTGCGGTTGTACGCCGAAGACCCGGGCAATGATTTCCTGCCGGCTACCGGGCGCCTGGAGTTGTATCGCGAATCGGCCGAAGGTCCGGGGCGTCGAGTCGACAGCGGCGTTGAGGAAGGCGATGAAATCTCGCCGTTCTACGACCCGATGCTCGGCAAGTTGATTGCCTGGGGCGAGGATCGCGAACAGGCGCGCCTGCGCCTGCTGAGCATGCTCGACGAGTTTGCGATTGGCGGGCTCAAGACCAACATCAACTTCCTGCGCCGGATCATCGGCCATCCGGCGTTTGCTGCGGCGGAGCTGGATACCGGGTTCATTCCGCGTTATCAGGACCAGTTGTTACCGCAATCTGCGGCGCTCAGCGATGAGTTCTGGCAGGCCGCCGGCCAGGCGTTTTCCCAGAGCCAATCTCGTACTCCGCGCGCCGATGACCCGAGTTCGCCCTGGGCCAACAACAACGGTTTCCGCGCAGGGTTGCCGACAGAGATCACCTTGCACTTGAGCTGCGAAGGCCAGGATCGCGCGTTGACGTTGGGCGCCGTTAAATCCGGTACGGCACAACTCAAAGGCGAGCACTTGCTGATCGAGCACGATGGCATTCGTCGTCAGCATCGGGTGATCCGCCATGGCGACTTTGTGTATTTGCAATGGGACGGGGAACTGCGCCGCATCGAGTCCTACGATCCGATCAGCGCCGTTGAAGCCAGTCACAGCCATCACGGCGGACTGACCGCGCCCATGAACGGCAGCATCGTGCGCGTACTGGTGGAGGCCGGGCAAACGGTCGAAGCCGGGGCGCAATTGGTGGTGCTGGAAGCGATGAAGATGGAGCACAGCATTCGTGCGCCACACGCTGGGGTGATCAAGGCGCTGTATTGCCAGGAAGGCGAGATGGTCAGCGAAGGCAGTGCGCTGGTTGAGTTGGAAGAAGCGTGAAATGAAGATCGGTCCTACGCGTTGCGAGGACCGATCTGATTAGAATTTGGCTGTCGCCTGAACCACCACGCCGATAATTCGGCACTCTTGGGTGTAAAGAGCTTTCGGATACGTCGGATTGAGCGGAACCAGGTAACGCTGCCCGCCCTCTTCGATCAGCTTGCGAAAGATCGCCTCGCTACTGTCTGGCCATTGCGCGATAACCAGTTTGCCTGGCAGCGCTTCCACGTCCGGATCCACCAGAATCAACATGCCCTCGCCAATGCTGAGGCCACTGGGGGCGCTCATCGCATCGCCCACCACCGTCAACCAGAACGCCGCGCCTCGGGCGTGGTAGTCCGATAATTCGAAACGATACTGCGCCGCGTCTCCATCACGCACTTCAGCCGTCTCGCGCCAGTCGCTGACCGGGTAGCGGAAGTACGGGTTGTACTTGTGTGTCAGGCAAATGCCGTCGTCCTGTGAGTCAGCCGGTTCCCTGATCACCAGCGCCACTTCGAGAAACTCCAGGCCCAGCGCCTGCAAGACACGATTCATGTCATCGAGCCCGGGCTGACGGCGTTTGTTCAGCCAATGGCCGACCCCACCCTGGGACATCCCGAGGCGCTCGGCGAGTATTTCCTGAGTGACTTTGAGTTCACTCATCTTGGCCTTGACCAATTCAATCCATTTATCCATGTGCGGCACGATACGTGGCAGTCTCCGGCCATCAAAACACAAATTGTAGTATTTAAATTATGGTCACAAATACAGATCGTACTAGGATGAATTCACGGATCTGAATCTATCACGGAGCTTTGCCATCACCATGACCCAACCCGCCAACGACCTGCCTGACCTGCAAATCGACACCTCTCTTACCTCACCCCAGGGCTCTGCAGCAGCCCAGCGAGCACTGGACTACTACTTGAAACCAGCTGTTTCAGGGGAAGGGACCGATGAACGTTTCTTTGACGTGAACCGCAACATCAGCAGCGAAGAAGCGCTGGTGCATGCGTCGGATCTGTTGCGTTGCGCAGCAGCCACGGCGTACGAGTCAGCCAATCACTTGCAGGGTTCCAATCGGGACTTGGCGTTTTCGGCGGTTCATATGATCGACATGGCCAAAGCCATGGTAGACCGGTCCCTGGAGGGACATCAGAACGGTTGAAGCGAACACAATCAGAGGGAGGACTGGAAAGAGTTTTCCAATCGCGCAGATAAAATCATTTGACTTGTAAACGAGAATGATTATTATTGCATCAGCTGGTCGCGAGATCAGTCGATGGACCAAGGGACCTTAGGTCGGCCTCTTGGACTATCTCCTCATCAGGCTAATCACGGTTTTTGACCCGGCTTTTTGCCGGGTCTTTTTTTGCCAGTTTTCTGGCTTATGGCTTCAGGCTAATGAAGTCTTTGGGTGTCGCAAATTCGATGGCGCGGATGATATCAAAAGAATATTTGTTGGCAAGAGAAGCCCGGCATCATTGGGCCAAACTAACGACAAATAGCACTTGAGAATCAATCGCATAGTCTCTAAGCTGCGACCGCGTCAAGGAGGACGCCCCCCTCAATACACCGCAATGTGTGAGTCCGCTCGCGGTTCGGTGCCGCCACACAGCACACCGGTTTCAGGATCACGCAAAATGATCTGCCCTCGCCCATAACTGGTCAGGTCGCAGACCACTTGCACATCATGCCCACGGCGCGCCAATGCTGCCGCCATGTCCCGTGAAGCGTTCTGCTCGATACCAACCTTCAATCCGCCCAGCCACTGCCAGCGCGGCGCATCCAGGGCTGCCTGGGGATTGAGCCCGAAATCCACCAGGTTCATGACCATCTGCACATGCCCCTGCGGCTGCATGTAGCCACCCATCACGCCAAAAGGCCCCATTGCCACACCGTCCTTGCTGAGAAATCCCGGGATGATGGTGTGGAAAGTCTTTTTGCCCGGTGCCAGGCAGTTCGCATGTTCGGAATCGAGGCTGAATTCTTCTCCACGGTTTTGCAGGGCGATGCCACTGTCGGGTAGCACGACGCCTGAGCCGAAACCGTGATAGTTGCTCTGGATGAACGAAACCATGTTGCCTTCCGCGTCGGCGGTCGCCAGGTAGACCGTGCCGCTGGCGTGAGGGTCGCCCGGCTGCGGCGCCACGGCCTGCTCACCGATCTGCGCGCGACGATGGTCCGCGTAGTGGTCGCTCAACAAATCCGCCACCGCGACCCGCATGTGTTCCGGATCGGTGATGTAGTGCAAACCATCACTGTAGGCGAGCTTCATCGCTTCAAGCTGACGGTGCCAGGTTTGCTGACTGTCACGGTGATCGAAGTTGAAACCTTCGAGCATTTTCAACGCCATCAACGCCACGAGCCCCTGCCCGCTCGGCGGAATTTCCCAGACATCGACACCGCGATAGTTGACCTTGATCGGCTCGACCCAGTGTGCGCGGTAATCCTGCAAATCACTGGCGCGCAGATAGCCGCCCGTAGCCCGCGAATGTGCGTCCAGCCGCTGCGCCAGCGCGCCACGGTACAGACTTTCGCAACCGGTGCTGGCCAACTCGCTCAGGGTTTTCGCCTGGGCCGGGTTGCGGAACAGTTCACCGGCTCGAGGTGCACGGCCGTCAATCAGAAAGGTTTCGAACCAGCTCTCAAGCACGTCGCTGCGGTCGGGGGTGAAATCCTCCAGCGCGGTTTGCCACTGCAACGCAACCACCGGTGACACGGGAAAGCCATCCCGCGCCAGGCTGATCGCCGGTTGCAGCAAGTCGGCAAAAGGCAGACGACCGAAGCGCGTCGACAACTCCGCCCAGGCCGACGGACAACCCGGAACCGTCACCGGCGTCCAGCCATGCAGTGGCATTTTTTCATGACCGGCGGCTTTCACCGCCTCGATGCTCAGGGCCTGCGGCGCCGCGCCGTTGGCGTTCAAACCGTGCAGTTTGTTTTGCGTCCACACCAGCGCAAAAGCGTCACCGCCGATGCCGCAACCGGTGGGTTCGACTACGGTCAGTGCCGCTGCCGTGGCAATGGCCGCATCGATGGCATTGCCACCGCGACGCATGATTTCAATTCCGGCCTCGGCGGCCAGCGGTTGTGAGGCGGCGACCATGCCGCGCTTGGCGAAAACACTTTGACGTTGTGAGGCGTAGGGATACTCGTGCGCAGAAAATTTGAACATGGCAGAACTCACACAAATTTATTTGATGGACTCACAGCACGCGGCTGAGAAAGGCGCGGGTACGGGCGTGCCTGGGCTGGCTGAAGATCTGCTCCGGCGGGCCCTGCTCGATCAGTTCACCTTGATCGAGCACCACCACCCGGTCGGCCACCTCGCGGGCAAAGCCCATTTCGTGGGTGACCACGACCATGGTCATGCCCTCCTCGGCCAGCTCCTTCATCACTTGCAGCACTTCGCCCACCGTCTCGGGATCGAGGGCGCTGGTGGGTTCGTCGAACAGCATCGCCTGCGGCTTCATCGCCAATGCCCGGGCGATCGCCACCCGCTGCTGCTGGCCACCGGACAACATCGACGGATAGTGATCAGCCTTCTCCGCCAACCCGACGCGCTTGAGCAACGCCCGCGCCTGTTCCACCGCCGCCGCGCGCGCAACGCCCAGCACCTGGATCGGCGCTTCGATGATGTTTTCCAGGGCGGTCATGTGCGGGAACAAATTGAAGCGCTGGAACACCATGCCGATGTCCCGGCGCTGTCGTGCGATGTTGCGTTCCGAGTCTCTGGCCAGACTGCCGTCGGCCCGGGTGCGGTAACCCATCGGCCGGCCGCCGACGCGGATCTGTCCTGACTGAATGTCTTCGAGCAAATTGATGCAACGGATAAAGGTGGTTTTGCCGGAACCGGAAGCGCCGATCAGCACCACCACTTCGCCCCGTCGCACTTGCAGGGAAATGCCCTTGAGAATTTCCAGGTCACCGAACGATTTGTGAACATCCAGCGCTTCGATGACCAGTTCTTCACTCATGTGCGCCATCTCAACGCCCTCTCAACAGTTTCATGGTGTTGCGGCCGAACATGCGACTCGCCGCCGGTGCCGGACGATCAGACTGGCCGAAGCGCGCTTCGAGCCAGCGCTGGAAAAAGCCCCAGAGCGTGGTCAAGGCCAGGAAGTAGATGGCCACGACCAGGTACAACTCGAACACACGGAAGGTCGCCGAGGTCACCATTTGTGTACTCAGCAGCAGTTCCTGCACGCCGATGACGCTGACCAGCGTGGTGTTTTTCAGCATCACGTTGAACTCGTTGCCCAGCGGCGGCACGATCACCCGGAACGCTTGCGGCAGGACGATCCGCCGCATCAACTTGGGAAACGTCATGCCCAGGGAACGCCCGGCTTCGTACTGACCCTTGTCCACCGCGCCGATGCCGGCCCGAATGATCTCGGCCATGTACGCGCCTTCATTGAGGCCCAGGGCGATGATCGCGGCCTGAATATTGCCCGGCACAATGAACCAGCCCAGGTCCAAGTCTTCAAAGCGGAAAATCCCCCCCGCCGCCAATGCCGTGTACAGGAAAACGATCTGCACCAACAACGGCGTGCCGCGCATCAGCCACACATAAAAACGCACCGGGTAATGCAACAGCGGGTTGCTCGACAGCTTCATCAACGCGGCGATCAGGCCCAAAACACAACCGAGCAACATCGCCGAAACGCTGATCAGGCAGGTCAGCCACAGCCCCGTCAGGTAGACATCGCTGGGCTGCAACAGGTACTGCCAGAACACATCCCAATTGAAGTTCATCAGGTTCGCCCTCAGTCCAGTTTGTCGCTGTCGACATGCCATTTACTGAGGAGCGCGCTGTAACTGCCATCGGCGCGCATGCCTTGCAAGACTTCGGTCAACGCGACCGTCAGCTGTGGATCGCTTTTACGCACGCCGAAACCGGTGAGGATGCGGTTGAAGGCCGGGACTGCGGATTGAAACAGGTCCGGGGCCAATTGCTGATAGTGTCCGGCGGACTCGACCGTGGTGCCGAAAGCGTCCACCTGGTTGATGCGCAGCGCCTGAAAAGCATCAGCGTCGACGTTGTACACCACCAGTTTCATCGGCGGTTTTCCAGCCGCTTCGAGTTTTTCGTTTTCCTTGCCCAGCAGCACGCGGATGGTCGAGCCGTTGCTGACCGCGACCTTAAGCCCCGAGAGGTCTTCCAGTGTGTTTACCGATTTCGGGTTGCCCTTGGGCACCACGATGGACTGGCTGGAATACATGAAGTTGACGATGTCGATCACCTCGCGGCGTTCGGGCTTGTCGAACAACTGGTCGACGATCATGTCGCACTGTTGCGCCAGCAGCGCCGGGATCAGCCCGGCGAAAGGCGAGATTCGCCATTCGACTTTCTTGTCACCCAGGCGCTGGGCAATCGCCTCGCCCATGTCGACCTGCAGCCCCACCGGTTTTTGCTTCATGTCAAACGACACCAGCGGTGGCGAGTCCATGCCGGAGCAGTAAACGATCTTCTCGCTCTTGCTCAAGCGCTCGGGTAATTCGGGGGCGGCGAACGCCCATTGCGAACACAG
Source organism: Pseudomonas fluorescens (assembly GCF_000802965.1). Classification (GTDB taxonomy): domain Bacteria; phylum Pseudomonadota; class Gammaproteobacteria; order Pseudomonadales; family Pseudomonadaceae; genus Aquipseudomonas; species Aquipseudomonas fluorescens_A. The sequence goes on along the minus strand of NZ_JSAK01000004.1, from coordinate 84,742 downwards.
ACTCAAGGTGAACACGGCAACTAACGCGCAAGGCTTGTGCATGGCATGACTCCAGTTGGCTGCAACGGATGTCCCTTGTAGGAGCTGGCTTGCCAGCGATTGGCCCTTGAGTCTTACTTCGCTCATACAGTCGCCATCGCCAGCAAGCCGGCTCCTACAAGGGGGGTTTTAGGGTTTATTGGTGGGCTTCGAGAAATTGAATCAGTCGCGGGATGGTGCCCTCGATGTGCTCGCACACGACTTGCGCGGCCTTGTCCGGGTCGCCGGAACGCAGTGCGGCGACAATCGAGGCGTGCTCGTCCCGGGCGCTGCGGGGTTTGTCGGCGTGTTGCAGCCAAAGGCGCATGTGCGGCTCGATCACCGAATACAACGCGGATATCTGCCGCATCAGGCGCGGACGCTCACTCAGGCTGCACAGGTATTCATGGAAGGCGCGATGGCGGCTGACCCACTCGGCCCCGTCTTCGCGGTAGTCGTCCATTTCGTCGAGCAAGCGCTCCAGATGACTGAAATGGCGCTCGGTGAGCTTTGGCACCGCAACGCGGATGGCAAGGCCTTCAAGGGCGCTGCGCATCTCGAACACTTCACGCATTTCATCGATGTTCAAGCCACGGACAATGGCGCCACGGTTGGGCCGTAGCGTCACCAGGCCATCGGCATCCAGGCGCCGGAACGCTTCGCGCACCGGCATGCGGCTCATGCCGATTTCGCCGGCGATGTCCTCGGCAATCAGCCGTTCGCCAGTGCGGTAACGCCCTTTGCAAATCGCCTCCAGAAGAAAGTTGTAGGCCTCCTCTTCGGCGGTAATGGGCTGGCGCTCGGAATAGACAGGGGCGAATTTCATCGATTGCACCTTTTGTATTTTTGTATCCAATTATCCATAAAGCCAACAAAGCACAGGACGTGCCAGATTCAGCCCGTGATATGCAGGTGTTTGATTGGATTGATATATCGGGAGTGAGGGTGCCGACTTAGAGTACCGACGCCTGACCGAAGCGAGTTGAAACGCCCCATTCTGTAACCTGGCGGACCCAAAACGGTGCTGGTGGTAACACGGATGATCGCTACGCTTGAAGAAGCGCTTAACGGTGAGGATGAATCGATTTTTCCCGCGCTGCTAACCCCCTTGTCTTGCGTGTAAAGTAGCCGCCATAAAATCTCAAACAGGAACCCGACCGTGGCTAAACTCAACATCAGTGCCAATTTCGACAGCGGCAACATCCAGGTTATCGACCTCAGCGACCCGCTCAAGCCACTGCTGGCCATCCGCCCCGATACCAAAAGCAACCACTTCCAATGGTTCCACTTCAAAGCCAGCGGCCTGCACGTCGGACAAGAACACTGGTTTCGTCTGAACAATGCCAGTCAGTCTTCCTACAACAAGGCCTGGGACGGTTATCAAGCCGTCGCCTCTTACGATCACGTTAACTGGTTCCGCGTACCGACCATCTTCGAAGGCGACTGCCTGCGCTTCTGCCTGGAAGCCACCCAGACCCACGCCTGGTTCGCCTATTTCGAACCCTACAGCCGGGGTCGTCACGACTGGCTGATCGAGCAGGCACTGACCAAGGCCGGCACCGAACTGCTGGGCACCGGCAAGAGCGTCGAAGGTCGCGACATTCAGTTACTGCGCAAAGGCACCGGCGCCGAAGGCCAGCGCAAGGTATGGATCATCGCCCAGCAACATCCGGGCGAGCACATGGCCGAGTGGTTCATGGAAGGCGTGATCGAACGCCTGGAACATCGCGACGACCCGGTGCTGAACAAACTGCTGGCCAGCGCCGATCTGTACCTGGTACCGAACATGAACCCGGACGGTGCCTTCCACGGTCACCTGCGCACCAACGCCATGGGCCAGGACCTGAACCGCGCCTGGCAGAACGCCAGCCCGGAAATCAGCCCGGAAGTCTTTTTCGTACAGCAGCAGATGGAAAAGTACGGCGTCGATTTGTTCATCGACGTACACGGTGACGAGGAAATCCCTCATGTGTTCACGGCCGCGTGCGAAGGTAATCCAGGCTACACGCCACGGATCGAAAAACTCGAAGAGCACTTCCGTAGCCACCTGAAGCGCACCACCAAAGACTTCCAGACCAAGCACGGCTACACCCGCGACGAACCGGGTAAAGCCAACATGACCCTGGCATGCAACAGCGTTGGCCAGAAGTACGACTGCCTGTCGCTGACCCTGGAAATGCCGTTCAAAGATCACGACGATCATCCGAATCCGTTGACGGGGTGGTCGGGGAAGCGGTCGAAGCAGTTGGGGAAGGATGTTTTGACGACTGTGGCGGAGATGGTTGATACGCTGCGGTAAATTAACGTTTTTCAGGCCTGACCTTCTTGAAGGTCAGGCCAATTGATACCTCGCGGCCCGCCAAAAGTACCTTAGCGACCACCAGCAATTGACATAAGTACAACAACAGGCGCCCTCCAACTGCCAAGTAAATTCCGAGCTTCCAATCTCAAAACCCCGTTATAAACTGAAGCTGGCAATGTCGGATTATCACCGACGTTATAGCTTAGTTTTAAATAAAGCTTATTAGCAGTACTTCCTGAAAAAGGACATGCTACATATGCATTCATAGCAAACCACTCACATCCGCCGATAAATCGCTCCGCCCGTAAATTAACCTCTCGTTCGTCACCCGCATCATTTTTCAATTTCACTGTCAATCGCGCATATCCTTTTGGAGCGGGTGCTAATTCGGTTGGACCTTCAGCGCTGTTCAAGGCAACAACGCCAGCTTGGTACCTGGCAGGCATCCTGATTTCTAGAATCGAATCCGAAGAGCCGTTCAGGCTTTGAAATGAAAACCGCTCCCCTACAAAAGGTAGAGCATAGTAAGATAACCTCGGACCAGATTCACGCCACATCCTGGACATATCAGCAGTAATTACGTTGCCTCGAGGCAGGCCATGCGCATCTTTCACCTGCGGAGTTGAATAGAAAGGACTGTCTTCTCCGCATTGAATAGTTCCAGATTTACCATTATTGAAGCCAAACTTATAACCACCGAACAGTTCAGGGCAGTGAATACCACCTAAGTTATGTCCAATCTCGTGGCGAAATATCCAACCGTCACTAACATGACCGATAGCCGCCCTGCCCGGAGTAGTTCCCCATCCAGCGGCGGTATCATCTGGGTGGGGAGCGAAAACACCAAAAAACATATCCGGTCTAAATGCCTGCGTCCCGACCGAAAGTATTCCTGGTAATTGTCTTAGAGTCTCGGTTGTCATTGAGTAATTCGTATTAACTATTTGCACCCCTGCCAACCTCATAAAAACATTATTAACAAGCGAGTTGCGCAATGCCAAATTCACACTTTCCACCTGAGCCAACGCATTGGAAGTCGCATCACCACCAGCAACTAATACTGCTTCGCGCGAGTACCCAATCAACATATCAATCGCGTATTCATCTGCTGCTTTCGCTGGTTCGACAGTTCTCTCCAACGCCTCTCCTGGCACTGTGTCGAGTATTGAATAATCTTTAGAGGTATAGGGCGTAAAACGACTTTCACCTTTACTGTTAATCACGAGCACTCCCTTTCTTGAGGAGCTCTCTATAAATGCAGTCAAACTCCCACTACCAGACCTGACCGTAACCAATGACCCTACTGTCTTGTCCGGCATCAGTAAATTACCGCTCTCTACTGTATAACCATCAATCACTTTTGAACTTGATCTTTCGAAAACCGCTGGCGCTATCAAATCCTCGTACAGCTCGGCTGTACTCTTTTCATTTACACGCTCGACCACCCAACTTTTTTGTTTACTTTCCTCACTCATCGGTGAATGTGCACAGGCGCCTAGCAGAACAGCCAACGCCCCAATTGAAAGTGCGAAAAAAACACCCCGCATACAACGCACACCTGCAATTTTGAACATGATTCATCTCCCTGAATAACAAGATCAGTGCTGTTCGACTGACCTCATTCCGGTCACTGCAGTCTTTGAGCATTGAACGCGTCTTTTGGAGAGGGCGAAACTGTCAACATTGACAGGTAGGGGAACACATCAAACTGTAGGAGCTGCCGCAGACTGCGATCTTTTGACTTTGCTTTTAAAGATCAAGATTAAAAGATCGCAGCCTTCGGCAGCTCCTGCATAGGCCGTATGTATCGCGCAGTTCAGGGGTGATCCTTACCCCGCAACATGCTGTCCAGCACATCATCACGCCGCACCCAGGCGTGAAACAACGCCGCCGCCAAATGCAGCAACACCGTCAAAAACAGCAAATACGCCAGGTATCCGTGGGCTTTGCGCAGGAACGCAAACACCTGCGCATTTGCCGACACGAACGAAGGTAACTGCAGCGAATTGCTGAGCATCACCGGTTCACCCGACGCCGAAATCATCGCCCAGCCCAGCAGCGGCAAGACCAGCATCAAGGCGTACAGCAACACATGCGATGCCTTCGCCGCCAGCACTTGCCAGCTCGGCAGGTCCGCCGGCAGCGGCGGTTGTGTGGTGGAAAAACGCACAACCAGACGCACGATCACCAGCAACAGAATCGCAACGCCCAATGGCTTGTGCAGATTGATCAGCCACTCATGGCGTTCTGACACGGACGCCACCATCCCCGCGCCAATAAACAGCATGGCAATGATCATCAGCGCCATCAGCCAGTGCAGCAGACGCGCCAGTGGAACGAAGTGGTTCGGTTGGGCGCTCATTGCTTGGCCTCCTGTTTGGCGGCGGGTAACTGGCTGACTTCGCTGGTGCGACGCAGGTAGGACGTGGCGTAACCGGCGGAACGCGCGGCGAGCAGCGGGTCGTCGGAACCTTCGATCCCGGCCGGCAACACCAGCGGGTCGTAGTTGATGTCACGGCACTCGCCATTGAGTTGTGGCTGGGTGCTTTCAAGGACCAGGGTGCCGGCGTTCAGCACCTTGCGGCCTTCGGGCCAGGCCTTGCTCGCGTCGTTGACCGGGTCGCCGGGGTTGGCCAGGGTGATGTTCAAATTCCAGCGCAACGGCCCGGCGGCGATGCGTTGAACCAGGTCTTTTTCCAGATAGTCACTGCCTTCCGCTGCCGTGGCGCCCGGTGCGTCCTGAGCCACGGGCACCATGCTCCAGCGCACTGCTTGGCGTTGCCCGGTGGCGTTTACCAGGTAAAACGCGTTGACGCTGTTGTAGGTTTCCGTCACGTAGCTGGCCGACGGTTTGGCGGTCTTGATCCAGGCCAGGAACGGCGCGGCTTCCGGGTGCGAACCAAAGAACGCCGGCACCGCCGCAGGGTCCGGTTTACCAGTGCTCGGAAGCGGCGATTGCGCTTGCTGCAATTGATAGAACGCCTCGGGCGTGCCCACCGGGAACACCGGCATGCTGTTCATCCCGGTGCGCCACTGCTGGCCGTTGGCCTGATTGAAACGCAACGCCAGGCTGCGGATCGGCACGGCGCTGTCCGGCGCATACGGATTACCCGCCGGCAAAGCGAAACGCCCCACCACCGGGGTCCGCGCCTCGTTGAACACCTGGGCGGTGGAAAAGCTGCGCGCCTCGCCGCTGCTTTCGAAATGGCCGATCACGCACACGCCCTTGGAATGATTACGGCGGAATCCGGGATGCACGCCGTTGTTGGTTTCCAGCACATTGATGAGTTTTTTCGGCGTCAGGCGCTGTGGGTCAAGCGTGCCGTTGACGTAGGCAAACGCCCCGGCCACGACGGCGACGACCACGGCGATGCCCGCCAGACGAAAAATCAGACTCGCGGTACTCAGGGGTGGCCGGGTGGGCGGTGATGATCGATCTACCATGAAGAGCTCCAGGGCCATCGGCCACAAGTGAGAAGAACCAAGCAGACGAACCCCACGAGGGTTTATTCCATCGTGCGGTATTTATTTTTTCAGGCGTGGAATAACCTCCGTTATCGGGCGTCTTCCTAGTCCACAGCGTAGTGACTAGTCAGAACTTCATGAATGACATCGACGAACAACTGAGAGAAATCATTCCCAGGCTGCGCCGGTTTGCCGTGTCACTGACGCGCAACCCCAGCAGTGCTGACGATCTGGTGCAGTCGTGCCTGGAGCGGGCGTTGTCTCGCTGGGGCGACAAAAGACCCGATGGCGATCTGCGCGCCTGGCTGTTTTCGATTCTTTATCGGCAGTTTCTCGACGCTCACCGGCGCTCCCGACGCTATGCGCGGATGCTCGAATTCTTTACCGGGCGCGACGATGCGCAGCCTTCCGTGGAGCGCACCGTTATTGCGCAATCGACCCTCAACGCCTTCGATCAACTGCCTACCGAACAGCGCGCGCTGCTGCTTTGGGTATCGGTGGAAGGCCTGAGCTACAAAGAGGTCGCCGAGATTCTCGACGTACCCACCGGCACCGTGATGTCCCGCCTGTCCCGAGCCCGCCAGGCTCTGCGCCAACTCAGCGATGGCGAAATCACCCGCCCTTCCCTGCGGAGACTCAAATGATCAGCATGCCCCCGAGCGAGCGCGACCTGCACGCTTACGTCGACCACCAACTCAACGACGCCGACCGCGCGCTCGTGGAGACTTATCTGGCGAGCAACGCGCAAGTTGCCGCACAAGTGCGCGCCTGGCAGCAGGATGCCCAGCAACTGCGTGCAGCCCTGAGCGGTGCATTGAAGCAGCCTTCCAACCCGGACCTCGACCCTGGGCTGATTCGCCAACGTCTGAAACGCCAGTCCCGTCGCCACCTCGCGAGTGCTGCGATGTTGCTGATCGCCGTCAGCGTGGGCGGTTTCAGTGGCTGGCAGGCGCGGGAAATGACGCTCGCCAGTGGCTCGCTGCCGATGGCCGATGCCTTGCAGGCTTACCGTCTGATTGCCCAGCAAGGCCTCCTTCCGGCGGACTACAAGGCTAGCGACGACGGTGATATGCAGGGTTGGCTTGACCGCTATTTCACCCAGGCCAATCGCTTGCCCGACCTGGCCGGTGCCGGGTTCAAACCGGTCAGCGGGCGCTTGCTCAGCACCGAACAAGGACCGGCGGCGATGGTGGTTTACGAGGATCAAGGCGGGCACAAGATCAGCTTCTACGTGCGCCCGCCGGGACCGAAAAACTTCCTGCTGCCGCGCGGTAGTCGGCGTGATGACGGGTTGCAGGCGGAGTACTGGTCGGGGGGTGGTTATAACTATGCGATGGTCAGCCCGGCGGATACGCCGGCGGCGCAGATGCTCAGGCAGACTGTGAATTTCTGATATCGCCATTTCCCTGCAGGAGCCGGATTGCTGGCGATTGCGGTCAGTCCGTGGACATCGCAGCGCCTGACCCAACGCCATCGCCAGCAAGCCGGCTCCTACAGGTACGCGTCCCCCCGCAGGCTGCGATCTTTTTCCTAAAACCCCACATCAAGAATCACATTGTCCACATAGGTTCCAGCCGGCGGTGTGCTCTGATCGGTATAAATCTTCGCGTTGTAATTGAAGATTTGGCTGCCATTACCCAACCCGTTACCCGGATTGACCTCCGCATCCGAGCTGGCCCGACGCGCCCCGGCCACATTCCCCCAGCGGGTCGAACCGGCGCTTTTGAAAATGTCATACGCCAGGTAATTGCTCCCCGAAATCATCCGTCGGCGCCCTCCCACACTCGCTGCGTTCTGCCCGTCATTCAAACCCACGGTGTACGCACTGCCCTTGGTGCAGTTCAGGTTGATGGTCTGCCCGGTGACCGCCGTGAAAGCGCTGACCACCGGCGCGCTGCCAAAACTGATGTTGGGCGCGGTGATGAGGCAGTCATTGGTGACCGTCAAATTGACAGTCAGCGTGGTGGTGCCGTTATTGACGTCGCGGCCCAGGCACACGCTGCCAACGCCGATGCCCGAGCAGTAGTTCCAGTTCCAGAAAATGCTCAATGTTTCCGTATAAACCCCGGCCGCAACGTTGCTGCCAGTGATCGTGCCGAAGTAAAGCGGGACGGTTTTCGGCACCACGCTGCCGAGCAATCCCAGGGCATCGATAATGCCGTTGCGGGCGAAGTCGTAGGCCGTGCCGCGCGTTATTGGGAAAGCAGTGCTGTTGTTGGCGTAGATCGTGTAGCCAATGACATCGCCAGTGGGCCCGCGCAAACCGCTCTGGGTCGAGGTGACGGTGGCCCAGAAGTGGTCGCTGCTGGTCAGCAATGACAGCAGTGAACCCGTGCAACTCAAGCCACCGTTCAATGTGGAACTGGGCTGCGAAGTGTTGCGCACGGCAATCGAACTCACCGTGCCGAACGCTGCCGGTGTGGTACCGACCACCGAGCACAAGGCCCATGCCGAACCCGGCAGCCACAAAGCCAACAGCATCAGCCACTTCAGGATTTTCATTGACACACCAATGGCCCGATCAGCGGGATCTGATCCTGCTGAGCGTCGACGGCGAATTGCACCTGACAGGTTTTCCCATCCGCCAGACTCACCTGCAAACTGTTCTGCGGCTGCAGGTTTTCCAGGTACACCAGACCGTCCCAACCCACCACGGTTTGCGTGCCGCTTTGCAGGTGCACCACGCCGCTGCCCAAGGGCAGGTTCTGCTCCTGCGCGTCCACCAGCACGATGCTCGCGGCAATCACCCGGCTCAGTGGAAACTCCAGCAGATAACCGCTGCCACGGCGCACCGCGATGCGTTGCTCGACGTTCGGACTGCGCACGTTGGCCGGCAGGTTCAGCGGATCGATTTCGTATTTGCCGCGGTAATAGGCGCTGCTCCACGGCACCAGCAAATGGCCGTTGCGATCGGTCTGGCCGACCTGCTGGTTTTCGTAGCGCACGGGGATATCCGCGTAGCCATCAGTGCTGACCACCACAAAGGCGTCGTCGATACGATTGGCGGCGAACACTTGGCGGTCCATCCAGACCAGCGACCCACTGGCATCGGCCCAACGGGTTTCGGCGTCGCTGTTGCCGTAGACACCGGCCTGCAATTGCACCGATTGCAGGCGCCAGGTGACGTCGGCCTGACGATAGGCTGGCCCATCACCTTGGGCGTAACCCAGGTTGAAACCGACCCCGCCTTCCGTGGGCACGGCGCGGCTGTAATTGACCCGCTGCTGGGTTTGTCCGGTGTTGCTGCGTTCGCTGCTGATGGCCAGGCTGCCACGCAGGTCGAACGGGATCACCAGTTGCGCCTGCACCGCCCAATTGCTGTCGCCGATTTCGCGGTTGGCTGAAAGGTAGAAACTGGTACTGCGCCACAACGGTTTGCTCCAGGTCAGGTTGAGCAAACGGGTGCGCGAATCATCCGCCGCGCGCACGTCGAAGTAACCGGCGCCCAGGCTGCCCCAATCGTCCAGGTTCAGGCTCAGGGTCGCCTGTTCACTGCGTTTGCTCAGCGTCGTGTAGGCGCTGTCGACCAGCGTCAGGTCGGCGTATCGATCGCGACGTTGCAGGCGTTGCCAGGAAAAACTGTAGCGCTGACTGCTGTACTGATAACCGAGGCTCAGTTGCTGACCACTGTCACCCTCGAAACGGCTTTGGCTGATGGCGGTGTTGAGCACGCCGAAATTGCCCAGGCGTACATTGCCGCCGACGCCGCCAAGGGCCAGGCTGTCCGAGGCTTCGGCGTGGCTTTCCACGGTGAAGTTGTCGCTCAGGCCGTAACGCATGCTGCCGGATGTGGCACCGGGCCCGTAACTGAAATCGCGCAGACCGTAGTCCTGACGCAAGGTGCCGGCGGCCACGGAAAAATCGCTCAAGCCTTTTTGCAGCAGCGTGCTGGTGACGTAGAACGGCACGGTGGTGGAGACCTGTCGGCCCAAGGCATCGGTGGTCACCACCACCGCTTCACCGGCACCGTTGATGAACGGAATATTGGTCAGCGTATAGGGGCCCGGTTGCAGGTCGGCGCTGCTGGATTTGTAGCCGTTGATGAACAGATCCACCGACGACGGCACCGCAGCCTCCCCGGCGAACTGCGGCAAGGGATAGGTCACCAGATCCGGACGCACCGCGAAATCCCTCGACCACTGCACCCCGCCCATGCGCACCGAACTGGTCCAGGGCAAGGCACCGCTGACCAGATCGCCGGCTTCGTAGGTCAACAAGCGCTCGTCATCGGAAAAGCGCCAGGTGGTGTCGTAGCGCAGGTAGCGATTGTCCAGCGCGTTGAGCGAATCACCCGCCATTGTGCGGCGGTATTGCCCTGTGTTGGACAACGTGCCCCAACTGTCGAACAGCCGCACTTCGTTCCACGCCGCCAGGTAGGTGCCAGCATCATCGGTGTCGTTGAGGTACAGATCGTAGTTGAATAAGGCGCCAAAACTGCTCAGGGCCGGGGTGCGCGGATAGGCTTCGCGGCGGCCGATAAACTGCTCCGGCAGCCAGTCTGGCGGGACGTCTATCAGCAGACGCTGACCATTGCTGTCGTACTCGCTGTGCAGGCCCGGCAGGCTGTCGAGGCCGACTTCGGCGCCGATGTCGGCGGGCAATTTCATGCCGGTCTCCTGCAACGCGCTGGACGGCACGAAGAACTGCCCGTGGCGCTGCTCGACCGCCACAACCCGGCCGGTATTCATCTGGTTGACCACCAGTTCGAGAAACAACTGCGCATCGGCCACAGCCTCCATGCCACTGGGCGGAGGCGGCAGGTCACCGGCCTCTGCGTGATGATTGACCACCAGGCAACATCCACAGCACATGGCCCATAACGGACACCGTAGACTGCGAGCCAAAGCGTGGGCCATTAGCGCTGCCTGTCCGTCATTGGACCTTGTCCTCCTTCTACCTCACCTGACTGCACTTACACCTGTGGCGAGGGAGCTTGCTCCCGCTCGGTTGCGCAGCAGCCGTCAATCCATTCAACGCGGTGTATCAGGCAACGCTTGCGGCTCGTAAGTAGGGCCGCTTCGCAGCCCAGCGGGAGCAAGCTCCCTCGCCACAAAAAACAGGTGCTTCACCGTGCGGGCGCAATACTTTGAACCTGCGGCGCACCATTGACCCGCACCTGCAACGCCGGGTCGCCGGCAATCGGGCCGGGCACGGGCCAACGCATGATGGCGCCGGGCAACACGTAGCCGAGCAATCCGTCCACCAATGGCTTGGACTGGCCGCCCTGCTTGAGTGCCACGTCGGTCAGGCGCGCATGCACCGCGCCCTGATTGCGCACTTCCACATAGGAACGCCCGTCCACCGCGACCGTGCGCCAGCTCAAATCCGGCAGGCCCACGCCTTTGGGATCACGTTGGCGGGTGGTGTCTTCCTTGCTCCACAGGCCGGCGCCGTAGGCAAACAGCGGCACCGAGTAGCGCATCTGAAAACGAATCGCTGCGGCGGTTTTGCCGTCTTCAGCGGCAGGCGGTTTCGCCGATGGAATTTCGTCAATGATGATGCGGTAGGCCAGCTCCTGCCCCGGCGGAATATCGCGGGTGCGGGTCAGGCGTACCAACTGCTTCTGGCCCGGCTCGATCTTCGCCACCGGCGGGCTGCCGATGACGTCGCGCTGGTTCTGGTATTGATCGCTGAAGCCGCTCTGGCTCCAGGCAAACACGCGAATTTGCAGGTTGGCGGTCTCGTTACCGCGATTCTCCAGCCACAAGGCGCTGGCCTGTTGGTCAGCCTCCAGCACCGGATCGATCGGCCAGATCAGTACTGAACTGGCCGCCTGAACCCTGCCCGCCCCCAGCAGCGCCAACACCGTAAAAAACACGACCGACAGTCGCTGCGAAGGTGGATACATAGGTCAACTCCTTATGATCAAACCGTCCCGTTACCACGACAGCTGCACCTGCAGCACATCGCTGTACGTCCCCCCAGGCTGATTGCCCGGTAACTGCACCTGACCGTAAATCGGCAGGCGGATGTTGTTGGCATCGCTGTAAGCCACCGCCACGCTTTGGCCGATTCCCAGGCTCTGGCTGTACGCCGCGTCGCGAAACAACGCATAGGCCACGCGGTTACTGCCGGTAGAAAGCTGCATGTGCCGCCCGCCACTGTTGTACTGACCGCCATCGACCGTCATGTTCAGGGTCACGCCCGGCGTGCACTGCAACTGCACTGCGCCGGTCAACGCTACCTGCACCGTGCCCGTGGCCAGCGCGGACTGGTTGCCGAAATTCAGGCTGCCGTAGTTGGAAACCCCGCCGACCACCAGGCAACCCGGTGTCACCGTGGCGCTGACCTGGAAGCTCTGACTGGTCACCGCCGCCAGCGGCAACGGCACAGCACCGGCGCAGAGCAACAGCAGCGCGGCACCGCCATGGCGATTCATCACCCTAGAACGTCAGTTCAACGGAAATGGTGTCGGAGTAAGTGCCCGCCGGCAGTCCGGCCTTGCCCACCGCCTGACCGTAGATGTTCACGGTCTGCGCCACGCCGGTGCTGGCAGCCAGGTTGATCACCCCGTCAATCGCCAACAGCTGCGAGTGCCCGGCGTCGGTGTACAGGTCGTAAGGCACGTAATTGGCTACGCCGTCGAACAACGCGCGAGTACCGCCGGGGGATTTCCCGTCGTTGGCACCGGCGCGCACCTTGACCGTTGGCGTGGTGCCGCTGGAGCAGAGAATCGACAGTGCCCCGCCACCACCGCCCAGGACTTGCGCGTTGCTGGTGGTGAACAGGCTGTTGGTGCTGCCGAAGTTCAACGTACCGAAATTAAGGTTGCTGGAACCGCTGGCACCGTTGACCTGACAACTGCTGGTCAGGACCAGGCTGGAGGTGATCTGGCCGGTGACCGTAGTGGCCGCCTGAACGCCGGACGCCAGCGTCAGGCCAAGCAATGACAAACCTATCCTTGATACAAACGTGTGCATGGTGTCCGTCCTCTACAGGTTTACCAGTCGAGCGTCACCGTCAGGGTGTCGGTATAGACACCGGCCGGTAGCGCGCGCGTATTCGCCACCACCGAGCCGAATACCGGAATCGGTACCTGCGCCCCGCTGGTGACAGCGAAATTGTGTTGTTGGCCGATGCTGTAGCTCCGGTTGCCGGAGGCATCGAGGAACAACTGATAGGGAATGGTTCGTGCACCGTTGCTCAAGCGCCGGGTGGTGCCGTCGCCATGGGTGCCGCCATCGATGGTGACGGTGAAACCGGTGACCGACGGATTGCACGCCACGTTCAGCTTGCCGCTGGCGTTTTCACTGAGACTGGCCTTGATCGGGTTGTCCCAGGTCGGTCCTTGCGCGCCGAAATCGAGGGTGCCGAAGTCGCTGACCGGGCTATCGGAACTGGCGCCATTGGTCACTTCGCAACCGGCGGTGATGGTCAGTCGCGCGTGGATCTGCCCACTGACGGCCGCTTGCGCGACAACGGCCGGAAAGACCAGTGCGCTCGCGGTGATAACCCTCAAGAACATGCTTGTCATCACGCCGATCCCAATGCCTCCAGGATTGAAAAAACGGTCGCTTGTCCGCGAACGCCCCCTTCCCTGCACAACCCGGACTGCGCCGGACTGATTGCTGCGAATGCGCTTACCAGCTGACAGTGACCTTCACCAGGTCCGAGTAACGGCTGACCCTGGGAATCTCCGCCAAGGGTTCGATGCGGGCATACAAGGGCAAATCCACCGAGCCGGTGTCCGGCACACGGCCGCTGATCGGCACATCCACCGCCAGCGGAATGCGCCGCGCCGGGTCCTGATAGAGCCGATAAGGAATGGGTTTGCTGTGTTCGGCGTTCCCCGCCATGTAACGCACGTCGCCAACGCCGCCATGCAGGCCGCCATCGACGCGTAATTGATAAGGGGTATCAGGGTTGCATTCGAGCCGTGGCAGGCGCTCGTTCATTAGTGCCGCGCCGAGCGGCCCGGCGGGATCATCCAACCGCGCGGTACTGCCGAAATCGAGCACACCCAGTTGCTCGACGCCCGCGTTGCGTTGCTGCCCGACCAACTGGCAGCCGCGCTGCACATCGACCCGCACCTGCACCTGGAGATCGGCGGCCAACACCGTCGCACTGAGCCCTGCGCCCATGACTGCCAACAGCAAACGTCCATTCACGGCCCCGTTCCTTTTGTGGGGTGTCCTGTAAAAAACAGGTTAGCAATGCGTCGGAAATTCGCCAGTCAGGTCGCGAAATCGGTTGCTTAAAAGAGAAGTGATTTTGTCTGATCACGACTGAAATCCACCGCGAAGTAGCGCGAAATTAACTGTACACACCGCAATATCTTGTCCAAGAAACGCCTTTAGTCCCGCGTACACAACTGGAAGCGAATTCCCCCCTCTGGTTACACTATGCCGCCGCAGGTCGGGAGCCTGCCTGAAGATGGGGATGACATTACAGTGACCGTTCGACCGCCCAACCGCTCGCGTCTCACACCACGCTGGCCGTCACTGCGCCGCCTCTTCGGCAAGGCTGCGCCCGCCAGTGGTGTCGCGACGGGTCGGGTCATCCACGACTACTTTCACCACAAGGCCCATTCCCAGGGCTACACCCTCAGCCATAGCCAACAACGCGTGATCGACTGCATGGCGCAACACGCCACGACGCTGCTGGGTGCCGGCGCGAAAACCCTGCCCGGACTCTACCTGCATGGTGCCGTCGGTCGTGGCAAGAGCTGGCTGCTCGACGGTTTTTTCCAGGCCGTTCCCCTCGCGGAAAAACAGCGCCTGCACTTCCATGAGTTTTTTGCCCGGTTGCATCAGGGCATGTTCAGCCATCGCGACCAGCCGGACGCACTGTCGACCACGCTGGATGAGCTGCTGCGCGATTGTCGGGTGTTGTGTTTCGACGAGTTTCACGTCCATGACATCGGCGACGCGATGCTCATCACGCGGTTGTTCAAGGCGTTGTTCCGCCGGGGTATATTGCTACTGGTCACCTCCAACTACCCGCCGGAAGGCCTGCTGCCCAACCCGCTCTACCACGCGCGCTTCAAACCGGTGATCGACCTGATCAACGCGCGCATGCAGGTCATGGAAGTCGGCGGACCGCATGATTACCGCAGTCAGGCCAGGACCCATGCGCAGCAAGTGTTTACCCAGGGCCAATACGTCTGGCCTGCTTCGCTGTCGCAGCGTCGGGCGTCGAACCTGCCAGCCGCCGATGCGCCGGCCATTGCGCTGCCCGTCGGCACTCGCCATTTACCCGCCCGCTACTGCGAAGGACGCACCATCGGCTTTACCTTCGCCGATCTGTGCGACCACCCGACGGCAGTGATGGATTACCTGGAACTGTGCCGGCGCTTCGATTACTGGATCATCGACCAGTTGCCGAACCTGGCCGACTGCACGATTGCCGCCCAGCAGCGCTTCATCAACCTGATCGATGTTTTGTACGATCAGGACAAGCATCTGATTCTGCTTGGGGAACGCTCGTTATGCGAAAGCCTGGGCGGCGATGCCATCGACCTGGCGCGGACGCGTAGTCGGTTGGGGCAGTTGGTGGAAGTGCGGGAGGAATAGGTATAGATCAAAAGATCGCAGCCTGCGGCAGCTCCAGGTGCGATTTGGCCCACTCGGCTATCATGCCGCCCATTCATTCGATCAATAGCGAACCCCGTTCATGCACACCCTCGCCCAACTGCGCGCCGGCACGCTGGCAGGCATCACTCGCCTGGACCTCAGCGACGGCCTGACAGAGTTCCCCCAGGAAATCTTCGACCTCGCCGATTCCCTGGAAGTACTCAACCTCAGTGGCAACGCCTTGAGCAGCCTGCCCGATGACTTGCACCGTCTGACCCGTTTGCGCGTGCTGTTCTGTTCGGACAATCGGTTTACCGAGCTGCCCGTCTGCCTGGGTCAATGCGCGACATTGACCATGGTCGGCTTCAAGGCCAACCGCATCGAACGTGTGCCGGGCGAGGCGCTGCCGCCGTTGCTGCGTTGGCTGATCCTGACCGACAACTGCGTGCGTGAGCTGCCAAGCGAACTGGGCGAACGCCCGCACCTGCAAAAACTCATGCTCGCCGGCAATCAGTTGCAGCGTTTGCCAGAGAGTCTGCGTGACTGCCATCGACTCGAGCTGATCCGCGTCGCCGCCAACCAACTGACCGAATTGCCGGAATGGCTGCTGACCCTGCCGAGCCTGACCTGGCTGGCCTACGCCGGCAACCCGCTGGAAACCGAAGCCGCCCTGCAAGCGACGGCGAGTATTCCCTGGTCGGATCTGCACCTTGAGCGGCAACTGGGTGAAGGCGCCTCAGGCGTGATCCATCGGGCTACATGGACAAAACCGGACCAATCCACCACCCCGGTCGCGGTGAAGCTCTACAAGGGTGAAATGACCAGCGATGGCTCGCCGCTGCACGAAATGAACGCCTGCATCACCGCTGGCATTCACCCTAACCTGATCCGGGTTGAAGGGCAGATTGTCGACCATCCGCAACAAACGGCCGGGCTGGTGATGCAGTTGATCGAGCCGAGCTATCGCAACCTCGCCGGACTGCCGAGCCTGGCGTCCTGCAGCCGGGACGTCTACGCCGACGACACCCGGTTCAGTGCCGCAGCCGCCCTGCGCATCGCCCGTGGCATCGCTTCGGTGGCCGAGCACCTGCACAACCAGGGCATTACCCACGGTGACCTCTACGGCCACAATATTCTGTGGAACGAGCATGGCGATTGCCTGCTGGGCGACTTTGGCGCGGCGTCTTTCCATGCCACGGCGGACAACCTGGAGAGCCGTGCCTTGCAACGCATTGAAGTGCGGGCGTTCGGGGTTTTGTTGGGGGAATTGCTGGAGCGGATCGATTCGGGGTTGAGTGATGAGACGCGCATGCGACTGGAAGATTTGCAGCAGCGCTGCTGTCAGGCGGATGTGTTGAATCGACCGGGGTTTGGTGAGGTTGTTCGGGCGTTAGAAGTGCTTGACTCCAACCGCTAGAACTCTGTGGCGAGGGAGCTTGCTCCCGCTCGGTTGCGAAGCAGCCGCCGCTTTTGGGGACGGCTTCGCCGTCCAGCGGGAGCAAGCTCCCTCGCCACAGGTCAGATCAAAACCGGTTCGGCTTAACCCGCCAACCCGACAAACATGTCCTGCACGTCATCATGGTTATCGAGGCCTTCGAGGAAGGCTTCGACTTCAGCCATCTGCTCATCGCTCAGGCCGCTGACCGGGTTTTTCGGCTGGTAGCCCAGCTTGGCCGACAACACGGTGAAACCTTGCTCTGGCAGGGCTTTCTGTACCGCGTCCAGATCCGTAGGTTCGGTGAGGAACAGGGTTGCGCCGTCTTCACCTGGCTCAAAATCCTGAGCGCCCGCTTCGATTGCAGCCATCTCCGGATCGGCGTCCGGGCTGTCCGGCGAGGCTTCGATCATGCCCACATGGTTGAAGTCCCAGGCCACCGAACCGGAAGCGCCCAGTTGGCCCTTGCGGAACGCGACGCGGATTTCAGCCACGGTGCGGTTGATATTGTCGGTCACGCATTCAACGATCAGCGGCACCTGATGCGGCGCGAAGCCTTCGTAGGTCACGCGATGGTATTGCACGGTTTCGCCCAACAGGCCCGCACCCTTCTTGATGGCGCGATCCAGTGTTTCCTTGGGCATCGAAGCTTTCTTGGCCTGTTCAACCACCAGACGCAGGTGTGCGTTGGTGGCGGTATCGGCACCGTTGCGCGCAGCGATGGTGATTTCTTTCACCAGTTTGCCGAAGATCTTGCCCTTGGCGTTGGCTGCCGCTTCTTTGTGTTTAACCTTCCACTGTGCGCCCATTACTCACTCTCTTGTCTATGGCGCCGAGACATCTATTGGCCGACGCATGGCGCCAAGTTTATACGGCCTAAAGTTGGCAATCGACCAAAAATTCTCGCAGCTGATCGACATCTTCACCAACGGTTGTAGGGCGATTCTGAAACTTCGATTTGGCGTGTCCATCAAGGGCTGTGGTTTCGTACCCTCTGTGCCCGTACTCCATGGCAGAAGCGCGTTCGATGCACAACGACAAGGAAAGTCCCTTCACCCTGACCCTGCTGGACGATGACTTGAGTTTTCAGGTGGTCCAGTTCAACGGCCATGAGGCGCTCAACCAACTCTATCGATTCGATATCGAGGTGATCGGCCTGACGCCCGCCATGCACCTTGATCACTTGCTGCAGCAACCGGCGCTGCTCTGCTTCGGTGACGGCCCGGGATTTCACGGTGTGCTGCACAGCGCCAGTTACGAACATCGCGGACCGAACCGGGTCGGCTACAAACTGGTGTTGATGCCTGCACTGCAAACGCTGGATCAAAGCAAAAACCGACGCATCTTTCAGCACCTCAGCGTACCGCTGATCCTCCGTCAGTTGCTGGAAGAACATGAGCTGCCCGAGGACAGCTATCGTTTTGAACTGGCGAACGGGCACTACCCGCTGCGGCCGTTTTGCATTCAGTACGAAGAAACCGACCTGGACCTGCTGCAACGGCTGTGTGAGGAAGAAGGCATTCACTACCACTTCGAACATCGCAGCGACGGGCATGTGCTGGTGTTCGCCGATGACAGCCTGAGTTTTCCCCAGGAGCCGCTGTTGATGCCCTTTCGCAATGATTTACCTGACACCAAGCGCGAACCGGTCATCAGTGAGTTATTCCAGCGCCATGATTCGCTGTCGTCGATGCCGCGACTGGCCGCCAGAAATCGCGGCGCACCGGACACCGACAACGGCGCGGCCAACCACTCTTTCAACCCATCTGCGGCGCTCATGCCTCGTCCCGCCCACGAGCAACGCCATCGCGATCAATTGGCTCGTCGGCAGCTGGAGCGACTGCGTTGCCAGCAGGTGCAGGTCCATGGACAAAGCAATCAACGGCAATTGCGTAGCGCCGGCATCGTCCAGGTTGAGGAACATCCATTGCCTGGGTTCAACGATCAATGGCTGCTTACCCAGGTCGTGCATCAGGGCAAACAGGGGTCGCTTCTGGCGGGGCACAACCCCGACATGCGCCAGCGTTACCACAATCAGTTCACTGCCATTGCGTGGTCAACCGTGTTCAGGCCGGCGCTGAAGCAGACGAAGCCGAGCATCCCCGGTTACCAGCCGGCCCGCGTGTCTGGCCCCGTCGGGCAACCGGCCGTGCTGGATGATCGAGGTCGAGTACAGGTGAACGTGTGGCCTACAGCGGATGTTGATCCCGAGGGTCTGTGGATGCCGGTCGCGGTCGCTGCGTCCGACGCCCGGATCGATCCGTCCGCGCTACCTCTGGCGGGCAGCGAAGGGCTGGTCAGTTTCCTCGACAGCGACCCCGACCGCCCGGTGTTTTGTGCCAGCAGCGTGCAACGCCATACTCCCCGCCCGACCCGCCAGCCTGAACCCCGCAGCGAGAGCCGCCTGCTGTTCGACTGGCTGATCAATCCCGCGGATCATTAGCCCTTGTCAGCCTTGCCGGCCGCTGCGGCGAATTTCGCCAGGCGCACGTCCAAGTGCCGTGGCCGCCGTCCGTGATCCTCGGCGCGCTCTTTGCGGCGGATGGCGTTGCGCACCATCAACGAGCCGAGGTATCGAATCGGTTCCGGCGGAAAGAACCCCAGCGGCCCGTTTACCAGCGGCGAACGGGTCCAGGCGTTGTCGAGGCCTTGGACCATCGAAGCGAGAATCTGCCCGCCCATGTGGCACGGCCCGACGCCGCTGCCGGAATAGCCGAAACCGTAGAACACGTTACCGCTGGCACTCATCTGCCCGAAGAACGGCAACCCTGTCACCGAGCGATCCGACGGACCGTTCCAGGTCGCTTCGACCTTGACGCTGGCAAAAGCCGGGAAGAAATCCGCCAGGCTGTTCTGCAACAGGCCGGCATAGGGCGAAGGCTGATCGAATACTGGCAGCATGCGTCCGCCGTAGGCAAAGGTGTTGCCCCCCTTGCCGAGCATGATCCGGCCGTCGGGGGTGTTGTGGTAATAGTGCACGAAGATCCGCGAATCGAGCACCGTGACGCCGCTGGTCAAACCGATTTCGTTGAGCAGGTCGGGACGGGGTTCGGTGATCAGCATGTCGCTGGAGACGATCGCCACGCTGCGTTCGAACTGCGGAAACGCGCGAGCCATCCAGGCGTTCATCGCCAACACCACTCGATCGGCGCGCACGGTGCCGTTCGCGGTTTGAATGCCCGCAGGCTTGCCCTCCTCCAATCCGGTCATGGCGGTGTTTTCATGAATCCGCACGCCCAGTTGCAAGGCCACCCGGCGCAAACCGCGCACCAGTTTGCCCGGCTGCACGCTGGCGGCGGCCGGGGAAAACCAGCCTTCGAGGTGTTTGCTGGAACCGGCCATGCGCTGCACATCCGCCACTGGCCGTTGAGTGAACGAGTTGATGCCGTTGCGCTCCAGCGCCGCAATCACTGCATCGGTCGAGCCGACCTGGGCGCGATTGGTGGCGGTGTAAAGGGTGCCGTCGAGGCGGTAATCGGCGTCCACCGCATACTTGTCGCAGAAGGCGCCGATGGCGTGGATGCTGCTCTCGGATTCCTTGACCAGGCGCACGGCTTCTTCTACGCCGAACAGCCGCTCCAGGGTGAAATACTTGGCCGACCACGACAACGCACAACCTCCGTTGCGACCGCTGGCACCGGCGCCGCAGATGTCCGCCTCAATCAGCAACACATCCAGTTCGGGGTTCTGCTCCTTGAGCATGATCGCCGTCCACAACCCGGTGTAACCACCGCCGACGATGCAGACGTCGGCGCGGGTGTCGCCTTCCAGTGGCGGGCAGGTTTCGGACGTATCGGCCTTCAGGGCCTGGTCCAGCCAAAAGGGTCTCATGGGGCATTTCTCCGGTCAGATGTCCACACGCTCGCCTGCCGCGGGCGCAGCAGGCGGCGCGGGACAGGGTTCAGGTACGCAGGGGTTTGATGCTCATCGGCCGGTTAGGCACAAAGGGATAGTTGACGCGCAGGCCGCCCGGGCGGCTGTTCCAGTACGGGATCAACACCAGCGCGGAGAACATCGCGCAGCCAGCGAAGACGATGAACACCGTCACCGTGTCGAAATAACCGGGCAGCAATCCGCCAAGAATCGCCCCGACCGAACCGCAACCGTTGACGAACCCGGCCGCCGTTGCGCCGGCCTTGGCGGTGCCGAAATCGATGGCCGCCGCGCCGCTGATCATTGAGTCCGGTCCGTAAAGCGTCAGGCCCATGACAAACAACAGCGCCACCACCAGCGCCACGCTACCCGTGTGCAGGGCGCCCATGAAGAAGGCGAGCGACACGGTCAGCGCCAACAGGCTGATGACGCAGGCCGGCATGCGCCGGGCGCCGAACAGTTTGTCCGAGGCCATGCCGATCATGATCGGCCCGAGCAACCCGGCCAGCTCAAACGCCGTCGGAATGATCGCTGCGCCGACTTTGCCAACCGAGGGCATCTGTTCGAAAACGATCACCGGGCCCCACAGCAGAATCGCGTAGCGTGCCGGTTTCAGCATGAAGTACGAGAGGCCGAGAATCAGCACGGTACGGTTGCGCAGGATTTCCTTGAGCGGCGCCAGGACGCTGATTTTGCTTTGGGCGTAGGCCTCTTCAGCGCTCAGTTCGGGCTCAGGCTCCACGGCCGGCAAGCCGACGTCTTCAGGTTTGTTGCGTTGAAAAATAAAAAACAGCACGGCGACCAGCCCAACCACCGCCGCACTGGAAATGAACGCTGCATGCCACGAGCCAATCAGCGTATACGCCCACCATCCGGCGAACGGCGACGCCACCAGACCGCCAAAGGCGTAGCAGGAACTCCATAGCCCCAGCACCCGCCCGCGCTGTTCGGAGGGAAAGAAACTGCCAAGGTTCTTGCACAACCCCGACCAACCGGTGGATTGCGCCAACCCTTGAATCAACATGCAAGTGGCGAAAATCGGCAACGTGGCGAAACTGCCCATCACCAACGCGGCCGCCGCCGATATCAGCAACCCGCCGAGCACCACAACCCGTGGGCCAAAGCGGTCGGCGAGGATGCCCCAGGTGAATTGGCCGATGGCGTATGCGGTGAGGTAAATGGCGTCGAGGTTGGCCATGGCCATTTTGTCGAGCATGAAGGACGGGTCTTCGCCGATGCCGAGTTTGGCAACGGAAAACGCTTTGCGGGTGAAGTAGAAAGCGGCGTAGGCGAGCCAGGTGATCGCGAAGATCTGCACGCGCCAACGCTTGATGGTGCCGATGTGCTTGTTCATTGTGGTTCTGACCTCAGGGTGTGAGTGTGCCGGCAGAATTGGAAGAAAACGCCTGTGTTTTTTATTGTTAAGCACTGCGAAATCACCTTGTCCCTGTGGGCGATTCCGGTCAGATGAGTCCTGCTGTTGCACGCACAGGCTCATGGCCACCGTTGCTGATCGACCGACCAGTCACCGGGGCTGAAGCGGATAAAAACAATTACTGATTAATAAGTGAAATCGATTTATCGTATTTCCAATATAAGTTCAGCTTGTTACTGGAGGTTTCGATGTCGGTTTCCCACGCCCAGCTCAAAGCCTTCCACGCCGTGGCCGTGCATGGAAGCTTTACCAAAGCCGCCGAGCGGCTGTTTCTGACGCAACCGGCAATCTCCGACCAAGTGCGCAAACTCGAAGAGCGCTACGGCGTTTTGCTGTTCCACCGCAACAAACGCTCGGTGCGCCTGACCGATCTGGGCGAGCGCCTGTTGAGCGTTACCCAGCGGCTTTTTGTGATCGAGGCGGAAGCCCAGGAGCTGTTGCAGGATTCCCAGGCGTTACAGACTGGCAGCCTGATTCTGGCGGTGGATGCGCCGGTGCATGTGCTGCCGCAAATCGCCCGGTTCTGCGAGCGCTACCCCGGCATCAGCGTGAAGATCGAAACCGGCAACACCGATGAGTCGCTGTTTCGGCTGTTCAACTACCAGGCCGATCTGGCGTTGCTCGGACGTGAGGTCAGCGACGAACGGTTGATCTCCCTGCCGCTGCGCAACGACCCGATGGTGGCGTTCGTGTCGCGTAATCATCCGTGGGCGGACCGCGAATCCATCACCCTAGCGGACCTGGACGACACGCCGCTGGTGCTGCGGGAAATCGGTTCGGTAACCCGTCAAACACTGGAAGAAGAAATGGCCGGTGCCGGGTTTCGCATTCGTCCGGCGATACAGGTCGAAGGTCGGGAAGCGGCGCGGGAGGCGGTGGTGGTGGGGATTGGCGTGGGCGTGGTGTCGGCCGCCGAGTTCGGTGCGGATTCGCGGGTGTGTGCGTTGCCGATTACCGATTGCAAACGACGGCTGACAGAAACGCTGGTGTGTTTGCGCGAGCAGAGTTCGCGGCGGGTGGTGGCGACGTTTCTGCAGATGGTGCGTGAGAGTCTTGTGTAGGCAGGCCCGGCCCCATCGCGGGCAAGCCACGCTCCCACAGGATTTACGCCGGTCACCTGTTTTGTGCACGACTCAAACCTGTGGGAGCGTGGCTTGCCCGCGATGGCCGCGACTCAGTCTACTTGCTTGAGGCCAAGCCGAAAAACGCCTGTATCAAACGCAAATCCCGCCGCCGCTCCATGCACCCCATCATGTGCCGATTCACCAACCCCTCGCCAATGATCGGCACCGCCGCCACCCGCGGGTCGTGGCTGACTTCGACCGATGACACCACGCCCACGCCCAACTCAGCCGCTACCGCCTCGGTGACTGCCTCGCGACTGTCCAGCTCCAGCAATACACGAGGATGCACGCTGGCCTGAGCACAAGCTTCATCGAACGTACGCCGGGTAATCGAACTCGGCTCGCGCAACACCATGATCACCTGATCCAGCTCCTTGAGCGGCACGCCTTTGCTCCGCCGCGCCCACGGATGACCTTCGGGCACGAGCGCACAAATGCGTGATTCGCTCAAGGCTTGCAGATGCAAGCCCTTGCGCGGCTCGACCTCGGTCAGCACCGCCACGTCGGCATGTTCTGACAACAACGCCGCGAGGGTTTCCTGAGCATTGCCCAGACGTAAATTCACCGTGATCCCCGGATAACGCGCGCGCAGGCTGGCGAGCATCGGCATGACCATGTGCGGCCCGTCCGCCGCCACTTCCAGGCGCCCGGTGAGCAACTGTCGGTTGGCTTCCAGCATCACTTGCGCCTCTTCGGCCAGGCCGAACATCGCCCGGGTGATCGCCGCCAGTTTGGTGCCCTCCTCCGTCAGTTCCACCCGGCGCGCAGTCCTGCGCAACAGGGTGATCTGGTAGTGCTCCTCCAGCGCCTTGATGTGCCCGGTAACCGCCGGTTGGCTGATGAACAGTCGCGCAGCGGCGCGGGTGAAGCTGCCCTCGCGGGCCACGGCGTCGAAGGCGCGGAGCTGAAACAGGTTCATGAATAAGCCTCACTGATGGCTGGCATAACAACAAACAATTTGATTGATAACTCGGCAAATTGCAATTTAAGCCCCGTAGCGTCATCCCATCGATTGCGAGGACACGAGAATGAGTATTGCCGCACCCATCCTGCTCACCCCCGGCCCATTGACCACGTCGGCCCGCACCCGTCAGGCGATGATGGTTGACTGGGGTTCATGGGATGACCGCTTCAACCAACTGACCGCCAGCCTCTGCGAACAACTGCTGGCGATCATCAACGGCGCCGCCAGCCACCACTGCGTGCCTCTGCAAGGCAGCGGCACCTTCGCCGTTGAAGCGGCCATCGGCACGCTGGTGCCTCGCGACGGCAAAGTCCTGGTGCTGATCAACGGCGCCTACGGCAAACGCCTGGCGAAGATCTGCGAAGTGCTCGGTCGCTCGTTCAGCACCTTTGAAACCGCCGAAGACGAACCGACCACCGCCGCCGACGTCGAGCGCCTGCTGCGTGCCGACCCAGGCATTACTCACGTCGCACTGATTCATTGCGAAACCAGCACCGGCATCCTCAACCCGCTACCGGAAATCGCCCAAGTCGTCGAGCAACACGGCAAACGTCTGATCATCGACGCCATGAGCTCCTTCGGCGCCCTGCCGGTGGATGCGCAACAGGTGTCGTTCGATGCGCTGATCGCTGCGTCGGGCAAATGCCTCGAAGGCGTACCGGGGATGGGGTTTGTTTTCGCTCGCAAGGAATCCCTGGCCCACGCGGCAGGCAACTCGCATTCGCTGGCGATGGATTTGTTCGATCAGCACACCTACATGACCAAGACCGGTCAGTGGCGCTTCACCCCGCCGACCCACGTGGTCGCCGCGCTGCACGAAGCGCTGCTGCAATACAACGAAGAAGGCGGCCTGCCGGCCCGGCACGAGCGCTACGCCGCCAATTGTCAGGCTCTGATGGAAGAGATGAGCAAACTGGGCCTGCGCAGTTTCCTGCCGACCGCGATCCAGGCACCGATCATCGCCACCTTCCATGCCCCGAAAGATCCGCGTTACCAGTTCAAGGAATTCTACGAACGAGTCAAGGCCAAGGGTTACATCCTCTACCCCGGCAAACTGACCCAGGTCGAAACCTTCCGCGTCGGCTGCATCGGCTACGTGCAGCCAGCCGAAATGCGCGAAGCCGTAGCCGCCATCGGCGAAGTGCTGCGCGAGATGGAAGTGCTAGAGATCTGAATCGCCTCAAATCCCTGTGGGAGCGGGCTTGCCCGCGATAGCGGTCTGACATTCACCATTGATGTCGACTGACAGTCCCCCATCGCGGGCAAGCCCGCTCCCACAGGAACGCCGAACTCCCGAATAGCTCGTTCTCACAGGAATTTGATCACCATGAACTACACCAACCCAAGCAAACTCCAGGCCGCCATCCTCGACTGGGCCGGCACTGTGGTCGATTTCGGTTCTTTCGCGCCGACGCAAATCTTCGTCGAAGCCTTCGCCGAGTTCGACGTCCAGGTGTCCATCGACGAAGCCCGTGGCCCGATGGGCATGGGCAAGTGGGACCACATCCGCACGCTGTGCAATCAGCCGGAAGTCGCCGAACGTTATCGAAAAGTGTTCGGCCGCACACCGACCGACGATGACGTCACCGCCATCTACCAGCGCTTCATGCCGCTGCAAATCGAGAAAATCGCCGAGCACTCGGCACTGATTCCGGGCGCCCTGGACACCATCGCCAACCTGCGCCAGCAAGGGATCAAAATCGGTTCCTGCTCCGGTTATCCAAAACAGGTCATGGACAAAGTCGTCGAGTTGGCCGCCACCAATGGTTACGTGGCTGACCACGTTGTTGCCACCGACGAAGTACCGAACGGCCGTCCGTGGCCGGCTCAAGCATTGGCCAACGTGATCGCCCTGGGCATCGACGACGTCGCCGCTTGCGTGAAGATCGATGACACTGTGCCGGGCATTCTCGAAGGTCGTCGGGCCGGCATGTGGACCGTCGCGCTGATCTGCTCGGGCAACGCACTGGGCCTGGACTACGAAGGTTATCGCGCCCTCGGCAGCGACGAACTGGCCAGCGAGCGCAAACGCATTCACGCGCTGTTCGAAGGCTCGCGTCCGCACTACATGATCGACACCATCACTGACTTGCCGGAAGTGATCGCCGACATCAACAAACGCCTGGCCAAAGGCGAGATGCCTCAAACCAGCTGACAAACCCGCCCCTTGTAGGAGCTGCCGCAGGCTGCGATCTTTTGATCTTGATCTTGATCTTGAAAAAACAAAATCAAAAGATCGCAGCCTGCGGCAGCGCCTGCAGGGGATTTGCGTTTTGGCTGTCAATTACCTGAACCAGAGCATCCCGTGACGGATAGCCACAGGCAAACCCGGTGAAACAGGATTACAGTTAAGGCACACCGTCGATCAAGAACGGGCGCTTCAAACCGGACCTGTGAGGAACACCGTATGCCGTGGAAAAACTCCGACTCGCGCTACAGCACCGTGTCAATTGCACTGCATTGGTTGATGCTGGTCCTGCTGGCGCTGGTTTACGCCTGTATCGAACTGCGCGGCCTCTTTCCCAAGGGCAGCGGCGGTCGAACGCTGATCGTGGAATCGCACTTCATGCTCGGCCTGACCGTATTCGTATTGGTCTGGCTACGCCTGTTCGCCCGCAGCCTGGGCCCGGCACCACAGATCTTTCCAGCTTCGCCGAAGTGGCAAACGCTGCTGGCCAAGTTGATGCACTGGGCGCTGTACATTTTCATGATCGCCATGCCGATTCTCGGGTGGCTGGTGACCAGCGCCAAAGGCAACCAAGTGATGTTCTACGGTTTCGACCTGCCGCTGCTGATCGCGGAAAACAAGGACCTGGCCAAGCAGATCCAGGGCTGGCACGAGCTCGGCGGCACGATCGGCTACTGGCTGATCGGCCTGCATGCCGTGGCGGGGCTGTATCACCACTATGTGGTGGGCGATAACACCTTGTTGCGGATGATGCCGAAGCGGGTGAACAGCAATTCCTGATAACACCAACCATCCCCTGTAGGAGCGAGCCTGCTCGCGATTGCGGTTTATCAGTCGAATCATTATTCACCGACATACCGCTATCGCGAGCAGGCTCACTCCTACAGGGGTCAGGTTTTCAAGTTAAAACCTCGGCGGCCCTGTAGACCACCAGTATGTATAAAGATTAACCGTGTGCCTCGGGCAAACTTCCCTGCCTCGACTTGCTGCTTGAGCGCCAGCAATGCTTTGCCTGTGTACAGGGGTTCAAGAGCAATGCCGCTGACTTGCTCGGTCTGCGCAATGAATTCAAGCAACAGCGGATCGACCTTGGCAAAGCCACCCCGGCTTGCGTCGAACAGTTCATAAGTCGGAGCATTCACGCCCGCCTCCTCCAAAATGCGCTCGACCTGCTGCGCCACACCGTGATCGTCCGGCACCGCCAACGCACCGTAAACCGGGTATTCTCCCGCTTCAGCCATTACCAACCCGGCCAGGGTTGTACCCGTCCCGCAAGCCAGCCACCAGCCGTCATAGTCACTCCAACCCAATCCCTCCAGTTGCTGGCAGGCCAGTGCTTTGAGCTGAGTGCAGCCCGTTGCTCCTGGCAAACCACCGCCGCCTTCGGGCACCGGAAACAGTTCGGGATACCGCGCCTGCCACTGCTCCCAGAACCCCGCTTCATTCCGCGCCCGGTAACCGCCATAACCGAGCCAGTGCAATTGCATGCCGAACGCCTGCAAGTCGTTCACCGTCGGCGTCTCCTGAGCGTGCCCGCGCAATAAACCGACCGTGGCGAAACCGAAACGCTTACCGGCGGCGGCCAGTGCGTGAAGGTGATTTGAGTGCGCTCCACCGAGGCTGATGATGCCTTCGGCGCCTGCAAGGTCAGCGGCTTTGAGGTGTTCGATGAGCTTGAACCATTTGTTGCCGCTGATCAGCGGGTCGATCTGGTCCAGGCGCAGGATCGCGACGTCGATGTTGGCATTGGAGAGCCAGTCGAGGTGGAGGGGTTCGAGGGGGGCTTGGGGTAGCCAGTTTGCGGGAGGAGAAAGCATTGATGCCGGCTCTGGGTGAAGAGCCGACATCTTAACAGTTGAACTGTGGCGAGGGAGCTTGCTCCGGCTCGGCTGCGGAGCAAGCTCCCTCGCCACAGGTACGCCAATTACAGTTCAGCAGCCAATCGCGATCCCTGATTGATCGCGCGCTTGGCATCCAGCTCTGCCGCAACGTCAGCGCCGCCGATCAAATGCACATTCTGCCCCGCCGCCACCAGGCCATCCTGCAATTCACGCAGCGGGTCCTGCCCGGCGCAGATCACGATGTTGTCCACTGGCAGCACTTGCGGCTCGCCGGTTTCGCCGATGCGGATGTGCAAGCCTTCGTCGTCGATCTTCAGGTATTCGACGCTGTTGAGCATCTGCACCTGCTTGTTCTTCAGACCGGTGCGGTGAATCCAGCCGGTGGTCTTGCCCAGGCCGTCGCCGACCTTGGATTTCTTTCGTTGCAGCAGGAACACATCACGGGCCGGGGCATGGGGCGCCGCCTTGATGCCGGCAACACCGCCGCGTGCTTCGAGGTGCGTGTCGATGCCCCACTCTTTCCAGAACTCATCGCGGTTCAGGCTGGTGGCCTGACCCTGATGAACCAGGAATTCCGACACGTCGAAACCGATACCACCCGCGCCGATCACCGCAACGCGCTTGCCCACTGGCTTGCGCTCAAGCAGCACGTCCAGGTAACTCAGCACCTTGGCGTTCTCGACGCCCGGAATTGCCGGAGTCCGTGGGGCAATGCCGGTAGCCAGAATGATTTCGTCGAACCCGCCCTCGACCAGTTTTGCCACATCCACGCGAGTGTTCAGGCACACCTCGACGTTGGTGGTTTGCAGTTTGCGGCCGAAGTAACGCAGGGTCTCAAAAAACTCTTCCTTGCCCGGCACACGCTTGGCCACGTTGAACTGGCCGCCGATTTCGCTGGCGGAATCGAACAGCGTCACCTGATGGCCGCGCTCGGCAGCCACAGTCGCGGCGGACAGCCCGGCAGGACCGGCACCGACCACCGCGATCTTCTTGATCTGCTTGACCGGCACATAGTTGAGTTCGGTTTCGTGGCAGGCACGCGGGTTCACCAGGCAACTGGTCAACTTGCCGCCGAAGGTGTGGTCGAGACACGCCTGGTTGCAGCCGATGCAGGTGTTGATTTCATCGGCGCGACCTTCGGCAGCCTTGTTGACGAAATCCGGGTCGGCAAGGAACGGTCGCGCCATCGAGACCATGTCGGCATCGCCTTCGGCCAGGATCTGCTCGGCGACTTCCGGGGTGTTGATGCGGTTGGTGGTGATCAGCGGAATGTTCACCGAACCGCGCAGCTTGGCCGTGACCTTGCTGAACGCCGCACGCGGCACCTTGGTGGCGATGGTCGGAATCCGCGCTTCGTGCCAGCCGATACCGGTGTTGATGATGGTCGCGCCAGCCTGCTCGATGGCCTTGGCCAACAACACGATTTCTTCCCAGGTGCTGCCGCCCTCGACCAGATCGAGCATCGACAGACGGAAAATGATGATGAAGTTCGGACCTACCGCTTCACGCACCCGACGGACGATTTCCACCGGCAGGCGCATGCGGTTTTCGTAGCTGCCGCCCCAACGGTCGGTACGGTGGTTGGTGTGGGCCGCGAGGAACTGGTTAATGAAATAACCTTCCGAGCCCATGATTTCGACGCCGTCGTATTCGGCCTGTTGCGCCAGGGTCGAACAGGTGACGAAGTCGCGGATTTGCTTTTCGATGCCTTCCTCGTCCAGCTCTTTAGGCTTGAACGGGTTGATCGGTGCCTGAATGGCGCTTGGCGCGACTTGTTTCGGGCTGTAGGCATAACGGCCGGCGTGGAGGATCTGCATGCAGATCTTGCCGCCCGCCTCGTGCACCGCACGGGTGACGATCTGGTGCTTGAGCGCCTCTTCTTCGGTGGTCAGCTTGGCCGCGCCGGAGTACACCCCGCCCTCGTCGTTCGGACCAATACCGCCGGTGACCATCAGGCCGACACCGCCACGGGCACGCTCGGCAAAGTACGCCGCCATGCGCTCGAAGCCACCGGGTTTTTCCTCAAGACCGGTGTGCATCGAGCCCATCAGGGTGCGGTTGCGCAACGTGGTAAAACCCAGGTCCAGCGGGGCCAACAGGTGCGGGTAATGAGCGGCGGTCATCGGTAACTCCACAACGAGCGATCACGGAAAAAGTGCGGAAGCTCTGCGGCCCCCGTCAGTCATGTTCGACAGACTAAGAGCCGAGCCGTTGACGCTCAATGACCGAAACTGACAACTTAATGATCCAAATGCGCAGCCGCATTCAAGCCGGTGTCCCCAACAGCTGACTCAGCACCGCACGCAACTTGCCGGGTTTCACCGGTTTGTTCAGCAGCGGTGCTTCGAGCCGTTGTAATGAGCGCCGGCACTGATCCGTACGATCCGCGGTGATGATCACCGCAGGAATGGGCTGGCTGAAATGCTCGCGCAAATGCCTGACCACGTCACATCCCACCACGCCGTGATCAAGGTGGTAGTCCGCCAGAATCAGTTCCGGTGCCTGCCCCGCCAAGGCCGCCAGCGCCGAGTGTTCATCGGTGGCCGTAACCACGTCGCAGCCCCACTGCTCGAGCAACGCGCTCATGCTCTCGAGGATGCTCACTTCATTGTCCAGCACCAACAAACGCCGGCCCGGCAACGGATTACCCGTGCCCGGTTGCGGCGCTGCGAGGCTGATGGGCAACGGGATCTCACGGGAAATCGGCACCTCGATGCTGAACATCGAACCCCGGCCCGGCAGCGAATGCACCTGGATTCGGTAGTCGAGGATTTTCGCGATGCGCTCGACGATCGCCAGCCCCAGGCCCACGCCTTTGCGGTCGGCAGCGCGGCCAACGTCCAGTTGATTGAATTCGAGGAAGATCGAGTCGAGACGATCGGCCGGGATCCCGCGCCCGGTGTCCCACACTTCCAGGCGCAACTTGTCGCCCCGGCGCCTTGCCCCTAGCAGGATGCTGCCTTCGTCGGTGTAGCGGCAGGCATTACTTAGGAAGTTACGCAGGATCCGCGTCATCAGGCGCAAGTCAGTGCGTATGGCGTAATCGCCCATGTGCACACGCAGACGCAACCCGGCGGCCTCGGCCACAGACTGGAACTCCGAAACCAGTGGCCCGAGCAATTCGTCGAGTCGATACAGCGCCACGTCCGGCTTGACCGCCGCTTGATCGAGCCGGGAGATATCGAGCAAATCGGTGAGCAAATCCTCGGCGCCTTCCAGCGCCTGATGGGTGCGCTCGACCAGCACCTGCTCGACCTCGGGCAGCTTGCGTTCACGCAAGGTCGAGATCAGCAACCGCGCGGCATTGAGCGGTTGCAACAAGTCGTGACTGGCGGCGGCGAGGTATTTGTCCTTGCTGTGATTGGCCGCTTCGGCGGCGTCACGGGCATCGCGCAAGGCTTCTGCGATCTGCTTGCGCTGGGTGATTTGCTGTTGCAGGTTGCGGTTGGCTTCCAGCAGTTCATCGGTGCGCGCGGTCACGCGCTGCTCCAGTTCATCATTGAGCTGCTGCAAACGTTCCTGAGCGAGTTTGCGTTCGGTGATGTCGGCGACAAAACCTTCCACCAGGCCTTCCTGATCGGGCTTGAGCAACAGGTTCATCAGCACGTCGAGGCTGCTGCCATCCTTGCGCCGCAACTGGGTTTCATAGCCGTGCAGGCTGCCCTGGTGGGTGAGGATTTCGCCGATGTTTTCCAGCTCCCGGGCACCGCCGACGAACAGATTGCTTGCCAGGTCCGCCAGGGAGAACAGCACTTCCTGCGGGTCTTGATAGCCGAGCATGCGCGCCAGTGCCGGGTTGGCGGCGCGCATGCCCTCATGCAGGCTGGCCTGGAAAATCCCGTGGACGGCGTTTTCGAACAACCACTTGTAGCGGTTGCGCTCGGCCTCCAGTTCATCGAGGCGCGCGGCCAGTTCCGGGTAATGGCTCTTGCGCGCCGAATGACTGCCTAATCCAAGTAGTCCGGCCAGCGCCCGTTGTTGCTCGTCAGAGGGCTTCGCCATAGACGACCTCGACATCACGCTGACTGGATTCACGCGGGTTGGTGAGAATGCACGGGTCATCCATGGCGTGTTGCGACAGGAAGGGAATGTCCGACGTCCTGACCCCATGCAGCCCGAGGGTTTCGTGGAAACCGATGGCATGTTTCAGGGCGATCAGGTGCTCAACCAGCCGCCCGCAGATCTGCCGATGACTGAGGCCCCGGCAGTCGATGCCGAACGTCTCGGCGATGACTTTGAAGCGGTCCGGCGCCGAGTCGTAGTTGAACGCCACCACGTGTTCCACCAGCACCGCGTTGCACAGGCCATGGGGCAAGTCGAGAAAGCCGCCGAGACTGTGAGACATGGCATGCACCGCGCCGAGGATCGCGTTGGAGAACGCCAGCCCGGCCTGCATGCTGCCGAGCATGATTTTCTCGCGCAGGGCGATGTCGGTCGGGTTGGCGATCATCTGCACCAGGTTGCCGTTGATCAGGCGCATCGCTTCCAGCGCATGGGGATCGGTCAGCGGCCCGTGACCGGTGGACACGAAGGCTTCGATGGCGTGTACCAAGGCGTCGATGCCGGTACAGGCGGACAGGAACGGGTCCATGCTCAGGGTGGTTTCCGGGTCGATCAGCGATACATCCGGCACCACTGCCTTGCTGACGATGGAGAACTTCATACGCTCCTGTTGATTGGAAATGATCACGAATTGCGAGACGTCGGCCGAGGTGCCGGCGGTGGTCGGAATCAGGATCAGTGGCGGGCTGGGCACGCGGATGGTGTCGACGCCTTCGAACTCGAGGATGCTGCGACCATGGGCGACCACAATGCCGATGCCTTTACCGCAATCCATCGGACTGCCGCCGCCGACGGCGACGATCACATCACAGTGATTTTCCCGGTACATCTCGGCACCGAGCATCACCTCTTCCACACGCGGGTTTGGAGAGACGGCGCTGTAAAGGCAATACTCGATACCCAAGGCTTGCAGGCTGGCTTCGACATCCGCTACCCAACCGGCGGCAATCACCCCCGGGTCGCTGACCACCAGCACCTTGCGCGCGCCAAAGGTCTTGGCGTAGTTACCGACGTTATGCCGGCAACCGGCACCGAAGATGATTTCAGGCGAAACGAACTTACGCAGCTGACTGAGACTCTGGCTCATTGGAAAGCCTGTTTTTATTGTTTTGGAAGGTAAGTTCCACACTAAAGCATCCGGCTGCGAATGCAATCAGACCAATGGCTGGATGTACTCGCCTTCAAATTCACCGCCGGACCCTGTGGGAGCGGGCTTGCCCGCGAAGGGGTCGGCAAATTCAACATATGTTTTACCTGAACCACCGTCTTCGCGGGCAAGCCCGCTCCCACAGGGACTGGTGTCGTTGGGATTATCCGCGGTAAATAAGTCGCGAAGCCTTCTCGTTGCGCAACGTCAGGTGTTCCATGCCCAACCCCGGCGCTTCCGCTTCCTCGCGGGCCTTGAGGATAACGCCATGGTGAGGCGACTTGCTGCACACCGGGTCGGCATTGGCGGCATCACCGGTGAGCATGAACGCCTGGCAGCGACAGCCACCCAGATCCTTGTGTTTTTCATCGCACGAGCGACAAGGCTCTTTCATCCAATCATTGCCACGAAAACGGTTGAAGCCAAATGAATCGTTCCAGATATGTTCGATGCTGTGCTCGCGCACGTTGGGAAACTGCACCGGCAACTGCCGGGCGCTGTGACAAGGCAACGCCGTGCCGTCCGGGGTGATGTCGAGAAACAGGTTGGCCCAGCCGTTCATGCAGGTCTTGGGGCGCTCTTCGTAATAGTCCGGGGTGACGAAGATCAATTTGCAGGGATGACCCTGAGCTTCGAGGCGCTCGCGGTACTCGTTGGTGATGCGCTCGGCGCGTTGCAGTTGTTCACGGGTTGGTAGCAGGCCGACGCGGTTGAGTTCTGCCCAGCCGTAGAACTGGCAGGTGGCCAATTCGACGAAATCAGCTTCCAGCTCCAGGCACAAATCAATGATCCTGGCGATGTCATCAATGTTGTACCGATGAGTGACGAAGTTCAGCACCATCGGATAGCCCTGGGCTTTCACCGCACGGGCCATCGCCAGTTTCTGCGCGAAGGCCTTGCGCGAGCCGGCGAGCATGTTGTTCACCGCTTCGTCGGCGGCCTGGAAACTGATCTGGATGTGATCGAGCCCGGCGACCTTGAAGTCGCGCACCTTCTGCTCGGTCAGGCCGATACCCGACGTAATGAGGTTGGTGTAATAACCCATGTCCCGCGCGGCCTTGATCAATTCGGCGAGGTCTTGCCGAACCAGTGGCTCGCCACCGGAAAAACCCAATTGCGCAGCGCCCATGTCCCGCGCCTCACGGAATACGCGAATCCATTCCTGCGTGCTCAGTTCCTCGCCGTGGCGGGCGAAATCCAAGGGATTGGAGCAATAGGGACACTGCAACGGACAGCGATAAGTCAGCTCCGCCAGCAACCACAACGGCGGCCCTGGCAGCGCGTCACTCGATCCAGAATTGCGCATGGGCGACCTCCAGAAAGGCCAGCACGTCCTCGTCGATGCCCGGCACACCGGGAAAACTCGTGGTCAGCCGATCAATGATCGCTGCCACGCTGCGCTGGCCATCCACCAGATCGAGAATCTGACCGGCACTGGCATTGAGTTTGATCATGCCTTCGGGGTACAGCAACACGTGGCAATCCTGGCGGGATTCCCATTGCAGACGAAAGCCCCGACGCAAAGACGGTGCCTGCTCGCGACTGATCAGACTCACAGGGCGATCCCCCGATGCCAGACATGTTCCCGGGTGACGGTGTGATACGGCGGGCGTTCCAGCTCATAGGCCATGCTCATGGCATCGAGCATGCTCCACAGCACGTCGAGCTTGAATTGCAGGATTTGCAGCATGCGTTGCTGGGCTTCGAGGGTGACGTAATACGCAAGCGTGATGCGCAAGCCGTGTTCGACATCGCGTCGAGCCTGACTCAGCCGCGTACGAAAGTAGTCATAACCGGCGACGTCGATCCACGGGTAATGGGTTGGCCAGGCATCGAGTCGCGACTGATGGATCTGCGGCGCGAACAGCTCGGTCAGTGAGCTGCTGGCCGCTTCCTGCCAGCAGGCTCGACGGGCGAAATTGACGTAGGCATCCACGGCGAATCGTACGCCGGGGAGCACAAGTTCCTGTGACAGGATTTGCTCGCGGTCGAGCCCCACTGCTTCGCCCAAGCGCAGCCAGGCTTCGATACCGCCCTCGCTACCCGGCGCACCGTCATGGTCGAGAATCCGTTGCAGCCATTCGCGGCGCACGTCGCGGTCCGGACAGTTGGCCAGAATCGCGGCGTCCTTGAGCGGGATGTTGACCTGGTAATAGAAGCGATTGGCGACCCAGCCCTGGATCTGTTCGCGGCTGGCGCGACCGGCGTACATGGCTTGGTGGAACGGATGGTGGATGTGGTAGTAGGCGCCCTTGGCGCGCAGGGCCTGCTCGAATTCGCTGGGGGTCATGGGGGTGTCGGTCATTGCAGGTCTCCATGGAATCTTCTGTGTCTGATCCGGCCACATCGCTGGCAAGCCAGCTCCCACAGGTTTTTGTGTACACCGCAGAACCCTGTGGGAGCTGGCTTGCCAGCGATGTGGCCAACGGCTACAACACAATGCTCATGCCGTCATAAGCCACTTCTATCCCCCGCCGCTCCAGCAGCGCCCGTTCGGCCGAGTCTTCATCGAGGATCGGATTGGTGTTGTTGATGTGGATCAGCACCTTGCGCTGGCGGGGGAAACCTTCCAGCACTTCCAGCATGCCGCCGGGCCCGCTTTGGGCCAGATGGCCCATCTCGCTGCCCAGGCTCTGCCCGACTTCGCAGAGACGCATCTCGTCGTCGCGCCACAAGGTGCCGTCCAGCAACAGACAATCGGCGCGTTGCATCCAGCCCAGCACTTCATCATCGATCTGGCCCAGCCCGGGTGCATAGAACAGCGAGGCGCCGGTGCGCTCGTCTTCAATGAACAAACCGATGGTGTCGCCCGGTTGCGGATGGCCGCGATTGGGCGAATACGGCGGTGCGTTGCTGACCAATGGAATCGCGCGAAAACGCAACTGCGGGCAGGCCTCGATCTGGAAGGGCTCGCGGTCCAGTTCGATTGGTTGCCACTGCAATCCGCCGTTCCAGTGACCGAGCATAGTGAACAAAGGGAAGCCGCTGCTGAGGTCCTCATGAACCCGCTCGGTGCACCACACGTCATGCGGGCAGCCTTCACGCAGGCTCAGCAAACCGGTGCAGTGATCGATCTGGCTGTCCAGCAACACCACGCCAGCAATGGCGGTGTCCCGCAAGCGTCGCGCCGGTTGCAGCGGCGCAAAACTGTCGAGTTGCGCGCGGATGTCCGGTGAAGCATTGCACAGCACCCAATCCACACCGTCGTCACTCAGGGCAATTGACGATTGGGTACGACGCTGGGCCCGCAGGCTGCCATTGCGCACACCAGCGCACTGGCGGCAATTGCAGTTCCACTGCGGGAAACCACCGCCAGCGGCGGAACCGAGAACGCGGATGTGCATGGGCAATGCTCCAGAAGGCAGGCCCGGCCAACGCGACGGCTGGCCGGGTGAACAATCAACGGTTGGCGAAATACATCGTCACTTCGAAGCCAATGCGCAGATCGGTAAACGCGGGTTTAGTCCACATGGGTCAATCCTCTTCTTGTGCCGGGCGATTCCGGTAGAGCCATTAATGCACGGGCCGCCGGGCACCCGAATGCTACTTTCGAAGGAGTTTGCGGGGTGCGTTGGTAGGGGGTGTTGCCCGATTTTCAGCAACACCATCAGACCTGTGGGAGCGGGCTTGCCCGCGATAGCGGTCGGACATTCAACATTAATGTTGAATGTGCTGGCCTCATCGCGGGCAAGCCCGCTCCCACAGGTTATGCGTCGTGTTTAAGGAATCAGAAGAAGCCCAGCGGATTGATGTCGTAGCTCACCAGCAGGTTTTTGGTCTGCTGGTAATGGTCGAGCATCATCTTGTGGTTCTCCCGGCCGACGCCAGACTTTTTGTAGCCACCGAACGCCGCATGCGCCGGGTACAGGTGGTAGCAGTTGGTCCATACGCGCCCGGCCTTGATCGCCCGGCCCATGCGGTAGGCGCGGTTGATATCGCGGGTCCAGAGGCCGGCCCCGAGGCCGAACTCGCTGTCGTTGGCGATGGCCAAGGCTTCGGCTTCGTCCTTGAACGTGGTGATGCCCACCACCGGCCCGAAGATTTCTTCCTGGAACACGCGCATTTTGTTGTGGCCCTTGAGCAGCGTCGGCTGGATGTAATAGCCGCTGGACAGGTCGCCTTCCAGACGCTCGGCCGCGCCGCCTGTGAGCAGTTCGGCGCCCTCCTCCTGGGCGATGGCCAGGTACGAGAGGATCTTGTCGTATTGCTGCTCGGACGCCTGGGCGCCGACCATGGTCTCGGTGTCCAGCGGGTTGCCGCGCTTGATCTTGACGATCTTCTTCATCACCTCGGCCATGAACGGCTCGTAGATTGATTCCTGCACCAGCGCCCGTGATGGACAGGTGCACACTTCGCCCTGGTTGAAGAACGCCAGCACCAGGCCTTCGGCGGCTTTTTCGATGAACTGCGGCTCAGCGTTCATGATGTCTTCGAAGAAGATGTTCGGCGACTTGCCGCCCAGTTCCACGGTGCTCGGAATGATGTTCTCAGCAGCGCAAT
Organism: Pseudomonas fluorescens; assembly: GCF_000802965.1. Classification (GTDB taxonomy): domain Bacteria; phylum Pseudomonadota; class Gammaproteobacteria; order Pseudomonadales; family Pseudomonadaceae; genus Aquipseudomonas; species Aquipseudomonas fluorescens_A. The sequence continues at coordinate 46,876 of NZ_JSAK01000004.1, read as the reverse complement.
GCATGATGTGCGCGCCGACCGGGGTCGAGCCGGTGAAGGCAATCTTGGCAATGCGTTTACTGGTGGCCAGGGCCTCGCCGGCTTCGCGACCGAACCCATGGACAATGTTCAACACGCCGGCAGGAAGCAAGTCGGCAATCAACTCAGCGAAGACCATGATTGACAGCGGCGTTTGTTCTGCCGGTTTGAGCACGATGCAGTTGCCGGCGGCCAGTGCTGGCGCGAGTTTCCAGGCGGCCATCAGCAGTGGGAAGTTCCACGGAATGATCTGCCCGACCACGCCCAATGGTTCGTGGAAGTGATAAGCGGTGGTCAGCTCGTTGATCTCGGCAGCGCCGCCTTCCTGCGCGCGGATGCAGCCGGCGAAGTAGCGGAAGTGATCGGCCGCCAGCGGCACGTCGGCGTTGAGGGTTTCGCGCACGGCTTTGCCGTTGTCCCAGGTTTCGGTGACGGCGAGGATTTCCAGGTTTTGCTCGATGCGATCGGCGATTTTCAACAACACCCGCGAGCGGTCCTGAGCCGAGGTCTTGCCCCAGGCATCGGCGGCGGCATGGGCAGCGTCCAGGGCCTTGTCGATATCGGCGGCGCTGGAACGCGGGAATTCGGCAATCACTTCACCGTTGACCGGCGAGGTGTTGGTGAAATACTCGCCATTGACCGGCGCGACGAATTCGCCGCCGATGAAGTTGCCGTAGCGTGGTTTGAAAGTCACGACGGCGCCGGGTGTTCCGGGTTGGGCATAGATCATGGTGGGCCTCTGTCTGGGTCGATGCCTGTCGAGCCGACAAGCGATGAACCGATACTAGAGAGCCCCGTGCGCCAGACGAATGCATCGTTGGCAGGAGGGACTCTCGTTATTTGGTCGTAGGTTTCACACGATTCACTGTGGGAGCAGGCTTGCCCGCTCCCACAGGGTTTGAGTTGGCCAAAGAATCAGTGCTTGGCAACGAGGTCTTTCGGCAGCTTGAACGTCCAGAGCATGCCGCCCTGGTTAAAGTCCTTCACGCGCTTGGCCACTTCGCCGCCCCACAGCGGTACGGCGCCACCCCAGCCGGAGAGCACCGAGACGTACTGCTCGCCGTCCATTTCCCAGGTCACAGGCGAACCGAGTACGCCGGAACCGGTCTGGAATTCCCAGACCTTCTCGCCGGTCTTGGCATTGAACGCCTGCAGGAAACCTTCCGGCGTGCCGGTGAACACCAGGTTGCCCTTGGTGGTCAGCACACCGCCCCACAGCGGCGCGAAGTTCTTGTGGCGCCAGACTTCCTTGCCGGTTTTCGGATCGATCGCCCGCAGCACGCCGATGTAGTCTTCGTTCAATGGTTTGATGGTGAATCCGGCGCCGAGGAACGCCGCGCCTTTCTTGTAGGCGATGCCTTCGTTCCAGATGTCCATGCCCCATTCGTTGGACGGTACATAGAACAACCCGGTATCGCGGTTGTAGGCCATCGGCATCCAGTTTTTCGCGCCGAGGAAGGCCGGCGCTACGAACACCGAACTGCCTTTGGCTTCGCTGCCCGGTGCGCCAGGACGGCTGGCTTCGTTGTAGATGGGTCGACCTTCTTTATCCAGTCCGGTGGCCCAAGTGATCTTGTCCACGAACGGAAAGCCACGGATGAATTTGCCGTTGGTGCGGTCCAGCACGTAGAAGAATCCATTACGGTCAGCGGTGGCCGCCGCTTTGATTTCCTTGCCGCCCTCGGTGTAGTTGAACGACACCAGTTCGTTCACGCCGTCGTAGTCCCAACCGTCGTGGGGCGTGCTCTGGAAATGCCATTTGATGGTGCCGTCGTCCGGGTTGAGCGCCAGGCGCGACGACGAGTAGAGGTTGTCACCAGGCCGCAGGTGCGAGTTCCATGGCGCCGGGTTACCCGTGCCGAACAACAGCAGATTGGTTTCCGGGTCGTAATAGCCGCCCAGCCATGGCGCGGCGCCGCCGGTTTTCCACAGATCGCCTGGCCAGGTCTTGCCTGCCTCGCCGCCGGAGATACCGTTTTCCACGGCTTTGCCGTCCTTGTAGACGTAACCCATGTGGCCCTCGACCGTTGGCCGGGTCCACAGCAGATCGCCGTTTTTCGGGTCGTAGGCTTCGATCTTGCCGACCACGCCGAATTCACCACCGGCCACGCCGGTAATCAGTTTGCCGTTGATCACCAGCGGCGCGGCGCTGATCGAGTAGCCTTCCTTGTGATCGGCGACTTTCTTGCTCCAGACCACCTTGCCGGTGTCCTTGTTCAGCGCCACGAGCTTGGCGTCGAGGGTGCCGAAAATCACCAGGTCGCCGTATAGCGCGACACCCCGATTGATCACGTCGCAGCACGGACGAATGTCATCCGGCAGGCGCGCATCGTACTGCCAGAGTTTCTTGCCGGTGCGCGCATCCACGGCGAACACCCGCGAGTAGGAACCGGTCATGTACATCACACCGTCCTTGACCATCGGCTGCGCCTGCTGACCGCGCTGCTTTTCCCCGCCGAAAGAAAATGCCCACGCCGGCCGCAGCTCCTTGACGTTGTCGACATTGAGAATGTCCAGCGGGCTGTAGCGCTGCCCCTGAACACCCAGGCCGTTGGTGACGACCTGCTCCGGGTTCTTCGGATCCTGGAGAATGTCCTGGTCGGAAACCCCGGCCAATGCCTGACCGGACAACAGCATGGCACTGAGCAACAGGCTCAAGACGAAGGACTGGCGACGTGCGGGTTGAGTCATGACGGCTTCCTCTGCAGTTTTTTGTTATGTCCGGAAAATTTTCCCGGTCTGGTGCAGATTCTTGGGCGCCGCCGCCGCGACAACAATTGCCCGCAATGTGGAGTTTTCTAGTTCCTTGGTACAGGGTCGGAGGGGATGGACAGCGGATTTTCATGATTGAACACAGGCCACTGTGGGAGCGGGCTTGCCCGCGACGGCGGCTTCACCTTCAACACATTCGTCGCCTGACAGTTCGCTATCGCGGGCAAGCCCGCTCCCACAGGAGATGTGTGGTGATCATTTGTCTGCCGCAGAATCGACTCGGCTCATCTGCGCCCGCTCGTACCGCGGATACAAATGACTGACGCTGCGGATCAACTCGTAGCGGCTGAGATTGATCCCGGCAAACCTTTCAGGAATCGGACTGCGGATCATCTCGCTCATGTCACTGCCGTTCGCAGCACCGTCGCGCAGCAATCGATCGAGCCAGCCCAGGTAATCGCGCATTTGCACGAAAGGTTGCGGGTCGCTGGCGATCGGGCCGTGGCCGGGCACGATCAGTTTCCAGGGCAGCCCCTGCAGGGTCGCAATATCGGCCAGCCACACCGCCAGCCCCGGACTGTTGGGCGTGGTCAGTGCCCGCTGATAAAACACCAGGTCCCCGGCGAATAGCACGCCGGTTCGCTGGTCGAGAATAGCCAGATCCGCACCCGTATGCCCACCCAGGCTCAGCAAGCGCAAATCATGATTCCCAAAACTTTTCACACCGGGCGCCAGCGTCTGCGTGGGCAGCACCACTTCAGTGCCACGCATCCAGTCGCCCACCAACCGATACATGTTCTCGGCCATGGCATCGCCCTGTTTTTGCAGGAGCTCCGTGGTACCGGCCAAGGCGCCAATCGGCACGTCCGCAAAGGCCTGATTGCCCAGCACATGGTCGGGGTGATGATGGGTCAGCAAGACCTCAATCACCGGTTTGTCGGTGGTGGCCTTTATAGCCCGGCGCATGGCTTCGCCATAACGCCTGGACGGTCCGCTATCGATCACCACCACGCCACGCTCGGTCACGATGAACCCCGTGTTGACGATGTTGCCACCGTTGTCTTTGGCGAAATTATCGGTGCTGCCTTCCAGCAACCAGGTGTCTTCGGCGATTTGCCTGGGCTTGAGCGAATATTCGAGATCAGCCATGGCTGGCAGGGTCAGGCCGACGAGCAACAGCAGCATCCAGCGCATGACAGGCTCCTTGAATTCAGGGGATCGACGCATCGAATTGATTGCCGCTGTTATCGCGCAACAACAGGCGCGTTGGCCCTGCCTCTTGGACATCAAAGGCCAGGTTGGGGTTTTCGCTGACGGCGGGGAACAGTTCGAGACGGGCGAGCAACTGATCGTGCTGATCGCGCAGCTCGGCATGGTTGAGGAAAAATTCCGGGATGCCACTGACCATGCCGTTGTCCATCGGATGTGCCACCTGCAAGCGCAGTCGACTGAATTGATCGCGCGGATAACGTCCACCCAACACTTCGCCGATGTGTTCTTCCCAACCCGGTTGGGTGCGCACGACGCTGGGCGCGGTGCAGCCGCCACCGGCAGCGTCGATCAGGGTCGAACCGACATGCCACACGCCGTCACGGGTCAGCACCGCCGCGCGCAAGGGCGTGGCTTGTTCGACACGGATGCGAATCGACAGCCACGGCAACACACCGGCCAGCGGTTCAAAATCAACGATTTTCGGCAAGGGGTTGAGCTCCGCCCAGGCGAGGATTTTCACCACATCGCCCTTGAAGGCACGGGCGTCGATTTCCAGCGGCACTTGCCGGGCATCTTCGGCGAACGGCGGCGCCAGCAGCTTGACCCGCTCATCGAACACGAACGGCGCATCGCCAAGCATTTGTTTGTGATAGAAGGCCCACATCACCGATGGCACCGGGTCCTTTCCCGGGTCGACATCCACCGCCTGTGCGACCGGGTTCCAGATCAACCAAGCGGCCAACAGACAACTCCTTCGCCAGATCATCACCTGCTCCTATTGGTACATTTCGGGCACGTCGTAACGCAGGCCGTAATGGCCATAGATGGTTTTCACCGCGCCCTCGCGGATCAACCCCTCCAACGCCTCTTCCACGGCATAGGCCAGTTGCCGATTGCTTTCGTGCACGGCCATGCCGATCTCCCAGAGCTGCTTGCCCATGTTCGGGTAGGCGTTTTCGGCGAGGGCCAATTGCGGGTCGGCCGCTTCGTGCACTTGCCAGTCGATCTCGCCGCGCATGGCCATGACGGCGTCGACTTCGCCAGCCTTCATCGCGGCAAACGCCTGCGACACGCCCGGATAGTGGCGGGTCTTGCCGGCGAGCATGCCGTTGAACACCGAGGTCAGGTAGAACGACGGAACGCTGTCGACTTCGACGCCGATCGGGTGTTGCTCGAACACCGCAACGCTGGCGACTTTGTCCAGTCTTCGACGGTCGTAGGCGACCTGCCATTGTTCGTTCTGGTACGGGCCGAACATCACCACGTGGCCGTTTTCCATCTCGCCGAATTCGTTGCGCTTCTGTGCGTAATCGCGGTCGTAAGGCACGCGCATCATCAGGTCGGCCAGTTGCTGATTGTGCAGCGGGCTCGCACGCCAGATGTAATCACGCAGGTCATCGTCGAGTTTTTCCCCGGCGGGCGCCCACATCAGTGTCAGCTGCACGCCCAGCGCCTTGGCCAGCGCCTGGGCCAGCTCGACATCGACCCCGCGGGGTTGACCGGCGTCTTCAAAGCTGTAGGGGGCGAAGTCCTTGTAGACCGCCACTTTCAGTTCCCCGGCGGCGATCATTTCATCGTAGTTGCGAACCTGCGCCTGCACCGACTGGCAGCACAGCCACACAGCGCTGATCAACACCGCGAGCAGGCGCATGGGTCACTCCTCGACGTGGACGCTGTCCAGATAACTGCGCACCGCCCACAGGGCTTCCTGACTCAGGTAGTCGGCCATCTTCGGCATGTACACCCGGCCGTCACGCACCGCGCCATGGCGTACCCGTTCGACGAACCATTCATCGCCCGCCTCGCCGACATCGAGCATGCGCAAGTCCGGGGCGATGCCGCCGGACTTGGCTTCAAGGCCATGGCAGGCTGCGCAGTTCTGGTTGTAGGCCGAAGCACCGATTTCCACCGCTTTATCGTGTTCCGGCGCAGTACGATAAGGATTTACCGCCGCCCAGCCATCGGCATCGACCGGTACGCCGGCATCCTTGATCGGGGTCAGGCCCTGGGTGGCGACGGCCTGCGGCACCACGTTGCCATGGGCCCAAACGGAACCTGCACTGATAAAGCCGGCCAGCAGTCCGGCGACGAGCAAGGCGTTGCGTTTTGTTGTCATTGTTATGCCCTCAGGATTGCACGCAAGACCTCTTGGCAGAGGCTATGGCGACCATCTTAGAAAGCCCGGTGCGCAGGCCCCATGCTGCTTTGGTGGCCGCCGTCTAATCCCTTGGTAGTAAGGCGTTCGTTGGACACGGGACGCTGGCCGTGTAGCCGGTCGACGCCGATCAGGGTCAGGATCAGCAGGAACGGCAGAAGCAGTGCTTTGACGATACGCATGGTCAATCCCCTCAAAGATCTGTAGCCATCGTTGCCCATGCTAGAACCGCGCCGCCCGGGGCGAGCTACTACCTTGGTACTGGCCTTTCGGTACTTTCTGCATATTTTCACTGCATCACAGGCTTCCTATGCTGGCGCTAACGGTCATGGAGAGCCCTATGCGCCAACTTGCCCCTTACGCCTTGATCTACCTGCTGGCGATTGCCTGCGCTGCCGGGCTGGTCAACCAGAGCCAGGCTGCGGATGCGCCATTGCAGGTGCGAATCGGCTATCTGGGCTATCGCCCGGACCCAGGCCCGCTGCTGTCGAACGTTATTCCCGAACCCACCGACGCCGGGCTGCGCGGTGCTGAATTGGCGATCACCGACAGCAACAGCACCGGGCGCTTCCTCAATCACAATTACAACCTGGTGAGTGCCAGCGTCGACACCGCGGATGCCTTGGTCGAGGCCGCCAAGGCTCAGCACGAGCAAGGACTTCGGCTGTTTGTGATCAACGCACCGGCAGAAACTCTGCGTCGGCTCAGCGCGGTACTCCCCGACAGCCTTTTATTCAACGCCGGCAGCCCCGATGACAGCCTGCGCACCACCGACTGCCTGCCAAACGTGCTGCACAGTCTGCCGAGCCGGGCGATGCTCGCCGACGCGCTGGCGCAATTTCTGGTGGTGCGTAAATGGCAACGGGCGCTATTGATCGTTGGCCCCACCGCAGACGATCAAGCCTATGCCGCGGCCCTGCGCCGCGCGGCCAAGCGCTTCGGTCTGCATCTGGCGGCAGAGAAACCCTGGAGCTTCGATAACGATCAACGCCGCAGCGCTCAGGCGGACATGCCGCTATTCACCCAGACCGCCGAATACGACGTGGTGCTGGTGGCGGATGAGCGCGGCGATTTCGGTGAGTACGTGCCTTACCAGACCTGGTACCCGCGTCCGGTCGCCGGCACTCAGGGCCTGACCCCGGTGGGCTGGCACAAGACCGTGGAAACCTACGGCGCCGCACAATTACAGAAGCGCTTCGAAGCCCTGACCGGGCGCTGGATGAACGACCGCGACTTCGCCGCGTGGATTGCCGTGCGCAGCATCGCCAGCGCCGTGAGCAAATTGCGGCAGACCGAGCCGATGGCGATCCGTGACCTGGAAATCAGCGATCAGTTGCCGCTGGACGGTTTCAAGGGCCGCAAACTCAGCTATCGCCCGTGGAACGGCCAACTGCGCCAACCGATTCCGATCGTGCAGCCAAGGGCGCTGGTCAGCACCTCACCGCAGGACGGCTTCCTGCACCCCTTCAACGAGATGGACAGCCTGGGTTACGACAAACCCGAGGTCAGCTGCCGCTTTCCCTGAAGACAACAACTACAACAAGGAAACTGCCATGCGCCGCACCCTGATTTCTTGCGCCCTGCTGCTCGCCGCCGGACACGCCGCAGCCAGCACCGCCTGGATCTCCAATGAAAAGGACAACAGCCTGAGCCTGATCGACATGCAGACCCTGCAAGTCACCGACACCCTCCCCGTCGGCCAGCGCCCCCGTGGCCTGCTGCTATCCCATGACAACAAGTTGCTGTACATCTGCGCCAGCGACTCGGACCGGGTCCAGGTGATGGACGTCGCCACCCGCAAGATCATCAAGGAACTGCCCTCGGGCAAGGACCCCGAGCAATTTGCCCTGCACCCCAACAATCGCTGGTTGTACGTCTCCAACGAAGACGATGCACTAGTCACGGTGATCGACACCGAGACCTCCAAGGTCCTCGGTCAGATCAGCGTCGGCGTCGAGCCTGAAGGCATGGCCGTCAGCCCCGACGGCAAGTGGGCGGTGAACACCAGCGAAACCACCAACATGCTGCACTGGATCGACACCAGCACTCAGACCCTGGCCGACAGTACGCTGGTGGATCAGCGGCCGCGCTTCGTCGAGTTCTCCCCGGATGGAGCGCAGCTCTGGGCCTCAGCGGAAATCGGCGGCACGGTGACCATCCTCGACGTCGCCAACCGCAAGATCCTCAAGACTCTGAACTTCCAGATCAAGGGCGTGCACCCAGACAAAGTCCAACCCGTGGGTGTCAAGCTCAGCGCCGACGGCAAGTATGGCTTTGTCGCGCTCGGCCCGGCCAATCATGTGGCGGTGATCGATGCCAAAACCTTCGAGATTCTCGACTATCTGTTGGTCGGTCGACGGGTGTGGCAGATGGCATTTACCCCGGATCAAAAGCAGTTGCTGGCCACCAACGGCGTCAGCGGTGACGTCTCGGTGATCGATGTCGACAGCCTCAAGGTCAGCAAATCGGTGAAGGTCGGGCGCTATCCGTGGGGCGTGGTGGTGACCCCATGAACGCCCTGGAGGTCAGCGACCTGAGTTTCGCCTACGGCCCTCGGCAGGCCTTGCGCCAAGTCAACTTCAGCCTGGAACCGGGACGTTTCGCGGCGCTGCTGGGCCCCAATGGCGCCGGTAAATCAACCCTGATCGCGCTGCTGACCCGGCTCTATGATTTGCAACACGGCGATATCCGGGTCGGCGGCTGTTCATTGCGCAGCGCGCCGCGCCCGGCGCTCAAACAACTGGGTGTGGTGTTCCAGCAAAGCACCCTGGACCTGGACCTCAGCGTCGAACAAAACCTGCGTTACCACGCCGCGCTGCATGGTTTGTCGCGTCGCCAGACTGGCCTCCGGGTTGATGCCGAACTGGCCCGTCAGACCCTGACCGAACGGCGTCGCGAACGGGTGCGCGAGCTCAACGGTGGCCACCGCCGCCGGGTGGAAATCGCCCGCGCCCTGCTGCATGAACCGCGCTTGTTATTGCTCGACGAGGCCAGTGCCGGCCTTGATCCGGCCAGTCGCCTTGCGCTCAACCAGCACATTCGCAAGCTGTGCCACGAACAGCACATCAGCGTGCTCTGGACCACTCACCTGCTCGACGAAATACAGGCCAGCGACGACCTGTTGATCCTTCATCAGGGCCGCTTGGTGGCCAGCGGACAGGCCGATGCATTGAGTCTGGAACACGGCGGCGACCTGGGCTCGGCCTTCTCTCGCCTGACCACATCAGGAGTCGGCCGATGAACGCTTACTGGCAATGTTTCAGCGGCATCGTCCTGCGCGAATGGCTGCGTTTTGTGCTGCAACGCACGCGGTTTCTCAGCGCCCTGGTGCGGCCGCTGTTGTGGCTGTTGGTGTTCGCCGCGGGTTTTCGCGCCGCATTGGGCATCGCCATCATCGAGCCCTACGACACCTACATTCCGTACGAGGTCTACATCATTCCGGGGCTGGCCTGCATGATCCTGCTGTTCAACGGCATGCAGGGATCACTGTCGATGGTCTACGACCGCGAGATGGGCAGCATGCGCGTGCTACTCACCAGCCCCCTGCCCCGAACCTTTTTACTGTGCAGCAAGCTGTTGGCCACCTCGCTGATTTCGCTGTTGCAGGTGTATGCCTTCCTGGCGATTGCCTGGATCTACGGCGTTCAGCCGCCAGCCATGGGTTTGCTGATTGCCTTGCCGGCGCTGTTGCTGGTGGCGTTGATGCTCAGTGCACTGGGCCTGTTGCTGTCGAACGCGATTCGCCAGTTGGAGAACTTCGCCGGGGTGATGAACTTCGTGATTTTCCCGCTGTTTTTCCTGTCATCGGCGCTCTATCCGCTGTGGAAAATGCGCGAGGCCAGCGAGTGGCTGTACTGGTTGTGCGCAGTGAACCCGTTCTCCCATGCGGTCGAGCTGGTGCGCTTTGCCTTGTATGAGCGGTTCAATCCACTGGCACTGGCGGTGTGCGTGGGCCTGACCCTGCTGTTCGCTTTGCTCGCCGTACTCACCTTCAACCCCCAACATGCCGCCCTGCGCAAATCCAGCTGACACCCCCCCTGTAGGAGCCGACTTGCTGGCTCCTACTTTAGTACTGGTTTTACCTGTCTATCGTCGCATTCCCAACGCAGCGCGACTGGCATGTAATGGGTTCATAACTATAAGGATCGAACCCCATGCCGCGTGCCCGACGTCACCTGTTGCGTCCCACTCTCGCTGCGCTATCGCTAAGCCTGTGGCTGGGCGGTGCACACGCACAAACCCCGCTGTTTTCCCCTGATGGCTATCGCATCGACCTGTACCGCAGCCCGACGCCCGAGCAACTGCAAGGCGCGACCATCGTTGACACACCAGCCCTGCAAGCGCTGCTTGAGCAGACACCGCGCCCGGTGTTGATCGACGTCTATCGTCGCCAATGGCTGCAAGGCCGATTCATTGAAGATCAGCCCCACGAAAACCTGCCCGGCAGCCATTGGCTGGCGAACAGCGGCGACGGTGAGCTGACGGCGCAATGGCAGGCGTATTTCGCCGACAACCTGAAAAAACTGACCGCCGGCAACCCGACGCAACCGCTGGTCTTTTACTGCCGGTCCGACTGCTGGTTGAGCTGGAACGCGGTCAAGCGCGCGGCCACGCTGGGCTATAAAACACTGTATTGGTACCGCGATGGCCTCGACGCCTGGCAAGCAGCCAACCTGCCGGTCACGCAGGCTTCGCCCGAACCCTTTCCCTGAGCTTTACGCGTGCGTGTTGTTGCCACACCATAATCAAAATAACGAGGTGAAAGGCTATGTACAAAATTCTGATTGCCGACGATCACCCGCTGTTTCGCGAAGCCATACACAACGTCATCAGCGATGGCTTTGCCGGTAGCGAAGTGATGGAAACCGCCGACCTGGACAGCGCCCTGGCACTGACCCAGGAACACGATGATCTGGACCTGATCCTGCTCGACTTGAACATGCCAGGCATGCATGGGCTCAATGGCCTGATCAACCTGCGCAACGAAGCGCCGACCATTCCGGTGGTGATTGTCTCTGCCGAGCAGGACAAGCAAATCGTCCTGCAAGCCATCACCTACGGCGCGGTGGGCTTCATCACCAAGTCTTCGCCACGCGCCCAAATGACCGAGGCGATCCAGCAGATTCTCAATGGCAATGTCTACCTGCCGCCGGACATTATCCGTACGGCGAAAAGCAGCACGCACCGGCGGATGAACGATGCCCCGAGCTTCCCGCCGGAACTGCTCCAGGCCCTGACCCGCAAACAATTGCAGGTCCTGGAGCGCATGACCAAGGGTGAATCGAACAAACAAATCGCCTACACCCTGGAAATCGCCGAGACCACAGTCAAGGCCCACGTCTCGGCGATCCTGCGCAAGCTCAATGTGCACAACCGGGTACAGGCCATCCTGAGTGCCGGGGATATCGATTTCGGGTCATATTTGCGGCGTTGAAACAGGCAGACCGCGTCGCTCCCATCGCTGGCAAGCCAGCTCCCACAGGGATTTGTGAACAGCACATCCATTGTCGGGCGAGCCAGCTCCTACAGGGTTTTGTGAACATCACATCCATTGTCGGGCGAGCCAGCTCCTACAGGGTTTTGTGGACATCACACATCCACTGTAGGAGCTGGCTTGCCAGCGATGAGGCCAGCACCGACACCCGAGAAATCAAGGCCTGGCGAGCAAATGACTCATCGCCGCCTTCAGCTTCATCGGCCGCACCGGTTTGTGCATCAGGGTATGGCCCAGTTCGCGGATCTGCTGTTTGAGCTCGTTGCTGTAGTTGGCGGTGATCATCATGGCCGGAATCGCGCAAGCACGGCGGGCATTGATCCGCGCGACGGCATCGACGCCGTTCTGATCGTTGTCCAGGTGATAGTCGGCAATCAACAAATCGACGCCGGCATGGAAGTTGTCCACTTGCCGCGCCAAGTCGTCCTCCGACAGCGCCGTCACCACGCGGCAGCCCCAGCCTTCCAGCAACGTGCGCATCCCGGCACAAATGGTCGCATCGTTATCCAGCACCCAGACCCTCGCGCCGCGCAGCCGTTCGAGCATCGGTTCACTCAGCAGCAGGTTCGGCAATGGTTTGGGGGCGGTGGCGCTGATCGGCACCTCCACCGAAAACATCGAGCCCCTGCCCGGCCACGAACGCACGTGAATGCGGTGCCCGAGGATGCCGGCAATTTTCTCGACAATCGCCAGGCCCAGGCCTAGCCCACGATCCTGATCCGGACGTTGCACGTCGCCACGTTTGAACTCCTGAAAAATTTCTTCAAGACGATTTTCTGCAATGCCCATTCCGCTGTCCCAAACCTCTATCGACAGGCTTTGCTGATGACGCCGACACCCCAGCACCACGCGGCCGCTGTAGGTGTAGCGAATGGCGTTGCTCAACAGATTGCGCAGGATGCGCGCCAGCAACTGGATGTCGCTGCGTACCAGTGCCGAACACGCAATGAAATGCAATTCCAGGCCTTCGCTGCGCGCCACCTGGGTGTATTCGACCGCAAGATTTTCCAGCAGCTCGCTCAAGGCGAACGGCGCTACATCGGCCTTGATCACACCGGCATCGAGCTTGGAAATATCCACCAGCGTGCCCAACAGACTTTCCACGTCCTCCAGTGAATTGCTGACATTGCGCACCAGATTTTCGTTGGCAATCGGCTCGCGCCGTTCCAACAAGGCACTGGTGAACAACCGGGCGGCGTTCAGGGGTTGCAGCAGGTCGTGACTGACCGCAGCGAGAAACTTGGTCTTCGACAGGTTGGCCTGTTCCGCTTCCAGCTTGGCCTCACGCAAGCGCGACTCGACCTGGCGACGCTCGTCGATTTCGCGCAGCAACTGGTCGTTGAGGTCAGTCAATTCGGCGGTGCGTTCGCGGACCCGCCGTTCGAGATTTTGATAAGCCTGGTGCAGCGCTTCGGCGGTACGCCGGCGCTCGGTGATGTCGCGGATCAACACGAAGATCCCCACCACTTCGCCATTGGCCAGACGGTTGGGTACGTAGGAACGCAGCATGTAGCGCTCCTGATTGTTGACGTTGGTCTCGGCGAATTCGAAGGTCACGCTCTCCCCGGCCAGCGCTCTGGCCACGTACGACTCCAGCCGCTGGTAATGCTGCTCGCTGTGCACTTCGCGCAGGCTCTGGCCAAGCATCACGCCGCGCGGCCAGCAGTACCATTCTTCGTAGACTTTGTTGGTGAACTCGTAGACCAGATCCGCATTGAGGTAAGCGATCAACGCCGGCACATGGTCGGTGATCAGACGAATCCAGCGCTCGCTCTCACTCAGGGCTTGTGCGTGCTGGTAGCGTTCAGTGATATCGGTGAAGGTGTTGACGAACCCCCCTGCCGGCAACGGGTGGGTACGGATTTCCAAAACCCGGCCATCGTGCAGACGCTGTTCGCATTCTTGCAGCGGACGCCCGTTCGGGCTGCGACTGGCCGGGGTCAGCAAGGTCAACTCGCTGTCGGCGATCACTTCGGAAAATGGACGATGGGCCGCCACAGGTGCCAGGCCACTGAGCTCCAGGAAGCGTCGGTTCCACAGTTCAAGAACGCCCTCAGCGTTGACCATCGCCACCCCTTGGGACAAGTTGTCGACCGCCCGTTGCAGCAAGTACGACTTCTGCGCCACCGCCTGCTCACGGCGTATGGTTTCGCTGAGTTTAAGGTCGGTGATGTCGGTAAAAAGAATCACTCGCCCACCCTCCTGGGTCGGCCGTTCGCTGACCTGAAGCCAACGTCCGTCCTGCAAGCGATACAGCAGGTTTTCGTCGGCGTGCCCGCGAGACTCCTCGGTAAACAGCCCGTTGCTCATCATCAAGCGCTTGACCTCGGACAAGCGCATGCCAGCGTTGATCCGCACCCGGCTGTTTATCCAGAACGCCTTGAAGCGGCTGTTGAACAAAACAATGCGTTGCTCGACATCGAACAGCACAAAGGCATCGGAAATACTCTCGATGGCATCGATCAGGTGTTGATGGGCGGTTTCGGCGCGCAGGCGTGCTTCGCTCAGCAAATGGTTGCCCGCCTTGAGTTCAGCCATGGCCTGGTTCAAGGCATCCGTGCGCTCACGCACCTGCTCGGCCAGCACCACTGAATGCTGGAAGGCGGCGTACGGATCGTTGCCGCGGGTGATGCCGGACTCGATGCGTTCGATCAGCGCCGCGTTGATGCGTTGCAACTTCTGATTATCGTGCTGCAGGACGGCAATTTGCGCCCGCAGTTCAGCGCTGTCCAAGGGAACGGCCACGGGCAATGGCAACGCCGGTGAAGGTCTGGTTGATGTGCATGCCATTGAACTGTTCTCCGTAGGTGTTGAACCCCATCACCCGCTGTTCGCGCAAAAAACTGCCGATCTGTTCCAGGCTGCCGGCGTCTTCCAGCTCCAGTCGCCTGAGGAAACAGTCACAACCAATGGTCAGCAACAGATCGCCGAGCCGTTCCTGCAAGCCGTCGAAAAGGCTTTGCAGATTCGGCAGGATCGGGCCCGGGGTCATGGCGGTGAGGACAATGCCGTTCTCCACGGCGCAGTAGAAACTCAGGCTCAGGTCCGGATGAACCTGCTGAATGGCGCGCACGTAATAGTGCTCGTTGATCCGCACCGCCAGGGGGTGCGCGGCGAAAATCCGATGGTCGAGTTCGGAGACTGGCACGCCAATGTGCCGGGCGTACTCGGCGGCGGCCGGTTCGGCGTTGAGTTCGTAGACTCGCCGCGAGGCGCTGTCGGCGCCGGTGACCACCAGTTTCTCCGCTCGCGGCAGAATGTGGTGGGTGGTAAACACTTCAAAGTCCAGCCAGGTATTGACCAGCACTACCACCGCCGCGCCGCTGTGAAACCCGCCGTCGAAGTAAACATGGGTGTGGGTCAGGTAGTTGTCGTCACCGGCCGAGCCGCCGAAATGCGGAATATCGCCCAGCGCCGCACTCAAGGCGGCGAGGACCATTTCTTCGCGGCTGGACAGACCATCGAGCAACGTCAGGGCAAAGCTGTTGCCCTTGATCGGTGCCAGGGTGTTGCTGCGACAGCCGTTGACCAGGCGCTCGACCATTTGCTGTGCGTCGATCAGGCTGAAGTGCTCCATTTCGTCGATCAATTCGAGGGCGATGGAAAAGTACCGATGGTCAAACCCCACCGCCGTCACGCAATTGCGCCCATAACCCTGCGCAGTGATTTCCCCGGCACTGGTGCAGCCCGCCAGGCGTATGCCGCCGAAACCTTGCTGCAAGGCGCCACCCAGCGCCTGCAAGTCGTATTCAGCGGAACAGAAAAACAGCACGAAGCCGAGATGCGGATGCAGTAACTGACACGCCAGTTCCTGCGCCACCTGCTGCGGATCGGTGGCCTGGGACATCGCGCTGACGATCCCTTCGTTCTGGACCTGCTGCATCGTCGCCCCCCGCAAGCGTGTGTATGAGGCACGAGTGTACGAAGCCTGTGGTCCGGGACGTATGCTACTTGGGTATCGGTCAGGGGCTTCGATGGGATGAGAGTGTTTGAGCGGGCTGGGAGCTGGAAACCGGCCGCCAGGCGCAGGCAAGCCCACGCTTTTGTGGCGAGGGAGCTTGCTCCCGCTGGCGTGCGCAGCAGGCCCAAAACCGGTCGATGCGCGACCAACAGCGGGACCGCTACGCGCTCCAGCGGGAGCAAACTCCCTCGCCACTGGGAATGGGTCAGCCGATCAGCCTTACTACCAGGTCAACACCGCCCCCACCGCGAAGGTATCGGTGTCTTCGTTCTGCGCACTGCTGTCATGCCCATTGATTTCAAACTGGTTGTACTCGGCCACCAGCTTGAGGTTGTCATTCACATCATGAAACAGCGCGATGCCGCGGGTCTCGTAGTCAGCGCCACTGCCGACCACACCGTTGCCATCGTCATTGGTCTTGCCATAGGACAGAGCCAGGCGGTTCTTGCCCAACTTGTAGGAGCCCTGCAACAGGTAGCCGTCACTGTCGACGTTGCGCAGGGTCGGTTCGCCGGCGTTGTTGGTGAAAAACGGATTGATCCCCCTGGCCTGGAAGCCGGAGCCGGTCAGGGACAAGCCGCCCATCTTCGCCTGCACGCCATAACCGACGCCTTTGGAAGTGACGGTGTCGACGGTGGAATCGGTGTTGTCCGAGGTCTGGTAGCTGCCGTTGACCCAGCTGTAGATCTTCGCCCCGGCGAGGTCGAACTGATAGGTGATCTCGCTCTCGGTGCGCGGGTTTTCCTGGTAGGCCTTGCCGGTCGGGCTGCTGTCGTTGGTGTCCACCGGATCCATGATTCCCACCGCCACACGCAAACCGTCCATCACTGGCGTGCGGTAGGTGATCTGCGAGGTCGGGAACGGGTACGGATAACCGGTGCCGATGTTGCCGAACGACACCCCGCCGCCATCCACCAGCCCCAGGGTATCGCTGACCTGACCGTAACCGGCAAGCATCTCATCGAGCAGGATATTGGAACGGGCGAACAGGCCGAAGTCCTTGCCGATCAGCACTTCTCCCCATTCCGGGTTGGCCACGGTGCCGAAGAACTGGCGCACATCGATGGCGGTGTCGGTGCCATTGGTTTCACTGTCGTTGATGGTGACCCAGAACGAGGCGCGGGCACCGAGTTTCAGATCATCGACCTGCTTGCCCATGTTGAAGCCGAGATAGTTGGGCAGAAAACCCATTTTCACCCTTGATTGACGGCGGTCGTATTGGTCGCCGGCCCGGTCGACATCGCTGTTCACATAGAAGGCGTTGATGTAGCCGTCGGTGGAGAACGTGGTCTGGTCCTTGTCGTACAGCATGATATCGGCCTCGGCCATGGAGCTCATGCCGAAGGAAGACAGACTGGCGATCAAGGCCGGTAAAAAACGATGCGTGAAATTCTTATTGTTGTGCATGGCGCGCTCCGCGACGGGGGACTGGATGTCGGAGGCGATTATCGAAAGCTCAAAGGCGGCGCCATACGCTGCCTTGGGGGTGGTTTTGAGGTGCTTTGGATTGGCCGCAAGCGCGCAACAATTGCGACGTAAGACCGCCTGTCGGCAAGGCTCACAACTTAGGATGTAGGCCTGTAGACCCTACGGGCAACAGCACAATTCGGCTTATGTTGTCGCTGGCTGGCCGTCAAATGACCGTAACTGACAACTTATTGATCCAAATGCGCAGCGGCCCTTGGCAAGCGTCGGCATGGGCCATACCCTAGTCGTCGAATCCAGCACACGGCCGTTGACTGTTTCCCCATGCGCAAACTTTTGTACCTGACGTTCTCCATGGCGCTGATCGCCGCCCTGACGACCTATGCCATGTGGGCCGCGGATCGCCCGATGGGCCATTACCTCTCGGACTTGCGGATCAGTCTCGCCGTTGATCAGGGCACACCCGCCAATCGCGGCAACCTGCTTGGTATCCAGCCCGAATTGTTTCCTACCGACTACCAAAGCCCCGAACGCCTGCACCGCAAGCTCGCGGCCTATCTACAGAAGGCCCGGGAACAGGGTTTGTTGAATGAGAAAACCATCGTGGTTCTGCCGGAACATGTTGGCACCTGGCTGATGGTCAGCGGCGAGAAGGATGAGTTGTATCAAGCCGCCACCCTCAAGGAAGCCATGAACTGGCTGGCTGTAAGCAACCCTTTGAAATTCGTTCGCGCGCTGATCAGCGCCGAGGGCGGCAACCGTCTGGACGACGCCCACCTGCGCATGAAAGCCAAAGCCATGGCCAGGGATTACCAGGCATTGTTTGGCGGCCTGGCAAAGGAATTCCACGTCACGCTGGTGGCAGGCTCCATCGTGTTACCGGAGCCCAGTGTCATCGACGGCACTCTGAAAATCGGTCGAGGCGCGCTGTACAACAGTAGCGTGGTGTTCAACCGCCACGGCCAGCCGATCGGACAGCCCCAGCGCCAGATGTATCCGGTCTTTGCTGAACAAAATGCGATCAGGGCCAACGGCGAGCATTCGCTCAATGTGGTCGATACACCGGCGGGACGCCTGGGCGTGTTGATCGGGCGCGACAGTTGGTATCCGGAAAACTATCGCAAGCTCGATGACCAGAATGTGCAACTGGTAGCGGTTCCGGCGTTTGTGGCGGGTCGCGGCAGCTGGGAACAACCGTGGCGCGGTTACCGAGGCTCGTCGACACCGGTTTCCGTCAACATCAAATCCGGTGAGCTCAGCGAAGGCCAGGCCTGGCATCGCCTGACCCTCACGACCCTGACGCCGGCCAGTCAAGCCACCGCCGGCATGAGCGTGTTCCTGCGCGGGCAATTCTGGGATCAGGGCAGCGCCGGTCAAAGCTTTCTCAACAGTAACGGTCAGCAGTTCGCCGACGGCAATGCCCGTGGTGCGCGCCTGTTGAACCTGTGGTTGTAAACAATGAAAGCCCTTGCGGTACGTCTTGGCGATCTGTCAGTGGGCTTTGTTCATAGTCTGGCCGACGCCGTACGCAGTCACGGTGTGGATCCGCAACCGCTGCTGGACCAATACGGCCTCGATGCGGCCCGTCTCGGCGAAGCGGGTGCACGACTCTCGATCCCGCGTTACATGCGCCTGGGTCACAGCGCGATTCAAGTGACCGGGAACCCGGCGCTCGGCTTGCGCATGGGGCTGTTCAGCCGCTTGAGTCAGGCCGGCCTCGCCGGGGTCACCGCCGCCCAGGCGCCGACCGTGCGCGAAGCCGCACGCTGCCTGATTCGTTTTGAAGCCTTGTATGGCTCCAACTATCGCGGGCAGTCGAGCTTTCACGAAGACGCTCAGGGCGCCTGGCTGCGCTTTTACTCCATCAGCCCTTACAACACCTATAACCGCTTCGTGGTCGACTCGATCATCGCCGGATGGTTGCAGCAACTGTCCAGTGTCAGCCCCGCTCCGCTGCGCGCCGAACGCATCGAAATCGAGTTCGAAGCACCCGATTACCGCGCAGACTATGAAACATTGGGCGACTGCCCGATTCAGTTTGGCTGCGAACACAACCAGCTGCGCCTGAGCCTGTCCAGCCTCGCTCAACGAAATCCCGAGCACTGCCCGAGTACCTGGCGCCATTTGCTGCAGCTGTGTGAACGGGAACTGGAACAACTGACACGCACCCGAAGCCTGCGTGAACGCATCACTCAGTTGCTGGGGCCATTGCTCAATGGTGGCCGGGAACCCGACCTGGAAGAAGTGGCGTCACGCCTGAAGCTGCCAACCTGGACCTTGCGGCGCAAACTCGCCGAGGAAGGCACGCAATTTCGCGCGATTCTCAACGACACACGACGCGACCTGGCCATGACCTACATTCGCGATACCGAACTGGCATTCGGTGAAATCGCCTACCTGCTGGGCTTTGCCTCAGCCGAAGCCTTCCAACGCGCCTTCAAACGCTGGAATGGCCAGACACCTGGCGAGTTTCGCCGTAGTCATCGCCAATCCGCCTGAAGCTTATAGCTCGGTAGCGTCTTCGGCCGGTTCCAGCGGGTCCAGTTCAAACGCCTGATATTCCAGCAGCTCTTCTTGATAATCGTCCATCGTCGAATCCCCCACCGCTCACTGAAAAATGTCTGAATGATTGACCAACGCCTCGAGCATAAAGTGCCCGTGTGAAAGAACCATGACGCGGACACGACATTACGTCGCTACTGAATAAAACGTAGCAGGCGGTAAGGAATTTATCACAGGAATTTTTCGATGCAGACCGCAGGGAAGCGGTCTGGGTTGACGCGGATCAATCTTTGCCGCTGCGGGATCGGTGCGGACTCACGCAATCCCGTCGCTACAACTAACCGTCATTGGCCGGTGACAGGCATCGATTGAATCGGCTCGCTTGGCGGAGCCAAATTGTCTGGATTGGACGGCGGCGTAATCGTTTCCGCAGACGACGCGGGCTCGGAGTTTTCCGCTGGCGTAATCGGTGCAACGTCTGGCGGCGGTGCAACGGGCTCGGAGGCGGCTGGAGTGGCCTCTGCGGGTGCCGGTTCCGGTGTCGCGGCAGGCGCTGGCTCTGCTGCAGGTGGCGGGGTTGCGACCAACGGCGCCGGTGCTGGTTTGGTTTCCGGCACGCCCAGATCGGTTTTCGGCTTTTCGGTGATGTGCGCAGCCTTCTTCGCTTCCGGGGGCAAAAACAGTTCGACCAGGGCGAAGAAACGCTCGTAGAACTTGGCCGACGAGACGGTTTCGCTGGCGACCTTGACCATCGAGTCGTCAGACGAGCCGATCGGCATCGATACCGAACCCAAAACACCGACGCCAAGGCTGGCGGAGTTATTGGTCTTCTTCAGCGCGTAGCGGTCCTGCAAGGCGTTGGCAAACATGGTTGCATGGTGCCCTTCGCTGCCGTCATCGGCACAGACCACACTGAAGCTGATCTCCATGTGGGTCTCGCCAGTCTGCTGGAAGCTCTTGTGGCCACTGACCAGTTTCGGATCGCTGCTGGTGATGATGTAACCCTGGCTGAGCAACGCTCGACGGGCGGCCTCACAGGATTGTGCATCAGTCACCGGGTAATTGCGGGAAAACGTACCGGAGTCATCGAAGTTCTCATGCTCATAGATAGCGGCTTTCTTCGACGAGCACCCGGCCGCGGTGACAAGCACCAGCGCCAGCCCGGCGACACGCATGGGAAATGATTTAAACATTGAACATCCTGAGGAAAACGGTCCGGGGCGTATTGTGCAACAGATCGATGCTTAGCGGAGCAACGATTGTGTCTTAAAACAGTTACAGGTGTGTGGATCCCAAATATGCAGGAAAATTCGCGTCCTCCTTTTACACAAGCAAAAGATCGCAGCCTTCGGCAACTCCTACATGGAATGCGTTCCCCTGTAGGAGCTGCCGAAGGCTGCGATCTTTTGATTTCGCAATAAAAAACCCCGACCAACGGGCCGGGGTTTTTGTGTAGCGCAAAACTCAGTCTGCCATCAGAAACGCTTGATGTCGGCCTGGCTTTCCAGCTGCTTGCGGTAAGCCGCAAAGTCTTGCTGACCGATACGCGACGCGAGGAAGCGACGGTATTGAGCCTTCTCTTCTTCAGTCGGCGCTGCAGCTTCATTCACGCCGTTCAAGCGCACGATCATCAGGCTGCCATCAGGCAACGTCACGCTGCTGAAAGTCGGCTTGTCCTTGCCCGCAGGCTTGGGCATGCGGAACAGCGCTTGCAGCACGGTTGGGTCAACCCCTTCCTGAGCGCGAGTCGCGGCTTCGATGACTTTCCAGTTCTGACCGTCGATTGGCTTGTCCAGCGGCGTCTTGCCGTCGCGCAGGCTGGCGATCAACTCCTCAGCCTTGGTTTTGGCAGCCGCACTGGCGTGCTCCTTGGCCAATTGCTCGCGAATGGCAACGTTCACGCTTTCCAGAGGCAGTTGCGCAGGCTTGAGGTGCTCCTTGGCGCGCACTACGACCACGGTTTCCGGATCGAGCTCGATGGCGGTGCTGTTGGCACCTTCATCCAGGACTTCCGGACTGAACGCTGCGGTGACCACGGCACGGTTGGCTGCAACGCCTTCGCCACCTTCACGACCAAACGGCCTGGAGGTGTGAACAGTGAGCTTCAGGTCTTGCGCCGGCTGGGCCAGGTCGGAAGCTTCGAACGAGGCGTCTTCCAGTTGCTTGGTTGCTTCGACAAAACGCTGCTCGACCTGCTGGGTCTTCAGTTCGCGGGTCAGCTTGTCTTTCAGGCTGGCGAATGTCGGCACTTCAGGCGCTTCCACACCCAAGAGCTTGATCAAGTGGAAACCGTAGTCGGTGCGAACCGGTTCGGAAACCTGATCCTTGGCCAATGAATACAGCGCTTTTTCGAAGGCTGGATCGTAGACGCCAGGACCTGCGAAACCGAGATCACCGCCGTTGTTCGCCGAACCCGGATCCTGGGAGAATTCCTTGGCCAGCGCCTCGAACTTCTCGCCTTTGGCCAGACGTGCCTGGACCTCGTCGATCTTGGCCTTGGCTTGCGCTTCGGTGGTCTTGTCGTTTACTTCGATCAGAATGTGCGCAGCCCGACGTTGTTCGGACAGGTTGGCGGTTTCTTTCTGATACGCCGCTTGCAAGTCTTCGTCCTTGACGCTGACCTGATCAAAGAAGGAAGCCTTCTTCAACTCCAGGTAATCGATGACCACCTGATCCGGCGTCATGAATTCCTTGGCGTGTTCGTCGTAATAGGCTTTGACTTCATCGTCGGTCAGTTTCACCGCCGCCGGGTCAGCCTTGATGTTCAGGGATGCGAAATCGCGGGTCTGTTTTTCCAGACGGGCGAAGGCCAGAACCTGTGCATCGGTGACGAAACCGCTACCCGCCAGACCGGCGCGCAGCTGGCCGATCAGCATTTCCTGAGCCAGCATCTGGCGGAATTGCATACGGCTGTAACCGAGTTGGCGAATGACCTGGTCGAAACGCTCGGGACTGAACTTGCCATCCACCTGGAATTCAGGCGTTTGCAGGATCACCTGATCCAGAGCCGCTTCGGAGAAAGCGAATTTCGAGTTTTCTGCGCCTTGCAGCAGCAGTTTGCGGTCGATCAGGCCTTTGAGGGCCGATTCGCGCAGCATTTTCTCGTCGAGCAAGGAAGCGTCGAAATCCTTGCCCAGCTGTTGCATGAGTTGACGGCGTTGCATATCGACCGCCTGGCTCAGCTCGTTCTGGCTGATGTCGTCGCCGTTGACCTTTGCCGCCTCATTCTTGTGCGTCGTGGCCTGAAAAATGGCGTCGAAACCAGTCAAAGCCATCAGTGCAACGATGACTCCGATAATGGTCTTGGCAATCCAGCCTTGTGAATTGTCCCTGATGTTCTGCAGCATGCGTCCCCCATAAACGGTTGAACTTCGAAATTAGGCAACCGTGGAGCGTGGGTAGAATCCGGATAGAAGAAAGGCGCATCCGAGGATGCGCCTTCTCGTAACTGACGGAGCGGACCGATGACTCGAACTTGCGAGCCTCGGTGTCTCGGACCGGCGACCTGCCGACTGGACTACCGCTCCGCTGCCAGGTCAGGCTTGACCCCGACCCGGATAGGCAAAAACCTGAATCGAAACTTAGTTGACAGCTTCTTTCAGTGCTTTACCGGCTTTGAAACCTGGTTTTTTGGCTGCTGCGATTTCCAGTGTCTTACCGGTCTGTGGGTTACGACCGATGCGAGCTGGACGATCAGTTACGGAGAAGGTACCGAAACCAACCAGAACAACAGAGTCGCCAGCCTTGAGAGCGCCAGTGACGGATTCGATTACAGCGTCCAGCGCACGGCCAGCAGCAGCTTTCGGGATATCAGCGGATGCAGCGATAGCATCAATCAGTTCCGACTTGTTCACTCTAAGTCCCCTTATATCTATTTGAGTATGATTCTAAGTTTTTTGGTGAAAGCAAAAACGAGTGCTGAATGGCCTACAGACACTTAAGAGCCGCTTTATAACAAGGGCTCTAAAAAACTGTCAAGGAAGCCCCCCAGGCAAATACGTACTAATGCGTGCTAATTCTTTCCTTAGAATCTGCGTCGCGTTTCTCATCCTTCGCGACTATCTCCGGAGCCACATCCGGCAAGGGCTCCGGCGCGTATTGCAGCGCAATTTGCAGGACCTCGTCAATCCATTTAACCGGTTTAATCTGTAGATCTTGCTTGATATTGTCAGGAATTTCTTTCAGATCGCGCACATTCTCTTCAGGAATGATCACAGTCTTGATTCCGCCACGGTGAGCAGCGAGCAGTTTTTCTTTCAAACCACCGATCGCCAGCACCTGACCACGCAAGGTGATTTCACCCGTCATGGCCACATCCGCACGTACCGGAATGCCGGTCAACGCCGAGACCAGCGCCGTACACATGCCTACACCGGCGCTAGGACCGTCTTTCGGGGTCGCCCCTTCCGGCATGTGGATGTGCGTATCACGCTTCTCGTGGAAGTCCAGGGGGATGCCCAGGCTCTTCGCGCGACTGCGAACAACGGTCAACGCTGCGGTGATCGATTCGACCATCACGTCACCCAGGGAACCGGTCTTGATCAATTGACCTTTACCCGGCACGACAGCGGCTTCGATGGTCAGCAATTCGCCGCCCACTTGAGTCCACGCCAACCCGGTAACCTGGCCGATCTGATCCTGCTGTTCCGCCAGGCCGTAGCGGAATTTCCGCACGCCCAGGAAGTGTTCCAGCATGTCTGCGGTAACCTTCACCGAGAAGCGTTTTTCCAGCGCATGCTCTTTGACGGCCTTGCGGCAAACCTTGGCAATCTGGCGCTCAAGCCCCCGCACACCGGCTTCCCGGGTGTAGTAGCGAATGATGTCGCGGATCGCTTCGGCTTCAAATTCCAGTTCGCCTTTCTTCAAGCCGTTGGCAGTGATTTGCTTCGGCGAGAGGTATTTGACGGCGATGTTGATCTTCTCGTCTTCGGTGTAACCCGGCAGACGAATCACTTCCATCCGGTCCAGTAGCGCCGGTGGAATGTTCATGGAGTTCGAGGTGCACAGGAACATCACATCAGACAGGTCGTAGTCGACTTCCAGATAGTGATCGTTGAAATTGTGGTTCTGCTCGGGATCGAGCACTTCCAGCAACGCCGACGCCGGATCGCCACGCATGTCACTGCCCATTTTGTCGATTTCATCGAGCAGGAACAGCGGGTTGCGGACGCCCACCTTTGTCATTTTTTGAATCAATCTTCCTGGCATCGAACCGATGTAAGTACGGCGATGACCACGAATTTCCGCCTCGTCACGCACGCCACCAAGGGCCATACGGACGAATTTGCGGTTGGTAGCGTGAGCAATCGACTCCGCCAGGGATGTTTTACCTACCCCGGGAGGACCGACCAGGCACAACACCGGACCACGAATCTTCTTCACGCGCTTTTGCACGGCGAGGTATTCGAGGATGCGCTCTTTGACTTCTTCGAGGCCGTAGTGGTCGGCATCCAGAATGTCCTCAGCACGCGCCAGGTCGAGGCGCACCTTGCTTTGAGCTTTCCAAGGCACCTGAACCAGCCAGTCGATGTACGAACGTACCACGGTCGCTTCTGCGGACATTGGCGACATTTGCTTGAGCTTGTTCAGTTCCGCGGTCGCCTTGGCGAGCGCGTCTTTTGGCAGGCCAGCGGCATCGATACGTTTTTTCAGGTCTTCGACTTCGTTGTGACCTTCATCGCTGTCACCGAGCTCTTTCTGAATGGCCTTCATCTGCTCATTCAGGTAGTACTCGCGCTGACTGCGCTCCATTTGCTTTTTAACGCGGCCACGAATGCGTTTTTCGACTTGCAGCAGGTCGATTTCGGCATCCAGCAACGCCAGCACGTGTTCGACACGAGCCGACAAATCGATGATTTCGAGAATTTCCTGCTTCTGCTCGATTTTCAGCGCCATGTGCGCGGCCATGGTATCGACCAGACGCCCTGGCTCGTCGATGCTGTTGAGCGACGACAGGACTTCAGCAGGGACTTTCTTGCCCAGCTGTACATATTGTTCAAACTGGGACAGCAGGCTGCGAACAAACACTTCCGACTCGCGTTCAGGCGCGTCGACTTCATCGATCAGCGACACTTCGGCACGGCAATGGCCGTCCACTTCGCTGAAGCGTTCGACGGTGCCTCGCTGCTCGCCTTCGACCAGAACCTTGACCGTGCCGTCAGGCAGCTTGAGCAGCTGCAGGACGGTAGCAATTGTACCTACGCGATAAAGCGCGTCTTCACCGGGATCGTCGTCAGCAGGGTTTCTCTGAGCCAGCAGAAGGATCTGCTTGTCGCCCGTCATCGCTGCCTCGAGGGCTTCGATGGATTTCTCGCGCCCCACGAACAGCGGGATAACCATGTGCGGATACACAACGACATCACGCAATGGCAGGAGAGGCAATTCGATGGTTGTCTTCATGATTTCGCCTCTACGGCGGCCATAAGGCCGGAAACAGATGGAAGTAAGCTTGAAACCAAGATGGGGGCTTGTTTAGAAAAAAACAAGCGGATAAAAAAACGACTTTGAAGAACCAAGCATGCAGGGGACTGGATACATCAGAAAACCCGGTACGAGCTGTCGCCGGCTGCGATCTTTTGATCTTGCTCTTTGAAAAGCAAAGTCAAAAGATCGCAGCCTGCGGCAGCTCCTACATGGGAATGGATTGCCCGGCAGGCCAGTTCCCACAAAAGCAAAGGGGCCCGAAGGCCCCTTCTTTGTACCAGCTGCGTGACGCTTAGGCGTCTGGCGCGGCCTTGGCAGCAGGCTCACTGTTTTCATAGATATACAGTGGCTTGGACTTGCCTTCTATAACGCTTTCATCGATCACTACTTTGCTCACCTCGGATTGCGAGGGGATTTCATACATAGTGTCGAGCAATACACCTTCGAGAATCGAACGCAGACCACGAGCACCGGTTTTACGTTCCAGCGCGCGTTTAGCGACCGATTTCAGCGCGTCGGCCCGGAATTCCAGGTCCACACCTTCCATCTCGAACAACTTGGCATACTGCTTGGTCAGAGCATTTTTCGGCTCGGTGAGAATCTGCATCAAAGCAGCTTCATCAAGCTCGTCCAGCGTGGCAAGAACCGGCAAACGACCGACGAATTCCGGGATCAGACCGAACTTGACCAGATCGTCAGGCTCGACTTCACGCAGGGACTCACCGACTTTCTTGCCTTCTTCCTTGCTGCGAACTTCTGCGTTGAAACCGATGCCGCCCTTGGTGGAACGGTTTTGAATAACCTTTTCCAGACCGGAGAACGCACCACCGCAGATGAACAGGATGTTACGGGTGTCGACCTGAAGGAATTCCTGCTGCGGATGCTTGCGACCACCTTGAGGCGGAACGGAAGCGACCGTGCCTTCGATCAACTTGAGCAGGGCCTGCTGCACGCCTTCACCGGAAACGTCCCGGGTGATCGACGGGTTGTCAGACTTACGCGAAATCTTGTCGATTTCATCGATGTAGACAATGCCCATCTGAGCCTTCTCTACGTCGTAATCGCACTTCTGCAGTAGCTTCTGAATGATGTTCTCGACATCTTCACCCACGTAGCCAGCCTCGGTGAGGGTGGTTGCGTCGGCGATGGTGAACGGAACGTTCAGCAAGCGGGCCAGTGTTTCGGCTAGCAGGGTTTTACCCGAGCCTGTCGGGCCGATCAGCAAGATGTTGCTCTTGCCAAGTTCGACGTCGTCATTCTTTTTGTCACGCTGGTTCAGGCGTTTGTAGTGGTTGTACACCGCTACGGCCAAAACCTTTTTCGCACGCTCCTGACCAATCACATATTGATCAAGGATGCCGCTGATTTCTTTAGGCGAAGGCAATTTATGCGCGCTGCTTTCGGCCTGGGCTTCCTGCACCTCCTCACGGATGATGTCATTGCACAGGTCGACGCACTCGTCGCAGATAAAGACCGAGGGGCCGGCAATCAACTTGCGTACTTCATGCTGGCTTTTGCCACAGAAGGAGCAATAGAGCAGCTTGCCGTTGTCCTCGCCGTTGCGGGTGTCAGTCATTCGTTCGATCCAAATCCGATAGGCTTGCAACACAAGATGAAGGCTATTGCGGGCTTTTTCAAGCCCGCTGGTGATCGGACCCGCCGACCAACCTTATTTTGAGCTGCTTGATTAAGCAGGACGCTGGCTGATCACTTCATCGATCAAGCCGTATTCACGCGCTGCTTCTGCACTCATGAAATTGTCGCGGTTGGTGTCACGCTCGATTTCTTCAAGAGTGCGACCGCTGTGTTTGGCCATCAACGTGTTGAGACGCTCACGAATGAAGAGGATTTCCTTGGCATGGATTTCGATATCCGAGGCCTGGCCCTGGAAACCGCCCAGTGGCTGGTGAATCATCACACGCGAGTTCGGCAGGCAGTAACGCTTGCCTTGGGCACCGGCCGTCAGCAGGAACGCACCCATGCTGCACGCCTGACCGATACAGGTAGTCGACACGTTTGGCTTGATGAACTGCATGGTGTCGTAGATCGACATGCCCGCCGTCACCGAACCGCCCGGGGAGTTGATATAGAGATGGATGTCCTTGTCCGGGTTTTCCGCTTCAAGGAACAGCAGTTGCGCACAGATCAGGTTGGCCATGTAGTCCTCTACAGGACCAACCAGAAAGATCACTCGTTCCTTGAGAAGGCGCGAGTAGATGTCATAGGCGCGCTCGCCACGAGCAGACTGCTCGACAACCATCGGGACCAGGCCGCCTGCGGCCTGGATATCAGAGTTCTGCTGAATATACGAATTACGGAACATGCTCTGCAGTCACTCCCAAATAGTTATGTCTTGAATACGCATAAGCCAGCTCGAGAGCTGGCTTATGGTGTGTGCTTCTTACCGCAAAAATGATCAGTCGGCTTGTGGAGCTTCTACCGGCTTGACCGCTTCTTCGTAAGAGACCGATTTGTCGGTCACGCTAGCTTTCTGCAGAACAGTATCCACAACTTGCTCTTCCAGCACAACCGAACGAACTTCGTTCAGTTGCTGGTCGTTCTTGTAGTACCAGGACACAACTTGCTCAGGCTCTTGGTAAGCGGAAGCCATTTCCTGAATCATCTCGCGAACGCGGGCTTCATCAGGTTTCAGGTCGAACTGCTTGACCACCTCAGCCACGATCAGACCCAGCACAACGCGACGCTTGGCTTGCTCTTCGAACAGCTCGGCCGGCAGTTGGTCAGGCTTGATGTTGCCACCGAACTGCTGAACAGCCTGCACGCGCAGACGGTCAACTTCGTTGGACAGCAGAGCCTTAGGCACTTCGATCGGGTTGGTGGCCAGCAGACCGTCCATTACCTGATTCTTGACCTTGGATTTGATCGCCTGACGCAGCTCGCGCTCCATGTTCTTGCGAACTTCGGTGCGGAAGCCTTCCAGGCCAGTTTCCTTGATACCGAATTGAGCGAAGAATTCTTCGGTCAGTTCTGGCAGCTTTGGCTCGGAAACAGTGTTCACGGTAACGGTGAACTCAGCGGTTTTGCCGGCCAGGTCGAGGTTCTGATAGTCCTCTGGGAAGGTCAGGTTCAGAACACGCTCTTCGCCGGCTTTAGCGCCAACCAGACCGTCTTCGAAGCCAGGGATCATGCGGCCGGAACCCAGAACCAGCTGAGTACCTTTGGCGGAACCGCCAGCGAACACTTCACCGTCAACCTTGCCAACGAAATCGATGTTCAGCTGGTCTTCGTTTTGAGCAGCGCGATCGGCCACTTCGAAACGGGTGTTCTGCTTGCGCAGGATGTCCAGCATCTTGTCCAGATCGGCATCAGCCACTTCAGCGCTCAGGCGCTCTACAGTGATACCTTCGAAACCGGCAACGGTGAACTCAGGGAACACTTCGAAAACAGCAACGTATTCCAGATCCTTGCCAGCTTCGAGCGACTTAGGCTCGATCGAAGGCGAACCTGCCGGGTTCAGCTTCTGCTCAACCACAGCTTCGTAGAAAGAGGACTGGATCACGTCGCCTACAGCTTCCTGGCGAGCTTCAGCACCGAAACGGCGCTTGATTTCGCTCATTGGCACTTTGCCTGGACGGAAGCCAGCAATCTTGGCCTTTTGGGCAGTCTGCTGCAGACGCTTGTTGACCTGAGTCTCGATGCGCTCAGCCGGCACGGTGATGCTCATGCGGCGCTCAAGAGCAGAAGTATTTTCAACAGAAACTTGCATGGATATTCCTCGTTGCACAGACGTTAGCCGGCCGTTTCCGACCCCAGAATCAAGGGCATGCATTCTAGTGGGTCAAACTCAAGAAGTCACCCTACTGAAAACGGGTAAAAACGCAGCAGGCAATTTATAGGTGCGAATGCACGGATGCACCTCGCCCCGGTGGCAAATACAGCCAATCACGCCAGGGCTCTGCGCCAACCCTTCTATATATAGAAGAGGCTGCCAATCATCTCCCTGACAACCGATCTTGCGAGCAAGGCCGGCGGGCAGCGCGGCATCATCGAGAAACATAAATACGACGAAACGCCCTGCCCCTGCGACCCAGTACCGGCAGCCGCTGGACACTCAAACCACTGAAACAAAAAAGGCGCCAGACTGTTAAATCTGGCGCCTTTCGAAATATGGGGTGGACGATGGGGATCGAACCCACGACAACGGGAGTCACAATCCCGTGCTCTACCAACTGAGCTACGCCCACCATATTACTTTGCAAAAAAGCCAAACAACTTCTTTGCTGACCCCAACCAGGCCAATCGACCTGAGTGAAGCTTTATTTGGTGCGGATGAAGAGACTCGAACTCTTACGCCTCGCGGCGCTGGAACCTAAATCCAGTGTGTCTACCAATTCCACCACATCCGCGAGTGAGGCTTTTAAAGCAAAGGCGCCAGACTGTTAATCTGGCGCCTTTCGAAATATGGGGTGGACGATGGGGATCGAACCCACGACAACGGGAGTCACAATCCCGTGCTCTACCAACTGAGCTACGCCCACCATATCGCGTTACTTGTGCCAATGCTGCCTAATGGCGCACCCGGCAGGACTCGAACCTGCGACCATCCGCTTAGAAGGCGGATGCTCTATCCAGCTGAGCTACGGGCGCCTTATTAATCTGTACCCTTGAAGGACTACAAACTAAATGCTTTCCAGTTTTGCAGAACCGTAATTCCGCTCGACCTTCTTAACCAGTGCTAGGCTGTGCCCGACAAGTGCGACGAATAGTATAGAGCGCCCCGAAGGTCGTCAAATCCTTTTTAAAAAAAATTCATTTAATTAAAGGGGTTAGGGGAATTTGCAGACCAAGCGCCTTTGCCCTCACCGCATGACATGCGAGAATGCGTTCTCTTTTTTTCCCCTCTCGATGGTTAATCACGCGCAATGACTGCACAACTAATCGACGGCAAATCGATCGCCGCCAGCCTGCGCCAGCAGATCGCCCAACGCGTCAACGAGCGTCGCCAGCAAGGCCTGCGCACGCCCGGCCTTGCGGTGATCCTGGTCGGCAGCGATCCTGCCTCTCAGGTTTATGTCTCGCACAAGCGTAAAGACTGTGAAGAGGTCGGCTTCCTTTCCCAAGCTTATGACCTGCCTTCCGAAACCACTCAAGAAGCGCTGACCGATCTGATCGATCGCCTCAACGACGATCCGGCAATTGACGGCGTTCTGCTTCAGCTGCCTCTTCCTGAACACCTGGACGCGTCCAAACTGCTGGAGCGCATTCGTCCGGATAAAGACGTCGACGGCTTCCATCCTTATAACGTCGGCCGTCTGGCTCAGCGCATTCCGCTGCTGCGTCCGTGCACCCCTAAAGGCATCATGACCTTGCTGGAAAGCACCGGCGCCGATCTGTACGGCATGAACGCCGTGGTGGTTGGCGCTTCCAACATCGTTGGGCGCCCGATGGCGATGGAATTGTTGCTGGCCGGTTGCACCGTGACCGTCACTCACCGTTTCACCAAGGATCTGGCCGGCCACGTCGGCCGTGCCGACCTGGTGGTGGTGGCCGCCGGCAAGCCGGGCCTGGTCAAGGGTGAATGGATCAAGGAAGGCGCGATCGTGATCGACGTCGGCATCAACCGTCAGGACGACGGCAAACTGGTCGGTGACGTGATTTACGAAACCGCCCTGCCCCGCGCCGGCTGGATCACTCCGGTACCGGGCGGCGTTGGCCCGATGACGCGTGCCTGCCTGCTGGAGAACACACTGTACGCGGCCGAAACCCTGCACAGCTGAGTTTCCCCGCAGCGGTAAACAGTGAGTCGAAGAACCCCGCCCATGGCGGGGTTCTTTTTGCCCGCAAAACAAGGACGACCATCCGCCGGAAAATTACATTTTTTTCATGTTTCAAAGGACTTTCACCTACGGCTCGAACAACCATCGACAGTTATTCAGCCATACTCCAGAATGTCGCGCTTTTTGAGTAATAGCCCGTTACAAAACGGCTTATCAACACTTTATGAGTCTGCCAGCGTGAAAATCCGTCTTTCCATCCTGAGCCTATTTTTCGCCGTTACAGGGACTTTCATCACGCCGATCGCCAGCGCTGGCGAAACCACCGCAGCGCCTCGCGACACCTCGCAACTCAAGCTCGCTTCCGGCAGTTCCTTGCTGCTGGATATGCAGACCCACACTGTCATCTATGCCAACAACCCGGACGTCGTTGTGCCCATCGCTTCCGTCAGCAAACTGATGACCGGCCTTGTGGTGGTTGAGGCCAAGCAGAACATGGACGAGTACATCAATATCGACATCAGCGACACACCGGAAATGAAAGGTGTGTACTCCCGGGTAAAACTCCGAAGTGAACTTCCGCGCCGGGAAATGCTGCTGATTGCCTTGATGTCCTCTGAAAACCGCGCCGCCGCGAGTCTGGCTCACCACTATCCGGGCGGCTATGCCGCGTTCATTGCGGCAATGAACGCCAAGGCCCGGGCGCTGGGCATGACCAACACCCATTTCGTCGAGCCGACCGGTCTCTCCCCGCGCAACGTTTCGACCGCTCGCGACCTGAGCAAACTGTTGATCGCCGCGCACAAATATCAGCTGCTGACCGACCTGAGTACGACCAAGGAAAAAACCGTCACATTCCGCAAACCCGTTTACAGCCTCGGTTTTCGTAACACTGACCACTTGGTCCGTAAGGACGACTGGGACATCCAACTGACCAAAACCGGTTTCACCAACGCAGCAGGTCATTGCCTGGTGCTGGTAACCCGTATGAGTAACCGCCCGGTTGCCCTGGTGCTGCTTGACGCTTATGGCAAATACACGCACTTTGCCGATGCCGCGCGCATCCGCAATTGGGTTGAAACCGGCAAGAGCGCCGCCGTGGCTTCTGCAGCCCTGCAGTACAAATCGGACAAGAACCTCAAGCAGCGCCAGACCGGCGTGGTTGAAGCGTCGAAGTAAGCCGAAAGCCACATCAAACAAAAGCCCCGATCATGCGGGGCTTTTTTTGTGTCCAGTTAGTCGTTGGGCAGCGGCATCTGGTCGTCATCCGGAATGCCATCACCTTTGCTTGGGTCTCGCCAGCCCTGCGGATGTTCGGTCGGGCACCACCGTCGGCCGTGCGAGCGGATCGCGCATCGGGCTGTCAGGGTCCATCACCGGATCCGTGTCCTGCTCGGGCGTAGTTGGCACGGTTTCCGGACGTTTGTCGTTGAAGCTCGAATCGGTAGACATACTCACCTCCATAGGACCTAGGGTTTCAGATCACCGAGTGGATCGTAGGGTTTGGCGGGAGCCTTGGGATTGTCACCCGGCTTTACATCCCTGGGCGCCTTGGCCGGGCCAATGGGATCGACCGCCGGATCAGCAAGGTCAGGGGAATCGGGATCAAAATCCAACTCATCGCCAGATGAATGCTCGGACGAGTGCGGGCCATCGGGGGTATTGGAATGTGCCATGGACACCTCCTGGTGGCCCGATGAAAACCGGGCCTTATCTATCAGAGGCTGACAACGTGCGGTGGTGCCGTGCGGGTGACGAACGGACTTACTGGGCGTTCAACGCTTTTTTCGCCCGGGCGGCGGCTTGCTCTTGACCCGCCTGCGCGAGATCGTTCGCTGCCTTGAGCCAGCGCTGCTGATCGACGTTAGCCGGGATTTGCGTGGGTGCCTGAATCAACACCGCCCATCCACCGGCATCTTTGAACGCCGATTCGAACGAACCGAAACTCATCAGCAGCCGCTGGTCCATTCCGGCGCGCAACAAGACGGTCTGCTTCTGACGGTTGTACCCGCTCAGAATCGCGTAGCGCGGCTCGGACCAGAG
Source organism: Pseudomonas fluorescens (assembly GCF_000802965.1). GTDB lineage: Bacteria > Pseudomonadota > Gammaproteobacteria > Pseudomonadales > Pseudomonadaceae > Aquipseudomonas > Aquipseudomonas fluorescens_A. Next base: position 13,196 of record NZ_JSAK01000004.1, on the reverse strand, counting down.
CGCCGAGCCTTCAGTGAAACGCACCATCACCGGATAACCGGCCGCGACCTGGGTCAACAAGGCCGGCAGATTACTGTCGAGGGGATACACCATCATCCCGTATTCACGGGCGAGGTTCTGCATGTTCTGTTGTAATTGCGCTTCGCCGCCCGGCAGGTGCAACGGCTTGTCGAGCAAGCCCGGGGTGATCACGATGCCCTGTTGCGACAGCATGCTCGCCAGCACTTGCGGCCCGCTTTGATTGGCTACGCCCTTGTAGAACCTGCCGCTGAGTTCGACACGCTCCGGCAAACGCTTGATCTGCGGAGAGACGCTCCCGGCGCACCCCGCCAGACTGGTTACGCACCCCACAATCAGCGTCGCCGCTAGAATTCGAGAAATTACCCGCACCATCATCACTCTCTTGTTCAGACGCCAGGCAATCGCATTCCCGGCTTAGCCGTCGATCATAGGATGCCGCGCGCCAGCGGTATAGCCTTAACCGGCAGTTGATGACCTTGGATAGAGCGAACTGATTGGTCAGAGTCGACCTTCGGTCAATAGCCTGAAACACGCCAGCGACTAGACTGTCACTTGCAAGGTGAGTGTGCCCGCTGCAGGGCAAAGAGGAGGCAACGATGAGCCTGACAATGACAATCGTGATGTTGATTTCCGGCTGGCTGGCCGTTGCCGCCGCCATGTTGTGGGGCGTTCTGCGCATTACCCGTCGGCATTATCACCCTCCGGTTCAACCAGTAAAACCCGCCAAGGCACCCGGCCGTCACGCCAGCGCCCACTGATAGCCATACCCGAATCGTCCCCTGCAGGAGTTGCCGCAGGCTGCGATCTTTTGACTTTGATTTCCTGAAGATCAAAAGATCGCAGCCTGCGGCAGCTCCTACAGGGTTCAGTGTGAACGCTTTTTGTAGGAGCCGGCTTGCTGGCGATAGCGTCATTGAGAACGCCATCGCCAGCAAGTCCAAGGTCAAGCTTCAGCGGCTACCCGCTTCTGCCGGGCCCGACGCGACATCATGTTCAGAATCTCGATCGCTGCCGAGAACGCCATGGCGGCATAGACGTAGCCTTTCGGTACGTGGGCGCCGAAACCTTCGGCGATCAGCGTCATGCCGATCATGATCAGGAAGCCCAGGGCCAGCATCACCACCGTCGGGTTGTCGTTGATGAACTTGGCCAGTGGATCAGCCGCGAGCAACATCACAAGTACCGACACCACCACCGCGATGATCATGATCGGCAAATGCTCGGTCATGCCGACAGCGGTGATGATGCTGTCGATGGAGAACACCATGTCCAGCATCAGGATCTGACCGATTGCAGCGGCAAAGCCCAAGGTCACAGTCGAAGTCGCTGACTTCGGATCTTCCGGAGCCGGGTCCATGCTGTGATGGATCTCGGTGGTAGCTTTCCACAACAGGAACAGGCCACCGGCAATCAGGATCATGTCTTTCCAGGAGAAAGCGTGGCCGAGAATCTCGATCACTGGCGCCGTCAACTGGACGATGAACGCGATGGTGCTCAACAAGCCCAGTCGCAGGATCAACGCCATGCCGATACCAATGCGCCGCGCTTTCTGCCGATGCTGCTCGGGCAGTTTGTTGGTCAGGATCGAGATGAAGATCAGGTTATCGATGCCGAGCACGATTTCCATCACCACCAGGGTGGCCAGGGCAACCCACGCGGTGGGGCTGGCAGCAAGTTGTAAAAGGTATTCCATGGGTCAGTCCTGACTCGTTGTAAGACGGTTTAGATTTCCTGGGAGGAAGATTCGGTTTTTTCCGACTCTTTTTCCGTTGATTCTTTTTTGCTGATCAACCCGCCAGTGGCATCGCTGAGTGCTTGTTCGGCGGCTTTGTGGGTGTCGTCGATGGCTTGTTTTGCGCTCTCGGCGGCTTTACCCATCAATTGTTGAGCACTTTTCTCAGCCTGATCGCAACCGGCCAATACCAGTAAAGATGTGATCACCAGAGCCGTGGCTTTAATTTTCATGATGCTTCCCTCGATAGAACGAACGGGACCGAAACATTGGCCCGTTGATAGCGACGCATTCTAGGGAGGCAGACACTTCAGTAAAATTCGTATTTTTAGCGCGTATACTTCGATTTTTACGAATCCAGAACACTAGCTTTTTTGTAGGGGGACCGTATAGATGCTGAATTACCGACAGCTGCATTATTTTTGGGTGGTGGCCAAGACTGGCAGCATCGTGCGCGCCTGCGAACAGCTGAACCTGACGCCGCAGACCATCAGCGGGCAGATCTCGCTGCTCGAACAAACCTATGGCATCGAGTTGTTTCGCCGGGTCGGCCGACAGCTTGAGCTGACTGAAGCCGGCCGACAGACCCTGCCCTACGCCGAGCAGATGTTTCAATTGGGTGGCGAATTGGAGTTGATGCTGCGGGCGCAGCCCAACGAGCAGCAGATTCTGTTCCGGGTCGGCGTGGCTGATGTGGTGCCCAAGTCCATCGTCTATCGCCTGATCGCGCCGACCATGGAACTGAGCGAACCGTTGCGCATCACCTGTCGCGAAGACAAGCTTGAACGGTTATTGGCCGACCTGGCGATCCAGCGCCTGGACCTGGTGATCTCCGACAGCCCCATGCCCTCGCACCTGGACATCAAGGGCTATAGCCAGAAACTCGGTGAATGCGGGATCAGTTTCTTCGCCACCGCTGAGCTGGCGGCGCGTTACGGCCAGGACTTTCCTGGCAGCCTGCACGGCGCACCGCTGCTCATTCCCGGCCCGGAAACCGTAGTGCGTAGCCGTTTGCAGCGCTGGTTCGCCGAACAGCAGATCCAGCCGAAGATTGTCGGCGAGTTCGATGACAGCGCCTTGATGCAGGCCTTCGGGCAATCCGGCAGCGGGATTTTTATCGGCCCGAGCGTGATTGCCGATGAAGTGAAACGCCAGTATGGCGTGGAGGTGATTGGCCAGACCGACGCGGTGAGCGAGTCGTTCTATGCCATTTCGGTGGAACGCAAGGTCAAGCACCCCGGCATTGTCGCTATTACCGAAGGTGCCCGACGCGAGCTGTTTACCGAACTGTGAAGCGTCAGGCGCAGACTTCGCGCGGCTTGAAGGTCATCAGCGCGATGGCCAACAGAATCGAGGCCAGGATAAACGCGGCTGCGGCGAAACCGAGGCCTTGCAGGCCAACACTGTCGATCACCCGGCCACCGATCATCGCACCCAGGCCAATTCCGAGGTTGGCCCCGGCGATGTTCAAGGATGCGGCGAACGCCGGTGCTTCCGGCGCCGCCTTCATCAAACGCACGTGGCTGACCAGGAACAACGCCGCCTGAGTCACGCCCCAGATGCCCATCGCTGCCGCCAGCCCCATGGGCGAATGAATGTTCGGCACCAATGCCACCAGGCCGGCGATCATGAACGCGCAGAACATCATCGAAGCCATCAACGGATGACGATCCACCGCACGGCCACCCAGAGAGTTGCCGATCAGCCCCACCGCACCGAAGCCCATCAAACACCAGCCAACCACCGTACCGTTGAAACCGGCCAGGCGTTCAAGGATGTCGGCCAGGTAGGTATAAGCGGTGAACATGCCGCTGAACACAATCACCGACAGCAATACGTGGCCGATCATCAACGGGCTGCGCAGGATCTTGAACTGTGAACGAAAGCTCACTTGATGCTGATGCAGACTGGTTTTCGGCAGATAGATAAACAGCAACAACGCCTTGGCAAAGGCGATCACCGCCAGAATGCCAAAGGCACTACGCCAGCCGAACGCATCGGAAATCAGCGTACCCACCGGAATGCCGAACACCGTGGCGCAGACAATGCCAAAGCCGATCTTGGCGATGGCGCGTCCGGCATAGTCCGGCCCGACGATGTCCACCGCCGTCTCGCTGGCCAGCGCCCAGAACACCGGCAGCCCCAGCGCCGGAATCAACCGGGCGAACGCCATCACCCAGATGTTCGGGGCGAAAGCCGCGAGGGTGTTGGCCAGGCCAAACATGATCAGCACCGAAATGAACAGCTTGCGCCGCTCGAAGCGGGCAAAAAACGCCGTGAGGAACGGCCCGAACGCGGCAACGGTGAAGGCGAACAGGGTCACCAGCAACCCCGCTTGCGGGATGCTGACGTCCAGATCACGGGCGATGGCCGGCAACAGGCCGACGATGATGAACTCCGTGGTCAGCACCGTGAAACCGGCAGCGGACAACAGAAGAATGGGCAACAACCGCATGCAAAACTCCAGAAAACGACGACACCAGCGATAGCCCGAAGGCTCACTGGCAAACTTGAAAATGAGGATGGCGAAGCTTAACAGAGTGTTTCCAGATGCGGTTGCACGAACCTGCAAATCCCGTTGAACACATGGGTGGCAGATCGTCACAGGTCTGAAGGATTATGCCGACGCTATGATAAAGTCGCGGCCTTCATGCCCAAACACTGAACCTGTGGCGAGGGAGCTTGCTCCCGCTGGGCAGCGGAGCGGCCCCAACAAATGGGCCTGCTGCGCAGTCCAGCGGGAGCAAGCTCCCTCGCCACAGGATAATCCGCGTTGGCATTACACCTGCGCCCCCCTTTCGGTTTCCTGCCAGCGGCCTGCCCCGTTTGTTGCCGCAAACCTGCGAAACCATGCATTTATAAAAAATCAGAGATGCCGTTTTATGACCACTTCACCCTCGCTATTGCAACGCCTCAAACGCCTGAGCCTGGTCACGCAGATCGTGATCGGCCTGATCGCCGGTATTGCCCTGGCCCTGTTCGCGCCTGAAACGGCGAAGTCCACCGCGTTTATTGGCAAAGTGTTCGTCAGCGCACTGAAAGCGGTCGCACCAATTCTGGTGTTTGTGCTGGTCATGGCGTCAATCGCCAACCACAAGCACGGTCAGGAAACCCATATCCGGCCGATTCTGTTTCTGTATTTGCTCGGCACCTTCGCTGCGGCGGTGGTCGCGGTAGTGGCCAGCATGATATTCCCGTCGAGTCTGGTGCTCTCGACCCAGGATGTCGCGGTGACGGCGCCGGGCGGTATTGGCGAAGTGCTGCAAAGCCTGTTGCTGAGCGTGGTCGATAATCCGGTGAGTGCGCTGATGAACGCCAACTTCATCGGCATTCTGGCCTGGGCCATCGGTATGGGCATCGCCATTCGTCATGCCGGTGACACCACCCGCGAAGTGCTGGGCGATTTGTCCAACGGCGTGACCTTGATCGTGCGCCTGGTGATTCGTTTCGCGCCGCTGGGGATCTTTGGCCTGGTGGCTTCGACCCTGGCCACATCCGGTTTTGGTGCCTTGATCGGTTACGCGCATCTGCTGGCCGTGCTGTTGGGCTGCATGCTGTTCGTGGCGCTGGTGATGAACCCGGCCATCGTCTTCTGGAAGCTGCGCCGCAATCCTTATCCGCTGGTGCTGATGTGCTTGCGCGAAAGTGGCATTACTGCGTTTTTCACCCGTAGCTCGGCGGCGAACATTCCGGTCAATCTGGAGTTGAGCAAGCGTCTGGGGCTGCATGAAGACACCTACTCGGTATCGATTCCGCTCGGTGCCACCATCAACATGGCCGGCGCGGCGATTACCATTACCGTGCTGTCCCTGGCGGCGGTGCATACGCTGGGGATTGCCGTGGACTTTCCGACGGCGATCCTGCTCAGCGTTGTTGCGGCGATCTGTGCGTGTGGCGCTTCGGGTGTGGCGGGTGGTTCGTTGTTGCTGATTCCGTTGGCGTGCAGCTTGTTTGGCATTCCGAGCGAAATCGCGATGCAGGTGGTGGCGGTGGGTTTCATTATCGGGGTGTTGCAGGATTCGGCGGAGACGGCTTTGAACTCTTCTACGGATGTGCTGTTCACGGCGGCGGCTTGTCTGGGTGAAGAAGAGAAAGCCGAACGATTGGCTTAACCCTTTTCTGTAGGAGCCCGGCTTGCCGGCGATGGCGATCTGAAGTGCGCAATCGCCAGCAAGCCGGCTCCTACAGAGGCAAAAAGAAGCCCGCCAAGGCGCAAACCTTGGCGGGCTTTTTTGTGGCCGGGCGGTTTAGAACGCGCCCATGTAATCGCGCTTGCCCACTTCCACACCGTTGTGACGCAGCAATGCGTAGGTGGTGGTGACGTGGAAGAAGAACTGCGGCAGGCCGTAGCTCAGCAGGTAAGCCTGGCCACTGAAGCGCTTCTCTTTCGGCGTGCCCGGACGGGTGACGATTTCGATGCCTTCCTTGCCGTTGATCTGCTCTGGCTTGATCTCGCCGATGTAGGCCAGAACCTTGGCGATCAGTGCTTGCAGCTCGGCGAAGGTGGTTTCGGTGTCTTCGTACTTCGGCACTTCGACTTCGGCCAGACGCGAGGAGACGCCTTTGGCGAAATCAACGGCGATCTGCACCTGACGCACCAGCGGGAACATGTCCGGGAACAGACGAGCTTGCAGGAATGCGTTCGGGTCGATGTTTTTCGCGGTGGCGTGGGCTTCGGCCTTGTTCAGCACATCGCTCAAGGCGTTGAGCATTTGTTTGAAAACAGGGACGGAAGCGTCGTACAGGGAAATGGTCATGGCAGTCTCATGTGGTGACAGGAGGGAAACGTGGGCCGATTATAGCCATGCCGGCCCCTCCTGCGGCTTGTCTTTTATCTTGCAAGGATTACGCTAGGCGGCTTCAACGGCATGCTTCGACTGCATAGGGAAAAGCGCGATGAGCACTGAACAAGAACAGACTTTCGACGAACCGCGCCTCAACAGCACGGAAATCCGCATTCTGGGTTCGTTGATCGAGAAACAAGCCACCAGCCCGGAAACCTATCCGCTGACCCTGAATGCCTTGGTGATTGCCTGCAACCAGAAAACCAGCCGCGAGCCGGTGATGAACCTGACCCAGGGCCAGGTCGGCCAGAGCCTGCGCGCCCTTGAAGGCCGCGGCTTCACCAAACTGGTAATGGGCAGCCGCGCGGATCGCTGGGAGCACAAGGTCGACAAGGCGCTGGAATTGGTACCGGCCCAGGTGGTTCTGGCGGGGCTGCTGTTCCTGCGCGGCCCGCAGACGGTCAATGAACTGTTGACCCGCAGCGGCCGCATGCATGATTTCGAAGATGCCGAACAGGTGGTGCATCAACTTGAGCGCTTGATTGCCCGAGGTCTGGCGCTGCTGATTCCGCGTCAGGCCGGTCAGCGTGAAGACCGGTATATGCATGCGCTGGGTGATCCGGCGGATATCGACGCAATTCTTGCTGCACGGCAAAACCCGGTCGAGCGTGGTGGCGCAAGTGGTGTTTCGCTTGAGCGGATCGAAGAACTCGAGGCGCGGATTGCGGCGCTGGAAGAGCGATTGGCGCGGCTGGAATAACCGTTTTCAACTCATTTCAAATAAACCCTGTGGCGAGGGAGCTTGCTCCCGCTCGGCTGCGAAGCAGTCGCAAACCCGGCGAATCGATTTTTTCAGAATGACCGCACCGCCTGGTTTCAAGGCTGCTCCGCAGCCCAGCGGGAGCAAGCTCCCTCGCCACACGTTCGCGCGCTTTCGGGTCAGTTACTCCCCATCCCAGTAATCGACACCATCCCCCGGCCGAGCCACCGCAACAAACCCCGACGCATTGCCTTCGGCATCGACCTTGAAGTCATCCATCACCGCATACTTTCCGGAATCCGGGTACTCGCAAATGTCCGGCGATTGCTGGGTGCTGACCGCCAGGTATCGCAGTTCGCCGTTGCTGGTATTGATGATCTGGTGTGCCTTTTCAGGGCCGCCCGCCGGGCAGGCAATCACGTCCCCGGCTCGGATCGCAAAGCGTTCGTCACCTAGGCGCAGTTCCCCTTCCCCGGCCACCACGTAAAACATTTCTTCGTTGACCCGATGACTATGAAACGGACTACCGCGCATGCCCGGCTCCAGCGCATACAAGCGATACCCGAGCTTCTGCGCACCCAGTTGCTGGCCAATGCGCGCCTGGCGCTGTTGATAGCGACCGGCGGTTTCACCGGTTGGGGCAAAGGCTTCGGGCAGCGGTTCGAGTTCGACTTGATTCAGGTTGAGAATGGGGGGATGCATGGAAACCTCCTTGATCTTGTTGTAAGGCAACCAGCAAAAGATCACAGCCTGCGGCAACTCCTACTGGGTGCACATAAATCCCATGCAGGAGCTGCCGCAGGCTGCGATCTTTTGATCTTCAACTGCGCGCAAACGCCACCGCTTTCTGGAACTGCTCATCCGTCGGCCGAACACCGGTATAAAGCACAAACTGCTCCAGCGCCTGGATTGCGATCACTTCCAGGCCGGTGATTACTTGCTTGCCTTCAGCACGACCGCGCATGATCAGCGGTGTTTCCGAGGGAATCGCCACCACATCAAAGACAATGTCCGCTGCCACAATGACTTCAGCATCAAACGCCAATTGACCGGCCTCCGGTCCCCCATCCATGCCAACCGGCGTGACGTTGATCAGCATTTGCGGGCGTCGGGCACCCAGCTCTGCTTGCCATTCATAATTCAGCGATTCAGCGAGCGACCGGCCAGCAGTCTCGTTGCGGGCCACGATCAGGCCGTTTTTGTAACCGCCATCACGCAGGGCACTGGCCACGGCTTTGGCCATGCCACCGCTGCCACGCAGGGCAAACGTGGTGTCCTTGGGGACTTCGTGGGTTTCCAGCAGTTGCGCAATGGCAATGTAATCGGTGTTGTAGGCCTTGAGATAGCCCTTGGTGTTGACGATGGTATTGATCGATTGAATGGCGGCCGCGGAGGCGTCCAGCTCGTCAACCAGAGCAATACAGGCTTCTTTGAACGGCATCGACACGCCGCAGCCACGAATGCCCAGGGCACGAATGCCGCCAACAGCGCCCGCAAGGTCCTGGCTACTGAAAGCCTTGTAGTAGAAATTCAGCCCCAATTGCTCATACAGATGATTGTGAAAGCGCAGGCCAAAATTGCCCGGTCGTCCGGAGAGAGACATGCACAATTGCGTGTCTTTGTTGGGGTTCATCTGCATGTGAAGCTCCTTCCAATGCACTTTCGGATGGACGGGATTAGCCAGTCCACCGTGTTCTGATCGATAGTATTGCGGTGCCTGTTCGCACCCTCAAATGACCGTAAGCAAGCGGGTACAGACCTTACACAAAATTTACCCTGTGGCTGTGCTGATTTTGCAAAAAACGCTGTCTTAGATGTATCCCCGCGACAATCCTTGAGTCTATTGCAGACACAAGCGCCGGGTCGAAGAACCGAGGAATTATCATGATCCGTAAAATCCCCACAGTAGCCTTGCTGATCGGCGCTCTCGCTGTCGCAGGACAGGCGCAAGCCCATGGCGGTGGTGGTAATGACGCGGCGGTATTTGGAGCGATCGTCGGTACGGCCATCGTCGGCTCGGCCCTGATCAACGCCAACCGACCGGTGTATGTCGCGCCACAACCGGTGTATGCGCAGCCGGTCTACGCGCAGCCGGTCTACGCCCAACCGGCTCCGGTTTATGTTGCCCCGCCACCGGTTTACTACCAGCCGGCGCCCGTCTATGTGCAGCAGCCGATCTACTACCGTCCGGCACCGGTTTACTACGGACCACCCCGTGGCTATTACGGCCCGCCACGCGGTTACTATGGTCGCGGCTACGGCCACTACTGACGCAATCATCAAGCCCTGCTGCAATAGCGGGGCTTTTTTTGCGACCGCTCTACGCTCCAGCGTGGTAACACATCCGTTGCCGCCCAGCTAAATCTACCGGTCAAAACACAGCGCATTTCAAGCTACGCCCGTTGCTGTGCGTAGGACGGTTCTTAGGACCTTTCTGATTTACATTTTGAACATTAAATCCGTTTCCGGACTATCCCCCAGCATCTACGCCCCCCTTGCGTCTTTCATCCGGCAAAACCCCGACAAAGCCACCACATCGCCATCATTGTGCCCATGAATTTGCGCCCGCTAACGTCCAGCCATCACGGCTCACTCAGTGGACAGGACGTCTTACCTGATCCTGCGGCTGATACTTTCAGGAGTGCTCCAGGCTTAAGTCGGAGCAAAAATGTTAAATGGACCTAGCAGCTATCTTTGCGCCCCGGAATCGGCGCTTGTTCAACCTAACCACCGCGACCAGCGATGAGCAGGCGCTGCTCCTTGAGCACTTCAGCGGCACAGAAAAAGTGTCGACGCTGTTCAGTTTCGAGCTGTCGCTGATCAGTCGCGATGCCGGACTGGAGCTGAAATCATTAATCGGCAAACCCACGCTGCTCGAGATTGAATTGGGGAATGGCGAGTCCCGCTTCATTCACGGATACATCACCCGCTTCAGCCTTTTGAAAAGCGACGGTGGCCTGGCGTACTACTCAGCGACACTCAGCCCGTGGATGTGGATGTTGTCGCGACGTTTCGACTGCCGGATATTTGAGGAGCAAACGGTTGAAGACATCATTCGCACGGTGTTTGCGAACTATGGAGCACTGTCCCGGTTTGAGTTCCGCATTAACCAGCCTTTGAAAAACCATAGCTACACCACCCAATACCACGAGAGCGATCTGAGTTTTGTCTTGCGTTTGATGGAGCAGGACGGCCTGTTCTTCTACTTCGACCACACCAAGCAAGGGCATGACCTGATCATCACCGATCAATCAAGATCCCTGGCTCCACTGCCGCAGCAACCGCAGATTCGTTACCACAGTGCATCTGTCACCGAGAAAGCCGACTCGATCACCCAATGGAGCAGTCATCGAGAACTGCAATCGGGAAAAATGGCCATCCAGACATTCGACTACAAACAACCCAGACATCGGCTGCCCATTCACATGCGCGGCATAAACGATCAGGGCGACGTCGAGCCCTACGAGGTTTACGACTTCCTGGGGCATTACAGCCATGGTCTACCCGAGGGCGGCGAAACCCTGGTACGCCATCGCATGGAGGCCATGGAAGTTCAGGGCAAGCGGTTTACCGGTAGCAGTACCTGCCGGGCCATGCAGCCGGGGTACACCTTTGAATTGACCCAGCACTTTGATCACGAAGGGGATGTAGCGGCTGATCGACAGTTCCTGCTGCTATCGGTCGAGCATCAGGGTCGCAACAACTACCTCACGGATGAACCGGCGCAGTACAGCAATCAGTTCACCTGTATCCGCCAGAAAATCCCTTACCGGCACCCGATTACAGTGCCGCGCCCGAGAATTGCAGGGCCGCTCAGTGCCATTGTGGTCGGCCCCGCAGAAGAGGAAATCTTTACCGATGAAATGGCTCGCATCCAGGTCAGGTTCCACTGGCAACGCGCGGACAGCCTACCGCTCGGCACCACTTGGGTAAGGGTGGCCATGCCCAGTGCAGGCAGCGGTTTTGGCCATCAATTTTTGCCACGAATTGGCCAGGAAGTGCTGGTGACGTTCCTCGGAGGCGACATTGACCGCCCTCTTGTCACTGCGGTGCTGTACAACGGCGACCACTATCCTCCGCACTTCAGCAATGCAACAGGTTTGCCGGGCAATCGGGCGTTGTCGGGAATCCAGACCCAGGAACACAAGGGCCGTGGCTTCAACGAACTGCTGTTCGATGACACGCCAGGAGCGTTACGCGCGCGCATGGCAACCACCCATCAGGCCACGGCGCTGAATCTGGGCAAACTGACTGATCCTCGAACTGACGGCAAGGCCCGGGCGCGGGGTAACGGCGTTGAGCTGCGCACCGATGCCGCCATTGCATTGCGGGCAGCCCAGGGCATGTTGCTGACGACCTATGCGCGCCAGAATGCGCAGGGCTCGCAGCTTGATCGGGAAGAACTGCTCAAGTTGCTGGCCGAATGCGGCGAACTGTTTCAAACCCTCGGCCAGACTGCCGCTGCACGGGGTGGCCAATCGGTGGACCGCCAAGGCATCGAAGCGCTCCGTGAGTCCTTGAGCCAATGGCCAGCCCCGGACAGCAACAATCCCGGCGCCCCGCTCATGGCCGTTGCGGCTGAAGCGGGAATCACCAGCGCCACGCCTCGCTCGCAAATTCATTACGCCGGTGAAAACCACGACACCACTGCTCAGGATCATTTGCAGTTGACCAGCGGCGCGGCCATGCGCCTTCAGGCCGGCAAAGGTATCAGCGCCTTTGCCCAGGATGATGGCATCAGCGCCATTGCCAATCGCGGCAAGGTGCTGATCCAGGCTCAGGAAGACGACATCACCGCCAATGCCCAAAAGAACCTGCACCTGTCTGCGGCCGAAGGCGAGGTCGTGATCACGGCGCCCACCATTCGACTGGTAGCGGACGACGGCAGCTTTATCAGGATTGGTGGCGGCGTGGAGATTGGTACGCAAGGCAAGGTCTTGGTGCATGCCAGCGATCACGATTGGACAGGACCCAAGACTGACAGTGCTTCACCGCCCTTGTTCGGCCGTGACTCTGCTGCCCGACGCGTGGCTCTTCACTATCCCGGCCATGACGATACCGGCGCCCGATTGGCCGCCGAGCACGCTTACCAAATCGAAATGGAGGATGGCAGCGCGGTGCAAGGACTGACGGATTCAAGCGGACTGACCGAACAGGTGGAGAGAGAGGAGATGCATCAGGCGCAAGTGGCCGCGTTGCGTGGCAAAGACCCGAAAGGTGGCAGCCAATGAGCCGCGGAGATATGCATTGTGTAGCGCAAATCACAACCCGCCTGCTGCCCAACTTCCACGCCCCACTTAAAATGGAGGTTCCCGCCGACCTGCCGGGGGTGGTGATTTTCCTCCACGGCGTGAACGATCCCGGGGCGTCGTATGAATCAGTGGAAACCGGGTTGTGTCAGGGGGTGAACGAGCGGCTGGATCGGCCGGATCTTAAGGCGGGGCGGTATGGGGCTAAATACCAAAAGGCCAAAGAATCGCCTCGGGACACTTGGAAAGACAAAGAAGAGCAAATACTTGACGACCCTGATACTTATCTCTATCAGCGTGACACAGACGCCCCCAAAACCCGCAGCCTGATGATCCCGTTCTACTGGGGCTATCGGGCCGCTCCGGAACACGTCAAGCGTGATGACGCCGGCGATCCGTTTCGGATGCGCAATCAGTTTCAGGACATCCAGGGCAATCGCCTGGATCGCCACTTTGCCAAGGCCGGTGGTTTTTTCGTGAATGCCACCAACAATCTGGCGGAGATGTATGGCGAGGGTTTCAAGTCCAACTTGAAAACCGCCACCGTCGAACACCTCAAACCGAACAATTACCTGCTGTTCGCCAACGCGCCGCTGCGGCATTACTTTGTGTTTGCCGCACACCGACTCGCGATGCTGGTCAGTGAAATT
>NZ_JSAK01000039.1 GCF_000802965.1 Pseudomonas fluorescens | reverse complement strand
CAGTCGTAAATCCTGCAAACCTGATGTGATTGGAAGGACGCCGGGGGCCGCTTCGCGACCCAGCGCGAGCAAGCTCGCTCGCCACGGAACAGTCGGCCAGATCTGCCGTGGTTAACCCGCCACCTGTGGCGAGGGAGCTTGCTCACGCTCGGCTGCGCAGCAGTCGTAAAACCTGTGAACCGGATGTGATTGAAAGAATGCCAAGGGCCGCTTCGCGCCCCAGCGCGAGCAAGCTCGCTCGCCACATCGGTGATCGGCTATACCCCGAACTTCACAAGTTCCTGCGTCCTTGGAAACTCACCCGCCGGTCCAGTGAGCACGGTGTATTTCACCTTGTCGCCGACCCGAAACCAGTCACGGCCGTCCGCGGTGAGATTAGGCCCGATGCGGATGGCCAGCCTGGCACAACCGTCATCCGGCAGAACCATCGCGAACTGGGTCGACGTTGCGTCGATCCAGACTTTCCTGATCGCGTTGATCGTGCCGTTGCCCGTTCTTTTTATTGTCGGTGCTCCCATCATTCGCCTCCAGTCTCCAGTGCGTGACGCGACAACCTGACTGCGTGGGGTCAATGAAACGCCGAATTGGCAAGGGTGGCTACTGTCAGCTTTGACAGGTGCGCGCGGTGTCAAACCGGCGTCGGCAACCACAACCGGAACCGCGCGCCGCCCAACGGCGACGCTTCGACCGTCAAGGTACCGCCCTGCGCTTCCAGGGCTCGGCGACTGATCGCCAATCCCAAGCCAAACCCACCCGTCGCGCGATCACGGCTACGATCGAGCCGATAGAACGGCTCGAAAATCCGTTCACGCTCATCCTCCGGAATACCAATCCCGTCATCATCTACCCAAATCTCGCAACCTTTCGGGCACACCCGCACACCAATCTGAATGCGTTTTTCGCAGTAGCGCATGGCATTGCGCAGCAGGTTTTGCAGGGCGCGGGCGGTCAGGCGCGGGTCGAGGCTGAAGCGTTCGAGTTGGCCGTGGAGCAGCACGTCGATGACGATGTCCGGAGATTGTTCTTCATCGACGCTGCCCAAAATGCTGTCGATGAATTCATCCAGCGACACCTCGACCTGTTCCGGCACCCGCGCCGGGTTTTGCAAGCGGCTGTAAGACAGCAACTCCAGCACCAGCTCATCGAGTTCACGGATGTGGTCGACCAGCCCTTGCAGACGCTCGCGGCTGGTGGCCGGCAAGTCGTCGGACAGCGCGAGGGCCAGGCCGAAATCCAGGCGTGTCAGCGGCGTGCGCAGTTCATGGGAGACCGCGTTGAGCAAATCCCGCTGCTGGTTCAGCAGGTTCTCGATGTCGCCGGCCATGGTGTCGAAAACGTTGGCCAGGCTGCCGATGTTGGAGCTGGCGGCGATTTGCGTGCGCTCGCTCAGGTTGCCCTTGCCAAAGCGTTCAGCCGCACGCTTCAGGCGCTCCAGGTCGCGCCAATGCGGACGTAGCCACAGCAACAGGCACGCGAGCATGGTCGCGCCGATCAGCACGTTGATGCTCCAGTACAACAGATTGACGTCCATCGGGTCCGGCGGCACCACCATTTGCACCACCGTATGCTCATTCAACGGCGCCACTGCCAGGGTGCGCCAGCCCCAGTCACCGATGCGCACGATGTTCTCGCCACGTTGCAAACGTTGCTGCTCGTCCAGAGAAAAGTCGGCGTCGTCATTGCCGCTGAGGACGATGTGCAGCGGATGAAAATCCTTGTCCATTTCCGCGGCCAGCGCCGGCCATTGCTCGGTGGGAACGGCCTTGAACTGCTTGACCATAAGGGTTTGCAGGCCGCGGGAATAGTCGAGGTTGTAGGTGACGAAGCGCTCCTGGAAGACCTTGACCACCAGATCCGGCACCAGATAGATCGCCGCGCTGTACGAAACGATGGTCACCACATACAGGCGAAAGAGGATTCTGAACATCGCTTCAGCATTCCCACTCGGAACGGCTGAACAGGTAACCCTTGCCCCACACGGTCTTGATCTTGCGCGCCTCGCCCGCGTTGTCGTCGAACTTGCGTCGCAGCTTGGAGATCGCCACGTCCACCGAGCGGTCGGTGCCGTTGAATTCGATGCCGCGCAGGCGTTGCAGAATCTGGTCGCGGCTGAGTACTTCGCCGGCATGTCGGGCCAGCACCACCAGCAAATTGTATTCGCCGCTGGAGAGTTCCACTGGATGACCGCGCCAGGTCACGGTGCGTTCGGACAGGTCGATGCACAGGTTACCCATCAGGATACGATCATTGGCGGTCTGCGGTTCGCCGAGGCTGCTGCGCCGCAGCAAAGTGCGCACCCGAGCGAGCAGCACACGCGGCTCGCAAGGCTTGGTGACGTAGTCGTCGGCGCCCATTTCCAGGCCCAGTACCTGATCGTGGCTGTCGTCGCGGGCGGTGAGCATCAGGATCGGCAGCGTCGCCGAATCGGCGCGCAGCAAGCGGCAAACCTGCAGGCCATCAAGCCCCGGCAGCATCAGGTCGAGGATCACCAGGTCCGGCGGATTGAGCCGCGCCCTGTCGCGCACCTGATCACCGCGACTGATGACGCTGACGGAATAACCGTTGCGTTCCAGATAACTGGCGATCAGCTCGGCGAGTGCGGTGTCGTCTTCGACCAGGAGGATGTTGGGCATGGGGTGTTTCCAGCAAATGCAGTGGTGACCAGTTGATCGCTATCGCTGGCAAGCCAGCGATCAAGCGCGAAGCGGTTGTCAGGATATACGCCCGCACGCGAGTCTGAGTAAAACCCTTACACAATTTCACACAGCACCAACAAAGCTTCACCGCTACCCTCGCCGACGCCCAGTAGGATGCTGGGAGTCATTATCGGGGTCATTCATGTCAAAAAATCTGCTTGCCACGCTCAGCCTGATCGCACTGGCGTTGACGCTGAGCGCGTGCGACAAGGCTCCCACCGCCGAAGAACAGGCGCCTCTGGCCACCGTTCGCATCGAAACCATCGAAGCCCGACCGCTGGCCATCAGCAGCGAACTGAGCGGGCGGATCGCCGCGCCGCGCATCGCCGAAGTGCGTGCACGGGTTGCGGGCGTGGTGTTGCAGCGGACCTTTCGCGAAGGCAGCGATGTGAAAAAAGGCGATGTACTGTTCCGCATCGACCCGGCACCGTTCAAGGCTGACCTGGACAGCGCCGAAGCCGCGCTGCGCAAGTCCGAGGCCAATGCGTTCCAGGCAAAGTTGCTGGAACAGCGTTACGCCCAATTGATCGAAGGCAACGCCATCAGCGGCCAGGACTACGACAACGCCCGGGTCGCCGTACGGCACACCACCGCCGATGTCGCCGCCAACAAAGCCGCTGTCGACCGGGCGAAACTGAGCCTGGGCTACGCCACCGTCACCGCGCCGATTTCTGGACGCATTGGTCGCGCATTGGTCACCGAAGGCGCGCTGGTCGGGCAGAACGAAACCACGCCGCTGGCATTGATTCAGCAACTCAATCCCATTCACGCCGACCTGACCCAATCGACCCGCGAACTGAACGACCTGCGCCGGGCGTTCCGTTCCGGTCAGCTAAAAGAAGTCGGTCAAGGCCAGGCCAACGTCACGTTGATTCAGGATGACGGCAGCCTCTATCCGTTGCCGGGCAAGTTGCTGTTCACCGACATCACCGTCGATCCGGGCACCGGCCAGATCATTCTGCGCAGTGAATTCCCCAACCCGAACCTCGACCTGCTGCCCGGCAGTTTCGTCCGCGTGCGCCTGGAGCAAGCGGTCAATCAGCAAGGCATCAGCGTGCCGCAACGGGCTATCCAGCGTGACAGCGCCGGCATCGCCCAAGTGTTATTGCTCGATGACCAACAGCGCGTCGGCCAGCAACCGGTCGAACTAGGCCCGGTGCAAAACGATCGCTGGGTCGTCACCGGCGGCCTCAAGCCCGGCGACCGCATCGTCATCGAAGGCCTTCAACACGCCCGTCCCGGCGAGAAAGTGCAGATCGACGACACCCCTCTTCCACTCGCCCAGGTTTCTGGTCAGTAAGCAGGACGCTTGTTTATGCCGCAGTTCTTTATCGACCGCCCGGTGTTTGCCTGGGTGGTCGCGTTGTTCATCCTGCTGGCCGGTGCCTTGGCCATTCCGCAATTGCCGGTGGCGCAATACCCCGACGTCGCCCCGCCGCAAATCGAAATCTATGCCGTGTACCCCGGCGCTTCGGCGCAGACCGTAGACGAAAGCGTGGTCAGCCTGATCGAGGAAGAACTCAACGGCGCCGATCATCTGCTGTATTTCGAATCGCAAAGCAGCCTCGGCAGTGCCACGATCAAAGCCACTTTCCAACCGGGCACCGACCCGGAAATGGCCCAGGTTGACGTGCAGAACCGCCTGAAAGTCGTGGAGTCGCGCCTTCCGCAAGCGGTGAACCAACAGGGCTTGCAGGTGGAGAAAGTTTCCGCCGGATTCCTGCTGCTGATTACCCTCACCTCCAGTGACGGCAAACTCGACGATGTAGCGCTCAGCGATTACCTGGCGCGCAACGTGATGAACGAGATCAAGCGTCTGGACGGCGTCGGCAAGGCGCAGTTGTACGGCGCGGAACGGGCGATGCGCATCTGGATCGACCCGCAAAAACTCATCGGCTTCAACCTCACCCCCGCCGACGTCAACGCCGCTATCGTCGCGCAAAACGCCCAGGTCTCGGCCGGCAGCATCGGCGATCTGCCGAGCCGCACCACCCAGGAAATCACCGCGACCATTCTGGTCAAAGGCCAGTTGTCGACGCCGGAAGAGTTCGCCGACATCGTGCTCAAAGCCAATCCCGATGGCTCCACGGTGCGCATCGGCGATGTCGCCCGGGTCGAGATCGGTAGTCAGGACTATCAGTTTTCCACGCGTCTGAACGGCAAGCCGTCCACCGCTGTCGGTGTGCAATTGTCGCCGGGCGCCAATGCCCTGAGCACCGCGACACTGGTGCGGGCGAAGATGGATGAACTGTCGCGCTACTTCCCAGCTGGCGTGGAATACAAGATCCCGTACGACACGTCGCCGTTCGTCAAAGTCTCGATCACCAAAGTGGTCTACACCCTCGGCGAGGCGATGTTGCTGGTGTTCGCGGTGATGTTCCTGTTCCTGCAAAACATCCGCTACACGCTGATCCCGACGCTGGTGGTGCCGGTGGCGCTGATGGGCACCTTTGCGACCATGCTGGCGTTGGGTTTCTCGATCAACGTGCTGACCATGTTCGGCATGGTGCTGGCCATCGGCATTCTGGTGGACGACGCGATTGTCGTGGTGGAGAACGTCGAGCGGATCATGGCCACTGAAGGCCTGTCGCCCAAGGAAGCGACGCGCAAGGCGATGAAGCAGATCACCGGCGCCATCATCGGCATCACGTTGGTACTGGTGGCGGTGTTTATTCCGATGGCGTTCATGCAGGGTTCGGTCGGGGTGATTTACCAGCAGTTTTCGCTGTCGATGGCCACCTCGATTCTGTTCTCGGCGTTCCTCGCCCTGACCTTGACCCCGGCGCTGTGCGCGACGTTGCTCAAGCCGATTGCCAAGGGCGAGCACCATGAAAAGACCGGTTTCTTCGGCTGGTTCAACCGCCGCTTCGAACAACTGACTGACCGCTATCAGGGTTGGGTTGCTTATGCGTTGAAACGCAGCGGCCGTTACCTGTTGATCTACGGCGTGCTGTTGATCGGTCTGGGGGTTTGTTTCAGTCGCCTGCCCTCTTCGTTCCTGCCGGTTGAGGATCAGGGCTACACCATCACCGACATTCAACTGCCACCGGGCGCGAGCAAGAACCGCACGGTGCAGGTGGTCGAGCAGATCGAAGCGCATAACGCGACGGAACCGGGCGTCGGCGACAGTACGGTGATCCTCGGTTTCAGTTTCTCCGGCAGCGGCCAGAACGCGGCGTTGGCGTTTACCACGTTGAAAGACTGGTCCGAACGCGGCAGCGATGACTCGGCGAGTTCAATTGCCGACCGCGCCAACATCGCCCTGAGCCAGATCAAGGACGCGGTGACCTTCGCGGTCCTGCCGCCACCGGTGGACGGCCTCGGTACCTCCAGCGGTTTCGAGTTCCGTTTGCAGGACCGCGGCGGCCTCGGTCATGCCACGCTGATGCAGGCACGCACCGAGTTGCTGGCCGCCGCCGAGAGCAGCCCGATCCTGATGAACGTGCGCGAAAGTGCCCTGGCCGAAGCGCCGCAGGTACAGTTGATCGTCGACCGTAAACAGGCAAATGCGCTGGGCGTGTCCTTCGCCGACATCGGCAGCGTGCTGTCCACGGCCGTCGGTTCGGCCTACATCAACGACTTCCCCAACCAGGGGCGGATGCAACGGGTGGTGGTGCAGGCGGAAGGCGATCAGCGCAGTCAGGTTGAGGATTTGCTGAAGATCCACGTGCGCAATAACGCCGGAAAAATGGTCCCGCTGTCGGCGTTTGTGCAGGCCAAATGGAACCAGGGCCCGGCGCAGTTGACCCGCTATAACGGTTATCCGGCGGTCAGTATTTCCGGAGAGCCGAAACCGGGCCACAGTACCGGCGAAGCCATGGCGGAAATCGAACGGCTGGTGGCGCAAGGTCCAGCGGGCTTGGGTCAGGAATGGACCGGCCTGTCGTTGCAGGAACGTTTGTCCGGCAGTCAGGCGCCAATATTGCTCGGTTTGTCGCTGCTGATCGTGTTCCTGTGCCTGGCGGCGTTGTACGAGAGCTGGTCGATTCCGACCTCGGTGCTGCTGGTGGTGCCGCTGGGCGTGCTCGGTGCGGTATTGGCCGTGACCCTGCGCGGAATGCCTAACGATGTGTTCTTCAAGGTCGGGCTGATCACCATCATCGGCCTGTCGGCGAAGAACGCGATCCTGATCATCGAGTTCGCCAAGAGCCTGTACGACGAAGGCCACGACCTGATCGACGCCACCCTGCAAGCGGCGCGCCTGCGTCTTCGCCCGATCGTGATGACGTCGCTGGCGTTCATCCTCGGCGTGGTGCCACTGGCCATCGCCACCGGTGCCAGCTCGGCGAGCCAGCAAGCCATCGGCACCGGGGTAATTGGTGGGATGATCACCGCGACCCTGGCCGTGCTGTTCGTGCCGGTGTTTTTTGTGGTGGTGATGAAGCTGGTACGCAAGCGCCACAAAAACATCTAGGCAACACATCCCCCTGTAGGAGCCCGGCTTGCCGGCGATGGCGGTCTGAAGAACGGTGCTATGTTCAAAGCCCAATCGCTGGCAAGCCAGCTCCTACAAGGTAAGTGCTGGCCTGATGGTTGTGGTCACACCTCGCCACCCTGGGCTAAGGTGTTTGCAATACCCTGGCCGATCGAGCGCTCATGCCCTACCTCACCCACACCCACCCGCGCCTGTCCGCCGCCACGACGCTCGGTATCGCCGCGGGCATCCTGATTCCAGCCGATTCGATCATCAGCAAAATACTCATCGGTTGGAACACCGGGGTCTGGACTTACCTGATCCTGATGGCCTGGCTCGTGGTGCGCTCGAAAGCGGCGGATGTGAAGCGCATTGCCGAAATCGAAGACGAAAACGCCGGGCTGGTGCTGTTGGTGGTGTGCATTGCGGCGATGGCCAGCCTAGCGACCATCACCTTCGAGCTGGCCGGCAGCAGAGACCTTGAAACCACCCGCAAGCTTATGCATTACGGTTTCACTGCGTTGACGGTGTTCAGTTCATGGCTGCTGATCGGGGTTATTTTCAGCGTGCATTACGCGCGATTGTTTTACACCTGGGAAGGCAAAGACCCGGCGCTGCGTTTTTCTGAGGGCCTGACAACGCCCAACTACTGGGACTTCCTGTACTTCTCGTTCACCATCGGCGTGGCGGTGCAAACTTCGGATGTCGGTGTGGCCACCCGTGATTTGCGCAAGATCGTGCTGGCGCAGTCGCTGATCGGATTTCTGTTCAACACGGCCATTCTCGGGTTTTCGATCAACATCGCCGCCGGGCTGTTTAACTGACGGCTGCACAAACGTTCTAGCCATGGCCCTTGGCGCGGGCGTTAAATGGCTCGGTAAATCCGCCGTTCAGGTGCTGCATGACTTCTCACGACTGGCTCGATCTGGCCCAGGACGCCGACACCGGCATCGAGACCCTGCGTGCGCATTTCGAAGGCCACGCCTACGATCCGCATTGGCACGACAGTTATCTGGTGGGTGTCACCGAGCAAGGCGTGCAGCAATTCAATTGTCGGCGGGCAAAGCATCAAAGCACGCCGGGCAAGGTGTTTTTGCTGGAGCCGGGGGACATTCACGACGGCGAAGCGCCGACCGCGGACGGTTTCACCTACCGCATGCTGTACCTCGACCCGCAGTGGTTGCAACGCGAACTCGGCGCCATGTTTGACAAGGCCCCGGACAACAGCGAATTGAGTTTCGCCAACACCTTGGCCAGTGATGAGCGTTTAGCTCAGGCCACCAGCCTGGCCTTTGAAACCCTGCATCGCGGTGAACTGAAAATCGTCCGGCAAACCGCTCTCGACACTTTGCTTGAACGCCTGACCAGTCACCTGCACTGGCGCGAACGCTATGGCGAAGATCCACGACTGCCACGGGTGGCGCAAAAGGCCCAGGAATATCTGCACGCCAACGCGCAATACGACATCGGCCTCGATCAACTCGCCGCCGTCACGGGGGTTGACCGCTTTCGCCTGACCCGCGCGTTCAAGGCCGCATACGGCATCGCGCCCCACGCGTATCTGGTGCAACTTCGTCTGGCCACGGCCCGGCGCCTGCTGGCCCGAGGGGAGCAACCGGCGTCGGTGGCCATGACCCTCGGTTTCGCCGACCAGAGCCATCTGGGCCGCTGGTTCGTGCGCGCTTACGGCCTGACGCCGGCGCTGTACCGCAAGCGTTGCTCAAACGTTCCAGACAGATAACGTCGGGGCTTGTGAAGATCGGGTTTACTGATCTTTACCGGAGTTTGCCCGCGATGCTCTCTTCTCTCCCGACGTTGTTGCCCTTCCTGCTCTTCGCCTTCGTGGCTTCGATCACCCCCGGACCGACCAACATTCTGGTGCTCAGCAACAGTGCCCGCTACGGCTTGGGCGCCGCCGTGCCAATTATCTTCGGCGCCTGCGCCAGTGCCGCGATTCTGGTGTTGCTGGTGGGCGCGGGCGTCGGATCGTCACTGACGAGCTGGCCGGCGTTGCAAACCGTCATGCAATGGGTCGGCGTGATGTGGCTGAGCTACTTGGCATGGCAGATTTTCCGTGCCCCGGCCGAAGCCATCAGCACCCGCAAAACCGAGGCACGCCTCGGCTGGTTGGGCGCCGCCAGCCTGCAATGGATCAACCCGAAAACCTGGATGATGGCGCTGGCCGTGGTCAGCGTTTTCGCCGGAGCGGGCGAAGATCGGTTCGCCCATGTGATTCATCTCTCAGTGGTGTTTTTCCTGATTTCCTTGCCTTGCCTGGGTGTTTGGGCGCTGCTCGGAGCCGGGTCAAGTCGCTGGTTGCGCTCGCCCCAGGCCATGCAACGTTTCAATCGCTGCATGGGCCTGCTGTTACTGGGTTCGGCGTGGTTGAGCGTGTTGGCTTGAGCGCCACCCGTCGGTGATTGTTCGACAATCCACAATCCGGGGCTTGACGGCGAATTGCCTTTTGGTGTCTTCTGAAACCGGTTTCAGTGCTATCTCACGAAGCACTCGACCTTATAAATCCAATAAGAAGGTTTCAGACCGTGAACGATTTTTCCGCCGCCCAGCGCAGCCGCGTGACCATGCTCGACGTGGCCGAACACGCCAAGGTCTCCAAGGCCAGCGTTTCGCGGTTTATTGGTGATGACCGCGCCTTGCTTTCCGATGCCATTGCTCAGCGCATCGAGCAGGCGATTGCGGAATTGGGCTATCGCCCGAACCAGATGGCCCGTGGTCTGAAACGCGGGCGTACCCGCCTGATCGGCATGCTGGTGGCCGATATCCGTAACCCTTATTCGATTGCCGTGATGCACGGCGTGGAAACCGCCTGCCGTCAGCACGGCTACAGCCTGGTGGTGTGCAACACCGACCGCGATGACGAGCAGGAGCGCCAACACCTGGCCCTGCTGCGCTCGTACAACATCGAAGGCTTGATCGTGAACACCCTCGGCCATCACCGCGACGAGTTGCACGAACTGCACCGGGAAATGCCCTTGGTGCTGGTGGATCGCAAGGTCGCGAACCTCGAGAGCGACATTGTCGGGCTGAATAACCCGCAGGCCATCGACATGGCACTCACCCACCTTGAGGAACGCGGTTATCGCGACGTGTTGTTGGTGACCGAACCTCTTGACGGCACCAGTTCGCGGGTCGAGCGGGTCAGCAACTTCAAGGCGCAAATCGAACAGCGCCCCTCTCTTCGCGGCACGCACATCGAAACCGGCAGCGATCTGACGGCACGACTGAAGACCTTCCTCGACACGCCGGGCCCCGGCCCGAAAGCGCTGTTTTGCGCCAACGGGATCGCGGCGCTGTCCAGCACCCATGCGTTGCGTGAACTCGAATGCAATCTGTTTGAAGACGTGGGCCTGATCGCACTCGATGACCTGGATTGGTACCCGCTGGTAGGCAGCGGCATCACCGCCCTCGCCCAACCGACCACCGAGATTGGCGCCAGCGCCTTCGAGTGTTTGCTCAAGCGTTTGCGGGGTGATGACGGGCCGGTGCGGACGCTGGATTTTCCGGCGCGGTTGATTGTTAGAGGGTCAACCCTGGGAATTTTCGAGTGACTCTACTGGCCTCATCGCTGGCAAGCCAGCTCCCACAGGGATCTGATGTAAACAAAAATCTTGTGAACACCACAGATACTGTAGGAGCTGGCTTGCCAGCGATGAGGCCCTAATGGTCACCCTTTTTTGAACAAAAATGAAACCGGTTTCAGAGGTAGAAAAACAATGAAAAAACCAGCCGTTTCCATCAGCCTTTCCAGCTACGGTGCCGACCTTGTGCGCCAACGCGGCCAGGGCAGTTTCATCGACATTCTGGCCGCTGCCGGCGCCACGCGCATTGAGTGGCGTGAAGAGTTACTGACCGGCGAAGACTGCGTTCAACTTGCCGATGACACACAGGCCAAGGGCCTGGAGAGCGTGTATTCCTCGCCGATGGAGCTGTGGCTGGCCGGTCAGTCCAAACCCAACTCCGAACTGATCACCGCCCTGCAGCGAGCCGAGGCATTCGGCGCCAAATGGCTGAAAGTGTCGCTGGGTTACTTCACCGACAACAGCGACCTGCACACCCTCGCCCGCGTTCTGAGCGAAAGCCCCGTTCAGCTGTTGGTGGAAAACGACCAGACCTTGCACGGCGGCCGCATCGAACCGTTCCAGCGTTTTTTCGCCGACGTCGAGCAACACAAACTGCCGATAAAGATGACCTTCGATATCGGTAACTGGCACTGGCAGGATCAATCCGCCGCCAGCGCCGCGCGGCTGCTCGGGCGCCACGTCGGCTACGTGCATTGCAAAGCGGTGACACGCCGCGCCGACGGCAAACTGGTCGCCATCCCGCCAACCGCCAGCGACCTGCAAGCGTGGGAACAGCTGCTGCGGCACATGGCCCAAGGCGTTATGCGCGCGGCGGAATACCCGCTGCAAGGCGATGACCTGGTGCAACTGACCCGCGAGCATGTCGCCGCCCTCGCCCACCTCGGCCAATCGCAACTGGAGAACGCTCATGTCTGAGATCGATATCCTGTCGTTCGGCGAAACCATGGCGATGTTTGTCGCCGAGCAGGCTGGCGATCTGGCCAGTGTCAGCGCGTTTCACAAACGCATTGCCGGGGCGGACAGCAACGTCGCGATCGGCTTGTCGCGGCTGGGTTTCAAAGTGGCGTGGCTGAGCCGGGTTGGTGCTGATTCACTGGGTCGGTTCGTGGTCGACACCTTGGAGAAAGAAGGCCTGGATTGCCGTCACGTCGATATCGATACGGCCCACCCAACCGGTTTTCAATTCAAGTCGCGCACCGACGATGGCAGCGATCCAGTGGTCGAGTATTTCCGTCGCGGTTCCGCGGCCAGCCATCTGTCACCGCATTCAATCGTTCCCGAATTGCTCAAGGCCCGGCACCTGCACGCCACCGGCATTCCCCCGGCGCTGTCGGAAACGGCGCGGCAGATGTCGTTTGAATTGATGACGCGCATGCGCGAGGCCGGGCGCAGCGTGTCATTCGACCCGAACCTGCGCCCGAGCCTATGGGCCAGCGAACAGCAGATGATCACCGAGATCAACCGCCTCGCCGCCCTCGCTCATTGGGTGCTGCCGGGACTGAGCGAAGGTCGCTTGCTCACCGGTTTCGAAGACCCGGCCGACATCGCCGCGTTCTACCTCGACCAGGGCGCCGAAGCCGTGGCGATCAAGCTTGGCCCGCACGGTGCTTACTACCGCACTCATCTTGACCAGGGTTTCGTCGCTGGCGTGCCAGTGGCAACGGTGGTCGATACGGTGGGTGCCGGCGATGGTTTTGCCGTCGGCATGATCAGCGCACTGCTGGAAAATCACAGCTTTGCCGATTCGGTGAAGCGGGCCAACTGGATTGGCAGTCGGGCGGTGCAGAGTCGGGGGGATATGGAGGGGTTGCCCACTCGATCTGAAATGGTCGGCGAATTTGAGGCCGCCATCGCGGGCAAGCCCGCTCCCACAGGTACTGTGTCGCCTCTGTGGGAGCGGGCTTGCCCGCGATGAGGCCAGCACAGTCAATGAAGATCTAAACACCTGCTGCGACAAAAACAACAAGCTCAGGAGCATCACCCATGAAAACCGCAACGCTCGCCACCCGCCGCTGGTGGTACATCATGCCCATTGTGTTCATCACCTATAGCCTGGCGTACCTCGATCGCGCCAACTACGGTTTCGCCGCCGCCTCCGGCATGGCGGCGGATTTGATGATCACCCCGGGCCTGTCATCGATGCTCGGCGCTTTGTTTTTCCTCGGCTACTTTTTCTTCCAGGTGCCCGGCGCGATCTACGCGCAGAAGCACAGCGTGAAGAAGCTGATTTTCGTCAGCCTGATCCTTTGGGGCAGCCTGGCGACCTTGACCGGGATCGTCTCCAACGCCTACTGGCTGATCGTCATTCGCTTCATGCTCGGCGTGGTCGAGGCGGCGGTGATGCCGGCGATGCTGATCTACCTGTGTCACTGGTTCACCCGCGCCGAACGCTCGCGGGCCAACACCTTCCTGATCCTCGGCAACCCGGTGACCATGCTGTGGATGTCGGTGGTGTCGGGCTATCTGGTGCAGCATTACAGCTGGCGCTGGATGTTCATTGTCGAAGGTTTGCCGGCGGTGCTCTGGGCGTTTATCTGGTGGCGTCTGGCCGATGATCGGCCGGCGCAAGCCAAGTGGCTCAGCGATCAGGAAAAGCAGGATCTGGAAAGCGCCCTGGCCGCCGAACAGGTCGGCATCAAGGCAGTGAAAAACTACGCCGAAGCTTTCCGCTCGCCGAAAGTGATCATCCTCGCCTTGCAGTTTTTCTGCTGGAGCATTGGCGTCTATGGCTTCGTGTTGTGGCTGCCTTCGATCCTCAAGGCTGGCGCAAAAATGGACATGATCGAAGCCGGCTGGCTCTCGGCGCTGCCGTACCTGGCGGCGGTGATCGGTATGTTGTTGGTGTCCTGGGGCTCGGACAAACTGCAGAAACGCAAACGTTTCGTCTGGCCGCCGCTGTTGATCGCCTCGATTGCTTTCTACGGTTCCTACGCCTTGGGCGCTGAACATTTCTGGTGGTCCTACACCTTGCTGGTGATTGCCGGCGCCTGCATGTACGCGCCTTACGGACCGTTCTTCGCGATCATTCCGGAGATCCTCCCGGCCAACGTCGCCGGTGGCGCCATGGCGCTGATCAACAGCATGGGCGCGCTCGGTTCGTTCGGCGGCTCCTATCTGGTCGGTTACCTCAACAGCTCCACCGGCTCGCCCGGCGCGTCGTATCTGTTGATGAGCGGCGCGTTGATGCTGTCGGTGGTGCTGACGATTTTCCTCAAGCCCGGTGCCAGTGATCGGGAGCGGCCTGCAGCCGCCTTGAAACGCACCGCTGCCCATTCCTGATTGAGATGATGACCATGAAAAAGCAGGTTGTTCTGTACAAGAAACTCTCGCCGCAGCTGATGGCTCGCCTGCACGATCAGGCTGAAGTGACGCTGATCGAAAGCCTGGATGTCGAGGGCCTGGGCAAACTGCGCGACGCCCTGCCCCGCGCCCAAGGCTTACTCGGCGCCAGCCTGAAACTGGATGCCGGACTGCTGGATCTGGCGCCCCAGCTGGAAGCCATCGCCAGCGTTTCGGTGGGCGTCGATAACTACGACATCGACTACCTCACCGAGCGGCGCATCCTGCTCAGCAACACACCGGATGTGCTCACCGAAACTACCGCCGACACCGGTTTTGCGCTGATCCTGGCCACGGCCAGGCGTGTGGTGGAACTGGCCAACATGATTCGCCAAGGCCAGTGGACCCGCAACATCGGCCCGGCGCATTTCGGCAGCGATGTGCATGGCAAGACCCTGGGCATCATTGGCATGGGCCGCATTGGCGAGGCCTTGGCCCAGCGCGGGCATTTCGGTTTCGGCATGCCGGTGATCTACCACAGCCACTCGCCGAAACCGGCGGTGGAACAACGGTTCAACGCGCAATACCGAAGCCTGACCGAGCTGTTACAGCAAGCGGATTTCATTTGCCTGACCTTGCCGCTGACGGCCGAAACCGAAGGGCTGATCGGCGCCGAGGAGTTCGCCACGATGCGCCCGGAAAGCATCTTCATCAATATTTCCCGGGGCAAAGTGGTTGACGAAAAGGCTCTGATCGAAGCCTTGCGCACAGGTCAGATACGCGCGGCGGGGCTGGATGTGTTTGAACGTGAACCGTTGAATCAGGATTCGCCGTTGTTGCAGTTGAACAATGTGGTGGCAACACCGCACATCGGCTCGGCCACCCATGAGACTCGGGAGGCGATGGCCAGGTGTGCGGTGGACAATCTGCTGGCGGCGCTGGCGGGTGAGCGGCCGCCTAATCTGGTGAATGGGGTTGCCTGGAAGGGTTGAAGATCAAAAGATCGCAGCCTGCGGCAGCTCCTGATTGCGAGCCCTGGATAGTGACGGTCACAGTAACGGGTTCAGAAGCGTTGCCCGAAAGATCCACGGCGCACACTTCAAATGAATAGGTTCCGGGAAGCAAGTCGACAGCCGTGTAGTGTGTCAGCGAGGTGCTGTCGAAATAATCGTGATTGTTGTAAATCACATATTCATGGAATCCGATGTCATCGGTTGAGCCTTCCCAGCTCAGCGTGACCGAATCAGAGGTCATCTCGACGATGCGCGGTTGCCCCGGCAGACTGGGCGGCGTGAAGTCCCTGGGCTCAAAGATCAGCATTGTCGGCTCGGACAGTTGTCCGTAAACGTCAAACTTCGAGACGCTGATTGAGTATTCGGTATTCGGGATCAAGTCATTCAACACGATGCTGTTCAACAAAAGCACGTCTCTGAAATGCTTTTCATTGATCAGGATTCTTACTCCGGAGTCGGGGATATCGTCTTCGTACTCCCAGTCCAGTCGTGCTGAAGTGGAGGTCAAGGCCGTGATATTCGCTACCGGCGCGGACGGCCGAGGTGACGGTGCCTGCCCGGTAGTCTTGAAGGAAATGGGTCGACTGCCCGCCGATACGTTTCCCTGTTTGTCTCGGGCACGCACAAATACCCAGTGATAGGCACCGCTGGTCAACTGACTGAAGATGAAGCGCGTGTCCTGAGTCTGAAATACCAGCAACCCGTTCAGGACAACTTCATAACCTGTCACGCCGACACTATCGCTTGAGGGTACCCAATTCAGGATTGCACCGTTATCGCTGATATCGCTGACCATTGGCCTTTCAGGCTGGCTTGGGGGTACGTCGTCCGCTACGGTGACTTCGAGCAATGCGATGTCGGAAATGTCCCCATCGAGCCGGGCATGGGCCGCAAACTTCAAGTGATGCGGAGCCGGCCCCGATGACACATCAGCCAGTTTGAAGTTGTAACCCCAATGGCCTGGAGAAGTGCTGAAAACCTGGTCATTGATGGAAATATCGTGTGCGGGAAATTTCTTGAAAACCGGGTCCCAGCCCAGTCTGCAGTGACCGTTGCGCTGACTGAACCTCAGACGGGTTGGTGCACGCACCCTGGTCTTGAAGCGAATGACCGCTGGTTCAGAGACCCCGGCAGCATTGAAAGCGCGCACGTCGACGCGATAGTCGGTATGACTTTGCAGGTGAACAAGAGTGGCGACGGGCTCATCGACCAGCATCACCAGGATTTCATTTAAATAAACCCTGTAGCGAATGGTTCCCCATTGGTGAGTCGAAGGTGTCCAGTACAAGGTTACAGATGCGTGGCCCAAGTCCCGCAGCTCAGGCGTTCCGGGTTGGCTTGGGGCAATCAGCTTTGGTGTCCGGATAGAGGATGGCCTCGAAACATTACTGGCGGCATCCTTCGCTCGCACCAAAAAAGTTTCGTGTGCGCCGTCTAGCAAGCCGGATATCGGGCAACAAGTATCTTTTATCGATACCCAGCCTTCTTCATTGCGGCGTACTTCATAACCGGTTACCCCCACATTGTCTTCTGACGCATGCCAACTCAACACTGCATTACCGGGTGTAGTGTGCGTGAACTTCAATCCCTGCGGCCGGGCTGGAGGTACTTGATCGTGGGTCACTACACTTATCGATGCAGACAACGCAGGACATGGGCCTTCACGCCTGACGGGTTGAACCTTGAACAGGTACGCTGTTTCGGGCACCAGTCCCGTGGCGATGTGTTCACGCGAGCTGGTGCGAACAACCGGCCGTCCGGGGCAGGTCATTTCGTAATCGATGAGATAAGAGGTGTCCACCGGCGCATCCCAAGTCAGCCTCGCCTCGTTGAATGTCCTGCCGGGATTGCTCAGGTTTCGTGGTTGCGTTCGGTCCGGGCCGATGGTGACGGTGGCGTATGAAGGTGCTGAATATCCAGTCGCGTTGAAGGCTCGCACTTCGATGAAATAATTGACATCGGGTAACAGATACCTCCACAGCCAGGTGAGGTGTTCGGTTTCATACCTCGCGATGACTTGCGGGTATTGACTGAGCAGACCATAGGCCACTTCGTAGCCTGGCTGATTGATCGTGCTCCAACTGACACGCACCGTATCAAAACTGTCCCGCACCACCAACGGGCCTGGCTTGGGTGGCAACGGCGGGCCATCCAGGGTTCGTTGCGTGATGCGCGAGGGCGAAGATTCGCCGTTGGCATTTCGGGCTCTGGCTTCGACGAAATAAAGGGTATTTTTATTGAGGCTGGTCAGCGTCTCGCGCAGTACTCGAGTGGTCAGCGTAGTGACCGCCCCACCGGGTTCGACACCGTAGCGGATGAGATAATCGTTGGCGCCCGTGACGGCGGACCATTGCAGCTCCATGGTAGAGATCGAAGGCGTCGCGATCAGGTCAACGGGCGCTGCGGGAACTTGCAAGGTCTGCTTGAGGATCCGCGTCGGAGCGGAATCACCCACGTTATTGGACGCGCGCACATCGAAGTAATAGTGAGTTCCGGTACTCAGGCCGCTGACCGAGTGAGCGGCTGCTACCGATGTCGCAGTACCGATCACGGCGCCATTGGGGGCAAGACCGTAGCTGATCTTGTAGCTCGAAGCATCGCTGGCGCCTGACCAGCCAAGGGCCATGGTGTTGTTGGTGGGCGTGGCGCTGAGGTTGGTCGGGCTTGCCGGCAAAGAGGTCGCAGGATGGGTTTTGGCCTGGGCATCCCTGCTGATGGGCGACACCTCCCCAGCCTTGAGCCCGAACACCTGGATGAAATATTCAGTGTTCGGATTGAGCCCGCTGACGATGTAAGTCAAAGAACTGATGGGGACATCGAACTCACCCAGCATGGCACCGCCTGACACACCCCACCTCACCCGTGAGCCGGTATGCCCACCACCGGCCTGGTATCCCCAGATTGTGTTAATGGTCGACGTCGATCGGCCGGACGCGGTAATAGTAATCGGCGGCGCAACATACGCCGTCTCAGGTAAAGATGGGTCGTTTTCGTGCCCGCTCATGCGGATATCTCCAGCAACGGTATGTTTGTTTTTCCATTTAAATACCGTTTGCCGGTGAAGCACCACTGACAGAACTGTTAGTGGCGGTCAGCCGTTTTCTATGCTTATCGCGGCCAGGTTATTTGCGTTTTTCAAGCAAAACTCACGCGGGGCTCCAGCAGATCGCTGGCACACAGCGCGATACGCCGGCAGGCATCCAGCAGTTGCAGTTGATCCACCACCAGGCCGATACGGATATGCCCCGCCGCACTCGGCCCGAATGCCTCGCCTGCGAGAACCGACACTCCATACCCTTCCAGCAATCGCTCGGCGAAACGCTGGGCACAGAGACCTGTCTGGCGAACATCGACCAAAACGAACATGCCGCCATCGGGACGAACCGGACACAAACCCGGGCAGCGATCAAGACTCCCGCAGACCAGGTCACGGCGCTGGCGATATTCCTCGCGCATCGACGCCACTTCCGGCAAGTCGTTGTCCAGCGCCAGTTGCGCGGCGTTCTGCACGAAGTCCGGAATACCGAACAACATGCTCAACGACAAATTCACCAAATGGTCTGTCAGGGGTTTTGGTCCGACGACCCATCCCACTCGCCAACCGCTCATGGCGTGAGACTTGGACAAACTATTGATTGTCGCCGTGCGCCCGGCCATGCCCGGCAGACTTGCCGGGCTGATGTGCTGGCCCTCGTACAACAATTGGCTGTAGACCTCGTCGCTGATCAGCCACAGGTCGTGATGAATGCATAACGCTGCCAGTTCCTGCCAGATCGCCAGCGAAAGACTGGCCCCTGACGGATTGTTCGGGCTGTTGATCAACAGGGCCCGGGTTTTGGGCGTAATCCGCGCAGCCACATCCGCCGGGTCCACACGAAAACCGTTCTGTGGGCTCACGGGCACCGGCACCACTTTGGCCGCGCAAGCACCCATCACACCTTCGTAAGTCACGTACATGGGTTCAGCAACGAGTACCTCGTCACCTGGGTCAAGCAAGCATTGCACCACCGAGTACACCGCGCACTGCGCACCCGGGAAAACAATGACATGGTCGGCATCCACTGCCTGGCCACTGCGCTGGCAATGATGGCGGGCGATGCTGTTGCGCAAACCGCGACTGCCACGCACTTGCGGATAGTGCGTGTCACCGGCCAGCAAACTGTCGATAGCAGCTTGAACGATGGGTTTGGGGGTGTCGAAATCCGGATCGCCGATGGACAGCAGCAGCACATCGACGCCCTGCTCGCGCATTTCCAGCGCTCGATCGTGAATCTGCCAGGCCGCCGCTCCATCACCGGCGATGCGTTGGGTCAAGGCTGAATAGCGCATGTCGTTCTCCTGTCGCGCGGGTTCCCAGCCACAACCCTATCTCAAATCGAGAAACGCGCCAGCAGCGTTTTTCGCGCGACGAACGGGTACACCACTGCTGCCCGGGAAGCGCCCCCTGCATAGGCACCTATCCGGTGGGCATTCAGGTTTCAGCCCGTCTGCGCTGGATATACAAAATCGCGTTGAATCAGAAAATTAACGCTCATTTCGCAGGACTTCATCACTCAAGGACGCCTCCTACACATACGGAGCTCTTCGGCTGACAGTCATTTCCACAACGTCTGATTAAAGTCCTGCACCTGTAATTTCTGACAGGTTCCAAGTCAGTTGAATCGCGCTATAACGAGACCTCGCCTACAGCCCTGCTCCGGGCCTTGTAGGACGGCCGCGCGAACCACGCCTTTGTGAAGTAGGAAGATTCTGCCGCGCCCACGCCGTCAATGATGATGAATGGGAGATTCAAAATGCATCACTCCGCTACCGCCTCAATTCGTTCATCGATAGTCCCGCTCACACGGCTCAATCAGGAGGTCGATCCACCGAAGAAAATCAAACTCACCCCCCGGGAAAAAGAGGTCCTGATGTGGAGCGCAGCGGGCAAATCCTCCTGGGAAATCGCTCGAATCATCAGCTGCACCGAGGCTGGTGTGAACTATCACTTTTGTAACATTCGCCGAAAATTCGGCGTGAGATCACGCTGGGTCGCCCTGGTCATGGCGCTGGAACAAGGCTTGATCCGAATGCCTTGAACTGGCCCCTCATCAAGGGTCCGCGTGTCGCCGACCCTGTTTGAGACATTTCATGAATCCCGACTACAAGCCTCACTGCTTAGCGTTAACACCTGCCTGCCAAAGTGCCTGTGACGATACGCCCGTATCGTACGGGCACCGTACTGCTGGGTTTGCTCCAGGACGTCGGTGTAGCTCATCAGGCGTGCCTGCCGGGTGTACTCGTAATACATGACGCGCGTGACTTCACCAGTTTGCCCGCGGCTTTCGCTTTTCAATTCGCCGGTGCTGAAATACTCACGTTCAAGGGTATGCGTAATGCCAGACGGGTCCACCTCTTCAGTGGTCCGCAGACGCGCATTCTGGGCGTCATAGGTATAAACCGCGGTACTTTCCTGAGCTCTTCGTTGCTCTGGATCTTCCCCCAGTTCCGGCCGATACACGTAACCGATATCCACCCCGTTCGGGCGCCGGACGCTTTTCGGCTGGCTTTGGCCCGGATCGAAGGTATAAACACTTTCCCGCCCGCCAGTGATCGACAGGACCATGCGACCGAGACCATCGAAGCCCTGCTCCCCCAAGACAACGCCGCCGACACTGATCCTTGTCTGCAGGTCCTCACTGCTGTGCCCGGCATACTGACGCTCGACGATGGAGCTGTCAGGCAACTCGGTTTTGGTCACCCACCCCGATTATCCAGACAGTTGCACACTGGACTATGACGCAGATGGCAACCTCATTCGCGACGAAAATGGCCATCTGCACTGGACATGTTGTTGCTCTCCGATGTCATCACTACCGGCCATGAATACTCATGACGGCTTCAGTTCGAAAAGCAGATCGAATACTGCCGGGCACTTCCCAAACGCATCCCGTCGTTCTGCGCTGGGGAGAAGTAAACCGTGTTTTATGAAAGTGCGTAACTGTCAAAGTTGACAGGTAGGCGCTGTTTTTTTCAGGGTTCAAGAAGACCTGATGATGTGACCAGCGAGAGGATCAGGCAGCGCTAGCGTGCCGCTAAACATCGCCGCAGAGCGCTTGTTTAAAATGCTTCGAGGTTACGTCATGAAAGCCACAAGACCTTGCGCCGTTGCCTACGGGTACGCCAGAATCCGCCGGCTTGTGCGCTCTGGGGGTCATCGGTAACTTGATTCGTGTCACTGATTGTCAGTGATCGGGTTTAGCAGCCCGGCGAAAAACTCCGGTTGTGCACGCATCTGTCACGCAGGTATTTCGTTGCCTGTACTTGATGGTAGCTGTACGCAGGGCGCCTCCGGGCGCGCCGGATTTCTGAGTTTGCCGGTCTGCTAACCTGCGTGCAGCTGCCACCCTTCTTCGTTTAGCAGCAAGAGGGTTGGCAACCATTAGGAAACTCTGACATGAAGAAGCCTTCACCAAATCCGCCCGACACCGATCCAACCTCCCCGTACGAGCCCGACTCCACAACACTCAACGAAGCCGCCGAACGCGCCCTCGACTTCCACTTCCCCTCGATTGCCGACATCAAAGCCACACCGCGCACGGTCAGCACGCTGTTCACCGTCGACCCCGAAGCCTCGTGCGAAACCCTGATGGTGTACCTGGTGGAAACGCTGGCCTCGGTGGACGTGATGGTGCATCAGTTGGTCGATCATCTGGACGGCGGCTCACGCAATGCGCTGCTGGGCATTTCCAACAGTGTGATGCTGGCAGAGATCACGGCGAACCGAGTGCTGGATCAGATTGATCCACCGGAATAGTCAACGTTAAGGGAGCTTTTGTGGCGAGGGAGCTTGCTCCCGCTCGGTTGCGCAGCAGCCGCTGATTGTAGGGCCGCTTCGCAGCCCAGCGGGAGCAAGCTCCCTCGCCACAGTTTGAGTCAGCGTTGGCGGACAGCCACGTGCCAGACACGAGCAATGTCCGTCGCTCGCTCACGTAACAGGCGCGGCGCGTCGGCACAAGCCTGTTCCAACGTCATCGGCCCGCTCGCCAGGGCAAACGCGGCATCGATGCCGTGGGCATACAGTTGCTGATAGCCATCGCCCAACGTCCCGGCGATGACAATGACCGGCACGCCATGTTGCCGAGCAATGCGCGCCACACCAAACGGCGTCTTGCCACGCAGGGTTTGTGCATCAAAACGTCCTTCCCCGGTGATCACCAGATCGGCATTTTTAACCGCATCCGCCAGGCCCACCAGTTCGGCCACCACCTCAACCCCGGCCGTGAAATGCGCGCCCAAAAACGCCTTGGCGCCAAACCCCAATCCGCCCGCCGCACCGCTGCCGGGTTCGTCGCGCAGGTCTTTTTCCAACACCTTGGCGCAGTGATCGGCAAAGTGCCCCAGCGCCTGATCCAGTTGCTGAACCTGCTCGGGGGACGCACCTTTTTGCGGACCAAAAATCGCCGAAGCGCCGTGAGGGCCGCACAGTGGATTGTTCACATCCGCCGCGATGTCGAAGCGCACGGCGGCCACGCGCGAATCGAACTCGCTGAGATCAATGCACGCCAATTGCGCCAGCGCCAAACCGCCCGGCGCCAAAGACTCACCTTGTGCATCCAGCAGCTTCACGCCCAACGCCTGCATCGCGCCGGCGCCACCGTCGTTGGTCGCACTGCCACCAATGGCCAGAATCACCCGTTGTGCGCCAGCGTCCAGCGCCGCGCCAATCAACTCACCCGTGCCGAACGTGCTGCCAATTCGCGCATCGCGCTGCCCCAACGGCACCAACTGCAAACCGCTGGCTTCGGCCATTTCGATGATGGCGGTGTGGCTGTCGGGCAACCAGCCCCATGCGGCATTCACCGGCGCGCCCAATGGTCCGCGAACCTCAGTGCGGCGCAGTTCACCATTGCACGCCGCCAGCACCGACTCGACCGTCCCCTCCCCGCCGTCGGCCATCGGGCATTTGATTAACTGTGCATCGGGCCAGACGTCGGCGAGTCCAAGGGCGATCGCATCAGCAACGCCTTGCGCACTCAGGCTGTCCTTGAACGAGTCGGGGGCGATGACGATTTTCATGGGTACTCTCCGGTTGTTATGGAGATCATGCTGCCAGTCGGCCCGAACAATAACGCCGGGCTGCTGCACAAGCCGCACAGAGGATTATTGTTCATTTCCACAAAAACCCGCATTCACACGTTCAACTGTAGGAGCTGCCGAAGGCTGCGATCTTTTGATCCTGCTTTTAAAGGTCAAGGTCAAAAGATCGCAGCCTTCGGCAGCTCCTACAGGGATCGTGTTCAGATCTGGGGATTTGCTTCGGTTTGGGGCAGGAGTTGCACACCGAGATACAACGCAAGCATCCCGTCCAGGCGCAACGGATCAACCCCGCTCAATTCAGCAATCCGCTCCATCCGATAACGCAAGCTGTTGCGATGAATCCCTAGCGCATCGGCACAGGCCTGACTCTGCCCATCGTGTTCGCACCAACTGCGCAAGGTCGCCAGCAACTGGCCGTTGTTGTCCTTGGCGATGACTTTGCGCAACGGGTTGAGCAGTTCGTCCAGCGCATCGTCGTTGCGATGCCGCCAGAGCATCACCGGCAGTCGATAACGGGTCAGCGTCAATAAGCGCGATTGGGGCAAGACATCGCGCCCATAGGCCAGCAAGTCACCGACGCGACGATAGCAACGGCGCAATCCTGTGAGCCCGTCGGCCTGCCCGCCGACGGCAATGCGCAAGATGTTCCAGCCGAGGCCGTCGAGTTTTTCCAGCAACCGATCATTTTCGATGTTCTGATTGGCCGGTCGGCACCAGAGCAACGAAGACTTGGCCGAACTCACGCACCAGCTGTCCGGGTAGCGCGAAGTCAGCCAGGCACTGAGCGCCTCGACGGTTTGCCCCGGGCCGTGTTCCAGGCCCAATTCAAACAGGTACGGCACTCGCGTCATTTGCGGCTTGAGGCCGAGTTGCTGCGCTTCATCGATCAATCGCGGAGAACTGCCGGCATCGCTGAGCAGCAACGCCAGCAGGTCATCGCAACGCTGGCGTCGCCATTGTTGCTCGGCCTGCTGATTGCGCTGGCCCACCAGCATCTCGGCGGTCATGCGCACCAGTTCGGCGTAGGTGCGCAATTGTTCGGGTTCGCCGGTGATGCCCAGCACACCGATCAAACGCTGGTCGAGCATCAGCGGCAGGTTGATCCCCGGCTGCACGCCTTTAAGGTGGATTGCGGTTTGCGCATCGATTTCCACCACGCGGCCGTTGGCCAACACCAGTTGCGCGCCCTCATGCCGGGTGTTGACCCGCTCCGGCTCGCCGCTGCCGAGGATCAAGCCCTGGCTGTCCATGACGTTGACGTTGTACGGCAGGATAGCCATCGCCCGGTCGACGATATCCTGGGCCAAGTCGTGATCGAGTTCGAACATAGCGGGGTCCTTGAAACGGATGTGGAACGGGTTGTTCAGCCGCACAGGCCTTGGTGGCAAACCCTGTGCTCAGGCACAAAGACAGCAGCCCCGAGGGTGGTCGAGACTCTCTGGGCGATCAACGTTACCCTTTGCATCGCAAAAAATCATAATAAAGAGAGAGCCGCCATGTCACAGAGCGCCGTAGCGTCCCAGGCCATCGCTGACGATAAAAACGCCGTCTACAAACGCATTACCCTGCGTTTGATCCCCTTCATCTTCATCTGCTACCTGTTCAACTACCTCGACCGGGTGAACGTTGGATTTGCCAAGCTGCAGATGCTCGACGCACTGAAATTCAGCGAAACCGTATACGGCCTCGGGGCCGGGATCTTTTTCATCGGCTACGTGTTGTGCGGCGTACCGAGCAACCTGGCCTTGACCAAGTTCGGCCCTCGACGCTGGATCGCGCTGATGATGATCACCTGGGGCACGCTGTCGACGTGCCTGTTGTTCGTCACTACGCCAACCGAGTTCTACACCTTGCGCCTGTTCACCGGCGCGGCCGAAGCCGGGTTCTTCCCGGGCGTGGTGTTGTACCTCTCGCAGTGGTTCCCGACCTTCCGCCGTGGCCGCATCGTGGCGCTGTTCATGTCGGCGATCCCAGTGTCCGGCCTGCTCGGCAGCCCGTTTTCCGGCTGGATTCTGAATCACTTCGCGGCGGGTCAAGGTGGCTTGGCCGGCTGGCAGTGGATGTTCCTGCTGCAAGGTATTCCGACGGTGATCCTCGGTGCGCTGGCGTATTTCCTGCTCAGCGACAGTTATGCCAATGCCAAATGGCTCACGCCGTTCGAGCGCTCGGTGCTGGAAGCGGACCACGCCGAAGACCTGGCCAACAAACCAAAAACCACCACCGACTCGCTGCTGGCGGTGTTCAAAAACCCGGCGATCTGGGCGTTCGGTTTGATCTACTTCTGCATCCAGAGTGGTGTCTACGCGATCAACTTCTGGCTGCCGTCGATCATCAAGAACCTGGGTTTCAGCGATAACCTGGTGATCGGTTGGTTGAGTGCGATTCCGTATCTGCTGGCGGCGCTGTTCATGTTGTTTGTCGGTCGCTCGGCCGACCTGCGCAAAGAACGCCGCTGGCATTTGGTGGTGCCGATGCTGATGGGTGCTTTGGGCTTGCTGATTGCGGTGAACTTCGCCGCCAACCCGGCCATCGCCATCCTCGGTCTGACCATCGCCACCATGGGCGCCCTCACCGGCCTGCCGATGTTCTGGCCGGTGCCGACGGCGCTGCTCAGTGCCGGTGCTGCGGCGGGTGGCCTGGCGTTGATCAACTCCATGGGGCAAATGGCCGGGTTCCTCAGCCCGTACCTGGTGGGTTGGGTCAAGGACAGCACCGGATCGACCGATGCGGCGTTGTATCTGCTGGCGGGTGTGATTGTTTGCGGGAGTTTTTTGGCGTTGCGCATGACCCGCACCCTGCGCGCCTGATCAACACAAATCCCTGTGGGAGCGAGCTTGCTTGCGATTGCGGTTTAACATTCAACATCTTTGTTGACTGACACTGCGCCATCGCGAGCAAGCTGGCTTGGATGTTTAGACTTGAAGGGGTGGGCGGGACTAAAAGC
>NZ_JSAK01000038.1 GCF_000802965.1 Pseudomonas fluorescens | reverse complement strand
CAAGCGAGCTTGCTCGCGATGCAGGCGACGCGGTTTTCAGGCTTACGCCACGCCACGTTCTTGCTGTACAGTCGTTCAGCTCGCCCGCACAACGCGAGCCCCATGATCGAATCCAGGAGCGAGTCGCCGATGAATCAGGAAGCCCGTTTTTCCCGCATGGAACCGGAGTTGCGCAAGGCCAATCTGATCGAGGCGACGTTGGTGTGCCTCAAACGCCACGGTTTCCAGGGGGCGTCGATCCGCAAGATATCCGCCGAAGCCGGCGTTTCGGTGGGGCTGATCAGCCATCACTATTCCGGCAAGGACGAACTGGTGGCCGAAGCCTACATGGCAATCACCGGGCGGGTCATGACCCTGCTGCGCGACGCCATGGAACAAGCCGCACCGAACGCCCGGGAACGTCTTTCTGCGTTTTTCCGCGGTTCGTTCTCCGCCGAATTGCTCGACCCGCAACTGATCGATGCCTGGCTGGCGTTCTGGGGCGCGGTGAAAACTGCCGAGGCGATCAACCAGGCGCACGATCATTCCTATGGCGAGTACCGCGGCATCTTGCGCAAAGTGCTGACGGAATTGGCGCAGGAGGAGGGCTGGGAAAACTTCGACGCCGATCTCGCCGCCATCAGTCTCAGCGCCTTGCTTGATGGTTTGTGGCTGGAGTCCGGACTCAACCCCGGCACGTTCACTCCGGAACAGGGCATGCAGATTTGCGAGGCCTGGGTCGACGGTTTGCAGGCCGGTGGACGGCAGCGCTTTTGCGTGCAGACGAGCAGCTGTTGATCGCCCGTTCAACAGTGGCTACTCTCTGGCGCTGACGCAGCAAAACACTCTAATAAGAAATGCGCCTTCGGGCATTTGCAGGACTCCAAGTAATGACGCCTCGGGTACTGATCGTCGATGACGATCCGCTGATTCGTGAACTGTTGCAGGCCTATTTGTCCCAGGAAGGCTACGAGGTGCATTGTGCCGCCACGGCGGAACTGGCCGAAAGCTTCCTGGCGAGCCAGACCGTGGACCTGGTCATGCTCGATATCCGCTTGCCGGGCAAGGACGGCCTGACCCTTACTCGCGAACTGCGCGTTCGTTCCGAAGTCGGAATCATCCTGATCACCGGACGCAATGATGAAATCGACCGCATCGTCGGCCTCGAATGCGGCGCCGATGACTACGTGATCAAACCCCTCAACCCACGCGAACTGGTGTCCCGGGCGAAAAACCTGATCCGCCGGGTTCGTCACGCGCAGACACCGCAACCGGTCGCAGCTGTCTCCAAACCAGTCAAACAGTTTGCCGGTTGGGCGCTGGACACCGACCGTCGCCGCCTGATTGATCCCGACGGTAGCGAGACCCTGCTGACCCACGGCGAATACCAGTTGCTCAGCGTGTTCCTGCGCAACAGCGGCCACACCCTCAGTCGCGACCAGTTGATGGACCAGATCCGCAACCGCGAATGGGTGCCTAACGACCGCTCCATCGACGTCCTGGTGGGTCGATTGCGCCGCAAGTTACACGACGACCCGGCCGAGCCGCAGTTGATCATCACCATCCACGGCGCCGGTTACCTGTTCACCGCCAGCCTGGCGGCGTGACGATTGTGGGGCGATGGCTCTGGCTGATGTTGGTGCTGCTGGCGGGCAGCACCTCGGCGGCAGAAAAGGTCCGCTATTGCGACTATCCGGTGTACCCACCGATATCCTGGAGCGACGGCAAGCAGGTGCGTGGCCTGGCGCCCAGTGTGGTGCAAAAACTGTTTGGCGAACTGGGCTACGACGTCGAGATCGTGGTGCTGGGCAACTGGAAGCGTTGCTTGCTTGACGCGGCCGAAGGTCGAGTCGATGTGGTGCTGGCCTACAGCAGCGCACAACGGGAACAAAGCATGCTGTTTTCCACGGTACCGGTGCTGCGCGAAGAGGTCGCGCTGTTCATCAATCGCCAGCATCCGGTGCAGTTCGAACGTCTTGAAGACCTGGCCAAGTACCGTGGTGGACTGCTGTTTGGGGAAAGCTATGGCGTGGAGTTCGATCGCATGGTCGCGCAAAACAACAACATCGAATGGGTTTCCGACAGCCGCCAGAACTTCGGAAAACTGATTCGCGGGCGCATCGATTTCATCACCCAGGAACGCCGCACAGGGCAGTTGTACATTGAAAGCCTGGCAGGGGCGCAAGACATCGTGGCGCTGCCCAAGGCATTGAGCGTGGACTATCTACGGGTGGCGGTGTCGCGCCTTTCGCCACTGGCCACCCGAATGCCGGAAATCAATGCGAAATTGCAGCGCATGGTCGATGCCGGCGACATCGAGCGCCTGCTCAATGAAAGCGAGGTCACCTACCGCGACATGATCAACCTGCCGGCGAACGCGCCATGATCCGCGCTCGCCCCGGTGGACTGTTGCGGCGTCTGCTGCTGTTCATTCTGTTGTTCAGCCTGTGCTTCACCGTGCTCGCCAGCACCGTGCAGTTGTACATCGAGTATCGTCGGGAAATGCGCGAGATCGATTCGCGCATGGAGCTGATCCGCGCCGGGTATCTGGCGAGCCTGGAGCGCAGTCTATGGGATCTGAACCAGGAGCAATTGAATGTTCAGTTGCGTGGTCTGGTGGATTTTTCCGACGTGGCGCGGGTGCACTTGACCAGCCCTGATTTTGACCTGCTGCAGGGTAATCCGGACCCGGTCGGCCCTTTACGCATCGAGCGATTCGCCTTGGACTACCAACCGCCGTCCGGTCCGTTGCGGCATCTGGGCGAGCTGGAAGTCAGCACCGATCTGGGCGCGGTGTATCAGCGCCTGTACACCACGGGGTTGACCAGCCTGCTGTGGATGAGCGTTTTCCTCTGTGGCCTGGCGGTGGCGCTGTCCGGGTTGTTTTACCGTTTGGTCACCCGTCACCTGCAAGTCATGGCCGACTTTGCCCGACGCATCGCCGCCGGTGAATGGCACGAGCCGTTGCGCCTGGAGAAGCGTCGTGGCGTCTTTCAGGACGAAATCGACACCGTGGCCCACGCCCTCGACGACATGCGTCGGGCGATCCTCAGCGATATCGACCGCCGGGAAACCGATCGCCTGGCCTTGCAGGACAACCGCGATGAATTGGTGCGCATGGTCGAGCGCCGCACCGCCAGCCTGATGCGCGCCAAGGATGAAGCGGAAGCGGCGAACCAGGCCAAGTCGAGGTTCCTGGCAACCATGAGCCATGAATTGCGCACGCCGCTCAATGGCATCCTCGGCATGGCCGAGTTATTGCGCGGTGCGAGCCTGGACCGACAAGACAGTAAACGCCTGGACGCCCTGCACAAGGCCGGCGAAGGCTTGCTCTCGATCCTCAATGAAGTGTTGTATTTCGCCAAACTGGAGGAGGGCGTCAGTCAGCCGGAGCCGGTGGATTTTTCGCTGCGTCAGTTGCTCGATGAGGTTCTCACGCTGCTGGAACCCAAGGCGCTGGACAACGACACGATCCTGCTTTGTCGGGTCGATCAGCGAGTGGCCGGGCATCACCATGGCGCGGAGCAGTTCTTGCGCCAGGTCTTGAGCAACCTGTTGGCCAACGCGATCAAATTCACCGAGGGCGGGGAAGTCAGCGTCGAAGTGGCGTTGCTCGCGCAGTCCGAAGGTCAGAACGGGCAATGCCTGCGGGTGAGTATCACCGACAACGGCATCGGCATTGCGCCGGCCATGCAAGCGAAGATTTTCGAACGCTTCACCCAGGCTAGCGAAGCAGTCGCACAGCGCTTTGGCGGCACGGGATTGGGGTTGGCGATCTGCAAGCATCTGGTGCAGAAGATGGGCGGCAGCATCGGCGTCAGCAGTGAAGTGGGGCGCGGCAGTTGTTTCTGGTTCGAACTGACGTTGCAGCCGGCCAGCGGCGTCGTTGAGGTGGAGCCGGTGCGTACGGCGGGGCCGGCGCTGGACATTCTGGTGGTTGAAGACGTGGCGCTCAATCGCGAAGTGGCCGAGGGCCTGCTACAACGGGACGGGCATCAGGTGTGTCTGGTTGAAGACGCTGAACAAGCGTTGGCGCAATGCGCTGTGCGGACTTTCGATCTGATTCTGCTGGATGTGCATTTGCCGGGCATGAGTGGCGTCGAGTTGTGCAAACAGATCCGCAACCACCACGGGCCGAACCAGCAAACGCGCATCTTCGCCCTGACCGCCAGCGTGCAACCGGCGCTGGTGCGCGGGTATCTGGACGCGGGCATGGATGGCATCCTGGCCAAACCGTTGAAGCTGGCTAATCTGCGTCAGGTGTTGGCGGGGCAGGCGACTGCCGCCGAGTTGGAGCCGGGCGACGACGCGGTGGACTGGCCGCTGCTGCAAACCCATCGCACCTTGCTTGGCGAGCAAAAAGTACAGGGGCTGCTGGCGGTGTTGCGCGACTCGATCCTGCAACACCGTGACGCACTGAGCGAAGCCATAGAAGCCGACGATTACACTGAAGTCGCACAACTGGCGCATCGCTTGGCCGGCAGCAGCGATTCGCTGGGGTTTCGTGCATTGGCGTCGGTGTTGCGATCGCTGGAAGCGGCGGCGTTACTCAACGATGAATCGGCTATCCGCTCGTTGCTGCCGTCCGTTCAAGCGCAAATAAATCGCTCGCTGCACACCCTCAAAGGCCTGTTGCAGAGCTGACGTACAGTTTTGTTACGACTTTCTACAATTTCGATCTTTACGTACAACGTGACCTTACATGGCTTTCCAATAATCGACGCAACCGCCGCAGCGCGGTCTTCGAAGCTTATTGGAGATAATAATAATGAATTGCCGTAAAGCTGATCCTTCCCTGCGCCGTGACGACCTGTCATGCGCTGCTCACCTCACCGACTGCTGAGGTGCCGACATGAGCGAAAACATTGACCGTAAAGGCATCCAACTGACCCGAGCCCTGAAGAGCCGGCACATTTTCATGCTGTCGCTGGGTGGGGTGATTGGTACTGGCCTGTTCATGGGCTCCGGCGTCACCATCAATCAGGGCGGTCCGGTGGGGGCGATTCTGGCCTATCTGGTCGCCGGGTTCCTGATGTATCTGGTGATGGTCTGCCTCGGCGAACTGTCGGTGCAAATGCCGGTGTCCGGTTCGTTCCAGACCCACGCCACCAAATTCATCGGCCCGGCCACTGGCTTCATGATTGGTTGGGTTTACTGGATGAGCTGGGCCACCACCGTGGGCCTGGAATTTACCGCCGCGGGCATGCTGATGACGCGTTGGTTTCCTGCAGTGCCGATCTGGTACTGGTCGGCGTTGTTCGTGGTGGTGCTGTTCGGCATCAACGCGATGGCGACCCGTGCTTTCGGTGAGGCGGAATACTGGTTTTCCGGGATCAAGGTTGCGGCGATTCTCGGGTTTATCGTGGTCGGTGTGCTGGTGATCTTCGGCGCAATCCCGCTGACCAGCGGCGCACCGGCGCCGATGATGACCAACCTGATCGGCGACTCGTTGTTCCCCAACGGCCTGTCCGCCGTGTTCGCGGTGATGATGACCGTGGTCTACGCCTTCCAGGGCTGCGAGATCATGGGCGTGGCGGCCGGCGAGACCGATCAACCGGAAA
This sequence comes from Pseudomonas fluorescens, assembly GCF_000802965.1. Lineage (GTDB taxonomy): Bacteria > Pseudomonadota > Gammaproteobacteria > Pseudomonadales > Pseudomonadaceae > Aquipseudomonas > Aquipseudomonas fluorescens_A. Next base: position 85,174 of record NZ_JSAK01000038.1, on the reverse strand, counting down.
AAAGCATCCCGCGTGCCGTGCGCAACGTGGTGTTCCGCGTGCTGATTTTCTACGTGCTGGCGATCATCGTGCTGTCGGCCATCGTGCCGTGGCAGCAGGCGGGCCTGATGGAAAGTCCGTTCGTGCAGGTGTTCGACATGGTCGGCATCCCGTTCGCCGCCGACCTGATGAACTTTGTGATCCTCACGGCGATCCTGTCGGTGGGTAACTCCGGGCTGTACGCCTCGACCCGCATCCTCTGGGCGATGTCGAAAACCGGCATGGCGCCGAAGAGTCTTTCGCCACTGAGCAAGCGCGGCGTGCCGTTGCGCGCCTTGAGCATCACCTTGTGCTTCGCCTTGGTGTCGCTGATGACCAGTTTCGTCGCTGCGGACACCTTGTTCATGGTGTTGATGGCGGTCAGCGGCATGTCCGGCACGGTGACCTGGATTGTCATCGCATTGGCGCAGTACAAATTCCGCAAGGCCTACTTGCGCGATGGCGGCAAACTCAGCGATCTGAAATATCGCGCGCCGTGGTTCCCGGTGTTGCCGCTGATGTGCATCACCCTGTGCTGCTCGTTGTTCGTGTTCCTGGCGCTGGATGAAACCCAACGGCCATCGCTGTACTGGGGCTTCGGGTTTATTGCGCTGTGCTATGGCGCGTACTTCCTGGTCCATCGCAAGCGTGAGGTCGAGTTGGCGCCGAGCTTGCCGACTGCTTAAACGCCAATGCAAAGAGAAAACGCGGCAGGTGACTGTCGCGTTTTTTTATGCCTGCGAAAAATCGACAAGATCAAAAGATTGCAGCCTCTGTAGGAGCCGCCTTGCTGGCAATGGCGCCCTTGTGATCGCCATCGCCAGCAAACCGGCTCCTACAGTTCGAATGTCGGCGTTTGTTCGAAGTTGTAACAACCAATCCTTCGCCAAACCTAAATCAGTCAATTAAGTCAATAAAATCAACGTGTTATCGAATTATGTAGCTTGTTACAGCTCATTTATTCCACGATTGCCGCCTTACTGAACACTCGTTTAGTATGGCCGCAAGTCGCATCACCTCAAGACAAGCAAAATAATTCGAGGACCCGCATGACTACTCACGATTCTCTGCTCAGCCAGGTCGAAGCAGGCGTTGCCTGGATCACCCTCAATCGCACCGCTCAGCGCAATGCGCTGGACATCCCGACGCTGAAAAATCTTCACGCTTTGCTCGACGCGTTCAACGCCGATCCTGCGGTACGGGTGGTGGTGTTGACTGGCAGCGGCTGCAGCTTCTGCGCCGGCGCCGACCTGGCTGAATGGGCCGAAGCCGAAGCCCGTGGCGCACTGGAAACCTACGGCTGGACCGAAACCGCCCACGCCCTGATGACGCGCCTGCACAGCCTGGACAAACCAACCATCGCCGCCATCAATGGCACCGCCGTCGGCGCGGGGATGGACCTGACGCTGTGCTGCGACTTGCGCATCGCCGCGCAATCGGCACGCTTCAAGGCCGGCTACACCAGCATGGCCTATTCGCCAGACGCTGGCGCCAGTTGGCACTTGCCACGGCTGATCGGCAGCGAACAAGCCAAGCGTCTGTTGTTCCTCGACGAATTGTGGGGCGCCGACCGCGCATTGGACGCCGGCCTGGTTGGCGACGTTTGCGCCGACGATCAATTGTTGAGCGTCACCGGCGAACTCGCCGCACGCCTGGCTGCCGGACCGACCTTTGCCTTTGCCCAAACCAAGAAACTCATGCGTGAAGGCGCAGACCGCAGCTTGCCCGAGCAACTGCAAGCGGAACTGGCCGCCGGCCTGTTGTGCGGTCGCAGCGAAGACGGCAAAGAAGCCTTGCGCGCCGCCATGGAAAAACGCCCGGCACGTTTTATCGGTCGCTAAGCCCCGGCAAAACCTCTATCCGCACACGAACACAGGTAGCACCCATGAATTTCCAACTGACCCAAGAACAAGAAATGTTGGTGGACTCGGTACACAGCTTCGTCGAGAAGGAACTGCTGCCCTATGAAACCGAGGTGGATCGCGCCGACGAAGTCTCCCCGGAACTGGCCGCGCAGATTCGCGGCAAGGCGATTGCCGCCGGTTTCTACGCCTTCAACATGCCGGAAGAGGTGGGTGGTGGTGGCCTGGATTACCTGTCCCAGGCGCTGATCGAGCGTGAGTTGTCGAAAGTGTCATGGGCACTGCACGTGTTTGTCGCGCGGCCTTCGAAAATCCTCATGGCCTGCACCGGCGACCAGATCAACGACTACCTGTTGCCATGCATCCAGGGCGAGAAAATCGACTGCTTCGCCCTCACCGAACCGGGCGCCGGCTCCGACGCCAATGCGATCAAGACCCGCGCCGTGCGTGAGGGCGACGACTTTGTGCTCAACGGCAGCAAGCACTTCATCAGCCACGCCGGTCATGCCGATTTCGCCATTGTCTTCGCCGTGACCGACACCTACGAACACAACGGCCGCAAACGCAACGCCGTGACTTCGTTCCTGGTCGACCGCAACACGCCCGGCATGACCATTCGCCGTGGGCCGAAGTGCGTGAGCAACCGTGGTTACCACACCTTCGAAATGTTCTTCGACGACTGCCGCGTACCAGCCTCCAAAGTGCTCGGTGAAGTCGGCAAGGGTTGGGAAGTGGCCAACGCCTGGCTCACTGCCGGACGTGTCATGGTCGCCGCCAACTGTGTCGGTCAGGCGCAACGCGCACTCGATTGCTCGCTGCAATGGGCGGCGGACCGCAAACAGTTTGGTCAGGCCATCGGCAACTTTCAGGGTGTGTCGTTCAAGCTCGCCGACATGGCCACGCAAATCCGCGCGGCGGAACTGCTGACCCTGCACACCGCCTGGAAAATGGATCAGGGCACCATGACTGATGGCGAGGCCGGCATGGCCAAACTGTTCGCCAGTGAAGTGTTGGGTAGAGCGGCGGACGAGGCCGTGCAGATCTTTGGCGGCATGGGCCTGATGGATGAAAGCCCGGTGGAACGCATCTGGCGTAACGCGCGGATCGAGCGGGTCTGGGAAGGCACCTCGGAAATCCAGCGTCACATCATTTCCCGCGAACTGCTGCGGCCGCTGTTGCGCTGATTGCCCGGAGAATTCCTATGTCGCAGTCGATTCGTGACAACCTCAAACGCATGCTCGCGCCACGCCACGTCGCGTTTGTCGGTGGCCGCAGCATGGCCCGCGCGCTCAAGCGCTGTGCCGAGGGCGGTTACCTTGGGCAAATGTGGCTGGTCAATCCGCAGCACGACAACCTTGAAGGCGTGCCGTGCGTACGCAGCATCGCCGAACTGCCGTGCGGGCCGGACGCGGTGTTCATCGCGACCAATCGTGACCTGACCCTGACCTGTGTCGCCGAACTCGCTGCCATCGGCACCGGCGGCGCCATTTGCTACGCCTCGGGGTTCGCTGAAACCGGCGCCGAAGGCCAGGCCCTGCAACAGCAACTGCTCGAAGCGGCCGGCGACATGGCGCTGCTCGGCCCCAACTGTTATGGCCTGCTCGACTACCTGCACAGCGCCGCGCTGTGGCCGGTGGCCCACGGCGGCAAAGCGGTGGAGAAGGGCGTCGCGGTGCTGACCCAGAGCGGCAACTTCGCCTACAACCTGTCCATGAGCGACCGCTCGCTGCCGGTGGCCTACATGGCTTCGGTGGGCAATCAGGCGCAACTGGGCGTGGCCGAATTGATGGACGTGTTGCTCGACGAGCCACGGGTTACCGCCATCGGCCTGCACCTTGAAGGCCTGAAAAATGTCCCGGGTTTCGCCCGAGCCGCACACAAGGCGCTGGAGAAGGGCATTCCGATCATTGCCCTAAAAACCGGCGTGTCGCAGATCGGCGCTGAACTGGCGTTGAGTCACACCAGCTCGCTTTCCGGTTCCGATGCGTTGTACGACGCGTTGTTTGATCGGCTCGGTGTAATTCGCGTCAGTGGCCCGGTGAGCTTCGTCGAAACCTTGAAAGCCGCGGCGTGTGGAAATCTTCCAGCCGGCAACAGCCTGATCGCACTGGCCTGTTCCGGTGGCGATGCCGGGTTGATTGCCGACTACGCCGAACGCAATGACTTGAGCCTGCCGAAACTCGACGACGGACAAATCGGCGAACTGGCCCAGGTGCTGCCGAGCTACGCCAACCTGGTCAACCCGCTGGATTTCACCACCGCCATTTGGGGCGACGCTGAAGCCTTGGACCGCATGCTCGACAGCGCCCTGCGCACCGAAGCCGATGCGGCGATGCTGGTACTCGATTACCCGGCGGAATTCACCGGTGAGCGCAAGGAATGCGACCTGCTGCTGGACCTGTACTGCAAGGCGCTGGAGCGTCATGGCAAGACCGGTTTCGTCACGTCAGCGTTCCCGGAACTGTTGCCGGCCCACGCCCGTGAGCGTCTGCATGCTCAAGGCGTGGCGGCCTTGCAAGGCGTCGAAGACGGTTTGGCGGCCTGGGGCCGCATTGCCGGTTATCAGCGCAACCGTCAGGCCTTGTTGGCGCTGGGCGAATCGGCCTTGGTGCCGCTGTGCCCGCAAGCGCTGGAAGGTGAAGGTCAGTTGCTCAACGAATGGGATTCCAAGCAGGCCTTGCGTGCGTTTGGCCTGCCAACCCCCAACGGCAAACTGAGTACGCTGGACAACGCGCTGCAGGATGCTCAAGCACTGGGTTATCCGCTGGTCCTCAAAGCCGTCAGCGCGCAACTGCCGCACAAGACTGAAGCGGGCGCCGTGGCCCTGAACCTCAAGGACGGCTCGGCACTGAGTGCTGCCCTGGAAAAAATGCGCACGAGCATTGCCGCGTATGCGCCCGACGTGTCTTTCGATCAATTGCTGCTGGAACCGATGGCCAAGCCACCGCTGGCCGAACTGATTGTCGGCATCAAGCGCGAAAACGATTTCGGCCTGGCCCTGGTGATTGGTGCGGGCGGCATTCTGGTCGAGTTGCTCAAGGACAGCCGCAGTCTGTTGCTGCCGACCACCGACGGCGCCATTCGCAATGCCTTGCTCAGCCTGCGCAGCGCCCCCTTGCTGCAAGGTTTTCGCGGTCGCGAGGCGGCGGATCTGGATGCGTTGGTAGCGGCAATCCGCGCCGTGGCCGACTACGCCTGCGAAAACGCCGCGCAGTTGCTCGAACTCGATGTGAACCCATTGTTGGTCGGTGCCGATGGCACGACGGCGGTCGATGCGTTGATTCGCCTCGGCCATGAATGAGGAACTGAACATGCAAAGCAAACCCTTGACCGGTGGCCAGGCGCTGGTGCGCCTGCTGGCCAATTACGGCGTCGATACCGTGTTCGGCATTCCCGGCGTGCACACCCTTGAGTTGTATCGCGGCTTGCCCGGCAGCGGTATCCGCCACGTGCTGACCCGTCATGAACAAGGCGCCAGTTTCATGGCCGACGGTTATGCGCGGGTCAGCGGCAAACCCGGCGTGTGCTTCGTCATCACCGGCCCCGGCGTGACCAACGCCGCCACGGGTATTGGCCAGGCTTACGCTGACTCGATTCCGATGCTGGTGATTTCCAGCGTCAACCACACGGCCAGCCTCGGCAAGGGTTGGGGCATCCTGCACGAGTGCCAGGATCAGCGCGCCATGACCGCGCCGATCACCGCGTTCTCGGCCGTGGCCCTGACCGCTGAAGACCTGCCGGAACTGATCGCCCGTGCCTACGCGGTGTTCGACAGCGAACGCCCGCGCCCGGTGCATATCTCGGTGCCGCTGGACGTGCTGTCGGCACCGGTCGCCCGCGACTGGAGCAACGACGTGGTGCGCCGCCCTGGTCGCGGCACGCCTGCTGTCAGCGAGTTGGATCAGGCAGTCGCCAAGCTGCACGGCGCCAAACGGCCAATGATCATTGCTGGCGGCGGCGCACTTAATGCCGCTTCAGAGCTGCAAGAACTCAGTACTCGACTCGCAGCGCCCCTGTTCACCAGCGTCGCCGGCAAAGGCTTGCTACCACCGGACGCACCGCTGAACGCCGGTTCGTCGCTGTGCGTGGAGCCGGGCTGGAACCTGATCGCCGAAGCCGACGTGGTACTGGCGGTCGGCACCGAAATGGCCGACACCGATTTCTGGCGCGAGCGTTTGCCGCTCAACGCCGAGCTGCTACGGGTGGACATCGATCCGCGCAAGTTCAACGACTTCTATCCGTGCGCCGTGGCGTTGCACGGTGACGCGCAGCAGACGCTGGCGGCCTTGCTGGATCGCCTGTCATCGGATGTGCGTGACGCCGGCGCCGCCATCGGCAAAGTGGCCGCATTGCATGACGCCATTCAGTCGGGCCATGGTCCGTTGCAGTCGATTCATCAAGCGATTCTGCAACGCATTGCCGCCGAACTGCCGGCCGACGCATTCATCAGCACCGACATGACCCAACTGGCCTACACCGGCAACTATGCCTTCGCCAGCCAGGCCACCCGCAGCTGGTTGCACCCGACCGGCTACGGCACTTTGGGCTACGGCTTGCCGGCCGGGATCGGCGCCAAGTTCGGCGCGCCGCAACGGCCGGGCCTGGTGTTGGTGGGCGATGGCGGTTTCCTCTACACCGCGCAGGAACTGGCGACGGCGGTCGAGGAACTGGACAGTCCGCTGGTGGTGTTGCTGTGGAACAACGACGCCTTGGGGCAGATTCGCGACGACATGATCGGCCTGGATATCGAGCCCATTGGCGTGCTGCCGCGCAATCCGGATTTCGCTGCACTGGGTCGCGCCTTCGGTTGCACCGTGACGCAGCCGCAGAACCTCGCGGAACTGCAGACTGACTTGCGCCACGGCTTCAATCGCAACGGCGTCACCCTGATCGAACTCAAGCATGCCTGCGTTCGCTGACGTTCAACCTTCATTACGGGGAATAGGGCCATGCGCTTTTCCGATCTGACTCAACGTATTGCCGGTGACGGCGCTGCCGCCTGGGACATTCACTACCGCGCGTTGGCCTTGCGCGAGCAGGGCCAGGATATTTTGCTGCTATCGGTGGGCGACCCGGATTTCGACACGCCGCAACCGATCATCCAGGGCGCCATCGACAGTCTGCTGTCCGGTAACACTCACTACGCCGAGGTGCGTGGCAAACGTGCCTTGCGTGAAGCCATCGCCCAGCGCCACCGGCAACGCAGCGGCCAACTGGTTTCGGCCGACCAAGTCACGGTACTGGCCGGTGCGCAATGCGCGCTATTCAGCGTGGCCCAGTGCGTGCTCAATCCGGGCGATGAAGTGATCGTCGCCGAACCGATGTACGTCACCTACGAAGCCGTATTCGGCGCGTGTGGCGCCAAAGTGGTGCCAGTGCCGGTGCGTTCGGAAAACGGATTCCGCGTGCTGCCCGAAGAGGTCGCCGCCCGCATCACCCCGCGTACCCGCGCACTGGCACTGAACAGTCCGCACAACCCATCGGGTGCGAGCCTGCCGCGAAGCACTTGGGAAGCCTTGGCCGAACTGTGCATCGCCCATGATCTGTGGCTGATTTCCGACGAGGTCTACAGCGAGCTGCTGTTTGACGGCGAACACGTCAGCCCGGCGAGTTTGCCGGGCATGGCTGAACGCACCGCGACGCTCAACAGCCTGTCGAAATCCCACGCCATGACCGGTTGGCGCGTCGGTTGGGTGGTGGCGCCGCCATCACTGTCCGCGCACCTGGAAAACCTCGCGCTGTGCATGTTGTACGGCTCGCCGGACTTTATTCAGGACGCCGCCGTGGTGGCGCTGGAAAGCAATTTGCCGGAACTTGAAGCCATGCGCGAAGCCTATCGCCAACGCCGAGACCTGGTGTGCGAGAGCCTGGAGGATGTTCCCGGCGTATGTGCGTTGAAGCCCGATGGCGGCATGTTCGTGATGGTCGATATCCGCGAAACCGGGCTCAGCGCCCAGGCGTTTGCCGATCGGCTGCTTGATCGCCACGGCGTCTCGGTATTGGCCGGTGAGGCCTTTGGTCCGAGCGCGGCCGGGCACATTCGCCTCGGGTTGGTGGTGGGGGCTGCGCCGCTGCGTGAGGCCTGCCAGCGCATCGCCCGTTGCGCCGAAGAATTGATGGAGGCTCAGGTACATGCTTAATCACACCGCACTGTTTATTGATGGTCGCTGGCAGATCCCGTCGGGACAGGGCATCGCCGAGGTGATCAACCCGGCCACCGAAGAAGTGGCCGGCAGCGTGCCGTTGGGCGATGAGCGCGATGTCGACAACGCTGTGGCCGCGGCGCGCAAGGCTTTCGCTTCATGGTCACGCACGCCATCCAGCGTGCGCGCCGGTTTCATCCGCGCGTTGGCGGAACAACTGAAATTCCGAGCCGATGAAATGGCCACCGTGATCACCACCGAACTGGGCATGCCGGTGCAGTGGTGCCGTTCGGTGCAAGTGGACGGGCCGATCATAGGCCTGGAGCAGTACGTCGAACTCGCCGGTTTGATGGACGAAGTGCGTGAAGTCGGCAACTCGCTGGTGATCCGCGAGGCCGTCGGTGTCTGTGCCTTCATCAACCCGTGGAATTACCCGTTGCACCAGTTGATCGGCAAACTCGCTCCAGCCTTGGCGGCGGGTTGCACGGTGGTGGTCAAGCCGAGCCAGGAAACGCCACTGCATGCGTTCCTGTTGGCCGAAATGATCGAAGCGATCGGCTTGCCCGCCGGGGTCTTCAACCTGGTCAGTGGTCCGGGCTCGAAGGTCGGCGAAGCGTTGGCCAGGCACCCGGACGTGGACATGGTGTCGTTCACCGGTTCCACCGGCGCCGGGGTGCGCGTTGCGCAGGCGGCGGCTCCGTCAGTGAAACGCGTGTGCCTGGAACTGGGCGGCAAGTCGCCGCTGCTGATTGCCGAAGACGCGGATCTGGCGGCCGCTGTGCGTTATGGCGTGCAGGACGTGATGATCAACTCCGGGCAGACCTGCACCGCGTTGACCCGCATGTTGCTGCCGGCCAGCCGTTATGCCGAAGCACTGGATATCGCACTGGAAGAAACCCTGAGCCTGCGCATGGGCGATCCGCTCGATCCGCAAAGCTTCCTTGGCCCGATGTGTTCGGCGGGGCAACGCCGCACGGTACAGGATTACATTCGTGTGGGTCAGTCCGAAGGCGCACGCCTGCTGTGCGGCGGCGATTCGGCGCTGGCTTTCGAACGCGGCTTTTACGTCAGCCCGACGCTGTTCGCCGACGTCGACAACCGTATGCGCATCGCCCAGGAAGAAATCTTCGGCCCGGTGCTGTGCCTGATTCCCTACGCCGATGAGGCGCAAGCGATCCAGATCGCCAATGACTCGCCATTCGGCCTGTCCAGCGGTGTCTGGGCCGGCAGTGCCGAGCGCGCCTTGCAATTGGGGCGACAACTGCGCGCGGGCCAATGCTTCCTCAACGGCGCGGCGTTCAATTATCAGGCGCCATTCGGCGGCTACAAACAATCCGGCAATGGACGTGAATGGGGGGAAGAGGGGCTCAGCGAATTCATCGAAGTGAAGGCGATCCAGGTGTGACGGTTAACGATTCAAGGGTTGTTCGCACCGGGCCATGGCCCGGTGTCTTGCGTGGTTTTGAACGGGTATTTCCTTAGGTTTTCACAGGGGCAATGCAATGAGCGATAACAAAAACAAGATTACTCAAGCGAACCATGAATTCAGCTTTCCGCGTCGCGACTTCTTGAAGTACAGCGCAGCGGCAGCAGCGTTGGCAGGCGCGTTTTCCATAGGCCTGCCGTTTGGCGCGATGGCTGCCGAAGCGACGCCAAAACCAGGTGGCGTGCTGCGATTGGGGCTGGCCGGCGGCAGCACCACCGACTCGAAAGACCCCGGTTCCTGGGTCGATACGTTCACCTTCGTCGGGTTCTCGGCGATCTATAACACCCTGACCGAAATCGCCGTCGATGGCACGGCGATCCCCGAACTGGCTGAAAGCTGGACCTCGACCCCAGACGCGCGTGTCTGGACCTTCAAACTGCGCCAGGGCGTGACCTTCCACAACGGCAAGACCCTGACCGCCGACGATGTGGTCGCCTCGATCCAGCATCACCTTGGCGATAAATCCAGCTCGGCGGCCAAAACCGTGTTGGGCGATGTGGCCAAGGTCAGCGCCAACGGCAGCGACAGCGTGGTGTTCGAGCTGAAATCCGGCAACGCCGATTTCACCTACGTGGTCGCCGATTACCATCTGGTGATCATGCCGAGCAAGGACGGCGTGCCCGACTGGCAGGCCGGTGTCGGCACGGGTGGTTATCGTCTCAAAGACTTCGAGCCGGGTGTGCGCATGACCCTGGAACGCAGTCCGGATTACTGGAAAGCGGGGCGGGCGCACTTCGCCGGCGCCGAGCTGATCGCCATTGGCGATGGTGCCGCGCGCATCAATGCGTTGGTCACCGGGCAAGTGGACGTGATCAACAAGGTCGACCTGAAAACCGTGGCGCTGCTCAAGCGCAACCCGAACCTGGTCATCGAAGAAACCAAGGGCGCGCAGCACTACACCTTCCCGATGCTCACCGACAGCCAGGTGTTCCAGAACAACGACGTGCGCCTGGCGATGAAGCACGCGATCAATCGTGAAACCCTGCTGGCCTCGGTGCTGTACGGCTATGGACTGGTCGGCAACGATCACCCGATTCAGCCGGGCAGCCGTTTCATCAACACCGCCCTTGAACAACGTACCTACGATCCGGACAAGTCGCGCTTCCACCTGAAAAAGGCTGGCCTGGATTCGCTCAAGGTGCGCCTGCAAGCCTCCGATGCGGCGTACAGCGGCGCGGTGGATGCGTCGGTGCTGTTCAAGGAACAGGCGCGAGCGGCGGGGATCGACATCGATGTGGTGCGCGAACCGGCCGACGGTTTCTTCACCAACGTCTGGATGAAGCAACCCTTCACCACGTCGTTCTGGTACAGCAGCCTGACCGCCGACCGCATGTTCAGCATCGGTTATGCCAAGGGTGCTGCATGGAACGAAACCCACTGGGACAACCCGCGCTTCAATCAACTGCTCAACGCCGCCAGAGGTGAGATGAACGACCCGCTGCGCCGCGAGATGTACAACGAAATGCAGTCGCTGTGCCGCGATGACGGCGGGGCGATCGTGCCGTTGTTTGCCAGTTCGGTGGCGGCGCGTTCCAACAAGGTCGCTCACGGTGGGCAGACCGCGCCGTATGGCGAACTGGATGGATTGCGGGTGATTGAGCGGTGGTGGCAGGCCTGACACCGGGATCTATCAAACAATGAAGACCCACTGTAGGAGCGAGCCTGCTCGCGATGGCGGCGGCACAGTCAAAATTGATGTTGGCTGATCCACCGCCATCGCGAGCAGGCTCACTCCTACAGGAGTAGTACGCAGTCTTAAAAGGCGTGCCCAATTCAAGGAACTGCACGATGAGAAGTATTTTCAAGCTGTTGGGGCAGCGTCTGGCCCTGGGCCTGCTGTCCCTGTTCGCCGTTTCAGTGATCATCTTCCTCGCGGTCGGCCTGCTCCCGGGCGACATCGCCCAGGCCATGCTCGGCCAGTCCGCCACCCCGGAAACCGTGGCGGCCTATCGCGCTCAACTAGGCCTGGACTTGCCGCCGCTCACCCGTTTCGGGCACTGGATCTGGAACCTGCTGCAAGGCGACCTCGGTGTGTCGCTGGCCAACCAGCGGCCGATTTCCGATCTGGTCGGCGCGCGACTGGGCAACACCTTCAGCCTGGCGCTGCTGGCGGCACTGGTGTCGGTGCCTTTGGCATTGTTGCTGGGGATGCTCGCCGCGTTGTACCGCAATAGCTGGTTCGACCGCTTGCTCAACACCTCGGCGCTGAGTGCAGTGTCGTTCCCGGAGTTTTTCGTCGCCTACATCCTGATTCTGGTGTTCGCGGTGAAGCTCAACTGGTTCCCGAGCATCTCCAATCTTTCACCGAACGCCACGCTGGGTGAAGTACTGGAACGCTCGGTGCTGCCGGTGGCGACCCTGAGCCTGGTGGTGATCGCGCAGATGATGCGCATGACTCGTGTCTCACTGATCAATCTGCTGGCCAGTCCGTACATCGAAATGGCTCGACTCAAGGGCATCAGCCAGTCGCGAATCATCTTCCGTCACGCCTTGCCTAACGCCCTTGCACCGATCGTCAACGTGGTGGCGCTGAACCTCGCGTACCTGGTGGTGGGCGTGGTGGTGGTTGAAGTGGTGTTCGTCTATCCGGGCCTCGGTCAGTTGCTGGTGGACTCGGTGGCCAAGCGCGATATCCCGGTGGTGCAGGCCTGCAGCCTGATCTTTGCCGCGACCTACATCCTGCTCAATACCAGCGCCGATGTGCTGTCGATTGCCAGCAACCCACGCCTGATGCATCCAAAGGGGTAGACCATGAGCCTGCTTAAACAATTGCTCCGGGCGCCGCTGAGTGCCAAGTTCGGATTGCTGGTGATCGTTGCGTACATTTTGGTGGCGCTATTCGCCCCGGTGTTGGCGCCGTTCGGCGAAACCCAGGTGGTGGGCGAGGGTTTCGCGCCGTGGGGCGGGCAGTTCCTGTTGGGCACCGATAACCTCGGGCGCGACATGTTCAGCCGTCTCGTTTACGGCGCGCGCAATACCCTGGGCATTGCCTTCCTGACCACGGTGTTGGCGTTCCTGCTCGGCGGATTGAGCGGTCTGGTCGCAGCGATCAAGGGCGGTTGGGTCGATCAGGGTTTGTCGCGGGTGGTGGACATCCTGATGGCGATTCCGCAATTGATCTTTGCCTTGCTGATTCTCAGCGTGGTCGGCACTACTGCCACTTCGCTGGTGTTGGTGATCGCGCTGTTGGACGCGACTCGGGTGTTTCGCCTGTCTCGGGCGGTGGCGATGAACGTCGTGGTGCAGGACTTCGTCGAAGCGGCGCGCCTGCGCGGTGAAGGCCTGTGGTGGCTGGTGACCCGCGAAGTGTTGCCGAACGCGGCGGCGCCGTTGATTGCCGAGTTCGGCCTGCGTTTCTGCTTCGTGTTCCTGTTCATCAGTGCGCTGTCGTTTCTCGGCCTGGGCATCCAGCCGCCCACCGCCGATTGGGGCAGCATGGTGCGCGACAACGCCGTACTGATCACCTTTGGCGACATCAGCCCGTTGCTGCCCGCCCTGGCCGTGGCGTTGATCACGGTCAGCGTCAACTTCGTCGTCGACTGGATGCTGCACAAATCCAGCGGCCTCAAGGAATGCTGAACATGACGACATCAAAACCATTGCTGGAAATTCGCAATCTGCACATTGAAGGTCACTACGAAGACGCGTGGCATCCGCTGATCAAGGGCATTGACCTGACGCTGCAACGCGGTGAGGTGCTGGGGCTGATCGGTGAGTCCGGCGCGGGCAAATCGACCCTCGGTTTGTCCGCCATGGGCTACACCCGTGACGGCTGCAAAATCACCGGCGGCTCGGTGCATTTTGACGGGATCGACCTGCTGAACGCCAAACCTGAAGCCCTGCGCAAGTTGCGTGGCTTGCGTATTGCCTACGTGGCGCAGAGTGCAGCCGCTTCGTTCAACCCGGCCCATCGGTTGATTGATCAGCACGTGGAAACGGCAGTGAAGAACGGCGGCATGAGCCGCGCCCAGGCCATGGCCGAAGCGGTGGCGTTGTATCGCGTTTTGCGCCTGCCCAATCCCGAGCAGATCGGCCAGCGTTACCCGCATCAAGTGTCTGGCGGTCAGTTGCAGCGCGTAATGACGGCCATGGCGATGGCCTGCCATCCGGACCTGATTATCTTCGACGAACCGACCACGGCGCTGGACGTCACCACCCAGATCGAAGTGCTGGCGGCGATTCGCGATGCGGTGAAGACCTACGGCAGCGCGGCGATCTACATCAGCCACGACCTGGCGGTGGTGGCGCAAATGGCCGACCGGATCATGGTGCTGCGCCACGGCAAACTGGTGGAAGAAGCCGAGACCCGCAAGATGCTCGGCGATCCGCAGGAGGAATACACCAAGTCGTTGTGGGCGGTGCGCAGTTTCCGCACCGAACCCAAGGCGTGTCCGCAGCAGGAACAGCCACTACTTGAACTGCGCAAAAGTTGCGCCAGTTACGGTCAACAACCGGTGCTGCATGACGTTTCGCTGAAGCTCTATCGCGGTCAGACCTTGGCGGTGATCGGCGAATCGGGTAGCGGCAAAAGCTCCACGGCGCGGCTGATCACCGGTTTGCTGCCACCGACTTATGGTGAGGTGCTGTACGACGGCCAGCCACTGCCGGCGGACTTTCGTCAACGCAGCAAGGAGCAACTGCGGCGCATTCAGATGATCTACCAGATCCCCGACACGGCGCTGAACCCGCGCCAGCGCATCGTCGATATCATTGGCCGACCGCTAACGTTTTATCTGGGGCTCAAGGGCAAGGCCATGCGCGCGCGGGTGGCCGAATTGCTGGAGATGATCGAGCTCGACCCGGCGACGTTCATGGAGCGTCAGCCGCGGGAATTGTCTGGTGGGCAGAAACAGCGGGTTTGCATCGCGCGGGCGTTGGCCGCCGACCCGCAGTTGATCATCTGCGACGAAGTCACCTCGGCCCTCGATCAACTGGTGGCCGAAGGCGTACTCAAGTTGCTCAACCGTATCCAGCAACAACTCGGCGTCGCCTACCTGTTCATTACACACGACGTTGCCACGGTGCGGGCGATTGCCGATGAAGTGCTGGTGATGCAACGGGGCAGGGTGGTCGACCATGGTTCGCGCAGCGCCATTTTCACCCCGCCGCACCAGGATTACACCGGACTGCTGTTCTCCTCCGAACCGCAAATGGACCCGGACTGGCTCGACCGCTTGCTGGCGAGCCGCGCCATCCCGAATTCAAACCCTACGCTGGAAAAAGTCTAAGGAATCACCATGAAAGTACTGATCGTCCACGCTCATCCAGAGCCACAATCCTTTACCGCTGCCTTGCGTGATCAGGCGATTGCGACGCTTGAAGCCCAGGGTCACGAAGTCCAGGTCAGCGACCTGTACAAAATGAACTGGAACCCGGTGGCCAGCGCTGATGACTTCTCTTCGCGGGAAAACCCCGAGTATCTGGTCTATGCACTGGAACAACGTTTGGGTGTGAAGAGTCAGTCGCTAGCGGCAGACATTCAGGCCGAACTGGACAAACTGCTGTGGGCCGACCTGCTGATCCTCAACTTCCCGATCTTCTGGTTCTCGGCACCGGCGATGCTCAAGGGCTGGATTGATCGGGTGCTGGTGTCGGGCATCTGCTATGGCGGCAAGCGTTTCTATGATCAGGGTGGTTTGGCCGGCAAAAAGGCATTGGTGACCGTGACGTTGGGTGGGCGTGAACACATGTTTGGCGAGGAAGCGATCCATGGCCCGTTAGAGGACATGTTGCGGCCGATATTGCGTGGGACGTTGGCGTATGTTGGCTTCGACGTGCTGGAGCCGTTTGTGGCGTGGCATGTGCCGTATATCAGTGACGAGGCGCGTCGGCAGTTTCTGGTTGATTACAGCCAGCGGCTGCAGCATCTGAGTGATGATCAGCCGTTGGTGTTTCCGAAGCTGGCGCAGTTTGATGACAAGCTCTATCCGCTGCCTACGTATGCCTGATTACCACCACAAAACTTGTAGGAGCAAGCTTGCTCGCGATGAGGCCAGCACATTCAACATTGATGTTGCCTGACCAACCGCCTTCGCGGGCAAGCCACGCTCCTACAGGGGATTGGGGCATACCCCCAATCGCGAACCGGCACAAAAATCATTTGGGAGCGGGCTTGCTAGCGATTCGGCCTGCACATTCAACATCAATGTTGCCTGATCCGACGTCATCGCGAGCAGGCTCGCTCCTACAGTTTGGACTCCAACACATTCGAATCCCCGCGACATTGTTCTGAATGCGCAAACACGGAAATCGCTGAGGGTAGAAAACTGTCTGGTGATGGAAGTGGACGAGTAGGGCTGATCTACACTCTTTCAGGGTGAACCACGCCCATCAGGAGGTCATCATGAAAAGGTTGTCGCCCATCGGGCTGTGCGTCGCATTGTCGGTTGTCAGTGTCCAGGGATGGGCGCAAACCGTGGTGCCGATGAAAGGCCAGACTTCGCAACAGACTCAACTCGACATCAACGAATGCAACAGCATCGCCGCCAGCAGTGCATCGACCAGCTCGACACCGTCGGGCGGACGGGTGAAGGGTGCCGCCGTGGGCGCTGCTGCCGGTGCGGCCGGGGCCCAGGTGCGCGGGCGCCAGCACGACGAGTTTTACGATCGCGCCGACGAAGATAACAAACAGGACTACCGCCAGGACCGCGCCAAAGAAACCGCTGCGGTGGGCGTGGTAGTGGGCGGTTCGCGCCAACGCCAGGATAGACGCGAACAGGAGAAAACCAGCGCCTCGACCACTTCGACGGCGTACATCAGTTGCTTGCAGGGCAAGGGTTATCAGGTCAATCCATAAACCCATCACGCAACCCTTTGTGGCGAGGGAGCTTGCTCCCGCTGGACTGCGCAGCAGTCCCTTTAAAGAAGGGGGGCGCTTCGCGACCCAGCGGGAGCAAGCTCCCTCGCCACGGGTTATTCGGTGATCACAGTGGATCGTGC
Organism: Pseudomonas fluorescens; assembly: GCF_000802965.1. Lineage (GTDB taxonomy): Bacteria > Pseudomonadota > Gammaproteobacteria > Pseudomonadales > Pseudomonadaceae > Aquipseudomonas > Aquipseudomonas fluorescens_A. The sequence goes on along the minus strand of NZ_JSAK01000038.1, from coordinate 68,726 downwards.
CGATTGCCGCTGCTCAAGGAGATAAACCATCAGGCAGGCATACAACGTCACTGCAATGAACAGCCCCATGCGCACCGCAAACGCGGTGTAGACGTCTTTGCCCGCCAGACTGTCCTGGACCGATTGGCCCAACAGGATAATCAGCGTGACCAGGGTGTTGAGCCAAAAACCAGGGCTGAACCGGCCTGGGCTCAGGCCATAGAGCTTGCGTGCAATGATCAGGGTAAACAGCAACATCCACAGGAAGAACATCCACAGGTGCACAAACAATGTCAGTGCGGTCCAGAACAGGATCGCCAACAGGCCGCCGAGCAAGGTCGAGCCAATCAACTCGCGGGCGGCATCACGTGCGTTAGTGGTGGAGCTCTGTTGGCCGAGGCTCACGGCTTTTAGCACGATGGGCATATAGCTGGCCGGATCGATCAGTGCCAACAGAAACGTCGGCATCACGATCAGGGTTGCCCGTAGCGCCACCCGGTCGACGTTTTCCACCGATAATGCCGGGGCGGGCGGAGGCGTCGGCGCATTGTCCGGCTCCGGGAACAGCCAGTGACTCAATCGGCCGATCAGGATTGCCAGCAGCAACCCGCTGGTCAACGCCTTGATTACCGTCGCCGCCAGACCGAAATCGGCGACCCCGGCGGCAGGGATCATGGTCAACCCGATCACCAGAAAGGTGACGACCAGGTTGTTGCCGCCACGCTGGCCGTATCGAAAAACCATCAGCAGGCAGAGGCCGATCAAGAGCACGCCGCTGAAAGCGTAGTAACGCAGAAACGGGATCAGCAGCAGGCCGATGCCAGTGGTGAGCATCGCGGTCAGGGCCAGCACCAGGGTGGCCTTGAATGGCAACGGACGATTTACGCTGATCAGCAACAACGCACCCAGCACCGGTGCCAGAAACGGGATCGGCATCCCCATCCCGAAACTGGCGGCCAGGCACAGCGCTGTGCCGCTGGCCAGACGCAGTGCGCGCTGTACCCTCGGCGAGCGCTTAGTAGGCATACGACAGCCAGCTCATCAGCCACAAAAATAGCCGGCCCAGCGGGTTCAGCACGTTGCCTTCGGAAGGGAAGGCCATGACTTCGGCCTGGCCACCGGAACGGATGGCGCGGTTATCCTTGAGGATGGACACGGACTCCGGCGAGAACTCGATGATTACCGGAAAGCGTTGCGCCGGACGCAGCCAGTCCCGGCTGTTCTGCACTGTAGGCAGGCTGCCGGGAGCGGCGGGTTGGCCGACGCTGACACCGTAGCCGACACTGCGCACGCGTCCTTGGAACACTTCGCCGGGCAGCGCATCGAGGGCAATGGACACCGGGGTTTCGGGTTTGACCAAGGCGAGGTTGTTCTCGGTCATGTCGGCGCTGATCCACACATCGTGGATCGCAATCAGGGTCATGACCGGGTTGCCGGCCGCGGCGAATTGGCCAACATCCGTACGCAAGTCGGTGATCAGACCGGCAGAGCGTGCGCGGACCTGCGTGTTGGAAAGATCCAGCTCGGCTTTCGACAACGCTGTGGCAGCGCTGCGCAGCAGGGCGTTGTCTTCCTCTTTGCCACCTTCCTGCTCCTTCGCACGCTGAACTTCGGCACGGGCTGCGGCGACCTGGCTGATGGCCGCATCGCGGCTGGCGCGGGAGACCTCGAGCAGGCGTACGGAAACGGTTCCAGGGTCTTCGCGGTACAAACCTTCAAGCCGCTGATTGTCCTGCCGCGCCTTGAGTTCGTTGGCTTGCGCCGCGCGTAAACTGGCTTGCGCCGAGGCGATACCCGCGGTGCTGGCGCCGATCTGCCGGCGGGTGGATTCCAGGTCGGCTCGCGCCCGGTCAACCGCGATCTGGTAGGGCTGCGGGTCGACTTCGAAAATCACCTCGCCGGCCTTCACATCCTGGTTGTTGCGCACGTTGACGCGGATCACCCGGCCCGCCACTTCCGCGGCCACCGGAATCACAAACGCACCCACGCGTGCCTGTTGGGTGTACGGGGTAAAACGGTCAGCCAACAAGTACCAGGCCAGGCTGAACACAATCAACACTAAAACCCACGTGATGCCTTTTTTCGCTGGATCGGCGGCAGGCTGCGCTGGCTGAGGGGAGGGCGCGGCTTCAGTCATGGTTTTTTCACCTGATTGGGCAATGGGGAGGCGGGCTGCTCAGCGGTCGGGTCGTTGAGCAGGTCGCCCCAGTCAGTCCGTTGTTCCATCTGCTGGCGCGTGGCGGAATCAACCTTGGGCTGGGCGCTGTACCAACCGCCACCCAACGCCTTGTAAAGAGCAATCACATTGCTCACCGCGTCGCCACGGCTGAGCAGGTAACTGTCCTGAAGTTCGAGCAGCGCTCGCTGGGCATCCAGCACCCGCTGGAAGTCTGAATAACCTTCGCGGTAGAGCGTGTTGGCCAGCGCCAGCGAGCGTTTCGCGGCGTTTTCGGCCTCGCGCAGGATGCGTTCCCGTTGCAAGGAGCGGGTCAGGCCGTTGGCGGCGTCATCTGCCTCGCGTGCGGCCTGGCGCACTTTGTCGCGATAGGCTTCGATCAATTGCTGCAAGCGCGCGTCCTGCACGCGCACGTTGTTGCTGATGCGGCCATAGTCGAACACGTTCCAGCGCAGGCTCGGACCACCGATCAGGTCGAGGCTGCGGGAGGTTCCGCTCAAGGAATCGGTGGACCAGACAATGCTGCCCAGCAACGTCAACGCCGGGTAAAAATCGGTTTCGGCCACGCCGACCAACGCCCCCTGCGCCGCGACATTCAACTCCGCAGCACGAACATCCGGCCGGCGCAGCAAAAGATTGGCCGGAACATCCTGAAGCACGGCGCGATCCACCAGCGGGATCAATGCGGTGTTGTCGACCACCAGTGGCAGCGCACCGGGTGGCTGGCCGATCAACACGGCTATCGCATTGCGGGTGCGAGACAGCTGGTCTTCCAGGCCGGGGATGGTGCTCAACGTGCCCAGGTATTGAGTCTTGGCTTGTTGCAGGTCGAGTTCGGCGGTCTGGCCACTGTTGAACAGCTTCTCGGTGATCTCGTAGTTGCGATATTGCTGCTTGGCGTTTTCATTGGCGACGCGCAGGCGCGCCTCGGTGGTGCGCAGGAAAAAATAGCTGTCGGCGACCTGCGCCCGCAGCAGGACCAGCACGTCGTCATAGTTGGCTTCAGAGGCGAAATAACTCGCATCGGCAGCCTCGATGGCACGGCTGAAACGGCCCCAGAAGTCCAGTTCCCAGCCGATATCGAACCCGGCGCTGTGTTGCCACAAATGGCTGTCCACCGGGTTGTCCCCGCCGGATTGATGGCGGTCGATGTACACACTGTCAGCGGCGATCTGTTGCAGCTGCGGGTAGCGCCCGCTCTCGGCGATGCCCAATTGCGCGCGGGCTTCCATGACGCGCAGGCCGGCGATCTTCAGGCTGGAGTTGTGCGCATCCGACTCGGCGATTAACCGGTCGAGCACCGGGTCATTGAAGATATGCCACCACTGACGAATATCCGGGTACTGCGCGCGTTGACTGGCGTGTTCGAGGGCGGGGGTGTTCCAGTGGTCGATCCAAGGCTCAGCGGGCGGCTGAAAGTCCGGCCCGAGCCGTACACAACCGCCGAGGACCACTGCGCCGAGCAGCAGTATCCGGTTGCACCGCATCCGTGTGGATGTACCTGATTGCATTGGGCGCGTTCCAACCAAAAGGACATCACAGCAGCATAGCCGTCCGTATGCCTTCTGCATGGTCTGGCGTAGCAAAACGCAAAAACGCCGCGACTGTCGTAAAAACGACCTGTTTACGCTGAACACGCACCTTCATCAGTTTTCTGTTGAACGAGTGTTCAGCTTGGATTATGTTTCGTTCCACCTTCTCTCCCGGCTGGTTGCGGGCTTGCGTTTCTTCATTTCGAACGAGGCACTGGCATGCGGTTTTCACCCTTTGTTGAGCGGATCTCAGGTCAAGGCGTTGCGGCTTGGGATATTCACAATGCGGCGTTTGAAGCGAGGCGCGGTGGCGAGGATGTGATCATTCTCAGCGTTGGCGATCCGGATTTTCCAACGCCCGACTTCATCACCGACGCCGCCATCGAGGCGCTGCGCGAAGGGGATACCCACTACACCGAGATCGCCGGTCGCCTGGCACTGCGCGAAGCCATCGCAGCACGTTACGGCAATCTGTTCGACCGCGAGTTGCAAGCCTCCAATGTAATCACCGTTGCCGGCGCGCAGAACGCGTTGTTCGTCACTTCGATGTGCCTGCTCAGCGCGGGCGACGAAGTGATTGCGCTTGATCCGATGTACGTCACCTATGAGGCAACGCTAAAGGCCTCCGGCGCCACGCTGGTACGAGTGCCGTGCTCGGCGGACGATGATTTTCGCGTCGACGCAGCGGTGCTGGCGAAAGCTATTACCCCGCGCACCAAAGCGATTTTCCTCTCCAACCCCAACAATCCAACCGGCGTGGTGCTCAACCGCGAAGAGCTGCAAGCCATCGCCGACCTCGCCATCGCCCATGACCTGTGGGTGGTGGTGGACGAAGTCTATGAAAGCCTGGCGTTCGAACGCGAGCACCTAAGCCTGGCGGCATTGCCGGGCATGGCCGAGCGTTGCGTGGTGATCGGCAGTCTGTCGAAATCCCATGCCATGACCGGTTGGCGCACCGGCTGGATCGTCGCCGACCCGACGTTGGTAGCGCATGCCGAAACCCTGGTACTGAGCATGCTTTACGGCTTGCCGGGGTTTGTCATGGAAGCCGCACTGAAAGCGGTGGAAGCCCACGACGAAGTCACCCACGGCATGCGCGACATTTATCGGCGTCGGCGTGATCTGGTGGTGGCGGGGCTGTCGGACTGTGCGGGGATTTCAGTGCTCAAACCCGACGCCGGCATGTTCGTGCTGGTGGACGTGCGCGGCACTGGCCTGACGTCGCTGGAGTTCGCCTGGCGGTTGTTGCGCGAAGCGCGGGTGTCGGTGCTGGATGCCGCCGCATTCGGTGAACCGGCCCAGGGTTTTGTGCGGCTGTCGTTCACCCTCAGTGAAGAGCGGTTGGCCGAAGCGTGTCAGCGGATTCGCGATTTTGTTTTGGTGCTGAAAGGCGAAGCGCCACGGCCTGTGATCAGCCGCGTCACCAGCGAAGCGACGGTTCAGCCGAATGCCGCCCGGACCATGATCGAAGTCGATCGCCTGCACAAACGCTTCGGCAATATAGAAGTGCTCAAAGGCGTGTCCCTGACGGCCCGCGAAGGCGAGGTGATCTCGCTGATCGGCGCCAGCGGCTCGGGCAAAAGTACCTTGCTGCGCTGCATCAACATGCTCGAAGTCCCGGACCAGGGGCGGATTCTGGTGGACGGCGAAAGCATCCACCTGAACCACACCCGACCCGGCGCGCCGCTGGTGTCCGATGCCAAGCAGCTGGTGCGCATCCGTTCGAGCCTGGGCATGGTGTTCCAGAACTTCAATCTCTGGCCCCATCGCACGGTGCTGGAAAACCTCATCGAAGCGCCGACCCAGGTCCTGCGCGAGAGCAAAGCGGAGGCCACTGAACGGGCCGAAGCGTTGCTCGAACGCGTGGGGCTGGCGGCAAAGCGCAACGAATACCCGGCGTTTCTTTCCGGGGGACAGCAACAACGGGTGGCCATCGCCCGGGCTTTGGCCATGCGGCCCAAAGTCATGCTGTTCGATGAACCCACCTCGGCACTCGACCCGGAACTGGTCGGGGAAGTGCTGCGGGTGATCCGCTCTCTCGCCGAAGAAGGCCGGACCATGATCCTGGTGACCCATGAAATGGCTTTCGCACGTGATGTCTCTTCCAAAGTCGCCTTCCTGCATCAAGGCCTGATCGAGGAAACCGGTTCGCCGGACGAAGTGTTCGTACACCCACGCAGCGAGCGTTGCCGGCAATTCGTCAACGCTCATCAAACTCGCTAACACCAATAAAAAGACGGGAAAACAACATGGGAAATCGACGTTTTGCACACTGGTTGACTGGCGCCGCTTGCGTATTGCTGGCTGGCATGAGCGCGGCCCAAGCCCAACCGATCCGCTTCGCGGTCGCCGCCGAACCCTATCCGCCGTACACCGAGAAACAGGCCAACGGTGAGTGGAAGGGCTTTGAAGTCGACCTGATCCACAAGCTGTGCAGCGAAATGAAAGCCGAATGCGAGATCAAGGAAGTGGCGTGGGACGGGATCATTCCGTCGTTGCTGGCGAAGAAGATCGACGTGATTTTTTCCTCGATGTCGGTGACTGAAGAACGGGAAAAACAGATCGCCTTCAGCAAGGCTTATTACGATTCGGTGATTGCGATTGTCGGCCCCAAAGGCACTTCCGTGACCAAATATCCGGATGATCTCAAGGGCAAAACCATCGGCGTGCAGAACTCGACGGTGAGCGCCAGCTACCTGAAGACCTACTACGAGAAAATTGCCGACGTTAAGTATTACGACACCCAGGATTCGGCCAACGCCGACCTGATTGCCGGCCGCATCGACCTGATGATGGCGGATGGCACGGCCATGGCGGCCTTCGTCAAAACCCCAGATGCCACCAACAGCAACCTCGAATACCTCGGCGCCGTGCCATACGACCCGATCTTCGGCAAGGGTGTGGGCGCGGGCCTGCGCAAGGGCGACACCGAACTCAAGGCCAAACTCGACAAGGCGATCCAGGAACTGCTGGCGAGCAAGGACTATGACGACCTCTCCCAGAGCTATTTCGGTACCAGCGTGAAACCGGCGTTCTGAGTAGGAGCCAGCTCCTTCAAGGTGAGACGGTGTTTTCACAAAATGTAGGAGCCGGCTTGCTGGCGATGGCCACGACGCGGTGCGTCTGACACACCGCGATCGCTAGCAAGCCAGCTCCTAAAAGGGATCGCGTTTGCCAACTGGAGATTCTAATGCCAGCAATGTTCGATTTGATCAATTTCAGCGAACAAGGGTGGGGCGGGGCGCTGTTGAAAGGGCTCTTGATGACCCTGCAGATATCGGCCGGGGCCTTTGTGGTCGGGTTGGCCATTGGATTGGTGGTGGCCTGTCTCAAACTGAGTGCACCGAAACCGATTGCGGCCGTGGCCCGTGGTTACACCACACTGTTTCGCGCCGTACCGGAGCTGCTGCTGATCCTGCTGCTTTATTACGTCGGTTCCATGCTGCTCAACTCGTTCATGGCCTGGCTCGGTTACGACACGATCAATGTCAGCGGCCCACTGGCGGCGATCGTGGTGCTCGGTCTGGTGCAGGGCGCCTACGCCTCGGAGATTTTCCGCGCTGCGATCCAGGCGATTCCCTACGGCCAGATCGAAGCGGCCAAGGCTTTCGGCCTGCACGGTTTCGGCCTGTTTCGCCGCGTTACGCTGCCGATCATGGCGCCTTACGCGATCGCGGGGATGGCCAACCTGTGGATCAACCTGATCAAGGACAGTGCGTTGATCAGCGTGGTCGGCACCAACGAACTGTTGTACACCGCCAAGCAAGGCGCGGGTTCGACGCGTCATTATCTGTTGTTCTACCTCACGGCTGCTGCGCTGTATTACGCAGTGACGTTGGCGTCGAACTATCTGTCGGGAAGGCTTGAGCGACGCATTCGTCGCTGGATGCCTTTGGCTGAGTGAGCGAAATGATTCCAACGTGGATAGTTGAATATGCGTCGCTGTTGGGCCGAGGGTTGCAGACCACCGTCGTCATTCTGTTGATTTCCAGCGTCTTCGGTTTTGCATTGGCGGTGTTGGTGGCGTTGGCGCGTATCTCCAAAAACAAGGTGATCGCCAAGGTCAGCCTGTTCTACACCAGCGTGACCCGTGGCACGCCGCTGCTGATCCAGATCTACATTTTCTACTACGGCCTCGGCAGCCTGTTTGCGCAGTTCCCGCTGATCCGTGGCAGTTTCCTCTGGCCGTATCTGCGCGACGGTTACTGGTACATCGTCTTCGCCCTGGTTGTGTCGGTGGGCGCCTATGTCGGCGAAGTGATTCGCGGTGGCCTGCTGGCGGTGCCCAAAGGTGAAATGGAAGCGGCCTCGGCGTTCGGCATGACTGCGCGCCAATCACTGTTTCGAGTGAGATTGCCCCGGGCGTTGCGATTGCTGCTACCGACCTTGGCCGGGGAGACCGTAATGCTGCTCAAGTCCACGGCGCTGGCGTCGACCATCGCCGTGATCGACTTGCTGGGCGCAGCCAACGTCGTTCGGGCCCAGACCCTGCAAGTCTATGAGCCGTTGCTGCTGGTGGCGGGGGTGTATGTGTGCCTGACATTCCTGATCGAGGCGCTGTTTGCCTTCTTCGAGCGGCGCGGCACGCCCGTGCGCAGGTCGGCGTAATGAGCACGCCACGGACGGTTGACCGCTCGTTGCAAGGCATTGGCCTGTGCACTTTGGGATACGCGTTCCTGTCCTTGCAGGACGCGGGCATCAAGTGGCTGGTGGCTGATTATTCAGTGTTCACCATCCTGTTCTGGCGCGCGCTCGTGGTGGTGATCGCGTGTTTGCTGGCGGGACGTTTGCAACTGGTGCAGCGCGCCTGGCGTTCGTCCAGTCGGCGTTTGTTGGTAGTGCGCGGCTTGCTGTCGATTGCCGCGTGGCTGCTGTACTACACCGCGGCCCGGGACCTGACCTTGGCGGAAATGACGACGCTGTATTTCTCAGCGCCGATAATGGTCACGGTGCTGGCGACGGTCATTCTCAAGGAACAGGTCAGCGGTTGGCAGTGGTTGGCCTTGATCATCGGTTTTGTCGGCGTGGTGATTGCCTGCCGGCCCAACAACATGAGCGATCCGCTGCCGATTGCGCTGACGCTGCTGGCCGCGATGTGCTGGGCGTTCACCTACATCCAGTTGCGCCAGGTCGATAACCAGACCTCGGTGCTGGAGCAAATGCTGATTAGCAACGTGGTGTTTGTCATCTGCATGATGGTGGCGCTGCCCTGGACCCACACACCGGCACCCACGCCTGCCTGGCTGGGCATGCTCGTCGCCGGGGTGATGGGCGGCGCTGGTCAGTTCCTGTTGTTCGCCAGTTTCCAGCGCGCCACGGCCACGGTGCTGGCGCCGTTCGAATACACGGGATTGATCTGGGCGTTCCTGCTGTCGAGCCTGATCTGGGGCACGCTGATGGATGTGTCGTTGATGATCGGTGCCGGTTTGATCGCGGTCAGCGGCACCCTGGCGATGATCTTCGGTCGGCATCCATCACAGGATGTCGTGGGTGCTGAATGCTCCGTGTCGCAATCCCTTTACCCAGCAACGGCAGATATGGAGCCCGTTGGCGGGGCTGAAGGTCTCGGGGTTGAGGCACCACTCGATCCAGAGCCCGTCGAGCATCGCCGATAAGCCGATGGCGGCGAGCCGGGTGTCGTGGATCACGAAGTCTTCGCTGGCCGCCAGGTCATCGAGCAACTGACGCAGCAGATCGAGGTAGGCACCGTAGCTTTTTTCATGGGACTGGCTGACGTGTTCGGAATGGCGGATCAGGCTCCAGAACACCACCCAGGCACCGAGCAATTGCGGATCCATGACCCGCGGCGAAAAAGAACCAACCAGAAATGCATCTATTTTTTCCGCTGGTGTGCCGACCTGCTGGATTTCGTGGAGGAGGGCAGTGGTGAGTTCGCTGGCGAGCTTTTGGTACGTGTCGGCGATCAAGGCATCGATGCTGCCGAAATGATGATTGAGCAGGCCAACCGAAACCCCGGCTTCGGTGGCGATGCGCCGCACGGAGATACCGGCATGGCCGTCACGGACCAGGCAACGCAGCGTCGCGGCAACTAGCAGTTCGCGGCGCTCATCCGGTTCGGCGCGGCGGTTTTTCGGGGCATTGCTTGTCACAGGCGTTTCCTTGGCTGCGGTTCCACGTTGGCGAGCTTAGTTGAACAGATGTTCAATCTCCAGTCTCGACAGCGACGACGTTTTTAACGCTCATGAAGGGAGGGGAAGCAGATGGCGCAGGATGTTTCGTTCAACGTTCGTAATAACAACGGCGATTCGGTGCAGGTCGGTGCCTGGCGTTTCGAAGGCGATGCTCGCGGGCCGAACGTGCATTTGCAGGCGGGGGTGCATGCCGATGAGATCGCCGGGATGCTGGTCCTGCATCTATTAATGCAGCGTCTTCAGGTGGCTGAGGCTGAGGGTCGACTCAACGGCAGTGTGACCGTGGTACCGCAGGCGAATCCATTGGGCATCGGCCAGTTTCGCCAGGGGCGGATCCTTGGGCGTTACCACGATGCGACCGGGCACAATTTCAACCGTGGCTTCGACCAGTCCGCCGCAATGGTGCGACCTTCAACCAACGTTCAGCAATGGCAAAAAAGCCTGGTGCAACTGGCGGCTCCCGCAGATGTGATGCTCGACCTGCACACCGATGACGAAGCACTGCCATATGTTTATGTGCATCGCAGCTTTTGGCCCCGTGGGCGCGAACTGGCCGCGGCGATGAAAATGGACGTGGCAATCATCTGGGACGACGGCGGTGACGGCTCGTTCGAAGAAACCATCATCGCGCCGTGGCTTCGCGACGGCGCGACCGAGCAACGCATGGCAGCGACCCTGGAGCTTAGAGGGCAGGGCGACGTCAACGATCGGTTCGCCGAACAGGATGCCGAAGGACTGTATGCCTGGCTGTGCCGCTATGGCGTCATCAACGAGGCGCGGTCGCTGGCAGACTGGCCTGTCGAAGCGGTGGAGATGGGCCACATGGAGACCATTCTCGCGCCGCAGCCCGGCGTGCTGATCTTTGAAAAAGAACTCGGTGATGTCGTCGAAGAAGGACAACGCTTCGCACGGATTCTGCGCCGGCCGGGTGACCCGTCATCTGAAGTGGTGCTGCATGCCGAGCAAACCGGGCGACTGGTCACGCGGTATCGGGATCGATTGATCTCCCAAGGCATGGGCGTGGCGAAGTTTACCGGCAGTCGTTTGTCGCGTAACTGGAGCGGTGGTTTGCTCGACCCGAACTAAAACGCAGCCATAAAGAAACTACCTAGCGCGATGGTGATCGCTTGAATAGCTCGCGGCTCGACGCTGCCATAGGCTTCAAGCTACGAAGCCTATGTTGGCTGAAAACAGCCGGAGTCACTCATGCGGTTTTTTGAAATGATCACCTTCACCGTGCGGGTTCGCACTGTTGCGCAGGCATTGGCACGCATCGAGAAAGCCCTGGCCGCGCCAGAGGTCGGAGGCGAGCTGATGGGCTGCTGGGCCTCGGAAATCGGCCAGTTGAATCAGATTGCGCTGTTGCGTGGTTATGCTGATGAAGTCCAGCGGCAAGCGGAGCGCGAGCGCTTCCTGCTGGGTGGCGAAGCATTCGGCATCAACGAGTTCATTACTGACCTGCGGATTGAGAACTACAGTTTGTTTCCGTTCCTCAAGCCCTTGAGCGCCGGCAAACTCGGACCGTTCTACGAGATGCGTGTTTACGACCTGGTCAGCGCAGGGTTGCAACCGACGCTCGATGGTTGGGCCAAGGCGATAGAAGCGCGAACAGCCGAGCAGTACTCACCGGTTTACGCGGCGTTTTATGCCACTGACGGAGCGTTGCCGCGTTACCTCCACATCTGGCCGTGGGCAACCCTGGAGCAGCGATTGGAAGTGCGAACCCAAGCGGTAATGGATGGCGTCTGGCCTCCGGAAAACTCCGGTCCGCAACTGTGTGACATGCGATCGACGATCTATTTGCCTGCGGGATTTTCGCCATTGCAGTGATTTTTTGACTGACGGGAAGGGTGTGGAAGGACATTTTATAGATGCTAACATTATAACTACGCTAAATGACTGTTTAGTTGAGTTGTAGGTTTCGAGTTACCAATTTGCACCTTGAAGAGACCTAAAGTTCCGGTTTGCAAGCGATGGTATCGCTAAAGCGCACGTTATCACCAGCATGGAACTCACAGCTAAGAGCTTTCTTGCTGGCTTCAAAGGCGTCGATCTCTAGCATCCTGTAAACCTGTTTTTTGATCTGTTAACTACAGTGGTTAACAAGTCAAAAAACAGGTTTACAACGCTAACCGCACTTCTGGGCCTACGTGATGAGGCCGGACGTGTGGATGCGGTTTTGGGGCGGGGACAGGCCGAGGACCAGCGCACGTTACTGAGCTTTTCAACAAACCAAATTCTGGAGCAGCTCCCAGGGAAGCTAGTGGCCGCAGAAGCTCTACGGCCTATCGGCATGTAAATCAGCCGGACTGTTCATTTCCGCGAATGGCAGCCCTTGAAATCCGTGCACCAACTCCATGCTGAACGCTGTAGATTTCACACAGCGTCGTGCTAGTAGGTGGACGCTGCAATACCAGTAATACCGTAAACGAACAAGCTGTCTCCAAAAAAATTACTCAAATCAAACGAATAGGCGAATTCGTATACGGTGCACGATCAGCCGATCAAGGGTGACATATCTGGATTCGCTGCTCATGACGTAAAATCGGGCAAGATAGCGGCCGCAAAGGCCTCGCCAGAGCCTGTAGCGCGCAGATGATTGCCGGACAGGTGATCTGTAAGCAAATCCGTGAACGTGAGGCGAAAGGCATGATTTACACGATTACTTCCCATTTTTTTACACGATTACTTCTGAGAACTGCTGTTGCACAGATTGAAAACCACCTCGGCAGAGCCCGCCATTGATTATATCGCGCTACGTGTAATGTATATTATGTTAAACCAGATGTGTAAAAGCTGTTTAGCTGTTCTTGTGTGACTCTCTAGCTCTCCGAACTAGTTCTGTGAATTTTTGCGAACTAATTTGTAGATTTTCGACCGATGCTTCAAAGGCTAATTTTTAGTTCTCGCGGTGCGCCCACAGAAAGCACGCCGAAGGAGATCTTTAAATAAAACTGGAAGGAAGTTGAAGCCTTACAACCCCGCGGAATTGAACTTTTTGCCCCCAAATCGCCTTTGGACATCCTGTTGTGAAGGTAAACTTGATACTCCCGCGTGGATTGGTATGTAAATATGAAATTTTTTGGATTCGCTCCTACCTTTCGGCCGTACAGTAGCCCTGCATCGTAGCTTGCGAATCGCTAGATGTCGGAACTCCTGCAGTACAGAGATGGTTGCTAGTCGTCATACGCCGGCAACCAGCCGTCCTTTATATCTTTCAGAACGCCCGTTGCTTGCTGCTCTGGACTTTGATTTTGGTTCGAGAACCGCTTCTCGATCTGCAGCGCTTCGATGCCGATTTCAAATTTTTCTTAACTAGGTTGGCCGCTCTAGAACAAGCATGTCTGAGATTTTTAGCGAGGGTTCCTCACATATTTATTCATTTAATCTCAGAATGTAGTCTCGACCTTTTTTGGCGAATATTGCATAGCTAGAACTGGAGAGTTCTTGTTTAGAAGGCCGACTGAAATAGCTGAACCTTTCAGACCTCTCAGGTAATCACTCGTACATCGTCGGGTCAACAACCCAACACCATGGGTGTCCTTACAGGTATGACCGGTCCCCTCCCCCAGTCAGTCTCTGGCCATGGCCATGATGCAACCCGAAGAAAAAATCAGCCCGATACAAGCGCCTGGTTCCAGCGAACGGGATGCGGCGATGTGTATTGCGAAAAACGTTGATCTGACGCGAGGCGTTGAACCGTTACACCTTGCGCCCCATCAGTCATTGAAGTGATTGCCTAGCGATTTCAGAACAGTTTTATTTGAACATGCGTGGGTCGTACATGAAGTCAAACACATCCACCACCTTGATCTCCTTGACGGCCGGGTGACTGGGATTGATTACGACATTGCGCTCCAGCACCATCACAGCGGAAGGCACGATCAATCCCAGGTGGGTGTTCGCCTTTAACCAATAGGTTCCGAAATCCATGCTAGGCCGGTCAGCAGGGAGACTTGCCCAACCCTCTGGCAAGGTTTTCGGATCAGGCTCCAAATAAAGCGTTGGATCAGCAGGCAGTTCGAAACAGGTGATCTTCATCGGGAACGTGGGCTCGCCCCCGGCATGTACGAAGGTTTCCAAGCAGCAAATCGCAGGTGTCAGCCCCATGTAAACGGCTGCTACATCCTGATCACTCCACCTCCCGCCTTCGATTGCCGCGCCCATTCCTGACAGATCGTTCGCACGTTTAGCCTTCGCGATTCGCCACGCCTTCATCAGGCAGCGCCTCCCCACTCAAGCGCATGAAGGACACGGCGGACTTGTTTGGCGCCTATCTCAGTTTCGCAGAGCATAATCGGCGCGCTTCCACCGAGCGCTTTATTGGCCGTCGACATCCAATGAGCAGCATTCTCTTGGCTTTCAAAAACCTCTTCGGCCAGGTGACTGACTGTAGCAATCCGATCCAGGCGTTCAGACGCAACGGGATCAAGATTCTTTTGCTCACGCCGCCGTCTTTCGAGCGTGGAGATGGATGCATTTAGCAGCGTCTCAACGTTACGCTCTTGAAGATCGAAGGTCAGACGAATGGCGTGCACTAGATGGGCAGGAAACCCTTCCTTGATCTGGTGAATACGTTCAGAGTCCTTGAGTGAGTCCCGACCGTAACTAAAATGCCAAAATGCAGCGATCCCCATTTCGCGAGAGTCATCTTTCTTTTTGGCTGGCAACTGGGCAGTTGTTGGAGCGACCATCAGCAGTTCCTCCAAATGAATTAATTTTTATGTCAAATGAACTATATGGTATCTGTTTGCTCAGCGGTACTACCACTGAGCAGCAATATGGCGCTAGTCCAGCGTCGACGGGTGGCGTACCTGGCAACATGTCCCGACCTACTGATTCAGTTAATGCTGGAGCTGCATGAGCTCTGCGGAGGACTCCTTCAACTGGCTCTTCACTTGGGCCAGTTCGGCAGATGACAGCTTAATCACCGCTTCAAGCCGTTTGGCTGAGTCAGCGAGTTGCTCCCGCAACATCTCCCTGACCCCCTCCTCCTTGGCGACCGCAGTTTTCATGGCGTTGAGTTCGCCCGTCAGGCGCTGCATGGAATCTTCCTGCTCCAACATGGCTTTGCTCTGCTGCCGTGCTTCAATCAGTAAGCGTTCGTTATCCCGGTTCAAGTGTGTGAGCTCATCCTGCTTGAGCATGAGCGTTTGCTGGAGCTGGCGCAGCTCAACCTGAAGTTGCTGCACCTGGCCCTTGTGCCGGCGCTGCTCCTGCTCACGCTGTTCCTTGAAGGCGCTGCGGTAGTGCTCAAGTGCATCCCGCGCGTGCACGTGCTTTTCCTCCAAGGATCGAATTCGCTCATCCTTCTCCTGGACGCGCAGCTCCAAGGCACTGCAGTTCTGACTGAGATGTGCATTGCGGGTGATCTCGGCTTGCAGGATGGTCTGGCTGGTCTGTAACTCGGCCGTCTGTACCTCCAGCGCGCTGCCCTCGCTTTCATATTGACGTCGCAGCGCCGTAAGCTCTAATTGCGACGATTCGAGCTGCACTTCCAGCTCGGCGCGTTTTTGATCGTACGTCTCCTTCGCTTGGCTGGCGGCGGCTCCCGATTCCTCCATCATCCGGTCCAGCATGCGCGACATGAAGTGCTGCAATTCGGCGCTGAAGCGCTCGCGTGGCTCCAGTACAGGGCCTGAAAGCTCCTCGATCTCCTTCAAATACCGACTGATCGTGGTTCGGGACCCGGTGTTTCCCAGCTCGACCCGTACGGCGTCGATACTGGGGTGTTGGCCGCGGGCGAGGATCGCGCTGCGCGCATCCTTGACTACAGTCATGTTTATTCCGACGCGTCCCATATCTTTCCCCTCCTACCCCGCACCGACAGAAATCTTGAACTATTGGTCATTTTAAAGTCTCCAGAATCCGACCAAGGCAAAAATGTGGACTTTTCGTCGCAACAGCGCGGAATTCATGTGATTTCCCATGGATGCATCCCAAAGTAGACTTTTAGTCGTGAGATTGTCGACTTCGTGCTGCTTTGCTGCTCCAATTTCCATTTGGTAGAAATGTGACGTCATTTCCGTCTGGCTAAAGGGGCGCCTGTGGGGTGCGGTAGGAATGGCAGTGCCTACCACCATCCGCACTGGTCCGTACGTGCGGAACTACCGCATACGTCTCCTACCCCAGGTACGTGACGCGAAGCGTTCCTCTGGGTAAGGGGGGACTGGGCACCTAAAAGCGAGTTAGCAGCCCAAAGCGTGACCATTGAAGCAGGTGACGTTGGGTGTGACGCGTGAGCCCTTGCCGCCAAAGCCGAAATACAGCGTCTTTAAACCCATTAAGACGACTTAGGTTTCTTGGCACTGCGTAGGAGCTCTACTTCCCACCCTCAAACAGATTAGCAATGCCATTATCTAGCGCATCCGATGCTTCGGCATTAAATTCAACATCCGATAGCATGTCGCGCCGTTTAACATTCGTTACAGGAGAAAGCTTGGCTACAGGTATGCCACCATCGGTGAAGATGATTGTTTCCCCGCCCACCACCGCATCGATGAGTGTAGAAAAATACAATTTGGCAGCTTGTATATCGTGAGTCTGCATTCCGTTATCTCCCCCCTGCCTTTTCTGGCCTTACACGTCTATCACCGCCGCAATAAGCGCTGCCTGATCGGCAAGTCAGAACTCAATCATCTTGAGGTGCGGCGGGGTTCGAACCGCCCGCGAGATGCCCTGTTGGCTCGTACTCAGCTCCGAACTGTAATGCGGCATCAAGAAATCTGTTTGCTACATTGTTTGATCTGCTTGCGCTTATTCGTTGAGCTTCGGCCTCAAATTTAGCCTTCAAGAACCACTTGGATGTACTGACTTTACGCCTTCCTTTCATGACAGCTCTCTCGTGGATGCTGTGAGTTACGGATGCTCCTTCCACCGCACTCATTGTGGCTTATTGCTAGCAATCGTGAAGTATTTAGTCATCGCACCGAATATCGACTCGCGTAGATTTTCTTGACCGTCGAGGAATACCTCTTTCCCCTACTTCATAAAAGTTGAGTTATGTCACAGCTTCAAACCCGAACATTACTCAGAATCTTCCGCTTCGTCAGGTAGATTTACAGCATTGACCAACCGAGTGATGACGATGGATAGCCACGTTTGATGGGCGACAAGTTCCGAGTCGACGTTGCCACCCGCGTTGGACGTTTCGTAGAGTGACCTCCAGTCAAGAATATCCGCTGGGTCGACTTGGGCGTTGTCCCGGAACACTGCTTGTGATGCAAGTCGATATGCGTATGTATCCAAAGAAACCTCCCCCCTCCCCCTGAGCTTGACCCGAGCAAAATCAAACACATTCTCGGCGACCCATCGTGAAGAGCCATTGAGTTTTGGAGGAATCGCTAATAGGACGCCAACGATGGCCTTATCTGACTCAGGTCGATCGATTTCGTTGAAGAGATCAACCAATTTTTGGCCTGACAGGCATTTTTCCATCTCGATGCCCTGCTCCGGCTGAGCAATGTTCGCCACCGCGACAATCAGCATGGTTGAAGGGCTGTCCTCGTCACCCGTCGTAGATAACTGACTGGCGCTAATCTGTAGTGCGGGCATAAACCCCTCCCAAAATGAACACTATAGATTGTAGCTCTATAGAGTTCAAAAAGGCTTCATCGTTCCTTTTGTGAGTGAAACAAAATGGAACTGAGGGAAGCGTTCGCTATTGCGTTACGTAACACGCGTCTTCGTCGCGGTTTGACCCAAGAAGATTTTGGAATCGTCAGCAGCAGGACATATCTCAGCACCCTTGAACGTGGCCTTAAAAATGTCACGCTGGAGAAGGCATCGGAGCTTGCAGGTAGAATGGGAGTACACCCGCTTACCCTCCTACTTGAGAGTTTTTTGCTGCTTGAGCCTGATACAGATTTAGACTCATTGCTTGAACGGATCCGACAAGAGTCCACTTCGGGCCAGTCCCGCGACTCGTAGATTGGGGTCGGTAACGGAGCTCTCGAAGGTGTGGCCGACAAACATACAGCCCCAAGCTGATGCCTTAGCCAAATGCTATGTTGCAAAGGTCGAACCCAGAAGGTGACCCATGTTTGCTGAAGTCATGCTCGATAGTGCTTATCGAACCTACCGGATCCGACTGGAGGTGCTGCTCAATATACCTGCGAGCGCTTCAGATCAAGACATCCACAATCTGATCGTGGCGGGTTTCTCGGCCGACACCATCAAGACTCTTTGCGACCTTGGCACCCTCAACCCGACAGCGCGAAATCAGATCATTGCACTCAAAACTCTCAAAGCGAGGTTGGCACGCGGACAACGATTGACGCAGAACGAGAGCGATCGACTGTTTCGCATCGTTCACATCATAGCTATGTCCGAAGCGATCTTCGGAGATGAAGTGAAGGCTAAGCGATGGCTGTTAAAACCCAAAGATTGTTTTTTTGGAAAAAGCCCAATTGCAATGCTTTCCACCACCCACGGCGCTCGCCAAGTTGAGCAGGTGCTGATTCAGATAATAGAGGGAATGGCATTTTGATCCGGTAATGTTGACGTTGAATTGACCAGTGTGCTGAGCACAAGTGAACGACCGCCAAATCAGCAAAACTCCAGCACAGGCAAAAATCCGCGAGGGATAAGGCTGAGCCAGTACCAGTTCGGTAACTGGGTCAATTCGGAATGGGCCCCAACACCAAAGCAGCGATTAACAACTCAAGACCTGTAATCGGTCGCGGTAGGGACGGCAGTTACCTCCCGCCCCGCACAGATCCATACGTGCGGAACTACCGCATACGGTTCCTGCCTCGGATAGATGGCTTCTCCGGATGCCTACCATCTTCGAAAAGGCGGACGATCAAGATCGAATGCCACTGAATATCCAACATGATTGCTTGTCAGGTGTAACTCGGTGCCTAGGGTGTTTGGGGTTGATGACTAAGCCATGGGTAATGCCAGCTACCTCGTCCTTTGCTGCTTCAATAACCCGCTGCGGATCTGTGACTAGCAGGTCTTGTGGTCGCTTGCCTCCAAGCAGGCTGCTCACTGAGGCAAACCAGTAAGCCAGGCCCCAACTGCTCTTCTTGGTTGCCAAGATGTTGATGACTTCCCGCATCGCTGGTAGCGGGCGATACGCTGCGTCCTTGTCGAGCCCGTAGACTGGGAAGTAATCGCTACCGTTGTGTCGGATCGCGAATAAGCGATTGTCTCGTTTCCATTTGTTGGGGCCCGAGCTTGGGTTGTTTGTCGTGAATTCGCCCAGTTTGGCGATATCTGAAGCAGTCACCCAGTCGCCACTCTCCAACACCGCCTTCTTGGCCTTGGCGAGCATCTGAGCCTCGCGCATCAGATTGGAACTGACCGGGACCTTTGGCAAAAATAGGGATACGATCTGATCGATGGTTTCTAGACCTGCCTTCTGCATGTTCTGGGAGAACACATGGGCCAACATCTCAATTGATTTACCTAGGGCATCCAAGGTTTCGGGCGTTACGCTCTCCACGATGATCACAACCGCTTGTTCATCGGCATGGGCGTTAATGCGTGCAGAGATCGCCTTCAAGTCGCCAGTGAGGACGGGGCGAATGTCGAATTTCTCAGCTTTAATTGCCATTTGTCCTCCGAAAAGGCGAGGTATGATATCTATTAGATACATAATCAATCTATCCCTTCTTGGAAAAACTGGCCAATACGGCACCGCTTCATGCGACCACTGGCTTCGATTCGCCAGCACGCTTCTTGAAGTACCAAAACAGACCACCGATTTCAGGTGAGTCCGTCGTTTTTAAGGTCATTCCGTTAGCCTTCGGTAAAGGTATCTGGCCCGAAGTCGGGAATTGGTGCAACAGCCTATAGCTTCCTTTACCCCATTTCGGCGTTTCGATTACCGGAGAGCGCAAACGCGTCGACGAAGCAATCGCGAGAAGATAGCGAGTAAATGCGATTAGAGCTCGATGTTGGAAACAATGTCAGGAATGCACCTGGAGATGAAGAAATCGACATTGTCTTGCAGGATCTCTCGTCGCTCAAAACGCGACTGATAGCCCCCCCCCGGAAAGCTGAAGTTGGTGGTGAAGACCACGCTGGCGTACTCGTACTGCTTGGACAGCAGGTGAAATAACAGGGCACCACCTATGTCCAAACAACCTTGAATACATTAATGTTCACCAGTGAGTGGCGAATAGCCATCATCTGTACCCTATTCATTCGTAGTTAGATCCGAAAGCCGGTCCTCTTAGCCTTTTTGCATCTGACAAGGTGCAGTTATGTTTCCCCCTGAAAGCATTCTTACAATCCTAGGTTCTCTTTTCATCGGCCTATGCTGTGGCATCACAAACCGCTATCTGTTGAACCTGGTTCTGAGCACTATTCTTGCCTTGATAGTCGAGTCCTATGCTGCGAGTCATACTCTGTTCTATAGCTTCGGTGATCATCTCTTCAAACATCTGATGATCGCGCTTATTTTATCCAGTTTCGTTTTTGGGGTGCTTCGTTTTTTGGCAAATATCAAAACCTCTGAAAAAATCAGCGGTGATACCCACGGCGCTCACCAAGTTGAGCAGAAGCTGATTCAGTTAATAGTGGGAATGGCATTTTGATCCGGTGGTTTGCCGCTCCATTCACGACTGCACAATCGGATGAATACTCCCCTCCCCTCAAATCAGTGGGCAGCTGTCAAACGTCCGCTTTGGCTAATACCGCCTGCAATAAAACATTGGCCCCCGCGGTCGACCAATGAGGATGGATTTCTTCCGCCTCGTTGTGGCTCAAGCCATCCACACAGGGTATAAAAATCATTGCGGTCGGTGCTACACGGCTCAAATAGCAGGCGTCATGGCCCGCCCCTGAAATCATCGACCGATGGCTATACCCCAACGCCTCGGCGGACGCGCGTACAACCTCCACGCAGTTTTTATCGAACGCAATCGGCGCGTATTGGAAAATTTCCCTGACGCTGTGCTGCAGTCCAATCTGCTCGGCAATACGCACCACTGCGTCATACAGTTGCTGATCCTGGTGCGCCAACACCTCTTCATCCGGATGACGAAACTCCACACTAAAAAATACGCGTCCTGGCACCACATTGCGCGAGTTGGGAAAAATATTTGCCATGCCCACTGTGGCACGCCCTTCGGCGCCATGCTCTAGCCCCAGCTGATTGACAGCCTCCACCACTCGGGCGAAACCCAGCAGCGCATCTAGGCGATGATCCATCGGCGTGGTGCCAGCGTGAGCGCTGCGCCCGGTCAATTCCACCTCGTACCAACGCTGGCCCTGCGCACCCGTGACGACACCGATAGTAATGTCCTGAGCTTCTAGTATGGGACCCTGTTCGATGTGCAATTCAAACGACGCGTGCACTGACTGGCCTCCCACCGGATGAGACCCGGCATAGCCGATATGCTGTAAAGCCTGGCCAATACTGACGCCTGACTTGTCCTCTCTGGAGAGCCCAAACTTTAGATCAAACACCCCGGCATACACTCCCGAGGAAATCATCGCAGGCGCAAAGCGCGAGCCCTCCTCGTTAGTCCAGTTGACCACTTCGATGGGCCGGTCAGTTTTGATCCCGAGGTCATTCAGGGTACGCAGTACTTCCAGTCCGGCAAGCACACCGTATATGCCGTCGTACTTGCCACCAGCGGGTTGAGAGTCCCCGTGGGAGCCGACCAACACTGGGGCCAGATGATCTTGGAGTCCAGGACGCCGAGCAAAAATATTGCCCATGGCGTCGATACGAATAATACATCCAGCCGCCTCGCACCATTGCACAAACAAGTCACGCCCTCGGCGATCCTCGTCGGTCAATGCCAACCGCGATACGCCACCCTTCTCAGTACCGCCGATCTGGGCCATTTCCATTAGAGAGCTCCATAGGCGCTCGCCATTGACCCGCGCGAGATCGCTCATGAATTTGACTCCTGTGGCTTGGCCCGATAACGGAAGTCGCAACTAGGTGCGCCACTCATGATGGTCTGAGTGCGAGTCAACTCGATATCAGGGTTGTAGCCGACAATAAACAGTTCGTCGCGGTTACATGAAAGCAAGTGGCCGATTTCTGCTAGCCCCATATCGTGGTACATCTCGGCGTATCGGCAACGCTTGACGTCATAATCATAGTTTTGCGCATCACTGGCGATGATCTCAACCTTCAGCGCATCGTCCTTTTCCCACAACACTTGAAGCTCGACAAAGCTTTTTAAGTCGGCCCCCTTTTCTTCAAGCGCGGCGAAATGCTTGCCGGCCTGGATTGCAGCATTTCCTACCGCCTCCCCAATCACAGCAGCAGCGAAGGCCTTGCCCTGCTCACGCACCAGTATCTCGTAAATCGGCTTGATGATTTCGGCTTCGATACGCCGACGGGCAAGAATGCCCAACTCCCCTTCCAGCTTGCTCATTGTGTGCCTCCGAGGCCAGGCGAATTTCCACGCGCCCAGCGTTTAATTAAGGTTACTTAACACCTGCCACACTTACCGGCTGCCATTGGTTAGCCTTGACCTGATAAACAGTGAACGACGGCAGCTTCAAATTACCTTCGGCATCAAACTCGATGATGCCGGTCACGCCTAAGTAGCTGATGGAGGGAAGCACTGGGAGATATTTTTGCGGGTCGGTGGCGCCCGCTTTTTCAATAGCCGCTACCAGCACACCGACACCGTCGTAAGCAAACGGGGCATGCAACTCGATATTGGTCTTGAAGCGTTCTCTGTAGTCCTGCTCGAACGCTTTGCCACTAGGCATTTGCGAAATCGCCACGCCCGGCTCCAAGGTAATGACGCCCCTTCATCCCACCAACAGCATGGACTGCAAACTTTCATTGCCAAAATGACTGCACTCGATCATCTCAGCATCGTTTGGCATCGTCTGGTTACCTCGTCATCGCATCGATCAATTGTTCTTTGAAAAGATCAGTTGAAAGATGAAAAGAACGTAATGGAGTACGTTGTGAAGCTGTTACCAACGGTGAGGCTTTATGCTCTATATTTGGGGGTTCGCCGAGTGAGGGGCGTCAGTCACCCTCCCCCATTTACATATCCAGATTTATCCACCCCGGCTTGGGTTCTTCCGGTGCCACTGCATTAATGGACTTGCCAGTAGCTTCTTCAACTCGCCGCGCCATTTCTGGATCGTCTGCGAAAGGAATCAGACTGGCCTCATCGAAGCTTTTCGACGTGTACCCCTTCAAACAGTACTCGACGCCGAGCCAAAGGCTCACGGCACAGAGAATATCCAGTGCGATTTCGATCATCAGGCTATCTGCGCCTCCCGCTCGGCCATTGCCACATCGGCCACCCGAACCGTACGCCACACGTTGTACGCCATCAGCAACATGCCGCAGAGGAAGAACGCGCCACCGACAAACCGCACCACAAACCCTGGATGGCTGGCTTGCAGGGCTTCGACAAAGGAGTAGGTCAGCGTACCGTCGTCGTTGATCGCGCGCCACATCAAACCTTGTGTGATGCCATTGACCCATAACGAAGCGATGTACAACACCGTGCCGATGGTCGCCAGCCAGAAGTGCAAATTGATCAATGAAGTGCTGTACATCTCCTGGCGACCGAAGATTTTCGGCACCATGTGGTAGGTCGCACCGAAAGTGATCATCGCCACCCAGCCGAGGGCCCCAGCGTGAACGTGACCAATTGTCCAGTCGGTGTAGTGGGAAAGTGCGTTGACGGTCTTGATGGCCATCATCGGCCCTTCAAAGGTGGACATACCGTAGAAGGCCAGCGACAACACCAGAAAGCGCAGGATCGGGTCAGTGCGCAATTTATGCCAGGCGCCAGAGAGCGTCATCATCCCGTTAATCATCCCGCCCCAACTCGGTGCCAGCAGAATGATCGACATCGCCATGCCCAAGGATTGAGCCCAGTCCGGCAGTGCGGTGTAATGCAGGTGATGAGGGCCTGCCCAGATGTACAGGGTAATTAGCGCCCAGAAATGCACAATCGACAGTCGATAGGAATACACCGGCCGGTTAGCTTGCCTAGGCACGAAGTAGTACATCATCCCGAGGAACCCGGTGGTCAGGAAGAACCCCACCGCGTTGTGCCCGTACCACCACTGCACCATGGCGTCGGTTGCTCCGGAGTACACCGGATAGGACTTGAACCAGTCCACCGGGATTGCCAGGTGGTTGACAACATGGAGCATGGCGATAACCACGATGAACGCGCCAAAGAACCAGTTGCCAACGTAGATATGCTTGGTCTTGCGTTGCACCACGGTGGTGAAAAACACAATGCCGTACGCGACCCAGACCACCGTCATCCACACGGCGCCGGAGAACTCGATCTCGGCGTATTCCTTGGTCGTGGTGTAGCCCAGCGGCAGGGTAATCAGCATGATTACGATTACAGACTGCCATGCCCAAAAGGTGAACGCGGCGAGTTTGTCCGAGCATAGCCGCACTTGGCAGGTACGCTGCACAGTGTAGTAGCTGGCGGCGAATTGCGCGCTACCGGCAAAACCGAAAATAACCAGGCTGGTGTGTAATGGTCGTAGCCGACCGAACGTTGTCCATGGCAGGTCAAGGTTCATTTGCGGCCACACCAGTTGCGAGGCGATCCACACCCCCATGGCCATGCCCACGACACCCCAGATAATGGTTGCCACGACGAATTGGCGGACGACCTTGTAGTTATAGGGTTGTCCGATTGTTGCTGTGATCATGGGCAGTGCTTCCATGGTTGCTATGTCTTGCCACACCTTTTGGTATGACATTCGATGCACTTTAGAAACCCATGCACAAACAAAACAGATTCAGGCAAATCTCATTTATGCAGATCAGATTGGGCGGCGATTCGAATCCATGCGCCTAATGAAAGTTGAATACCCCCCCGCACCCATTCCAAAACATGACGACTCAAAGCGTTCAGCACCTAGCACCAGGAATGTGATTTCACTGGTATTGAGTTTCAAATGTCCGCTTAAACTGAGGTCGAACTACTCGTCAATTTCATACCGGTAAGACTGTTCCTTATCCGCGCTTGAAAAGATTCAATAGCTCGCCTCTGTAATTTGCTAATGAAAGTCACCTTGATTGATTTTTATACCTCGCTCAAGAATGGAAGGCACTTTTTCACGGGATAATTTCAGAAGGGCGGACTCACCACCAACTGGCCCAGATCGACCCTATATATACCCAACAAAAAATGTGGGCTCGCGAATCCCTGTTAGGCTCCTTCCCAATCGGTTTTCTAATGACAATCCTTATATTCTTGAAACCACTTTAGTGCTCGAGACAAATTTCCACGCAGAAATAGATGCAATCGTATTATTCCCAGGTCGCGACTTTTTGGTTTTTCGAAGTAAAGACTCTAGAAATTTATCAGGCCCTATGTTCGTGAGGATAGCAGTGAGCTGCTAACCAAAACGCTAAAGCAGCTGTACCGAGGTACTGGCGCGACATATTTTGGCGAAACTCAAAATCCCTTTGACATTCGTAGAACTTGGAGTACCTACCCGAATAGTAACGTGGATTTCCTCAGATCGGATACGCTCAATCCATGAAATTACTGCAGTCACATCAAATGAAAGCTGGGAGGTGATCTCCTCCCTAAAACCCAACGGTAGTAACGCATCGACTTTCAGCTTCAGACAGCCTAAAAATACCCGGTCATTGTTTTACTCATGACTGGAAAAGATCGACCCTCGAGTTAAAATTCATGGGATCTTCCAAATAGAGAAGATACCCTAGAAAAGGAGAGGGCACGTGTGTTGACGATGGGATCTCGTTGTTTATTTCCGGCATACAATACGATGGAACAAATCTATCCATAGCTCCGCTTAGCAACAAGGTTCTGGTGCGAACATTAAAAAGGTCAAGGCGCAGATCTATATCAACTATCTGCATAATGATGTGCTCAGCATCCATGGCATTGACAGTGGCCAAGAACTCCTGTGCTATATTGGTATTCGCCTCTAGCCCCATGATGTCTATAAGTGCTCGCGCCCACATAGTTACGCCTTTCACGTCAGACAACATATTGTATTAATTGACTCTGATATCGCGATTTACTTTTAAAAAATAAGCCAAAAACATTAACCACCTCTAATCTACGAACACCGCTCTGTATGCCACATAGGCAGACGCTTCTTAAATTCAATTATCCATCAGTGACAAAACAACATCTCGACTCTGAAAAAAGTGAAGATTTTTTTCCTTCGGAGACATCGTCTCCAAGTAGGTGTTTACCGCTGCCGACGCAATAGTTACCGTAGACACCTCCCAGACGCTCTCTCGCAAACATTGCTCTCAGCCATTCTTCAACCGCTCAATGTAACGCACTACTGCCGGAGACTTCTCGAACCGCCGATGAACCAACGCCAACCACGACGATGCATCGCAATCCTTTAGCTGCCGATAAACGACGTTTGGCAAACTCACGCTGCCGACTACTGATTCGGGCACCACCGCAACGCCCTGCCCGAGAGAAACCAAGGCAATCACTGCCACCAAGCTACCCGGTTGTGCTCCAAGTTTTGGCACGAAACCTCCTTGGCCAGCAACCTGCAAGGTACCGACCACTTGTTCAGGCAGAATGAAATTTTCGTTTTGCAAATGCATGCAGGCGATAACAGGCAAACGGTTGAGCCATGAGTCGTCCGGAAGCGCCAAAACAAAACCTTCGGTACTCAAGCGAAGAGCTTCGATACCTTCGGGTAAAGTCATTGGACAGCGGATATAACCCAGATCGAAACGCCCCTCGATGATCATCATCGGGAGGCTTGCCATAGGGCTTTCTCGCACGTTGAGACTGACATCAGGGTGATCACCAACAAATTCCTGCACCTGTTTTTGCAGCAACCCTGAATACACTGCCGAGGCAACATAACCGAGCTCTATGTGACCAATGTCGCCACGACTAGCGCGTCGAGCGTTGCGTTGCGCAGACTCGAACTGGCGAACGGTAGACTCAGCCTCGACCAGCAGAGTTGAGCCAGCCTCAGTCAGGCTCACATCTCGGGCTTGTCGTAGAAACAAGCGCGCACCTAGCTCAGCTTCCATGTCTTGAATCTGCCGCGTCAGAGTCGGAGGTGCAATGCCCAACTGCTCAGCAGCCCGGGTGAAGTTACGATGGCGGGCGACAGCGAGAAAGTAGCGGAAATGGCGGATTTCCATTGTTGGATTAGCTCAAAGGTAATGAAGTGGTATGGCGCACCTAATCAAGAGGCAGCGAGTCAGGGATAAGCTACAACTTTCGTTACAGTAGAGAACCCTCACCATGCCCGTCAAACCTAGCGTAAGTCCACGCCAGACCTTGCTAACTGCTTCGGCCGTGTGCTCACTGATCGTGCTAGATACCAACATCGTCGCCGTTACCTTGCCCAGCATCGCTCGAGACTTTGGGGCGAGTTTTACTGACATTGAATGGGTGGTGAGCGCTTACATGCTGGCGTTTGCGGCATTATTGCTGCCAGCCGGCAGTCTGGCCGACCGCTTTGGTCGTCAGAAGACCTTAATGTGGGGCTTGAGTATTTTTATTCTCGCCTCATTGGGATGCGGTGCCGCACCGTCCGTTCTGCTGCTTGATATTGCGCGCGCCATCAAAGGCGTAGGTGCCGCGTTGCTGCTCACCTCAGCACTTGCGTCCATTGGTCATACATTTCACGACGAAGCCGAGCGGGCAAAGGCCTGGGCATTTTGGGGCGGTTGCATGGGGCTGGCGATGACCGCCGCGCCAACCCTAGGTGGCATAATCACCCAGTACATCGGCTGGCGCTGGATCTTCTATCTCAATCTGCCAGTAGGTTTGCTTTTGATGTATTGGGTCTGGGTCGCAATACCGGAATCGAGCGATGCAAAATCAGCGCGGCTTGACCCTTGGGGCAGTATGGCCTTTAGCGCCAGTTTGCTGTTCCTGATTTGGGGTTTAATCGAAGCCAACCGGGTCGGCTGGAGTAACCCAATCACCTATGCTCGCTTGGGGGGCGGGGCACTGCTGATGGGACTGTTCGTAGTGATCGAACGCGTGCAGCAGCGGCCGATGATAGACCTCCAATTATTCAGGCACCCTCGTTTTATTGGGGCTTTGCTGGGAATGTTTGCTTACGCGGGATGCGCCCAAGTAATGATGACGTGGCTGCCCTTCTACTTACAAAATGGCCTGGGCTTCAGCGCCATTTTCGCAGGATTGGGCATGCTGCCCTTTGCCATCACCATGCTGGTATTTCCTCGAATCGGCGCCAGATTGGCGGGGCGCTTGACCCCTGCCACCATGATGGCCGTCGGGCTAACTCTTGTAGGCTGTGGCAACTTGCTCAGCGGCTGGGCCGTGCACGGTGGCAGTTATCTTCCCTTTGCTTTGGCAATTGCAGTGACCGGTGCTGGCGCTGGCTTGCTCAACGGTGACTCACAGAAAAACATCATGGCCTGCGTGCCCCGTGAACGCACGGGAATGGCATCCGGGATGAGTACCACCATGCGTTTCAGTGCTGTGATGCTAGCCATCGGAGTGTATGGCGCCCTCCTCGCCAGCCAAACCAACCAACTGTTGCAGGTCTCCCTGTCCGCATCACCCTTTGCGTTGGTCGAACAATCCGAGGACATTGCATCGCGAGTCGTTGCCGGTGACATGACTGCTGCCCTTAGCCTGTTACCCGAAGAGGCGCGTCCGCTGATTGAACCGCTGGCTAGAGAAGCGTTCGTTGGCGGATTCAGTCGGCTTTTGTGGGTCGCTGGATTGCTTGCCCTGCTGGGGGCATACGCCGTCGGCACACTGATGCGCAATCCCATCCCCGGGTTTAAGCCCGACCTAGTACTTAAATGACGTATTCACCAGTTCAGCATTCTCATAGAGAGTGATGCCTTCGGGCGATGCATCAGCAACTCCTGAAAGTCCAGGCCACTGCTACCCTTGAGCCGCACATCTAAAACCAGGCAACTGACCGTATCCGGACGATTAAACTGCATGAAATCCGCGACGCAGGAAAACAGTTCGACCCGGAACCCGATTGAGCGCATCAGGCTACCCAACGCTTCTCGTAAAGGCCCATCGTCATCGACGATAAACACGAAAAGTTCAAAGTCAGTAGAGGGGGGGCTGGTTTCTTTGCAGGCTCATGCCATATTCCGTAGAAGGGTTTGTCCTGAATCACCTAGAATTGCTGTAGCGAGTAGTGGCAAGGGCAAACAAAATCGAGATGCTGGCACACTGTTAAGAAACGGTACTGGCCGTATGAAACGGGCGTAGACCGACCACACAAGCAATGGATGCCGTACCCGACGCCTGCGCGAAAAAGTGACTGGCAATCTACGTTCATATTGGTCATAGAGTTTAGCGTCGAAAGATTATCGCTGACAACGCGTCGGGATCCACCCGCCAACTCAATCGAGCAGTCATCAGCGTGCGAAAGTTGGAATTGCAGAAGTAACCATCCAGGTCCTCTACACGCGAGAGGCTTTGACCTCAATGCTAGCTAAGGATGGGTAAATAGGGTCATTGGGATGGACAAAAAATTAGATATGACTCAAAACTGAGATTGATTAGCGACCATGCCCTGCCCCGAGTAGCTCCGCCATTCGAACCAGGTCAGCAAAGGATTTTGCATGCATTTTTTTCATTGAGTGAGCACGGTGAATTTTTACGGTAATCTCGCTCAAGTTCATTTGCCCTGCGATCTGCTTATTCATCAGGCCTTTGGCCGCAAGGGCCATCACTTCTTTTTCGCGAGCTGTCAGTGATTGATAATTGTTATGCAGTTCTGAACGCTGATGCTCGACTTCCCGGCGTCTGACATCGGCTTGAAGTGCGCCCGAAACCGCGTCTAAAAGATCCTGCTCACGGAATGGTTTTGCCAAAAAATCCACGGCACCAGCCTTCATCGCTTTGACGGACATCTCCATGTCCCCATGGCCGGTAATAAAAATAATGGGTATGTGCGTGTTTGATTCAGCTAGTTGCCTTTGGAAGTCCAAACCGCTATTGCCTTGAAGTCGCACATCAAGGACCAAACAGTTGGCGCTATCGGTCTTCGGTTGCCGAAGAAATTCCGCGGTGGACGCGAACGTCTCAACTCGTATCCCGGCCGATCGCAAAAGGTTGCTTAATGCATCGCGAATGGAAGCATCGTCATCTACCACGTAAACAATAGAGCCTTTACTGCCCGGCTCACTGGATGAGTGACTGCCGCTCATGCGCGATCCTCGGTAGAAATGGCTTGAGAAAAGTGTAGCACAGCCCTTCATCCCGGCAGGGAGCCAAGGCAACAACTGGATAGGAGGTCGGGAAGGTACTATACAATAAAGTTTGGTCCCAGCGCTGCAATAAAGGAAAAGAGATATCGTGGGGAACGGAAAAAGGCATTGACTTAGACGCTGTAATTTCTTCCTTCAATGCACCAACTGCAAAAATGCTCGCAGTTATTTGAGAGGATTCGGTATTTATTCTCCCCAACTCTAGAACGAGCCCTAATGACGATTTCATTGTTGGAATACTTACACTGTTTTTAATATATCCAGACGAGCTTTCCATTGGCAAAGCTTTCAAGCTCAGTCACTTCGATCGGACTAGGTCTAAAAGCGCTGCTAAATCTAGAATAATGAGCAACGCTCCCACCGCCAAGATAAATCCCATGATGCATATAAAATTTTCGCGGACTCACCAAGTGCGAGCCTATCGGCAAGCTGTTTTTTCCGCTTTCGAGATTGACCAATTGTAGTTGCTCAACGTGCAACGCCTTTCCATCTCTGAGTTTGTAAAGTGACAGCACATTCGGGCAACCGAAAAATCTGTTTTGATCAGACTCAGGCAAAAAAAGCAGCGTTACTTTAATTGATAAAAAACATCGACTGTCTTGGCTGTTAAGTTTTTCACGATCAACCCTCCGCAACCCTTGTTTGCAATATATCGCTGGGATTGCGGAGTTACATTTGTACATGTGATTAATTTAACCGCACATGAATATAAACCCTCTAAAACGTTTGTATTAATCCTGATGCCGAGGGAACATGAATTGGACGGTAGCGCCTCGGGGCTGGTTGACTCCTGCCCACATACGACCGCCATGCGCCTCGACGATCGAGCGACAGATCGACAATCCCATCCCCAGGCCTGCGGATTTGGTGGTGTAGAACGAGGCGAAAACCCGATCAGTACTTTCCGGCGCGAACCCAGGCCCCGAATCAGCCACGCTCACGAGCACACCGCCCGCCTCGCCCAACACCGTGCAAATGTTCAATTGCCGTTCGCCTTCGGTCACTGCGCTCATCGCCTCAAGTGCATTCATGATCAGGTTGAGCAGCACTTGTTGCAGTTCGACACGGTCACCGTCGATCAATGGCAACGCATCCGTGAGTTGTGTCCGGACCGATGCACCAGTCTTTGTGATCTGGCCACGGGTGAACTCGATCATCTCGCGGATTGCCGCATTGATATCCACCAGCCCCTTTTGCGGTGGCACTTTGCGGATATGCTGACGAATCCGTCCCAACACATCTGCCGCGCGATTGGCATCGGAGATGAGACAACCGATTACCTTCCGGACCTCGTCGATTTCAGGCGGTTGGGTGCTCAGCCAACGCAGGGCGGCATTGGCGTTGAGGATTGCCGCGGCGATCGGTTGATTGACCTCGTGGGCAATCGAGGCCGCGAGTTGCCCCATGGTTGCAACTCGGTTCGCGTGTGATAAATCTGCCTGTACCTCTCGATATTTCCGTTCGCTGTCGCGAAATTTCTCCTCCGCCTGCTTGCGCTCCGTCAAATCGAGCATGAACGCGACACCTTCCTTGCGGCTCGCTTCGAACGAGGCCAACCCGACGATGACCGGTAGGCGGCTGCCATCCTTCCTGAAGTATTCCTTCTCGTACGGACGGGCGTAGCCGGTCTGTACTGCCTGCGCCAGGGAGCGCTCGCTGAGCTCACGAAACTCCGGCGGAGTCAGATCGTTCCAGCGCAGGCGGCTAGATGCAAGATCCTCTCGCTCATATCCCACCATACGGAGAAATGCGTCATTGGCCTCGATAATGTCACCGTCGGCATTCCAGAAGAGGATCCCGATGATGTTGGCGTCTACAAGGCGCCGGATCTTTGCTTCACGCTCTGCAACCTCGCGGTACAAGCGAGCATTTTCCAGCGAGATAGCAGCCTGTGAGGCCACCAGCTTCAACACGGCCATTCGGGCCGGGCTAAACACGCGGGCGGTGAGGTTGTTTTCGAGGTAAAGGGCGCCAACGAGCTTGGCCTGGTTCATCAGCGGCAGGCAGAGAATTGAGCGGGCGCGATGCTGATGAATATAAGGGTCTGTGGCAAACGGGGACCCGGCGACGGCATCATCCAGCACCACGTTCTCCCGGGTGCGCAGCACATGATAAAGAATGGACTCCGGCAGCAGCACCGCACTGACTGGTGTATCGCGCAGCTGTATTGAGTTGTCACCGGCGGTCACTTGCGCGGCTATTCGATGCCCGCCACCATCCGAAAAAATCAACAGGCCGCGTTCCGCTCCGGCCTGTTCAATAGCTGTATGCATGATCATGTCGATCAGCTTTTCCAGAACGATTTCGCCCGATACGGCCTGAGACACCTTGAGTACAGTGGCCAGATCGAGATGTTCGACTGGCGCTGCCATCGTAGTCGTCGGGGCGAGTGCGTGCTCTTCGGCCCTGAGTAAAGGATATTTCGCCTCAAGCTGTCGCACCTTGCCATCGGCACCCCAGCGTCGGTAGCCGTAACGGGCATCCTGCAAATAGACGAGGGCGATTTTGCCAAGACCACGCGCCGCGTAGAAACGTGATGCGAGCTCATTGGCCAGCGCCTCGATATGGACAAAGCCGTTCTCTTGCGCCGAATTTATGGCTTGTTCGTATAGCAACTCGGCTTCAATCACGCGTCCTTCAATCCGGGCGATTTCGGCACCGACCAACGCAGACCGACTGGCGAAATTCTCCGAGCACTGTTGCGCCCAGACTTGCATTTGCTGATGATCTGCCTCCATTACAATTAGGTGCTGCGCATGCTCGTCCATCGGGACGCGGTCGCACCAGGCCGCCCTGGCTAGCGCGTCATAGAAGAAATACTCGGCTTCTTCGTAGAATAGGTAGGACGTCCAAAGTAACTGATGTGCCTTTGCAGCCGCTTCCAGGGCTGCGCCAGGATCATCGGCCATGTAACGGGCCTGTAACTTCCGGACCCAGTACCAACATTCGGCCAGGGCAAGGTCCGGGTTGCTGGCCAGATGAATTTCGAAATCCATCTCAGTAAACGCTTCATCGTCAAAGTACCCAAAAGTTGGTGTCAAGCCTCGCAGCATGCGTATCAGAGCGAGTTGCGTACCGATGAAATCGACGACCAAGCCGAAGCGCACCTTCTGAGCGTAAGCCAGGCCACGTTCAGCCTCGCTTTGCACCTGTGGCAACGGCTCACCGGCAAAAAGTGAGTCGGTTGCGAGGCTGTTGCCCGCATAAGCACCATACGGCAGATCGCCCGACCGGTTTGCCGCAACAAAGGAACGAAGCAACAGATCGCGACATTGCCCCACGGGCTTCATCCAACGTACGGCAAAATTCGAAAAGCAAAGATAGGTGCTGGCTTCGAATCGATTCAGCCCCCGTCGTTCGACAAGATCACAGCCGAGTTGGCCAAAGCGGAAGCCATCCTGATAATCACCGAAACGTCGCCCGGCGACTCTGAAGGCATTGGCGTAGTGCACACAGGAGGCATCGCAGTTGCCCCATTCGAGGCTGAGACTGATCGCCTTGCAGATCAATAGGCACGTCAGATTCGCATCCGTCTGTAACGCCGGAGGAAAAAGCTTGCTCAACGCGCTGATGGTCATGAGGTGAGCCACATTCTCCATCAGCGGCAAATCGATGAGATCTTTAATTGCCCGTGCCCCCAGTTTCGACCAGATTTGCTCGTACTCCTGACGCACTTCGTCGTCGTCCGGATGGGCTGACCAATCGATACCGACATGCCGCAAGTAATCCAGGCAGACAGCTACTGCGCCATCACTCCGATCGAGGAGTAAGTAAACGTCCATTTGCAGGCACACGACGCTGGCTCTTTCGATAGTGCTCGTGGCGCGCTTCGATAGCGCCGTCAGGCGCATGTCAGCAGCCGAAAGTTGCCCGGTCAGGAGCTCGCACTCGGCCCGGTTCAACCCAAGAGTGAAGACAAGTTCATGTCGATGCTTCCAGCAGTCTTCGTCCAACAATTGCGCGCCGATGGTGAGATAGTTCAGTGCTGATGCATAAGCTGTTGATGCCTTGGCGCGCTGACCGGCAATCAGGTTGAACTCAGCTAACTGCTCCCGCTCGCTCTGATCGGTGAGCAATCCGGCCCCTCGATTGAGCTGGCCGACGATCTCAAAGATCGCCGCCTCCCGTCCTTGCACGGGCGTTTGCGCCGCGAGCAACCGCCCAATCCGTAGATGTGCTTCGGCCCGAAATTCCTCGGGGATCAGTGAATAAGCGGCTTCGTGAATACGGTCATGGACAAAACCATAAGTGCCCTCCAACCTCTCGACCAGTTCCAGGCGAATCGCTTCCCACAGTACCGTGCGGATCTTGGTCTTCGGGACGCCCAGAACAGTTGAAAGCGTGGAGATCCCTGCGACGTTTCCCAGGCAAGCCAGCTGCTGCAATGCTCGCTGTGTTTCTGTGGGTAAGCGGGTCAGCTTGTCGACCATCAGGTCCACGACATTGTCGGTGTAACCCTTGGCATGGATGCGATCCGGATCCCAGCGCCACTGTCGGGTGTCATGGTCGAAGGACAGCAACTGCTCATCAGCGAGGGCCTGCAAAAACTGGATCACGAAAAACGGATTGCCTGCCGTTTTGTCTAGCACCAACTGCGCGAGAGGCTCGATGCGCCTCAGCTCATCATGTAGAGAATCGGAGACCAACTGCTCAATATGCGCCTTGGCGAGTGGTGCCAGCATGATCTCATCAATTCGCCCACCCGCGTTGCGAATGGCGTGAAGTTTTTCCGTAAGCGGGTGTAATGCATCCACCTCGTTGCTGCGGTAAGCCCCCACCAGCATCAGGTGCCGTACATCCGAGCTGACCAATAGATCCTCCAATAGATCGAGCGTTGCCGCATCAAGCCACTGCAGATCATCGAGAAACAGGGCAAGAGGATGCTCTACACGGGCAAATACGCCGATAAACTGCCGGAACACTAGCAGGAAACGCCGTTGTGCCTGCTGAGGTTCAAGTGGCGGAACCGGTGGTGGTTCGCCAATGATGAGCTTCAGTTCGGGAATGAGATCAGTCATTAGTCGCGCATTAATGTCCAGTGCGCTGTGCAGTGCTTCGCGCCATTGCGCCAGTTCCTTATCGGGCTTACCCAACAACATGCGCACCAGACTTTGGAAAGCCTGAACCATCGTCGAATAAGGAATGTCGCGCCGGTATTGATCAAACTTACCGGTAGCAAAAAGCCCTCGCGGCGGCACCAATACCTTGTGCAACTCATTGACCACCGAGGATTTGCCGATTCCCGAATAGCCGGTGACCAAAACAAGCTCCGGAGTGCTGCTCGATATGATCCGATCGAACGCAGCGATCAGGGTATTTACCTCACGTTCGCGACCATAGAGCTTCTCGGGAATCAGCAGGCGATCGGATTGACCGTGCTCGTCCAAAGTGAAGGCATTGATCTGGTGAAACCGCTGCCAGTCTGCCAAGCATCGTCGAAGATCATGTTCAACACCAGCGGCCGTCTGATAGCGGTCTTCAGCGGTCTTGGCCAGCAGTTTCATGACGATATCGGAGAGTACCTCGGGGATGGATTCGATCCGTTCGCTGGGGGACAGCGGTTTTTTGGCGATATGGCAGTGCACCCACTCAATCGGGTCCGAAGCCTTGAATGGTAACGAGCCGGTCAGCATCTCGTAGAGCGTGATACCGAAGGAATAGAGGTCACTGCGCGAATCAATCGAGCGATTCATCCGCCCGGTTTGTTCAGGTGCCATATAGGCAAGCGTGCCTGCGATGGTTTCGGGCACGTGACGCTCGCGTGGCAACCGTGAGGTCAGACCGAAACCGGTGAGCCGAGCCTGCCCATCGGTGCAGTTCACCAGGATATGGCTGGGCTTGATATCTTTGTGGACGAGCCCGCGCTGGTGGAGTTTGCCCAGCGGCGCTGCAACGCTGATTGCAAGCCGCAAAAAAGTGGCCGTCTCCATGGGCGAGTCAAGCAACTGCAGCAGCGGAATGCCACCAGGATCCTCGAGCACCAATTGCACCTGCCCGCCTTCGCGTACTAACTCAATCGGTCGTACCGCCCAACTGGCCTCGAGCTCTTCCTTCAGATCCAATTCATGAGCGAGACGACCAAGGCAGGCGGGAGACGGTTGATCAACAACTGGCCGAGTAACTAGGACACTGC
This sequence comes from Pseudomonas fluorescens, assembly GCF_000802965.1. GTDB lineage: Bacteria > Pseudomonadota > Gammaproteobacteria > Pseudomonadales > Pseudomonadaceae > Aquipseudomonas > Aquipseudomonas fluorescens_A. The sequence goes on along the minus strand of NZ_JSAK01000038.1, from coordinate 32,605 downwards.
AGTCGCAGTCTGGATGCGGATGTTGCTGCCGGCAGAAGATACGCTCACCGTCATCCCATAAAATCTGCGCGTGGTTATTCATAGGCGTGTGAACAATAAGTGGTTTCTTATATGCCGCACTTTGCCGTCGGGCTATCGTCCAGTGTCACGCCGAAAATGCCGATACCGCTCCATGAGGGCGGCTTCCGTGGCTGCGGTTGGATGCCTGATGTTTGTGATTTCCCAAAACATCCAGAACGGGCCGTTTTACCACGAAGAGTGTAGCTCTTCGTGGAAGCCCTTCAAGTTACTTCATTGTTCTACTCGTATGTGACAGACCGCAGCACGCAAAACACTGTGCCGCCGTGTTCAAGCCAGGGCCACGGAGGGCCTCTGCTGCTGGCCAAGATGACGACAGAAATACGAGCGTAGCCAGCTTTCGCGCGGATCGTTGTGAAATGCGCCACGCCAGGGTATGGACAAGTCTGGCGCCGGTAGCTCCACCGGAGCAATCTCTACGCGTATTCCTTCCAGTCGCTCAACGGCGTGGGCGACGTAGTCCGGTACAATCGCAAGCATGTCGCTTCCCTTTAACAAAGCAGGCAAGGCACTGAACTGCGGCACTGCCAGCACCACTTTTCGCTGTCGCCCTACCAAACCCAAGGCATGATCGGCATCATCGATGATATTGCCCATCGAAGACACCACCATAAGAGGTCGTCTGCAAAACTCATCCAGATCCAAGGGGCCCGGGGCGAGTCGGCGCGAAGGAGCATCGGCAGCATCGGCCGAAGGCACTTGCAATGAGCGCTGGCTGGTAACTCCTGCACCAGACTGATGCCCGATTTCGCCGGAGGCAAGCAATTGCGGCAATTACCGCTGATCCACCCTACGCACCAGAAGCGTGATATTCGGCGCCTCATCCCGCAGATGCCTCATCAAGGATGGAAGTAGCGCGTACTCGACATCATCGGAAAGTCCGACATGGAAAGTCCCATCGCTGGTCTGCGGATCGAATGTCTGAGTGCAACTCTCGCCACGGCGGTCCCTTCCAGAGCAGGTGCCAGTCGCGCGTGGATCTCCTCTGCCCCGCCAGTCGGCTCCATCACCCGACCAGCGCGAATGAACAGTGGATCGTTGAACATGGAACGCAGTCGTCCGAGCGCGCAACTGATGGTGGTCTGCCCGAGGAACAATCGCTCTCCGGCCCGGGTGACATTGCGTTCACACATCACCGTTACAAAAAACACAAGCAGATTGATGTCAGCATGTCGCTGGTCATTTCTGTGCACTTTGTTCGCCGCTGGGGTAGTGGAAATCGAACAACAACTCGCCGTGCATCCAGAGCCGCTGGAGGCCAGCGATGCAACTCAAGTTCATTCAAGCCAACGGTGAGAGGTCACTTGCACCTGGGTACAGCTTGGGTATCCCTTGGTTGGGCGCCGTAGCACCAGGGTATGCCGCTTGAAGGAGAGGCTGTTGCTTGATCCGTGCCATCAACAACACCTAAGCAGGCGATAGCAATGGCGAAGCACAGGCGTTGGATCGATTGGTAGCGTTCAATATCAACCCTTTGGTTTTAGTGAACTATACATAGGTATAACTATTCCACCTTATAGGACCGCGTATCTTGTAAAAACGACATGCTCTGTCATGGAGCTCTTTAAAATGGATAAAGATATCAACATGCGCAAGACAACATTCATTGCAATAGTCGATGACGAAGACTCATTTCGAAAAGCCTTGGAAACTTTACTACGTTCCAGCGGGTATAGCATACGAGCCTACTGCAACGCGCGGGAGTTTCTGAGCTCCACCAACTCTGGCGAAATACACTGCCTGATTTCTGATATCCAGATGCCGGAGATGAGCGGTGTAGAGATGTGTGAACAGCTCATTGCGATGGGCATACGTATCCCTACGATTTTCATCACTGGTTACCCCGCAGCGGCGCCGCATATTACTGCTGCCACTCCTAATCTGATTGCCTGCTTACCTAAGCCGTGCGACGCGGATAGACTCCTGAACTGCGTAGAAACCGCCCTCCGCCAACAGCCCTGAAATCAGAGCAGCCCCTCTTGTAACACCTTCGTATATATCAACCCCACTGACGTATGGTTTGGTTGAACCGATGTAGAAGTGAGCCGAGAAAAATAGTCCGTATCATGAATTCACAGCGGACGACTCGCTGCAACGAAACAAAGTATCTTCATTTTGGTACCCGGATATCGTCCCGCCAAACCTGAAGAACAACTTCATGTTTATTGACCACTTCTTCTGAGGAACAAACCGTGAAACAGCAAATTCTGGTTATTGGCGCGGGGTTCGGTGGTGTATGGAGTGCGTTAAGTGCCGCCCGCTTGCTGGACATGCACAATCGCAAGGACGTGGAAATCACCCTAATGGCACCTCAAGCGGAATTGCGTATTCGTCCCCGGTTCTACGAACCTGACGTGCACAAAATGTTCGCACCGTTGGATAACTTGTTCGATCTGGTCGGGGTGCGCTTCATTAAAGGTTCTGCCGAGCTTATCGACGAACAGGCAAAAGTCGTTGGTTACCGTGATGAGGCAGGTCGCCAAGGTACGGTTGCCTATGACCGATTGGTGCTTGCATCGGGCAGCCAGTTAGCTCGCCCATCCGTGCCAGGTCTTGCTTCTCATGCCTTCGACGTTGACCAGATTGAAACGGCGGTGCATCTCGAGAACCATCTGAAATCCCTCAAGAACAGGCCCGAGAGCGTAGCCCGAAATACCATAGTAATCGCTGGCGGAGGTTTTACCGGAATCGAGACTGGCACCGAAATGCCAGCACGCCTGCGATCCATGCTGGGTAACGATCAGGCCATTCGCGTGATCATCATCGACCGTGCGCCTGAGATTGCCGCAACGCTGGGTGACGGAATTCGGCCTTCGGTTATAGAAGCGTCTAAAGAACTGGGTATCGAATGGGAGGTCAACGCGAGCGTCGCTGCGATTGACGCCAATGGAGTCACCCTCGCTGATGGTCGCCGTATTGAGAGCCAGACTGTGATATGGACTGTTGGTTTCCGTGCCAGTCCGTTAACCGAACAGATGACCAGTGCCCGCGACAACTTGGGACGCCTGCATGTCGACGAGAACTTGAGGGTGTTGGGCCAAGACCACGTATACGCGGCCGGCGACGTTGCTTATGCAGCAACCGACGATATTGGCAATTTCGCGGCAATGTCCTGTCAACACGCGATTTCCCTGGGTCGATATGCCGGGAACAACGTCGTCGCGGATTTGATCGGTGTCTCGCCAGTTCCCTACCGTCAACCCAAGTATGTGACTTGTCTCGATCTCGGTGCCTGGGGAGCGGTATACACCGAAGGCTGGGATCGCCAGCTTTCGTTGGTGAAGGAGCCAGCCAAGGAGTTGAAAACGCAGATCAATACCCAATGGATCTACCCGCCAGCTGATCGTGCCTCCGCCTTGGCTGCTGCCGATCCGCTGATCCCGGTAGCCTGAGGCCCAATCCTGTATAGGGAGTCCGTGACAGCATAACGGGCGCCCTTCTTACAATCTCGCGACCATTTGAGAGAGCTGACCATGTTCGCTTTGCTCAGCATCCCCCAACGTATCCTCAAACTGACCAGATACTTGCTGATTGGAGTCATGGTGTTGGCGCTGATTGAAAACTGACCCTGCCGATTGAAAATGTGAATAAGCTTAGCAGTAGTGTCTTGGTTGAAGACGCATCGGGCCCCACCGCACGCAGGCATGCGGCAGGGTGTTTATGGTGCAGATCAAAACGGTTCATCGTCCTCGATACCCTCTTCATCCTTGCGCTTTCGTTCACGCGATTTACGTTTGCCACCTGTGTTCGACAGCTGCGGCGAAATGCGGCTTCCCTTTCTGCTGTCGGCATACGAGTCCACCTGACATCGTCCCCGCTTCGAGATAGCGACTGATCAGCATGAGCACCCGCATGTCTTCGATTTGACGTTCGATATACGCCAGCAATACATCGTATTTGACCCGATCAAAGAAATTCTCCAGATCGTGCTCTAAACACCAGCGCTGACCCGCTGCGACTTGGTAGCGAGCAAAAGCGCCAACAAGGGGCACATTGAGACCGCCATCATTGATGGCCCCCATTGGGCATTTGATGTTTATCATGCTTGAACTGATGTTGTTGTTTGAAAGTACGACGCGCAGGTGGCCGCGGGAAGGTAGCTACAACAAAGCCAATCCGGTTTTGAGATGGAAAAATCACGCCCAATTCACAACTTTTAACATGCCTACCCATTAAATTTTTACATCTTTTAACGCGCATGTTTCGCGAAATCTCGTGATTATTCCTGTAGAGCACAACGAGTGGTCGCCAGATGAACACCGTGATTAAAAGCCCAGCCTAGAACTACAAGGATGTCCGCCAATTCGTTGTGGCGACAGTGAGCTGGGGCGTCGTGGGGATGGCGATGGGGTGTGGATCGCCTTAGAAGTGGTATGGCCCGAGAGGAACCTCGGCCTGCCGTGGACTACGTTCGGCCGCTTGCGCCCGTTGCTCGCCACTGAAATTCACCCCAAAAAGCGCGAACAAGGGGTCCATTGAGACCGCCATCACTGATGGCCCCCATTGGGCATTTGATGTTTGTCATGCTTGAACTGTTGTTTGTCTCGATTGGGTGGTTTTCAGCCATTGAGAAGACGAAGTTCTTCATCGTTGTCGATCGCTGGCACCACCGGTACACACTCTGATACTTAAAGGTGGCCACATGAAAAAGCTCACAACCGCGTTTGGCGCTCCTGTTGTTGACAATAACAATACTCAAACGGCAGGCCCGCGCGGCCCTGCCCTTCTACAAGACGTTTGGTTGTTGGAAAAACTCGCTCACTTCGACCGTGAAGTGATCCCCGAACGCCGAATGCACGCCAAAGGCGCCGGTGCCTATGGCACCTTCACTGTTACGCACGACATCACACGCTACACCAAAGCAAAACTGTTCTCGCAAATTGGCAAGCAAACACCGATGTTCACGCGCTTCTCGACGGTCGCCGGCGAGCGCGGCGCGGCAGATGCGGAACGTGATATCCGCGGCTTTGCCATGAAGTTCTATACCGAAGAAGGAAACTGGGATTTGGTGGGCAACAATACTCCAGTGTTCTTCATACGTGATCCGCTGAAATTCCCCGATCTGAACCACGCCATCAAGCGCGACCCGCGCACCGGACTACGCAACGCCAACAACAACTGGGATTACTGGACTTCGCTACCTGAAGCGCTGCATCAGGTCACCATCGTTATGAGTGACCGTGGCATACCTTCCAGCTTTCGACATATGCACGGTTTCGGCAGCCACACCTTCAGTTTCTTGAATGCCGCAAACGAGCGCTTCTGGGTCAAGTTCACACTCAAGACCCAACAAGGCATCAAGAATCTTTCTGACGCCGAAGCTGCGCAGCTTGTTGGCGGTGATCGTGAAACGCACCAGCGCGATCTGTATGAAAGTGTCGAGCGCGGCGACTTCCCGCGCTGGACTTTGTTCATCCAGATCATGCCCGAGAACGAAGCCAGCACCTACCACTTGAACCCATTCGATCTGACCAAGGTGTGGTCGCATAAGGACTACCCGCTGATCGAAGTTGGCGTAATGGAACTGAACCGTAACCCGGAAAACTTTTTCGCGGAGGTGGAACAGGCCGCGTTCAACCCCGGCAATATCGTGCCAGGTATCAGCTTCTCGCCAGACAAAATGTTACAAGGCCGGCTGTTCTCCTACAGTGACGCGCAGCGTTATCGTCTAGGCGTAAATCACTCCCAGATCCCAGTCAACAGTCCGAAGTGTCCTGTTCACAGCTATCACCGCGATGGCGCAATGCGTGTGGACGGCAACATGGGCGGCTCAATTTCTTATGACCCGAATAGCTACGGAGAATGGATAGAACAACCTGAGTTCGCTGAGCCGCCGCTGAGCATCGAAGGTGCTGCCGATCACTGGAACCACCGAGTGGACGAAGACTACTACTCGCAACCGGGTAGTCTGTTCCGCCTCATGACACCAGAGAAGCAACAGTTGCTGTTTGAAAACACCGCGCGGGCCATCAACGGCGCCTCACTGATGGTGGTCGAGCGGCACATATCCAACTGCAACAAAGCTGATCCAGCCTATGGTGCAGGAGTTGAGGCTGCGATTGCTCGTCTGGGGTAAAATCTGAGTTACAATTTCTAGGCGCCGGGCCAAAAGCATGGCGCCTTGTTTTTTACAAACCCCGCGTCTCACACCGAAGTTCAACCACTGATCTGACCACGAGGTCTGGAGTCAACGGCATACCCCCTCTGTGGCCAAGCCTGTTTATACCTAAGGCGCCAGTTCAAAACGAACCATATCGTCGCCCCGGAAATGGCCGATGCCGGCTGCAGGAAAAGATAATTAGCAAAAAGAGGATCATTAATATTTGATTACAAGTAGTGGCTTTTGGCTTTTATCATAGAAATCATACGACCCTTCTCCAATGAATGGATTCAAGAAATAAAATGGGAAGCGCTATGCGCTCCCACCCACGCTCACCATGCAGATCAGGCAAGCGGATAATCAAATTCCTCTAGGGAAGGTCTGAAGTACGGCGTTTTTCAACTGGGATAGGATCGGTAGGCTCTTTTCCTGGCGATTAATAAAACGCTGTTCATCGCTGGTGTCCTTGAGTTCGCGCTCAATGCCGTACAGCTTGTTGATCATCGTCAGCGCGATATCAGCACGTCCCGTCTTGCCCTTGGGTTGCACTTTTTGCGCGTCGACGAACTTGCGCCGGGCATGGGCCATGCACGCCAAACGTTCCACGCCCGGTTGCAATGCCAACGCGTTATATCCCGCGTAATCATCGGTCATGACATAGCCGCGATAACTTTCCAGCAGGCGCAACGGCACGTCCTGCGCACGGCTGGACGTGTAGTCGAACAGCACGACTTTTCGGTCTGGCGGCCCGCTGGCCTGCACCCACATCCAGGATTGGCTGGTAGGGTCTCGATCCGGTTCCTTCAGTACCTGGACGCGGGTTTCATCACAGTGGATGACCGGGCTTTCCAGCAATCGGTCGCGCATCAAATTCAGCAACGGTTGTAAATGCTCTCCGCACTGGATAACCCAGCGAGCGAGGGTCTGACGCGGGATATCGATACCGTGTCGGCTCAGCACCGTTTCGAAACGATGCAGCGGTAAGCCATCAACATACTTGGTGGTCAGCAACATTGCCAGTACGCTCGGACTGGCCATGCTCTTTTCGAACAACTGAGCAGGTTTATCAGCAGTGACCGGAGCCGTTTCACAACCACGGCAGCCGTAGACTTTGCGGATGTGTTTGATCACTCGGATCTGCATCGGCACGATGTCCAGCTGTTCGCTGGTTTCTTCACTGATCACATGCTTGCGGCAACCGCAGACACAGGTCAGTTCATGTTGTGGCAGTTCGTGGATGACTTCGATACGCGGCAGATCAGCCGACAGTGGCTTGCGTTTGCCACGACGTGGAGTCGGAGCAACCACTTCTTCGTCAGCGTCGCCGATTGAAGGCATCGGCTCGCTTTCGGGCTCGTTGAGCAAGGCCAACTGCGGAGTGTTGGGCTCAACCGTTTGCTCGGACTTACGACCAAATATACGGTCACGCTACAATTTGATCTGTTCTTTCAGATCAACGATATGAGTCTCGTAAGCCTCTTTGACTTCCTGATCACGTGCGCGCGCTTCGTACGTATCAAGCAGCATCTGCTTGAGAAGCACTGGGTCATCAGGAAGGTTGTCGGGCATGGATGGCATGCCCGGATTATACCTGTCAGGCGACAAATCTTGGAGTCAAAACCTGATGTGGACGGTTGCGCCACAGGTCAAAACCGTCAAGCAACCAGTTCAACTCCTGGACGCTAAGCACGATGACTTCGTCGGTGGCCTCAGGCGATGTTTTAAATCGCTCGGATTCCAGGCGCTTGAGCCAAAGGCAGAAGCCGTTGCGGTCCCAGTAGAGAATTTTCACCCGGTTACGGTGGCGATTCAGAAAAACAAAAAGCACCGGGTCGAACACAGCGACTTTGATATCCAGCTCGACCAGAGCAGCCAGCCCGTCGATGGATTTTCGGAAGTCCACGGGCTTGGGGTAGAGGTACACCTTTTCGACTTTGGCGTCGGGTCGCATCATGAGCTGCTGGCTCCAGAAAAGAATCGGGAGCAAAGCATTGCGGATCAACAGTTGGCTTTGAATGTGGTGTTCATGGATCGGATACCGTCATCAAGAGTGGTTGGCCTTCCTCAAGAAGATCAACAAGCAGACACCCAAGCATCTCCAGCTTCATCTGATCGTCGATAACTATGCGACGCACAAGCACGCCGCCGTGAAAGCCTGGCTGGCAAAGCACCTACGTTTCCATATGCACTTCACACCGACGTCGAGCTCTTGGATGAACATGGTCGAACGGTTTTTTCGAGACATTACGGTGTATCTACGAGACGGTAGTTTTGCCTCGGTGCGCGAGCTGGAGGGCTCGATAACAACGTTCCTGGCACTACGAAATGCTCAGCCGACCCGGTACGTTTGGAACGCAAAGGGAGAGGAAATATTGAGCAAAATCCAACGGGCTCGCGAGGCGCTTGAGATCATGCAAATAGAGTAAGTTATTTCGAGAACAGCACACTAGTATTATCCCGATCCTAGCCACAATACAGGCGATGATGGTGGCATGACGGCCTTGGGCTGATTACCCGGATATTGATCAGCAAATACCTCGATCACCTTCCGTTGTACCGACTTGACCAGATCGTCAGCCGAGCTGGGTGTGTGGCTGACGAATATCGATAGCAAGGTATCATGACTCAAATGCTTGAACCTTTAAAAGGCAAGTATCCCCCATATTGCACTTGGCTGTGTCATCAACAAAATTTCAATGTGCGAAAAGAGTGTGTTGAAGGGCGCAAATTTTAATACTTGGCACCCATTCAAATTAAGGCGAAAGCGCCCGGCTAAGCCAGCGCTAGTGTTCAGAGTAGATCCAGTGGGTATTCAATAAACGCTCGGACCTCATTCAGGTTGGGGCCGACATCACGATCTGTACGGTATATTGAGTTACGCAGTTTCAGCGACAAGTCCTTTAACGTACCGTCCTGCACGACGTATTTGACCTGATTAAAGAATTCACGCTCGGTGCCATCCTGTTCGCCACCGGAATCAATGTTGCGGCCCCTTACATAGGCGGTTTTATAGGTGAGACCTGGAAGACCGAAATCCGCAAAATCTAACTCGTAGCTCAACTGCCAAGACTCTTCGTCTTTCAAGTTGAAGTCAGAGTAGTAAGAGTTGGCGACGTAAATAGTGCTACCACCATCGCCATAGTCATAGGCGTAGCCTGCATCACCACTATTACGCTGATGAGCGACGATGAAGGCATGAGCGCCAATACTGTACTTAGCTGCCAAGCTCCAGATGGTGTTGGTATCGTTGGTTCCATCACCACCAAAATCCAATGCAGCCTGGGCCCCATCATCATAATCCGTACGGTAAATGTTGAAGTCGAAGTTCAGAGACTGAGCTTCAGCAACGGGTGCCGTATAGTTGATGTTACCGTAGTACTTCTTGTAGGTGTCCTCTACATCTGAGTGGTAAACAGCGACGCTTAATGCATCATTGACGATGTAGCTACCGCCGACTACATCGATACTTTTCAGACGGTTTGGATCACGCGCTGGGTCACCCATTGGACTGTCGGCGGTGAACCGACCAGCATTCAATTCCAAGCCGTCGATTTCTTTACTGGTGATCAAGGTGCCAGTGAATGCTTGGGGTAGCAGTCGTGAGTCATCATAAGCCAGTACCGGTATTAACGGAAATTGATTACCGTACCGCAATACTGTATTGGATATACGCAGTTTTAGTAAGGCACCCGCCTCTGAAAGATCATCGACCGGTCGACCATCACTACCTGTATCGAAAAATGCTGTGTAGTTACGACCGCGCCCACTATCTAGCTTAATGCCTAGCAGCCCGTAAGCATCCACACCAACCCCGATAACGCCTTGGGTAAAGCCAGACTGGAAGGTACTAATGAATCCTTGGCCCCAAACCTTGGCATCGTTAGTATGATTTTTGTAATCTCGATTGAAGTACGCATTGCGTAACAGCAATTGAAGATTACTATCTTCAAAAAACCCATTAGAATCGGATTGTTCACTAGCAAACGCGGAAGACGTGCTTGCGGAAAACACAGCGCACGCTATTGCGAGATGTTTACGATTTAACATGAGTGCTCCTAGTAACGACTTACATAATAATTGGTTTTGGTAGGGGCTAAGTTTTTTTAGAACAGCGGTTAAACTGCTGCTGGGGAGCTCTTATTTTTAAATCTAGCCTTGAACGCGGCAAAGCAGAGAATATAAAAAATATTCCGCCTCTAAGGAAAGTCTGAAGTAGTCACCGATGTTTTGATCCCCCTTCATTGGGCGCTCAAAAAATCGGTAACCTGCCAAAAATCAGGCTTTGGCGCTTTTTAATTCATGTCTTTTCCTTGAATCGCACCTTTTCTCGGTGCATTTCGCGCATCACGGGCGCACCTCTCCTGCATTCAACAACCGCTTTCGCACCATCCACAGATTCGACAGCGCGAACAACGTCGTCTGCTGAGCGATGTTTTTCGCCAGACCACGAAAGCGCACTTTCGTATAACCGAACTGGCGCTTGATGACCCGAAACGGATGCTCAACCTTGGCCCTGAGCTGGGCCTTGGTGTATTCGATTTTGCGACGCAGACGACCGATCAAACTCTCCTTGTCGTGCTTTCTATAGGTGCTGGGCCGCGCCGCAATCGACCAGATCATCTTGCGGTTCTGGTGCTCTGGACGCTTGTCCACGCCCGTGTAACCCGCATCGCCAGACACGTACGTTTCCTCGCCGTGCAACAACTGATCGACCTGGGTCACATCCGCGACATTCGCCGCCGTGCCCACCAGGCTATGGGCCAAGCCGGATTCGGCATCGACACCGATGTGCGCCTTCATTCCAAAATAGTATTGGTTTCCTTTCTTGGTTTGATGCATTTCCGGATCACGTTTGCCGTCCTTGTTCTTGGTCGAACTCGGCGCGTGAATGATCGTCGCATCGACCACGGTGCCTTGGCGCAACAGCAAGCCTCGATCGCCCAGATAACCGTTGATGACCTGCAAAATCCCACCGGCCAGTTCGTGTTTCTCCAGCAGGCGGCGAAAGTTGAGGATCGTTGTTTCATCGGGAATCCGATCCAGATGCAGCCCCGAAAACTGGCGCAGGATCGTGGTCTCGTAAAGGGCTTCTTCCATCGCCGGATCGCTGTAGCCGAACCAGTTCTGCATCAGATGAACCCGCAACATGGCCAGCAACGGATAGGCCGGACGACCACCGTCGCCCTTCGGATAATGCGGCTCGATCAAGGCAATCATACCCTTCCAGGGCACCACCTGATCCATCTCGATCAGGAAGCGCTCGCGGCGGGTCTGCTTACGTTTTCCGGCGTACTCGGCATCGGCGAAGGACATTTGTTTCATCGGGCTCAACCGTTCAGTTCGTGTGAGGCGAGTATTTCACCAAATCTGGAAGTCTTTTTCAGAGTTTCCTTAGATCTCGGTATATGCAAGTTGAATGCAACTACTGAACAGTGATAATGTCATCAGTCAGTGATTAGGTTGCGTCGATACGATAGGTTTTTAGGCGGTCACTTGAAACATCCAATTCCTTATAAAATCGCCATACCAATATCTTTAATGGGCTCGAAAAAATAAAATTTGGTCACCTTGTTTTTTTAGGTATTGGGCGTTTCATGGTGGTGTTCATACGAATATCCTGACAACTCAAGCCACATATCGTGGCGCTACTAGGAAGGCGTTCTCATGAATAAACTTATCGTTGCATGCAGTCTTTTCTTGTCCGTATTGAGTTCTTTGGCTTTTGCTGAGGATGGCGCCGATAGATTGCATGAGAAAAATGAAATTCACGTGCAAGAAGCCCAGGCCGCAAAACAAAAGGCCAAAAACGAGACTCAAAACACAGCAAAATCTTGCGTTGAAGCTAATTCTAAAAACAGCTGATAAAAATTAGCTTAAGCTTCATAAACCACAGCCTAGCCCTTGCAATGATGTGCGAGGGCTTTTTGTTGGGCCCATTAATTAGCTCGTACGGCTCTCATAGATCCCTGTTCGCACTTCGATAGACATATAAACCATCCAATCTCAGCCTAGCTTGTTTTATAGTCGACAAACAGTATCTGTACATTTTCGGCAGAATTTTTTTTGCCACAAACAGTTCAACTATGATGGGCCAGTTATTTATTTACGGTCTAATTGGCGTTTTTTTAGGACGCGTGCTTAATTTTCCAAAAAAAAGACCCGCTAAGGCAAGCCGGGTCGAAGGGAGCAACCTTGTAGTACTACCGGCAGTATTTCGCTGATAATTTGTGCGGGAATATCAAAAATCGCTGCGCAAGCTTACTCGGTAGTAGTGGCATAAAAACAGATCGCTTAAACGCCGCTCGCCTCAAGTTACTCGCCGACGCCTCCCAACTCAAACCCCAATATGACATTTTTTTACTAGTCCAATGACAACGCACTAAATATTGCAAAAAAACCGGCGCCCGGTGAGGTCGGCGCTAATTGCTGCGCGGCAGTGCATCACCTTGGACAGGTGCACCCTGGAATAACCGAGGTGTTTGGCCAATGCTGTCACGATCATTTTGATCTCAGACAGTACGTCCTCGCGGAGCCCCTTCCCTGGGTGGGGAGGATTTTGCTTAGGCATCTGTCGTTGTCCTGTGAGTGGTACTCGGGGTAATTGATCTGCTTCACATCAGTGCCAATATCCCCCCAGTTGACTGACACGCTGCCCCACCAGAAAGCGGTCAACTCACCCTTGAACGGGCACAGGCGCATACCCGGTTCATACATGTTACCTGGCACCTTTGCGATGTCCTGCGCGGACCTGTTGACGATTCTGAGTTTGCGTATCGGCCTTATCGTCGGCGGCTCGGTGACGGTGGAGTATGTATTTGCCCGGCCGGGATTGGGGTCACTTCTGATCCGCGCTTTGGCGCAGCGTGACTATCCGCTGATCCAGGGCTGCCTGCTACTCCTGGCTATTGCCGTCATGCTCGGCACGCTGCTGGGTGATCTGCTGCAAGCCGCGATGGATCCGGGCCAACGCGAGGACTCCACACAATGACCTCCCTTGCCTCGCAGCAACATCGCGGCGCTGATGCCAACGTTCAGTTCAGCACTCTCCGGTGTAGCGCTGCTGATCCTGATCCTCATTGCTTGCACCGCCTCCTGGCTGGCGCCCTACCCTTATGACTTGCAAAACCTTTCCATTACCGCCCAGGCACCTTCTGCCGCACATTGGTTCGGCAACGACGAATTCGGCCGGGACATGCTTTCGCGGGTCATTTTTGGTGCCCGGACCTCGCTCAGCGTTTCACTGGTCGCCATTAGTCTTTCAGTCACCGTCGGCATACTGATCGGCGCCATTTGCGGCTATGTCGGCGGCCGCCTGGATCGGATCGTAATGTCGATCATCGATCTGACCTGGAGCTTCCGGGAAATTGTCCTCGCGTTGTTGATCGTGGCCATCATCGGCCCCGGCTCGTCCAGTACGGTCCTCGCAATCAGCATCGCCTACCTCGCGCAATTCACGCGTCTGACCCGCACCCAGATCAAAAGCTTGAAACGCCAGACATTCGTGGAGGCAAGCCTGAGCTTGGGCGCAGGACCCACTCATATCATCATGCGGCGATTGCTACCGAACGTGGTAGCCCCGGTGATCGTCGTTGCCATGTTGTCGACCGGCAACGCGATCCTGCTTGAGGCGACGCTTGGCTTTTTTGGCATGGGCGTGCAACCGCCGGTTCCTAGTTGGGGGGCCATGATGAGCACCGGCTCCGCACAATTGTTCAGCGCGCCCTGGGTCATTTTATTGCCAGGTGCACTCATCGCCCTCTCCGTGATTTTCATCAATTTTTTTGGAGAGGGTGTGCTGCATGCCTTGGATATCAAGGCACAAACGAGGAGTCACTTAGCCCATTCTATTGACCAAAAAAAATTAAAGATCGGTTTCGGGCCGTACGAGCCGTTGTCCGGGGTCGACCTGGACCTCGATAAAGGTGAGATCGTCGGGCTCGTCGGTGATTCCGGCTTGGGCAAGTCCATGACAGCGATGAGCATCATGGGTCTGCTGCCGCTGATAGGTGGACGGGTCAAGTCCGGCAGCATCCGCTTCGACAGCATCGAGCTTACGACTCTGGACGAACGTGGTTATCGCGCGTTACGCGGCGGGCGGCTCGCGCTCATCACGCAAAACCCCATGACGTCCCTCGACCCGGTGGTTCGCGTCGGCAGGCAAATCGACCAGGTCTCACAATTGCATTTGCACCTCAATCGGCACGCCGCGAAAGCTCGCTCAGTCGAACTGATGGATCGCATGCGCATTCCCAATCCGGCGCTCGCCTACGACCTGTTTCCACACCAACTGTCTGGCGGAATGCGCCAGCGAATCGTGATCGCCATTGCCCTCGCCGGTTATCCCGATCTACTGATTGCCGATGAACCGACCACTGCGCTGGATGTGACTGTCCAGGCCCAAATCATTCGGCTTCTGGTCCAGCTCGTTCGGGAACGCGGCCTTGGTTTGGTGTTGATCAACCATGATATGGGCGTCGTTGCCCAAACCTGCGACCGCGTCGCCGTGATGTATTGCGGGCAAGTAATCGAATACGGCCCGGTGGCGACCATTTTCGACAACCCGCGACACCCTTACACCAGCGCGTTGATTGGCTGTATCCCGCGACCGGACATGCTCCCTGGAAGTCTGGCGGGAATTCCCGGAATGGTGCCATCGGCCGGCAACATGCCTAAGGGCTGCCGTTTCAACCCGCGGTGCAGCAGGGTAATGGATATTTGCCGCCAGTCGATGCCCCTGCCGATGAGTGAGGCCGGACGCAGCGTCTCTTGCTTCCTGCACAGCACAGGACAATTGGCATGAAACCGATCCTGTCAGTACGCGGCGTCGGACGAACCTTCACGAGCGGCGGTGGGTTTCTCAAAGCGCGTCGCCACTTTCGCGCCGTCAGTGACGTCTCTTTCGACGTTAAACGAGGGGAAGTGTTGGGCGTTGTCGGAGAGTCGGGCTGTGGAAAATCGACCCTGGCCCGTCTCATCATGCGACTATTGAAGCCCACCTCCGGCGAAGTGTTGTTTGTTGGTGCCGATATCGCCAGCCTCTCGGTAAAGGCCTTACGACCCCTTCGCCGACACTTTCAGATGGTGTTCCAGGACCCCTATTCCTCGATCGATCCGCGACAAAAGGTGCGCGATACGCTGCTTGAACCCTATCAAGTGCAGGGCATACCCCTGACATCGGCACAAGCCAGTGCCAAGGTCGATGCGCTCTTGACTATGGTCGCACTGCCGCTTCACCTGGCTGACAGCTATCAACATCAAATGTCCGGCGGACAGAAACAGCGGGTAGGCATCGCCTGGGCACTCGCGCTGGAACCATATCTGATCGTGCTCGACGAATCGACGGCCTCCCTCGACGTGTCGATACAGGCGCAAGTCATTGGCCTGCTGCAGGACTTGCGGGATCGGCTCGACCTCACCTACGTCTTCATCTCCCATGATCTAGCGCTGGTGCAGTATTTCTGCGATCGCACCCTGGTGATGTACCTCGGCCGAGTGGTTGAGGTCCTCCCCCGCGGCGCTACGCCGATCCACCCCTACACCAAGGCGCTGATGGCCAGCGTTCTGGTGCCAGATCCTCACAAGCGACACGAGATTGTGCGGATCACTGGCGAAATGCCGAGTGGCTACGATGAGCCGCTCGGTTGTGCATTTGCCGGGCGCTGCCCACATGTACAACCGCGTTGCCGTGAAAGCCTGCCCATCCTTCGCCCCCAGACTGACCAACATGCCGTGGCGTGCCACGTTCATGAATCGACGGTCCTTGCCCCGGAGTTCTAAATGTCAGCCGAATTCATGCACGAGTCCAACACCTTCAGCACCCACAAAACCGGTCTGCCCGAGTTCCGGCGCGAGACCCTGATGCTGGGCGAAGAAGCGGTGAAGAAACGTGGCAATTCCAATACCGGTCTGGCGGGAGCACTGAGTTGGGCGGCCGAATTTGATTGGGATATGCACCATGTCGTCAGCGCCTGGAGCGAGCCTGCGGGACCGGTAACGGTCGAGGCCTTCGAATACCTGGTGGGTTTGATTGTCGAGGCAGCCAAGGCGCATACCTTCGACGGTATTTTGCTGTGCGTGCATGGCGCCATGGTTGCCGAGCACAGCGACGATGGCGACGGAGAGATTCTGGCGCGATTGCGCGCGGTCGTCGGTCCGGACCTGCCTGTTGCCCTGACCATGGACCTGCACGCCAATGTATCCGAGCGTATGTGTGAGCTGGCGCAGATTCTGGTTTTCTACAAGACCTATCCGCACATTGATCTCAAAGAGACCGCCTGCCACGCCGGCAACCTGCTGCAGCGCGCAATGAAAGGTGAAATCCAGCCGCGTACCTTGCGCATTCATCTGCCCATGCTCGAGGAAGCTAACGGTGGACGGACCGATGTCGGGCCGATGATCGACCGCATAGCCAAGGCTCGTGCCTGGGAAGCTGAACAGCCGGGGGGCGTTCGCCGTCAGCATCAATGGCGCCTTCCCAGAAGCCGATATCGCCGAAGTCGGGCCTACTGTACTGGTCACCTATGAAGGCGACGACCACCTGCATCGTGCCTTTGCCCAAAGCCTGGCAGATGACATCTGGAACCGCCGGGGCGAAGTGATCAATACCTACCATACCGTGGACAATGTCGCGCAAATCGCCCGGACTTACCCCCGTCAAAACGGTCCGTTGATCATCGCTGACTATGCCGACAACCCTGGCGCCGAGTCCTATGGCGATGCCACTGAGTTGTTACGTGCCCTACTCGCTGCCGGCGTCGAGGGTGCCTGCTTCGGGCCGATGGTCGACCCAGAGATCGCCGCCCTTCTGTGCGAACAAGGTGTCGATGCCACGGTGACGGTATCCGTCGGTGGCAAGAGCGATCCGCGCTTCGGCGGCGAACCGCTGACCGTGACCGGGCGTATCCTGCGAGTCAGCAATCGTGTCTTCATCGGCGATGGTCCTATGATTGGTGGCTTGGAACAGAGCTTCGGCCCGAGCGCGGTTTTGCTAGTCGATGACATAGAAATCCTTGTGACCAGCACTGCCTTGCAAATGCTCGATCTCCAGCAATTTCGTGCTTTCGGCATTGACCCGGCGAAAAAGCGAGTGGTTGCGCTGAAGTCGATGCAGCATTTCCGAGCAGCATTTGAACCGATAGCCAGCAGCGTCGTGGTCTGCGACAGCGGTGCGCTTTGCACACTGGATTATGGACGTCTGCCCTTCGGTAAAATACCGCGCCCCATCTACCCCCTGGACCGCAATATGACTCGCGTCACATCACCGCGCCCCGGAGTTTAATATGCCGCACATTTTTAACGTCGCTGTCATCGGTGGCGGCATTGCCGGTGCCTCCTTCGCCTATAGAGTGGCGGGACATCGCTCACTGATCCTGCTTGAGCGCGAAAACCAGGTGGGTTATCACTCCACGGGCCGCTCGGCTGCGGAGTTTTCCAGCCAGTTCCAAAGCCCGTGGGTCAGTACCCTTGCCGAAAGCTCCTATCACTTTCTGATCAATCCGCCTGCCGGGTTCACCGACATCGGTCTGCTGATTCCGCGTGGAAGCCTGGTCATTGCGACGCGCGAACGGGCACATCTGGTAGCGCCTGCCTTCAACCATATACTGTCCACATCACCCGCGTCGCGCCTGCTGCACCCAGACGACGCCTTGGCGATGGTGCCATTCCTAAAGGCTGACTATGTTGAAGCCGCCTTCTACGACCCGATGAATTGGGACATGGAGGTCGACAGCCTGCTGCAAGGCTACCTTCGGTTGGCTCTCCGTGCCGGAGCGCAAGTGCAGCTCGCAAGCCCGGTCACCTCGATTCATCGTGAAGGCGGTATCTATCACCTGCGAACCCCGGTGGGTGAAGTACTTTACCGAAAAATCGTCAATGCTGTGGGCGCTTGGGCAGATGATTTCGCCGCGAAGGCCGGTCTCGACCGGTTGCGTATCGTGCCCTACCGTCGAACGGCGATCACCGTCGACGGCCCTAAAGACATAGACCTTTCCACCCTGCCCGCCGTCAACGAAGTCGGCGAGGCGTTTTACTTCAAGCCCGCATCCGGACGGATTATGGTCTCACCCGCCGACGCGACCCCGAGCGGGGCTTGCGACGCACAGCCTGAAGAACTGGACATCGCCTATGCGGCAAACTTTCTCTCGGAATCGACGACACTGCCCATCAACCAAATCACCCACAAATGGGCAGGACTGCGCAGCTTCGCTCCAGACAAACGGCAGGTCGTAGGTTTCAGTCCGCAGGACGAAAATTTCTTCTGGCTCGCAGGGCAAGGCGGCAGCGGCATCCTGACCTCCCCAGCGCTCTCTGCGTGGGCAGCCGGTTTGTTTTTGGAGGGTGCCCCGCCGGAAGAGCTCTGCAAAGCTGGGCTCCAGCCCGATGTCTTTTCTCCCGGTCGGTTGTCGGGCGGTTAAGCCGTTGGGACGGACTTGGCGCACGGTGAGGGGATCCTGTGTTGAAAGACCGTCCAAACAGTGGTTATGTGCGGGTTCCCTGCCCACGATTGGCACCGAATTTTCCACCAGGGACCGTGCTGGGCCAGTTTCCTTAGTGCCCGTTGAGCACGTTCCCCATTACACGCCGCCACTAGATAGCTTGCTCGCAAACCTCTTTGCCATTTAGCGGACGATTACGAGTTGGTTCTTTTGCGGACACCAGTTCAATTCACTGGTTGAAAATCGTATCGCTGAAGGTGGCGCCGACCGTGTGCGTGAGCGTCGCCTTGCAGAAGGTAGCTCTAATCGTCTGATTCATAATCGCGTCGCTGAGGATGGTTCGGATCGCCTGATGGAACGCCGTGTCGTTGATAGCGGTTCGAACCACCTGCTCGAATACCACGTAGTCTAAATAATCGGCGGTACGTCTGAACGCGCTTCCTGACTTAGATGACGGCGAATACCACAGGCAGTAATCGGCCAGAAGCAACTGCTTGGCAACTTCGCCGAATAGCAGTCATATCACTGATTTTCCTACGTTAACTGCAATGCTCGCTTCAATTCAGGCGCATCGGATTTAACCATAACGGCCGAGTGCTTTTCGGTGATGCGTTAATGGAACTTCACCTACCTGCCGCCCTGCCCCAAAACTCGCCAGCAAATCCGGAAGTGGCACCTCCGCCGCGGCCTCTAACACTGCCGGCACGGAAATATTGAATTCGGCACCGTACTGTTGCGTACCGTAATTCCTGACATTCAACTGTTGCTCGTATCCTGGCGGAGATTTTTTATCACATCCAGAAAGGCTTTTAAAATCGGCGACTCGTCATCACGTCGATACATGCAACTCAGGTCGACGATCGCTTGCTTATCATTTACGGGCAGATAGACTACGTCCGGAAGCTGCAGGCTGGTCGCTGCCTCAGGCACTATACATAGTCCGAAGCCGCTAGCTACCAAGGCAATAGCCGTCACCAAATCGTTGACCTCTTGCGATACTCTTGGTGTAAAACCGGCGCTGCGACATAGATCTGTTAGAAAATCGATATAGTTTCGCGCGCTAGTCGGATAAAGCACCAACGGGCGATCGGCCATTTCGCGTAACCAAATGTTTTTTTTACCTGCAAGTGGATCTTGTTTGTTAACCGCAACCAAGAGCGGTTCGGTTTTGACCAGTTCGCTTTTGATATCCGTCATTGGGTCCAACATGCGATGGAAACCTATCGTTAGCCTACGTTGCCGCAAGGCCTCGATCTGTTCGCCTCTAGTCAACGTATGGATCACAATGTTGATGCCGGGGTTGGCGTTGCGGAAATTTAGCAGCAGACTGGGGACCGTATGGATCCCAGAACCGAAAATCCCGACATCGATTCGACCGATTTTACCCTGTCCCGCACTATGGATTCGCTCGGTTGTTTGTGCAACTAGCGAAAGTATATTCAACGCTTCCTGCAACAGTAACTCACCGGCCTGTGTTAGTTCTACACCCTTGGTTTTTCTAATGAACAACTGAGCGCCCACTTCTTCCTCAAGTTGCATGATTTGGCGCGTCAACGGAGGTTGAGAAATATTGAGACGGATAGCTGCCCGCCCAATACTTTGCTCTTGCGCAACAGCGACGAAGTATTTAAGGCGGCGAAGGTCCATGAGGACGATATTCTCGATCAGGGGTTGATCAGGTGAAACAAAAGCTGTAGGTCACTTCCAGCGATTGTAACACAAATTGTTGCAGGGGTACCAGCAGGTGCCCCTACAACACCTGTTAGAAGAGCGTCAAACGCGAGCGTGCCTTGTCGTCCCTGACCAGAGATCCGAACGCTTACGGGTGATTCTTTCGGTGTGCATGCTCGGTAGAACCCGAGCGCCCGCTACCATTAGAGCGCATGAAACGTATCTTCTCCCTGCTAGGTTTAAGAAACTTCTGCGGCTCCAACAATAGAATTTTCCAAAACCCGTAAACAGAATGAGTACTAATGACGATATCTGATGCTCGCTTCTCAATAAAACATACCCTGGCGATTAGGCCTCGCCATTCGATATGCGACCGCGTAGCCAACTTATGCTGCCTCAATAAATCGTTAAATTCACAGATCGAGAACCAAGACAGGGGTCTTCGAGCGAGAGCAGCATGGTGTGAACTGATCGTTCTTCTCTTTCTCTTCTTCGTTGAAATAGAGATCGCGGTGGTCCGGTACACCTTCGAGCACACGGGTGACGCACGTTCCACAGATGCCCTCCTCGCAAGATACCGATATCTCGACACCGTTCTCCAAGAGACTGGCGACAATCGATTTGTCTGCAGGTATGTCGAAGAGCTGACCAGTGCTGAAAATCTTGACCTGGAAGTTGGTATTTTCAAGGCTATTTGCTGACTGACCAGCAAAGTATTCAAGGTGGATCTGCCCGTCGGGCCAGCCGAGGTGCTTGGCTGAATCGATTACAAAGTCCATGAAACCCTTTGGACCGCAGACGTAAAGATGCGTGTCGGAATTCGGCGCGGAAAGAACTGCCTGAATGTCAAATTTTTGCGCCGGCTCGCCATCATCAAAATGGAAATGAACTCGGTCAGAAAAAGCTGAGGACCGGATCCGTTGTGCGAACGCAGTTGCAGAGAGGGAGCGGGTGCAGTAATGCATTTCGAAGTCTGCTCTACTGCTTTTAAGGTGGTCAGCCATACACAATATAGGGGTGACTCCAATTCCACCCGCGATCAGGATTGAGTGTTTTGCCGGGGTAAGCGGAAAGTGCTGGCGTGGCTCGCTAATACGAATGATCTGATTCTCTTTAATATCGCCGTGCACACTCGCTGATCCACCGCGTGTGGCAGGATCCAGCAACACGGCAATTTGATAGCGATGTTGCTGGGAACTATCGTTACATAACGAATATTGCCTAATCATTCCATTAGGTAATTCAACGTCAATGTGTGAGCCCGCACTGAAACTTTTAAGTGGATCTCCGGAAGCTAAAACCAGCTCGAGGCTTACTATATTATCTGCCTCCATGGATCGGCTTGCCACCCTGACCTCTATCCAATTATGGCCCATATAATTTTCTCCAGAACAGTATTTATTTATATGATCGCATTAATAAACATAGACTATATTAGGTGTGCTACACATACAGGGTCATGCTTGATGACTCGCGCAAACCGTGCAGAATCATACAAAATGGTTTGCGCAAATCATGTCAGACGAGAGAATGCCGTTAGCTTAATATGCCGATATTCCGGCGATCAATCATTTGCTACAAGCTCACCAACGCAAAAATGCACCATGTGTTTCTCGGCGAGAGGGCTGTGATATTCGCCAAATTCGGCCGTTGCATCTTTACCAGCGAACATCCTAGCCACATATGGCCCACCCGGGTGACGATCCTTCCATTCAGTGAAGTCGTACACTTTGTTGCGTATGATAATCCAGCAGTCATCGTAGGTGTTGTGAAGAGCTACCTCCGCTCTCGTAACTGTTCGATCTCCCATGAGAGGCACTGGTGGCATCCACAGGTTGAGTGCCACTTCTCTTCTTGCCGCCTTAGTTAACTCATGCGGTCGAAAGTCCCAAGGTCCAAGTCTCTTAGCGGGCAATTTATCGCCTACGTTTCGAGCATCGTACGCGTAGATCCAATTCATATCGGAACCTGCACGATCTTCATGGTCGAACGCTGGGTAGTCCCGCTCGTTCGCCGCCTTCAAGATTGCCCTGCGCTGCGGCGAATCCTCAGGCTCGAGGTGTTTGAATGCGAACTTGGAGGAGAATTGGAATCGGGAGGCACGATAGTGGCGTACGCGTTCGTAATGCAGAAGTGCCTTCTGCACGTCGGCACCGTGCAACTTGAAGCAACTGCTAAGTGCGGCTCCATCCTCGAACGCCTGATTGACGCCCTGGCCAAATGTTGGCAGCATTGGATGAGCTGCATCGCCCAACAAACCTATACGGCCTTCGTGCCAATGCTCGAACGCATCACGGTCATATAACCCCCATTTGCTGGGGTTCTCCATGGCACCTGCCAGCGCGGTTACATCATCCCTACGTGGATCACCAATGAAGGCCTTGTTCATCTTCTCCTGAAACTCAGCAGGATCAGCGGAAAACCAGTCACCCTCGTCTCCCTCAAACTCCGCCGCGTTGGGCTCGTAGTACGCCAACCACACGTTGAGCAACTCGCCACCTCGTACCCAATAGTTCATCGCCCAAGCGGTAAGGTGTTTGCGCGAATCCATACTAAAGGAGTCGATAGGATTGTGGTCTAGTGGACTCCCGTCGGCTTTCCTGAGTGCTGCGACCTTGTCGCGAGGAATCAGACCTCTGTAACACGTCACTTCAGTCCAGCGCCGCGCAGGTGTTTCGGGCCATACCAGCCGCAGGACTTTCGAATTGATACCATCTGCGCCCAGTAGTAAGTCTCCTTGGGCACTACTTCCATCTTCGAACGTCGCGGTAACAACGTCATTATGCTGCTCCAGCGAATTCAGACGTTTTCCCATATGTACCTGTATAGGGCAGTCCACCCCCGAATCTGGCCCTACCTCCCTGACTCGTTTGTGCAGACACATCAACAGGTCAAGGCGGTGCATATGATGGAACCCGGCTCCATCATTTGCGGAAGTGTTGTGATCGATGGGATTAGTCGAGACGACTCCATCTGGACCAATGTTTCTAGTGGTTTCCAAGATCGCGGCGCGCCCGCCATCAATGGCACCAGATGGACCTTTCGGGTCACCGCCATCAAGATCAATACCGAGCCATTTGCAGAGTCGAGCGCCATTCGGCGCGACGTTCAGTCCAGCTCCCGCGGTGGCCGGAGTTCTGGTCTGTTCGTAGACATGGATCGATTTGAACACTCCCGACTCGCGCAAGGCTAATGCGGTAAACAACCCTCCCATTCCTGCGCCAATAATGATAACTCGCATATCTCACTCCAATATTATGGATACATCTCTTCCCCGTTCTTATTTCGTTTGCTGGGGACATCACGACATTAGTTTCTGCCTACGCATACCGTCCAATACCTTATTTATGAACTTGTTTACTATTTAGGTATGTCTTATCCTTTGCTCATCAGCGACATCGATAACAAACGTCAAACACCTCGTGTCCCTATCGGGAGCACAGGATGCCGGCCTGCGCGTCTATGGATCCCGCTCAATTAAAAATCTGAGTAATAAACAGCTAGCGTTGGTATTTAGCGTTGAACAGGGCAAAGCTCACGCTTTCAGAGTTAAAAAAAGAGAGTCGATCGCGAGAGGGGAATCGCAACTGGGTAAAGGCTGACCAGGAACGCAAGCTGAAGATCTAAGGCACGAAAGCTGTGGTAGTTCTCCACGTGCCGCGCCCTACTTGTATGCCAGTGCGTGGGCCAGCCGGTACAACCGCCTACTGTTAACTGGCTTGCATGCTGTGGCGGTGCGGATAATCGCCGCACTAGTACTGCTACAGGCAAGGGCTGCGCAGCCATAAGTGCGGTAATCACCGACGTGCGCTCGGCATGACGGTAGCAGTGGCGGGTCGAGTAACTGAAGGCACGCCCGCAACATCGACGCCTTCACCTCGATATGCAACTGTTCGCTAAGCTCTTAACCCATGCGGGGCGGGGCGTGCGTCTGTGCAGCATGGAAAAATTCCCTGTTAATCGGCTGGGTCGTTTTCAATCCCCCTGGCGTGGCAAGTACCCCTTCAGCGGCTTGCCGTCGCGCCGGTGCCAATGCGATCCGAGTGCATATGGCAGGCAAGCATCGTGCAGGGCGAATGTGTCTTTAATACCCCCGGTGCCATAGTCGGGTTGGGTAGCGGCTGTCTGTTCATCCTCCTCGAAGCCTGATGCTGAGCTTCTCGCTTCGGGGGGGGGGAGCGCTTGCTCCGTGCCAGACGGTCTACCTCAAGGCGGGAGTCACGTTCATATAACATGACGCTGAATTAGCTTCCCGACTCAAAAATTCAATCGGTGCGGTAGATTAAGTTCAGTCAGTGCGGACAGTATAAGGCATACCTAAATAGTAAACAAATTAACAAACAAAGTATTGGACGGTATGCATATGCGGAAACTAATGTTGTGGCACCCACGCTAGCAAATAAAGTGCGTACGGGGATTAATATATACGAAAATTGGAGCGTTATATACGAGCCGCCATTATTCTCTAAGGGATAAGCGGATGTTTGTTTTACGTAATGTCCGCTCTAGATACCCCCGCGACAATTCCCAAATTTGCATCACGTTCGCCATGAAGCTGGCAGTAATTCACGCCGGAAGCGAAATCGTTTAATAAACATAAAATAAAAACAATAAGGCTAATTCGATGAAAATCCCGAGCTTTCGTTTGGCAATTGGATTTGCTGCTTGCATGGCAGGAAATCTGGCAGTAGCGACCGAAAATGGCACCGATACCTTTGGCCTCGGTGCTGAGGGTTTCAAGACAGGTAATCTACCTCCTCCGGGCGTTTACTTGCTGGCATATTATGAGAATTATCACGCCTCTCGCTTTAATGACAAACACGGAAAATCCCTGATTCCTGGTTTTGGCGTGAATGTAGATGCGATAGTGCCGCGTATTGTCTGGATGACTGAAACGACCATCATGGGAGGGCTACTAGGCTTCAGTGCAGTCCAACCGATGTTGGACCTACGTGTCAGCCAAGTCGGAATGACCGATCAACGCCACGCGATGGCAGACTTCATCCCGGCAGTATTCCTCTCTTGGCACAACGGAAATCACCATTGGGCTACAGTCATGGAGGCGGTAGTTCCAACTGGCGATTACGACAAAAACCAGATGGCGAATGCCGGCAAAAATTACTACACCTTGCGGCCGCTCATTCTATATAGCTACATCCAGCCCAACGGCTGGGAATTTTCCACAAAAGCGTCCTACAACTTAAATTCAACCAACCACGCCACTGACTACCACTCTGGTCAGTATTTCGCCGCGGATTATGCAGCGGGCTATGAGATCATCCCACACTTGACAATTGGTCTTGAGGGGCATGCCTTTAAACAGTTAACTTCCGATCGAGTAGACGGCTCCGATTTAGGATTTCGAGGGCAGGAAGTTGCATATGGACCAGGAGTGCATTACCAAGGGCAAGGCTGGTCTTTGGAAGCGAAATATCTCAAAGAAGCCTTAGTAGAAAACAGGCCAGAAGGGACGTCGACTTGGGTCAAATTTGTTTGGGCATTCTAGTCCAATCAAGCTTCGCAGGCCTGCTCTCCAGATGGATGAAACCGGTTCAACGGCTACTTATGGTTGGGTCTATATGAGTTTCAGGTGTGTATAGAACGTAACAGCAGGCTTGCGACGGAGCAATGTATTAATGAGAGCAGGACTTGTCTGTAAATATCGTTTAAATATTAAAGTAGTTTTAAAGTGCGAACAGCCATGTTGACGCAACACCAAAAAATCTCGGCTGATCGACAAACTACCCAAGCATAAGACCACGCAGGCCTCACGCGTTTGATGTTACTTTTCAAACAAAAAACCTGCCAGGGTCCGAAGTCCTAGAACAGGACACAACGGCAGACATAAAAATTATCAAGTGGGCAGTATCGTAGAAAAACTACATCGTTTCACAAGTTCCTCCCGCGTGCAAATATCGGTAGTTCATTGTTTGAGTATTATCAATGAAGTCTGTTGTACCTGCGAGGCAGGCAATTCCCCTAGTCGGCATCCGGATGACCATGAATAGCGCAACAATCAGCAATAACGAAAGTAAAGTAATTACTTTGGAGCTTTTCACCATGAAAACTTCGTTTCCCTGTTGTTAGGGTCGCAGGGTGCTCCAATGTTTGCCATCAAACGCGGGGCTGGCTGGTCAGCGGCTGGCTGAGCTCGGTCGCGAAATGACGCGACCTGATGCGATCGTCATTGTCTCCCTTTGTTTGTTGACGCGTGGCGAAATCAACGTCACGGGGAGCGGCGCCCTTGAAATCATCCATTATTTTGGAGGGTTTCCAGACGCGCTGTACCAATTGAACTACGCACCACCTGGTGCGCCGGGTCTGGCCGCCCACATCGTGGATCTGCTACCCAGCGGGATGGAAGTCCAGGCTCGACCTCCATCGAGAACTGGACCATGGTGCCTGGGCACCTCTGTTGCCTCTGGCCCCCGATGCGGACATTCCCTTGGTTCAGGTATCGATGCCTGCCAGCCTCGACACGTACTAGGCCTGGACATTGGGCAAAGCCCGAGGGGGCCGATTACGTGAAAGAGTTTGCTGCCTGGACAGCCCATACCCATGCAGGCATGCAACACTGATTTTCTACTGGACTATATGCAGCACGCTCCTTCAGCCGAACGTGCCCACCTGACGGAGGAGCATTTTTTTCCGTTGCTCATTGTCCTCAGTGCGGCCGACGAACGCTATGAGGCGCGTGTCCTGGAGGGCGGAGTGAGCTGCGGGGTGCTGGCGATGGGCAGCTACCTGTTTACCTCGAACGACAATGCCGGATTTCAATCCACTCAAATCAATCAAGGCAATACAGACCATGCATGATACGACTTTTTTTTCTGAAGCGGCCCGCGCGCCGCAAACAGGCCTGTTTTTCCGCAGAGGATGCAGTACGTCGGCGCCCAAGGGCCGCCTGCTTCTGCTGCACGGCGTCGGTACAAATGAAACGAATCTCGCATCATTGGCCGCATTGCTACCCGAGGAACTGGAAGTGATTCTACTTCGCGGTCCGCTGCAAGTTGGCCCACAAGCCTACGCTTGGTATCAGGTGAACTTCACCAGCGCCGGTCCTTCGTTCAATCAAGAGCAGGCAGAGTCCAGCCGGCAAATGCTGCAGCGCTTCATCGAAGCATTGCCCAATCTTCCGACCGTGATCGCTGGCTTCAGCCAGGGCGGCATCATGAGCGCGAGCCTTGGGGTCACCGAGCCAGAGCTGGTTGCCGGTTTCGCAATATTGAGCGGCCGAATGTTGCGGGAGATTGCCCCGCGAGTCGCTTCAGCCGATCGTCTCAAGTCGGTCCAAGCCTTCATCGCTCACGGACACCAAGACGGCGTCCTGCCTGTGGATTGGGCGAAAGAAGCAGACGCTTGGCTGGATCGAATCGGCGTAGTTCACGAAACCCATTTCTACAAGATGTCCCACGAAATTGTAGGTGAAGAACTGATCGACTTCTCTAAATGGCTGACCCAAACGCTGTCGCTCACCGAGTAACAAAAGGACCTTTACCATGATTGACTCTCGTACTGCTCCAAACGCAGCATTCATTCAGTAATGACTGGAGCGTCACCGATGTTAACGGTGGATAGGAATATCCTGTCTAGCTGACTGTGACCGCGCTGGTTGTAGCACTGCTAGGTGAGGGTGACTTGGCAGCGAAGGTTTCCAACCAGGCATAGCCAACTGAAGGATCGAAAAACCGCCGACGGTTTAGCATTTTCTCGGAGGCCGGAAATCTGCACTCAGGGAAACCGGACTCAATCGCGTACCTATGAAAAGGAAAAAAGGTATGTCCACCCGCTATCCCCAAAGTGGGGTGTTTATGCGCTTGATCGGTACAGAGCGGCGCTGGTACCCCACCATGATTGAAGGCTTTGGCAGTACCAGGACACAGGTTTCAAGTTGCAGAAGAACCAGGTAATCGACAGTGCCCTATCGAATATTTAGGAGAAAACATGGAAGCAACCAATGAAGTTTATCAGATCCTGCGAGAAGCTCAGGCTCTGGCCAGACGCTATTACCACATCACTGGCAAGCCTATGGGTGTCACTGGCGAGATTGCACAATACGAAGCGGCACGGATTCTTAATCTCGAATTGGAGCTTGCCCCGCAAGTCGGTTACGACGCGACGGAGATCCAGGACGGATTGAAACTCAAAGTCCAGATCAAGGGTCGATGTTTGCCCAATGCTCGACTCCACGGGGGCCGGCTCGGTGCGATCGACTTAAAGCAACCCTTCGATACAGTTCTTCTAGTGCTGCTCGATGCCGATTACAACGCGTTCCAGATTTATGAAGCACCTAGGTCTGCGGTTGAGGCCCTTCAGACTTGGCCTGGATCAAAATCCAGGCATGAAGGAAGATCAGTCGGTATCAGCCAATTCAAAGCAATCAGCTCGTTGCGATGGGTGCGGACGGGGTCATAGGAAATAAATTGGGCAATTTCAACATTTCTCGCGTAGAGACGGATGCCCTGTAAGGGGTCGACTCCGAGGTGTTTAGATAAGCACATCGTGAGGAGTTTGTACGAGGACCGAGCACTTTTCATTATCTTGAACTCGCGAATCGCAGGTTGTTCGTTGCGTCACACGTTCGTGATTTCGAGTAGACGCTGGCGGAGCACGGCAAGGTGAAGTCGGCAAAAAATGTGCGGAGACAAAGATCACGTCCGACACGGTGGCAGTGACCTGTACATGCAGTCCGGCCTCCGCCTCATGCAATTCCCCAGCACCAGGTCAGTAACAGGCCCGTACTCCGTCTGGTACCTACTACGACACAGCACGCCACGCTTCAAAACAACATGGCACCGCTGGACGCTGTTGATGTGCAGCCTGAAGATGAGAAGTTACAGCCTGACGAACTGGCCTTTTTATTCAGGATCGCTCCGCGCAAGGTGTTCGTGGCTTCACACGCGGCGAACAGATTCTGTTGATAGAAAAAACAGCTGCCACAGGCAATCACTAACGGGACAACTTAGCCGATCACCTGTCTTGACCGCCGTCACCTGCAAACCAACTCTAGGCAATGCCCAAAAATTCATGGCCAAAAATATCGTCATGTTCCCCGACGAGGGACCAAATAAAAACAGACGCCGAAGCGCCTGAGAGTAATTATTCCAATCCGTCCATCAATTCTCTAAGGCACGCACGCGTTCCATGCGTTTCTGCTCCTCAGCAGAGCCGGAGGACTGGATGGCGAAGTCAAATTCGATTTCAGCGAAACGGCCTTCTATGCCGTAGGCGCGGGCAGCGGCCTTGTCATCGAAGAAACGGATTTCGGCTATGAGTTCGTTCCGCGTGGCGTAGGCAAAATCGTCATGCAGGTATTCTTCGCCCGACAGGTTGATCTGGGTTGTCAGGTGACGATACCCAGGGGCCGATATGAAGAAGTGGATATGCGCTGGACGCTGACCGTGGCGGCCCAACTGATCGAGCAGTTTCTGGGTCGGGCCATCTGGAGGACAGCCGTAGCCGGACGGCACAATGCTGCGGAAGCGGTAGTTGCCCTGGGCATCGGTCTCGATGCGACGACGCAGGTTAAACTCGGTTTGCGCAGGGTCGAAGTACGAATAAGTACCACTGGTGTTCGCGTGCCAGACATCGACGATGGCATTGGCCACCGGATTGCCGTCCAGATCCTTGACCTGACCTTTCATGAACAGCACGATGCCGTCGGATGAGCCATCGTCCAGACGCGCTTCGTTTTTGCTCAGCGGTGCGCCGGCAACATACAGCGGGCCTTCGATGGTGCGCGGCGTGCCGCCGGTCTTGCCGGATTCTTCGTCTTTGGCGTCCATCAACAAGTCGAGGTAGTGCTCCAGACCGAGACCAGCTACCAGCAAGCCGGCTTCCTGACGCGAACCTAGTTCATTCAGATAGTTGACCGCTTTCCAGAACTCTTCCGGGGAAACGTTCAGGTCTTCCATGATCTTTACCGTGTCTTGTAGGATGCGGCGGACCAACGTCTTGGCTCGCGGGTTGCCGGCATCATTGAGCTGGCCACTGGCTTCTTTGAAAAACTGCTGGACGCTTTGGGTCTGGGAGATTTTGACAGTCATTATTAATTTCCTCATCGTTATACTTATTAATGGGCACGCAGTTACAGGTGCCGGTCAGGGTCGTCTTCGCGAACTGATGATGGGTGACGGCACATGGCGATGATTTCGATGACCATGTACTGTTACAACGTAACCTGCATCAGCAGATCGTGGAGCTCCTGAACGCTGTCGACATTGAACACGCTGTAGTTTGCGTACAGCCAGGCGATACGCCAGAGATGCCGTCACTTGATTAGTTTTGATGCTTTCCGGGTTCTCGATACCGTAGCTCAACCCACCGATGGTAGTGGACTCGCCAATGCCTTCGACACTGTCGGAACAGCGCACGCGAATCATCACAAGGGTCTGGATCTGCATGCTGTGCATCGCCAATTTGTGCGGGAGGATGGTCGGCAGGTCAACGATGTTCGTCTCGAGCGACGCAATCACTGTAGAAGTCGTTTCCATACCCATTAGGTTCTTTGTTGTCATGGCTTGATGTTGATCCGACCTTTTCCTTGTTTCAAATACAAAATTGGTTCGTATCGATACCAAAAAGGTATGCGATGCTGATCCTTGGCCGAGCAGCCGGGAAGCCCGTCAACTGTGATACTTCCAGGTGTTCCACCGAGCCTCTGAACTTCACCCGTGCCGTAGTGCGTTCCACATTGCTCAGTCGCCCTTGATCGGACTGGTTCAACAGCTCGAAGACGAACTTGGGGTCGTACAGCTCCTACGTTCAGCCGTTGCGCCTGATCTTTGTCGGCGCTATTCCTAGCGACACTCCCCTACCCCAACGGGGCATGGTTTGCGACAGTACCCGACTCAACGGGTTGGTGAGTGAACCAACGTAATGCAGACAGTGATCGGTCTGTTGGCCGCTGGAGTCGGCGTGACCATGGCGCCTGAGTCGGTGCAATTGCTGACTCGGGTAGACATTGGCTAAACCACGTTACTGGAGCCAAACGCCAACTCGCCGATCATTCTCAACCATCGAACCGGCGGCGTCGCACCGGGCATTACTCACAGCATTAGCTTGATCGACCAAT
Source organism: Pseudomonas fluorescens (assembly GCF_000802965.1). Classification (GTDB taxonomy): domain Bacteria; phylum Pseudomonadota; class Gammaproteobacteria; order Pseudomonadales; family Pseudomonadaceae; genus Aquipseudomonas; species Aquipseudomonas fluorescens_A. The sequence continues at coordinate 1,248 of NZ_JSAK01000038.1, read as the reverse complement.
TGCTTGACCGGTAAAGAGTGCGAATGTCGCCGGCAATTTGCCATCTCTGAACTTGAGTTTTTCGAGGGTGGCAGTCGCCGCGGACACGGACGTACGACCGTTGATGTCCCGCCACATCAGCGTTTCGGTTTGCCTTCGCGGGGAACATACACGTCGATTAAAATCAATAAGAAGATCTAAAAATGATCAGCCAGCGTGCCCTCCTGTCGCTCATCAATCCCTCACGCAGCATCGCCTCATGATCCGCGCTATTGGAGTCGCCGCCGCAACGCGGGTCATGGCCCGTGTTGAACTTCCCACCTCCAGAATCGACAGCCTGGGCCGACCTCTCTGTTCAAACATGGCCCCCCTCAGCCAGAGAATGCGCATGCGCACGGTCATGGGGCGCATCCAGACCACCGGCGAAATTCTACGCAACCGTACCGCAAAATCATCGTCCATGGTCGAGACCCAGGCCAGTCAGCTTGATCGGCAATTGCAAGAAGCCGAGTAGTCCGCCACCGCGATTCATCAGATGAGTGCGACGATTCAGGAGCTGTCGCGTAACCTTCTGCATGCCGCGCAAGCGACCCAGGCGGTGGATCAGCTGGCGCACAATAGCGACCAAATCGCGTTAAAAAGCTAGGATTCCACCTAGGCGTTGTTCGTGCCCGTAGGAGACATCAACCGCGCCGTCAGGCAACTGGCCGAGTCCATCGCATCTATCAGCGGCACTACCGACGCGATCCCCAGCATCGTCGAGCAAACCAACCTGCTGGCCATCAATGCTGCTATCGAGGCCGCCCGTGCCGGCGGGTCCGGACGCGGCTTTGCAGTGGTGGTCGATGTGGTACGCCCCCTCGCCTCACGCACCCGCCAATCTACCGAACAGATCCAGCGCTCGGTCGAGCAACTGCGCGAAGGCAGCGCCCTGGCCACCGCACAGCGCGGCTAATCCGCAGCCCGCCAATCCAGCGCCGACGTGATCCCAAGTACCACAAACCATTCGGCATATTTGTGAAAAAGTAGGGCAAACCACCGGACTGGCCGAACAAAGCAGCGAACAGGCCAAGCGCAGTACTAAACCCGGTTATGAGCTGCATCAATTGGCGAACGCGCAACTAGAACTGGCGCACAGGTTTCGGGATGGTCGAGATCCTCAGCGCCTGACATAAAGTCCTTCGCGAACAAGTTCGCTCACACCGGATCCTCGCCTACCATGAACTAGGTGCCTGCTAAACATCCATCGTGGGAGATTCTATGTTTGGG
>NZ_JSAK01000037.1 GCF_000802965.1 Pseudomonas fluorescens | reverse complement strand
ATACAAGCCAAATTCTATGTTTGGGGGTTCCCCCCAAACATAGAATCTCCCACAGATTTTGAGGTGAGCCCAACATTTGTGCACACCTCAGATCCTGTGGGAGCTGGCTTGCCAGCGATGGCGTCCGCCCGGACCACACAAACCTAAAGCCCGGCCTCACTCAACAACCGATACCCAACCCCTGCCTCGGTCACGATAAACCGCGGCGCGGTCGGGTCATCCGCCAGTTTCTGGCGCAAATGCCCAACTACAATTCGCAGGTAATGACTGTCCTCGGTGTGGGTCGGCCCCCAAATATCCTTGAGTAATTGTTGCTGGGTGATGACACGCCCCGGATGCCGCGCCAGTTGCGCCAGCACCGCGTATTCCTTGCGGGTCAACGCGACTTCGGTGCCATCGAGCAACACCCGGCGATAGGCCAGGTCCACCGTCAGCGGGCCGAAAGTCAGCGCCGCTTGTTGTGCCTCACCCACCGGCGCCTGGCGCAACAACGCACGAATCCGCGCCAGGAATTCCTGAATGCCGAACGGCTTGGTCACGTAGTCGTTTGCGCCGCCGTCCAGGGCTTCGACCTTCTGCCCTTCCGAGGCCCGAACCGAAAGTACCAGCACCGGCACCGTCGACCACTCGCGAAACTCGCTGAGCACTTGTTGGCCGTCCATGTCCGGCAAACCGAGGTCGAGTACCAGCAGATCCGGCTTGTTCAGCGCGGCCTGGGCCAGACCTTCAGCACCGGTGCCCGCCTCCAGCACTTTGTAGCCTTGGGAAGCGAGGCTGATGCGCAGGAATTTGCGGATTTGCGGTTCATCGTCGATGACCAAAATGGTCGCGGTCTGGCTCATGGTTTCCGGTCGCAACTGGGAAAGCTCCAAAGGGTATCAGGCTTCACTTTCAACGCTCAATTTTGGTTCGCAAATGGTCCGCAGGAGCCGGCTTGCTGGCGATGGATGCGCCGCGTTTTTCCAGACCCTACGCGTCATCGTTAACGGCCATCGCCAGCAAGCCGGCTCCTACATGGGATGTATGGAGAACCTTAATTTTCAAAGGCCGGCTGTTCCTGCAAGGGTAGGTGCAAGGTGATACAGGTGCCGCGCCCCTCGATGCCGTCAGCGACGCTGATCCGCCCGCCATGGGCGCCGACCATGCCCTGACAGATCGCCAGCCCCAGGCCGGTGCCCTGCCCGCCACGATCACCACGAGCGGCGGTGTAGAACATGTCAAAAATCTTCGCCCGCTCCGCTTCCGGAATCCCCGGCCCTTCGTCACTCACCGAGAAAAACAACTCTTTGTCATCGGCGCCAGCACGCAATTGCAGGCGCCCGTGAGATGGCGAGAAACGTGCGGCGTTTTCCACGACGTTGATCAATGCCTGTTCGATCAGCGCAGCATGGACGAACAGCAGCGGCAACTCCGTCGGCACTTCGGTGCTGACCTGCAACGATGACAACACCGCGCGCAAGCGATTGAGCGTACTGCCGACGATGTCGGCGGGCGACACCCAGTCCCGCGACAGCTTCAATGCGCCGTGCCCCAGGCGAGTCATGTCCAGCAGATTTTGAATGTAGCGGTCGAGGCGCTCGGCTTCATCGCGGGTGCCTTCAAGCAGTTCGCGGCGGTCCTCCAGCGGGATCGCCTCACCGAGGGCCAGCAGGCTGTCGATGCTGCCACGCATGGAGGTCAGCGGCGTGCGCAAATCGTGGGACACCGAGGCCAGCAAGGCACTGCGCAGTTGCTCGGTTTCGCCATGCAGGCGTGCCGCTTCCAGATCGTCCGCCAGTTGCGCCCGGGCCAGTGCCTGGGCCAGTGGTTGACTCAACGCGGTCAACAAACGGCGACGCTGGCCGCTCAAGGTTTGACCTTCTTTCGCGCACACGCCGAGCAACGCCAGCGGTCCGTCTTCCACTGACAACGGCCACCACCACCAACGGCCGAACGGCAGCGTACCGGTGCCGGCGCCTGCCGGTTGATCATGTTGCCAGGCCCAATCGGCCGCAGCGCGTTCGGCTTCGGTGAATTCCAGCGGGCCACCGGTTTCGACTTTCCAGCCACCAGGACCATCGCGATTGAGCAGGCACAGTTGCAGGTCACTCCAGCCATCAAGGTGCTGGGCAGCGGCGCTGACCACTGCCTGACGGTCAGTGGCGGCGGTGAGTTTGCGCGACAGGTCGAGCAGTTCGGTGGTTTCTTCCTGGGTGTCGCGCAAGGCCTGCAATTGTCGGCGCTGGCGTGCCGCGAGGTTGCCGGTGAGGGCCGCCATCAGCAAGAAGAACAGCAAGGTCAGCACGTCTTCTTCGCGCTGGATGCTGAACGAAAAATTCGGCGGGATGAACAAAAAATCGTAGGTCAGGAACGACAGCGCGGCACAGGCCAGTGCCGGGCCGAGGCTGCTACGCACCGCCACCAGCAACACGGCGGCGAGGAACACCAGCGAGATGTTCGGCAGTGGCAAAACACTCGCCACTGCCCAGGCCAAAGCACTGGCCAAAATCGTTGCCACGACTGCAAGCGCGTAGTCGAACCAGACCAGCGCATGCGTCTGACGTTGGCGTGGTTGATGTTTTTCTTCGTCACTGTCGAGGACGTTGATTTCCAGCCCGCGCGCATCGCGAAGCAAGCGCGACGCCAAGCCGCCACCAAACAAACGTCGACGCAACCGCTGCCGCGACTGGCCGACCAGCACCAGGCTGGCGCGGCGTTCGGCGGCGTGCTGGATCAAGGTTTTCGCTACTTCTCCAGCGCGGAGCAACACCACTTCGCCGCCGAGGCGTTCGGCCAGTTGCTGAGCGCTTTGCAGGCGCAGGCGCGATTGCTCGTCGCGCACGCTGCCGTTGTCCACATGCACCAGGCTCCACGGCAGGTGCCGACGCTGGGCGACGCGGCTGGCGTGACGCACCAGGCGCTCGGCCTGGGCATCGCCATCGACACCCACCAGCAAGCGACCACGCACCGCTGGCGCGGCCTGACCGAGCTGTCGATAACCCTGGGCCAAGTCGTTATCGACCTGGGCCGCTGCGGCTTGCATCGCCAGTTCACGCAGTGCAGTGAGGTTGGTCTGGGTAAAAAACGCATCGATCGCCGCCCGCGCCTGCTCCGGCACATAGACCTTGCCGTCGCGCAGACGCTCCAGCAGTTCGCGCGGTGGCAGGTCGATCAGCAGCAGTTCATAGGCTTCTTGCAGCACCCAGTCAGGCAGGGTTTCGCGCACTTGCACGCCGGTGATACCGCGCACCTGGTCGTTGAGGCTTTCCAGATGCTGGACGTTGACGGTGGTGAACACGTCGATGCCGGCGGCGAGCAGTTCCTGAATGTCTTGCCAGCGTTTGGCGTGGCGACTGCCGGGGGCGTTGCTGTGGGCCAGTTCGTCTACCAGCACCAGTTTCGGTTTGGCCGCGAGCAGGCCGTCGAGGTCCATTTCTTCGAGCATCACGCCACGGTATTCCGAGCGCACCAACGGCTGCTGCGGCAAGCCGCCGAGCAGGGCTTCGGTTTCGGCGCGGCCGTGGGTCTCGACGACACCTGCGATGACTTTCACACCCTGGCGCAACTGGCTGTGGGCGGCTTGCAGCATGGCGTAGGTCTTGCCGACACCGGGGGCGGCACCGAGGAAAACCTTGAGCCGGCCTCGGCCATCGCGGGGCAGGTCTGCTAACAGCGCGTCGGCGCGGCCGGAATTGCTCATGCTTGAAGCTCGCTTATTCAGATGTTGATGTGGTGATTGTTCTATCGCCATCGCGGGCAAGCCCGCTCCCACAAGAGGCTATGGTCGATGAAAAATTTATGACCACCATAGATCACTGTGGGAGCGGGCTTGCCCGCGATTGGCGGTGCCACGGATTTACAATTTTTCCAGTGCCTGGTTCAACTCAAGCACATTCACCACCGGAGGCCCCACCAGCGGCTGCTCGATGTGCGCATCCAACAGATTCTGGAGTGTTGCCACCGGCACATTACGCGCCGCCGCGACACGCGCCAGTTGATAGGCAATCGCCGCCGGTGGCAAGTGTGGATCGAGGCCGCTGCCGGAGGTGGTGATCAGTGCGAGTGGCACTGGCCCCTGAGCGGGCACCAGCAGTTTGTTGGCATCGTCGATCACCCGAGTCGCCAGCGCCGGGTTGCTCGGCGACAAGTTACTCGCGCTGCTCGACACCGTGGCAAAGGCACCGGCCGATGGCCGTGGGTGGAACCAGGCGTCACCGACGAAATCCTGGGCAATCAGCGACGACCCGCGGACCTTGCCAGCGGCATCGTGGACCAGGCTGCCGTTGGCTTGATCGGGGAACGCAACCTGGGCCACGCCGGTGACCACCAACGGGTAAGCGACGCCGGTGATCAGGGTCATCAAGACCAACAGGCTCAAGGCCGGACGTATCATTGTGGACATTTCAAAATCCTCGAATTCGGTAAAAAACAACACATCACCTGTGGCGAGGGAGCTTGCTCCCGCTCGGCTGCGAAGCAGTCGCCAACCTGGTGAATGGGGTGCGTCTGAACATATGCGGTGTCTGGATTGGGGCTGCTACGCAGCCCAGCGGGAGCAAGCTCCCTCGCCACAAAAAGCCCCTCCCCAGCTACCGGTCAAACCAGATGCAACGCCGTCAACAGCATGTCGATCGCCTTGATGCCCACGAACGGCACCAGAATCCCGCCCAAGCCGTAGATCAGCAGATTGCGTCGCAACAACGCCGCCGCACTCGCCGCTTGCACTCGCACGCCACGCAGCGCCAATGGAATCAGCACCACGATGATCAAGGCGTTGAACACGATGGCCGAGAGAATCGCGCTCTGCGGACTGCTCAGGTGCATGACGTTCAATACGCCCAGTTGCGGATAAATCGCGGCGAACAGTGCCGGCAGGATCGCGAAGTACTTGGCGATGTCGTTGGCGATGGAGAACGTGGTCAGTGCACCACGGGTCACCAGCAACTCCTTGCCAATCTGCACCACGTCCAGCAACTTGGTCGGGTCGCTGTCGAGGTCGACCATGTTCGCCGCTTCGCGAGCGGCTTGTGTGCCGTCGTTCATTGCCATGCCGACGTCAGCCTGGGCCAGGGCCGGGGCATCGTTGGCGCCGTCACCGCACATGGCAACCAGGCGACCGTCGTTTTGCTCGTGACGAATGCGCGCCAGTTTTTTCTCTGGCGTGGCTTCGGCCAGCACGTCGTCCACGCCCGCCTCGGCGGCAATCGCCGCGGCGGTCAGCGGGTTGTCGCCGGTGACCATGACCGTACGAATCCCAAGCTTGCGCAACTCGGCGAAACGCTCGCGGATACCGGGTTTGACCACGTCTTTGAGGTGGATCGCACCGACCAATTTTCCGTCCGCACAGACCAGCAACGGAGTGCCGCCGCTCTGGGCGATCTTGTCGATTTCACGGGACAGGGCCGGGGCCAGATCAGCACGTTTCAGGCCGACGAAAGCCAGCAACGAATCCACCGCGCCTTTGCGGTAGACGCGACCTTGATAGTCGACACCGGACAGGCGGGTTTCAGCGCTGAACGGTACGGCTGTCAGCAACTCGGTGGACGGCTCAGGCTGCGGATGAAGGCCACGCAGGTACTCGACAATGGACTTGCCTTCGGCGGTGTCATCAGCCAGGGAAGCGAACAACGCGCCCTCGGCCAGTTCCTTGGCAGTCACGCCCGGCGCGGCATACACCGCCGTGCAACGACGGTTACCGAAGGTGATGGTGCCGGTCTTGTCCAGCAGCAGCACGTGCACGTCCCCTGCCGCTTCCACGGCGCGACCGGATTTGGCGATCACATTCAGGCGCACCAGGCGATCCATCCCGGCGATACCGATCGCCGACAACAACCCGCCGATGGTGGTCGGAATCAGCGTGACCAATAACGCCACCAGGAACACCAGCGGCAGGCTGCCGTTGGCGAAGTGGGCGAACGGTTGCAGGGTGACGACCACCAGCAGGAAGATCAAAGTCAGGCCAATCAGCAGAATGTCGAGCGCCACTTCGTTCGGGGTTTTCTGGCGCTTGGCGCCTTCGACCAACGCGATCATGCGGTCCAGGGTCGACTCGCCGGGATCGGCGGTGATCTTCACCAGCAGCCAGTCGGACACCAGTCGGGTGTTGCCGGTGACGGCCGAACGATCGCCGCCGGACTCACGGATCACCGGCGCGGATTCACCGGTGATCGCCGCTTCGTTGACCGCGGCGATACCTTCGATCACCTCGCCGTCGCCGGGGATCATCTCCCCCGCTTCGACGCGCACCACATCGCCCTTGCGCAGGCTGGTGGCCGGTACGACTTGAAAGGCACCGTTGCCGGTTTTGCGGCGGGCGCTCAAACCTTCGCTGCCGGCCTTGAGGCTGTCGGCGCGGGCCTTGCCGCGACCTTCGGCCAAGGCTTCAGCGAAGTTGGCGAACAGCACGGTGAACCACAGCCACAGGGCGATTTGCGCAGCGACGAAGGTTGGCACCGCCGTATCGGGAATGAAGCACAGCACGGTGGTCAGGATCGCGGTCAGTTCGACCACCAGCATCACTGGTGCTCGCTGCAATTGTCGTGGGTCGAGCTTGACGAAGGCTTGTACCAGCGCCGGGCGCCAGAGGGCCGAGATCGCGGTTTTCGGTTGTTCCGGCGCCTTGACGACGGCGGCTTTAGTTGCGGGCATATTCATCATCAGCTCCTTAGAAGCCCAAACTCAGATGTTCAGCAATCGGACCCAGCGCCAGCGTCGGCAGGAAGGTCAAACCACCCACCAGCAAAATGGTCACGGTCAGCAGGGTCACGAACAGCGGGCCGTGGGTCGGGAAGCTGTTCTGGCTGATCGGTGCGGTTTTCTTCATTGCCAGGCTGCCGGCGAGGGCCAGTACCGGGAGGATGTAGCCGAAGCGCCCGATCAACATGCCCAGGCCCAGCATCAGGTTGTGGAACGGCGTATTGGCGCCGAATCCACCGAACGCGGAACCGTTGTTGGCACTGGCTGAGGTGTAGGCATAAAGCAACTGACTGAAACCGTGGGCGCCGGGGTTGCTCACTGAGGCCACCGGGCCGGGCAGGCTTGCGGCTATCGCGCCGAGCACCAGCACACCCACCGGCATCACCAGTAAGGTCACCACCAGCAATTGCACTTCCCTGGCCTGGAGTTTCTTGCCGAGGTATTCCGGGGTGCGGCCGATCATCAGTCCGGCGAGGAACACCGCGATCAACACGTTGAGCAACATCCCGTAGAGCCCCGCACCGACGCCGCCGAAGATCACTTCGCCGACCATCATGTTGACCAGCGCGACCATGCCGCTCAGCGGGTTGAGGCTGTCGTGCATGCCATTGACCGAACCGTTGGACGCCGCCGTGGTAGTCACCGACCACAGCACGGTGGCGGTGGTGCCGAAGCGCGCTTCCTTGCCTTCCAGCGGCGCGGTTTGTTCGACAGCGGCGTTATTCAAGGTCGGGTTAGGTTGGTATTCAGCCCACAGCGAGGTCGCGCCGCCGATCAGGAACAGCGCCAGCATGCAGGCGATGATCGCGCGGCTCTGACGCAGGTCCTTGACGTAGTGGCCGAAGGTGAACACCAGCGCCACCGGGATCAGGATGATCGAAGCGACTTCGAACAGGTTGCTCCAGGCGGTCGGGTTCTCGAACGGATGCGCCGAGTTGACGCCGAAGAAGCCACCGCCGTTGGTGCCCAGTTGTTTGATCGCAATCTGGCTGGCGGCCGGGCCGAGCGGGATCACCTGATCAACACCTTGCAGGGTCACGGCACTCACGTATTGTGCGAAGGTTTGCGGCACGCCCTGCCAGACCAGATACAACGCCAGCAACAGGCACAGCGGCAGCAGGCCGTACAGGGTGGCGCGCGTCATGTCGACCCAGAAGTTGCCGAGGGTCTGGGTGGATTTGCGACCGATGCCGCGACACAGCGCAACCAACACAGCAAGGCCGGTGGCGGCGCTGACGAAGTTCTGCACGGTGAGGCCGACCATCTGACTCAGGTAGCTGAGGGTCGCTTCACCGCTGTAGGACTGCCAGTTAGTGTTGGTCATGAAGCTGACGGCGGTGTTGAACGCTTGCGTCCACTCCTGGCCCGGCAGGTTTTGCGGGTTCAGCGGCAAGTAATCCTGAAACAGCAGGATCGCAAACAACAACAAAAAACCCGCGAGGTTAAAGGCGAGCAAAGCCAGGGTGTATTTCTGCCAGCTCTGTTCAGCCTGTGGATCAACGCCGGCCACCCGATAACAGCCACGCTCCACCGGACCGAGGATCGGCGTCAGCCAGGTGCGCTGCCCTTCCATGACCTTGTAGTAGAAGCGCCCGAGGAACGGCGCCGGGACCAATACCACCGCAAAAAACGCGAGGATCAGCCAATAGTCATAACTGTGCATAGCCGCTCCTTAGTTCCGGTCCGCGCGCAACAGCGCAACCAACAGATAAATGAACAGCCCCACTGCCAGCAGCAGTGACACTCCATCCAGAACGCTCATGGAAGTTCTCCGTGTTACGGCGTATTGCCGCGTGTGGAGGCATTGTCGACAGGGAGGCTGTAAAGGAGCGAGATCGAGGGGTGTGGCGGGGAATAAAGAAAGCGTAAAGAGTGGGTTTATGCGGGCGTTACAGCGGTGCCTGGACCAGCGTTATCGCGGGCAAGCCCGCTCCCACAGGTTTTTGAAGTGCCTGAGCAAACGCATTCCACTGTGGGAGCGGGCTTGCCCGCGATGGCGGCATATCAGACAACCCTGCCCCCAACTGGCGCACAAAAAATGCACATCCAGCGCCGAACATCCCCGAAACGACACTCTTTCGTGCTTTACGACCGCCATCACAACACTGGCACGCCCACTGCAAACGCCCTCCCCCGAGCTGTCCAAACCGTTCAGGGAGCAAACGCATGAACACACAACTCAAACCCACGCTGGGCACGCTGCACCTATGGGGCATTGCGGTCGGGCTGGTGATTTCCGGGGAGTACTTCGGCTGGAGTTACGGCTGGGGCGTGGCCGGGACATTGGGCTTTCTGGTGACCTCGTTCATGGTCGCCACCATGTACACCTGCTTCATCTTCAGTTTCACCGAACTGACGACCGCGATTCCCCATGCCGGCGGCCCCTTTGCCTACAGCCGCCGCGCCTTTGGCGAGAAAGGCGGATTGATCGCCGGGCTGGCAACACTGATCGAATTCGTCTTCGCCCCGCCGGCCATCGCCCTGGCCATTGGCGCCTACCTCAACGTGCAATTCCCGGCACTCGATCCCAAACACGCGGCGGTGGGTGCCTACATCGTGTTCATGGGCTTGAACATCCTCGGGGTGAAACTCGCGGCGACGTTCGAACTGGTGGTCTGCGTGCTGGCGGTGGCTGAATTGCTGGTGTTCATGGGCGTGGTCGCGCCTGCGTTCAGTTTCAGTAATTTCGCGCTCAATGGCTGGGCCGGCTCAGACGTGTTCGGCGCACCGGCAATTGCCGGGATGTTCGCGGCGATCCCTTTCGCCATCTGGTTCTTCCTTGCGATCGAAGGTGCCGCCATGGCCGCCGAAGAAGCCAAGGATCCGAAACGCACGATTCCCAAAGCCTACATCAGCGGCATCCTGACTTTGGTGCTGCTGGCGATGGGCGTGATGTTCTTTGCCGGTGGCGTCGGCGACTGGCGCACGCTGTCGAACATCAACGATCCGCTGCCGCAGGCGATGAAAACCGTGGTCGGCGAAAGCTCCGGCTGGTTGCATATGTTGGTGTGGATCGGCCTGTTCGGGCTGGTGGCGAGTTTCCACGGGATCATTCTTGGTTATTCGCGACAATTCTTCGCCCTCGCCCGCGCCGGTTACCTGCCGGCGTCCCTGGCCAAACTGTCCCGCTTCCAGACCCCGCACCGGGCGATCATTGCCGGTGGCGTGATCGGCATCGCTGCGATTTACAGCGATGGTCTGATCAACCTCGGCGGCATGACGCTGACCGCAGCGATGATCACCATGGCGGTGTTCGGCGCCATCGTCATGTACATCATGAGCATGCTCAGCCTGTTCAAGCTGCGTAAAACCGAACCGAACCTGGAACGCACCTTCCGCGCGCCGTGCTACCCGCTGGTGCCGTTCATTGCTCTGGTGCTGGCGGTGGTGTGCCTGGTGGCCATGGCCTGGTTCAACATGCTGATCGGGCTGATCTTCCTCGGCTTCATGGCGGCGGGTTTCGTGTATTTCATGCTCACCGCGCAGTTGCGTGCCGATGCGCCGGCGGATGCGATGCTGACCGGGCTTTAAATTTACCCACTGTAGGAGCTGCCGCAGGCTGCGATCTTTTGATCTTGATTAATCAAAGTCAAAAGATCGCAGCCTGCGGCAGCTCCTACAAGGTTGTACGGTGTTGATGGCGGATCGGGCATAGAATGGAACCACTGCGAAAATTAATCGCTCGAAGTGGTATGCACGATCGATTGGCGAAATCCGCCAATCGGCCTGCCCTTAAGGAGAGCCCTATGCCCTGGTATGCCTGGTTGATTTTGATCGTTGCGATCGGCTCCATCGTTGGCGGTTTGATGATGCTGCGCGACACTGCCACCAAGGTTGATCTGACCGAAGAACAACGTCGACGCGTGGCGGAACGCAATGCGGAAGCGGATGCCAAGGATGCGCAGGACCGCTGACACGAACCCCTGTCATCCATAGCGAATGACAGGGGTTTTTCACTTCTACTTTTCCCAATCCGCCTTGGCGATGTGCAAGCCATGCAGCCCCTTGTAGGCCGCTCGCTCAGGCTGGCTCCAACCGTCCAGCAAAGAATCGTCCAAGCGATAAATCTCCACCCCCAACGGCCGACACACGCTCAACGGATCCTGTGCATCCGGCCCCCACATGGCCAGCGACAAGTCACCCCCCGGACAGGTCGACAGCGCGCACAGCAGATCAATCTCGGCAAAAAATTCCAGGTAGTCACCCTTCTGCGCCGGACAGGCTTTCATGAAGTACATGTCGTCGTGGTTCAGGCCCGTGCACTGGAAAATATTCAGCACGTCGTGCACGTCAAACTCGGTCAGGCCGTGGGGCAGCACGGCGCGGGTCAGATTGGAGTGGCAGTGATGATGGAAATCTTCACCGGTGAGCATTTTGTTCACATAAGGATCGCAACGCGTGCCGAGCAGGTCGTGCAGGCGACCACCATGTTCGTCGATGCCGTAACCGGCCAGGCTGTCATCGGTGATGGTCACCAAGGGCCGTAAAAACGGCAGGTTAGACCAGAGCCGGTCATGGGTGCTGACGTGCGCGCCCTGTAGCTGGCGAGTCCGCGCGGCCCACAAGCGTTCGCGTGGATCATTGGCGTTCCAGACGTTGAAGTCACCCACCTGCGGCCCCACCGGCGTGGTCACGCGGAACACATGCCCGGCCGGCACCTTCCAGGCACGGCCCGTACGAATCGGTACTTCGAAAGACTCGATCAAAGTGCGACCGTCCTTCGCATCGCGCACCCGCTCGTAGAACGCCTTGTCGACCTGCAAGGCCGAGCCTTTGCTGACTTGATAGGCCGCCGGATAGTCTTTGTACATGGCACAAATCCTTGATCAGTGGTGGGAAAGTGGGGTTGGCATCCGCTGCAATGCTCCTCGCCTCAGGATTGTTCAACAATCGTCAATGATCGAGTAATCACTATTCATGCCAGGCTTTACGAGTGTTTCATTCAAGTTCGACGCATCTGCATGCTTTTTAGAAGTAGAAGTACAGTCACCATCCAATTTCCATTGGTTAATATGGCGGCATTGATGTGGAGATTTCAGATGCGTTACTCGCAGGACCATAAAGCCCAGACCCACCAACGCATCATCAAGGAGGCTTCAGAGCGCTTTCGCCGGGACGGTATCGGCGCGACGGGCCTGCAACCGTTGATGAAAGCGCTGGGTTTGACTCACGGTGGTTTTTACTCGCACTTCAAGTCCAAGGATGAACTGGTGGAAAAGGCCTTGCAGGCCGCAGGCGATCAAGTCGCTGGAGTTTGCGCCGAGCTGTTCGCCCAGGATCGCCCGCTGGAAGCGTTCATCAATGCCTATTTATCTGAATGGCACCAGACCTCGCCCCATGAAGGATGCCCGCTGCTGACCATGTCATCGGAACTCGGCATGCGCGGGCAACCGAGTCCGACTTCCGACGTGGTGCTCAACGCGCGGCTTCAACAAATACAAGCCGCGCTGGATGGTGAAAACACCGTGGACCGCAGCATTGTCATCATGTCGACACTGGTGGGGGCACTGCTGCTTTCACGCAGCGTCGAGAATCCCGAGTTGGCCGAGCAGATTCTCGACGTTACCCGCACTCACCTGAACCAGTCCCAGGATTAGCCGTTCCAGCGTTTGAACAACACGCTGGCATTGACACCACCAAACCCGAAGCCGTTGGACAGTGCGTACTCGATAGCCATTGGTCGAGCCTGGCCATGAACGATGTCCACGCCTTGGGCGGCGGGGTCCGGGTTATCGAAGTTCAGGGTTGCCGGCACGATCTGATCCCTGATTGCCAACAACGTGAAGATCGCCTCGATGCCGCCGGCCGCGCCGAGCAGATGCCCGGTTGCCGATTTGGTCGATGTCACCGCAATCTTGTTATCCGCTCCAAACAGCGACTTGATCGCCGCCAACTCCCCAAGGTCACCCACCGGGGTTGAGGTTGCATGCGCATTCAGATGCTGAACCTGTTCCGGTGAAATCCCGGCCTGAGCCAACGCCAGCGACATGGCCCGGCGGGCACCGCTGCCATCCTCCGGACCTGCGGTGAGGTGATAAGCGTCGGCGCTGGTGCCGTATCCGACCAATTCCGCCAGCGGCTGCGCGCCACGAGCCAAGGCATGTTCAAGTGATTCGATCACCAGCAGACCCGAACCCTCGCCCATGACAAAGCCATCACGATCACGGTCGAACGGCCGCGAGGCACGCTCCGGTGTTTCGTTGAAAGCGCTCGACAACGCGCGAGCGGCAGCAAACCCGGCGAGGCTGACGCGATCGATCGCCGCTTCCGCGCCGCCACAAACCGCGATGTCTGCTTCGCCGGAACGAATCAGTCGCGCCGCATCGCCAATCGCCTGAACCCCGGCCGCGCAGGCTGTCACCGGCGCACCCAACGGGCCTTTGAAACCGTGCTGGATCGACACATGCCCCGCTGCCAGGTTGACCAGAAACGATGGAATGGTGAACGGCGACAAACGCCGCGGGCCACGGCTGTCGGTGGTGCGCACCGCGTCGGCAATCGCACCGAAACCACCGACGCCAGACCCGATAATGGTGGCCGTGCGCTCCTGGTCACCGGCGTTTTGTGCCTGCCAACCGGCTTGCTCCAGCGCCTGACGCGCCGCTTCCATGGCGAACAGAATAAAGCGATCCATCTTCTTCTGCTCTTTGGGTGGCGTCGCCCGATCCGGATCAAACCCGGCCTCCGGGTCGTCATTTATTGTCGGAACAGCGCCGCCGACCTTGGCCGGTAGATCAGCTACCACTTCGTCCGGCAAATTTCGCAACCCGGAACGTCCCGCCAACAGACGCGACCAGACAGCCTCGACCCCGCTACCCAGCGGAGACACCAGCCCCATACCCGTTACAACCACTCGACGATCACTCATACCGCAACTTCCTCATGCCGATGTCTGGCGTTTTATTTGTAACGCGCGGCGGCTTTGCTTTTGGAAAGGTTTGGCGCCAGGACATGACGCGCGGCCACGAAGGCGTCCCAGTCGGCGGCATCCGGCAACGAAGGAATGGTGATCAACTCACCCTGGTCCAACCCTGACAGCGCGGCGTCGACCATCTCCCCCGCTTCCATGACCATGTCGGCCGGAATCTGTGAAGCGTCGATACCAGAACGTTCCCAGATTTCCGTGCGGGTTACGCCTGGCAACACGGCCTGGATTTTGACTCCGGTGCCGTCGAGTTCGGCGTTCAAGGATTGGGTCAGGCTCAATACGTACGCCTTGCTGGCACTGTAGGTCGCGTTGAAGCGCTCAGGAAACAACGCCACCACCGATGCAATGTTGATGATCGTTCCACGTCCTGCCTTGGCAAAACTGGCTGCGGCTGCTGCGGCCAGTCGCGTGACCGCCGTGACGTTCAACTGAATCAGTTGATCAAGCTGATCGGTATCGGCATTGCCCAACAAACCGTCCGCCGCCACACCGGCATTGTTCAGCAGCAGGCTGATGCTTGAGTCACTGCGCAGACGCTGCTCGATTTTGAGCACGTCATCCTTTTGCGTCAGATCTGCCTTCAGCACTTCGACCTGAACACCATGCTCGGCGCTGAGCTTGCTCGCCGCCTCCTCCAGCCGTTGCTGATCACGGGCAACCAACAACAGATCAAAACCCCGCGCCGCCAAACGCTGCGCGTAAATCGCCCCGATACCGGAAGAAGCGCCGGTGACGAGGGCCGTACCTTGGGACTGGACAGAATTCATGGCTGAGCTCCTGGGAGATTCGTGAGGAATGGACCGGCCTCTGATTCTCGGGCCGAGTCGACGGAAACGAATTAATTATAGGCATAATTTAATCGACATATGATAGCCATAATTTTTCAAGTGCCGACGGAAGGCATCACCTCGCAGCGTTCGCCGGAATGCAAAAAGGCCGGTCAATGACCGGCCCCTTGGCGTTGAACAATCAGCTTAGTTCACTTCCAGCTTCTCGCGATTGCGATCCAGGATCGCCTTGCCAATCCCCTTCACCTCCAGCAGCTCATCCACCGATGCGAACGGTCCATTGGTTTCACGATACGCAACAATCGCCTTGGCTTTCGCTTCGCCAATACCCGAGAGCTCTTTTTGCAGCGTTGAAGCATCGGCACCATTGAGATCGACTTTGCCCGATGGCGCATTTGCCGAAGCCTGCGCTGCCGCAGGAGCATGGTTCGACTCCGGCGTCACTGAAGGGGCCGAAACGGCGGCAATTGAGACGCTAGTGAGCAGGGCAAAAACCAGGGAGTTGAAAAAGCCAGTACGCATAAATGACGCTCCATGACATCGATTGAGAAAGCAGCTTTTCCGAAGCTGCCTCCCAAACTTAGGCGATGAATGGAGCCTGTCAAAAATGTGTCCGTTACAGGATGTGAAACAATCAGGGTTCGAGGCGGCGCTGCTGGTAGATCCAGTCAACGATGTCGCCGTCGGGGGTGTAGCCGCTGACGGTATCGCGCAGTAATTGACGCACGCGCGTGTAATCATCCTGCTCGACGGCCATCAGCAAATCCGTCAAACGTCCCTTGAGCACATCCCATGGAAGGTGATCTTCGCTGGCGCTCATGATCATCGGATGTTCAGTGGCTGATACGTTGTCGCCGATCAACAGCTCTTCATAAAGCTTCTCGCCGGGTCGCAGCCCGGTGAACTCAATGGAGATGTCGCCTTGCAGGTTTTTCTCCGAGCGAATGCTCAACCCGGAGAGATGGATCATCTTCTCCGCCAGTTCGACGATCTTCACCGGCTCGCCCATGTCGAGCACGAACACATCACCACCCTGCCCCATGGAACCCGCCTGGATTACCAATTGCGCGGCTTCAGGAATGGTCATGAAATAACGGGTGATTTTGGGGTGAGTAACCGTCAATGGCCCACCAGACTTGATCTGGCTGTGAAACAGCGGAATCACCGAACCGGAGGAACCCAGCACGTTGCCGAAGCGAACCATGGTGAATCGAGTCTTGTTGACCCGGGACACATTGGCTTTGTCGCCGAACAAGACCGGCGCGATTTCCTTGCTCAATGCCTGAAGCGTTAATTCGGCGAGGCGTTTGGTGCTGCCCATCACATTGGTGGGGCGAACCGCTTTGTCGGTGGAGATCAGCACAAAATTGGAGACCCCGGACTGCAGCGCTGCCTGCGCGGTGTTGAGCGTACCGATTACGTTGTTCAACACCCCTTCTGCGATGTTGTGCTCGACCATGGGCACGTGTTTATACGCGGCGGCGTGATAGACGGTGTCTACGCCCCAGGTTTTCATGACATCCAACAGCTTGTGCGGGTGACGGACGGAGCCAAGTATCGGCAGCAACTGCACAGGAATCGACTCTCGACAAATGCGCTGTTCAAGCTCTGAGAGAATGCTGTAGAGGTTGAATTCACTGTGATCGAACAGCAAAAGCGTGGTCGGGCCAAGCGCAAAAATCTGCCGGCAGAGTTCCGAACCGATTGACCCACCCGCCCCCGTCACCATGACGGTCTTGCCTTTAATGCAACGTTCGAGCAAGTCCGGTTGTGCGGGCACTGAATCCCGTCCCAGCAAGTCCGCGATGTCCACTTCCTGAATGTCTTCGACCTTCACCCGTCCGCTGGCCAGGTCGGTGAAGTTAGGAACGCTGCGGATGTGGAGCGGGTAATGCTCCAGGAACGTCAGGATTTCACGCCGTCGTGCGCGAGTGGATGACGGCAGGGCCAGAAGAATTTCCTTTGCACCTGATTCATCGATCATCTGTTGGATGTGCTTGGGTTTGTAAACTTGCAGGCCGGCAATCGAACGATCCGCAATACTCGGATCATCATCGATGAACGCCACAGGCCGCATGACCCGCCCCATGCGCAACGCCGCGACCAGTTGATTGCCAGCCACGCCCGCGCCGTAGATCGCGACCTTGGTGAGGCCGTCATCGCGACTGGTAAAAGGCACATGGTGAGCACCGGCGAACCAATCCCCCATAAAGTACTGGCGCATACACAGACGCAACCCGCCAATAATGACAAGACTGAGCCACCAGTAGTTGAAGACGATGGAGCGCGGGACTACGGTTTCGTGATTGCTGTACCAATAGACCACGAGCGCAAGAATCAGAGAGGAAAGACTGACCGCTTTGATAATCGCAATCAGCGCGTCATTACCGAAATAACGCATGACCGCACGGTACATGCCAAACCTGATGAAAAGGGGAATGGCAACGACGGGAGCGCTGACAAACAGCCATAAGTGGACTTTGAAGGGGTTGTACATATCATCGATCCCCAGACGGACGATGAACGCCAACCACAGAGCAACCCAGACCAGAACGATATCTGTGGCAACCTGTATCAGCCGCTTGCGACGTCGGGGTAGCCCAACAAGTAGAGCTCTGATCTTGTCCATGAACCGTTCATTCACCTCCGCTTTCTCCCTTACCCGCCGTATCAATGTAGTGGAACCTTATAAGCGCATCTCATCCACTTTAAAACCTGAATGACAGAGCTGTTATTCGGTTTTTTCCGCAGGCTCTTCAAGCTCTCCCGCGTGAAACTTGATTGCCAGCGCAACTAATGGAGCATAGGCCAGAATCAATCCCAGAATTGAATTCATGCCCATTCGAGTGACACCCAAAGCTATAGGCAACAACCAAAGCAAATTGATCGCGCCCACCGCCATTGTGACGTTTAAGTGGCTGCCAAACCGACGAGAGGCGAATTGGTAAGCGTGACTTCGGTGCGCTTGATAGACCTTGTCGCCCCGCAGCAAACGGCGAAACAGCGTGAACGTCGCATCAACGATAAAAACCCCAAGTAAAATCAACCATCCCCACAGGAAGTCTCCCGAAACCCACGCCGCTTGCAGTGAGAGTCCCCCAAGCACAACTCCCAGGAAACCACTACCGGCATCCCCCATGAATATCTTCGCCGGGGGGAAGTTCCAGAAAAGGAAACCAGCCACGGAAACGGCCAACAACAACGGAGCCCAAATCAAGTCCACCGCTCCGCTTAACCAAGACAGCAGGCAAGCCCCGAGACAAACGCAAATAGCCTCGACACTGGCAATCCCATCGATACCGTCCATGAAGTTGTAAAGGTTGAGCAGCCATACCAGATAAAAGGCCGCTAACACATGGCCGATCCATCCCAGATCGAAAGTACCTCCCGCAACTTCAACGACGGGCAAGCCACCGAGCCAGAACAACAACCATATCGACGCAACAAAATGTCCCAGCAAACGCCAACGGGCAGCGATGTGTCCGTGGTCATCCATGAATCCGATAACGGCAATCAGGGCACCGGCGCCAGCAATGGCCAGAAACGCTTGGAACGTCATCAACCCCGCAAACAAGAGCATGAACAGTGCCAAGGTAAATGCGAGAACAATTGCCACTCCTCCGCCCCGAGGAGTGGGAACCGAGTGAGAGCTGCGGGCGTTGGGAACATCCATAAGGCTGCGCGACAGAGCGTACCGACGTAGAACCCAGGTAAGGGAAAAAGACACAACAACGATGACAGGGATAAACCAGCCATAACTCATGATTTGCGCGAATCCAGAAAATGTTGCGCCGTTAGGCCCAAGGCTTTATCGAGAGAGACCGGAGGTTCCCAGCCTAATAATTGGCGGTTTTTGCTGATATCAACCTGCAAGGATCCGAGAATCCGGTCTGCCAGGTCTTGCTGACCAAGTAATGAGGCGGCGCCACTCATGAGCCCCGCCGGTATCGGTAACAATCTGGCCGGTTTACCCAAGGCATGTGCCAACTTTCGCAGTAACTGCGTGGTCGATACGTCTTCGCCATCACTGACCAGGAACACTTGATTGGCGGCCGCTGGGTGGTCGGAACAGGTCACGATAAAATCCACCAGATTATCTATGGCGACGAGACTGCGGCGATTGTGGACAGCGCCAAATGGCAAGGGAACACCACGGTACAACCAGCGCATCATGCTGAGAAAGTTGGCTTTGACGTCGGGGCCATAGACCAACACGGGGCGGATGATGACCACCTCCATGCCTGTGGAAACCGCCAACGCCTGCAAGGCAAGCTCTGCCTCAAGTTTTGAGATCCCATAGGAATCAACGGGGGAAGGCGTATCGTCGGCGGTATACGCCTCGCCTCCTGTAGCCCCCTCTCCGTTCACTTTTATGGAACTGATGTAAATGAGTCTTCTAACCCCAGCGGCTGCCGCCTGACGTGCCAGATTCAACGTGCCATCGACATTCACCTTGCGAAATGCGGTCAGCGGGGCAGCCGAGACATCATCCATGACATGAACCCGCGCGGCGGAATGAACAACAACGTCAACACCCCTTAGTGCGTCACTCCAATTGAACACCGCATCGAGGTTTGTGAAGGGTATTGAACGAACCCCATCAGGAAAATTCGTGGCCACATTCCTGACAGGCGCGATCACCGTAGATCCCGGTATCAACGCCAATCGGTTGATCAACGCCCGCCCCACAAAACCGCTGCCCCCGGTAACGAGGAATGTCTTGGAACTCATTGGCGACCCTTTGGGATACGTATAGACGTCAGCGCATAGGCCACAGCGGATGTGATCGGGAGATAATGATCGCAACAGCAGACAGCGCTGATCATGAAGGATGTGTAACAGAGAAATTCGTGCGAGCAGCAGTTTATTGAATTACCTAAAAGTTAGCCACTTCGCAGCCCGTCGCGACTAGTTTTCCCTGTGCCGAAATCAACGAACGGCATAGCATTGGTCCCTATTTGCGCTTCGCTGGTTGGAGCTAGCTCATGGGAGGGATAGAATCCGTGCGAAAAAAGGAATGGAGCAGTCACCTAAGTGAGCGATGGCTCTTCCCTTCATATGCGAACTTCGGTTAACGCCGTCAAAAATCATAACTAACACGCTTTTTTGCTTCGAAATGGAGAGCACCCATGCAACAAATCAACAACCTAGCGGCGAAGATCAACAAGTTCCAGACTCAGATTAATGCGTCGATTCAACGAGTCGTCGCCAGCGGTTGGGTAATTTTGGGGCCAGAGGTCAAACGTTTCGAAGCTGCTTTCGCTGAATATTTGAACGCCGGTCATTGTGTCACCGTGGCCAACGGCACCGATGCAATCGAGTTGGCGTTGAAGGCTCTGGGCGTCCAGAAAAATGACCAGGTGGCAACCGTCGCAAACGCTGGCATGTATACCACCACCTCGATCATGGCGATTGGTGCGACCCCGCTGTTCATGGACGTCGAACTGGATACACAGGTTGTGACACTCGCGAGCGTGAAAAACGCTATCGCCTCTGGCGCCAAAGCGGTAGTCGTCACGCACCTGTATGGTTTGGCAATCCCAGAGATTCAGGAAATCGCGACCTTCTGCGCAGCGAAAAAAATTGCCCTTCTGGAAGATTGCGCACAAGCCCATGGCGCCAAACGGAACGGCAAGCGTGTCGGCACCTTTGGCGATGCTTCCAGCTTCAGCTTTTACCCCACAAAAAATCTGGGTGCCCTCGGTGATGGCGGTGCGGTTGTGACCAATTCTACCGCCATTGCCCAGCGTGTGGCCCAGCTACGTCAGTACGGGTGGTCGTCAAAGTACTGCGTTGAGCTAGACGGTGCTCGAAACAGCCGCCTGGATGAAATGCAGGCTGCTATCCTGCTGGAGTTCCTTCCTCAGCTCGACGTGGGGAACGAGCGCCGTCGCCAGATTGCTGCGCGGTATCGTACCGAAATCCACCACAGCGAAATTCAACACCCGCAAGACCAGGGCGTAGCATCGGTTGCTCACTTGTATGTCATCCAGTCGGCTAAAAGAGACGCTCTGCAGTTACATTTGCGCGAAGCCAAAATCGCATCGGACGTGCACTACCCGATCCCCGACTATAAACAGCCGGTGTTTGGCCAGCGGTTCGCCGACTTTTCACTTGAAAACACCGAACACCTTGCGACAATGATTCTAACCCTACCCTGCTACCCGGAAATGACCGACGAAGAAGTCAGTAACGTCATTGCCGCCGTCAATGGATGGGCTGCATGAGCTATTCCGTTATCGTCCCGGTCTACAAGAACTCTGAATCGATCCCTCGTTTGATCCAGGCCTTGACGGACATGAACGAGCGCCTCGATAACAAGCTCGAAGTGGTTTTCGTGGTAGACGGCAGCCCTGATAACTCCTTCGGAATGCTCAAAAACGCACTGGGTACAATGAGCTTCTCAGCGCAGCTACTTGCGCACTCACGAAACTTTGGCTCGTTTCCGGCCATACGAACCGGCTTGATGGCGGCGACAGGGAATTACTTTGGAGTAATGGCGGCGGATTTGCAGGAACCACCTGAACTGCTGATCAGCCTCTTCAAATCCCTTTCCAACGACGAGTGCGATGTTGCAATCGGAACTCGTAACGCTCGAAAAGATCCGTTGCCGAGCCGCTTGGCATCATCGATTTTTTGGGGCCTCTACCGTCGCCTGGTCGTGCATGACATGCCCAAGGGCGGCGTGGATATCTTTGGCTGCAACAAAGCGTTTCGCGAACAATTGCTGCAACTTAACGAATCTCGCTCCTCCCTGATAGCACTGATTTTTTGGCTGGGCTTCCGAAGAAAGTTCATTGAGTACGAGCGTCAGATCCGCCTGGAAGGAAAATCCGCGTGGACGTTTAAAAAGAAGCTCGAGTACATGATGGATAGTATCTTTGCGTTCACCGACTATCCCATCAGATTGCTGATTCGTATTGGAACCTTGGGCTCGCTCGTTTCCCTGCTCGTTGGCTTGATGGTCATCGTCGCCCGCATTTCTGGCGTCATTCAGGTTCCGGGCTACGCCGCAACCATGGTCGTGGTTCTTATGCTGGGAACACTCAATTTGCTCGGACTGGGCCTGATAGGCACTTACGCCTGGCGCGCCTACGAAAACAGCAAGCAAAGGCCACTGGCCATTGTGTGCATGAAGCTCAATAACAAGGAGAGCTCAATTGACTAATAACCTCATCCACGCCAGTGCTGATGTAAAGAGCAAACGCATTGGAAAAAATACCCGCGTATGGCAATACGTAGTGATTTTCCCCGACGCAGTCATCGGTGACGATGTGAACGTCTGCTCGCATTGCTTAATCGAAAACGACGTGATCATTGGTGATCGCACCACGATCAAATCCGGCGTCTACGTATGGGATGGCCTGAGAATCGGCTCTGACGTATTCATTGGCCCTAATGCCACATTTACCAATGACAAGTTCCCGCGATCCAAGGTGTATCCGGATTCGTTCTCCCAAACCGTCATACAGGACGGAGCATCCATCGGCGGCGGCGCAGTCATTCTGCCTGGGGTGACAATCGGTACTGGCGCCATGGTTGGTGCCGGCGCGGTCGTCACAAAATCAGTGCCCCCGTATGCCATCGTTACCGGTTCGCCCGCAAGAATTACCGGTTACGTGGAAAACGCTGCATCCAGTGATGCATCCAAGACAGCGATACCTAAAGCAGAAGAACAGAGCGACGCGGTCATCAGGATCGGAGTTGGCAATGTGACAACTCACACGTTCAAATACATCGCAGACATGCGAGGCGATCTATCAGTCGGCGAGTTTCAAAACGATATCCCTTTCACCCCCAAACGCTATTTTCTTGTATTCAATGTGCCAAGCCAGAAAACCCGTGGCGAACACGCACACCACAAATGCCACCAATTTCTGATTTGCGTCAAAGGCAGTTGTGCCGTGGTGGTTGACGACGGAACCAGCCGCGCGGAAGTTCTTCTGGACGCCCCGAACAAGGGTATCTACTTACCACCACTTACCTGGGGCATTCAATACAAGTACTCAGAAGACGCCGTATTATTGGTCTTCACCTCGGATTATTACGAGGCCGAAGATTACATTAGGGACTATTCTGAGTTCACCAAGCTGACATCGAAAAAAAGCGCCTCGTGACCAGACTGACATACACCCCGCGAGTCCGTCGATGGCTGAGTTTCTTAGTCGGCGGGGGGCTCAATACCGGGCTTACTTACTGCTTTTATCTTTTTTTGAGTTACTTGACCAACTATCAAATAGCTTATGCCATCGCTTATACGGCCGGGATAGTTTTTGCTTATTTCTTCAACTCAAAAATAGTCTTCAAAGTAGAACAGTCTTGGGGCGGGATGATGATTTACCCCACCATCTACTTGGTGCAATACCTTCTTGGAGCTCTGCTGCTGAACGCACTGGTTGAACACCTGCATTTTCACAAAAACATTGCCCCCATTTTGGTAATCGTGCTTCTTCTGCCTGCCAGCTACCTTTTAAATAAAGTCGTCCTTAAGGCAACCCATAAAGTCCCTCCCTCAAAGGATTGAGGGGAGGAGACTATGCCCCTCTCATGAATGCGTTATTACCTGCATAACATACCCCTTCCTGAAGAAGCCAGAGGGTACAAACCTTATTCAGAATTGCATTATCGCAGACGTCATTGCAACGTAAGCGTCCGGCCAACAC
>NZ_JSAK01000036.1:1630-101153 GCF_000802965.1 Pseudomonas fluorescens | reverse complement strand
CAAGGGCCAGCGTTGCGCCGACACCCTCGTTCTCGTGGACTCGCCCTACAGCGTGCTGCCCAAGGTCACCCCCAAAGACCATGACACCCTCGCCACGCTGATCCGGATCGTCAGCGCGGTGACACAAACCCCGCATCCGCAACCTCCGCTATCCGCGCTCCGGGACAGCAAAACCTACGGCGGTCGCAGCGGTCCGCGATGGTCACCCACGCAAGGGACGCGGCCGGACAAAATCGGCAACTTTACGGTTTTTCCCGAGCGCGACAATCGCGGCAAGGTGTACGTGTATTTTTGCCCCGACGACACCACTGTGGCGCTGGATGATGTGCAAGGCATCGGCACCTATGGCGTGCCCGATGCCACGCCCGATGGGCGCCCGGCGATGACGGCCCTGCAATCCCTCGGTTTTTATCAGCGCCTGTGGACCAAGCGCCATCGTGACGGCGAACCGGTGCTGGTGGGCAAGTCGCCGCAACCCGAGTTCATCCGCGCCCCGGGCGAGCACCGTTACCCGGGCGCGTCCTTGCTCACCGGCGTGGCTTCGCAAGCGCCGATCGCCAAGGGGCAGGAACGCCTGATCAATGCCGAGGCCCTGACCCCGCCCCATGCGCCGCAGATGTTTGGTGGCGAAGCCATACAGGGCAGCCCGACCCGCGCCGGTCTGGACAAACCCGATGAGGTTGGCAAAAGCATCGCGCTAGGCAAAGACGCCGCAACCTTTTTGTGGATCAGGATGCCTGCCGAGTATGACGCCCCGTACACCACGCAGCGGGAGGCGCTGGCGCGTTTTAACGGATTAACCGAGGACCCGGAGGACCACACGCGCGCCGTACGAAAAGGCCCGGCCCGCGTTAGCGGCAGTTCTTCTCACGAGCGCGAGGAAACCCCGCGCGAGGCCCGGGCACGCATGGAGCATGACCAGAAGACGTGGGGGGCCAACTCCTACCACTCGGCGATCCTGCGCAGCCCGGAAAACCAGCGTTGGGTGACGGCGATGGACATTGCCATCGGCCAGGCCCACTGCCTCGATGATCCAGCCATGCGTGAAGTGTTGGTGGCGATTGCGGATTGGAAGATGGATGAAAAACAATTCGACCAAGTCGGACGACTACCAGGCTGGACACGACTTAGTGCTGAGGCTCAGTTGTTAGTGAGGGCCAGTTATCAGTATTACGACAAAGGCACTTTCCCGCCCTCTGATTTGGTCTCGATGACACAACCCTCCCTGCTTGCCGGCACCGCTAAACATGGAGGTGCTTTGTGAACAATCCTCAACACCGAATACGGACTTTACCGAAACTCAAACCCTACCTTTGGATCGCAGGAATCCTGCTGATGCTTTGGCTCGGCTTCGTCTGGCTTGTCCAAATCAAGGCACAGGAACTTAACATGGTACTGCGTGACATGAACCCGATACTGCGCTGGGGGATCGCCGCGATCTTAGGCCCGTTGCTGATGATTTTCAGCGTTCACTGGTGGGGCAACGCCGTGGCCAGTGAAAAGGCAGGGCTTGCCGCTTACAAAGCCAATGTCATGGCGCAAGTCGCCGAACAACAGGCCACACAAACGCGGACGTACGCGTTGGAGATCCGGGGAGTGGGTCTTGGTATTTACCAGGACCACCAATCTGAGATCTGGCAATTCATCAAGAAGAAAAACAACAACTTTGCTTCGATTTATTCACGAGATCCCAAGGATTATAAGGCGTCACTAACGTCCAGACAAAACTCCAGAGATATCAAAATCCGAGTTGCCTTCAAACATTCGGCAGGCGAATCAGTAGCGTATTGGCCAATCCCGGTGTTTTCCATCGCGCCACCCAAGCAACCGTCAGATACAGGGGCTGCGAATAACATTCATAACGGGCGCAACGCCGCCACTCTCGGGGTCACACTCTTTTTGTGGCAGGACGCCGAAAACACGACCCATGCACAGGGCATGATCGATCGTTTGTTCCAGTTCTTTGATGACAACCCCCAAGTGCCTCAGGCCTTGATTGTGAGCGAGGATGGAGACGTCACGCGAGACGGATTGCGGGTTATAGGAACCCCGGGGTTGCAGAACGGCCATGTCGTCCCGACGATATTCGAAAGCATGGCCGGGGTGCTAGTCAGCCGTTCGGATCGGGTGGATCGGTACATTCGCCGTTATGCCACCCATGAGGCTGAGGACAATCAGAACAAAAATGCTGATCTGGGCAAGTTATGGGCCTTTTATTGGGATCGCGATAAATCATTTACCGATTGGTTCGAAGCCGCAGCGCGTGCCAATGCCTTTGAAGCGCCCTATGCACCCACCACCATGTCCACCGCCTACTGGCAATCCCAACTCCCCGCCCTCTGGAAAACCATCAGCAACCGCGGCCCAGGAGAATTCCAACCCTCGCCCTGGCTGCCCATCCGCTGGGCCCAGCACCAGGTCAAAGAGTTCGACGCCGCGCCGGTGCTGGGTTACTTGCACCGTCCGATCAAGGTCTCGATGCAGGATGAAAACGGCAAACGGCTAAAACCGGCGTTGCAGGCCAGGGCCTTGCAGGCAGGCTGGTTACAGGCTCTGGATACCTTGCCCGAAGGGCAGAAACCAGTGCGGGTGTTCTACGACACCACCGACAACCAGGAAGCAGAGTTCGCCCTGACCAACGCCTTGCACAGCCTGAATACCGACGGCCACGGTATCGACCCGGGCAATGTCGACGAGGGTTACAACATCGGACGACGCTTGGGCAATACCGGGGTCAGCAGCGCACTGGTGGAAATCAACCTGGCCACCATCGCCAGCTACCTCGACGGTGGAGCCAGTGCCGTGGTTTACGCCGGTGCAGACGGTAGCCTGACGGTACAAATGATCCACCCACCGGACGCGGCGCGCAAAGAGAAAAACCGCGAGAACCGTGGCGCCGACCCGTTCAAGTTCGGTTCCCCTAGCGGTGGCGTAGCCAGACCATGAATCATCCTGTCTGCCTAGGGGATGCCACCAGCAGCAGCGGCACCGTGGTTTCCTGCCAGCTTGAAAGCATAGATCCTGAACGCGAACTCGCTGAGCCCTGTACATCGCGCTCGACACAAGCAAGCCCTTTGGCCATATGCCGTAAATAGTCCTTGCCAATCCCAACCCGTTTCGGTTATCAATTTGTACATGATTAGACAGGTACGATTTGACAAGAAACAACGGGTGGTCGACGAGCTCATCCGGCGCATTGAAAGCGGCCTTATGGAGGACGGCTTTCATCTGCCGGGCGAGCATCAGTTGGCTGAAGAATTCAAAGTCAGCCGAGGTACTTTGCGTGAAGCCCTGGCCGAGTTGAAACGGCGCAACTACATCGCGACGCAAAGCGGGGTCGGTTCCATCGTCACCTTCGACGGTGTGGCGCTCGACCAGCGCAGCGGCTGGGCCCAGGCCCTGGCCGACAGCGGCGCGCTGGTTAATACCGAAGTGCTGCGGCTGGAGGCGGTGACCCGCCCGGATTTGCTGTCACGTTTCGGCATCGACCAATTCATCACCCTCGACCGTCGTCGCCGCTCCAATGACGGCACGCTGGTGTCCCTCGAACGTTCATTGATGCCCGCCAGCGGAGGCCTGGAAAGCCTGCCGCGTGTCGGCCTGATCGACAATTCTCTGACCATCACCTTGGCGGCCTACGGCTATATCGGTGAGCGCGGCGATCAATGGATTGGCGCCGAACCGCTGAACGCCGAAGACGCTGAACTGTTGGGTCGCCCGGTCGGAACGGTGTTCCTCAAAGCATTGCGCACCACCTACGACCGGCAAAACCGTTTCATGGAACAGGTGGAAAGCCTGCTCGATCCCGTGCACTTCCGTCTGCACCTGCAATTTGGAAACTCGAAATGACCGCGCTCAATCGTGCCTTGGGCGCGTTCTACGGCCTGGCGCTCGGCGATGCGCTGGGCATGCCGACCCAATCCCTGAGCCGCGCCGAGATCAAGGCGCGCTTCGGCGAAATCACCGACCTGCAAGACGCCGGCCCGGATCAACCGATCGCTGCCAACATGCCCAAAGGCTCGATCACCGATGACACCGAACAGGCGATCCTGGTCGGACAGTTGCTGATCGATGGCAAGGGCTGGATCGAACCGGCGCTGCTCGCTCAACGCCTGATCGAATGGGAAGCCGAGATGCAGGCCAAGGGCTCGCAAGATTTGCTCGGCCCCTCGACCAAACGGGCCATCGAAATGATCCTCGCTGGTCATTCGCCGGAGGAAGCAGGGCGCTACGGCACCACCAATGGTGCGGCGATGCGCATCACTCCGGTAGGGATCGCCGCGGATGTCGCCCATCCCGAGCGTTTCATCAGGGCCGTGGTGCAGGCCTGTCAGGTCACCCACAACACCACGCTGGGGATTTCCAGCGCAGCGGCAGTGGCGGCGGTGGTTTCAGCCGGGATCAATGGCATGGACCTGGGCGAGGCGTTGAACCTCGGCCAGCAAATCGCCCAGCAAGCCGAAAGCCATGGCCACTGGGTCGCTGGCGGGCGCATTGCTTCGCGCATCAGTTGGGCGCGCAGCATCAGCGTCGACAGCGACAAGGCATTGCTCGCCGATTTGCTGTACGACGTGATCGGCACGTCGGTGGCATCACAGGAATCGGTGGTGGTGTCGTTTGCCCTGGCCCAGCAAGTGGCCATCGGCGAAATGAACGCCTTCGAAGCGCTGTGCATGGCTGCGAGCCTTGGCGGCGACACCGACACCATCGCGGCGATACTTGGCGCGATGCTCGGGGCCTGCCTGGGTCTTGAGAGTTGGCCTGTGGAGATGATCGACACTGTTAAGGCGGTGAACGATCTTGAGTTGGAGCCCTTGGTACAGCAACTGCTGACTCTGCGCTGATTTTAGGGTCGACCCGATTTCCCGTGGCGAGGGAGCTTGCTCCCGCTCGGCTGCGCAGCAGTCGTAAACTCTGACGACTCGGTGTGCCTGCCTCACTACTGTCGCAGGTTTTGGGGCTACTTCGCGGCCCAGCGGGAGCAAGCTCCCTCGCCACAAATGTCTTATCGTTTTGCGTCATTGCCACAACCACAAAAATGGCAACAGGAGCATTTTTCATGAGTACATCAAACGCCGGGCAGAGTGCCGGGCAACTGGAAACCCGTGGCATCGAACCGGTGCCGGAAGCCGAGTGCAATGGTCACCCCTTGCAGCTGTTCTGGGTCTGGTTCGCCGCCAACATTTCCATTCTCGGCCTGCCGCTGGGCGCGACGCTCGTGGCTTTTCGCGGCTTGGCGATCTGGCAGGCAATCATTGTTGCGATCCTAGGTGCCGCCGGTTCCTTCGCGGTGGTCGGGATCATCTCCATCGCCGGTCGCCGTGGCCGTGCGCCGAGCCTGACCCTGTCGCGGGCGATCTTTGGTGTACGCGGCAATATCGGCCCGACCCTAGTCTCGCTGATGTCGCGCCTGGGCTGGGAAACCGTCAACACCACCACCGCCGCGTTCGTGTTGCTGTCGCTGTGTTCGATCCTGTTCGGCTCGCCGGTTGAAGCGAAAAGCGCGCCGCTGCTGACCTTGCTGTTCATCGCAATTTTCGTACTGCTGACTTTGTCGGTGTCTGGCCTCGGTCACGCCACTCTGCTGGTGATCCAGAAGTGGGCGACCTACGTGTTCGGCGCGCTGAACATTCTGGTCGGTGGTTTCCTCTGCGCCACCATCGACTGGAGCGCGGTGTTCAACGCTACGCCTGCGCCAATGAGCGCCATGATCATCGGCGTCGGCACCATGGCGGCGGGCACCGGGATCGGTTGGGCCAACGCCGGCGCGGACATGTCGCGCTACCAGCATCGCAGCGTCAAAGCCGTGCGCCTGGTGGCGTCGGCGGCCTTCGGTGCGGGAATTCCACTGGTGCTGTTGATCACCCTCGGCGGTTTGCTGTCGGTGGGCAACAACGACCTGGCCCAAGCCACTGATCCGATCATCGCGATCCGCGACATGTTGCCGACGTGGATGGCCGTGCCTTACCTGATCACCGCGTTCGGTGGCTTGCTGCTGTCGAACAACCTGTCGGTGTACTCCGCCGGCCTGACCACGCTGACGCTCGGTTTGAAGGTCAAGCGCGTCTATGCTGTGTTGGTCGACATCGTGGCGATCTTCGCCGGCTCGATCTACTTCATGTTGATCGCCGACAGTTTCTACGGCCCGTTCATCACCTTCATTTCCCTGCTGGCGGTGCCGATCACCGCGTGGGTCGGGATCTTCGTGGTCGACCTGATTCACCGTCATTACTACAGCCCCAAGGATCTGCTGGACGTCAGCCCGAGCAGCGCCTATTGGTATCGCGGCGGCGTCGAGTGGCGCGCGTTCGGTGCCTGGGCGGTGGCGATCGTGCTTGGCTTCAGCTTCACCACCATCGGCACCACGGCAGAAAATGTCTGGTTCAAAGGCTTCCTGTCCGACTCATGGCTGGGCCATAACGGCCTCGGCTGGATCGTGACCTTTGTGGTCGCCGGTGGCATTTATTGTGTACTCGGCGGGGCGAAGGATCGTCGTGCTGCGCTGACCGAGAATGCTCATGCCTAAGATGTTGCACACCGGCCAGGTCATCATCGACCTGGTCATGGCCGTGGATAAATTGCCGCAAGCGGGTGGCGACGTGCTGGCGCAGTCCGCCAGTTTCGAAGTCGGCGGCGGCTTCAATGTGATGGCCGCTGCGCAGCGTAACGGTCTGCCGGTGGTTTACCTTGGTCGCCACGGCACTGGGCGTTTCGGTGACTTGGCCCGTGAGGCGATGAACGTGGAAGGCATCCAGATCGGCATTGCTGATCGTGCCGAACGCGATACCGGGCTGTGCGTCGCCATCACTGATGCCTCCGCCGAACGCAGTTTTGTGTCCTATATCGGTGCCGAAGGTGAGCTGTCTGCTGAAGACCTGGCCAGTGTGCCGGCCGAGGCGGGGGATTATGTCTACGTCAGCGGCTACAGCCTGTTGCATGCGGGTAAAGCACAACCGTTGGTGGACTGGGTGCTGATGCTGCCGGAAGGCGTCAACGTGGTGTTTGATCCGGGGCCGCTGGTGGATTCGCCGGATGCGCCACTGATGCAGGCGTTGCTGCCGCGCATCGATGTGTGGACCAGCAATAGCGTCGAAGCGCTGAAGATTACCGGCGCGACAGACATCGCCCAGGCATTGGATCGACTGGTCGCGTACCTGCCGCGCGAGGTGCTCATGGTGGTGCGTGACGGGCCGCAGGGTTGCTGGATCAGCCAGGGTTCAGAGCGCAGGCATGTGCCGGGATTCAAGGTCGAGGCCGTGGACAGTAATGGTGCCGGTGATGCCCATGCTGGGGTGTTTGTTGCAGGATTGGCGCAGGGCTTGTCGGCGTTTGACGCGGCGCGCCGGGCCAATGCGGCTGCGGCGTTGGCGGTGACACGGTGGGGGCCGGCAACTTCGCCGGGGGCTGCTGAGGTTGATGAGTTGATCCGAAATATATTCGGCGCCTGAACCATCGTTATCGCTAGCAAGCCAGCTCCTACAGATTTTCTGTGTCCGACACAAATCCCCTGTAGGCGCGAGCCTGCTCGCGATAGGTCCACCAGCTTCAATACAAAACCCGGCTAAATGCCCGGCAATGTGAAGCGCCGTCAGGCATCCAGCTTGCGCGCCGCCTCAACCCCGGCAGCGCTGAGTTTGATCGGCAGGTTCAGCGTATGCTCGCCCGCTTCGTTGCATACCACGTGCCCATGTTGGATCAGCCCGCGTTCCTGCAAGGTGGCGAGGGTGCTGGCCACGACTTTCTCCCCCCGGTAATTGTCCAGGACCTCCTTGCCCAGGCCACTTGGGTGGGCGTGCAGCAGGCGGGTCAGGACTTCTTTTTCCAGGTTTTTATCGACGTTCATGGTTACCTCTTCATGGCGATGGGTAGGTATTGCGGCGAATTACTGGCTGGCCCCACCTTCCGAGCCCGAACCACCCGTTGTGGTTTTCGATCCCACGCCAGGGCCGGCGTTATCGGGTGTCTTGGTGTCTGGAAGGTTCAAACCACCTTGTCGGCCGGTGTCGTTGCCCTGGGTCCGTGGGTCGGTGCCGGTGGAGGGTGGCAGGCTGTTGTCGACGCCCGTGCCGTCGGTGTTTATGCCGGGGGCGCTTTGGATGGCAGGGGCTTTGGGGCTTTCGACCGGGTTGGTCGGTCCCGTGCCAGCGGCGGTGGTTGCAGCGATGGCGAACGGGGACAGCAGGGCGGCGAGGGCGAGGGCGGTCAACCGGGACGAGATCATGGTGGTGTCTCCATTGATTTAAAGTCCTTACCTGATGTTGGTCCGCCCCCGTTTCGAATTGGTGCCTGACCGACGACGAACGGTTCAGGCCCGTTGCAACGCCCTGGTTGTGCAGACTCGACGCCAGATCAACCGGCCCACGGTGATCAGCCAGTTGAACAGGGCTACCGCCATGACGGTGAGCAGCAATGTCGCCATGCCCTGTTCGACGATGATTTTCCCGGCGAGTAATGGAAAGCCAAACACGCCGATAAAATACGACAGGCTGAACAGCAGCAAGGATTGCGCGGTGGTGCCGTTCGGTGCGTCATTGGCAGCGAGGCCGTTGATCACGGAGTACGTCAGGCCGTAGCCAACCCCAAGCATCGCCGCCGCGAGCACGTAGCTAAAACCGTCGTTGACCACGAAACCGAACATCAGGATCGAACCCAGCATCAACCCCGACAGCAGGCAGGATGCGCGCAACGGATCGCGCTTGACCACGAAACCGGCAATCAACAGGCGACTGCTGATCGCCGCGCTCATGAAGCCCAGGAAGAACAGCGAATAGTCGAGCGAGCGCGCCGCTGCGTAACTGGTCTGGAAACACGACAAGCCACCGAAAACGCAACCGCCGAGGCCGACCATGATGATCGCAAACACCGCCCTGGACGACAGCACCTGAGCCGTTGCACGCCAGGAAATCCGCGACACTGCGGTTGACTGCAGCGTCGCGTTTTTCAGTTGTCGATCAAGGCGCCAGAACAGCAGCACCCCAACCAGGCTTGACAGCGCAGCGAGATAAAATGCCGCCGTCAGCGGATAGCCGAGAGAGCTTGCGGCGCGCCCTAGCAACGGGCCGCTGCCGATCCCGGTCATCATGCTGCCCGACAGCAGCGCGAAGTATTTGGCCCGTTGCGCGGGCGTCACCAGGCTCGCGACGATGATCGGCCCAAGCGTGTAGAACACCCCCCAACCCAATCCCAGCAACAGTCCGAAAAACAGCAGCAGATGGCCGAAACCTGGCGACAAGGCGAAGCCCAGACTGGCGGCCACCAGCAAGATGCCGAACAACGCCACTGAACGCGCGGCACCGAGCACGTCGGACAAGTGACCGGACACAATCACAGCCGCAAAAGTGCTGAGCATCGCCGTCGAAATGACACTGCCGGCATCGTGCTCATTGCCTCCGCGCGAGCCGATCAACAGCGACAGCAAAAAGGTCGAGCCGTAGGACAACGACAGCAGATAACTGGCCAGGCAAAACAAGCCGAACAGTTTGCCGGAGACTGGTGGTGTTGCAGTGGACATGACGCGGTTCCTTGACCCGATAGATACCCAAGTCATCTATCTATCACGCAAGGCGACTATGTTAGGTCCGAGGTTCGCGATGCCAGGGTTAGCGCCGGCCGGAGTAAGGCGCAATAATTCCCGCAGTTGAAAGGTTTTTCTGTGGCGAGGGAGCTGCTCCCGCTGGACTGCGCAGCAGTCCCAGTCATGACCGACCCATTACGTGGAAAATCGCGCCGCCTGTTTTTGGGGCTGCTGCGCAACCCAGCGGGAGCAAGCTCCCTCGCCACAATTCTCGTGGCGACTTAGTATGGCGTTTTCAACTTTTGACAAGGCATGTCCATGACGATCGAAATCCGCCCGGCGACCCCCAGTGATGCCCCGCAAATTCTCGCGTTCATCACGGAGCTGGCCGACTACGAACGTGCTCGCCATGAAGTCATCGCCAGCGTCGCCGACATCGAGCGCAGCCTGTTCAGCGAAGGCGCGACCGCCCACGGCCTGATCTGCCTGCGCGATGGCTTGCCGATCGGATTTGCGGTTTTCTTCTTCAGCTATTCGACGTGGCTGGGCAGCAACTGCCTGTACCTCGAAGACCTCTACATCACCCCGGAACAACGCGGCGGCGGTGCGGGTAAAACCCTGCTGCGGCACCTGGCGAAAATCGCCTGCGCCAATGATTGCGGGCGGTTTGAGTGGAGCGTGCTGGAGTGGAACACGCCGGCCATTGATTTCTACAAATCTCTGGGCGCGCAGCCGCAGGAAGAGTGGGTTCGGTACCGCATGGATGGGGCCGTGCTGCGGGATTTTGCTTCGGGTAATTGATCGCCCTTAAAAGATCGCAGCCTTCGGCAGCTCCTACAGGAAACGCATTCCAATGTAGGAGCTGCCGAAGGCTGCGATCTTTTTTTATGCTCACAAACAAATCCCAATATATGGGAGTGATATTTATATATTGAGATTTTCCAGTATCTGGGTTTATAGTCCCGCTCACTCACTGCCAAAAAACAGAACAGGTGAAGCGATGCGGGCGCAATTGATCGCGCTGGATTGGGGGACAACCTCACTACGTGCTTACAAACTTGCCGCGGGTGGCCAGGTGCTCGAACAGCGTTCGCTGTCGTCGGGGATCATGCAGCTGCCCAAGGCGCCGCGAATCATCGCCGGGCGGGAATGCGCCGACGGTTTTGAACTGGCCTTCGACGAGGCTTGCGGTGACTGGCTCGACGAACAACCAAACTTGCCGGTGATTGCCTGCGGCATGGTTGGCAGCGCCCAGGGCTGGCGCGAAGCGGCCTACTGCGATACGCCGGCGAATGTCGCCAATCTCGGAAAATCCCTACAAACCGTACGCAGTCTTCGTGGTGTTGATGTGCACATCGTGCCGGGCGTGATTCAACGCTCGCGCCTGCCGAACGTGATGCGCGGCGAAGAAACCCAGGTACTCGGCGTGCTGCAAAACCTGTCGAGCGAGGCGGGCGCTGACGTGCTGATTGGCCTGCCGGGCAGCCATTCGAAATGGGTGGAAGTCACCGATGGCTGCATCGTCCATTTCGACACCTTCATGACCGGCGAAGTCTTTGCGGTGCTCAGCGAACACAGCATTCTGGGGCGTACCCAGCAGCGCGGCGGATCGTTCGATAGCGAAGCCTTCGATCGCGGCGTGCAAGTGGCCTTGTCGGCGGACGGTGAAATCGGCGTGCTGTCGACCTTATTCAGCGCCCGCAGCCTGGGGCTTACCGGTGAACTGAGCGCCACCGCGCAACCGGATTATCTATCCGGGCTGATGATCGGCCACGAATTGTCGGCATTGGCCAGCGTCCAGCGCCGTCGACGCAACAGCGTGCATCTGCCGTCAATCATCCTGATCGGCAACACCCAACTCTGTACGCGTTATAGCCGCGCCCTCGATGCCTGCGGATTTGCCCGGGTGACCCTGGCCGAGCAAGCCACCGAACGCGGGTTGTGGCAACTGGCGCAAGCCGCCGGCCTGGTCACGCCCAATCCATCCCGTTAAACCTGACTGGAGTCCTGACATGCTTAAACAAGCACTGGCGCAAAACGGTCTGATCGCGATCCTGCGCGGCCTGCGTCCACAAGAAGCAGCGGCTATCGGAGAAGTCCTGTACGCCGCCGGATTTCGCGTCATCGAAGTGCCGCTCAATTCCCCTGAGCCGTACGAAAGTATCCGCATCCTGCGCAGTAGCTTGCCCGCCGATTGCCTGATCGGCGCGGGCACGGTGCTGACGCCGGAGCAGGTGGAACAGGTGAAAGCCGCGGGTGGTCAGGTGATCGTCATGCCCCACAGCGATCCCAAGGTGCTACGAGCGGCGAAGGCTGCCGGCCTGTTCCTGTCGCCGGGTGTCGCTACGCCGACCGAGGCCTTCGCGGCACTGGCCGAAGGCGCGGATGTGCTGAAGATGTTCCCGGCGGAGCAGATGGGGCCGGCGGTCGTCAAAGCCTGGCTCGCGGTGCTGCCGGCGGGAACGATTCTGGCGCCGGTCGGCGGGATCACTCCGGACAACATGCAGGTGTTTATCGACGCCGGCGTCAAAGGTTTCGGCCTTGGTTCCGGTCTGTTCAAACCGGGCATGACCCCGGAGCAAGTGGCGGCCAATGCCAAGGCCTATGTCGCTGCCTGGAAATCCCTTCGCTAAGACTTTTTTGGCGCTGCGAGCGCTGCATCTAACAAGAGAGACAATCAGATGAAAATCACCAAACTGACCACCTTCATCGTTCCGCCGCGCTGGTGCTTCCTCAAGGTCGAAACCGACGATGGCGTCACCGGTTGGGGCGAGCCCGTGGTCGAAGGTCGTGCCCACACCGTTGCTGCTGCCGTTGAGGAATTGTCCGACTACCTGATCGGCAAAGACCCACGCAACATCGAAGACATCTGGACCGTGTTGTACCGCGGCGGCTTCTACCGTGGCGGCGCAATCCACATGAGCGCCCTGGCCGGTATCGACCAGGCGTTGTGGGACATCAAGGGCAAGGCGCTCGGTGTGTCGGTCAGCGACTTGCTCGGTGGTCAGGTGCGCGACAAGATTCGCGTGTATTCGTGGATTGGCGGCGACCGTCCGGCGGACACCGCGCGGGCAGCGAAAGAAGCGGTCAGCCGTGGTTTCACTGCAGTGAAAATGAACGGCACCGAAGAGCTGCAATTCCTCGACAGCTTTGAAAAAGTCGACCTGGCCCTGGCCAACGTCGCCGCCGTGCGGGACGCGGTCGGCCCGAACGTTGGCATCGGTGTCGACTTCCATGGCCGAGTGCACAAGCCAATGGCCAAGGTGCTGATGAAGGAACTCGACCCGTACAAACTGATGTTCATCGAAGAGCCGGTGCTCAGCGAAAACTACGAAGCGCTGAAAGAACTGGCACCGCTGACCAGCACGCCGATCGCCCTTGGTGAGCGGCTGTTCTCGCGCTGGGATTTCAAGCGTGTGCTCAGCGAAGGCTACGTCGACATCATCCAGCCAGATGCGTCCCACGCTGGCGGCATCACCGAAACCCGCAAGATCGCCAACATGGCCGAAGCCTACGACGTGGCGCTGGCGCTGCATTGCCCGCTGGGCCCGATCGCGCTGGCGGCGTGCCTGCAACTGGACGCGGTTTGCTACAACGCGTTCATCCAGGAGCAGAGCCTGGGTATCCATTACAACGAGAGCAACGACCTGCTGGATTACGTCAAGGATCCACGGGTGTTCGACTACGACAAAGGCTTCGTGAAAATCCCGAACGGCCCGGGCCTAGGGATCGAGATCAACGAGGAATACGTGATCGAACGCGCCGCCGTCGGCCACCGCTGGCGCAACCCGATCTGGCGTCATGCCGATGGCAGCTTTGCCGAGTGGTGAGTGCCACCTGACACACCGCAATATCCTTGTAGGAGCCGGCTTGCTGGCGATAGCGGCGCATCATCCAGCATTGATGTTGCCTGACACTCCGCCATCGCCAGCAAGCCGGCTCCTACAGGGATAGCGCCAGTCTAAGAACGACCTCAATAAACATAAAAAGAGGCACTCCCCATGCAACCGCAAACCCTCACCGGGCAGGCGTCGTTGGCGGCGCCCAGCCGCAAGCGTTTTTTCATCATGGTGCTGCTGTTCATCACCGTGGTGATCAACTACCTGGACCGCAGCAACCTGTCGATTGCCGCGCCGGCACTGACCAGCGACCTGGGCATCGACCCGATCCACGTCGGCCTGATTTTCTCCGCGTTCGGCTGGACCTATGCCGCCATGCAGATCCCCGGCGGCTGGCTGGTGGACCGGGTGCCACCGCGTATCCTCTACACCGTTGCGCTGCTGCTGTGGTCGATTGCCACGGTGATGCTTGGCTTCGCCGGCAGCTTCATTGCGCTGTTCGTCCTGCGTATGGCGGTTGGTGCCCTGGAAGCACCGGCGTATCCGATCAACAGCCGCGTGGTCACCACCTGGTTCCCGGAACGCGAGCGCGCCACGGCCATCGGTTTCTACACATCGGGGCAATTCGTCGGCCTGGCGTTCCTGACGCCGGTGTTGGCCTGGCTTCAGCACGAATTCGGCTGGCACATGGTGTTCGTCGCAACCGGCGCGGTGGGTATTCTCTGGGCGGTGATCTGGTACGCGGTGTATCGCGAACCGCGTGATTTCAAAGGCGCCAATGACGCAGAAATTGATTTGATCCGCGAGGGCGGCGGGCTGGTGGATATCCAGGCCGAACAAGCCAAGGTCAAAGCTAAATTCAGCTGGACCGATCTGGGGATTGTCCTGACCAAGCGCAAACTCTGGGGCATCTACCTCGGCCAGTTCTGCCTCAACTCGACGCTGTGGTTTTTCCTGACGTGGTTCCCGACCTATCTGGTGAAATATCGCGGCATGGACTTCATCAAGTCCGGCCTGCTGGCGTCGCTGCCATTTCTCGCGGCGTTCGTCGGTGTGCTGTGTTCCGGGTTCTTCTCGGACTTCCTGATCCGTCGCGGCTACAGCGTAGGGTTCGCCCGCAAGTTGCCAATCATCAGCGGCTTGCTGATTTCCACTTCGATCATCGGCGCCAACTTCGTCGAGTCAACGCCGCTGGTGATTGCCTTCCTCGCGTTGGCGTTCTTCGGTAACGGCCTGGCTTCGATCACCTGGTCGCTGGTTTCCACCCTCGCACCGGCGCGGTTGCTGGGATTGACCGGTGGCGTGTTCATTCATCGGCAACCTGTCGGCCATCGCCACGCCCATCGTCATCGGTTTCCTCGCCAGCGGTGATTCGTTTGCCCCGGCAATTACCTACATCTCGGTTCTGGCGTTGATTGGTGCTCTTTCCTACATCTTGCTGGTCGGCAAGGTCGAGCGTATCAAGTTGTAGTCGTGGCACGCGGGCGACCATAATGCCGCCCGTTCACTCGCTCAACGGTAAAGGCTGGATATGCAGGAAGATGCCCCAAAAAACGCCAAGGACGCCGCACCGACCGGTACTCAGACTCTGCTTCGCGGTTTGGGTGTGGTTCAGGCTGTGGCCAGCGGTGCCCGCGATCTCAAGGAAATCGCCCGGTTGATCGGCACCACGCGCAGCACCACCCATCGCCTGGCCAGTTGCCTGGTGGACGAGCGTTATCTGCGGGTGGTGCCGCAAGTCGGTTATCTGTTGGGGCCGAAGCTGATCGAGTTGGGATTTCAGGCGCGCGAGGAATTGCCGTTGGTGACCCTGGCCGGGCCGTACCTGGATGAGTTGTCGGCGTTGACCGGCGACACCATTCATCTGGCGATCCGTGAAGGCGACGAGGTGCTGTACCTGCACAAGAATCCGGGGCGCAATGGCCCGGAAATGCGTTCGCGGGTCGGCCATCGCATGCCGTTGGCGCGTACCGGGATCGGCAAGGCGCTGATGCTCGATGACACGCCGCAAGAATGGCAACGGCTGTACGAAGTCAGCCTGCCAGCGGGTGGGAAAAACCTGTTTTGGCCGCAGCACCCGGAACAATCCTGGGAGCAATTCCAACAGCGCATGATCGAGTACGTCGCTGGCGGTTACGCTTTCGATCTGGAGGACAACGAACCGTCGATCCGCTGCGTGGCAGCGCCGATTCGCGATGCCAGCAAACGCATCGTCGCTGGCATCAGCATCGCCAGCACCGTGCCGTACATGCCGCTGGAAAAAATGGCCGAGCTGATCCCCCTGATCAAAGGGGTCACAGCCCGGCTCTCGGCAGAACTCGGCGCTAAGGTTTAGCGCTTGAGCGTGGCCATGTCGATGACGAAGCGGTACTTCACGTCACCGGCAATCATGCGCGCGTAAGCTTCGTTGATCTGTCGGATGTCGAGCATTTCGATGTCGCAGGTGATGTTGTGCTCGGCGCAGAAATCCAGCACTTCCTGGGTTTCGGCGATGCCACCGATCAACGAACCGGCGAGTACGCGGCGGCTCATCACCAGTTTGCCAGCGTGTACCGGCGGGTCCACCGGCTCGATCAAACCCACCAGAATGTGCACGCCGTCGAAGCGCAGCGTATCGAGGTACGGATTGAGGTCGTGCTGCACCGGAATGGTGTCGAGCAGGAAGTCGAAATGGCCCGCGGCTGCCTTCATCTGTTCGGCATCGGTGGAGACGATGACGTGGTCCGCACCTTGGCGGCGAGCTTCTTCAGCCTTGCTTGCCGATCGGGTGAACAGCGTCACTTCAGCGCCCATCGCCTTGGCGAACTTGATGCCCATATGGCCGAGGCCACCCATGCCGAGAATCCCGACCTTGTCGCCCGCCTTGACGCCGTAGTGCTTGAGCGGCGAGTAGGTGGTGATGCCGGCACACAGGATCGGTGCGGCGCTGGCCAGGTCGAGTTTTTCCGGGATGCGCACCACAAAGTGTTCGCTGACCACGATGCTGTCGGAGTAGCCGCCCATGGTGTTGCTGCCATCCACGCGGTTCGGGGTGGCGTAAGTCATGGTCGGGCCTTCGAGGCAGTATTGCTCGAGGTTGGCCTGGCACGCTTCGCAGCTACGGCAGGAATCGACCATGCAGCCGACGCCAACCAGATCGCCGACTTTGTGCTGGGTGACATTCGCACCCACGGCGGTAACTTTTCCGACGATTTCGTGGCCGGGCATCAGCGGATAGACGGCGATGCCCCACTCGTTACGGGCCTGATGGATGTCGGAATGGCAGACGCCGCAGTAGAGAATATCGATGGCCACGTCGTCGGGCCGTGGGCTGCGACGTTCGAATTTCACGGGGGCGAGGGGAGTGGTGGCCGACTGGGTGGCGTATCCGATGGCGGTGTACATGGTGAACCTCGCAAAAGCGTTAACAGGTGAGGCGGCGCATTCTGGGCGTCGGACCCTGTACCGGCCATGGCGATTCCTCCGGGTGTCATGCCTAATCCTCCGGCATGCAGGTGTCAGTCGTCGTATTGGCCGGCGGATCTGCGATGATGCTTTCGTCCCTTTTTCCGTAACTTTTTTTGTGAAGAACGCCGATGCTGTTGACCCGTCACCTTGATGCCAATGCCATGCTGGTATCGCTGATCGAGCCTTTGTCGACCCGCGACGGTTTCGTCCCGACTGCATTGCCGGGCGTACAGGTTTTACGTGCCAGTTGTGATGTGGCCCGTGGACCACAGATTTATGAGCCGAGCCTGGTGATCATCGCCCAAGGCAGCAAACTGGCGTATCTCGGGCCACGCACCCTCGAATATGGCGCCGGGCACTATCTGATTCAGGCACTGCCTGTGCCGTTCGAGTGTGAAACTTTTGCCGCACCGGACGGGCCGATGTTGGGTGTTTCCGTGGCTATCGACCGGGTGATGCTGGGCGAGTTGGTGATGGCGATGGGGTTGGCGCCGGGACGGCATATTCCGGCACAAACGCCGGAGTCCATGACCTCGGCTGTGCTCGACGATGCCATGCGTGGTTGTGTCGAACGGCTGCTGCGTTGCCTGCACGATCCGCTGGAATGCCAGATCATGGGGCAAGCGCGATTGCGTGAATTGTTGTTCGTCGCCTTGCGCGGGCCCCAGGCCGATGTGTTGCGGGCACTGGTTGAGCAGCAGGGTCAATTCGCCCGGATCGCGGCATCGCTTAGCCATCTGCATGCGCATTACACCGAACCCTTGAATGTCGAGACCCTGGCCGGTTGCGCGAACATGAGTGCGTCGACCTTCCACGAGCATTTCAAGCGCAGTACGTTGCTGTCGCCGGTGCAGTATCTGAAGCGTTTGCGTTTGCTCAGGGCGCAGCAGTTGTTGGTGGGGGAGGGCATGGGCGTGGCGCAGGTGGCGCATCGGGTGGGGTATCAAAGCACGTCGCAATTCAGTCGCGAGTACAAGCGCTACTTCGAGCGTAATCCCGGAGAAGAACGCGCGGCTTGAGTTATTGATAACCCCCTGTAGGAGCGAGCCTGCTCGCGATGGTCTCAAATGCACCGCTTGAATCCAGGATCCCCGCGCCATCGTTAACGTCCATCGCGAGCAGGCTCGCTCCTACAGGGGTGGTGTGTGATGCTCTGAATCCCGGGCAACAAAAAGGCCCCCATTCGGGAGCCTTGATGTGTGCGGTTCGGCTTACATGTTCGGGTAAGTCGGGCCGCCAGCGCCTTCCGGCGTCACCCAGGTGATGTTCTGTGCAGGATCCTTGATGTCGCAGGTCTTGCAGTGAACGCAGTTCTGCGCGTTGATCTGGAAGCGCTTCTCGCCGTCTTCCTTGGTGATCACTTCATATACGCCTGCCGGGCAGTAACGCTGGGCAGGCTCATCGTACAGCGGCAAGTTCTTGCTGATCGGGATGCTCGGGTCGGTCAGCTTCAGGTGGCACGGCTGCTCTTCTTCATGGTTAGTACCAGAGATGAACACTGAGCTGAGTTTGTCGAAGCTGATCTTGCCGTCCGGTTTCGGGTAGTCGATCTTCTTGCAGTCGGCCGCCAGTTTCAGGCAAGCGTAATCCGGCTTGGTGTCGTGCAGAGTGAACGGCAGTTTGCCGCCGAAGATGTTCTGGTCGAGCCAGTTGAAACCACCACCAACGATCGCGCCGAACTTGTGGATCGCCGGGCCGAAGTTGCGGCTGGCGAACAGTTCTTCGTGGAGCCAGCTGTTCTTGAAGGCGTCGACATAAGAGGTCAGCTCTTCCGTGCCATCCTTGTCGGCGAACAGCGCGTCAGCCACGGACTCAGCGGCCAGCATGCCGGATTTCATCGCGGTATGGCTGCCCTTGATCTTGGCGAAGTTCAGGGTGCCGAGGTCGCAACCGATCAGCGCGCCGCCCTTGAAGACCATTTTCGGCAGCGAGTTCAGGCCGCCCTTGCAGATGGCGCGGGCGCCGTAGCTGATGCGCTTGCCGCCTTCCAGGTACTGCTTGAGCACCGGGTGATGCTTGAGGCGCTGGAACTCGTCGAACGGCGACAGGTAAGTGTTGCTGTAGGACAGATCGACGATCAGGCCCACTACAACCTGATTGTTTTCCAGGTGATAGAGGAACGAGCCACCGGTGTTCTCGGTGCCCATGATGTCCATCGGCCAACCGGCGGTGTGGACTACCAGGCCTGGCTGGTGCTTGGCCGGGTCGACTTCCCAGATTTCTTTCAGGCCGATGCCGTAGTGCTGGGCATCAGCTTCAGTGTCCAGGTTGAAACGCTTGATCAGTTGCTTGCCGATGTGGCCACGGCAACCTTCGGCGAACAGCGTGTATTTGCCGCGCAGTTCCATGCCTGGGGTGTACAGGCCTTCTTTCGGGTGACCTTCGCGGTCAACGCCCAGATCGCCGGTGATGATCCCGCGAACGATGCCGTTTTCGTCGAACAGCGCTTCCTGAGCGGCGAAGCCCGGGTAGATTTCCACGCCCAGGTTCTCGGCCCGCTGGGCCAGCCAGCGGCACAGGTTGCCCAGGGAGATGATGTAGTTGCCTTCGTTGTGCATGGTCTTGGGCACAAAGAAGTCAGGAATTTTTTGCGCGCTTTCGGCGTTTTTCAGCACGAAGATGTCATCGCGCGTGACTGGCGTGTTCAGCGGTGCGCCGAGTTCCTTCCAGTCCGGGAACAGTTCGTTCAGCGCGCGTGGTTCGAACACGGCACCGGACAGAATGTGAGCACCGACTTCGGAGCCTTTTTCGACCACGCAGACGCTGATTTCCTTACCGGCTTCAGCAGCCTTCTGCTTCAAGCGGCAGGCAGCGGAAAGACCAGCGGGGCCGGCACCGACGATGACCACGTCGAATTCCATGTATTCGCGTTCCACAGGCTATCTCCTACTCAAGGCTCAACAGTTTTTTTCTAATTTTGGAGGTTAGGTGTCGCATCCTTGAATCCCGGCGTAAGGTCGGGAGAGGACAATCGAGTGACCACCTTTCTCTTTGGGTGGCGCATTATATCTACACCACTCTCAGCGTCCAATACAAACGTTTGTTTGAATTGGCTCAAGGCCAGAGAAATCAAAGTCACGCGCCTTATGAACGGCCATTTTGGCGTATTGACCGGAATAGGCGTTCCGGTCAAGATACGGGCGGTTTTGCGCTCGCCGTAGGCTGACTGTTGGTTTCAAGAGCACCTCTAAAGACAGGGCGATGGCAGTAGAGAGTGATGCGCTGCGCGGGTTTGATGCGCAGTTTACACGCCGCGATGTTGAATGACTCGTCAGTCACCACTGACGAACGGTCATCAGCATCGTGAGCGATGGTCACTTGACACGAATGCCGGCGTTTTTAGAGGTGCCCTTGCGCCCGATGAGCATCAACCGCCAGGTTCGCCTAGGCGACTTTCTTTTCACCGGAGAGTAACGAGGAATCCATGAAGGTTCTTGTAGCTGTCAAACGCGTTGTGGATTACAACGTCAAGGTCCGCGTCAAGGCGGACAATTCCGGCGTCGATCTTGCCAACGTCAAGATGTCGATGAACCCGTTCTGCGAGATCGCAGTGGAAGAAGCCGTACGCCTGAAAGAGAAAGGCGTTGCGACTGAAATCGTCGTCGTCTCCGTGGGCCCGACTACCGCTCAAGAGCAACTGCGCACCGCGCTGGCTCTGGGTGCCGACCGCGCCATCCTCGTCGAATCCGCCGAAGATCTGACTTCCCTGGCCGTGGCCAAACTGTTGAAAGCTGTTGTCGACAAGGAACAGCCTCAGCTGGTGATCCTTGGCAAACAAGCCATCGACAGCGACAACAACCAGACTGGCCAGATGCTCGCTGCATT
The DNA here is from genome assembly GCF_000802965.1 of Pseudomonas fluorescens. GTDB lineage: Bacteria > Pseudomonadota > Gammaproteobacteria > Pseudomonadales > Pseudomonadaceae > Aquipseudomonas > Aquipseudomonas fluorescens_A. The sequence goes on along the minus strand of NZ_JSAK01000036.1, from coordinate 80,528 downwards.
GAGCGGTTATGGTCAGGGCACGTTCGCTTCGAAAGTCGAAATCAGCGGCGACAGCGTTGCTGTGACTCGCGAAATCGACGGCGGCGCGCAGACAGTTTCCCTGAAGCTGCCGGCCATCGTCACCACCGACCTGCGTTTGAACGAGCCGCGCTACGCGTCTCTGCCAAACATCATGAAAGCTAAGAAGAAGCCTCTCGAAGTGCTGACTCCGGACGCTTTGGGCGTTTCCACCGCCTCCACCAACAAAACCGTGAAAGTCGAAGCGCCTGCTGCACGCAGCGCGGGTATCAAGGTCAAGTCGGTGGCTGAACTGGTCGAGAAACTGAAAAACGAAGCGAAGGTAATCTAAATGACTATCTTGGTTATTGCTGAACACGACAACAAAGTGCTGGCCCCGGCCACGCTGAACACCGTCGCTGCCGCCGCTAAAATCGGTGGTGACATCCACGTTCTGGTTGCCGGCCATGGCGCTGGCGCCGTGGCTGAAGCCGCTGCGAAAATTGCTGGCGTGAGCAAAGTCCTGAACGCTGACAATGCCGCTTACGCGCACCAGCTGCCGGAAAACGTTGCTCCTCTGGTCGCTGAATTGGGCAAGGGCTACAGCCACATCCTGGCTGCCGCCACTTCCAACGGCAAAAACATCCTGCCGCGCGTTGCCGCTGCACTGGACGTTGACCAGATCTCCGAGATCATCTCGGTAGAAAGCGCTGACACCTTCAAGCGTCCGATCTACGCCGGTAACGCCATCGCTACCGTGCAATCGAACGCCGCAGTGAAAGTGATCACCGTGCGTGCCACCGGTTTCGACCCGGTTGCCGCTACCGGTGGTTCGGCCGCTGTTGAAGCCGTTGCCGCTGCTCACGACGCTGGCATCTCCAGCTTCGTCGGCGAAGAACTGGCCAAGTCCGATCGTCCGGAACTGACCGCTGCCAAGATCGTCGTTTCCGGCGGCCGCGGCATGCAGAACGGCGACAACTTCAAACACCTGTACGCGCTGGCCGACAAGCTGGGCGCTGCCGTCGGTGCTTCCCGCGCCGCGGTCGACGCAGGTTTCGTTCCGAACGACATGCAGGTCGGTCAGACCGGCAAGATCGTTGCTCCACAGCTGTACATCGCCGTCGGTATCTCCGGCGCGATCCAGCACCTGGCCGGCATGAAAGACTCCAAAGTGATCGTTGCGATCAACAAGGACGAAGAAGCGCCGATCTTCCAGGTGGCCGATTACGGCCTGGTGGCGGACCTGTTCGAAGCCATCCCTGAGCTGGAGAAGCTGGTCTAAACCTGCTGCTTCACTTATAAAGAGCCCGACCGTATGGTCGGGTTTTTTTTTGCCTTTCCTACAGGGGATATAACGGGGCTTGAGTGGAGTGTATTGCTATGGATGTGCAGCGAGTGTTCGGTTGGTCAATGCTGCTGGGCCTGACGGTGTTTTCGACACTGTCGATCGCCGCGGGCAAGTGCGAACGCCTGGTGGTAACCGGCAGCCCGGATGCGCCACCGTACCTGTGGCAAGACCCGCAAGACCCCAAGCACCTGATTGGCGCCAGTGCCGATTTGTTGCAGCAGGTAGCGGGGCAGTTGGGCATCAAGGTGGAAATGCTCTACGCCGGCAAACGCTCCCAGGCGCTGGACGAAGTGCGTAGCGGACGCATGGACATGTTGGCCGATGCGCCACTGACGGTCGCTGAGCTCGAATCCCTGGACTACATTCATCCGCCACTGCTGGAAAATGATTACCTGGTCTGGACCCGCAAGGATTCTTCACTGGTCTACAACCAGCTACAGGACCTGCACGGTCACTCCGGCGCTTTGTCGGAAAAGTCTCGATTGACTCCGGAATTCGGCACTTTCGCTGAACAGCAATTGACCCTCACACGCACGCCAAACCTTACCCAGGCCTTTCAGAAATTGCTCTTGGGCGAGGTGGAATTTGTCCTGGCCGGTCGTTACTCCGGCATGGCGATGGCGCAGACTCTGGGCATGACCAAGGATCTGATCGCCCGCGCTCAACCGGTCGACCAACCGGGACTGTTTCTGGCGGTTTCCCACAACTCCGCCTGCAACGATCCGTGGTTGCGCGGACAGTTGGCCAAAAAGATGACAGAATTGCCCGCGTCCGGACTGACGGAGGCTGTACTGCAACGCAATATCGAGCGTTGGAACGCGCAGCAGAAGCAACCTGTCAGTACCCCAAAACAGTAGGGATTTTTAGTGAGTATTCGACCTCTTTTCGCTGCCCTGGCCGTTCTGGCTCTGGCGGGTTGTGCAGCCGATCCGGCGCCGAATGAACAAATGCGCCTGACCGAACAGGCACTCGAACAAGCCAAGGCCGTTGGCGCCACCGCTGACGAAGTGCCGGAAATGAAACTGGCCGAAGACAAGTTCAACCGCGCCAAGGGCAGCATGGCCGACCAATCTTTCAGGAATGCGCGCATGCGGGCTGAACAGGCCGAACTGGATGCGCGTCTGGCTGAGGCCAAGGTTCTGACCCTCAAGAGCGAAGAGCAGTTGGACATGCTCAATACCCGCATCACCCGCCTGCGCAAGCAACTGGGAGATGCCCAATGAGCCGCAAGACCAAAGCCCTCGGCGGTTTGATCCTGGTCGGTTGCGCGAGCCTCTATGGCTGCGCTGGTCAGCACAGTGAAGCGGCTCTGCAACAGGCGAGTGCTGACTTCCAGAAGGTCAAGGAAGACTCCAACGTATTGCGGATCGCGCCCAAGGACGTGATTCGAGCCGGTGAGTCCCTGGCCCGGGCCGATCGGTTGTCCAGCTATTGGGGCAGTGGCTCGGACGTGGTGCAATACGCCTATTTGAGCCAGCGCTACAGCGAAATCGCCCGCGAGCACACCAATCTGGCGCTCAACGAAGAGCGCGCCGCGAAGCTCGAACTGGAGCGTCAACGCCTGCAACTAGCTTTGCGTGAATCCAAACTGTTCAGCGTGCAACAGCAAGGCAAGTTGCTCGAAGAGCAGATTGTTGCGCTGGCCACCACCCAGACTGACCGTGGTTTGGTCATGACCCTCGGCGATGTGCTGTTCGATACCGGTGAAGCGGAGTTGAAAAACTCGGCCAATCGCGTGGTGCTGAAAATCGTGCAATTCCTCCAGCTCAACCCCAAGCGCGTGGTGCGGATCGAAGGCTACACCGACAGCACCGGCGGCAAGCAGGACAACCTCAAGCTGTCGCGCGACCGTGCGCAATCGGTGGCTGACGTCTTGATGGACCTGGGCATCGACGACAAACGCATCCAGGTTGAAGGCTACGGCGATGAATACCCTGTGGACGCGAACGCCTCCGAGCGTGGCCGCGCCCAGAACCGTCGAGTGGAAATTGTGTTCTCCGACGAAAAAGGCCAGTTGGGCGCCGCCCGATAGTGGGCGCTACCTAACCACGCACTCCGTAGGAGCCGGCTTGCTGGCGATGGCATCAACGTGGATTCTCAAATGAACCGCAGCGATGGCATCGCCAGCAAGCCGGTCCTACAAACCCGGCCTGCGATGCAGCGCCGGGTTTTTTTACGCCTGCCAAATATCTCTCAAAACAGTACAGTTCTTGCTGACACTGCACTGTACTGTCGACTATTGTGGCAACTGTCCCAGTACACTTCTAAACTGTTCCGGTATTGTTTCACACAAGAATAAAATGCCCGTGAAATCGAGTGCTGCGTCATGACCAATCTCTTGCTCTACCAACGTATTGCTCAACAACTGGCCGAAGACATCCGCCGTGGTGTCTATCAACCAGGGGAGCGCGTGCCTTCGGTGCGCAAGATGAGCTCGCAGCTCAATGTCAGCCATGCGACGGTATTGCAGGCGTACGCCAACCTCGAGGATCAGGGGCTGATCCGTGCCCGGCCGCAGTCGGGTTACTACGTGCACCAGACACCGGCCCTGACCGCGCCAACACCGGACATCGCCCGGGTCGAGCGCCCGGGCCTGGTCACTCGCAGCAGCATCATCCAGCAGGTATTGGTCGAGTCCCGCCGCGAAGGCGTGTTCCCGTTAGGCGCGGCGGTGCCGAGTGTCGATTATCTGCCGGTGCGGGCGCTTCATCAGCAGTTGGCCAAAGTCACCCGTTTCCATAGCCCGCGTGCATTCAGCTACATGTTCAGCCCCGGTTTTGAACCGTTGCGTCGGCAAGTGGCGATCCGCATGCGCGATGCCGGCGTGGTGGTCGATCCTTCGGAAGTGGTGATTACCCATGGCTGCGTCGATGCCTTGCAGATGTCCTTGCGGGTTCTGACCCGGCCGGGCGATCTGATCGCTGCCGAGTCGCCGACCTACTACGGCCTTCTGCAATTGGCCGATCTCTTGGGTCTGAAGGTCATTGAAATCCCCAGCGATCCGTCCACCGGCATGAGCCTCGAAGCCCTGCAACTGGCCGCCAACCAGTGGTCGATCAAGGCACTGGTACTGACCACTCGTCTGAGCAACCCATTGGGCGGCACCATGCCCGAAGAGCGGCAGAAACAATTGCTGCGCCTGGCGTCGGACTTCGATATCCAGATTGTCGAGGACGATATCTACGGTGAGCTGATGTTCGAGCAGGGGCGTACCAAGTCGCTCAAGGCTTATGACCGGCTAGATCGGGTGATCTATTGCTCGAGTTTCTCCAAAACTCTATCGCCGGGCGTGCGGATCGGCTGGATGATTGCCGGCAAGTATCAGCAGGAAATCCAGCGCTTGCAGACCTTCAGTACCCATTCAGCCTGCAGCGTTACGCAAATGGGCATTGCCGCCTATCTGGAAAACGGCGGTTACGACCGACATTTGCGCTACATCCGTCAGGAGTACCGCAAGAACCTCAGCGCCTTCCAGTTGGCGGTGCAGCAGTATTTCCCCGAAGGCACCCAGATGACTCGGCCTACCGGCGGTTTCATTTTGTGGGTGAGTTTGCCTGGACGGGTCAACACCCAGGAGCTGCATGTGCGTGCATTGCAGCAAGGCATCAGTATTGCGCCGGGGCTGATTTTCAGTAACACCGAGCAATTCAACCACTGTATCCGGCTGAACTGCGGGATCCCGTGGAACCGTGAAGCCGAGCGTGCGTTGATGACCCTGGGCATGCTGGCCACCCAGCTCTGCCAGGAAATGGCGGGCGGTCTGTAGCAGGTCGGGCAGGTTATTCCTGCCCGTGCTTGTCATGATGACAACAACAGGCGAGCATATGTCCCCTCTGTCGTTCGCGCTGTTTGCGCCGTTGGGTCCATGAAACCGATTTTTCCCGCCGCCTCGCTGATGATTTGCCTGTTATTGAGTGCTCAGCCGGTATCCGTGATGGCCGCTTCCGCTCAGGAAAACCCGCCAGCAAACGCAACTTCGAAAAAACCGGCTCCCGCCAAAAACGCCGCACCTGCAAAACAGAAAGCCCCTGTGGCGAAGAAGCGTCCGTCGACTGCCTCCAAGTCAAAACCGGCCAGTGAGGTGGTGAAAACCCCAATACCTTCAGCCAACCTGGATTTGAGTCTGCCCAAAGACATGGTCGAAGAACTGAAACCGGTCGGCACAGTGCCATTGCCCAAGCGCGAACCGGTGTTGCCGCAGATGTTCGGTGACAAAAGCAGCCAGTTCCAGCTCAACGGAAGGCTGATCAACAACGAAATGCAGTTGCAACTGCGCAACGAAGAGCGCCGAGAAGTTGAAGGTGCGGAGCTGGAATTCGAGTTCAAGCGGTAAATCCCGACAGCCGCGAGCCAGACGCTTTGTCGGAGACTGCCCGGTCACGCACGCTTGCAGGTAAAAACCCGAGGTCCGGTAATTTAAAACAACTGTTTTAGCGGTTACTCTGTGCCCCGTCCTTTAATACATCGCCCGTCGCGAGGAGCTCGTCGTCATGAAGTGCCGTGAAGGCTGTGGCGCCTGTTGCATAGCCCCTTCCATCAGTTCACCGATTCCCGGCATGCCCAACGGCAAAGCCGCCGGCGAACGTTGCCTGCAATTGTCTGCCGAAAACCTGTGCTCGATTTTCGGCAAACCGGAACGCCCGGCAGTTTGCTCGGCGTTCGAGGCTGACGTCGAGGTGTGCGGCACCAGCAGTGAAGAGGCCATCAGGTTGATTGGCTGGTGGGAGCAAATGACGGCCGCGTGATGTTTTCAACGAACGGAACTTCAACAATAAGGAATAACATTATGGGTCCGCTGCATCGTATTGCTGTGCTGTGTGGTTTGACGGCTGTATTGGTTACATCGGTCGCCCAGGCCGAAGACTGGAAAGTCGCCAAAAATGAAGACGGCATCAAGATTTCCCTGAGTGAAGTGCCCGGCTCCGACTACAAGGCCTATCAGGGCGTCACCCTGATGAAGACCACCGTGGCCAAGCTGCGCGCATTACAGGAAGACGTGGTCGGCACCTGCGCCTGGATTCACGAGTGCAAGTCCCAGAAGTTGCTCAAGCGCGAAGGCGACCAGAGCTGGACCTACACCCAGTTCAATACGCCATGGCCGGTCACGCCGCGTGACTCGGTGGTGCACATCACCACGACTGTTGGCGCCGATGGCAGCCTGACCCGCAAGCTCGAGGGTGTGCCGAATTACCTTCCTGAAGAAAAAGGCTTTGTCCGGGTCGCCAAGGTCGACGGTTTCTGGAAGTTCGTACCCAAGGGCGATCAGGTTGAAGTGACCTATCAGGTACATACCGAGCCGGGTGGCAGCGTGCCATCGATGGTTGCCAACAAGTTTGTGGTCGATGCCCCGTTTAATACGTTGAAAGCCCTGAAAGAACGCGCTGAGAAGTAATGCAGATCAAAAGATCGCAGCCCCTGTAGGAGTTGCCGAAGGCTGCGATCTTTTGCCTTTATTTTGTTTCCGGATATGCGTTGCACGAAATTTTCACGAAGCCTCCAAGACAATTCGCCCGCGCTTGCATCAACGAACAGTTATCAATGGCAATGCTGCGGTTGATCGTGCAACATTTGCGCACCGCGCGAACCCCGGGGCCAAGTACTGGCCAACAGAGGGCAGGGCGCAGCTGTACTTTTGAAACTTCAACTTCCAATGGGTCCTAAAACGACATGGCAATCCCGGACGCCCTGACTCAGCAGCGACCTTCGAGTCGCCTGCTGCAACCGACCGTCAAATCGCACCTGGCCTACACGCTGCTGTGTGCGCTGGTCATGATGGTGATGTTTTCCGTGCTGCGCGTCGCGCTGCTGGTCTACAACCGCGAAATGATCCTCGATACACCAGCTTCGACGTTCATCGAGGCATTCGCCAACGGTCTGCGTTTCGACCTGCGCCTGGTGGTTTACCTGAGCGTCCCGCTGATTCTGGCGCTGTTCAGTGTCCGGGCCATGGCGGCGCGCGGGTTCTTCCGTTTCTGGCTGACCATTGCCTCGAGCATTGCGCTGTTCCTCGGCCTCATGGAGATGGACTTCTATCGCGAGTTCCACCAGCGCCTCAACGGCCTGGTGTTCCAGTATGTGAAGGAAGATCCGAAAACCGTGATGAGCATGCTCTGGTACGGTTTCCCGGTGGTTCGCTACCTGCTGGCATGGGCGGTGGGCACCTGGCTCCTGAGCCTGGCATTCAAGGGCGCCGACCGGGCTACCCGTCCTCGCGGTCCGTTCAGCGGTGGCAGCATCAGCACCCGCCAAGTGGCCCCGTGGTACACGCGCGCCGCGGTGTTCGTGGTCTGCCTGCTGATCTGTGTGGTTGCCGCCCGTGGCACCTTGCGTCAAGGCCCGCCAATGCGTTGGGGTGATGTCTATACCACCGATTCCAACTTCGCCAACCAGTTGGGCCTGAATGGCACACTTTCCCTGGTGGCGGCGGCGAAGAGCCGGATGTCCGAAGACCGCGACAACATCTGGAAAGCCACGTTGCCACAACCGATGGCGCAACAGACCGTGCGCGACATGCTGGTGATGAAGGACGACAAACTGGTCGATGGCGAAACGGCCGCGGTGCGTCGTGACTACATGCCGCCGGCGGACAAGACCCTGCCGATCAAGAATGTCGTTGTGATCCTCATGGAAAGCATGGCCGGTCACTCGGTGGGCGCTCTGGGCGCACCGGGCAACATCACGCCGTACCTCGACAAACTGTCGAAGGAAGGCCTGCTGTTCGATCGCTTCTTCTCCAACGGGACCCACACCCACCAGGGCATGTTCGCGACCATGGCCTGCTTCCCCAACCTGCCGGGTTTCGAATACCTGATGCAGACGCCGGAAGGCAGCCACAAACTGTCTGGCCTGCCGCAGTTGCTCAGCGCCCGTGATTACGACGACGTGTACGTCTACAACGGCGATTTCGCCTGGGACAACCAGTCGGGTTTCTTCAGCAACCAGGGCATGACCAACTTCATCGGCCGTAACGACTTCGTTAATCCGGTGTTCTCCGACCCCACGTGGGGCGTGTCCGACCAGGACATGTTCAACCGTGGTCTGGAAGAGTTGAAAGCCCGCGACGGCAAGGACAAGAAACCGTTCTATGCCTTGCTGCAAACCCTGTCCAACCACACACCGTACGCCTTGCCGAGCCCATTGCCGGTCGAGCGCGTGACCGATCGCGGCAGCTTGAACGAGCACTTGACCGCCATGCGTTACTCGGACTGGGCGCTGGGCCAGTTCTTCGAACAGGCGCGCAAGGAGCCGTACTTCAAGGAAACCCTGTTTGTCATCGTCGGCGACCATGGCTTCGGCAACGAGCGTCAAATCACCGAAATGGACCTTGGTCGTTTCAACGTTCCGATGCTGATGATTGCTCCAGGCATTCAGGAGAAGTTCGGTACGCTTGACCACACCGTCGGCACTCAAGTCGACATCGTTCCGACCATCATGGGCCGGATCGGTGGTGAAGTACGCCACCAGTGCTGGGGTCGCGATCTGCTCAACTTGCCTGAAGGTGACACCGGTTTCGGTGTGATCAAGCCATCGGGTAGCGAGCAGACAACGGCGATCATCACGGCTGACCAGATTCTGGTATTGCCGAAGGACAAGGACATGGCGCCGAAGATGTACCAGTACGAACTGGGTGCTACGCCTCGCGCCGTGGTCGTTCCGGATGCACCGCGCACCGCCGAGTTGAAAACCAAGCTCGAATCGTTCCTGCAAACGGCGACCAAGAGCCTGATCGACAACACCGCCGGTGTGGTCGATGGCAAGCCGGACTAAAACTGGCAAGACCGAGCCAATAGCAACGCAATAAAAAAGAGGCCCTCGAAGGGCCTCTTTTTTTACGCTCGGGTCTTCATATTTTGCCGAGTAACAACAAAATCAGTATCACCACCAACACCACGCCGATAATACCGGACGGGCCATAACCCCAACTTCTGGAGTGCGGGAAGACCGGTAAACCACCGATCAGTAACAGGATCAAAATGATGAGAAGAATTGTGCCCATGTCTATTTCCTTGCTGTAAGAATTCAGGAATGACCCAGTCTTTATCGGTCAGCGGGAATGCAATTAATTCGAGCTGCTTAAAACTTCCGACTGCCGCGCAAGGAAGAAAATTCCAAGTTTTTTTAATGTTTTTCGAACAAAGCGTTATTTCGTTTCGACTGGCATTAGTTATGGGCGACGCTTCCAGGGTTTGCTCGTCCCATTCAGCAATCTGATGGAGCGTGGGTCGGGCAATATCCTTCGCTACACTCGACGCATCTTCCCCGGAACAACAAGGCTGTTTGCTATGCAAAATCGCATGATGATCACTGGTGCGGGCTCTGGCCTGGGTCGCGAAATCGCGCTGCGCTGGGCGCGTGAAGGCTGGCAACTGGCTTTGTCGGACGTCAGCGAGCCCGGCCTGCAGGAAACCCTGAAACTGGTACGCGAAGCCGGCGGCGACGGTTTTATCCAGCGCTGCGATGTGCGCGACTACAGCCAACTGACGGCGTTCGCCCAGGCGTGCGAAGTGAAACTTGGCGGTATTGATGTCATCGTCAATAACGCGGGCGTGGCGTCGGGCGGTTTCTTCAGCGAACTGTCCCTGGAAGACTGGGACTGGCAGATCGCAATCAACCTGATGGGCGTGGTCAAGGGCTGCAAGGCCTTCCTGCCGTTGCTGGAAAAGAGCAAAGGCAAGATCATCAACATCGCGTCGATGGCCGCGCTGATGCAAGGCCCGGCCATGAGCAACTACAACGTGGCCAAGGCCGGTGTGGTCGCGTTGTCCGAAAGCTTGCTGATCGAACTGGCGCAACAGGAAGTGGGCGTGCACGTGGTTTGCCCGTCGTTCTTCCAGACCAATCTGCTCGACTCGTTCCGCGGCCCGACCCCGGCCATGAAAGCCCAGGTCGGCAAGTTGCTGGAGAGTTCGCCAATCAGCGCAGCGGACATCGCCGACTACATCTATCAGCAGGTCGCTGCCGGCGAGTTCATGATTCTGCCCCACGAACAGGGCCGCATGGCTTGGGCGCTGAAACAGAAAAACCCGCAACTGCTCTACAACGAAATGACCTTGATGGCCGACAAAATGCGCGCCAAGGCCAAACAAACCGCAGGCTGACCTTGCCCGCACGCAACACCGTCGTTAGGGTGGCCGCAACTGGCCATCCTCGCGAGACGTTTGCATGCTCAACTACTTGTGGTTTTTCCTCGCCGCGCTGTTTGAAATCGCCGGTTGCTTCGCCTTCTGGATGTGGCTGCGCCAGGGCAAAAGCGTCTGCTGGGTGGCGCCGGCACTGCTCAGCCTGACCCTGTTTGCGCTGTTGCTCACCCGCGTCGAAGCGAGCTACGCCGGTCGCGCCTATGCCGCCTACGGTGGCATCTACATCATTGCCTCGATTGGCTGGCTGGCGGTGGTCGAGCGGATTCGACCGCTGGGTTCGGACTGGATCGGTGTGGCCCTGTGCGTGATCGGTGCGAGCGTCATCCTGTTCGGCCCGAGGTTTTCCGCATCCTGAAGGATCGGTCCTTCATTTGACCGACTTGTCAGACGTTTCCGTCAGCAGTGATGCCTCTGGGTTGTCAGACTGGTCTGGATTGTTGCTGCTGTCTTGAAGGGCGGTTGTGTGCCGGGCATCTTCAAGGTCCGGTATCCCTGAAGGACAGAAGCCATGCTTGTACTCAGCCGCGTTGTGGGCGAATTGATCTCCATCGGTGACGACATTTCAATCCGCGTTGTTGGCGTCAACGGAGGAAACGTGCGCTTTGGCGTCGAAGCGCCGAAGAACGTCTATGTGCACCGCTCCGAGATCTACGAGCGAATCCAGCGCAAACTGGCCCGGCAGAAAAAATCAGTCGAATAGATGCTTGGGCACATCATGCTTGAGCATCAATTGGCATTGCTCGCTTTCCGGGTCGAAGACAATCAATGCCTGGCCCTTGGTCAATGCCTGGCGCACGCGCAGGACACGGGTTTCCAGCGGCGTGTCATCACCGTTGTCGGTGCCGTCACGGGTGACGAAATCTTCGATCAGGCGGGTCAGGGTGTCGACTTCAAGTTGGTCGTGGGGGATGAGCATAGGCACCTCGAATCAATCAATGGCGCGATGCTACGGCGAATGGTTGGTTGCGGCTAGCCTTTGGGTTCTATGTCGTTTGATCTGACGCCATCGCGGGCAAGCCCGCTCCCACAGATTTTGCGCCGATCACAAAATCCCTGATCGACGGGTAACCTGTGGAGCGGGCTTGCCCGCGATGGCGTCAGACCAGCCGATGAAAATTCAGGATCAGCTGTCGTTGCGCTGACCTACAAGGCTGTCCACCGAAGGCACCCGCGTATCGCTTTCCATCTGGGTTTCGTGTTCGATCTGGTGACTGAACCGGTCCAGCGATCCTTTGGCCGGTTGCGCATCGCTGGCGAATACCGGAGGGCTGAGAATGTAGGCGCCGAGCAGGCGACTGAGGGCCGCGAGGCTGTCGATGTGGGTACGCTCGTAGCCGTGGGTGGCGTCGCAGCCGAAGGCGAGCAGGGCGGTGCGGATGTCATGACCTGCGGTGACCGCCGAGTGCGCGTCGCTGAAGTAATAACGGAACAGGTCGCGACGTACCGGCAACTCGTTATCACTGGCCAGACGCAACAGATGTCGCGACAAGTGATAGTCATACGGCCCGCCTGAGTCTTGCATGGCAATGCTGACGGCGTGCTCGCTGGAGTGTTGGCCGGGGGCGACCGGTGCGATGTCGATGCCGACGAATTCGCTGACATCCCAAGGCAGTGCCGCTGCCGCGCCGCTACCGGTTTCCTCGGTGATGGTGAACAGCGGATGGCAGTCGATCAGCAATTCTTCACCGCTGTCGACGATGGCTTTCAACGCTGCCAGCAGCGCCGCGACACCGGCCTTGTCGTCGAGGTGACGGGCGCTGATGTGGCCGCTTTCGGTGAACTCCGGCAGCGGGTCGAAGGCGACGAAATCGCCGACGCTGATTCCCAGGGAATCGCAATCGGCGCGAGTTGCGCAGTAGGCATCCAGACGCAATTCAACGTGATCCCAACTGATCGGCATTTCATCCACGGCGGTATTGAACGCGTGCCCGGAGGCCATCAATGGCAACACGCTGCCACGGATCACGCCGTTGTCGGTGAACAGGCTGACGCGGCTGCCCTCGGCAAAACGGCTGGACCAGCATCCCACCGGCGCCAGGGTCAGTCGGCCGTTATCTTTCACCGCGCGCACGGCGGCGCCGATGGTGTCGAGGTGCGCGGAGACGGCGCGGTCCGGGCTGTTCTTCTTGCCCTTGAGGGTGGCGCGAATGGTCCCGCGCCGGGTCATTTCGAAGGGGATGCCCAATTCTTCGAGGCGTTCGGCAACGTAACGCACGATGGTGTCGGTGAACCCGGTAGGGCTGGGAATGGCGAGCATTTCCAGTAGGACTTTTTGCAGGTAAGTCAGGTCCGGTTCTGGGTATTGGCGGGTCATGGAAACTCCTGATGAGTGAAGAGCATCGATGGTTTCGATGAGTGAGATCGTTGTCGTCTGTTCAGCCGCCATCGCGAGCAGGCTCGCTCCTACATTGGACCGCTGATCCTCCGTAGGAGCTGGCTTGCCAGCGATGGCGGTCATCCAGGCGCTACATCACTAGGAAACAACCGGCTGGCTATGCGGAAACAACAAATCCACAAACCGCTCAGCCGTCGGCTGTGGCTCATGGTTGGCCAGTCCGGCGCGTTCATTGGCTTCGATAAAAACGTACTCCGGTTGATCGGCGGCAGACACCATCAGGTCGAGTCCCACCACGGGAATATCCAGTGCCCGCGCCGCGCGCACGGCGGCATCCACCAGCGTCGGATGGAGAATCGCGGTGACGTCTTCGAGAATCCCGCCGGTGTGCAGATTCGCCGTCCGCCGTACGAACAGATGCTCGCCGGCCGGCAGAATGCTGCTGTAGTCGTAATTGGCGGATTGCAAGGTGCGTTCGGTTTCGTGGTCCAGCGGGATTTTGCTTTCGCCACCGGTGGCTGCCTGCCGACGACGGCTCTGGGCTTCGATCAATGCGCCAATCGAGTGCTGACCATCGCCGACTACTTCCGCAGGGCGACGGATCGCAGCCGCGACCACTTCAAAACCAATCACCAGAATTCGCAGGTCGAGGCCTTCGTGGAAGCTTTCCAGCAACACCCGGCCGTCGAACTGGCGCGCAGCTTCGATGGCGTGCTGGACGTCTTCGATGGTTTGCAAATCCACCGCCACGCCTTGCCCTTGCTCGCCGTCCAGCGGTTTGACCACGACGCGTTGGTGCTCGTCGAGAAACGCCAGATTGTCATCGGCATTGCCCGCCAGTTGCTGCGACGGCAGGTTCAGCCCCGCGGCCTTGAGTACTTTGTGGGTCAGGCTTTTGTCCTGGCACAGGCTCATGCTGATAGCACTGGTCAGGTCACTGAGGGACTCGCGACAACGCACCCGGCGCCCGCCATGACTCAGGGTAAACATCCCGGCGTCGGCGTCGTCGACCTGTACATCGATGCCCCGGCGCAACGCTTCCTCGACGATGATCCGCGCATAGGGATTGAACTCGGCTTCTGGGCCTGGCCCGAGAAACAGCGGCTGATTGATGCCGTTCTTGCGCTTGATGGCGAACGTCGAGAGGTTGCGAAAACCGAGCTTGGCGTAAAGATTTTTTGCCTGGCGGTTGTCATGCAACACCGACAGATCGAGGTAACTCAGCCCGCGACTCATGAAGTGTTCGATCAAATGCCGCACCAGCACTTCACCGACGCCCGGTCGAGAACAATGCGGATCGACCGCCAGGCACCACAGGCTGCTGCCGTTCTCCGGATCATTAAAAGCCTTGTGATGGTTGAGTCCCATGACACTGCCGATGACCGCGCCGCTGTCCTCGTCCTCGGCCAGCCAGTACACCGGGCCGCCGGAGTGTCGCGGAGTCAGCAACGTGGCATCGATCGGCAGCATGCCGCGAGCCTGGTACAGCTGGTTGATCGCGTTCCAGTCGGCGTCACTCTGGGCACGACGGATGCGAAAGCCGCGAAACACCCGGGTGGCCTGACGGTAATCGCTGAACCACAGGCGCAAGGTGTCCGACGGATCGAGGAACAATTGGGTCGGCTCCAGCCCCAGCACTTGCTGGGGCGCGGCGACATACAGGGCAATGTCGCGCTCACCGGGTTGTTCGTTGAGCAACTCCTGGGCGAGGCTGGCCGCATCAGCAAAAGTGTGGCCGATCAGCAACCGGCCCCAGCCGCAATGCACCGCAATCGGCGCCGCGCCCAGCGTGCTGCCGTCTTCGGCCAGGCGCGCCTGCAATCGTTCATAAGAGGGCGTCTGACCGCGCAACAAGCGTTGGTTGATCGCCGTGGCGTGAGGTTTCATCGATCAGATTCCTTGTTCACTGAGCCACAGGTTCATGGCCGCCAATTGCCACAGCTTGGAGCCGCGCAGCGGGGTCAACTGACCTTGCGGGTCGGTCAGCAGGCGGTCGAGCATCGCCGGGTTGAAGAGGCCGCGATCCTGACTCGGATCGAGCAACAGTTCACGCACCCAGTTCAGCGTTTCGCCTTGCAAGTGCTTGAGGCCCGGCACCGGGAAATAACCTTTCTTGCGGTCGATCACTTCGCTTGGAATGACCAGGCGCGCCGCTTCTTTCAACACTTGTTTGCCGCCGTCGGGCAGTTTGAATTTGCCCGGAATGCGGGCCGACAATTCCACCAGTCGATAGTCGAGAAACGGCGTACGCGCTTCCAGACCCCAAGCCATAGTCATGTTGTCGACGCGTTTGACCGGGTCATCCACCAGCATCACCGTGCTGTCCAGGCGCAGGGCTTTGTCTACCGCTGCGTCGGCGCCGGGTTGTGCGAAATGCTCTTTGACGAAGTCACCGGCAGCGTCATTGGCGGTCAGCCATTTCGGTTGCACGGTGGCCGCGTAATCGTCGTAGGAGCGGTCGAAAAACGCCTCGCGATAAGCCGCGTACGGATCGCTCGCACCGTCCACTTGCGGATACCAGTGATAGCCGGCGAACAGTTCGTCTGCCCCTTGGCCGCTTTGCACCACTTTGCAGTGCTTGGCCACTTCACGGGACAGCAGATAAAAGGCGATGCAGTCATGACTGACCATCGGCTCGCTCATGGCGCGGAACGCGGCGGGCAGTTGCTCGATGATCTCTTTTTCGTCGATGCGCAATTGATGGTGATGGGTGCCGTAGTGTTTGGCGATCAGGTCCGAATACTGGAACTCGTCACCGCGCTCGCCGCCGGCATCCTGGAAACCGATGGAGAAGGTCGAGAGGTTTTCCACGCCGACCTCACGCAACAGACCGACCAACATGCTTGAATCGACACCACCGGAAAGCAATACACCCACATCGACCGCCGCACGCTGACGAATCGCCACCGCGTCGCGGGTGCTGTCGAGTACGCGATCACGCCAGTCTTCGAGTGTCAGATTTTTCTCGTCAGCGTGTGGGCCGTAGGGCAGGGTCCACCAGGTTTTCTGCTCGGTGCGGCCATCCGCGTCGATGCGCATCCAGGTGGCCGGCGGCAGTTTTTCGATGCCTGCCAGCAAGGTGCGTGGTGCAGGGACGACCGCGTGAAAATTCAGATAGTGATTGAGCGCCACCGGGTCGAGGATCGGGTTGATGTCGCCGCCCTTCAGCAATGCTGGCAGCGCTGAGGCAAAGCGCAGGCGCTCACCGGTGCGCGACAGGTACAGCGGCTTCACGCCGAGACGGTCACGGGCGATGAACAGGCTTTGCGTGTCGCGCTGCCAGATGGCGAAGGCGAACATGCCGTTGAGTTTTGGCAGCAGCGCTTCACCCCAGGCGTGAAAGCCTTTGAGCAGCACTTCGGTGTCACCACCGGAATAGAAGGCGTAACCCAGGCTTTCCAGCTCAGTGCGCAATTCCGGGAAGTTGTAGATCGCGCCGTTGAAGGCCAGGGACAAGCCCAATTGCTGGTCGATCATCGGCTGCGCCGAGCCGTCCGACAGGTCCATGATTTTCAGGCGTCGATGGCCCAGGGCAATCGGACCCTGGCTATGGAAACCCCATGCATCAGGGCCACGGGGCGCCAGGTGATGGGTGATTCGTTCAATGGCTGCAAGGTCTGCAGGTTGATTGTCAAAACGTAACTCGCCAGCTAATCCGCACATAAATTCCTTACCGGTTTTTCCGTTGGGGAGGGTCAATCGATTCCGCGCCAAAATGGCGGGTACTCAGAAACTGACCCGCCTCGGTAGTGGGAGTTTTAGAACGATCAGTTATAAGCGCGAACGGCTATGGCGCAGGCCAATAGCAGAACGTGCTCAATTGAGTGCGGTAGATAGTTATCTCAAACATGTAGATTTCTGCTGTGTTGCCCATGAATCCGTGCAGGAATTCGCGTTATTTTCCCAAGCGCCAACTGGTTAAGGTGACTGCTCGAATCTGCAATAAGGAGATTGCTGATGGCTACCACCGAGACCACACCCGAGACCGTTGTGCCGTTGACTCAGGAAAAGAAGCTGGCCGCGTTGCTCGACGCCACGGGCGATCTGGACACCGCCCAGGTGCTTGAAAAAACCTTGCCAACATGGCTGGCCCAAGCCAAACCCGAAATGATCGGGGCGCTGGATAAAACCCTTCGTGAATTTCAACTCTGTCAGGCGAAAGTCGATACGAACCTGCGCAAGTTGCAGCCGCTGAAAGTGTTTTGCATCGAGGCGCTGACCTTGGCCCTCGGTGCCAAATGGCCAGCCCGTTTCGATGTCGAAAACGACCACCTGGAGTTGCCCGGCGCTGATTGCGGCTGCAGCGATACGCCGCCGTCATCGGGTGCGACCCAGGCAGTGCCTGCGGCTACTCACAGCTTGCTGGAAGCGGCCATGCAGAACTTAACCGAGGATGAAGCGGCGACCGATGGTTTTCCCGCGGGCAGCGTTGTGCGGATGACCAGTGCACCGGCCGGCGTCGCCGAGCTAACGCCGCAAGCCTTTGCCACGTTTTGCCGCGAGCTGGATCTGGAGAAACGCTATCAGGAGCATTTCCAGGACGTTTTCGGCCTGACCAGCCGGGATGGCAAAGTGGTCGCCACCGGTGCCCAAGTGCCTGACATCAAGCAGCTCAAACGCCTGTTGATGTTGATGGACACCCACATGGCGTTGATGAAAGGTCATATCGACGAGGCGATCTACAAGGCCCTGCTGACCATGTTCGGGCCCGAGACCGGCCACACTCTACAGGCGTCAACTCTGGTTCACGGCGCCAAAACGCTGATCATGCAGGGCATTGAAATACACAACTGCTGCGTGTGGGGCGTGGTGGTGTTTTCCGTGCGCTCTGTCGAGGAATACCCCGACGAGTGGTGTCTGGTTTACATGCCGGGTGAACCCCATCGGCCTCTTTACGAATACTCGAAGTTGCTGACTTCAAGCAATACCTGACCCTCAAGCTCAGCGTCGGCAGATACAAGGACTACTTCGCCCACAGCATCGATGAAGACGACAAAGCGGATTTTTTTGCCACGTTCGATGAGACCCGCAGCCTGGGGTTTATCAAGCAACTGCCAATCACCACATCACTTTTCGATTTCATGCTTCAGAGCCAAGTGGGCAAGTTGCAGGTCGACGCCAGGAAACTGGCCGTGCCCACTGCCGATGTCGATGAAGACGCCCGTCAAAAGCGCTTGCTCAAGTATCTCGACCTCGGTTTGACCCTTGGTACGGTTGCGGGGCTTTTCGTTCCGGTGGCCCGAGAGTTGATTGATGGGGCGTCGAGTGTCGAACGCTTGCACCTGAGAGCGACCGGGCGAGTACCCATGGAATTGGCGCAGAACATTCGCGCGGCATCGGCTGAGGTACGTCTGGACCGGGCGCTCGCCGGGTTTTACTTGCCGGCGATTGCCGGGGCCGACAGTGAAAAACTTGGCATTCAGTTTCTCAGTCGCTTGACTGGCTGGAACCACAACATCCGACTGGAACTGCGGGAGAACGCACCCAAAGGCAAGCTTCTTGAGAGCGTTGGCAAGGACACCAGCGATACGGCGCTCAAGTGCATTGTCGTCAAGTCGGGGAAAAGCTACAGGCCATTCGGCAGCGACGGCAAATCTCTAGGGTCCGCTTCAACGGGGCCGAACGGTCTCTTTGATGCAATCATCACGGCGATACCGTCACCGCAGCGTCTTGCTTTCGGCTTCACGGAAACCGGCGATGGTGGGCGTCTGCGTGCTCGTTTGCTGGGCAAAGTCATCGAGGAGCGGACGGAGGCTAGGCAATTCCTGTCCACCGGTACGATAGAACCTGCACCCACAGAGACGGGTTGTACTCTAGGCGATTCCCCTGTCGCTGCCACCAATCACTCGAAGCGATTGGTGCGCAAGGTCAGGAAACTCTATCCGCTGTTCTCCGAGATTACTGCCGGCACATTTCTCGATGAATTGGGCAGTGATCATTTGGCCCGGGCGAATGCGGTCAAACAGCTTCAGCAGCAGCTGACGCAGTTACGCACGCTGCTTGAGACGTGGAGTATCGATGAAGCTGACTGGAAGGATGTGGGCGGCGAGCGCGGCGAATACCTGCGTAGCCGCAGCCAAGTGGCGGAGATCATCGAGGACAGCTGGCGACGTTTGTACAGCGTGCTCAACGATGGGACTTCGAGCCTGAAGCTGGACGGCATGCGGATTGGAAAACTGCCGATCCTGCCAGCCGAAATCTCCTTCGACCATGTAAGCCGTCTATCGCTGAAGAACATGGCGTTGGGTAACGACGTCGCCTATTTCATTAAAGCGTTCAAGAAGGTTGAGTCCATTCAGCTCGACAACAACAAGCTCACATTGCTGCCGGAGGTTTTGTCGTTGATGCCCGGTCTCAAGCAACTCAGTCTGGAGAAAAACCAGATAAAACTGACGGAACAGACACTGCTAAAGCTCTCCAACCTGCGCACACTCGAAACCTTGAACCTGGGCTATAACCCGCTCGGTGCTACACCGGACGTGAGCAAAATGTTCGATCTGCGTTTCCTCTCTGTGCGCGAAACCCGCGCCACGGAGTTGCCCAAAGGGCTGTCGCGTCTGCCCAATCTGGATCGTGTGGACCTGCGCGACAATGACATCAAGGACTTGCCAGACTGGCTGTTCAGCAGTCCGCGCCGTTTCAGCGAGACGATCAATTTGCGACACAACTCTCTGTCGGATACGAGCCTCACCCGGCTCAAGGAGTATCGCGACAGCGTGGGTACCGGCATGGGCTACCTTGAGGACGACATCACACGCCTGAACGAACAGGCTGCACGGTCGCTTTGGTTGCCGGAAAGTGCTGGCGAGACATTTAACAAGCGAAACGCGATCTGGACCGCACTCAAGGACGATCCGCAGACCGATGGGCTGTTTCGGTTGCTGTCGGAACTGATTCATACCGCCGATTCCGAACACGTGCAGGAGGACATGACCCTTCGTGTCTGGCGGGTATTGGAAGCGGCCGAGGGCAATTCAGCGCTGCGAGAACACGTACTGGAACTGGCGGCCAACCCGATCAACTGCACGGATTCGGCGGCATTGAATTTCAGCCATCTGGAAGTGGCGGTGGAGATCGACAGGGTGATCAATCCTGCTGGCGGCAAGCAATCGACGGCGGCGCCGCTGCTGAAATTGGCCCGTGGCCTGTTTCGCCTGGATCAACTGGACCGCATCGCCCAGGAACATATCAAGGACAACCCGAAAGTCGACCCCCTGGAAGTAAGCCTGGCCTATCGAACGGGGCTGGCGAAGCATTTCGAGTTGCCCGGTCAGCCACGGCACATGCGCTATGCGTCTCTCAGTGGTGTCACTCGAACAGCTCTGGACACGGCGCAAACTCGAGTGACATCCGCAGAACTGTCACCCGAACTCCTGAAGTTCTTGGTAAAGCAGCCTTTTTGGACCGATTACCTGAAGCGCAATCACCCACGTCAATTCGTTTCAGTCGACGAAACATTCTCGGCAAAGATCGAGGCGGTATTCGATAAGGCCGACAGACTCACCACCGGTAGCTACCTCACTCAACTCAACGTGATCAAGGTTGCCAAAGAGGACGCCGAAAATGCGGTTCTGGAACGCTTGACCAACGATGCCTTGAGACTGGTTGATTTGGGGCTCTGTGCTGTTCCGGGCGATTGAGTGACCGGGGCTACTTGCCCCGGATCAAGCGCCGCAAGGCAAACCGGTTGGGATGACAGGCTTCGGCGACGCTTCTGGGCAGGGGCAGGGGCTCGTTATCCAGCCAGGCCGCCAGCAGTTCTCCGGACAGCGGCGCCGTGATCAGGCCGCGTGAGCCGTGGCCACTGTTGACGTACAAACCGTCAAGCCAGGGGCATTCGACGTCCGGCACCTGTCGGGCGTCCTTGCTCAGTGCGGCATAGGCCTGGGCGAAGGCTTGATGGTCAGCCAAGGGCCCGACGATGGGCAGGTAGTCGGGGCTGGTGCAACGAAAGGCTGCGCGTCCTTCAAGGTGTTCCGGTTCAAGTTCATTCGCCTGCAGGCGTATGACCAGGTCGTGGGAAATCTCCTCAAGCATGGCCAGATTGCCCAAGTGTTCGGCCGTGGTCGGGGTCAGGTCGTCGCTCTTGAAATCGAAGCTGGCCCCCAAGGTGTGTTCGCCCAGGCGCGCGGGGGCGACATAACCTTCGGCGCAAACCACCGTGTTCAGCGCCTGGCTTTGCGCTGTTTGTGTCAGACGAGTGATTTGCCCGCGTATGCGCTTGAGCGGTAGCTCGGCACTTTCGGAAAAGCGCTGGATCTCGGCGGCGCCGGCCAGCACCACCACCGGTGCGCTGGCGAGCAAGCGTTCGCCGTCCCAGGCTTGCCACTGGCCATCGGCCTTGCGCAGTTCGAGCACATCGTGGTGCGCGAGCACTTGGATCTGTGGGTGCGCAGCCTGCCATTGGCACAACGCCGGTGGATGGACCCAGCCACCTTCCGGGAAATACAGGCCGCCGTGGGTCAGTCCGATTCCGGCCCGGGCTTGTGCCTGGGGTTGATCCAGCAGGTGCAGCAAGTCCTCGGGAAACGCCGCCGCCAATTGCATCTGACGTTCGGCTTCCTTGGCATTGAACGCCAATTGCAGCACGCCGCAATCGTCCCAGTCGATGCCCCGTTGCAAGTGTTCGAGTTGGCGTCGGGTGTAGCCGAAGCCGCTGACGATCATTTGCGATAGCGCCGTGCCGTGGGCTGATAATTTGAGATAAAGCACGCCCTGAGGATTGCCCGAGGCTTCCTGGGCGATGGCCGAGTGTCGCTCCAGCACGCTCACCTGCCAGCCCCGCGCAGCGAGGCTGGCGGCGCTGGCGCAACCGGCGAGACCGGCACCGATCACCAGGGCGCGGCGTTCACCGGTCAGCGGCGCAGGTCGGGCGAACCAGGGTTTGTCGGGAGCGGGGACCGGAACGTCTGACGGCCAGCCTAGGAATTCGCCGCGCAGGATTTCCCATTTATGGCCGATGCCCGGCGTGCGTTTCATCTTGAAACCGGCGGCGTTCAGCAGGCGCCGAACCCAACCGGTGCTGGTAAAGGTGCTGATGGTCGAGCCGGGTGCGGCCAATCGCGCCAACTCGGCAAACAGTTCAGCCGTCCACATGTCCGGATTTTTCGCCGGGGCAAATCCGTCGAGTAACCAGGCATCGATTTGTGCATCGAGTTGCGGCAACTGCTCCAGTGCATCACCGATCAGCAGCGTCAGGGTGACCCGGCCGTCGGCCAGTGTCAGGCGTTGGAAACCTTGGTGAATGGCCACGTATTGCGCCAGTAACTGATCGGCAAACGCTTTGAGTTCCGGCCACAGCGCCAGGGCACGCTGCAGGTCGGCGGGGCTCAATGGGTATTTTTCGACACTGACAAAATGCATCCGCGCGCCGGCTGCTGCATGTTGCTCGAACACCTGCCAGGCGCACAGAAAGTTCAGCCCCGTGCCGAAGCCTGTTTCGCCGATGACCAGACGTCCGCCCTGTGGCAGTGCGGCGAAGCGTTCGGCCAAACGGTTCTGCTCAATGAATACGTAGCGGGTTTCGTCCAGCCCCGATTTATCGGAGAAATACACATCGTCGAACACGCGCGAATGCGGTCGACCCTGGTCGTCCCAGTCGAGCTGGGCGTGGGGCATTACAGGTTTCATGGCAGGCTCGGCAACGGCAAGGCGGCCATTCTAGCCGATCACGGGGGCGGTGCCTGATCCGCCTTTGTGGCGAGGGTGCTTGCTCCCGCTCGGGTGCGAAGCAGCCGCAACGTTTTTTGGGGACGGCTGCGCTGTCCTGCGGGAGCAAGCTCCCTCGCCACGAGTTTCTCGGCGGCTTTAAAAATTGGATTTCTCCAACGATGCAGAGGTCAATCCGCTAGTCTTGCTCACATCTGGAAGGGAGTCATTCATGTTCGAATCTGCCGAAATCGATCACACCATCGACAAAGAAACCTACGACGCCGAAGTGCCGGCCCTGCGTGAAGCCTTGCTCGAAGCGCAGTTCGAACTTCAGCAGCAAAAGCGTTTTCCGGTGATCATTTTGATCAACGGCATCGAAGGCGCCGGCAAGGGCGAGACGGTCAAGTTGCTCAACGAATGGATGGACCCGCGCTTGATCGAGGTCCGCACCTTCGATCAGCAAACCGACGAAGAACTGGCGCGACCACCGGCCTGGCGCTATTGGCGGATGCTCCCGGCCAAGGGGCGCATGGGCGTTTTCTTCGGCAACTGGTACAGCCAGATGCTCCAGGCGCGGGTTCATGGCGTGATCAAGGACCCGCGTCTGGATCAAAGCATCAATTCGGCCGAGCGCCTGGAAAAGATGCTCTGCGATGAAGGCGCGCTGATCTTCAAATTCTGGTTTCACCTGTCCAAGAAACAAATGAAGGCGCGCCTCAAGGCGTTGGCTGACGACCCGTTGCACAGCTGGCGCATCAGCCCTCTGGACTGGCAGCAGTCTGAAACTTACGACCGTTTTGTAAAGTTTGGCGAACGGGTTTTGCGTCGCACCAGCCGCGACTACGCACCGTGGCACGTGATCGCCGGGATGGACCCGCGTTATCGCAGCCTGGTGGTGGGCAAGATTTTGCTTGAAGGCCTGCAGGCCGCACTGAAACGACCGCAAATTCATCCGGAAAAAGTCAGCGCTGCGCCGGTTTTTCCCAGTGTCGATCAGGTCAACCTGCTCGACAGCCTCGACCTGAAATTGCGTCTGACCAAGGACGATTACGAAGAACAACTGATCACCGAACAGGCACGGCTTTCCGGGCTGCTGCGCGACAAACGCATGCGCCGCCACGCGCTGGTGGCGGTGTTCGAAGGCAACGACGCGGCGGGCAAGGGTGGGGCGATCCGCCGGGTCGCAGCGGCACTGGACCCACGGCAATACAACATCGTGCCGATTGCCGCGCCGACAGAAGAGGAGCGTGCGCAGCCGTATCTCTGGCGTTTCTGGCGGCATCTTCCGGCGCGCGGCAAATTCACCGTGTTCGACCGATCCTGGTACGGTCGGGTGCTGGTGGAGCGAATCGAGGGCTTTTGCAGCCCGGCGGATTGGTTGCGGGCCTACAGTGAAATCAACGACTTCGAAGAACAGGTCGCCGACGCCGGGGTGATCGTGGTCAAGTTCTGGCTGTCCATCGACAAGCAGACGCAACTGGAGCGATTCCAGGAGCGCGAAAACATTCCGTTCAAGCGCTTCAAAATCACCGAAGACGACTGGCGCAATCGCGATAAATGGGATGCCTATCGCGCCGCCGTCGGCGACATGGTTGACCGCACCAGCACCGAGATTTCGCCGTGGACGCTGGTGGAAGCCAATGACAAACGCTGGGCGCGGGTGAAAGTGTTGCGCACCATCAATCTGGCCATTGAAGAGGCGTTCGAAAAGTCCGACAAACAGGCGCGCAAACACAAGAAGTGAGCCGATGGCTGCGCATACGCGGGATGAATGATTGTCGCGGTCGGTGTCGGGGTGGGCATATGCTCGATCCACTCTCAACCGACAACAACAATGAGGTATGCCATGCGTGAAGTGGTGATCGTCGACAGCGTACGGACCGGCTTGGCCAAATCCTTTCGCGGCAAATTCAACATGACCCGTCCGGACGACATGGCGGCTCACTGCGTCAACGCCTTGCTGGAGCGCTCGGGCATTGACCCGGCCAGCGTCGAGGATTGCATCGTCGGTGCCGGCTCCAACGAAGGCGCGCAGGGCTACAACATCGGGCGCAACGTCGCGGTGCTCTCTCGACTGGGCACCGGCACCGCGGGCATGACCCTCAACCGGTTCTGCTCGTCGGGCTTGCAGGCGATTGCCATCGCCGCCAACCAGATCGCCTCGGGCTGCAGCGACATCATCGTCGCCGGTGGCGTCGAGTCGATCAGCCTGACCATGAAGAGCGTCAACACCGACAACCTGATCAACCCGCTGCTCAAGGAGCAGGTGCCGGGCATCTACTTCCCGATGGGCCAGACCGCCGAAATCGTCGCTCGCCGTTACAACGTCAGCCGCGAAGAACAGGATCTGTACGCCCTGCAAAGTCAGCAGCGCACTGCCCAGGCGCAGACCGCCGGGCTGTTCGACGATGAAATCGTGCCGATGGCGGTGAAGTATCGCGTTGAAGACAAGGCCACCGGCCAGGTGCAGATTCTCGACGGCGTGGTCGATCGTGACGACTGCAACCGCCCGGACACTACGCTGGAAAGTCTTGCCGGGTTGAAACCGGTGTTTGCTGAAGACGGCTCGGTGACGGCGGGCAATTCTTCGCAGCTGTCTGACGGCGCCTCGATGACGCTGGTGATGAGCCTGGAAAAAGCGCTGGAACTGGGGCTCAAGCCGATAGCCTTTTTCCGTGGTTTCACCGTGGCCGGTTGTGAGCCGGACGAAATGGGCATCGGCCCGGTGTTCTCGGTGCCTAAGTTACTCAAGGCCAAGGGCTTGCAGATTGCCGATATCGATTTGTGGGAACTCAACGAAGCCTTCGCCTCGCAGTGCCTGTATGCGCGTAATCGTCTGCAAATCGATAACGACAAGTACAACGTCAATGGCGGTTCGATTTCCATCGGCCACCCGTTCGGCATGACCGGTTCGCGTCAGGTCGGGCATCTCGTGCGTGAGTTGCAGCGACGCAATTTGCGTTACGGCATCGTGACCATGTGCGTGGGTGGCGGGATGGGGGCTACTGGGTTGTTTGAGGCGGTTCGCTAAATACTTTGAGTATTTTTAGTGACTGTTAGATTGCTATCGCGGGCAAGCCCGCTCCCACAGTGATTGGTGGTGATCACAATGATTGCGAACGCCACAAAACCTGTAGGAGCGGGCTTGCCCGCGATGCAGGCGCCCCGGTTTACCGGCTCATCTGCAAAACCTGCACCCGCTCGATATACGCCTGAATCTCCCGCAACGCCTCTTCCCGACTCTCAAACGGCCCCTCATGGGTGTTTTCCCGAGTGATGAAATACAGCATTCCATTCACACGGCATAACCGGTCACTGCGAAAATGGGTGGCGGGGCCGCTGTCCTGGGCGCGCATGCCGTACATGGCGATCTCCTGATGGATGTTCATGTTTATGGATCCAATCAGCTTAAGCATGAACCACTTGCCGTGCCTGGCCATCCGATCGACGGCAACTCGCCAAATTAATGGTGCGACCTGCACAGTTTCATTCGCGTCCTGCCGCCAACTGTCCCTGTGTGCTTCAAGGGGGTGCGCCTAGAATGACGGTTCTTGAAAGTTGGCTTTGGGGTTCACATGCACGTTTCGTCGGGTCGCTGGGTTTACGGTCTGTTGCTGGCCTTGTTGACCGCGTTGTTGTGGGGAATCCTGCCGATCAAACTCAAACAAGTGTTGCTGGTGATGGACCCGGTCACGGTGACCTGGTTTCGCCTGATGGTCTCCGGTGGCTGTCTGTTCATTTACCTGGCGGCGACCAAACGCCTGCCCAGTCGCAAAGTGCTCGGCCCGCGCGGAGGCTGGCTGGTGCTGATGGCGGTGCTCGGACTGGTGGGCAATTACGTGCTGTATCTGATGGGCCTGAACCTGCTCAGCCCTGGCACCGCACAACTGGTGGTGCAGATGGGGCCGATCATGTTGCTGATCGCCAGTGTCTTTGTGTTCAAGGAACGCTTCAGCCTGGGGCAGGGCATTGGTCTGTTGGTGCTGCTGGTCGGTTTCGCGCTGTTTTTCAATCAGCGTTTGAGTGAACTGCTGACCTCGCTCAGCGATTACACCGCTGGCGTGCTGTTGGTGTTGTTGGCATCCACGGTGTGGACCTTTTATGCGCTGGGGCAAAAACAGTTGCTGACGGTGTGGAATTCGTTGCAGGTGATGATGGTGATCTACCTGTCCTGCGGTTTGTTGCTGACGCCATGGGTGCATCCGCTGGAAGCGCTGCAATTGAATCCGCTGCAAGGCTGGCTGCTGCTGGCGTGCTGCATGAACACCCTGATCGCGTATGGCGCGTTTGCCGAGGCGTTGGCCCATTGGGAAGCGTCGCGGGTGAGTGCGACATTGGCGATCACGCCGTTGGTGACTTTTGGTGCGGTGGCACTGGCGGCCTGGTGGTGGCCGGAGTATGTGCAGGCCGAGACGATCAATGGTCTGGGGTATGGCGGGGCGGTGCTAGTGGTGTTGGGATCGGCATTGGTGGCGTTGGGGCCTTCGTTGATAGCCGGGCTCAGGGCTCGGCGGATGCGCATGGCCTGAAGATCAAAAGATCGCAGCCTGCGGCGGCTCCTACAGGGAATGCGTACCCTCTATAGGAGCTGCCGCAGGCTGCGATCTTTTCGCTTTACTGCAAAAATCAGCCCTTGGCCCCAGCCTCCAGCATATTCTCCGGCCTTACCCACTCATCAAACTCTGCATCGGTCAGATACCCCAATTGCAGTGCCGCTTCGCGCAAGGTCAGCCCTTCGGCATAGGCTTTCTTGGCAATTTCCGCCGATTTGTCATAGCCAATGTGCGGGTTCAGTGCCGTTACCAGCATCAAGCCTTGTTCCAGGTGCTCAGCCATTTTTCCTGCATCCGGCTCCAGGCCAGCGATGCAATGCTGCTGGAAGTTGCTGCAGCCATCGGCCAGCAGGCGGATCGATTGCAGCAGGTTATGGATGATCACCGGTTTGAACACGTTCAGTTGCAGGTGACCCTGGCTCGCGGCGAAACCGATGGCGACGTCGTTGCCCAACACCTGACAGGCCAGCATCGACAGTGCTTCACACTGGGTCGGATTGACCTTGCCCGGCATGATCGAACTGCCCGGTTCGTTGGCTGGCAGTTTGACCTCGGCGAAACCGGCACGGGGGCCGGAACCCAACAGGCGCAAGTCGTTGGCGATTTTCATCAGCGTCACCGCCAGGGTTTTCAGCGCACCAGATAGCGTGGTCAGCGGCTCATGGCCGGCGAGGGCAGCGAATTTGTTGGGGGCGGTGATGAACGGCAAACCGGAAAGAGCGGCCAGCTCGGCGGCGATGGCCTCACCGAAACCGTGGGGCGAATTGAGCCCTGTCCCGACCGCCGTGCCACCCTGGGCCAGTTCACAGACCGCCGGCAATGCGCTGCGGATCGCCCGTTCGGCGTAATCCAGTTGCGC
Source organism: Pseudomonas fluorescens (assembly GCF_000802965.1). Classification (GTDB taxonomy): domain Bacteria; phylum Pseudomonadota; class Gammaproteobacteria; order Pseudomonadales; family Pseudomonadaceae; genus Aquipseudomonas; species Aquipseudomonas fluorescens_A. Next base: position 52,645 of record NZ_JSAK01000036.1, on the reverse strand, counting down.
TATAAACGCCGAAACTTCCTGGCCGAAAGTAATCGGCGTCGCGTCCATCATGTGCGTGCGCCCGGTCTTGACCAGTTTCATGTGCCGCGCCGCAAGCTCGGCCAATCCGCCAGACAATTCGCTGATCGCCGGCAGCAAATGCTGCTGTACGGCCTGCACGGTGGCGATGTGCATGGCGGTGGGGAAGCAGTCGTTGGAACTCTGGGAGCGATTGACGTGATCGTTGGGATGCACCGGGGACTTGCCGCCGCGCGGGTTGCCGGCCAGTTCGTTGGCGCGCCCGGCGATCACTTCGTTGACGTTCATGTTGCTCTGGGTGCCGCTGCCGGTTTGCCAGACCACCAGTGGAAACTGATCGTCATGCTGGCCGTCGAGGACTTCGTCAGCCGCTTGCTCGATCAACCGGGCAATGTCGGCGGGCAGGTCGCCGTTACGATCGTTGACCCGTGCCGCGGCTTTCTTGATCAGCGCGAGGCTGTGCAGCACTGCCAGTGGCATGCGTTCGTTGCCGATGGCGAAATTAATCAGCGAGCGTTGCGTCTGAGCGCCCCAGTAGGCTTCATCCGGGACTTCAACCTGGCCAAGGCTGTCGGTTTCGATACGGCTCATCGTGCACACTCCTGTTGGTCTGATTGCGCAGTTTAGGCCGTGATCGCCGGCCGTGGTTCCATCAGTCTCGATTCTGCTCATTCAACCCCTCTAAATCAGGCGCGACAAGGCTTGGGGTTGAGTGACACACTTTTTTAGGCGCAGAATGGACGTCCTTGGGGTTTTACCTCGCCTGCTAGAAAAGGAAACTCGATGACTCGTCTTCGCGCCATCTGTACCGCGGTTGCACTGGTTTGCGCCAGCGGCCAGGTTTTTGCCGATACCGCCAGCCACAACGCCAGTGCCGAGGCTTTCCTGACCCTGGCGCATGCTGACAAATTGGGCACTCCGGTGTACATGCAAGTGCAGCAGATGTTCGCTCAGCGCTTCCAGCAAACCAAAGCCCCGGAATCGAAAAAAGCCGTACTGGAAACCTACCAGGCCAAGGCTAACGCCGCCCTGGACCAGGCCATTGGCTGGAACAAGCTGAAACCGGACATGGTCAAGCTCTACACCACCAATTTCACCGAGTCCGAGCTCAAGGACCTGGTTGCTTTCTACCAGTCGCCACTGGGCAAGAAAGTCCTGGAAAAAATGCCACAGCTGACCCAGCAATCGGCCCAGATGACTCAAGCCAAACTGGAAAGCGCGGTACCTGTGGTCAACAAACTGCTGGCTGACATGACCGCTGAGCTGGACCCGAAAGGCGCCGCCGCTCCAGCCAAGAAAAAGCCTTAAGCGGAGTTCAGTATGACCATGCAACAACGCATCGAATCGACCCTGGGCCTGCTTCAGCCCCAGCATCTTCAGGTGCTGGATGAAAGCCACATGCACAGTCGCGGGTTGCAGACCCACTACAAGGCTGTGGTTGTCAGTGAGCAGTTCGAAGGCCTGAACCGGGTCAAGCGCCACCAGAAAGTCTACGGCACACTCGGCGAGCTGATGGGCGAGTTCCATGCGTTGGCGCTGCACACCTACACGCCAGAGGAATGGGCACAGATCGACGCGGCTCCGGCTTCGCCGACTTGTGCCGGTGGCAGCAAGCACTAAGATCACCACCTGTAGGAGCCGGCAAGCCGGCTCCTACAGGGTTGGCTTTATTTTTGTTAGACTACGCAACGCGCCGCTCACCCGGCGCGTTTTTTTTCGCATCCGGTTCACCCCTTACGAGGGTAGCCACCTGGAGATTTACCCATGACACAACAGATTGTCGTGGCGGCACTGTATAAGTTCGTCACCCTGGAAGATTACGTTGACCTGCGTGAGCCACTGCTCAAGGCCATGGTCGACAACGGCATCAAAGGCACCCTGCTGATCGCCGAAGAAGGCATCAACGGCACCGTGTCCGGCAGCCGCGAAGGCATCGACGGGCTGATGGCCTGGCTGAAGAACGACCCACGCATGGACGACATCGATCACAAAGAGTCGTACTGCGACGAGCAGCCGTTCTACCGCACCAAAGTCAAACTCAAGAAAGAAATCGTCACCCTTGGCGTTGAAGGCGTGGACCCGAACAAAAAGGTCGGCACCTACGTGGATCCGCAGGACTGGAACGCACTGATCAGCGATCCGGAAGTGCTGTTGATCGACACCCGCAACGACTACGAAGTGTCGATCGGTACCTTCGAAGGCGCGATCGATCCGAAAACCACCAGTTTTCGCGAATTTCCCGACTACATCAAAGCCAACTTCGACCCGACCGTGCACAAAAAGGTCGCGATGTTCTGCACCGGCGGCATTCGTTGCGAAAAGGCTTCGAGCTACATGCTCAGCGAAGGCTACGGTGAGGTCTACCACCTCAAGGGCGGCATTCTGAAGTACCTCGAAGAGGTGCCGCAGGAAGAAACCAAGTGGCAGGGCGACTGCTTCGTGTTCGATAACCGCGTGACGGTGCGCCATGACCTGAGCGAAGGTGACTACGATCAATGTCATGCCTGCCGTACGCCGGTCAGCATCGAAGACCGTGCATCCGAACATTACGTGGCCGGTATCAGTTGCCCGCATTGCTGGGACAAACTGAGCGAGAAAACCCGTCGCAGTGCCATCGATCGGCAAAAGCAGATCGAACTGGCCAAGGCTCGCAACATGCCGCACCCGATCGGCTACAACTACAAGCAAGCATCCTCCGAGGCCTGAACCATGTCTGCGCGCCGCCTGCTCTATGTGATGGATCCGATGTGCTCCTGGTGCTGGGGCTTTGCCCCGGTTGCAAACGCATTGGTCGAGCAGGCAGCGGCCGCGGGCGTGGACGTACATCTGGTGGTGGGCGGTTTGCGCACCGGCAGTGGCTCGGCGCTTGAACCGACCACCCGGCGCTACATCCTTGAGCACTGGCAAGCGGTCAACGAGGCCACGAGCCAACCGTTCAAACGCGAAGGTGCCTTGCCTGATGGATTTGTCTACGACACCGAACCCGCCTGCCGCGCGCTGGTGACGGCACGCGGCCTGGCGCCGGATTGTGCGTGGAAACTGCTCGGGCTGATCCAGCATGCGTTTTATGCCGAAGGGCGCGACGTGACCCATGCCAGCGTGTTGGTGGAGTTGGCGGAGCGCGCAGGCCTGCCGCGCATCGAGTTCGCCGCCGCGTTTGACCGCGCCGATACTCACGCGGCGACAGCTGCCGATTTCACTTGGGTTCAGGACCTGGGTATTGCCGGTTTCCCTACCTTGCTGGCTGAGCGAAATGGTCAATTGGCGCTGCTGACCAATGGCTATCAACCGCTCAGTGTGCTGTCACCGCTGCTCGGCCGCTGGCTGGAGCGCGCTGCCTGTGCATGATCTGCCTGACGACACCCCCGTTGCCAAGCGTGTCGACCGATTAAGCTGGGCAGAAATCCGTCGTCTGGCCCTTCATCACAAGAAATCCCTGTGGATCGCCAACGGCGTGGCCGTGCTGGCCACCCTGTGCAGCGTCCCGATTCCTTTGCTGTTGCCGTTGCTGGTGGACGAAGTGCTGCTGGGCCATGGCGACGCCGCCCTGAAAATCATGAACCACGCACTGCCGGATGTCTGGCAGAAAGCAGCGGGATACATCGGCCTGATGCTGCTGGTGACCCTGGCCCTGCGCTGTGCTGCCTTACTGTTCAACGTGGTGCAGGCGCGATTGTTTGCGGCGCTGGCCAAGGACATCGTATACCGCATTCGCATGCGCCTGATCGAACGGCTCAAGCGCATTTCGCTGGGGGAGTACGAAAGTCTGGGCAGCGGCACGGTAACCACTCACCTGGTAACCGACCTCGACACCCTGGACAAATTCGTCGGCGAAACCCTCAGCCGTTTCCTCGTGGCCATGCTGACGCTGGTCGGCACGGCGGGCATTCTGATGTGGATGCACTGGAAGCTGGCGCTGCTGATTCTGCTGTTCAACCCACTGGTGATCTACGCCACGGTGCAGTTGGGCAAGCGGGTCAAACACCTGAAGAAACTCGAGAACGACAGCACCTCGCGCTTCACCCAGGCGTTGACCGAAACCCTCGATGCCATCCAGGAAGTTCGCGCCGGTAACCGCCAGGGCTTTTTCCTCGGCCGTTTGGGTCTGCGCGCCAGGGAAGTACGCGATTACGCAGTAAGTTCGCAGTGGAAAACCGACGCCTCGAACCGGGCCAGTGGTTTACTGTTCCAGTTCGGCATCGATATTTTCCGAGCCGCCGCCATGCTCACCGTGCTGTTTTCCGACCTGTCCATCGGCCAGATGCTCGCGGTGTTCAGCTACCTGTGGTTCATGATCGGTCCGGTGGAGCAACTGCTGAACTTGCAGTACGCCTACTACGCCGCCGGCGGTGCGCTGTCGCGAATCAACGAGTTGTTGTCCCGCGCCGATGAGCCGGAGTATCCGAAGGGTGTCGACCCGTTCACTGGCCGCGAGACCGTGGGTATCGAGGTTCAGGGCCTGAGTTTCGGCTACGGCGATGAACTGGTGTTGAACCAGATGGATCTGTCCATCGCCCCCGGTGAAAAAGTTGCGATCGTCGGTGCCAGCGGTGGCGGCAAGAGCACGCTGGTGCAATTGCTACTGGGCCTGTACACGCCACTGGCCGGGACCATTCGCTTTGGTGGTTCTACCCAACAAGAGATCGGTCTGGAGACCGTGCGGGAAAACGTCGCCGTGGTCCTGCAGCATCCGGCGCTGTTCAACGACACCGTGCGTGCCAACCTGACCATGGGCCGCGAACGCAGCGACGAGGCTTGCTGGCAAGCACTGGAAATCGCCCAGCTGCACGCCACCATTCGCGAGTTGCCCAACGGCCTGGACAGTGTCGTCGGACGTTCCGGCGTGCGCTTGTCCGGCGGGCAGCGGCAACGCCTGGCGATTGCACGGATGGTTTTGGCCGAACCGAAGGTGGTGATTCTCGATGAGGCCACTTCAGCGCTCGACGCCGCCACCGAATACAACCTGCATCAGGCAATGGCGCGGTTCCTGAGCAACCGCACCACGTTGATCATTGCCCACCGACTTTCTGCCGTGAAGCAGGCCGATCGGGTGCTGGTGTTCGATGGTGGGCAAATTGCCGAGGATGGCGACCATCAGCAGTTGATTGCCGAGGGTGGTTTGTACGCCAAGTTGTATGGGCATTTACAACAGCACTGATCTCTGTAAGCGTTTGTTTCTCGTTCACCTCCAGTATGCTGTGCCTGAATAGCGCCGGCTTGACACTTGCCGGGAATGCGAACGCCTCCTAGTCTAGCTGTAGCGATTTCGTCCGGAAGACGATCAAGTAGTGCTAATGCAAGGGACCTCATGAATCAAACGCGGACACTCGGAACGCCTCGGCTATTGGGCATCGTCTGGCCATTCATTGCCGTTGTGGTGTTTCAGGCCCTGTTGGGCGGAGTCAGCCTCTACGTACTGTCGGCGGTTCGCGGCTATGTCGCCGGCGAAAGCCTCTGGTCCAAGGGCCAGAAAGACGCCATCTATTACCTCAATCTCTACGCGGATAACCGCGATGAAGCCATTTTTCAGAAGTACCAGACGGCCATCGCCGTGCCTCAGGGCGGTCACGAGTTGCGCGTGGCGCTGGATCATCAGCCGCCGAACATCGAGGCGGCACGACTGGCGATTCTCAAGGGCGGCAACCACCCGGATGACGTTTCCAGCCTGATCTGGCTGTACCTCAATTTCCGCCATTTCAGTTACCTCGAAAAGGCCATCGATCTCTGGACAGTGGGTGACGCGTATCTGGTCAAGCTTGATGACGTTGCGCAGGACATGCATCAGCACATCACCGCCACCCCGGCTTCCGACTTGGATATCCGGCGCTGGAAGTCGCAGATCTTTGCGATCAACGATGAGGTGACACCGGCGGCGAAAGCCTTTAGTGATGCCTTGGGCGAAGGCTCGCGGGTCATTCTTCGCCTGCTGCTGGTGACGAACATCGCCACCGCCTTGGGCTTGATCGCATTAGCCCTGATGCGCACCCATAAACTGCTCAAACAACGCCATGCCTTTGCTGACGCCTTGCAGTTGGAGAAAGACCGGGCACAGATCACTTTGCAATCGATTGGCGATGGGGTAATCACCACGGATGTCGAAGGCGCCATCGCCTACATGAATCCGGCCGCTGAAGCATTGACCCACTGGAAGGCCGAGCAGGCGACGGGATTGCCGCTGGCAGCGTTGTTCAATCTGCTGGATGAGAACGCGCAGTCCGACGGTTTTACCTTGATCGAGCGCATTCTGAGTGGCCAGCTCAGCGGTGGCAGCGAACATTCGAAACTGATTCAGCGTCTGGACGGCAGCACCGTATCGGTGACGCTGGTCGGCGCGCCGATCCGCAATGCCGGCAAAGTCAGCGGCACCGTGCTGGTGTTGCACGACATGACTCAGGAGCGGCAATACATTGCCAATCTGTCCTGGCAAGCAACTCACGACGCCTTGACCGGGCTCGCCAATCGCCGCGAGTTCGAATATCGCCTGGAGCAGGCGCTGCATACCCTGACGCGGCAGTCGGGGCGTCATGCCTTGATGTTCCTCGATCTTGATCAGTTCAAACTGGTCAACGATACCTGCGGCCATGCGGCGGGTGACGAGTTGCTGCGGCATATTTGCGCGCTGTTGCAATCCGGTTTGCGTGAGAGCGATACGCTGGCCCGGCTCGGTGGCGACGAATTCGGCATCCTGCTGGAAAACTGCACCGTTGATTCCGCGGAGAAAATTGCCGAGAGCCTGCGCCAAACCGTGCAGAACCTGCATTTTGTCTGGAAAGGGCGTCCTTTCGTGACCACCGTCAGCATCGGGCTGGTGCATGTCGCCCATAATCCGACCACCCTCGAAGCCTCGTTGCGCGCTGCTGACATGGCCTGCTACATGGCCAAGGAAAAAGGTCGCAACCGGGTGCAGGTCTACCACCCTGACGATTCGGAACTGTCCCTGCGCTTCGGTGAAATGGCCTGGGTGCAACGCTTGCACATGGCGCTGGAAGAGGACCGCTTCTGTCTGTACGCCCAGGAGATCGCGCCGCTGGGTCATACCGATCCGGGCAGCGGGCATATCGAAATCCTGTTGCGCCTGCATGACGAAGCCGGCCGAATGATCTTGCCCGACAGCTTTATTCCGGCCGCCGAACGTTATGGCCTGATGACCTCGCTTGATCGTTGGGTCGTGCAGAATGTTTTCAAGATCATTGCCCAATGCCGCGCAGAGAGGCACAAGGGCCCGCTGGCCATGTGTGCGATTAATCTGTCAGGCACGACCATTGGCGATGAGGCGTTTCTTGACTTCTTGCGTGAACAATTCGTTACTAATTCAATCCCGGCTGAAATGATTTGTTTTGAAATCACTGAAACCAGTGCAATTTCCAATCTGGGCAGCGCAATTAGATTTATCAATGAGCTCAAAGGCTTAGGTTGTCACTTTTCACTGGACGACTTTTGCGCCGGTATGTCCTCATTCGCTTACCTGAAACATTTGCCTGTAGACTTCCTGAAGATCGACGGGAGTTTCGTAAAGGATATGCTGGACGACCCGATTAACCGCGCCATGGTCGAGGTGATTAATCACATCGGTCATGTCATGGGTAAGCGTACGATTGCCGAGTTTGTCGAGACGCCCCAGATCGAGCAGGCATTGCTGGAGATCGGGGTGGATTACGCTCAAGGGTATGTTATTGAACGCCCGCAACTGTTTACCTGCGATAGTTTGCAAAGTCGTCCTGCCAGGCCTCAACCTTTGTTGTTGAAGGCGCCTGGCACTTTCCGTTGAAATCTCTCGCTGATCCAAAACAATCACAATCAAAAGGAGCCCGACAGTGATCGACACATTCAACCGAACCGGACCACTCATGGAAGCCGCAAGTTATCCCGCATGGGCCCAGCGCCTGATCCAGGATTGCAGCGAGAGTAAGCGCCGGGTTGTCGAACACGAACTGTATCAGCGCATGCGTGACAACAAGCTCAGTGCAAAGACTATGCGCCACTACCTCATCGGTGGCTGGCCGGTAGTCGAACAGTTCGCGTTATACATGGCACAAAACCTGACCAAGACCCGTTTTGCCCGGCACCCTGGCGAAGACATGGCGCGTCGCTGGCTGATGCGCAACATTCGTGTCGAATTGAACCACGCCGATTACTGGGTGAACTGGAGCCGAGCTCATGGCGTCACCCTGGAAGATCTGCAAGCGCAACAGGTAGCCCCTGAGCTTCACGCCTTGAGCCATTGGTGCTGGCACACCAGTTCGGCGGATTCGCTGATCGTGGCCATTGCTGCCACCAACTACGCCATCGAAGGTGCGACCGGAGAATGGTCGGCGCTGGTTTGCTCCAGTGGCGTATATGCCGCAGCGTTCCCGGAAGAGGATCGCAAACGCGCGATGAAGTGGCTGAAGATGCACGCCCAGTACGACGACGCCCATCCATGGGAAGCGCTGGAAATCATCTGCACCCTGGCGGGGATGAATCCGAGCAAGTCTTTGCAGGACGAGTTGCGTTCGGCGGTGTGCAAAAGCTATGACTACATGTTCCTGTTCCTGGAGCGCTGCATGCAGCTGGAACACGCGGACAGAACGCCGGTAGCCCGCGAGCGGTTGGCACTGGCTGAAGGTTAATCTGAGTTACACGCAATAAAACTGTGGGAGCGAGCTTGCTCGCGAAAGCGGAGCGTCAGACAACATCAACGTTGAATGATGAATCGCTATCGCGAGCAGGCTCGCTCCCACATTGGTTATGCGGCATCGCCAGATATTCAGCCGGCCATCGCCAACCGGTTTCGCCCCTCGCGCTTGGCGACATACAACGCATTGTCGGCCCGTCGCAACAAACTCTCGGCAGACTCGCCTGGCAGAAGCGTTGAACAGCCCAGGCTCACGGTCAGCTCGATCGAGCGACCATCCGCAACATATTCCTCGGTTTGCGCCGCATTCCGCAGTCGCTCACCGACGAGGGCCGCTGCTTCCCGGCTGGTGTTGGACAGCAGGATCAAAAACTCTTCGCCACCAAAGCGAAACACCATATCCACATTACGCAACTGGTTTTTGATCGAGGCGGCAACAGCCTTGAGAACGTCGTCGCCGGCACTGTGTCCGTGGGTGTCGTTGATCTGCTTGAAATGATCGATGTCCAGCATCAGCAGCGACAAGGGTTGCAGATGACGCCGTGACAGTTCGATTTCCCGCGTCAGCGTCTGGTCCATGGCGATGCGGTTGCCGGTGTCGGTCAGCGGGTCGCGCAATGCGCTTTGGGTGGCGACGCGGTAGAGCAGGGTGTTGCGCATCGGGTACAGCAGCGAGGCCAGCAGTGATTCGAGGTAGCCCTGTTCTTGCTCGCTGAAAGGTTGGTTGCGGCGGAACACCAATTCGCCCAGATGTTCGCCTTCATGGCTGAGGCTGTAGCTGATCGAGTGGTGACCGCGGTGGCCGAATTCCAGGCGTAAGTCGCTGCTCTTGTGCTGGTAACTCAAGGCGTCGAGGGGAACAAGTCGTTGAACTTCGCGGTAGAACAAACCGAGTATGCGTTGTGGCTCGAGGCTGGTTTGCAGTTGCATGCTGAGTTGCTGGCGCAATTGCGCGAGACTGATCGGCCTTTCCAGAGTGGGTTGCTGCTGACCAAAGCCCAGGCGTTGCAATTTGGCGCTATCGAAATCAATTGCGTTGGTCTGGGGAGGTGATTTCATATGGCGTGCGCCCTTGAGCAGTAAGCTGTCTTACAAGCTGGGTGAGAGCGGCTTTGGGCAGCGCGTCGTACTGATCCGTCAGTCCCTAGGACATTTCGTACAAGTTTAATCTGCTTTGTACAAGTTTTGTAACTGCCCAGTTCATTCCTGTCGCCGCTGCTTTCGCCCTGCATGTTCTGAATGCATGTAGAGCGAAAGTCATGCCAAACGATTCAATTTAAATAAAATGGTTTTAAATCAGTAGGTTGGCGACTTCTGGAAGTGGCGGGCGAATTCTTGCGACGTTATTTGGCTGAGAACCTTGGGCGCCTTATGCGCCGCGACGGGACGTCGGCGCGGCACATAAGCGACGCACGGTATTATTGCGCGTTGAACGCCTGCCCGTTAATACCGGTGCTGTCCGGGCCCATCAGATACAGGTAGACCGGCATGATTTCCTCTGGCGTCGGGTTGTTCAGCGGGTTTTCACCCGGATACGCCTGGGCGCGCATGCTGGTGCGAGTCGCCCCCGGGTTGATGCTGTTGGAGCGCACCGGTGCCACGGTCTCGACTTCGTCGGCCAGGGTTTGCATCAGGCCTTCGGTGGCGAATTTGGAGACGCCATACGCGCCCCAATACGCACGACCCTTGCGGCCCACGCTACTCGACGTGAATACAACCGAGGCGTCCTGGGACAACTTGAGCAGTGGCAACAGGGTGCTGGTGAGCATGAACATGGCGTTGACGTTGACTTGCATCACGCGCATGAAGTTTTCGCCAGACAACTGCTCGATCGGTGTGCGCGGACCGATGATCGAGGCGTTGTGCAGCAAGCCGTCGAGATGGCCGAATTCGGTTTCGATCATCGCCGCCAGCTCATCATATTGATGGGGCAGGGCGGTTTCGAGGTTGAACGGGATCACGGCCGGTTGCGGGTGGCCGGCGGCTTCGATTTCGTCGTAGACCTGGGTCAGGTTGGCTTCGGTCTTACCCAGTAACAGCACGGTGGCACCGTGGGCGGCGTAGGTTTTTGCGGCGGCAGCACCGATGCCACGGCCGGCACCGGTGACCAGGATGACCCGGTCCTTGAGCAGATCGGGGCGTGCGGAATAATCAAACATAAAAACCTCACAACAATTCAGTAGTCAGGCATCGCACTTGTGGCGAGGGAGCTTGCTCCCGCTCGATTGCGAAGCAATCGTGAAACCTGCAAATGCGGTATGCCTGTCAGAGAGGGGCCGCTTCGCAGCCCAGCGGGAGCAAGCTCCCTCGCCACAAAAGCGCCGTCGTGATCAGCAGCTGCAGAGCGCGCTATCGAGCACCTTGCGCAACTCCAGCGGATGATCGACCACCACATCCGCACCCCAGTGCCGCGGGTTGTCATCCGGGTGGATGTAGCCGAAAGTCACCGCCGCAGTCTTGGTCCCGGCATCGCGACCCGATTCGATATCGCGCAAGTCATCGCCCACGAACAGCACGCTGGCCGGGTCGAGGTCGAGCATCTTGCAGGCGAGAATCAAAGGCTCCGGGTCCGGTTTGCTGTTCTTCACGTGATCCGGGCAGATCAGCAGCGCCGAACGCTCGGCCAGTCCCAGCTGCTGCATGATCGGCTCGGCGAAGCGCAGCGGTTTGTTGGTGACCACGCCCCAGATCAGGTTGGCCTTCTCGATGTCGGCGAGCAACTCAGCCATGCCGTCGAACAGCTTGCTGTGCACCGCACAGCCGACGAGGTAGCGCTCCAGGAACTCCAGGCGCAGTTCCTCGAACCCCGGCGATTCCGGGTCCATGGAGAAGGTCGCCGCGACCATCGCCTTGGCGCCGCCGGAGATCTCGTCGCGAATGTGTTTGTCGTTGATCGGCGGCAAGCCGCGCTCGGCACGCATCGCCTGACAGATCGCAATGAAGTCCGGCGCGGTGTCGAGCAGGGTGCCGTCCATGTCGAAAAGAACTGCTCTGATACGCATCGGCTTACTCCTCGCGCAGGGTCTGGATCATGTAGTTGACGTCCACATCGGACGCCAGTTTGTAGTGCTTGGTCAGCGGGTTGTAGGTCAGGCCGATGATGTCCTTGACGGTCAGGCCGGCCATGCGGCTCCAGGCACCGAGTTCGGAAGGACGGATGAATTTCTTGAAGTCGTGAGTGCCGCGCGGCAACAACTTCATGATGTATTCGGCGCCGACGATGGCGAACAGGTACGCCTTCGGGTTGCGGTTGATGGTGGAGAAGAACACCTGGCCGCCCGGCTTGACCATTTTGAAGCAGGCGCGGATTACCGAGGACGGGTCCGGTACGTGTTCGAGCATTTCAAGGCAGGTGACCACGTCGAACTGCTCGGGCATTTCTTCGGCCAGGGCTTCGGCGGTGATCTGCCGGTATTCGACGTTGACTCCGGATTCCAGCTGATGCAACTGCGCGACCGCCAGCGGCGCTTCGCCCATGTCGATGCCGGTTACGGTCGCGCCGCGTTGGGCCATGGCTTCGCTGAGAATGCCGCCGCCGCAACCGACGTCGAGGACTTTCTTGCCGGCCAGGTTGACCCGTTCGTCAATCCAGTTGACCCGCAGCGGGTTGATGTCGTGCAGTGGTTTGAACTCGCTTTCGCGGTCCCACCAGCGGTGGGCCAGGGCTTCGAATTTGGCGATTTCGGCGTAGTCGACGTTGCTCATGTTCAGTCCTCTAAAACTTGAAAAATCCTGTTGCCCCGGCGGTGAGTCCGGGGGACTCACTATTCGGTGCGGCCGCTTATGCGTTGGCCCCAGGCCTTGGCGGTGGTGACCAGTTGTTCTTCATCCAGGCGCGTCAGGCGCCGATCGTCGAGCAATTGTTTACCGGCGACCCAGAGGTGTTTTACGCAGTCTCGACCGGTGGCGTAGATAAGCTGCGAAACCGGGTCGTAGACCGGTTGCTGAGCCAGGCCGGAGAGATCGAATGCCACGATGTCGGCCGCTTTGCCGACTTCCAGCGAGCCAACCTCTGCTTCGATTCCGAACGCACGGGCGCCATTGAGGGTGGCCATGCGCAGGGCGCGATGGGCATCCAGCGCGGTGGCCGAGCCCGCAACCGCTTTGGCTAGCAGGGCGGCGGTGCGAGTTTCGCCGAGCAGGTCCAGGTCATTATTGCTGGCGGCGCCATCAGTGCCGACGGCGACATTCACGCCAGCCTGCCACAGGCGCTCCACCGGGCAGAAACCACTGGCCAGCTTCAGGTTCGACTCCGGGCAATGAATCACATTGGTGTTGCTTTCTACCAGCAGCGCCAGGTCTTCCTCGCTGATCTGGGTCATATGAACGGCCTGGAAACGCGGCCCCAGCATGCCGAGACGCGCGAGTCGGGCCAACGGGCGCTCGCCGCGTTGTTCGACCGACTGCTGCACTTCAAAGGCGGTTTCGTGCACGTGCATGTGGATCGACGCGTCCAGTTCTTCGGCGATCACCCGGATTTTTTCCAGGTTTTCATCGCGCACGGTATAGGGTGCGTGGGGGCCGAAGGTGACTTTGATGCGTTCGTGGTGCTTGAGATCGCCAAACAATTCCACGCCCTGACGAATGGCTTCGTCCGCGGTGGCGGCACCCGGAATCGGGAAATCGAGGATCGGGATTGCAATCTGCGCGCGAATGCCGCTGTTGTGCACGCGTTCGCTGGCAACCTTCGGGAAGAAATACATGTCAGAGAAGCAGGTGATGCCACCTTTGAGCTGTTCGGCGATCGCCAGGTCGGTGCCGTCGCGCACAAAGGCTTCGTCGACCCACTTGGCTTCGGCTGGCCAGATGTGATTTTCCAGCCAGGTCATTAGTGGCAAGTCATCGGCAAGGCCACGAAACAGCGTCATCGCCGCATGCCCATGGGCGTTGATCAGGCCCGGGCTGAGCAACATGTCCGGCAGTTCGCGGACTTCGGTTGCGTTAAGCTTCAGGGCGGCGGAGCGTGGCCCGATGAATGCGATGCGCCCGTCGCGGATGCCCAAGGCATGATCCTTGAGGACAACGCCAGCGGGTTCGACGGGTACCAGCCAGGTTGGCAGCAATAACAGGTCGAGCGCAGCGGCAGTGTTCGGCATCGAGGATTGGTTCCAGTGCTTTTGTAAAGGATGGCGAAGTATACCCGAGCGTCTTCGCGGGGGGATCGCTATAATCGGCGGCTTTTGTTCATGAGTGCGGGGTGTGGGATGCGCGATCGACTGTTGGCTGCGGAGAAAGTGAAGGCCATCGATTGGCGTGATGGCGCCCTGTACCTGCTGGATCAGCGTATTTTGCCGTTCGAAGAAACCTGGATTGCCTACACCAGCGCGGCTGGCGTGGCCGAGGCCATTCGTTCGATGGTGGTGCGCGGTGCTCCGGCGATTGGTATCAGTGCGGCCTATGGCATCGTCTTGGCAGCCCGTGCCCGTCTGGCCGAAGGTGGCGACTGGTACGCGGCGCTGGAAGAGGACTTCATGCTGCTCGCCGATTCCCGCCCCACTGCAGTCAACCTGTTCTGGGCGCTGGGTCGCATGCACGACCGGCTCGATCGACTGAAAGAAAATGCCGATCCGCTGGTGGCGCTGGAGGCGGAGGCGATCGCCATTCATGAAAGTGATCGGGAGGCCAACCTGACCATGGCGCAACTGGGTGTGGATCTGATCCGCAAGCATCAGGGCAACGCCCAGGCGATCCTGACCCACTGCAACACTGGCGCGCTGGCCACCGGTGGTTTCGGCACGGCGCTGGGGGTGATTCGTGGTGCTTTCATTGAAGGCATGGTCGAGCGCGTCTATGTCGACGAAACCCGTCCATGGTTGCAGGGCTCGCGACTGACCGCGTGGGAGCTGGCCAACGAAGGCATTCCTGTGACCCTCAATGTCGATTCCGCGGCAGCGCATATCATGAAGACCAAAGGCCCTACCTGGGTCATCGTTGGCGCAGACCGGATCACCGCCAATGGTGACGTGGCGAACAAAATCGGCACCTATCAACTGGCGGTCAACGCCATGCATCACGGCGTGCGTTTCATGGTGGTGGCGCCGAGTTCGACCATCGACATGAACCTGGCCAGTGGCGACGACATCCCGATTGAAGAGCGTGATGGTCGCGAATTGCTGGAAGTGGGTGGCAAGCGGGTCGGGGCTGATGTCGAAGCGTTCAACCCGGTGTTCGACGTGACCCCGGCCGACTTGATCGATGCGATCGTTACAGAAAAAGGCATCGTCGAGCGCCCGGATACCGCGAAAATGGCGCAGTTGATGTGCCGCAAGCGCCTGCATTGATTTTCGGTTTCTGCCGAATTGCCATCGCGGGCAAGCCCGCTCCCACAAGTTTTGTTAGCGCAACAGGACCCTGTGGGAGCGGGCTTGCCCGCGATGAGGTCCTACAAAGCAATGAATAAGCCCAATTCAGTCTGAAATTCTTCAATCAATCAGGCTCTGAGCCTCTCAGATCCCCGTCAAGCCTGTCACCGGTCAACTAACTATGCTCCATGCGCATCTGGGGGATAGGTGCGTGGCGGCTCTTGTGATAACATCCGGCGGTTTCCAAGGTTGCCCCAAGGGGCGACCTTTACTGCGCAGATCCATGGCATAACTCGTTGATTTGTCGTAAGTCGGTGCATGGCACTCAGCCTGCAGCGGCGAGCTTCGTTCGTCCCATATGGATGTGACGAAGTTTCACCAGAAAAAGGAATCAGGCTTCTCATGGGCGAACTGGCCAAAGAAATCCTCCCGGTCAATATCGAAGACGAGCTGAAGCAGTCCTACCTCGACTACGCGATGAGCGTAATTGTCGGGCGGGCACTGCCGGATGCGCGCGATGGCTTGAAGCCCGTGCACCGGCGCGTGCTGTTCGCGATGAGCGAGCTGGGCAACGACTTCAACAAGCCGTACAAGAAATCTGCCCGTGTTGTCGGTGACGTGATCGGTAAGTATCACCCGCACGGTGATACCGCGGTGTACGACACCATCGTTCGGATGGCGCAGCCATTCTCCCTGCGCTACCTGCTGGTAGATGGCCAGGGCAACTTCGGTTCGGTGGACGGCGACAACGCCGCGGCCATGCGATACACCGAAGTGCGCATGACCAAGCTGGCGCACGAGCTGCTGGCTGACCTGCATAAAGAAACCGTGGACTGGGTGCCGAACTACGACGGCACCGAAATGATCCCGGCGGTCATGCCGACCCGTATTCCCAACCTGTTGGTCAACGGCTCCAGCGGTATCGCCGTGGGCATGGCAACCAACATTCCGCCGCACAACCTCGGTGAAGTCATCGACGGTTGCCTGGCACTCATCGACAACCCCGAGCTGACTGTCGACGAGCTGATGCAATACATCCCGGGTCCGGACTTCCCGACCGCTGCGATCATCAACGGTCGCGCCGGCATCATCGAAGCCTACCGCACCGGTCGCGGCCGCATTTACATGCGCGCCCGCTCGATGATCGAAGACATCGACAAGGTCGGTGGCCGTCAGCAGATCGTCATCACCGAACTCCCTTACCAGCTGAACAAGGCGCGTCTGATCGAGAAGATCGCCGAGCTGGTTAAAGAGAAGAAGCTCGAAGGCATCACCGAACTGCGCGATGAGTCCGACAAGGACGGTATGCGCGTCGTGATCGAGCTGCGTCGTGGCGAAGTGCCTGAGGTGATCCTCAACAACCTCTACGCCCAGACCCAGCTGCAAGCGGTGTTCGGTATCAACATCGTCGCGCTGATCGACGGCCGTCCACGGATCCTGAACCTCAAGGACCTGCTGGAAGCCTTCGTCCGTCACCGCCGCGAAGTCGTTACCCGCCGTACCGTGTTCGAACTGCGCAAGGCGCGCGAGCGTGGTCACATCCTTGAAGGTCAAGCGGTAGCCCTGTCGAACATCGACCCGGTCATCGCCCTGATCAAGGCCTCGCCAACCCCGTCGGAAGCCAAGGAAGCGCTGGTCAGCACGCCTTGGGAATCCTCCGCCGTGGTGGCAATGGTCGAGCGTGCCGGCGCCGATTCGTGCCGTCCGGAAAACCTCGATCCGCAATACGGTCTGCGCGAAGGCAAGTACTTCCTGTCGCCAGAGCAGGCGCAAGCCATTCTGGAGCTGCGTCTGCACCGCCTGACCGGTCTGGAACACGAAAAACTGCTGGCCGAGTATCAAGAGATCCTCAACCAGATCGGCGAGCTGATCCGCATCCTCAACAGCGCCACGCGCCTGATGGAAGTGATCCGC
Organism: Pseudomonas fluorescens; assembly: GCF_000802965.1. Classification (GTDB taxonomy): domain Bacteria; phylum Pseudomonadota; class Gammaproteobacteria; order Pseudomonadales; family Pseudomonadaceae; genus Aquipseudomonas; species Aquipseudomonas fluorescens_A. The sequence goes on along the minus strand of NZ_JSAK01000036.1, from coordinate 35,797 downwards.
GAAGAGCTGGAAGTGATCCGCGCCGAATACGGCGATGTGCGTCGCACCGAGATTCTCGATGCCCGTCTCGACCTGACCCTGGGTGACATGATCCCGGAAGAAGAGCGCGTCGTGACCATTTCCCACGGTGGCTACGCCAAGACCCAGCCTCTGGCTGCGTACCAGGCCCAGCGTCGTGGCGGTAAAGGCAAGTCGGCGACCGGCGTCAAGGATGAGGACTACATCGCTCACCTGCTGGTTGCCAACAGTCACACCACGCTGCTGCTGTTCTCCAGCAAGGGCAAGGTGTACTGGCTGAAAACCTACGAAATCCCGGAAGCGTCCCGCGCTGCCCGTGGTCGTCCGCTGGTCAACCTGCTGCCGCTGGACAGTGATGAATACATCACCACCATGCTGCCGGTCGAGGAATACACCGAAGGTCACTTCATCTTCATGGCGACTGCCAAAGGCACCGTGAAGAAGACCCCGCTGGAATCCTTCAGCCGTCAGCGCAGCGTCGGTTTGATCGCGCTGGAGCTGGACGAAGGCGACGTATTGATCAGCGCGGCCATCACCGATGGCGAGCGTGAAGTCATGCTGTTCTCCGACGGCGGCAAAGTGACGCGCTTCAAGGAATCCGACGTTCGCGCCATGGGCCGTACCGCTCGCGGTGTGCGCGGCATGCGTCTGCCGGAAGGCCAGAAGCTGATTTCCATGCTGATCCCGGAAGAAGGCAGCGAGATCCTCACTGCTTCCGAGCGTGGCTACGGCAAGCGTACGGCGATCACCGAGTTCCCTGAGTACAAGCGGGGCGGTCAGGGCGTTATCGCCATGGTCAGCAACGAGCGTAACGGCCGTCTGGTCGGCGCGGTCCAGGTGCTTGATGGTGAGGAAATCATGTTGATTTCCGACCAGGGCACCCTGGTGCGTACTCGTGTCGACGAAGTCTCCAGCCTGGGTCGTAACACCCAGGGCGTGACCCTGATCAAACTGGCCAAGGATGAAACCCTGGTCGGCCTTGAGCGGGTTCAGGAGCCTTCGGAAGTCGAGGGCGAAGAGCTTGAAGGTGAAGAGAGTGTAGAGTTCGACGGTGAGGTCGTGATCGACGACGTCGTTGACTATCAGCAACTCGACGCCGCCGCTGACGAAGAGCCACAAGAGTAAGCGGACAAACAGGGGGCGGATGAAAATTCGCCCCCTTGTTGTTTGTCCCGCATGAATTGTTTGTGTAGGAGCTGCCGAAGGCTGCGATCTTTTGATCTTGCTTCTTCGGGTGAAGATCAAAAGATCGCAGCCTCGCTGGAGCTCGACAGCTCCTACAGGTCGAGCGATTCATGAGTTTCAGTTTCACGGATTCAAAGATTTATTGTGATACCACCAAATCAGAGCGAGATTGGATGTGAGCAAGAGAGCCTATAACTTCTGTGCCGGTCCTGCGGCGCTTCCTGAAGCTGTCCTGAAACGCGCCCAGGGCGAACTGCTTGATTGGCACGGCAAGGGCCTTTCGGTCATGGAAATGAGCCATCGCAGTGATGAGTTCGTGTCCATCGCCACCAAGGCAGAGCAGGATCTGCGTGATCTGCTGAATATCCCCTCGAACTATAAAGTGCTGTTTCTGCAAGGCGGCGCCAGCCAGCAATTTGCTCAGATTCCTCTGAACCTGTTGCCGGAAAACGGCTCGGCCGACTATATCGACACCGGTATCTGGTCGCAGAAAGCCATCGAAGAAGCTTCGCGCTACGGCCACGTCAACGTTGCCGCCACCGCCAAGCCTTACGACTATTTCGCCATTCCCGGCCAGAACGAATGGAAGCTGTCGAAAGACGCGGCCTACGTTCACTACGCGCCGAACGAAACCATCGGTGGCCTGGAATTCCAGTGGATCCCGGAAACCGGTGATGTGCCGTTGGTAGCCGACATGTCTTCGGACATCCTGTCGCGTCCGGTGGACGTTTCCCGTTTCGGCATGATCTACGCCGGCGCCCAGAAAAACATCGGCCCGAGCGGCATCGTGGTCAACATCGTCCGCGAAGACCTGCTGGGTCACGCCCGTTCCCTGTGCCCGACCATGCTCAACTACAAAGTCGCGGCCGATAACGGCTCGATGTACAACACGCCGCCAACCCTGGCCTGGTACCTGTCCGGCCTGGTGTTCGAGTGGCTGAAAGAGCAGGGCGGTGTCGAAGCCATTGGCAAGCTCAATGAAGTGAAGCAGCGCACACTGTACGATTTCATCGACGCCAGCGGCCTCTACAGCAACCCGATCAACAAGTCGGACCGCTCGTGGATGAACGTGCCGTTCCGTCTCGCTGACGATCGTCTGGACAAGCCGTTCCTGGCGGGCGCCGACGAGCGCGGCCTGCTGAACCTCAAGGGTCACCGTTCCGTGGGCGGCATGCGCGCCTCCATCTATAACGCCGTCGACATCGTTGCGGTCAACGCACTGATCTCGTACATGGCAGAGTTCGAGAAGGAACACGGCTAATGTCTGAGCAAGAACTCAAGGCACTGCGCGTTCGCATTGATGCTCTGGACACTAAAGTCCTGGAGCTGATCAGTGAGCGTGCGCGTTGCGCCCAGGAAGTCGCGCGAGTAAAGATGGCCTCGCTGGCCGAAGGCGAAGTGCCGGTGTTCTATCGTCCTGAGCGTGAAGCTCAGGTGCTCAAGCGTGTCATGGAGCGCAATCAGGGGCCGCTGGGCAACGAAGAGATGGCGCGGCTGTTTCGTGAAATCATGTCCTCGTGCCTCGCCCTTGAGCAGCCGCTGAAAGTGGCGTACCTCGGTCCTGAGGGTACGTTCACGCAAGCGGCGGCCATGAAGCACTTCGGCCACGCCGTGATCAGCAAGCCGATGGCGGCGATCGATGAAGTGTTCCGTGAAGTGGCGGCGGGTGCAGTGAACTTTGGCGTGGTTCCGGTGGAGAACTCCACCGAAGGCGCGGTCAACCACACCCTCGACAGCTTCCTCGAACACGACATGGTGATCTGCGGTGAAGTCGAGCTGCGTATCCACCATCACCTGTTGGTCGGTGAAAACACCAAGACCGACAGCATCAGCCGCATCTATTCCCACGCCCAGTCCCTGGCCCAGTGCCGCAAGTGGCTGGACGCCCACTACCCGAATGTCGAGCGCGTGGCGGTTTCCAGCAATGCCGAAGCGGCCAAGCGGGTAAAAGGCGAGTGGAACTCGGCGGCGATTGCCGGCGACATGGCGGCCGGCCTGTATGGCCTGACCCGACTGGCCGAGAAGATCGAGGATCGCCCGGACAACTCCACGCGCTTCCTCATGATCGGCAACCAGGAAGTACCGCCGACCGGCGACGACAAGACTTCGATCATTGTCTCCATGAGCAACAAGCCCGGTGCACTTCACGAGTTGCTGGTGCCGTTCCATGATAACGGCATCGATCTGACGCGCATCGAGACCCGTCCGTCGCGCAGCGGCAAATGGACCTACGTGTTCTTCATCGACTTTGTCGGCCACCACCGCGATCCGCTGGTAAAAGGTGTGCTGGAAAAGATCAGTCAGGAAGCAGTAGCACTCAAAGTGCTGGGTTCCTACCCGAAAGCAGTTCTCTAAGGGGCGGTAGCAAATGAGTGGCAATTTCCTCGCCCTGGCACAGCCAGGCGTGCAACAACTTTCGCCTTATGTTCCGGGCAAACCCGTGGACGAACTGGCGCGTGAGCTGAATCTCGATCCGGCCAGCATCGTCAAGCTGGCGAGCAACGAAAACCCGCTGGGCGCCAGCCCCAAGGCGCTGGCAGCCATCCGCGATGCATTGGCCGAGCTGACCCGTTATCCGGACGGCAACGGCTTTGCGCTCAAGTCCCTGTTGGCTGAGCAATGCCGCGTCGAGCTGAATCAGGTGACGCTGGGCAATGGCTCCAACGACATTCTGGAACTGGTTGCCCGCGCGTACCTGGCTCCAGGCTTGAATGCGGTGTTCAGTGAGCATGCGTTTGCGGTCTATCCGATCGTGACCCAGGCCGTTGGCGCCACGGCAAAAGTGATTCCGGCGAAGAACTGGGGTCATGACCTGCCAGCCATGCTGGCGGCGATCGATGCCGACACCCGCGTGGTGTTCATCGCCAACCCGAACAACCCGACCGGGACCTGGTTCGATACCGAGGCGCTGGACGAATTCCTCCAGGACGTGCCGGAGCACGTGCTGGTCGTGCTGGACGAGGCCTACATCGAGTACGCCGAAGGCAGCGATCTGCCGGATGGTCTGGACTTCCTCGCGGCTTATCCGAACTTGCTGGTATCGCGTACGTTCTCCAAGGCCTATGGCTTGGCGGCGTTGCGGGTCGGTTACGGCTTGTCCACCGCAGTGGTCGCCGATGTGCTGAACCGCGTGCGTCAACCGTTCAACGTCAACAGCCTGGCCTTGGCCGCTGCTTGCGCTGCGTTGCAAGACGCCGATTACCTGGCGGAAAGCCGTAGCCTGAACGAGGCGGGCATGCAGCAACTGGAAGCGGGTTTCCGCGAGCTGGGGCTGACCTGGATTCCTTCCAAAGGCAACTTTATCTGCGTCGATCTCGGTCAGGTTGCGGCTCCGGTGTTCCAGGGCTTGCTGCGCGAAGGCGTGATCGTGCGTCCGGTGGCCAACTACGGCATGCCGAACCATCTGCGTATCACCATCGGTTTGCCCGCGGAAAACAGTCGCTTCCTTGAGGCGCTGACCAAGGTTCTGGCTCGTGGTTGATGTCACTGCACTGCAATCTGCTGAACCTATGATCGGGCGCCTGGTGGTGGTTGGTCTGGGGTTGATCGGTGGTTCGTTCGCCAAGGGTTTGCGTGAAAGTGGCTTGTGCCGCGAAGTGGTCGGCGTTGATCTCGATCCGCAGTCGCGCAAACTGGCAGTTGAATTGGGTGTAGTGGATCGCTGCGAAGAAGACCTGGCGGCAGCTTGCCAGGGTGCCGACGTGATTCAGCTCGCTATCCCGATCCTTGCCATGGAAAAAATGCTGGGTCGATTGGCCGGCATGGATCTTGGGCAGGCGATTTTGACCGACGTCGGCAGCGCCAAGGGCAACGTGGTGCGCGCGGCCACCGAAGCGTTTGGCGGCATGCCGCCACGTTTCGTGCCGGGTCACCCGATTGCCGGTTCCGAGCAGAGCGGGGTGGAAGCCTCCAATGCCGAACTGTTCCGTCGCCATAAAGTGATTTTGACGCCACTGGATCAAACCGATCCGGCAGCCTTGGCAGTGGTCGACCGGTTGTGGCGTGAATTGGGCGCCGATGTCGAGCACATGCAGGTCGAACGTCACGACGAAGTGCTGGCGGCGACGAGCCATCTGCCGCACTTGCTGGCATTCGGTTTGGTCGACTCGTTGGCCAAGCGCAATGAAAATCTTGAGATCTTCCGTTACGCTGCGGGCGGTTTCCGCGATTTCACAAGAATCGCCGGAAGCGACCCGGTCATGTGGCACGACATCTTCCTCGCCAACCGCGAAGCTGTCCTGCGCACACTCGATACATTTCGCAGCGACCTCGACGCCTTGCGCGACGCGGTCGATGCAGGGGATGGGCACCAATTGTTGGGCGTTTTCACTCGCGCCCGGGTTGCCCGCGAGCATTTCAGTAAAATCCTGGCCCGTCGGGCCTATGTGGACGCTATGAATTCCAACGATCTGATTTTCCTGGCTCAACCTGGTGGCCGCCTGTCCGGTCGGATTCGCGTACCAGGTGACAAATCGATTTCCCACCGTTCGATCATGCTCGGCTCCCTGGCTGAAGGCGTTACCGAAGTGGAAGGTTTCCTCGAGGGCGAAGATGCCCTGGCAACCTTGCAGGCCTTTCGTGACATGGGTGTTGTGATCGAAGGTCCGCACCATGGTCGCGTGACCATTCACGGCGTCGGCCTGCATGGTCTGAAGCCTGCGCCGGGTCCGATCTATCTGGGCAACTCCGGTACTTCGATGCGTCTGCTGTCCGGCCTGCTGGCTGCGCAGAACTTCGACAGCACCCTGACCGGTGACGCTTCGCTGTCCAAGCGCCCGATGAATCGCGTGGCCAATCCACTGCGTGAAATGGGCGCCGTGATCGAAACCTCCGCCGAAGGCCGTCCACCGATGGTCATCCGCGGCGGCAACAAGCTCAAAGGCCTGACGTACACCATGCCGATGGCCAGTGCCCAGGTTAAGTCCTGCCTGTTGCTGGCGGGTCTGTATGCCGAAGGCAAGACCACCGTCACCGAACCTGCGCCGACCCGTGACCACACCGAACGCATGCTGCGCGGCTTCGGCTACCCGGTTACCGTCAACGGTGCAACCGCATCCGTCGAGTCCGGCAGCAAGCTGACCGCGACCCACATTGAAGTACCGGGCGATATCTCGTCGTCGGCGTTCTTCCTGGTGGCGGCTTCGATCGCTGAAGGCTCCGAGCTGGTGCTTGAACACGTCGGCATCAACCCGACCCGTACCGGCGTGATCGACATCCTGCGCCTGATGGGCGCCGACATCACCCTGGAAAACCAGCGTGAAGTGGGTGGCGAGCCGGTAGCTGACTTGCGCGTACGTGCAGCTAAACTCAAAGGTATCGAGATTCCCGAGGAGCTGGTTCCGCTGGCCATCGACGAATTCCCGGTACTGTTCGTCGCCGCCGCCTGCGCTGAAGGGCGTACCGTGCTGCGCGGTGCCGAAGAGTTGCGGGTCAAAGAGTCGGACCGTATTCAGGTCATGGCTGATGGCTTGCTGGCGCTGGGCGTCAAATGCGAACCGACTCCGGACGGCATCATTATTGATGGCGGCCAGATCGGCGGCGGCGAAGTGCACGGCCACGGCGATCACCGGATCTCCATGGCCTTCAGCGTTGCTTCGCTGTGCGCCACTGCGCCGATCCGCATCCATGATTGCGCCAACGTCGCGACGTCGTTCCCCAACTTCCTCGCGCTGTGCGCGCAGGTCGGCATCCGCGTCGCCCAAGAGGCTCAGTCGTGAAAAACATTGCACCGGTCATCACCATTGATGGGCCAAGCGGCTCCGGTAAGGGCACCGTCGCCGGAATTCTGGCCAAGCGCCTTGGCTGGAATCTGCTGGATTCCGGTGCGCTGTACCGTTTGCTGGCTTTCGCCGCGCATAACCATGGCGTCGACCTGACCAATGAAGAGCTGCTGAAAAAACTTGCCGCTCATCTGGATGTGCAATTCATTGCGGCGACCGAAGGTCAGTTGCAACGCATCATTCTGGAAGGTGACGAAGTCAGCGATGTCATCCGTACCGAAAGCGTTGGCTCGGGTGCGTCCCAAGTGGCTGCATTGCCCGCGGTGCGCGAGGCGCTGCTGCAACGCCAGCGTGCATTCCAGGAGGCGCCAGGCCTGGTGGCCGATGGTCGTGACATGGGTACGGTGGTTTTTCCGGATGCGCCGCTGAAGATTTTCCTCACTGCCAGTGCCGAGGAGCGTGCGCGCCGTCGCTACTTGCAGTTGAAGGGCAAAGTCGATGGTGTTAGTCTGTCGAGTCTGCTAGATGAGATACGTGCACGCGATGAGCGTGACACCCAGCGAGCGGTAGCCCCGCTCAAGCCGGCGGCTGACGCCATTCAGCTGGATTCCACGGAATTGTCCATCGACCAGGTGCTGGAACGCATCATGAGCGAGATCGCCATTCGCGATATCGCCGGGTGACCAAGAAGGCCGCAGGGGACCAGTCATAGTCCTGGGGTGCTTCTTCTAAATGAAACTAACCCACACCGTCTGGGGTGTGGAGATGGGCGTATTCTTCGCCCTCATCAACAGGAATTAAAATGAGCGAAAGCTTTGCGGAACTCTTTGAAGAAAGCCTAAAAACCCTGAATCTTCAGGCAGGCTCCATCATCACCGGTGTTATCGTTGATATCGATTACCAGGCTCGCTGGGTAACCGTTCACGCTGGCCTGAAGTCTGAAGCACTCATCCCGCTTGAGCAGTTCTACAACGACGCTGGCGATCTGACTATCAATGTCGGTGACGAAGTTCACGTTGCTCTGGACTCGGTAGAAGACGGCTTTGGCGAAACCAAGCTGTCCCGTGAAAAAGCCAAGCGCGCTGAATGCTGGATTGTTCTGGAAGCTGCCTTCGCAGCCGAAGAAGTGGTCAAGGGCGTTATCAACGGTAAGGTTAAAGGCGGCTTCACTGTCGACGTTAACGGCATCCGTGCGTTCCTGCCAGGTTCTCTGGTTGACGTCCGTCCAGTGCGCGACACCACGCACCTGGAAGGCAAAGAGCTGGAATTCAAGGTCATCAAGCTGGACCAGAAGCGCAACAACGTTGTCGTTTCCCGTCGTAGCGTCCTGGAAGCCGAGAACTCCGCCGAGCGCGAAGCTCTGCTGGAATCCCTGCAGGAAGGCCAACAAGTCAAAGGTATCGTCAAGAACCTCACCGATTACGGCGCATTCGTCGATCTGGGTGGCGTCGATGGCCTGCTGCACATTACCGACATGGCTTGGAAGCGTATCAAGCATCCTTCCGAAATCGTCAACGTTGGCGACGAGATCGATGTCAAGGTTCTGAAGTACGATCGCGAGCGCAATCGTGTTTCCCTGGGCCTGAAGCAACTGGGCGAAGATCCATGGGTTGCTATCAAAGCCCGTTACCCAGAAAGCACTCGCGTTACCGCACGTGTAACCAACCTGACCGACTACGGCTGCTTCGCTGAGCTGGAAGAAGGCGTTGAAGGCCTGGTACACGTTTCCGAAATGGACTGGACCAACAAGAACATCCACCCTTCGAAAGTCGTACAAGTCGGCGACGAAGTGGAAGTTATGGTTCTGGACATCGACGAAGAGCGTCGTCGTATCTCCCTCGGCATCAAGCAGTGCAAATCTAACCCATGGGAAGATTTCTCTGGCCAGTTCAACAAGGGCGATAAAATCTCCGGCACCATCAAGTCGATCACCGATTTCGGTATCTTCATTGGTCTGGACGGCGGCATCGACGGTCTGGTTCACCTGTCCGACATCTCCTGGAACGAAGTGGGCGAAGAGGCCGTACGCCGCTTCAAGAAAGGCGACGAGCTGGACACCGTTATCCTGTCGGTTGACCCAGAGCGCGAGCGCATCTCCCTGGGTATCAAGCAACTGGAAAGCGATCCGTTCTCCGAGTACGTTCAAGAGAACGACAAAGGCGCAATCGTTAAAGGCATCGTGAAAGAAGTTGACGCTAAAGGCGCCATCATCACTCTGGCCGACGATATCGAAGCGACTCTGAAAGCCTCCGAAATCAGCCGTGACCGCGTTGAAGACGCGCGCAACGTTCTGAAAGAAGGCCAGGAAGTAGAAGCCAAGATCATCAGCGTTGACCGCAAGAGCCGTGTAATCCAGCTCTCCATCAAGTCGAAAGACGATGCTGAAGAGAAAGAAGCAATCCAGAGCTTGAAAGACAAGCCTGCTGCTGACATCGCTGCTGGTCCTACCACTCTGGGCGACCTGTTGCGTGCACAAATGGAAAAGCAGAACTAAGTTCTGTCCGACCATAGAAAAAGGGCGACTTCGGTCGCCCTTTTTTGTGCCTGGAATTTAGTGGGATGGAGGCGTGGTTCGAGCGTCAGTGCTTGTCCGATGAAACCAAAGGCTTCGCCAGGCTGTCTCTTTCTTTAATCGGATCAATCGTTTATTTGTAGCTAGTCTTAGATCTAAAGTGAGTGGTGGTTGGGCAGGGTGCCTGGCATAAGGAGGTGAATGAACAAGCTCATTGTCGCTTTAGCAAGACTGACATTGGCGGGTTGTGGCACTAATGCCAGGACCCATGCGGTGCGTGGTGTCAGTGGTATTGAAATCGATTGTTCAGGAATTGGCTCTGGGTGGGAGAAGTGCCAGAAGCGAGCAGCCAAGGAATGTAAGGCGTCCGAGTACAAGGTTGTAGCAAGGTCTGATGATGCTAAAGATGAGGATGAATTTCCCTTTGGTTTCAACCCGGCAGGCTATCTGACGCGCACGATGCTGGTTATTTGTAGGTAAGAGATGAGTGTTGGCGAATGTCCTCCTGCGCCCTGGAGCAGGGCATTTCCTAAAGGGTGGAAGGATGTCAAAACTCGGACTGTTCAAAATCATCCGGGCGTGCTAAAACCTTTGAAGCGCTGATCTAGCTGCTTGAAAAAGAAGGGAAAAATATGACGAAGTCGGAGTTGATCGAACGAATTGTCACCCATCAAGGGCTGCTCTCATCCAAGGATGTGGAGCTGGCCATCAAGACCATGCTCGAACAAATGTCCCAATGCCTGGCCACCGGTGATCGCATCGAGATTCGTGGGTTCGGCAGCTTCTCCTTGCACTACCGCGCACCGCGTGTTGGTCGCAATCCAAAAACCGGCCAGTCCGTCAGCCTCGACGGTAAGTTCGTACCGCACTTTAAGCCGGGTAAAGAATTGCGTGATCGTGTGAACGAGGATGAGGAGGAAGGGCTTTGACTATCGCCGATCATCAAGGTGTAGCTCATGCGTAATCTCAAGCGAGTGCTTCTTGGGGTCTTCGTGCTTGTACTGGTACTGGCGATTCTCGCGTTCGTTCTCGAAAATCAACAATCGGTTTCTCTGTCGTTTCTCGGTTGGGCCGGGCCGCAATTGCCAGTTTCTCTGGTGATGGTTCTCGCGCTATTGATCGGTATGGTGATCGGGCCGATACTTGGCTGGTTTCTGGGGCGCTCGTCCAGGGTTTCACGCAAGCGTCTTGTTTGATTGTGATTAAAGCGGGGCGCAAATTGAATTTGCACCTAGGCTCGTCCGCATCCATTAGTAAAACTGTCATTAAGCTGTAAAATGCTGCGCTTATCCGATAACGGCATATTCCTGCATCGGTTCCGAATGACTGTCAGAAGTCACAGCTGACTTTATGGCGTTTGCATTCACGGATTGGACAGTGCTCGGTTGGCGGTCCTGTCAGTAACTAAAGGGTATGGTTTAGCGTGAAAATTCTAGTAACCGGCGGCGCCGGGTTTATCGGCTCGGCAGTCATCCGTCATATCATCTCCGACACTACCGATGCTGTCGTTAACGTCGATAAGCTGACTTACGCCGGTAACCTTGAGTCATTGGCCGAAGTTAGTCAGAACTCGCGTTACATATTCGAACGCGTCGATATCTGCGACCGCAGTCAAGTCGACCGCGTCCTGCGTGAGCACCAGCCGGATGCGATCATGCACCTAGCCGCAGAGTCCCATGTCGACCGCTCAATTTCTGGTCCGTCTGAATTCATCCAGACCAACATCATCGGCACTTATACCTTGCTCGAAGCTGCGCGACACTATTGGGCTGCGCTGGACGATGCGCGTAAAGCCAACTTCCGCTTTCACCATATTTCGACTGACGAAGTTTACGGAGACCTTGAAGGTCCGGAAGACCTCTTCACCGAAACCACGCCGTATCAGCCAAGTTCACCATACTCCGCCAGCAAGGCCAGTTCCGATCACCTGGTTCGCGCATGGAGCCGTACTTACGGCCTGCCGATGTTGGTTACCAACTGCTCGAACAACTACGGCCCATGCCACTTCCCTGAGAAGTTGATCCCGCTGATCATTCTCAATGCACTGGAAGGCAATCCACTGCCGGTCTACGGCAAAGGCAACCAGGTCCGCGACTGGCTCTACGTCGAAGACCACGCCCGCGCACTGTACAAAGTCGTGACCGAAGGTGTGATCGGCGAGACGTATAACATCGGTGGCCATAACGAAAAGCAAAACATCGAAGTAGTGCATACCCTGTGTGCACTGCTCGACGAACTTCGTCCCGATTCTGCTCACCGCCCACATGCCAGCCTGATCACCTACGTTCAGGATCGCCCAGGGCACGACCAGCGTTACGCGATTGACGCAAGCAAAATCCAGCGTGAACTGGGTTGGACGCCGGAAGAAACGTTTGAAACCGGTATCCGCAAAACGGTCGAGTGGTACCTCAACAACACTGAATGGGTCGCTCACGTGAAGAGCGGTAGCTACCAGCAGTGGATCGATCAGAACTACACAGATCGCTCGAGCAAGGAATGAAAATACTTCTGCTCGGAAAGAACGGCCAGGTAGGCTGGGAGCTGCAGCGTTCCCTCGCGCCGCTTGGCGAGTTAATCGCCCTTGATCGCCATGCGGTCGATTGCTTGTGCGGTGACCTGTCTAATCTCGACTCGTTGCGCGCGACCATTCGAAGGGTCATGCCCGACATTATCGTCAACGCTGCTGCCTATACCGCAGTTGACAAGGCTGAGTCTGAAGCTGAGCTGGCTGAATGTGTGAACGGTCATGCCTGCCATGTGATGGCTGAGGAGGCCGCGTCTATAGATGCCTGGCTGATTCATTACTCGACCGACTACGTCTTCAGTGGCCATGGTTCGGCACCCTGGAAGGAGACCGATGCGGTTGCGCCCTTGAGCCAATATGGCATCAGTAAAGTGGCTGGCGAACGCGCGATTCTCTCGTCCGGTTGCAAGCACCTAATCTTTCGCACAAGTTGGGCTTATGGCACTCGTGGCCATAACTTCGCCAAGACCATGCTGCGCCTGGCCCAGGGGCGACAAACCTTGGACGTAGTCGCCGACCAGATAGGGGCTCCAACCGGCGCTGACCTCATTGCTGATGTCACTGCGTTGGCGATCCAGCAGGTTTTGCAGCGGCCGGAACTGGCGGGTCTTTATCATTTGACGGCGAGCGGCGAAGTGTCGTGGCACGGTTATGCCAGCTATGTAGTCGATTTCGCTCAAGCGAATGGCGTGCAGCTCGCGGTTACGGCGATCAATCCTATAGAAACCAGCGCTTATCCATCAGCGGCACGTCGTCCTCTGAATTCGCGACTGTGTACTCAGAAACTGCGTGACAATTTTTGTCTACACTTGCCGGGTTGGCAAAGTGGTGTAACCCGAATGCTTAGGGAAGTTTTGAATAAATGACGACGATAAATCGCAAAGGCATCATCCTCGCTGGCGGCTCAGGCACTCGTTTGCATCCGTTGACTCTTGGCGTGTCTAAACAGATGCTGCCGATTTACGACAAGCCGATGATCTTTTATCCGTTGTCAGTGCTGATGCTGGCGGGAATGCGGGAGATTCTGATCATCTCCACGCCTGACGACTTGCCAAACTTTCGTAAACTGCTGGGGGATGGCAGTCTGTATGGCATCAAGCTGTCCTACGCTGAACAGCCAAGCCCGGATGGCCTGGCACAGGCTTTCATAATCGGTGAGGAGTTCATTGGTGACGATCCGTGCTGTCTGATTCTGGGCGACAACATCTTCTATGGTCAATACTTCACGGACCACTTGCGTTCCGCCAATAGTCAAACACAAGGTGCAACCGTATTTGGCTATCACGTTTCAGATCCAGAGCGTTTTGGTGTTATTGAATTTGACGAAACCGGTCGGGCTCTGAGCATCGAAGAAAAGCCGCTGAAGCCCAAGTCCAATTATGCGGTGACCGGTTTGTACTTTTATGACAACCAGGTTGTCGAGATCGCCAAGAGCATCAAGCCTTCCGAGCGCGGTGAGCTGGAAATCACCGACGTAAACCGTGTTTATCTTGAGCAGAAGGCCCTTAAAGTCGAAATGCTTCGACGCGGATTTGCTTGGCTGGATACAGGGACTCACGACTCGCTGCTTGAGGCTAGTCATTTCGTGCATACCATCGAGAAGCGCCAAGGCTTGAAGGTAGCTTGCCTGGAAGAGATTGCGTACAACAGCGGTTGGATCTCCGCAGCTGAACTGTCCGCACAGGCTCGACGCCTAGGAAAAACTGGTTATGGTCAATACTTGGGAAAGCTTTTGGATGCCCTTGGCCATTGATTTGATCGATGCTGGAGAATGATGTTATTTTGATGGCGCGCACTTGTTTGTTATCAAAAGATTTTTTATCGTCGGTCGACGCATGAGTTATTAATTCGCGGTACTACCTTGTAGAATGACCGACAGAATTATCTGATCCCGTTACGCATTGCATCTCAATCTAAATTGACCCGCTTTTCCTTTTAAAGGAAGGGCGCCATTGTTGAGATTACCGCCCAGAAAAAGCGTTAGGAGGGAGGAAGATCCGATAAGTGGTAGAGGCGTCAATTCGGGAAGGCTCCAGGCACAATAGCCGATGGGTTCGGATCGAAGTCTAGCTGTCACCGTTGCAATCGCTTCAAGCAAAGTATTTGCATTGATAACGATGCGACAATGACCGGAAACATAACTGAGCCCCACTTTCTGGACGTATCTGCCAGAGGGGGATTAAGGATTTAGAGCATGGAACTGATTCCCGTAATTTTGTCTGGCGGAGTGGGCAGCCGGTTGTGGCCTGTTTCTCGTGAAGCCCATCCAAAGCCGTTTATGGAACTGCCAGATGGCCAGAATCTGATCCAGAAAACCTTCCTTCGTGCTTCGCGTCTGGAAGGTGTTGTGGAAGTTCTAACGGTGACCAACCGGGAACTCCTGTTCAAGACTGAAGACGAGTACGGCGCAGTCAATACAACCAAGCACGCTCAAAGCTTCATCCTGGAACCTTTCGGACGCAATACGGCTGCAGCCGTTGCTGCCGCTGCGCTTCAGCTGGAAACCACGCACGGTCCCGACGCCCAAATGCTGGTGCTGGCGGCTGACCATCTGATCAAAGACGAAAAAGCGTTTGCCGCAGCCGTAGCTAGCGCCATGACGCTAGCCTCAGAAGGCTGGCTGGTCACCTTCGGTATCCAGCCGACGTACCCTGAAACAGGGTTTGGTTACATCGAAGCGCAAAAAGATGCCCCGTTGAAAGGCGGCTTGAAAGTGGCGCGCTTTGTCGAGAAACCTAATCTTGAAACCGCTCAAAACTATGTCAGTGCAGGCAACTACTATTGGAACTCCGGGATGTTCTGCTTCCGCGTGGGGACTGTTCTAGAAGAACTTCGCCAGCACGCTCCGGACGTAGTAGAAGCGGTCAGCAATACAATTGAAGCATCGCGCCTTTCTTCATCCGCCAAATACCGCTGCCTCGCGCTTGATGCCGATGCCTTCGCAGAGGTGCCGGACATCTCGATCGACTACGCGTTGATGGAGCGATCCTCCAAAGTAGCGACCGTCCCATGCGACATCGGCTGGAGTGACATCGGTTCCTGGAACGCTGTTAGTGAGCTGACGGAGCCTGATGAGAACGGCAACCGCTTTGAAGGCGAAGTGCTATCCCATGGCTCGCGTAATAACTACGTCAACAGCGAAGGTCGACTCACTGCGCTGGTGGGGGTCGAGAACCTTCTGGTCATCGACACTCCGGACGCGGTGATGATCGCTCACAAGGACCACGCCCAAGACGTAAAACATATCGTCAATCAGCTCAAGGCCTGCAGCCACACTGTTCATTTGCTGCACCGCACAGTGCATCGCCCGTGGGGCACTTACACCACGCTGGAAAACGGCGAGCGTTTCAAGATCAAACGGATTGTGGTCAAGCCTAAGGCGTCCCTGTCCCTGCAAATGCACCACCACCGAAGCGAACACTGGATCGTCGTCAGCGGCATGGCAGTGGTGGTCAACGATCAGCAAGAACTGATGTTGAACACCAACGAGTCCACCTTTATTCGGGCCGGCCATCAACACCGTTTGATGAACCCGGGTGTAATCGATCTGGTGCTGATCGAAGTGCAGAGCGGTGATTACCTAGGTGAAGATGACATCGTGCGTTTCGAAGACAACTACGGTCGCGTCGACAAGTAACGACACTGAACCCGATGCGAGCCCCGCGCCTTGCGGGGGCAGCGCGCCAGTGGCATCAGGCCCTGGCGATCCATTCTTGCCGTTGCCGCCTCAGGGCAGCATCGGACATTTCAGTTAGTGAGCAGAATGTATCCTCCTATCGTGACGCAATGCTTCAAGGCCTATGACATTCGTGGCCAAGTTCCCGCTCAACTCAACGAAGACATCGCCTACCGCATAGGCCGTTCACTCGTTACCGAGTTGCAAGGGAAAACCTTCGTGGTCGGCCAGGACATGAGACTCGAAAGCCCTCCCTTGGCGGTAGCGCTGATGCGCGGCATCACTGAGGCGGGTGCCAATGTGATCGACATCGGACTTTGCGGCACTGAGGAAGTCTACTTCGCCACCAGTCACTACAAAGTCGATGGCGGCGTGATGATCACCGCCAGCCACAACCCCAAAGGCTACAACGGCATGAAGCTGGTCAAGGCCGAGTCCCGCCCTATCAGCGGGGATACCGGTCTGGATGCCATCCGTTTACGCGTCGACCAAGGCGATCTGGGATCTGCCGCAGTGGTGAAAGGTGAGATTCGTCAAGCCTTCGACAAGGCCGCCTACATCGATCATTTGCTCACGTACGTCGACGTTAACGCCTTGAACCCCCTAAAAATCCTTGCCGACCCGGGTAATGGCGCTGCGGGCCCCGTGCTGCACGCATTGGCTGCGTGCTTGCCGTTGCAGTGGGTGTTCATTAATGAACTACCTGATGGGCATTTCCCGAACGGTGTACCTAACCCGCTGCTGCCGGAAAACCGTGAACTGACTCGTCAGGCGTTGTTGGCGAACCAGTGCGACATGGGCCTAGCCTGGGATGGTGACTTCGATCGTTGTTTCTTCTTCGATGCAGACGGTCGGTTCATCGAGGGTTACTACCTTGTCGGTCTACTGGCCGAGGTGCTGCTCAAGCAACATCCTGGCAGCAAGATCATCCATGACCCACGGTTGACCTGGAACACCATCGAGCAGGTAGAGCAGGCGGGCGGTATCGCCGTTCAAAGCAAAACCGGGCATGCGTTTATCAAGGAACGCATGCGCGAGGAAGATGCGGTGTATGGCGGCGAAATGAGCGCTCACCACTACTTCCGGGATTTCGCGTATTGCGACAGTGGGATGATTCCGTGGTTGTTGGTGGCTGCGTTGTTGTCCGAAACCGGTAAAACCCTTGCACAGTTGGTCGACGAACGAATAGAGGCCTTTCCTTGCAGTGGGGAGATTAACTATCGTGTGACGGATGTGAACGAGACCTTAAGAAAGGTGCTGGGACACTTCCTGCCGAGCAACCCGCTTATCGATGAAACAGACGGGATCAGCCTTGAGTTTGGCGATTGGCGCTTCAGCCTGCGAGGATCCAATACGGAACCATTGCTACGGCTGAATGTAGAGAGTCGCGCGAATGAAGAACTTGTTGTGCGCTATGTGGGGGAAATTGCCGGTTTGATCCGGGGATAAGTACGTTCAGTATGATGAAGGGGTATGGAGCGATGGAATCTCTGAAAAAGACTTCTATCCCTGGTGAAATGTCCGCTCGTCTAAGCGGAAACTATATAGTGCATCTCAAAGAAATCCACCGAGGGTTTGGTCTGGATTCTCATCTCTGGTAGCGCAACCGTATCGTTTACCGGAGACCTTGAGACTTAGCTGTAAATCGCACGATTCAGAATCGCCAAGAGTGAAGCAACCTGGCTTCACTTTTACCAGGAGTCAGGAATGTTGGAGCTGTTCAAAAGCCTTTGGGATTACCGGGGATTCGTTTTTTCGTCCGTCCATAATGAATTTTCTGCCCGTTTTGCTCGTAGCCGTTTAGGCGGCCTGTGGATGATCATCAATCCTCTGGCCCAGGTCGCTATTTATGCTCTGGTGCTCTCCAATGTGCTGGCAGCAAAGCTGCCCGGGATCGATAACAAGTACGCGTACGCCCTCTACTTGATGGCGGGCATGCTGGCATGGAGCCTGTTTTCGGAGATCATCGGGCGCTGCTTGACCTTGTTCATCGACCAAGGCAACCTCATGAAAAAAATGCGCTTTCCGCGTATTACCTTGCCGGTAATTGTCGTGGGATCGAGCCTGCTCAATTATGTGTTGCTGTTTGTCGCGCTGTTGGCGGTTTTTGCTCTGCTGGGTCAATGGCCGAGCCTTCAAATGCTATGGCTCATTCCGTTGACGGTTGCAGTCACTGCTCTGGCTGTTGGCATTGGCTTAATTCTCGGCGTACTGAACGTCTTCATTCGGGACGTAGGCCAAGTGGTACCCATCTTGCTGCAAGTCTGGTTCTGGTTCACCCCTGTGGTTTACCCGATCAATATTATTCCTGAAAATTTCAGAAGCTACATGGATATGAACCCCATGTTCCCGATCGTCAGCGCTTACCATAACATTTTGGTATACGCTAAAACCCCCGATATCCAGCAAATTGTTGTGACCACTGTAATTGCCTTGGGCTTGATGCTGTTAGGGCTTTTTATGTTCCGCCGCGCCGCGCCGGAAATGGTGGACGTGTTATGAGCCTGCTGACTGTAAATAACCTAGGCAAGGCTTATCGGGTCTACGCCTCTGAACTTCAGCGCATTGGCCGTTGGTTTGGGCTGCCTACCAAGCCTAGTGAAGAGCATTGGGTGCTCAAGCACATAAACTTTTCCATTACCCCGGGAGAAGCCATCGGTATCGTTGGCCAAAACGGTGCGGGAAAATCTACGCTGCTGAAGATGATTACCGGAACCTTGCAACCCACGGAGGGCAGCGTTCAGGTTAACGGTCGTATCGCTGCCATTCTTGAGTTGGGCATGGGTTTTACTCCTGATTTGACCGGTCGCCAGAACGTTTTCCACGCTGCTGGCTTGATGGGTTTCAGCGCTGAGAAAATCCGTGATGTCATTGATGATATCGAGGCTTTCGCCGAAATCGGCTCATATTTCGACGAACCCGTGCGCACCTATTCAAGTGGCATGCAAATGCGTGTGGCCTTTTCCGTCGCCACTGCAATTCGTCCTGAAATTCTGATCGTGGATGAAGCGCTTTCGGTAGGTGACAGTTACTTCCAGCACAAAAGCTTTGATCGTATTCGCGAATTTCAAGCGAAGGGCACCACGCTACTTATCGTTTCCCATGACCGTGGCTCGATCCAGGCGCTGTGCAATCGCGCGATTCTGCTTGAAAAAGGCACTGTCTTAAAAGACGGTAAGCCCGAAGAAGTCATGGACTACTACAACGCTTTGATCGCCGAAAAAGAGAACTCAACGGTGCAACTCCGTGAACTGGAAGACGGCTCTATACAGACCCGATCCGGAACTGGAGAAGCGAATGTGGAATCTGTCACTTTGCACAACGCTGCAGGCGACCCTATCGAGTATGTGTCAGTCGGAGAAAACGTTTCCTTGCGTATCAGCACAAGGATCAACAGTGCAATTCCAGAATTGGTCGTTGGTTATCTCATCAAGGACCGGCTGGGGCAGCCAGTCTTTGGCACCAATAGTCATCATTTGGGATGTAAAATCGACAGTCTGGAAGCGGGTGAAACGGTGAGTTATTCGTTCACTTTTGCAGCGAATCTCGGCGTAGGGTCCTACTCCGTCGCCGTCGCATTGCACACAGCGGACAGTCATTTATCACGTAATTATGAATGGGTGGATTTAACGCTCGTGTTCAACGTAGTCAATATTTCTCAAAGTGTGTTTGTCGGGCTGGCCTGGATGCCGCCGAGTGTGGAGTGCAGCCGATGAGCATTCCGTTCTACCGAGCTTTTGAAGACCGTTATCGCGGTTCGCGTGAGTTGATCCATGAGCGGCAGCAAATCTATGTGCCTTTTCTTGAACCTATCATGCAGCTTTATCCGAAGTGCGGAGCACTTGATTTGGGGTGCGGTCGCGGGGAATGGCTGGGGATATTGGTTGAGACTGGCTTCAAACCACTCGGTGTTGATCTAGACACCGGCATGCTTGAGGCTTGCCATGCGTTGGGATTACCGGCTGAGAAGGGTGATGCGCTGGAAATGCTGAAAAGCTTGCCGGATGAAAGCCTGGCCCTAGTCTCAGGTTTCCATATCGCCGAACACATTCCCTTTGATGATTTGAAAGTACTGGTTGCTGAAACGCTGCGCGTACTCAAGCCTGCCGGATTGCTCATCCTGGAAACCCCGAATGCGGAAAATCTGGTGGTAGGCACTCAGACTTTCTATCTAGACCCCACTCATGAGCGCCCAATCCCGCATCTACTCTTGAGCTTCTTGACTGAGTATTCCGGATTTAACCGCTCCAAGCTGCTGCGACTACAAGAGTCAGCTGCGCTTGCTGAAGGTGGGCCCGTTGACCTTATGAGTGTCTTGCATGGCGTCAGTCCGGACTACGCAATTATCGCGCAAAAACAAGGAGCCCCTGAACAGATGGAAAAGTTCGACGCTGTCTTTGCTCAAGATTACGGATTGTCGCTTGAGACGCTGGCTCGTCGTTATGACGCTCAGCTTTCGCATCAAATGGAGCGGAGTGACGCCGTTACCGTAGAACTGCGTGAACAACTGAATCAGATTCAGGGTGAACTACAGGAGCTCAAGGCTTATCTGAAAAAATCGGTAAAAAATGAGCTCCATTGGCAGAGTCAGGCCAATGCCAATGAAGTGCAGATAGCGGCTCTCGTGGACAGCACGTCCTGGCGTTATTACGCGCAGTTTGCGAGTTGGATAGAGCAGAGTGGCGCAACTACCGCTGAGCTGCGTGCGCAACTGAATAATCTTCAGGGGGGGGTACAGGAACTCACCGCTGGTCTGAGTGAATCGTTAAAAAATGAGCACCATTGGCGGAGTCAGGCCATAGCCAATGAAGCTCAGATAGCGGCTCTCATGAACAGCACATCCTGGCGGATCACCTCGCCTTTACGTACTTCAAAGTCTCTGTTCAGTTGGGCCATAAGACTTCCCTTGCGCTTGGCCAAACGCGTCATACGTTCGTTGTTGTTCCGCTCGATACGCTTTGTCTTGAATCGGCCCGGTCTGCAGCTGCGCATCAATAATAAGATCAAGTCATACCCGAGGCTGTTTGGGTTTATGAGGCAATTCGCCATGCGCCATGGATGCATACAGAGCGCCCCGGTAGAGACGTCCGAGGATAGTATCCTGACTGCAAGCCCCCGGGTGGCCCGTATTTATCGCGAACTGAAGCTGGCATTTGAGCAAAAGGAAAACCGCTGATGCGTATTGTTATTGACCTGCAAGGCGCCCAGTCTGAAAGTCGCTATCGAGGCATCGGTCGTTATTCTCTTTCGCTGGCGCTGGCAATGGCGCGCAACCCTGGCGGCCATGAAATATGGTTGGCGTTGAACAGCCGCATGCCAGAAAGTATTCCCGATATCATGGCCGCTTTTTCAGGTCTGATACCCGAGAGCCGAATCCGTATCTATGATGTACCTGATGATGCAAGCCTGAGCCCATGGTTGGCCCGCGCTTCTGAGGTTGTCCGCGAAACTTTTCTAAGTAGTCTTGAGCCGGACGCAGTTGTGGTTAGTAGTTTGTTCGAAGGCTATAGGGCTAACGCCGTTACTTCGATTGGAGCAATCCCTGTAAAATACCAGACTGCGGTGGTCCTGTACGACCTGATTCCGTTTATGAACAAGGAGGTTTACCTCCCAACACTCGAGCTTCAGGATTACTACTACCGCAAAATTGACTGGTTGAAAAACGCGGATACGCTGTTGGCAATTTCTGATTCATCACGTCAGGAAGCCGTCACCTATCTAGATATAGACCGGGCCAAAATAGCGAACATATCGGCTGCCATTGGCGACCAGTTTGTTTGCGAAAAGCTGGACTTGGACAAGAATCAGATAGTAATGGACCGCTTTGGGATAAAAAGCGGGTTCATCTTGTACGCACCGGGAGGTTTTGATCCTCGGAAAAATTTCGGTCGGCTTCTCGAGGCGTACAGCAAGCTCCCTGACTCCCTAAAAGATAAGCATCAACTGGTCATCGTAAGCAAGCTGCAGCCTCAGCAAAGAATGGAGCTACTCGCTCTTGCGAAAAAATATTCGGTGAAACCCACTGAGCTGGTCCTGACCGGTTATGTGAATGACGGTGATCTAGTCACTTTGTACTCGCTGACCAAGCTATTTGTCTTCCCGTCTACTCACGAAGGTTTCGGCCTTCCAGTGCTCGAAGCGATGGCGTGTGGTGCGGCGGTAATTGGTTCGAACTGCAGCAGCATTCCGGAAGTTATTGGATTTGCGGACGCCTTATTTGATCCACTTTCGGCTCAGTCCATCACAGAGAAGATATTCGAAGCGCTGGAAAATCAAGTATTTCGTGCTCAGTTGATTGCAAATGCCGCCGAGCAACTCACGAAGTTTTCCTGGGACGAGTCTGCCAAAAAGGCCATTGCGGCGTTAGAACGAGGGGCATGTCCTTCCGCTGTAGATGCACCTGGTTATTCAAGCGCTACATTGCAACAACGCCTAGTTTCGCTCTCAGAGAATCAGCCTGACGATAACGAGTTATTCAAGGTGGCGAAAAGTATTGCCTTTAACTTTGCAAACCTTGATGAAGAAAAGCAACTTCTGCTTGATGTCTCGTGCATTGTTCACAGTGATGCAAAGTCAGGCATTCAGCGAGTTGTGCGAAGTCTCCTACATGAGTTTTTGAGCGCACCGCCAGCGGGTCTGAGCGTGCGTCCGGTTTATTATGCTGATGGTAAATATTATTACGCCAATAACTTCGCCTCACGCATCCATGCTCAGTTCCCTGAAACGATAGATGCCGAGATTGACTACGCGCAGCACGATATTTATTTATCCCTGGATTTGAATATGCATTTGACCAGTCAGCTTTATCCGCTGCACTGCCAAATGCGGCTTATGGGTGTGCAGGTTAATTACATCGTATATGACCTGTTACTCTTCCATCGCCCTGACTGGTGGCCTGAGCCAAATGCCGAGTTCTTTAACGACTGGCTGCATAAGATCAGTATGGTTGCAAGTAACCTGATCTGCATTTCAGGCGCAGTGGCTGGGGAAATGGAGGCGTGGCTGTCGTTCAACGCGGACAGGTGTGGGGGCAACAAACCAGCGGTTAAAAGTTTCCATTTGGGGGCTGATATCAATAACAGTCTGCCATCCCTGGGGCTGCCCGAGGATGCACAGGCGCTGTTGAGTCATTTGTCTGACAGGCCAAGTTTTTTGATGGTCAGCACCATTGAGCCTCGTAAGGGTCATGCTCAAACACTAGCTGCATTCGAAACGCTGTGGGAAGAAGGTCATCAAATCAATCTGGTCATCGTCGGCAAGAGGGGCTGGCTGGTTGACGACCTAGTGGCGCGTCTGAACACCCATCCAGCAAAAGGAAAGACACTTTTTTGGCTGGAGGGCATCAGTGACGAGTATTTGGAAAAAATCTATTCAGCAGCGACCTGCCTGATCGCAGCGTCAGAAGGTGAAGGCTTTGGTCTTCCGTTGATCGAAGCGGCTCAACATCATCTGCCGATGATCGTTCGCGACCTTCCGGTTTTCCGGGAAATTGCAGGCGAACATGCGTTTTATTTCGAAGGGATGTCCGGGGTAGATCTAGCGCGATTCATTAGGACCTGGCTGCAGTTATTCGAACGCGGTGAGCATCCGGAGTCGCTGACAATGCCTTGGCTGACGTGGGAAGAAAGTGCCAAGCAATTACAAGCTGTGCTGATATAAAGCAGCTGCCCCCCTGCTAAAAACCTGACGTATTCACTGGAATCTCCTTGGAGATTCCAGTGAGGTTGGTGTTAGGGTGGCATATTGCCCTGCGTGCTCTATTCACTTGATGTATTGCAGGCGGCGTGGGGCAGCGCTTACTGTGGTGCTTTGGCATTAGCACATTTCTTCGATGGCTGAAGAGTATCAATATTTTTTAGGTTTCTAAGTCAGCCATTTTTTAGTAGACCTTCGAAAGCGCAGAAAAGAGAAACACAGTTGCCTGGACGGTTACGCTGAAAACCACTGCAAGTAAATCAAACATCGGAGCAAACATGATGCTTGGACTTGTAGTTATCAGTTGCACAGATTTTGGTAAATTGCAGCGTAGGCCTTGACCATGGTTTCGGCCGAGAATACGTTTTCATAACGATGCATTGCGCTCTGCCCCATCGCTGCAGCCATCTCGTCGTTTTGCCAAAGGACGGTCATAGCGTGGGCTAATGCAGCCGAGTCTCGTGGAGGTATGACAAGGCCGGTCTCATTAGCAATGTTGATATATGTTGTGCCTGATCCGATTTCGCAAGAGATCATTGGTTTTCCATACATCGAGGCTTCTAACAACGAGATCCCAAACGATTCGGATCGAAGATGCGACGGAAATACAAAGGCGTGGCATAGCGTGATCAACGCAGCTTTGTCTGCGTCTTCCAATCCGCCCAAAAAATATACGTTGGACAGTCTGAGCCGTAATGCTTGTTCCTTGAGTTCCCTCTCAAGATGCCCCGTTCCCAGAATTACAACAGGCAACTGTGTAGTGCTTGCTGCCTGCAGCAGGTAATCCAAGCCCTTGTAGTAGCGCAGCGCGCCGACGAATAGAAAAAATTTTTCACCGACTTTATTGCGCCAGTAAGCGAGCTTCTGTACGTCCACGGCAGGATAGGTTGCCCGGTCCAGGCCATACGGAATGATCTCGACCTTATCCTTGAATTGTGTGAGGACAGAGCTGCTATGCGCATAATTGGGCGAAGACGCAACGATGCAATCCACGCTGGATAGAAAGCGATTCATTAGAGGCTTGTAAAGCTTGAGCAGTGTTTTTTGTTTGACGATATCTGAGTGATAGCTGACAACAGAGGGTTTTCCGTGGCACGAAGCAAAGTGCGCGATATCCATGTATGGCCAAGGGAAGTGGTAGTTAACCACATCAGCCTCTTTCGCCAACTCAGAGAAATCCCTGAATGCCGATAGTGAAAATCCGGTGGAGGCAACATGCAAGTCCAGTTTCGATCGGTGCGTTAAATGATTGCCCACGGTTTCATTTCGAGCGGCGCCCCGCTCACTGAGGTAAAGCACCTCGGATGAAAATCCATGTTTTTCACCACCCTGCGCAATCTGGAAAATGACCTGTTCTATCCCTCCCATCGTTTCGGGGTAGTAGGTTTTAAAAAAGTGAAGAACCTTGATCATTTTCCGTCGATTACTCTTCGATAGACTTGCATAGTTTCTCGGGCGCATCGCTCCCACGAAAAACTTTCGGCATGTCTCAATCCTTTGGTAATGGCAGACTGGCGCCACGCGTCATCGGTCAGCCCAATCTGGAGGAGTCTGCTCAATTCGATGTCATCCATCGGGGCGCACATCAATGCGGCATCCCCGGCCACTTCAGGCAGCGAAGAACTGTTCGAACAGACGACCGGCACACCCGAGCTCATGGCCTCAAGGACTGGCAAGCCAAATCCCTCATACAGCGATGGAAAGGCGAACAGTCGTGCGCCGGAGAAGAGCAAAGGCAAATCCTCGCTCGGGACAAAACCGAGGTAGTGGGCCCAACCTTCGCGCCTCGCACTTTCGAGTTTCTGATGGATGGCATCACTGCGCCAGCCGTGATAACCAGTCAAGATCAACGGCCAGCGTATTCTTAGCGCTAAAGGGAGTCGGCTATAAGCCGTCAGCAAGGTTTCTATATTCTTGCGTGGCTCGATGGTCCCGACAAATAAGGTGTAACCATTTGCCTGCAATCCGTGCTTGCCCAAGGTACCGTTAATTGCCTCGGCTGGCCTTGGATAAAACTCGGGGGAGCTGGCGAGGGGGACGGTATGTATCCGCTCAATAGGCCACGAAAAATAATTCGCCAATTCCTGGCGAGTAAACTCCGAATCCGTAATCAGGGCGTCAGCCCTGACCATCGTTGTCTTCAACTCTTTTTGCAGGTATCGAACCAGTTGTGGCGAGTGGCAATGCGCCCAAGTGAATGGCGACAGATCGTGAAAAGTCGACACGGTACGACCGGCAAATGGAGGCAAATAATAATTGGGGCTGTGGTATAGAAATTCTTCATGCCCTTTCAAAGCAGCTTTGCGAAGCGCTGGCATGATTAGCCTGTAAGCTTCTACCGCTAGAAAGTTTTTCTGAACTAAACGTTTCAGACGATAGCCGCTACCGGATTCATTTGCAGCCGTCGGCAACTCAGGCAAAAAGCGTCGCCCTGCAAAAAACTGAAGATCTGTAACTTCAGGGCTTTGTTGAAGTCGTAGCGCGAGTTCATAGGTGTAGCGACCAATACCAGTCAACGGAAAACGGATCGGCTCAACAGATAAAACTACCTTCATTTCATTTCGCCGTTAGCATCCAGCTCAAAGTTTCTTCGAGTTGGGGTGTTTGCCATCCATTGACCAACTCGATCAGACGGGTGTTATCACCGCACAAGATTTTCACTTCATTGGCACGGACAAATGCTGGATTCACTTCAACTTCGATTTGATGTCCGGTGATAGTGGCGCACATATCGATGACTTCTCGAAGAGAATGGCTGTTACCCGAGCTGACATTGATTGTTTGCCCAAGGGGGCGGGCCTCAATCAGGCCTCGGTACGCCTTGACCACGGTTCGAACATCGCTGAAGTCTCGGGAGACATCCAGATTGCCAAGCTGAATTTTGGCTGCGCGTTGACGAAAATGCGAGACGATCTTCGGCAGCAGAAAATTGTCACTCTGCCCGACACCGGTGTAATTGAACGGGCGAGTGATAACAAGGGGCAAGCGGTTATGCCAAAGACTGGCCATGAACTCCATGGCCAGCTTACTGACTGCATAATCGTTGGCGGGTGCCGGCATCGTCGACTCGCTCAGCAGGCCCGCAGAGGCATTGCCATAGACGTTCGCACTACTAGCGAGCAGCACACAATCTGGCTCCTTTCCACAGGAATCAATTGCCTCCAGCAAGTGACGCGTTCCAATCAGGTTGACCTGATAAAACGCGTCGGCAGCGCCGTGGCCCACGAATGCTAATGCCGCCAGATGCACTACAACGTTAGGTTGAATGGTTGCCAGTAAATCACGAAGAGCAGCGCCATCCGCCAGATCAATCTGGTGATAACCAGGTTCGTCGGAGGGTTGGGAACCTAACCCGATCACTTCATAGCCGTTAGCCTTAAGTTCGGCAGCCATGTAGCGACCCGTGAAACCTTGAATACCCGTAATCAACGCGCGCTTACTGGCAATACTCATCAGAACGAGAATCCTTTTTCATTACGGCGAACGTCAGCTTCGACCATCATCCGGCACAGCTCTTCCAGTGTGGTTTTTGGTTCCCAACCCAGCACAGTCTTGGCCTTGGCAGGATCACCGATCAACAATTCAACTTCGGTCGGACGGTAAAACTTTGGATTGATGGTCACCAGCACGTTGCCGGTAGCTGCATCTGTGCCCAGTTCGTCTTCAGCAGCACCGCTCCAGGAAATAGTGATGCCGACTGCCTTGAATGCCATCGAGACAAAATCACGTACAGTTTCGGTACGGTTAGTCGCCAATACAAACGTGTCCGGCTCATCAGCCTGCAGCATGCGCCACATACCTTCCACGTATTCCTTGGCAAAACCCCAGTCGCGCTTGGCATCCAAATTGCCCAGTTCGATCTTGTCGAGCAGGCCGAGTTTGATCTTGGCTACCGAGTCGGTGATCTTGCGAGTCACGAACTCACGACCGCGCAGTGGCGATTCGTGGTTAAAAAGGATGCCGCTGGTGGCGAAGATGCCGTAGGACTCACGGTAGTTGATTGTCATCCAGTGAGCGTACAGCTTGGCAACGCCATATGGGCTGCGCGGGTAGAATGGCGTAGTTTCGACTTGAGGAATGGCCTGTACCATGCCGAACATTTCGGAAGTCGAAGCTTGGTAGAAGCGCACTTTCGGGTTGACTATACGGATCGCTTCCAGAAGATTGACACAACCCAAACCGGTGATTTCCGCAGTGGTCAATGGCTGATCGAACGATACACCCACGAAGCTCTGAGCAGCAAGGTTGTATACCTCAGTGGCTTCAGTGGTCTGAAGCAGACGAATGCTGGCTGACAGGTCGGTTAGGTCGTACTCGACCAGATGCAGGTTGGGGTGCTGGCTCACGCCGAGCTCTTCTAAACGCCAGAAATTGACCGAACTGGTCCGACGGTAGGTGCCATATACCGTATAGCCTTTGCCCAGCAACAGTTCTGTCAGGTAGGCGCCGTCTTGCCCAGTGATGCCAGTTACGATAGCTTTCATGCGAATCCTCTAAACTCCATTCGAGTGCCTAATAAAGGCTTATTTGTGCATTATGCGACAAAGGCTCCGACCAACTGAGCCTCATAATCGTGCAGATCATACAGAATGTGCTCCCACAGATGAAGGCGCCGTACTAAGAAGGATTTTGCACGCATTATCCTCCTTATGGGTGTAGAGGCTGCAAAATAGGCACCGGCGGCTTTCTCCGCAACGTTGTTTATTATTTTTTTTCATATTCCAGCCATAATGCCCGGTGCAGGGATGCGTCACCATTCGCGGAAAAATCTGGCAAGGACCAGAACTACGCCGCCGCGACGGGCTTAGTGAGTCAGGACCGAGTTGGTTAATTCCCCCCCGATCCCTTGGCCCCGATCAGATCCGCAAGTGCTTTGGCAATCCTGCAATTGTGCTTCTGCGCGAAAAAAAAACTCCCATGAGCGCTAGCTCCAACGTCTTGCGAAATTAACTGAGTTGTTGAGCGCTACGCACCGCGTGTACGCCGTTCTTACCCCTTTGCGGTGGCGTTTTCGCGAACACCTGGCATGCTTGGCTATCTAATTATTTTTGGGTATGCTGAGAGATTATATTGGGCTGTGCATACACAAGTGCGAAGCGTGCTGCTGGTAGTTCAGTCAGATGGTATTCAGTTAGTGCGTATTAATAGTGATTTTTATATAGGGATTGACAACTGTGACTTCAAGCAGCGAGCTCTGTCGGGCGCCAAAATTAAATGAATATGCGGGGGTAGCGCCTTTATCAGCGGTTTTCAGGGATGATTGGAAATTAATCCTTCTTGGTTCTCTTTTTTCATTATTTTTGGCGAACATTTTGATGGGGGGCTGGCCGGCGGGTTTATGGCCAAATATCAATGTTCCATACGTTTATGCCGGTGACTCACTCTCATACACTTGGTTGGCGCAACGGGTCTCAGAAGGGTGGATTTTTGATAACCCTAGAAGTGGATATCCGTTTGGATCAAGCTTTTTGGATTACCCAGGCGCGGACGCTGGCAGTCTTTTTGTAATTAAGTTATTCGCGCTGCTGTCGGGTAGTACCTTTACGGCGTTGAATTTGTATATTTTATCAAGCTTTCCTGCCGTGTTTGTCTCTTCGTATATTGTAGGCAGGGCGTTTGGTCTGTTTCGTTCTTTTGCGTTTGTGGGTGCGTTGCTATTTGCGTTTTTACCATTTCATTTTATGAGGCTTGGACACTTATTCTACGCATGGTATTTCGTGGCGCCTTTTTTCTTTTACCTGTCGTTTTTTGTCTTTCAATTTTCCGGTGATGGCGACTGGCGAAAGAAAGGTTTATCCACTTGGTTGAAACGGGTGGCTTTGGTTTTAGGATTGCTGGCAATTTCATCGTTTGGTGTGTATTACACGCTATTCGGCGTGATCATTGTTTCTTTGGGGGGGGTGCTTGGATGGTTTAAAACACGCCAACTAAACGCACCAGTGCGTGCACTACTTGTTGTTTCTATACTGGTGGCAGGGGTGGCGCTCAACATCGTTCCAAATATTATTGGGAAGTATCAAAATGGAGCTAATCCAGAAGTCGCTCAACGCATGCCCATGGAGTCGGAGGTATATGGTTTTAAGTTGATGCAGCTTATTCTTCCTCGGGCTGATCATAGAATCTCCTGGGTTGGAAAATTTACTAACTACTATAATTCAAATTATCCATTAATTAATGAAAATGCAACATCGGTACTTGGCGTTGTTGGCTCATTAGGGCTGCTAGTGAGTTTTGTGCTGTTGATGTCTTCTCTCGCTGGGTTGAAAATTAACAGTAAATTGACCTTTTTGGTTGCAGTCCTTTTCGTTCTATTTATGTTTGGTACTGTTGGGGGGCTGGGTGCGGTCTTTTCTTCCTTTGTTTCTTCCTCTATTAGGGCTTGGAATAGAATTAGCGTTTTTGTCGGATTTGGGACTATTTTAATTTTTTTTGTGGCAATACAGATTCTCTTGGAAAAATACTCATCAAAGGTCAGGCTTGTTTCATTGGTGGTAGCATCGCTTGTGCTGTGCGTGGGCTTGTATGATCAAACAGTCCCTGCTTGTGTGGGATGTAACTTGAACACAAAGGCTGTGTATGAAAGCGATCGAGATTTTATCGCCTCAATCGAGAAGTCGTTGCCTGAAGGGGCTGCAATCTACCAGCTCCCGTACGTAGCATTTCCTGAGAGCCCACCGCTGTATCAGTTGTCTGCGTACCAGTTGGCTACGGGTGTATTACATTCGAAGTCTCTCCATTGGAGTTTTGGGGGGATGAGGGGGCGAGACGGCGATATGTTTTATCGTTCGCTTTCTCAAGAAACTATTGGAAAACAGTTGGATGTCATAAAGCGACTGGGGTTCTCTGGCATTTATATAGACCGACGCGGCTACAAGGATAATGCAAAGTCGTTGGTCGATAGTTTGTCAGCAATACTCGGGGGGGGGCCAGCGCTCATTAGCGCGAATGGAGAACTTGTGTTTTTTAGGCTGAGTC
Source organism: Pseudomonas fluorescens (assembly GCF_000802965.1). Lineage (GTDB taxonomy): Bacteria > Pseudomonadota > Gammaproteobacteria > Pseudomonadales > Pseudomonadaceae > Aquipseudomonas > Aquipseudomonas fluorescens_A. The sequence continues at coordinate 5,492 of NZ_JSAK01000036.1, read as the reverse complement.
CGTCTGCAAGTACTAATCTAGCTGGGTTGAATGCCGAGCAGATAATGGAACGGTCGGGGTATTTTGCCGATCACTTAGGTGTGCGTTATTCAGCCAGCTTGCGCGATGGAATTGATTTTACTCTACCTGGATGGCCGATATTTGTTCGAAATGCCAAGGGCTTTTCAGGCGTGGAATCGTTCGGGCGCTGGTCTGACAGGAATCTTGCTCATAGTGCCCGCATCGAATTGAATTCACCACTTCAGCAGAAATTCACATTGGTTTTGGTTGCGCAGGCGTTTGCTTCTAATGTAAATGAGCCCATTAAAGTTCTAATCGGTAATCATGAGTATGAGATCACGCTGGGTGCTGGAGTTTCAGAGGTGCGGCTTGATGTAGATCTCCGAGGTGACTCGGCTGATAGCATTTCATTCTTCCCGCCTTTTCCTGTTTCTCCCAAGCAAGTAGGTGTAAATGGTGATGAGCGCAAGCTGGGAATAGGGTTCGTTTCCCTGCGAATTGAATGATAGGGACAGGCTTTGTTTGTTGAGTATTTCATAGCTGATTTCTTTTGTCAGCGTACAAAGCCTGATCTTTACTGAGCTAATAAGCCTCGCCATTATGGCTTAATGCTGTTCACCTAAGCATTTAAGTTAAGGTCGGCAACGAAAATCCGATGCCAGACCTCCGGCATCGGATTTTTATGTCTGTTCAATAGGACCTGCTCGACCTCGGCCACTTTTTCAAATTCTGCGACTTGAACACTCTCGCCCAAAAATATTTTCATTGAGCGGATAGAATTTGAGCTGGATCTGTCGCATGCGATCAATGAGCACAACTCATTCAATCAGTTTTTCGTCGTATCCCATGATCGTTGCTCCGCTCCTATTCTTTAATCTCACCGTAAACTCCGGCAGCCTCAAGATGGATAGCGCGTTTAACTACGCGATAATGGTGAGCAGCTCCAGGGCAGTACAGTTTCGTAATAATCAACCGAAAATTTTGTCGGCAGGTGCTCCAGTGCGTGGCGCAGCCACGCACTGGAGCTATTAGCTGTTAGTTGAGGCAGTTTCGACCTCGCTGTAAAGTTGAGCGGTGGCCGTCGCTCCGTTGGACGAGTTTAAATTCAACGGTGGCTGCAAGTGTTCGTCACACAGGATAACCTAGCGGGCCAAGGCCTGACGCGGGACATCGATACCATGGCGGCCCAGTAAAACGATGAGGCGGTAAGCCCTCCACGTATTTGGTGGCCTGCAGCGTCAAGGAGTGTGCATACGACTTGACCGAGTGCATGCTCAAAGAATTGTTGCCATCACTGACGACGACACTCAGGGACTGATCGCACTGGCGGCGTGCCAAGCATATGTAAAAGATTTCGATATCGAAAAAATAAAGCTAAAGTCGTCTTGGCAATCACTGCCAAGGGCTAAGTAAGCAGATATCCTAGTTGATAATGTGAGGCATAATCACTTTTGTGAAATACATTGATCCCGCTGGACTAAAATGGTGGATGTCGTAGTAATAGGGCGTTTCGTCAGTGTCGGCCATAGGGCATTTGTCATTTGGACAAATGATCTTGAATACATCTACGAATTTGGCGGTTGTGGGTATTGTTACTGCAGAAACGGCATCTTTACTGTTTATAATCGACGAGAGCTCTAGTTCATCGGATGGCATCATGTCAGTTTCTCCAGCTTCGACTTTTTAATCAGCAGCAAAGGAACACTTTGTTTGTATATCGGTGATGTGCCGAGGGCAACTGTTTTGATATCTAAATTAGAAAGTTCGTCGATTGTTTTTTTGAGGTTTTCTTTAGTGTCAGGGGTTAGTGGCCAAATGGTACTCATAATGACCAGCGATGGGTGAAGTTGTTTGATTGTTTCAAAATCGTGATCGTTAGAGGCTCGACAGTTTGGTCGAAGATATTCGTCGAAATCTAATATCGGTGGGCAGCCTGAGGAGGTTAGTGTGCCTGGGGAATACCCTCGATCTTCAAAAAATGGTTTTAATCCAGGGTATATATGAATAGCATAGTTATCCCCCCATAGTAGGGCACTTTTTGACTGGCTTTTGGAAGGCAACCGCTACGAAGTGCATCAGTTAAAGTTTGTTCAGGGCGCAGAAAGTACGAACCATTAAGATAATCTTTTGCATGGTTGTATTGAAGCGAAAGGACTTTATCGAAAGGCGCGTAGCGTTTCGCTGACGAATTTTACCGGGATTTCATCTCGGTATACCGCCGGCATCCGCTTTAACTATAGATAACTCCAGACAAGCTGTGGAAGACAATGTAACAAGTATCATTGAATATTTAAACGTCTAATGGAATCGCTCACCTGACCGGTCTTTCGGACAGGTGAGCAAAGATTGCAAGGTGCTTGCAAGACCTACTCAATATTTTTCAAGCCGACCTGTTCTTCGCCAACTTAGCCCGATCACTCCAGGCAATGGTGGGGCTGGCCTTGTTCTGGCGCACCTGTCTGATAAGGCGATCCACAGTAACCGTCCGGCCAACACACCTTCCTGATTGCAACGCTTAGGGCGAAGGTGTCCACCTCATTTTAAGTGGACACCAATTTCCAGCCTTTTTAAGCGGACGCCCCATGCCACAAGAACGTCGTTCCTATTCCAAATCCTTCAAGGCCCAGGTCATCGCCGAATGTGCGCAGCCTGACACTTCGATTGCCAGTGTTGCTCTGACCCACAACCTCAACGCCAATCTAGTTCATAAGTGGATTCGAGTGCATGAGCAGAAAAACCTGGCACTGCAAACTTCCTTTATTCCGGTCAAGGTATCGCCGTCGACATCGCCTCAAGCTCTTGCTGCCACAATCCGCATCGAAGTCCCTCACTTGAGGGGGGCGGTAGTTGTGAGTTGGCCGGCGGAAAATGCTGCGGCGTGTACTGCTTTTCTCCGCGACTTACTGCGATGATTCGCATCGATTCGATCTGGCTCGCCACTGAACCGATGGACATGCGTGCGGGCACTGACACCGCGCTGGCGCGGGTGGTGGCGGTGTTCGGTGCGGCGAAGCCGCATTGTGCTTATCTCTTCGCCAACCGCCGCGCCAATCGGATGAAAGTGCTGGTGCATGACGGCGTCGGCATCTGGCTGGCAGCACGTCGATTGCACCAGGGGCGCTTTTTCTGGCCGGGTGTCCGACACGGTTCAGAGCTTGAATTAGACGCCGAGCAACTTCAGGCCCTGATACTCGGATTACCGTGGCAAAGAGTCGGTGCCGGCGGCGTCATCACTGTGCTTTAAGTTCTGTCATGGCCAGCTCGCCAGCACAATTGTCCGATCAACCTATCGTCGCCTAATGCCTGCTCTGGCAAAATCAGCGGCATGACTTCCGCCCCGAATCTCGACCAACTGAACCCTGAACAACTGCGTGCTCTGGCCGCGCAGTTGATGCAGCGCGTCGAGACGATGGACAAACAAATCCACCATCACAAAACAGTCAACGAGAAACTGACCCATGAGATCGCGCTGCTCAAGCGCTTCAAGTTTGCCAAGCGCAGCGAACAACTAAGCCCTGCTCAAGCTAGCTTGCTCGATGACCTGATCGACACCGACATCGCGGCTATCGAAGCTGAACTTGAGGCACTGCAATCAACGCCGACTGCGGCCAAAGTGCGTCAGCAACCCAAGCGTGCGCCGCTGCCAGCGCAGTTTCCTCGTACGCTGATCCACCACGAACCGGACAACAGCCATTGCCAATGCGGCTGCGCCCTCAAGCGCATCGGTGAAGATGCCAGCGAAAAGCTCGACTACACCCCCGGCGTGTTTACCGTCGAACGTCATATCCGTGGGAAATGGGCCTGTGAGCAGTGCGAGACGTTGATCCAGGCACCGGTACCGGCGCATGTCATCGACAAAGGC
>NZ_JSAK01000036.1:0-1572 GCF_000802965.1 Pseudomonas fluorescens | reverse complement strand
CCGCTGTATCGACAAGAGAAAATTTTCGGCCGAGCTGGTCTGGCGGTCGCCCGTTCGACCTTGGCGCAATGGGTTGGCGCCTGCGGCGTGCAGCTACAGCCACTGGTGGATGCGCTGCGCGTAGCAGTGCTCGAGCATGGCGTGATCCACGCCGATGAAACGCCGGTACAGATGCTGACGCCGGGCGCCAAGAAGACCCACCGAGCCTACGTTTGGGCCTACGCAACCAGCCAGTTCGCCGACTTGGCGGCAGTCGTTTACGACTTCAGCCCGAGCCGCGCCGGCGAACACGCCCGAACCTTCCTGAACAACTGGCACGGCAAGCTGGTCTGCGACGACTTCGCCGGTTACAAGGCGAGCTTTGATCTGGGCGTCACGGAGATCGGCTGCATGGCCCATGCTCGCCGCAAGTTCTTCGACCTTCACGCGACCAACAAGAGCCAAATCGCCGAAAAAGCGCTGCATTACATCGCCGCACTTTACGAAATAGAGCGTGAAGTAAAAGACCTAGAACCGGACATGCGGCACCGAATACGGCAGGAAAAAGCGGCTCCGATAATCGAGGCGCTACACGCCTGGATGATTGCCCAGCGCGAACTCGTACCCGAAGGGTCGGCCATCGCCAAAGCCCTGGATTACAGCCTCAAACGCTGGGTCGCGTTGATCCGATATCTCGAGGATGGCGCCGTGCCCATAGACAATAATTGGTGTGAAAATCAAATCCGGCCATGGGCACTTGGGCGCTCGAACTGGCTGTTCGCCGGGTCACTACGCAGCGGCAAACGTGCGGCTGCAATCATGAGCTTGATCCAGTCAGCACGGCTAAATGGACATGATCCGTACGCCTATCTGAAGGATGTTCTGACGCGGCTGCCCACGCAGCGAGCGAGTGAGATTGAGGCGTTGTTACCACATCGGTGGCAACCGGTGTAATTACATCAGGTCGCGTCGTGGAGCGTTTATGAATATTCCGGCGCATAGTCCCAAAATCATCCACAAAACATGGTTTTTCGTAGCATTGGTTGCAATGGGGTAGATCTACGCCACGTACCGCCCTTTAGCGCCCCGAGACACCCTATAAATCCCCCAATCTCCCTGTATCCCCCTCTCAAACACCCCATTTCCCCCCATTTAATCCGCGGAACGGTAGTTACCCTGGAGTTCAGCGCCCCCTGATAACCCCCTATTTTCCCTAATAATCCCCGTAACACCCCATCACACCCTAATTATCCCTATATATCCCCGTAGCGCACCCCATTCTGCCCCTTCCAAATTCACTCGGGAGTTGTCGCTCCGCATTTGGTAGCAAAACTCGAAAAACTGATCCGAACTTATGAAAAATTGCGACGGAAGCCGGCCGCAAGCGATAGTCCCTGCTGTACCTGAAACCTCTTAAATCCCCGTCTAATGTAATTATACGGATCACCATTGTTTTTGAGGGTGGTCCTGTCACTACGGCCCCATCATCTTGCGCGCGTAACATCCCCCTAGAAGTGGCGATGGTTAAAGGAAGCTATCAGTTGTTGCGCCATTTCCGACTTCGGGCCAGATGCCTTTGCCGGACGCTTACGA
>NZ_JSAK01000035.1 GCF_000802965.1 Pseudomonas fluorescens | reverse complement strand
TTTCGTCAACCTGGGTCAGATACCCCCCCAGGTTGTAACTGAAGCGCCGCGCCAGGTTGTCGATGCGTTTTTCTTCGATCAACCGGTCAGACGCATCGTAGGCAAACTGGTACGCCGCGTTGTTTTCGTTGATCAGTGCGGTCAGGCGAATCGCCGGGTCGTATTCGTAGCGGATGCGCTGACCCTTGGCGTCCTGGCGACTGCTCGGCAGCCCGCGGGCGGTGCGCAGCAGGCGCGTGGTCTGGCCTTTGCCGTCGGTGTGCGTCAGTACCTGGCCGAGGGCGTTGTAGGTGAACGATTCGGCGCTGCCGTCCGGGTGCTGGATGCGCAGCACTTCGCCGTCGGGTTTGCGTTCCAGTGTGGTGGTCTGCCCCAACGCGTCAGTGACGGCAACCAGGTGTTGGCGTTCGTCGAAGCGATAGGTGGTGGTTTTACCCGAGCAATCCTGGAAGCGCTCGACCTGGGCCAGAGTGTTCCACCACAGGTATTTGGATTTGCGGGTCGCATCGATGATGGTGTGCGGCAGGCCATCATCGCCGTTCAGGTATTCAGTGGTGTGACCGAGGGCATCGATTTCGGCGATGAGGTTACCCTTGTCGTCGTAGCGGGCTTGCCAAGTGCTGCCGTCCGGGTAGTCCACCTGCGTGACCAGCGTAGTCAGGTGGTGATAGCGGTACTTGATCGCGCGCCCGAGCGGATCGGTCTCTTCGAGCAGGCGTGAGTATTCGTCGTACTTGAGGGTGAGCCGGTTGCCATCAGGCAATGTCAGGCCCGTCATGTTGCCGCTGTCATCAATGTCGATAACGTAGTGCTCGCCCCCGAAGTCACGGCTGGAAGTGACGCGATGATCGGCGTTGTAATGAATCTCGGCTTCACGCCCGAGCACATCGGTGATCCACGTGGTACGGGCCTTTATGTCGTAGCGGAACTGGTAACGTTCGCCATCGCTGGTCCAGTGCTCCACTACACGCTGCTGGCCGTCGAGGTGTTCCCAGCGGTAGTTGCAGGTCAGGCCCAAGGCATTGCTGTGGCTGGCCATCACGCTGTCGACGTAGCTGAAACGGCGTATTGAATCGCCGTTGCGATTGATTACTTCATTGAGTTGGCCGTGGTCGTCGTAGCGGTACTGCACCAGCGTTTCGACGGCCTCGTTGTCGACCACGCGCTTGACATCGGTCATGCGACCCAGCGGGTGGTCGTAATGCAGGTGCACCCGCACACCACCGGTAGCGCTGATGTCGGTGAGCGTGCCCTCGGCGGTGCGGGTGAAATGCAGGAAGTGACCCAGGGCATTTTCGATGCGTTGCAGCGGCACGGGGATGTTGTCGTCCGCGACTTCGCCGAAATAGAAGAAGGTGTTGTCGAGGGTTTGCAGCAGGTAATGGCCACCTTCGGTGCAGACCAGATGCACCTGCTCATGGGGGTTGTAGATGCGCTCCCCGGGCTGCACGTCCACGAACGGAACGCTGCGGCCCTGATTGTCGGTGAGATAAACGAAAGCACCACTGCGACGCAGGCTCTGTTCCCAGGGCAAGACCCAACCCTTGCCAAGCACGCTGTCGACGCCAAGGTCGCTGGCATAGAAACGCGACCATTGAATGGGCATCAGGCCCGGGAGGCTGAAGTCGGTTTCGTCGGTGATGACCTTGCGCCCGGTGGTGGCGTCGACAGGGTTGCCGACCATACCACCCATCGCTCGTTCAATGACCGGTACCGCGACGTATCGCGCAGCAACCTCACCGGTGACGAAGCCGGCGGTGAACCTTAAGGCGCAGGGCATTGCGGCTTTCATACCGGCCTGAGTCCCCATCTTGAGCACATGGGCGATACCGCCCGCTGCACCGGCGACCGCCATGAGGATGTCCACTGTCGTTCGCAGCCAACCTGGAATCTCATCGTCCACTGGCAGGTAGCGATAGGTTCCGCCACCAATGAAGACATTGTCCGACCCGCTTGAGAGTGTCGCGCCACAGGTCATTTTGTCGCCCTTGCGGGCAGCCGCTGTGCCATTGATGAAGACGTTGGTCGAACCCTCCGCCACCTTTACCGGGCCGGGATGCTTGTCACAGGCGCCCGTGCTCTTTTCGACATGGGCTGCCTTGCGACTGTTGATGAACACGTTGGGCGACGCTGTGACGATGGTCCCCGCGGGCGAGGAGAACATACTGCCGATCTTTTCCCCGGCTACGGTGAGCAGGCTACCTCCGACGCCTGCAAGTAAACCCGCCAACAAGCCCACGCCAAACCCACAGGTGAACGTCGCGATCGCCACCGTGGCAACCAGTGCTATGCCAAGCGCTGCGCCAATGAGAAACCCGCCCAACGCACTGGTGTGCGACAGTTCATCGCCAAACCTTGCGGCTTCAAACATGACCGTTACTCCTGAGCGCTGGAGTCGGTCTTGGAGTCCCCGGGCTGGCGCGGCTGAAAGCTCGCCAGCAGGTCCATCCAGTTCTGGTTCTGCTCGCTGCTGAAGTCAGCCTGGGCGGTGGTGGAAAAAATGATCGCGCGTTCAGGGGCAATCAGAAACGCTGCCTGACGCTGGTAGAAAGGTCGGCCATCAGTCATGTAATACGCATCGATTTGAACACCGTCGATCGGCGCAGTGGTCGACAGCACTACGGCTTTTTTGCCCAGTAACGTGTAGCCGCGCAGCTTGGACGCCAGCATTTTGATCTGACGATCGACGTAGGCTTTGAGCGCTTCGCCGGGCAGCAATGTGTCCCGGGAAATGGTGATGCTCAACGGCGCGGGAATACTTGCCCCCAGCACAAACATGTTAACGGTTCGATCCTGGAAACCCTGTGGCAACGCGATGCTGCCTTCCTGCAACTCATAATCCATGTGATGTAAATTCCTGAATTCAAAAATGGGCATTTCAGCGGGCCGCGAGGCCATCGAGCATGCCGTCAAAATCAACCAGCCAGAGACTGAGCGCGGGCCGGGCCGGATCAATCTCGCAAGCGATACTCAGCCATTGCACCTCATCACGCCCGACGACCGGCACAAGCGCTCCCACCAGACGTGCATGGCGATCGGCATGGCCGCTCTTGAAATGCAGATCCGCCGACTTCGCCGCACTGCCGGCCACGCTGACATCGCGCAGACGGATGATGCGAACGTCCGGATGATCCTTGCGAAACGCCTGCACCGCAGCCTCGAAAAGTTGCTCCAGCGTCTGCCCCTGCAGCACATCACGACGCTTGATCGTCAGGCTGACCGGCTCGCCTTCATGCTCGACGGTGGTCTGGATCTCACGGAAATGGAAACCCGTCGGGAATGCCAGATTGAAACCCGCGAAGTTGAAACTGCTGGGCGTGTCTTGCAGCGCCACCACCGGCTCGGGCTCGGGTTCCGGCTCGGGCTCGATGACCGGCGCGTTGTGTTGTTCGGCGCGCGCAGCTTCTTCCTGGGCAATACGCTTTTCGGAAATGCGATCGTAGAGGCTGGTTCTGATCATGGCGCCGCTACCTCAGTCATTGACCCTGACCTCGGAGCCGGTGATCTGGGTTGTGCCGGTACTCGTAGTGGTGATCGCCTTGCCTTTGATCTCGATGCCGTCCGGCGTGAGGGTGATGCTGCTATCCCCTACCTGAAGAATGATGTGTTGCTTGGCGTTGACCTGAATGAACTGGTTGTCGACCTGAATAGTCAGCGAGCCTTCCTGGACATTCATCACCGTGTCTTTCTTGATCGTTTCGGTGTGCGTGCCACCGACTGTGATCGTGCGGTTGCTACCGACACTGTGGGTCTCGTCGACCTCGATCTCGGTGTCCATGTTGCGCTCGGCATGCATGATGATCTGCTCGGCGCCGGACTTGTCTTCGAAGCGGAAGAAGTTCGCCGTTCCGCCGTCACCCTTCATCGAGCGGGTCAGGAAACCGCTTTGGGTCTTGTTGGCCGGCAACGACCATGGCGGCGTGTTCTGGCTGTTGTAGAGGCTGCCCATGATCAACGGACGGTCGGGATCGCCATCGAGGAACGCAACGACCACCTCATCTCCGACGCGAGGGATCAAGACACTGCCAAAACCGCCGCTGGCACCGGACTGGGCGACTCGGACCCAGCAGGAACTCTTGTCGTTGAACTCGCCATAGCGGTCCCAGTGAAACTGCACTTTTATCCGGCCGAGTTCGTCGGTGTAGATTTCTTCACCCGGTGGGCCGACGACGATCGCGGTTTGCGGCCCGGATATGGTGGGGGTCAGAGTTTCCAGTTGAGGGCGGAATTTAATTTTCTTGCGCACGCAAACAATGCTGTTTGCGTAACCGGCCTGGCCACCCGACAGGTAATTATTGCTGCCTCGATGGGTGATGTTCATCAGCAGAAACTGTCGATCTTCGACAGAGCCATTGTCGTGCTCGTAATGTTGTACGAGGTCGAACGTGTAGCCAGGACGCATCGCTCGACAATTACTCGAACCGGAAAACGCCTTACCCCTGAGTTCCAACGCTTCAATGCGATTGCGCACCAGCACTTCGCCGTCGTCGTACGTTCCGTGGGTGTATTGCCCCATGAAATCGTAAATCTCGTATGCCGGAACATCGCCCTGCTGATTGAGGCTGTTCATACTGACTGGAAGACGGTTTTGCGGCTGGCGGTAATCAAAGGTCTGAACTGCAATTTTGCTCGACTGCAACTCCCGCACCGCATTCCAGTGGGTGATCGAATCCGCTGTTTCGGTAATGGACGCCGTATGAAAACGCACTTGGGGCTGCTCTGGTAGAGCGGGCAACTGCGTTGAATCATCCATGATGATCAACGTGTGACTATCGGCGGTGTGCTCGAAGTAAAAGAACAGCCCTTCGTGTTCCAGCAAACGCATCACGAAATGCCGGTCACTTTCTCGATACTGAGTGATGTAACTGTGAGGTTTGAGCGTGCGGTTGATGCGGAACTCGAACTTGGCCAGCCCTTCATAACGACTGAAGACCTTGGTTATCACTTGCTCGACTGTTTGGTCCTGGAATATCTGCGAGTCGTACCGTTGCTCAAGCAAACTGAGCCAGGAGCCAATCAGTGCCGAATAACGACACATCCCGCCGTCACTGCCATTACTGCCGAAACGTAAAACATGCCCGTTGATGTAGCGACTTGCGCCGGTAGCCAGTTCGATCTCGATGGTCGCCGACTGCCCCATGGCGGTCTTGAGTTTTACGCCGGCATCATCGGACAGCAGGTCAAGCTGGAAGCCGAATTCCATCGACAAACCTTCGTGCCCGACGAACGATTCAAGCAGGAGTTCCTGGCCACTTTTGAGCGGCATGGTCAGTTTAAACAGGCGCCGGTTCTGCGCGGTAAACAGGGATGAAAGATCCATTGTCATGTGCAACTCCTGGAAATCTATATTCGGGCTACTGCCGCAATACCATTTGGCGCTGTCAGGAACCTGTCGACTGACGCCGGGAACCCATCCATTTGAACAATCGACCCAGCCACCAGCGACCGCGGGCTTCGCGTATTTCGTCGATTCTCATGAAGGTATACGGAACAGGCATGCCACGCTCTCGCAGACGAAGTGTGCGGATACCGCGGATGACGTGACGCAGCCTTACCAGCAAATACACGCACACACACGTGCCTATTAATATGGAAACCGTCCCACCACTAAACGAGCCAACAGATTTAATAAAAAGACTACCGAGCAGAGTGGCGCCGCCTATTAGCACACCACCAAGAAAACCAAAATCCTTCGCTTTGAAATCTTCTGCAGCGACTTTTCCATCCTCAATTTTGAAAGGTAAAAATGGAGATTTCGTAAAATAAATCAGCAAAAACGCGGCCACCACTATCAGCATAGGACCTGCCCCGGCAATGACTGCACCCATCGCCCCAACCTCTGAATCCTTCTTTAAAAGCAAGTAACTTAAGCTAGACAGAAGATACATAAGCGAATACAGCCCTGCACAAAGCGTTACCAACACAAAACTTGTATAACGCTCACATCGATAGGCCAAATACAAAGTTGCACCCAGCATCAAAAAAACAAGCGAAAAATACATATACCAGTAGTACGGCAACCCAGAAATTTTAAAAATTCCGGTAAATGCCACCGCAGAAAACACGAGCCACGGAAGTTTCTTAATCATGTATGCATCGGGATCAAACATTTGGCACTCTCAATTTTTAAGGCGGTCCGCAATTTCTTTATCTAAACCACTATGACCCATAAACGATTGAACGGCAGTACCAGCCACCATACCGACTACAAAAACTATCACCAACGGCGCGCCCAACGAACCCGCAATAGCTGAAAAAATCAAACTCCCCGCAAACGCGGCGACGTTAGTAGGTTGGTTTTCATAAGATTTCGTATAGAACTCGTCCATCGATGTCGAACTGGTGTAGTCCATATAAGCCTGCGGACCAATCGCCAACGCAAACCCTACCGTATTACCCGACATAAACTTCAGGCCTCGGGTCGCCCCTTCCGCGTGAAGCATTGCCCGCTGATTAAGTGCCCCTCTGGTTCCATAAGCCGGAAGATGAGCGACTTGGGCCCCTACCTGACCGAGCACCTTGTAACTTTGCGCCTGGGCAGTAATGGGCACCTCGAAGTGCAGCTGACCTGCAACCCGAATCAGTTTTATCTTGCCTCTGAAAGTTTTATTAGCCGAGGTTGAGTTCGCTTTTCCACGATTATTGGCCCACTTGATCAATTTTTTCTTATCGGCTGGAGAGAGATCCAGCAGGTCTACAACCGATTTGGACTTGGATAACGCAGCGACGGTTGTACCGACACCGACCAACGTGCCAGGCAAGTTGGCCGAAGAAAACATCAGGGGCCCAACTTCCGGGATAGCCATGGCGGCATTCTGTAAATCTTTCAATGCTTCGATTGAAACATCCGGCGCCGAAGACAAATTCCTGATTAGCGAACGCAGTAACTGCAAGGATCCTTGCGCTTCCGTCGGCGACATATCGGAGTCTGGCGAGGCCAGTTCATGGGCCAAAAACATCGCCGCATTGTAATCATTGGTCGCATAGTAACCGGCAAAATTTGGCGGCGCGGGAAATGCCCGCGAGGCAATTTCGCTGGGAAAGGGAAGATTACCACTACCCATCAATCCGGCTTGTTGGCGCGATCCATTAGGGTTAGCCACTGTGCAGGGTAAAAATCTTTCATCCATGTTCCTTTCTCCTGATACCGCCTTACCGGCTAGATCTTCGGCAAAACCGGCTCCGCGCAACAACCGACCCACCTTCCATGAGTCATGCGCCATTCAAAGGGCATAACCTCATCAACCACCACAAAAAAACCGCTGTTGCGAGTTGTCTTCCCGAATCACCAACGACGGACAATGACCCGTGGCTGCGACAATCCTTTTGCCGAAAAGGTGCCGAAGAAATTCAAAAAAACAGAACTACGTCACATTTTCTTAATTCGTCATCCGGGCATGTGCGAAAGGAGACACCTATGCAACACACAGTGTCAAGCCGCTATTTTATATTCAGGAATCCATCACCTGCCGAAACCATTGAACTGGTTGAGCTTCAGAACTATCTGAGAGATACATCCCACAAGTAGTGGCAAGCAGACATCATTGTGGCAAGTAATAAAACCCACAAAAATCCGTCCCCATGGATATCGAAAAACTGAAAGAAACAGCCCTGAAGCTACGGTCGGCCATCGATGCATTGAAGGCAGTGGACCCTGCTATAGCCAAACTGGATCAAGAGTTGGCGCCCCTGATGGACCGGGCTGAACGTGATCAAATCCGCACGCCTCTGGAGTGGCGAGATATTCCTGGTCGCTTTCTGTTCACCGAAGACGGCTTGCAGCAATACGCAGAACTTGAGTTGGCTTTTGCCGAGTTTAAAATCGAACTGACAGGCGGAGAATCCCCGACGCTACTCCGACTGAAAGCCCAGATGGCTCGGTCGTCCGGAACAGTCTGACAAAATCCGCGAAAAGAACGCCTACGGTATTCCCGCCACGCGCCAATGCCATCATCCCCTCCCGATTAATATTACACTTGCACTGCAATAAATCCGTAAACACCAGTCAATCCGGATCTGGGTGAACCGGTTCACCTTTTTCAAATTATTTTCATTTAAAAATTGGATCCTCGGCGTGCCTGAAACCATTGAATTAACTGGGTTTCGGAACTATCCGACAGACACATCCCACAAGTAATGGCAAGCCGACATCATTGCGGCGTGTAACAAAAACGAGAAAAAATCCGTTCTCGAATGAACTTTTCGATACGACGCGTTGCCATACACGGCGTTACTGGCAACTCGATATTCATTTGCCAGCATCACACTCCCGGTTATTCCTGGCAGTGTGTTTCTCTGATGACGATTACCAGTAATTAACCTCCCGTGGGCAGATGCCCATTTGAGAATCAAGTCACTCGACATGCTCCGGTTTTGATCCAGGAAGGCGTGGAGTGTTCAAGGACGATGTACCGATGACTCAAGCGTTTTTTGATGTTGAAGCATTGATCAAGCTGCGAAGCCAGACCCGGGCCATTTCCGATGCGCTGAAGGCGCAGGCCTCGGATTATCTGGCGACCCTGGCTTTGCTGATTCGTCCGCAGACGTTTTTCGGTGAGTACCTGCAGGGTGCGCAACGCAGCAGCGGGCGCGAGACCCAACACCATTTCAAGGAGCTCAAGGAGCTCTACGACCGCATCGGTTCGGGCGCTCCGTTCCAACTGGTCAATGAACTCGAAGTGCCGCTCAACCTGCTTAGCACCACTCCTCAGCTGTATGCGCTGGAGTACGACAAGGTGCTGTCCCAAAGCGGTCAAACCATCCGCATCACCAGCCCCGTGCGCTGGGTGGTCGGGTTCAGTTCGTTCGACCTGGCGCGCTTCCGTACCGTCATCAAAGACCCCAATCGCAGCAGCGCCGAGCTGTACCGCTTCGTGGTGCATTACCTGGTGCTGTTCTATTGCCTGAGCAAGTCGCCCGGCATCAGCCGCCTGCTCGAAGGCCTGCGCTTCCCCGTCAGTTTCGAACGCTTGAAGGACTTCGGCGACCTGCCCTTTTGCGTCATCAGCTCGCCGGTTCGTTCGCAATTGCCCGACGAGGCGGTGATCCGCAGCAGCACCCAGATCGCCGGCAACACCAGCTTCGAAGAGTTGGTGGGCTTTGAAAACATCATGGACATGAACGATGAAATCCGTCAGCGCCTGCTGCTGACGATCGAAGGAACGTAACGCGCTCGGCCACCCATTGAACCGACACGCAAACGACTTGCAGCGAATTGTTCGCACAGGAGATCACGATGGCGAAGAAGGAAAGTACCCAGCACAAACTCGACCGCGTTCGCGCGCCTCGGGTCCATATCACCTACGACGTGGATATCGGTGACGCTCAGGAAAAGAAAGAGCTGCCCTTTGTCGTCGGTGTGCTGGGCGATTTCTCCGGCAACCCGCTGGAGCCGCTGCCGAAGCTCAAGGACCGCAAGTTCATTTTCATCGACCGCGACAACTTCAACGGCGTGCTCAAGGGCATCAAGCCGCGCCTGACCTACCGCGTCGACAACACCCTGGCAAAAAACGGCACGCAACTGGGTGTCGAGCTCAACTTCAACGCCCTCGAAGACTTCGAACCGCAGAACGTGGTCAAGCAGGTCGAGCCGCTGCGCAAGCTGCTGGAAGTGCGCAACAAGCTGGCAGACCTGCGCAACAAGATGGGCGGCAACGACAAGCTCGAAGAGCTGCTCATGGACGTGTTGCAGAACACCGAGAAGTTGAAAACCCTGGGCAAGGAATTCGGTCGCGAAGCCGCCATTCCAGCCACCGACGGCAAAGCGTAGGAGCCTGACGATGAACGACAAGCAAACCGTGACTCAACAGGACAGCGAACTGGTTGAAGTGGAAAACTTCACCGCGCAATCCTCGCTGCTCGACAGCATCATTTCGCAAAGCCGCGTGGCCCGTTCCGAGACCGAGCGCACCCGCACCCGCGACCTGATCGGCGAGTTGGTCAACCAGATCCTTGAAGGCGAAATGACGCCGAGCAAGGACCTGATCGCTGTGCTCGATGCACGCATCGCCGAGATCGACGCGATGCTCTCCGAGCAGATGAACGAGATCATGCACGCCAGTGAATTCCAGCAGCTGGAAGCGTCCTGGCGCGGCCTGAAGTATCAGGTCGACCAGACTGAAACCAGCACCACGCTGAAGATTCACTTGCTCAATGCGTCGAAAAAAGACCTGGTGCGCGACCTCAAGGCCGCCTCCGAATTCGACCAGAGCGCGCTGTTCAAGAAGATCTACGAAGAAGAGTACGGCACTTTCGGTGGAGCACCGTTCGGCATGCTGCTGGGGGACTACGAGTTCAACCGCAGCCCGGAAGACATGTACCTGCTCGAAGAGATTTCCCACGTCGCGGCGGCCGCCCATGCACCGTTCATCTCGGCGGCCTCGCCTGAGCTGTTTGGCTGGGATTCGTTTACCGACATGTCCGGCCCACGGGATCTGGCGAAGATTTTCGACACCGTTGAATACGCCAAGTGGAAGTCGTTCCGCGCCTCCGAAGACTCGCGCTATGTCGGCCTGACCCTACCCCACGTGCTGGGTCGCCTGCCGTATGGCCCGGATACCACGCCGGTCGAGGAATTCAACTTTGTCGAAAGCGTCGATGGCCGCGACCACAACAAATACCTGTGGATGAACGCCGCCTACGCGCTGGGCACCCGGGTCACCGATGCGTTTTCCCGTTACGGCTGGTGCGTGGCAATCCGGGGTGTCGAAGGTGGTGGCCTGGTTGAAGGCTTGCCGACCCACACATTCAAGACCGACGACGGCGAAATCGCCCTCAAGTGCCCGACTGAAATCGCCATCACCGACCGCCGTGAGAAAGAGCTGTCGGACCTCGGTTTCATTCCGCTGGTGCACTGCAAAGGCACCGACTACGCCGCGTTCTTCGGCACCCAGTCGACGCAGAAACAGAAGCAGTACAACACCGACATTGCCAACGCCAACGCCCGCCTTTCCGCGCAGTTGCAGTACATCTTCGCCACATCGCGCATCGCGCACTACATGAAGGCGATCATGCGCGACAAGATCGGCAGCTTCGCCTCGCGCAAAGACGTCGAGCTGTTCCTCAACAAGTGGCTGTCGAGCTACGTGCTGCTGGACGACACCGCGAGCCAGGAAGCCAAGGCCAAGTTCCCGTTGCGCGAGGCGCGTGCCGAGGTGTTCGAGGTGCCAGGCAAACCAGGCGTCTACAAGGCTGTGACGTACCTGCGCCCGCACTATCAACTGGACGAACTGACCGCTTCGTTGCGTCTGGTCGCTGAATTGCCGCAATCAACCCGCGGCTGATCGAACACTTTGCCAGGAAGGCACCATGACCAGTCAACACAAGCTGTTGCCATCGCTGCTGGACCGATTGCTGGACGATCGTCCGCATCAATCCATCGAAGCGTCATCGCAACGCTTGTGTTCGCTGGCCGATTACAAGGCCAGCATCGTTCGCGACCTTGAAATCCTGGTCAACACTCGCCAGTCCCTGGTCGCCAACGAGCTGGACGGTTTCGTCAACCTGAGCGGTAGCATCCTCGACTATGGCATGCCGGATTTCACCAGCCGCAGCGTGCTTGATCCGAAGGATCGCCTGTTGATCCAGCGGCAACTGGAGAAGGCAATTACGGTCGGCGACCGGCGTTTTCGCAGCGTCAAAGTCCAACTGCTCGCGCAACAGACCGGCCAACGCATGCTGACCTTTCGCGTGGATGCGGTCTTGCGTCTGCAAGACGTCACCCGGCAGGTGTCCTTCGACGCCGTGCTGCAGGTCAACACCCAGGAATACAAAGTGCAGAACCTCAACTGATGCTCGACGATCTGCTGCCCTATTACGAAAAGGAACTGTCGCACCTGCGCTTTTTGGGCCAGGAGTTTGCGAGCCAGTATCCGAAAATTGCTTCGCGGTTGCTCATAGAGGGCGATAACTGCGAAGACCCGCATACCGAGCGCTTGATCGAAGCGTTCTCGTTCCTCTCTGCGCGGGTGCACAAAAAACTCGACGACGAGTTGCCGGAAATCGTCGAGTCGTTTCTCGAAGTGCTGTACCCGCATTACCTGCGCCCTACCCCGTCGATGTCGATCGTCGAGTTCAACCTGGGCAAGCAGGAAAAAGTCACCGAAGCCTTCCGCGTCCCCCGGCATACCGAGCTCAGTGCCAATCCGATTGATGGCGTGGTGTGTAAATTCCGCACCTGCTACCCGGTCGAACTGTGGCCGGTGGCGGTGCAACAGGCGTCGTTCATCGAGATGGAACGCTCGGCATTCAACGGCCACAGCGCTGACCTGGTCGCGCGCTTGCGCATCGGCCTGGCGGCGACGTCCGATGTGATGTTCGGCAAGATGGAGCTCGACAGCCTGCGGTTTTTCCTCGACGGCGAAAGCACGTTGATGCTGCAACTGTACGAACTGCTGTTCAACAACCTGGCCAAGGCCACGTTGACCTTCGAAGATCAGGGACGCACCCGCGAGGTCGCCTTGCCCGCCGGCGCATTGAAAGCCGTCGGTTACAGCCTGGACGAAGGCCTGGTGGACTACTCGGAACGTTCGTTCCTCGGTTACCGCTTGCTGCACGAATACTTCACCTTCCCCGACAAGTTCATGTTCTTTGACCTGTCCGGTTTCGCGCGCATTCTGGCGGGCAAGGAGATCGAGAAAGTCGAGGTCAATTTCTACTTTTCCGACTACGACCTCAGCGATCGCCTGGCGCGCCTGACACAGAATATCGGGCGCAATAACTTCAAACTAAATTGCACGCCGATCATCAACCTGTTCCGCCAGCAGGCCGAGCCGGTCAAGTTGACTCACGCCCAGCACGAATACGCAGTGACGCCGGATGTGCGCCTGCAAAGTTCGGCGGAAGTGGTGTCGATTGATCGCGTGCGGCGCGTGCGCAAGGTCGGTGGTATCGATCAGGTCGGCACTTGCCATCCGTTTTTCGAACCCCGGGGCGATCAAGGCCCCGGCCAAAGTTTCTGGATTGCCCGGCGCCGTGCGGTGCAAACCGGCCAGCGCGATGGCTCGAACGTGTTTATCCGGGTGGTGGATCGCGAACTGGGTTTGCTGGAGGCCAACAACGATACGTTGAGCATCCGCCTGACCTGCAGCAACCGTGACTTGCCGCTGATGCTGCCGTTCGGGGGCGAGCGCGGCGATTTCAATATTCCCGGCAACTCGGTGATCAAGGATATCCGCTGCCTGCGCAAACCCACCGCCACCGCCCGCGTGCCGTTGGGCAACGGGGTGATCTGGCGGCTGATTTCGCACCTGTCGCTGAACCACATGTCGCTGGTCTCCCGTGGTCGCGAAGTGCTGCTGGAGCTGTTGTCGCTCTACAACTACCGCAATGTGTCGGCCATCCGCAAACAGATCAACGGCATCGTCTCGGTGAGCAGCGAACCGGTGGTTGCACGCATCGGTCACCCGCGGCCGAACTTCGTGCGCGGCGTCGGCATCACCCTCAATTTCGATGAAAGCCAATACACCGGCAGCGGTGTGTTTTTGTTCGGCATGGTGCTCGATCACTTCTTTGGTCAGTACTGCTCCATGAACAGCTTTACCCAATTAACCCTTCGCACCTTGCAGCGCGAAAAGAGAGTCGTCCAATGGCCACCGCGAACCGGCGATCAACCTCTGGTCTGATTGACCAGGCACGGGCTGAGCCGCACCGATTCGAGTTTTTCCAATTGGTGCGCTTGCTTCGCCTGCATTACAGCAGAACCGGGCGCATGGACCTGGAAACCCGACCGCACGAAGACCCTCTGCGTTTTCGCTCGCAGCTGTCGCTCAACTTCCCGGCCAGTGAAGTCAGCGACTTGCAGTTCGAGCGCGAAGGCAAGGTGTCCGTGGCCGGCCTGCCGCTGTCCGAGGTGCAAGTCACGTTCATGGGTCTGGTGGGGCCGTCAGGTGTCTTGCCGCGCCCGTACACCGAGCTGTTGATCGAGCGACACATCCAGTACCGGGATGACGCGGCGCACGCCTTCCTCGACATCTTTTCGCACCGCATGACCACGCTGTTCTACGAGGCCTGGCAAAAGTACAAGTTTTACATCGAGTACGAGCGCAACGGCAGCTCGGATTTCGACCGTTACCTGCTCAACCTGGTGGGTTTCGGCCCCGAGGCGCAAAAGCAGAAATTCGACAAACAAGGCTCGCCCCTGCGCCGCGAATTGTTCAGCTATTTCTCCGGCCTGTTCGCCCAGAAGCCACGCAATGCGTTGAACCTGGAAGTGATGCTCAGCTTCTATTTTTCGCTGCCGTTCAAGGTCAAGCCGTTTGCCGGGCGCTGGCTGAAACTCGATGCCAGCCAATGCACGCAACTGGGTCGCAAGAACGCCGTGCTCGGGCAAAGCGCCGTCGCCGGCAACCGGGTCTGGGATTACCAATCCTGCGTGCGCATCGAAACGGGCCCACTGGAGCTGGCCGACTATCAACGCCTGCAACCGGGCGCCGACGACTACCAGAAACTGCTGGAACTGGTGCGTTTCTATGTCGGTGCCGAGCTCGACTTCCAGCTGGCGCCCAAGCTCAAACCCCAAGCCGTACCCGTCGCCCGCCTCGGTCGCCAGGGCAACGTTTCGCTGGGCCGGCTCGGTTGGCTCAAACGACCAGGCGTCGACGTGGAACCCACCCGTTGCGCGCTCTTCCACATTCCTTTTGATGGGGTCTCCCTGTGAACCTGAAGTCCCTGTTCGCCAAGCTGAACGACACCAGCCGCACCGCCACCGAAAGCGCCGCGGCGCTTTGTCTGTCGGAACACCACTACGATGTCGAAGTCGAGCACCTGTTGTTGCAGTTGCTCGACAGCAACGACAACGACCTGCCGGCCATCCTGCGCCATTACGACGTGGTGCCTGATCGCTTGCAGGCGCAATTGGTGACGGCACTGGGGACCTTCAAGAAAGGCAATACCCGCACCCCGGCGCTGTCCCCGCACCTGACTCGCATGATCGAGCAGGCGTGGGTGCTGGCCTCCATCGAGTTCGGCCAGGCGCAGATCCGTACCGGTCATCTGTTGCAAGCCTTGCTCGATGACGATGAGCTGCGCCGTGTGGTGATCGCGGGTGCGGCCGAGCTGGAGAAGATCAACGCTGACGACTTGCGCGTAAACCTCAACGCGTTGGTAGAAGGCAGTGCCGAGTCGAAGCAAGCCAAGCCGCTGGACACTTCCGGCGGCTCCAGCGCCAACCCGGTGAAAGGCAACGGCAAAACCCCGGCCCTCGATCAATACACCATCAACCTCACGCAAAGTGCGCGCGAAGGCCGGATCGACCCGGTGCTCGGTCGCGAGTTCGAGGTGCGGCAGATGGTCGACATCCTCACCCGCCGCCGCCAGAACAACCCGATCCTCACCGGTGAAGCCGGCGTCGGCAAAACCGCCGTGGTCGAAGGCCTGGCGCTGCGCATCATTCAAGGTGACGTGCCGTCAGTGCTCAAAGGCGTGGCCATCCACACCCTGGACCTGGGCTTGTTGCAGGCCGGTGCCGGGGTGAAAGGCGAGTTCGAAAACCGCCTCAAGTCAGTCATCGAAGAAACCAAACGCAGCCTGCACCCGATCATCCTGTTTATCGACGAAGCGCACACCCTGATCGGTTCGGGCGGCCAGGCCGGGCAGAACGATGCCGCCAACCTGCTCAAGCCAGCCTTGGCTCGCGGCGAACTGCGCACCATCGCGGCGACCACCTGGGCCGAGTACAAGAAGTACTTCGAGAAGGATGCCGCCCTGGCCCGCCGTTTCCAGGTGGTGAAGGTCGAAGAGCCGGACGAAGACAAGGCGATCCACATGCTGCGTGGCCTGCTGGCCAAGATGCAGGAACACCACAAAGTCACGGTGATGGACGAAGCGCTGGTGCAGGCCGTGCGCCTGTCCAATCGCTACATCACTGGGCGCCAGTTGCCGGACAAAGCCGTCAGCGTGCTGGACACCGCTTGCGCCCGGGTTGCCTTGGGGCAATCGGCGCAGCCGGGGCCGCTGGAAGATTGCAAGCGTCAGATCGACAACTTGCAGGCGGAAATCTCGGTACTGCAGCAGGAAGCCGCCAAAGGCAGCGACCATGCCCGACGCCTGACCACCCTCAACGCCGAGTTGCTGAGCGAACAGCAAACCCGCGACGCCCTCGAGCAACAATGGCAACGCGAGTTGCAACTGGTGGAGCAACTGGGTGCCCTCAGCCACCCGGAAAATCAATCACCCGATGCGATCGAGATTGCCGCCGTACGCGCCGAACTGGCCAGCGTCCAGGGCGAGCAACCGCTGGTGCATGCCCTGGTCGATGGCGGCACCATCGGTGAAGTGATCTCCGGATGGACCGGCATTCCCCTAGGCAAGATGCTGCGTGACGAAATCGAAACCGTGCAGCGCCTGCCTGCACTGCTGGGTGAACGCGTGCTCGGCCAGGACCACGCGCTGCACGAAATCGGCAAGCGCATCAAGATTTCCCGCGCGCGCATGGAAGACCCGAACAAACCGATCGGCGTGTTCCTGTTGCTTGGCCCAAGTGGCGTCGGCAAGACCGAAACCGCACTGGCGCTGGCCGACACCCTGTACGGCGGCGAACGCAACGTCATCACCATCAACATGTCCGAGTACCAGGAAGCCCACACGGTCTCCAGCCTCAAGGGCTCGCCACCGGGTTACGTCGGTTATGGCGAGGGCGGCGTGTTGACCGAAGCCGTGCGACGCAAGCCGTACAGCGTGGTGCTGCTCGATGAGGTGGAAAAGGCCCACCCGGACGTGCTCGAACTGTTTTTCCAGGTGTTCGACAAAGGCGTGCTGGATGACGGCGAAGGTCGCGAGATCAACTTCCGCAATACCGTGATCATCCTCACGTCCAACACCGGTACCGACCGCATCATGCAGTGGTGCCTCAATGCACAGCCGCAACCGACACCGGAAGCGATCGTCGAAGGGCTGCGTGACGAGTTGAATCAGGTGTTCAAGCCAGCCTTCCTCGGCCGCCTGACCATCGTCCCGTACTACCCGGTCAAGGACGCGATCCTGGAGCGCATCGTCGCGCTCAAGCTGGAGCGCATTCGCCAGCGTTTCGAGCGCAACCATCAGGCCGTCCTCAGCTATGACGAGGCGCTGGTCAAAGCCATCGCCTCGCGCTGCACCGAGGTCGACAGCGGCGCCCGCAACATCGACAACATTTTGTCCAAGACCCTGATGCCGGAACTGGCGCAACGGGTGCTGGAGCGCATGGCGCAGGACAAACCGATTCAGAGTTTGAACATCGAGTTGGGCAGCGATGGCGATTTCGCCTATCGCCTGATCTGAGCGGGCATTTACAGGTAGTGGTCATGGACAAGAGATATTCAGGGAAGCGTCCCGAAAAAACGGCGTTGGCCAAATGCCTGACGGCGGTGGCGATGATGGCGGTACTGAGCGCCTGTGGCGTCACCGACCGAGTCGGCAAGCGGGTCGACAATACCTGGGCCGGCGACATGCTGTTCGAGGATAACGAGAAGGTCATCCTGACGTCCGACGGCGGCAACCAGCTCAATCCCGACGCGTCCGGCAAACCGCTTTCGGTGGTGCTTCGCGTGTACCAGCTGACATCGCTGGAACGCTTTGCATCGGTGGATGCCGACTCGCTGTGGGACGACCCGCAAAAGGCCCTCGGCAATACCTTGATCGAAAACCGCGAAATCACCTTGTTGCCGGGCATGGGCCAGGTCGACAAATGGCCGCTGAACAAGGCCGCAGGTTATGTCGGCGTCGCGGCTTTTTTCCGCACTGACGAGAACAGCCGCTGGAAGGTCGCGTTTGACGCCAACTCCCTGCGCAAGGACGGCATCTGGTTCTCATCCGATGGCCTGCGGGTGCTGGTGGACAACAACACGGTGTCCGCCGTCAGCGGCGTCGACGTGCTGAACAAACCCAAGACCGAAGAGCAGCTCGCCAAAGCCTCCGCCCTGCCCGAGCAACCGGCCCAGCCAACGCTGATCCTACGGGTTCAGGACGTCGTGATTGAAAAGGCTCAGGACCAGGCCGCCGGCTCCGCGCAAAAAGCGCTGGACTCAAAATTGAATTCATTATTGGAAGGCGCTCAATGAGTAAGCAAAGCCGGGTGATGTGGTCCGAAGGCATGTTCCTTTTGCCACAACATTTCCAGTATCAGGATGAGTTCCACCAGCATCAGCTGGCGCAGGCGACGCTGCGCAACACACCCTTTCACTGGGGCGTGCAGTTGCTGGAAGTGGACGAGGAAGCCCTCGCCACCGGTTCCCTGCAGCTCAAGCGACTGAAACTGGTGTTTCCCGACGGCAGCCTGTTCGACGCGCCGCAGCATGATCCGCTGCCGGCGGCCCGCGACTTGAAGGACCTGCTCAAAGGCAACGACCTGAAGGTCTACGCCGCGCTGAAACTGCCTGAGCCCTTCGGCCTGAATTACGTCGAAGACGGCCAGGAGCAAAAGACCGGCCGACGTTTTCGCAAGCAGTTCGACACCTTGCCGGACCTCAACGAAGGCGACCTGGAAAACGAAATCACCAGCCTGCGTCTGAACGTGGTGATGCTGATCGACGGCGACAATCTGGATGGCTACACCTGGTGCCCGATTGCCCGGCTGTCGCGCAACAACATCGGCGGTTTCAACCTCGACGGGCATTTCGTGCACCCGACGCTGCACCTGGGCACCCATGACACCCTGATCGGGCTGGGCAAGCGTTTGCTCGGTGCCTTGCAATCGAAAAGCAAGGCGCTGTCCGGCCGTCGTCGCGAGCGTGCGGATCAGATCGCCGAGTTCGGTTCGAGCGACGTGACCCTGTTCTGGCTGTTGAACACGGTGAACCGTGCCCATCCGAGCCTGGCGCACCTGCTCGCGCACCCGCGTTTGCACCCCGAGCGTTTGTATCTGTTCCTGGCAGAACTTGCCGGCGGGCTGCTGACGTTTTCGCTGGACACCCAACTCAACGACATCCCCGAGTACGACCACCACGACCCGGCCGCCTCGCTGGTCAAGCTCGACGAGATGATTCGCGTGCTGCTCGACAACGTGGTGCCGAACCAGTGCGTGGTGATCAACCTGACGCAAACCAAACCTTCGTATTGGCAAGGGCAGTTGCACGATCCACGTCTGGCGGAGGCGGATTTCTACATTTCCGTGCACGCCGACATGCCGGGCGCAAGCCTGCTGGAGCTGGTGCCGCGGGCGTTCAAGGTCGGCTCGCCGGAGGACATCGAAGTGGTGGTCAACAGCGCCATGCCGGGCGTCACGCTCAATCACTCGACCCGCCTGCCCAATGCGATTCCGGTGCGACTGGACAATCACTACTTCTCCATCGAGCCCCACGGCCGGGTCTACGAACGAATGATGAGTGCCCAGGCCATTTCTTTCTATGCGCCCAGTGCGTTCACCAACCTCAAGCTTGAACTGATGGCGGTACTCAAATGACCGAAGCCGTACTGCAAGGCGCCGTTGCGGCTGCCCGTGAAAAACCGACGCTAAAAGACCTGGTGCAGGACTTCATCAGCATGGCGCTGATCGTGCGCAAGGGCCGCCAAGTAACCTCGGTCAGCGCCTTTGAAGCGAGCGTCGACACCTTCTTCAAGGCACTGGAAAGCGATGCCCGCAGCGCCAATTACAGTGTTGAACAGGTGAAGGACACCCAGTACGCCCTGTGTGCGTTCCTCGATGAAAGCGTGTTGCGCTCCGGGGACAACGAGTTGCGCCGCCACTTTGAATTGCAGCCCTTGCAGTTCCGCTATTTCGGCGTGCACCTGGCCGGCGAAGGCTTTTTCGAAAAGATCGATTCGTTGCGTGGCGATGTGAAACAGAACCTCGATGTGCTTGAGGTTTACCACCTGTGCCTGGCGTTGGGTTTCGAAGGCAAATTCAGCCTTGGGCAAAAAGACCAGCTGCGTTACCTGGCCAATACCCTGGGCCAGGACATCGCGCGTTTTCGCAAGACACCCAAGGCACTCTCGCCCGACTGGGCACTGCCAGACCAGGTCTCGCAGATGCTGCGCCATGAAGTCCCCCTCTGGCTCTACCTCGCGCTGATTGCGCTGGTCTGCGTGGGTGTTTACCTGACGCTGGACTGGTTGCTGGGCAAGGACGTAGCCGCGTTGTCCGAACAAATCAGCCAGCTGTTCAGTGCCTGAATACAGGTCAGGTAACCGAGTCAGGAAGACATGAAAACATTATTGCGTTTGTTGAAAAGCTTTTGGTTCCTCATCCCCGTCCTGTGGCTGGCAAGCCTGGCGGTCAGTTGGTTCGCGGCCCCGCGCGTGAGTTGGCTGCGCGGTTATGCACTGGAGACGATGGCGATCGTCAGCGCCTTCTACCTGCTGATCATTGTGCTGCGTCAGTACAAGCGTATCCGGGCTGAACACAACCTTGAAAACCTGGTACAGATCGAAGTTGATCGCTCGCTCAATGGCGCCGGTGAGTTCCGCGACCAGCAAGTGCTGCGTGAGCGGCTCAAGCACGCCATCGCCATGCTGCGCGCCGATCGCTCGGCCGGTGGCGGCGGTTCGTCGGCACTTTACGATTTGCCGTGGTATCTAGTCATCGGCATGTCGGCCGCGGGCAAGACCTCGTTGCTGACCCGCTCAGGGCTGTCCGCAAACATTGCCAGCAGCGCCAACGACACCGAAAGCGGTACCCAGCATTGCGATTGGTATTTCAGCCCCGAGGCCGTGATGATCGACACGGCCGGCCGTTACCTGCGCGACGACCCGTCGGCCAGCGAATTCGCCGCCTTCCTGCGCATGCTGAAAAAGCAGCGCAGCAAGGCCGCGGTCAATGGCCTGGTGTTGGTGGTCAGCCTGCCGGAACTGCTGGCCTGCAGCGCTGCCGAGCGTAATGAACTCGCCGCGCAACTGGTCTCGCGCATAGAGGAATACAACGATTGCCTGGAGGCCAACCCGCCGATTTACCTGATGCTGAGCAAGACCGACCAACTGCCGGGCTTCAGCCAGGCGTTCGAAGGCCTGGACCTGAACGAGCGCCAGCAACCGCTGGGCATGACCTTCGGTTTGTCCGAGATCCGTAATCAGGGCCTGCGTCCCGTGCTGGACGCCAAGCTGGCCAACCTGCACGGCCACATCCGTCGTCACGTCGACGCGCAGATGATTGCATTGGGTGCCGATGCCAACAGTGCATTGCTGAACTTCCCGAACTATTTCGCCGAGTTGTCGGGCGTGCTGGAACAGTTTCTCCAACACTTCGCCGAGACCCGTCGCAGCGGCGCGCCACTTCTATTGCGCGGACTGTATTTCACCAGCGCCTTGCAGACCGATCAGCAACTGAGCCAGGTGTATGAAGATGACCTGGCCGAATCGTTCGCCTTGCAGCCCGCTCCCGAGCACGACAATCAGGCACAAGGCAGCGGCAAGAAAATCAGCGACCGCAGCTACTTCATCACCGACACGTTCCGTCGGGTGATTTTCCCCGATCGCGACTTGACCCTCTACCAGTCGCGTTTCGGCAAGAACAAGTCCGCCAGCCCTGCCCTGCTGGGTCTGGCTCTGCTGGCGGGTGTGGCGTTCATTGGTTGGCAAGCCCTGTCGTTCCAGAACAACCGCCAGTGGCTGGCGACACTGCGCGAGCAGCTGACCGAACTGCAACAATCGCCGGACAGTGCGCGGTTACTCGCCTCGGGTCACGGCCTGGAACTGCTGCGCGAGCAACTCACTGCCATCGAGAAGCACCGCGCCAAAGGCGTGCCGCTGCAACTCGGCGCCGGCTTGTACCGGGGTGACGATGTTTATCGCGTCGCACAGACCGCCTACTTGCAGCAACTGCGCACTCAGGCGCTGGAGCCGATCACCCTGCAACTGCAATTGCAGATGCGCGCGTTCAATGAGTTCGCCAAAACCATGGACCCGCAGAACAACTTTGCGCCTGCGACGGCCAAGGCCGGCTCCGCCAAAGCCCGTTTGCAGGGGCAGAAACTGCCGACCCGCCTGAATAACCTGCCGCGCAGCACCGGTGATGTTGCCGGTCGCCTGAACGGGGCTGCCAGGGGCGCGGTAAACAAGGTTCGTGGCGAAGCACTGACAGCGCTGCGCAACCCGGCCACCGCGAGCGATGCCGCTGAACTGTCGGCGACCACCGGCGGGCTTTCGCTGTCCGAAGAAATGTTGGGCCGACTCGATGAGCGCCAGGTCGCTTCAATTATTGAGTCGTACAACGCACTCAAGCTCTATCTGATGCTGACCCAACCTGCGACCCATCCCGATCCAGAGTTCGTGAGCGCTGCGTTGCCGGTGGCCTGGGCCAACACCGCCAGCACCGACAACGCGGTCAGCAGCGCAGTGATCCAGGACAATGCGCCGGTGTATGTGCAATTGCTCAAGAGTGGTCAGGCGCCGACCTTGTCGCGCAACGAACAGCTGATCAGTGAAACCCGCAACAGCCTGAAGTCGTTCATGATTTCCAGCTCGCTGGTGGACCGCGAATACCTGCGCCTGCAACTGGAATCGAGTCGCCAGTTTCCGGCGGTCGGCTTGAGCGATCTGGTGCCCTTGCCGGGCCGTCAGTTGCTGTACGGCACAGAAGCGGTCCCCGCGATTTTCACCCGCCAGGGCTGGGAGCAATTCGTCAAGCCGGAGCTGATCAAACTGGTGTCGGGCAACCTGCAAAATGAATCGGACTGGGTGCTCGACGGCGAAGGCGCCGACAGCATTGTGCAGAAGGCCAATTTCATCCGTGAGTTCATGACGCGCTACAAGCGCGACTACACACAGGCCTGGTACACCCTGATCGACAGCGTCGGCGTTCGCCATTTCACTGACATGGCCAATGCGACCCAACAACTGTCGCTGCTTAGCGACGTGCAGAACTCGCCGGTGAAAATCCTCCTGGCGGCGGTCAATGACAACACCCAGTGGGATGTCCCTGCCCCCCGCGAAACCCTGCAAGCGGGCATCAAGCCCGATGACGGATTCTGGAGCAGCGTCACCGGCATTTTCGATGGCAAGAATGCATCGCCGAGCTCGCTGATTTCGCCTTTGCCGGCGGTTGACGACGGCAGCCTGGCGAAGCGCTTCGAGCCGGTATCGCGGGTGTTCGCCGTGCAAAACGCCGAAGGCGCCGACAGTACGATCATGGACCGCTACCTGGCGGCCTTGCGCAAACTCAAGGTGCGGATGAACAACATTCAGCGCTCACAGGACGTCGGTAAAAGCAGTAAGCAGCTGATCAGCGAAACCCTTGAAGGGCTGCCGAGCGAAGTGACCAGCGTGCGCAACTATGTCGAGACCACCGTCGACACCAGCCAGGGTGGCCTGTCTACTGCGTTGCAGGGCCTGTTCAGCCTGCCGATCCAGTTTGCCTGGGAAACCTTGCGTGACCCTGCCGGCCAACAGATTGCCAAGGCCTGGGCACAGCAGATTGCCAAGCCGTGGGAACAGGTCATGGCGCACCGTTATCCGATCGCGCCAGGCAGCCGCAACGAAGCGTCGGTCAAGGACTTGCAGCGTTTCGTCGACCCGGAATCCGGGCTGCTGCCGAACTTCAAGCGTAACGAAATCGGCAACCTGTCCGGTGGCGAAGGCCTGGGCATGAGCAGCGACAGCAAGGCCACGCCGCTGGTCAACCCGAACATGGTCAACAGCATCGACAAGGCCAGCTCGTTGGGCCAGGTGATTGCCAGCCTGTCGGACCGCGACAACGGCTTCGAGATCATGCTCGAACCTTCCGCCAGCCTGACCGACATCATCTTCACCCTCGATGGCCAGGTGCAGCACTACCGTAACGGCAAGACCAGCTGGAGCCGCTTCTCGTGGCCGGGCACGACCACCACGCCGGGCGCACGCCTGGATGTGGTCACCCTGACCGGCGAGCGCGTCACGGTGTTCGACTACCCGGGCCGTTGGGGCCTGCTGCGCATGAACGACAGTGCACGGGTCAGCGATCTGGACGGTATTCAACAACGTTTCAGCTGGAACACCAGCAGCGGCCCGGTCAGCCTCGCCGTGCGCAACTACGGTGGCGTCAAGCTGACGGACCTGGCCAACGTCAAGGCCTTGAGTGCGCTCAACGCCAAAGAAGGTCGTCCGCTGTGATCCGCCGAATCTTGAATCAGGGATACGGCCAATGATCGGCTGCTTCGGAAAAGTCCCCGCGAGCCCGGACTTCGTCAGCCTGCAAGGTGCAGGCGACGACGTCTGCGAGTTCGACGGCTGGCTGCAAGGCGCGCTCGCCGCCTTGCAGCACCGCGAAGACTGGCGCGAACTGTTCGACGCGTTGCCGGTGTGCTTTTTCAGCTACCGCGCGCGCAGCGGTAACTGGATGCTGGGCGGGCTGATCAGCTCGAAAGATTCGAGTGGACGACGCTATCCGTTTTTCATTTTCCAGACCCTCAAGGCCAGCGATGCCGAGCCTCTGGTCAATCCGTTCACCCTCGGCGAACTGTTCAGCGGGCAGATCAGGCCTCTGCTGCACATGGCCGTCCATGGCGAAAGCACTTCGGTGCTGTTCGAACGCATCAAGGCCCTGCGCCCATTACAAGGCCAGGACTTCGAGTTGTTCCGGCGCGTGCATGACAAGTTTCTGGTGAATTTCAATCTGCGCGACATCAGTACCGCGCTCGAAGGTGCCTACCCGGAGTTCGTCACCAACGCCGTGCTTACCCGACTCCAGGCCCTCAGACGGCACCTGTCTCACCCAACGCCGATCGGCATCGCCCTGCCCTTGCCGGCAGAAAGAGGCCTGAAGAATCCGACCGCCGATTTGTGGGTCACCTGGCTGACGCACATGACGCCTGAACGCTCGGTGCCACAGGTCAACCTGTTGGCCGATGACTTCATGCGCCCGAGGCTGATCTGTTTTGCCTCACGCCAGACCTGCGATGCCTACCGCGTGCTGACGGGGATCAGTGAGCGTTCGCAAAGCTACGACGTTCTGGCTTCTTTCGATGCCTTCGACGAGCACCACCGCACACACGCCTTTCCCGAAATCGACCGCCCTCTGGGTGACGTTATCGACCGTTTTGTCGATGCCCTGGATTCGAAGTCCGTATGAACAAGATCAAGTATTACTTCTTGCGCTATCAACCCTACATTCTCGGGGTGTGCTTTTTCCTCACGATCTTCGTGGTGTGGGGCATCGGGCGGGCGTTTGATTTCAGTTCGCTCAACAGCCTGCTGAGCGGCATTGGCGTGTTCCTGGTGCTGTCGGCCGGCTACGTTTTGCTGCTTTATCGAGGCGTGTCCCGGCATCACAACCTCGAAGGATTGCTGCGCGAAGATGCCGATCAAGCCGTGTTGAACGCGAGCCCGGCAGATCGCGAAGAGGTCAGCCTGCTGCGCGAGCGCCTGCTGCAAAGCATCGAGCGCTTGCACAGCAACAAGCCCCGAGGCAGCAACGCCAAGGACGCGCTGTATGCCCTGCCCTGGTACCTGGTGGTCGGTCAGCCGGCGGCAGGCAAGAGCACCATGCTCTACCAGTCGGGTCTCAACTTCCCCTACGCCGAGCGCGAAGGTGTGCGGGTCGCGGGCCTGGGTGGCACGCGCAACTGCGACTGGTTCTTCAGCTCCGAAGCGGTCCTGCTGGACACCGCCGGCCGCTACATGAACAACCAGGAAGAGGCCGGCAAATGGCGGGCCTTCCTTCAATTGCTGCGCCAGCATCGCCAGCGCCGGCCACTCAATGGCCTGATCGTCACCGTCAGCATTCACGACATTCTGCAATCCTCGCTGGAAGATCAGGAGCGTATCGCCAAGCGCCTGCGCGAACGCATTCAGGAAACCCATGCCCTGCTGGAAGTGCGACTGCCGGTCTACCTGGTGTTCACCAAGTGCGACCTGGTCCCGGGTTTCGCCCCCTTCTATCGCCAGCTGGATGAAACCGCGCGCGGCGACGTCATGGGCAAGACCTTTTCCCACAAAGGCTACGAGCAGGCCGATTGGGGGCAGCGCTTCGGTGCGGCGATGGACGAGTTGGTCGGCTACTGGCAACAGGTAGCAAGCCAGCAGTTGGTGACCCAGGACATCCAGATCACCCGACAGGATTCATCGGTGTATCGGTTCCCGCTGGAACTGGCGGCGCTCAAACCACGGCTGCAACTGTTCGTCGATGCGCTGTTGCGCGCCAACCCTTATCAAAGTGCGGAACTGCTGCGCGGCTTCTATTTCACCAGTGCGCTGGACGCAGACCAGCCGGATTTGGGTGGACACGCACGGCAGGTGACAGAGCGTTTTTCCCTGGAAGGTGATCGGGAGATCGCCAACGGTCACGCGCAACCGCGTCCATTGTTCATCAACAGTCTGTTCCGCAAAGTCATCATTCCCGACCAGCACCTGGTGGCGCTGTACACCACCAACCATCGCGAACGTCGGCGCAAAGCGGCATGGATCGGCGGTGCCGGCCTGGTCGCGGTGCTGCTGTGCAGCCTGTTGAGCTGGTCGTACATCAATAACCGCAACACCCTGCAAACCCTCTCGGCAGAGCTGACCCAGGCCGCTGCCGACGATCGCTCGACCTCCGGCCAATACACCGATTGGCAAACCCTTGATCGCCTGCGCTTCTGGACCGCGCATTACTACGCCCGGCACCACGACGAAGGCGTTCCACTGCGCATGCGCCTCGGGCTTTACCAGGGCCATAAGGTTGAGCCAATGGTGCGCAGCCAGTATTTCGATCGGCTGGAAACCGTGATGCTCAAACCCACGGCCGACAACCTGACCCGCTCGCTGTATCTGCTGACCACGCTCAAGGTCTATCAGCGCAATGCCAAAGAGTTGATGCCGGTGACAGGCGTGGACAGCGTCGAGCCCAAGGCGTTACCGAACGACAACCGCGCGCAATCCATTGCCGCGTTCGGCAAGGCAACACTGGACACCTACGTCATGCTGTCGCGTGCGCAACGCGAGAAGGCCGACCCGGCGTTCCTGAAAGCGAAAATCCCGGATTACTGGTATCCGGCGATTGCCCGCCAGGTCGGCAGTACCGCGGTTGCCTCCACCCATCAGGACTATGAGTTCGCCAGCCGGCAGATCAATTTCTACAGCGATCAGATTCACGAGCCGGACGTGCCGCGGATCCTCGACAACGCGTTCCTGATCTCCAGCTCGCGCAACTACATCAACAGTTTGCTCACGCAGTCGTTGCGCTCGATCGAAACCATCACGCTGGAGTCGGACACCCTGTTCGCCTTTGGCCGTGCCGACTTCCAGAGTCTGAAGAATGAAGGTCAAGGCCAGCTGAGTGCGATTGCCGGCAAGCTGCTCAGCACGCCCAACATTGGAAAAATCATCATCGCCGGGCACGCCGATCAACTCGGCGATCCACAGGGCAACCTGCAGGTTTCCAAACTACGGGCACAAACCATCAAGACTTATCTGGTGGGCAAAGGTGTTCCCGGCGAGCTGGTAGAAGCGGTCGGCGAAGGCAGCAACAAGCCTTTGGTCAAGTGCGATATGCAGCAGCCAAGGGCTCAGCTGATTCACTGCCTGGAACCTAACCGGCGGGTAGAAATCGAAGTGCGCGCACTCAACTGAGGATGCCGCGCCTGTTGCAAGAAAAACCGGTGCCTGGGTCATCTCGACGTTGACCGAGGCTGCCGTAACACACCTCTCTTGATTGTTTCAAAGAGGTTAAAACGAAGGGTTGTGATCTGGTTGCAGGTGACATCCCTTTAAATGAAGGTAAGGAGAAATTAGAAATGGCATTTGACGCATACATCCAGATCGACGGCATTCCAGGTGAAGTACTGGACGACAAACACAAGGATTGGATCGAAGTGTTGGGCTACGAGTACGGCGCAACCCAGGCCACTTCCGCGACTGCCAGTTCGTCGGGCGGTGCTTCGTCGGAGCGTGTGGCGCTGAGCGACTTCAGCATCCGCAAAGCCGTGGACAAGGCTTCTGCCAAGCTGTTCGAAGCCTGCTGCAAAGGCACGCACATCGCCAAGATCCAACTGAATGTGAACCGCGCTGGTGGTGACAAGGTGACCTACCTGACCATCAACCTGGAAGAAGTCGTGGTGTCTTCGGTCAAAGCGGTCGCCGGTGGCAGCCAGAACGGTGAAGACAAATCGGTTGGCGACCTGCCGATCGAAGAAATCAGCTTCAACTTTGCCCGCATCAAAACCACCTACACCCAGCAGAGCCGTGCCGATGGCCAGGGCGGCGGCAACGTCACCGGTGGTTGGGATCGCACTGCCAACAAGGTTTTCGCATAAAACCGTGGCAATGACGGGCCGCCCCGGCGGCTCGTTTTCAGCACCGTGCCTGCCGGGCAGGCACGGTGTTCTTTTATTTTGATCAGAGTTTCCTATGTCTGAATTTCTCAACGACCTTTCGCTGGCCGAACTGACCGCGCCCATCAATGAGGGGAGCGGCGAAGACTTGAGCTTTTCCGCCTTGTTCGATCAGGTGAAAGAAGCGCGGCGAGCAGACCCCGATTATTTGACCCAGGGTGACTGGCAAACGGATCTGAAGTCCTCTGACTGGGATCTGACCATCACCCTGGCTGCCCAAGGCCTGGCTCGACAGAGCAAGGACCTGATGCTTGTCGCCTGGCTCAGCGAAGGGCTGGCGCACCAGTACCATTTCAGCGGTATCACCTTTGGCCTGACGCTGGCCGAACGCATTCTGGATAACTTCTGGGCCGATCTGTTTCCATCCCTCGAAGACGGCGTCGACGAGCGCGCTGCCCGTCTGGCGTGGATGAAGACCACCCTCGCCGATGTGGTGGGCGGTCTGCCCATCACCCAGGGCCAGCAATACGGTTTGCTTCGTTATGACGAATCCAGGCATGTCGAAAACCTGGCCCTGCAAAGCCCTCAGGCCATGCGCGCCGCCCTCGACGAAGGCAAGATCAACGCCGAGGTGTTCCAGCGCTCGGTGGTGCTGACCGACTCGGATCACCTGCGCCGCAAAGCCGGCGAAATTGCCGCCAGCCTGAGCGCCTGCCAGCAATTGCAGAGCACCGCTGACCGGCTGTTCGGCCATGACGCGCCGAGTTTTGCCGGGCTCCATGACGTGTTGTCCCGTGCCGGCCAACTGGCCGAGAAACTGCTCAAGGATCGCGGTATCGAACTGAACCCGACCCCGGTCGCGCCTACCCCGACCGTCTCCGAAAGCGCTGGCGCACAACCCACAGGTGCTGCAATGACCCAGACCCAGCAGGACATCCCCGTCACGCCGTTGCGCACCACGCCCCAGACCCGCGACGAGGCGTTCACCCTGCTGGCGGGAATCGCGCAGTTCTTCAAGCAGACCGAGCCCCAGAGCCCCGTCCCTTACCTGATCGAACGCGCGATCAAATGGGGCAACATGCCGCTCGAAGGTTGGCTCAACGATGTAATCAAGGACAGCAATGTGGTGGACAACATCCGTGACGTGCTGGGGACAAAGGAAGCGAAGTCCTGATCCGACCCAGAAGGTCGCAGGACGCAAAAAATGCGGGCAAAAAAAATCCCGGGCAGCTGATGGACGCCCGGGACTTAAAAATGCATAAACCGTGGTGGTGAACGCGGCGCGGATATTACGCAATGTTTCGCGCTGTAACAAGATATTTTATTTAACCAGCCAGTTACTAAAGCTTCTAAGCCATTAAATATCCAGATATTTTTTAGGGTTAACCTCGAATCTTCTTTAACTACAGGAACCAGCGATACTCCCGTGCACTGATGTCGTGCATGAATGCCAAGTGGTCCTGACGCTTGTTTTCGCAATACACGTCGACAAACTCAGCGCCCAAACCTTCACGCAATTGCGCCTTGCCTTGCATGGTTTGCACCGCCTCCAGCATCTCCAGCGGGAAATCGATACCGCTGCTGCGGTCTTCATTAAGCGGCGCAATCGGCTCGCGACGGCTTTCCAGTCCGTGCTCCAACCCCACCAGAATCGCCGCCAATACCAGATACGGGTTGGCATCGGCACCGGCCAGGCGATGTTCGATCCGCAGGTTTTTTGCGTCCGACTCCGGCACTCGCAAACACGCATCGCGATCCTCAAAGCCCCAACTGGCGCGCGACGCGACGTTCACTGTGGCGCTCAATCGCCGAAGTGCGTTGTGATTCGGGGCAAAAATCGGCATGCAGTGCGGCAACACGTCCAGGCATCCGGCAACGGCATGGCGTAGCGCTCGTTGTCCGTTCGCGGCCAGCAGGTTGTTGCCCGCCTCGTCATACAGACTTACGTGCACATGCATGCCGCTGCCGGGATGCTGCAAATACGGCTTGGACATGAAACTGGCGCGATAACCGTGCTTGAGCGCCACGCCGCGAGTGCTACGGCAAAACAGCGCCGCCCAGTCGGCCGCGCGCAAGCCGTCATCGAGATGACCGAAATTGATTTCGAACTGGCCCGGGCCCAGCTCGGCGGTAATCACCGTGGCGTCGATGCCTTGTGCTCGCGCGGTCTCGACCATGTCATCGAGTACCGGAGCAAATCGCGACAGTCGTTCAATGTGCATGTTCGGCTGATCATCGGCATCGTCGGTCAATGGATCGCGGGCGAACTGCGGCAAGCCATCGCGCAATTGACGATCGAACAGATAGAACTCCAGCTCGAACGCCACCACCGGGGAAATGCCTTTGCGTTTGAGTCGCTCCAGTACCTGCGCCAACACTTCGCGAGGTTCGAAAACGATCGGTTTTTCCGTGCCGTCGGAGGTGATCAGCATCTGCCCCAGCGGTTGATTTTCCCAGCTGACCAACTTCAGTGTGCCGGGCACCAGGCGCCGTTGCGCATCCGGGTCGCCGTCGTTGAAGCAGTAGTCGCCGATCTTGAACAGTCCGCCCTGAGTGCCGAGCAATACGCAGTTTTGCGGCAGTTTGAGCACGCTGCCGGCGGCCACTTTTTCGAGCATCTCGACCGGGTAGCGCTTGCCGTAGAAATGCCCCGGGATGTCCAGGGAAATCAGGTCGACGTAACGCACATCAGGGTGGCGGTGACGAAACGTACGCACTTCAGCCAGCAGATCAGAGCACACAGCATCCATCATTTTGTTCCTTGTTGTTTTATCAGGTGTAAACCCAAAGGACCCGGGTGAGTCGGTCCGAGAGATTGCCGTAGCGGCAATGGGCGTGACTGGCCAACTGAAAACTGTCGCCGGCGTGTAACGTCACTGGCTCGTCGTTATCCAGCCACAGCGTCAATTCCCCTTCCAGGACGTAGCCGCCCTGCTCCGAGCTGTCTTTCATGTGGCGGTCGCCGCTGCTGGCACCGGGTTCGAGTTGGCTTTCCAGCATCGAGAAGGACGCGCGCATTTTTGGCGAGACCAGGATGTCGGTGATGCCGTCGGCGTAATACAACGTGCGACGCTCGTCCGGCCGGGTCACCCAGGGCAAGGCCATCGGTTTGGGCAGGCTGTAGAAATAGGTGGTCGGCACGCCCAGGGTTTCACTGATGGCGGTCAAGTCCGCCACCGTCGGCCGGGACAAGCCGCGCTCGACCTGGGACAGAAAACCCACGGAACGACCGATTTTGTCCGCCAGATCCTTGAGGGTGTATTTTTTGTGTTTGCGCAGGTCCTGGATCAGGATCGCCAGCGCCGAAATCTCTTCTTGCATGTCCATCGAAAGGCTTCCAGAAATTACCGCTTTCAAATGCTATCGCGCAGTCGGTACCAGGCCTTGCCGATCGCTTCCAGCGGCGCTGCCATGTACTTGCCGCCGGGAAAACTGCCGTTGTTCAAACCCTGGTACAACGCCAACTCATCCGGCCGGCCCATTATCGCATCGGAAACCGCCCGCGCCCCGGCCAGTGTCGGCAGTACGCCGTGTCCGGAATAGCCCTGCAGCCAGTACAAGTCGCCGCGCCGACCGATGTCCGGCGTACGCTTGAGGGTCAGGTCGATATGACCACCCCAGGCGAACTCCAGCTCGATCCCTTTGAGTTGCGGGAACACTCGCTCCAGGCATGGCCGGGTGGCGCCCGCGATATCTTTCGGCATGCCGCCCAGGTAAGTGCAGCCACCGCCAAACAGCAACCGGTTGTCGGGG
Source organism: Pseudomonas fluorescens (assembly GCF_000802965.1). GTDB lineage: Bacteria > Pseudomonadota > Gammaproteobacteria > Pseudomonadales > Pseudomonadaceae > Aquipseudomonas > Aquipseudomonas fluorescens_A. The sequence goes on along the minus strand of NZ_JSAK01000035.1, from coordinate 18,774 downwards.
GTGCGGCGGAAATAATCGAGCACAAACTGGTTGTCGGTGACGCACGCGTTGCTCGGCAGCAGCGCTTTCGCCTGCGCTGCCGAAAGTGGCGCGGTGGCCACTTGATAGGTGCCGACGGGCAACACGCAGCTCGATAATTGAGGGTCGAGACGATCCAGATAAGCGTTGCACGCCAGCACCAACACGTCCGCGCGAATGCGACCGTGTTCAGTGGTTACCACATACCCGTCACCGTCCTCGCGATAATCCAGCGCTTTGCTTTGTTCGTGAATCACCCCGCCGGCCCGCTCAATCGCGGCGGCCAGGCCCAACGCCAGTTTCAGCGGGTTCAAGTGCCCGCCTTCAGGATCGAACAACCCGGCCTGATAGCGATCGCTGGCGACCCAATCCGGCAGTTGCTCGCGCTCGATGAATTGCAATCCATCGTGCCCCCATTTGTGGCTGGCCTCGTGTTGCCATTCCGTCAACAGGCTGACCCGACGCGGCATCACCGACGTCCAGAGGTGGCCGGCCCGGTAGTCGCAATCGAAACCATGGCGTGCCGGCAATTCTCGCAGCTCCCGCGCTGCCCAGCGCATGCCGTCCCACAGACGCCGCGCGCGCTCATAACCCAGCGCCGCCTCCAACGGCGGCATATCGCAAGACCAGCCAAGAATCGCTTGACCGCCATTGCGCCCGGAAGCGGCCCAGGCCACCCGACTGGCTTCCAGCAACGTCACGCGTTTGCCGGCGAGCGCCAGGCGCAATGCCGTGTGCAAACCGCTGAAACCGGCACCGATGATCAGTATTTCGGTGTCCTGCTCCCCATGCAATGCCGCTCGATTGACGAGGCGATCGGCACAGGTGTGGGCGTAATAGCTGGCGACATGCTGAGTGGATTGCTGAAACATTGAGGACTCGTGAAATTTTATAGTTTTAATTTCATGAAAAATTACACGATTAATTTCATACAGGCAATGTTTTGATGCGTTCTTGGGATTGGGAGTTATCACCTGTAGGAGCCGGCTTGCTGGCGATGACGGTAGTTCGGTCAACATCGCAGCGCCTGACCCACCGCCATCGCCAGCAAGCCGGCTCCTACAGGGACTGGGTACAAGCCAAAAAAAATCCCACCCAGGAAACCCCGGGTGGGACTCAATCAATCAGACAGCGCGATCAACCACTCAAGCAACCGGAATCATCGGGTCCGCTGCAGCCAATGCAACTGCACGATCCGCCGCTGGCGGGTAAATCCAGACGGTATTGATTTGGGTCTTGAGCGACTTGCCTTCCTGTCCAATCAGTTTGACCTGGCGATCCCACCCTTCGGTGTAAACCGCACCCCAGGCACCAAGGTCCAGACAAGTCACGTATTTGGGCTGGCTGTACGGCGTCGGTTCCACTCCCAGAATCTGCGCGGCCACGTTGTTGCCGGCATGACGGCCCAACGAGATGGCGTGCTGGCAGGTCATCAGCGCGTGGTTACCGATGTCATCGCAAGCGGCGTAGGCAACGTCGCCAGTGGCGAAGATGTCTTCCTGGCCAATCACTTTCAGATGAGCGTCGACGTGCAGGCGGCCAAGGTGATCGCGTTCTGCGGGGATCTGCTCGGTCAGCGAGCTGGCGCGCACGCCGGTGGTCCAGACCACGGTTTTTGCATCGATGCGCTGGCCGTCGGACAGGGTCACACCGTTTTCATCAACACCGACAACCGATGCCTTCAGGTGCCATTTCACGCCGGTTTCGATACTGGCTTCAACAATCTTCTCAGCGATCTGAGGGCCCATTGACCCGCCGATTTTGTCGCCGCGATCAACGATGATCACATTGATGTCCGCACGATCACCCAGGATGGCGCGCAGACGGGTTGGCATTTCAGTCGCGGTTTCGATACCGGTGAAACCGCCGCCGGCGACCACCACGGTGTTGCGGGCTGCGCTTTCTGGCTGGTTGACCAGGTTCTTCAGGTGGTTTTCCAGGCGCACGGCTTGTTCGATCTGGTCGACGTCAAAGGCATGCTCAGCCACACCGGGAGTGGCAGGGAGTGCGACGCGGCTGCCGGTAGCCAGAACGAGTTTGTCGTAGCTGCATACTTGTTTGGCACCCGAAGCATCGATGTAACCGACGGTCTTGCGCTCAACGTCGATGGTCTCGGCAGCGCCCTTGATGAACTTCACGCCCACTGCATCGAACAGATCCCCAAGCGGCGCGGCCAGTTGGTGGGCGTTCGGCTCGTAGAAACGCGGACGGACACGCAGTTCCGCCTGAGGCGCCAGAACAGTCACTTCAACGCCGTTGTGATCGTGAATGTCGAACAGGCGCGTCGCACTCAACGCTGTCCACATGCCACCGAAACCTGCGCCGATAACCAGAATGTGCTGTTTCATTTTTATCTCCGGGGATAACCAGTGGTGAATTTTGTTATGGGTCAACGCTGATGAAGAATTCTGCTGCCGACCTGACAACGGCGACTCTATTGATCCGAGTTAAAACCCGCAACCTGTATTTTGCGATGGTTGCCATCGATGGTTTTGATAGTCTCCATTAACCCGCTGATTAGCGCATTTCGACTGGATGTAAACCGGTATGAACGGGACAGCCACATGCGTTGCCTAACTCACAGTCAGCTGATAACATTTGCGACAATATTAGTCGGAGATAGAAATGGCACTTTACAGCGCAGGCGTCGAGTACGGCCTCCACTGCCTGATTTACCTGGTGGGCAATTGCGGCGATTCGCGTGAAGCGAGCGTGCGTGACCTGGCTGAGCTGCAAGGCGTGCCGCTGGACTATCTGGCGAAAATCTTCACCAAACTGGCCAAGGCCAAACTGGTGGTCGCCACTGAGGGCGTGCGCGGAGGGTTCAAGCTGGCCCGACCGGCTGACGAAGTCACGCTGCTGGATGTCGTCAACGCAATCGACGGGCGCAAGTCCATTTTCGAATGCCGGGACATTCGTGGGCGTTGCGCGTTGTTTGAAGGTGAGGCGCCTGCTTGGGCGCTGGAGGGACACTGCTCGATCCATGCGGCCATGCTGACTGCGCAGAAACGCATGGAAGAGGCCCTCGCCCAGCAGACTATTCTGGACATCGCCCGCAAGGTCGGACGCAAAGCACCGGCGCAATTCAATGCTCAGGTCGACAACTGGTTAAATGATCGCAGGGAAAAGAAAGGCACCGCGAGCGCGCAATCAAGCGATGATCAACTCATCCCGTTGAGCGAGATTTCCGACTGAAACCTACAGGCAGTCTCGCACCGACTTGCGCAATGCTGCGGATTTCGCCCAGGGCGGCCCTTGATACAGCGATACCCGGCTGCCGTCCTTCGACTTCACGATATCCAGAATCTCGTCAGAGGTAATGATGCTCGGAGCGGTGATTCTGTAGCCGTTGGAAATCGACGTTTGAGTCGTGTTGGAAATCTCGTTTTTCCATGCAGGAAACACGCACTCAGCCAATTCCTTGGGTGGCTTTTCGCTGTACTTGTTGACATTCGGCTCGCCTGGCACCACTGACGCGGGCAATGAACAACCCGCCAGCAACGCCAAAAACCCTATTCCGCCCAACAACATCCGACTCTGCATGAAGCGCCCTTAATCCTGAAAACGTGAAATGTAGCTGGCTGCCGCTCTGACTTCCAATGGATGCATCAGCGGTGAGTGTTGTTATCGCCCGGGCCGGGATAGGACCGCGTATTCAGATACGCCGTCCATCGCTCATAAGCCTCATGCTGCCATTGCATGACCCGATCCCAATCCGGACCGCTGAGCTGATGCGCGCAGATCAGTTTCATCATTTCACTGGTAGCCGCATCCAGATCAGCGTTCAAGTCATGAGCCTGCGCCCTGAAGTCATCGGTAGCCGTCATTTGAAATATCCCGCCCTGGCGAAAAATCGATTCCTCAGTACGACAGCGGATTTGGTCGATTGACGAAACTTCCCGACCAAAGGACGCAGTGCACGATCAGACGAACTCAACGCCCCGCCGCAGAAACGGGTCTAAAATTGATTAGCGCAGACTTTCAGGAGGTCGTTATGTGGCTTAACGAATCGGAACAAGAACTTCGCCGGGATCTGCAAGTACTTGCATCAGACCTGCGGTGGTCGGCGGTGGAACTGTTGCGCGTAGCAGAGCAGTTACGCCTGGCCGGGAACGATATCGATGCTCAAGCCGTCCAGAAACTGTGCGATTTATTCCAGGGCGATGAACAGCGACTGTCTGGCTACGCTGACGAAGTGAAAGCAAAGATCATCAGCCGCGACAAAGCTCACTAGCCCGCCAGACACAATAAAAAGCCCCGGCATGCCGGGGCTTTGACATTACGCAAGTTTGCTTACTGGCTGCGTGTTTGCCCGCTCGAGCGCGATTTGTAGCCGGGAAGAGACGCTGCAAAAGCCAGTGCTTCTTCTCGACTGCCAAATGACCCGAGTCGGTCACCTTTGGTGCAGACACGCCATGGGCCGTTGTTCACGCTGAGTACGTCGTAACCATTCATGTGCATCCTGTTCAACATCGGAACGCTCATAGTCACCCTCCATTTAGGCAGTGATATCCAGAGTCAACGCGCCTACCTTACACCCACCTGCCAGCAAGTTGCCGACCAGACGTCGTCTCGTGATTTCGCCACTTAAATGCACTTTTACACTCTTCCAGCCCTCCAACTTCCGAAGACTGGCAAAATGAGTGCGGCGCAAATATTGCATTTTTATGACTGTTTAATGACAACCGGTAATCAAGTCACCGATGAAAGTACGCGCAACCGTTATTTGCGAACAAGACCGCCATATTCTCCTGGTGCGTAAGCCAAGGTGCCGCTGGGCATTGCCCGGCGGAAAGATCGAGCTCGGTGAAACGGCGGCGGAGGCTGCCATCCGCGAGCTCCAGGAAGAAACCGGACTCATTGCCGACGACATGCTCTACCTGATGGAACTGGAAACGGGCGGGACTCGCCATCACGCCTACGAGGCGTCAGTCGTGAATCTGGATGCAGTCCGACCACAAAATGAAATCTTCGACTGCATCTGGTTTCCACTCGATGCCGTGCAAAACCTGAGTACCAGCGACGCCACGCTCAGGATCGCCAGAGCGTTTCAGCGTCGCTTGTAATTCATCGCTCTTCAGCCCAGATCGCCACCGCCCACCGGCATGACCATCCCGGTGATGTACGAAGCTTCGTCGCTGGCCAGAAACAGAATCGCGCCGGCCTGCTCATCCAGCGTGCCGTAGCGTTTCATCAAGCTGCTGTCGAGGGTCTGGTCGACGATCTGCTGATACCAGATCTTCTCCTGCGCGCTCTGTTCGGTGCTGTTGCGTGGAATCACCCGCGGCGGCGCTTCGGTGCCACCGGGCGCTGTGGCATTGACTCGCACTCCGCGTCCGGCAGTTTCAAACGCCAGGCACGCCGTCAACGCGTTGACCCCGCCCTTCGCCGCGCCATACGGCACACGGTTGATGCTGCGGGTAGCGATGGACGATACGTTGACAATCGCACCACTGCCCTGCTCCAGCATGAACGGCAACGCGGCATGGCAACACCACAACGTCGGGAACAGCGAACGACGGACTTCCGATTCGATCTGCGACGCTTCGTAATGCTCAAACGGTTTGGTCCAGATCGTGCCGCCGACGTTGTTGATCAGCACATCAAGACGACCAAAGCGCTCGACCGCGGTTTGCATCACCCGGCTGCATTCTTCGTATTGCTCAAGGTCGGCGGTCAGCGCCAGGACCTGACTGCCCTGCCCCAATTGCTGCTGGACCTCGAATACCAGTTCGGAGCGATCAACCAGGATCAGCTTCGCCCCTTCCGCCGCCATGCGCTCGGCAACGCGCCGCCCGATGCCTTGGGCGGCTCCGGTAATCAGCGCGACTTTTTCGTGAAATCTGTTCATGGTCATCCTCGTACTCACACCGCGGCAGCTCCTACAGGGGACCGCGAATAAGGGTCAGGCCGCGCTGGCGGCAAATTTTTCGTAGTAGAAATTCGCCGGGGCAATGCCTTGCTCGCGGATGAACTGGCTGACCGCCTCGACCATTGGCGGCGGGCCGCACAGGTAGACGTCGACGTCGCCATCGTTCAAATGCTTCGGCTCGATGTGCTGGGTCACGTAGCCCTTGAGTGGGTGCTGACTGTCAGGACTGGCCACGCAAGCGCTGTAGCTGAAGTTCGGAATGCGCGCGGCCAAGGCCTCCAGACGATCGAGTTCAACCAGATCGAAATCGTGGGTCACGCCGTAGATCAAATGCAGCGGATGTTCGCTGCCCTGCTCGGCGATTTTCTCCAGCATCGCCGTGAATGGCGCCAGTCCCGTGCCACCGGCCAGCAGCAACAACGGTCTACGGATATCACGCAAGTAGAAACTGCCCAACGGCCCGGCCAGGCTCATGCGGTCGCCGGCCTTGGCCATGCCGGTGAGGAAGCTGCTCATCAAGCCGCCGGGCACGTTGCGAATCAGAAAACTGACTTCGCCGTCACGCTGTAAAGAGCTGAACGAATAGGCGCGGGTCTGCTCGCTGCCGGGAATCCCCAGGTTCACGTACTGCCCCGGCAAGAATGCCAGTTTGCTCAACGCCTCACCCTTGATCGATAGCGCGATGGTGCTGTCGGACAACTGGCGCACGGCGCTGATGGTCGCGTCGTAGCTGGCCTGACGGGTGCGGCAGACCTCGGAGGACGTCGGCACCCGCACCACGCAATCGCTCTGGGCGCGCATCTGGCAGGTCAGGACAAACCCTTGTTCGGCCTCTTCAGGGCTGAGGGCGTCTTCAATGTATTCCTCGCCCAAATCGTATTGCCCGGCTTCGGCAAAGCACTTACAGGTGCCGCAGGCGCCGTCGCGGCAGTCCAGCGGAATGTTGATGCCTTGGCGGTACGCGGCATCGGCCACGGTTTCGCCGACGTTGGCGTCGATGAATCGAGTGACGCCGTCTTCAAAATTGAACGCGATGGAATGGGTCATGACGGCAGTCTCACAAATGGTAAACATCGATGACCTGGCGAACGTAATCGTTCTTCAGGATCACTTTCTTGGCCTTGATCAGCGGGTTTTCACCGCGCACGTCGAGGGTGTAGAAACTGCTGCCGAAATAGCTGTCGACGGTTTTGTAGCGAAAGCTCAGGGTGTGCCAGTTGAAGCGCACCTTGCACAGTCCGTCTGCTTGTTCCAGTAGCTCGATGTTGCTGATGTTGTGGGACGTGCGGGTGTCCGGCACGCTGGCGCTGGAGCGCTCGGTCTTGATGCGGAAGACGCGGTCCTCAAGCCCGGTGCGGTTGCCGTACCAGATCAACGAGATTTCCCGCTGCGGGTCTTCGGTCAGTTCATCGTTGTCGTCCCAGGACGGCATCCAGTACGTCGCGTCGGCGGCATACATTTCCAGCCAGTCGTCCCACTGGCGGTCGTCGAGGTAGCGTGCTTCGCGATAGAGGAAATCGCGCACCGCTTCATAGGAAATGGTCATTGCACGTCCTCCACGGCGATCAGTTTCGACTGCTCGGCCGCCAGGGCTTTGAGCATGGTCTGCTGCCAATACTTGTGTTGCAGCACGAACAAACCTTCATCTTCGGTACGCACGCCGCTGAGCAGCGGATGCAGATCGATTTCCTTCGCCGCGTCATCGGCGCCTTCGATCCAGTGCTCGGCGCCACGGGACATGTCGTTCCAGGTGGTGACACTGCCCTGGTAGCTGGTCTGGCACGAGCGGAATTCTTCCAGATCGTCCGGCGTGGCCATGCCGCTGACGTTGAAGAAGTCTTCGTACTGACGAATCCGGCTCGACCGGGCGTGGTCGCTCTCGCCCTTCGGCGCGATGCAGTAAATGGTGATTTCCGTACGGTTGACCGAGATCGGCCGGGCGATACGAATCTGCGAGCTGAACTGGTCCATCAGGTACACGTTCGGGTACAGGCACAGGTTGCGCGAATTCTCGATCATCCAGTCAGCGCGGGCCTTGCCGAAGTCTTGCGCCAGCTCGTCGCGACGTTCGTACAGCGGACGATCCTCGGGATTGGCCCAACGGGTCCAGAGCAGCATGTGGCCCTTGTCGAAGGAATAGAAACCACCGCCCTGCTTGGCCCAACTGCCGGCGCTCATGGTCGGGTTTTCTTCACCGGCTTCGCGCTGTTTGCGCTGATTCTGGGTGGCCGCGTAGTTCCAGTGCACCGAGCTGACGTGATAGCCGTCCGCGCCGTTTTCGGCGGTGAGTTTCCAGTTGCCTTCGTAGATGTAACTCGAAGAACCGCGCAGTACTTCCAGACCATCAGCCGATTGATCGACGATCATGTCGATGATCTTCGCCGACTCGCCCAGATGCTCCACCAACGGCACCACGTCAGCCTTGAGACTGCCAAACAGGAAACCGCGATAAGACTCGAAACGCGCCACCTTGGTCAGGTCGTGGGAGCCTTCGCAATTGAAGCTCGCCGGGTAGCCGGCATTGGCCGGGTCTTTGACTTTGAGCAGCTTGCCGGAGTTGTTGAAGGTCCAGCCGTGGAACGGGCAGGTGTAGGAGCTCTTGTTGCCGGACTTGTGTCGGCACAGGGTCGCGCCGCGATGACTGCAGGCGTTGATGAAGGCGTTGAGCACACCGTCCTTGTTGCGCGCGATGAAGATCGACTGGCGCCCCATGGTCGTGGTGTAGAAATCGTTGATGTTGGGGATCTGGCTTTCGTGCGCCAGGTACAACCAGTTGCCTTCGAAGATGTGTTCCATCTCCAGATCGAACAACCGGGGGTCGGTGAACATCTCGCGCTTGCAGCGATAGACGCCTTGTTCGGGATCGTCTTCAAGCAGGGAATGCAAATATTCGGGTCGCAGGGTCATGGCCGCCGCCTCCATTGTTATTGTTCAGGCAGGGTCATGCTAGGACGGGGCAATGGGGTGGACTATCCGCGGGGTGCAGACCTGTATCCGTTTTGTGCAAGTGAACGTTGCGACACCGCTAACGGCAGGAGCCGGCTTGCTGGCGATTCAGGCGATGCGATGTGTCTGGGCTGACGCCTTCGCCAGCAAGCCGGCTCCTACAGGGGTTGTGGTGATTCAGTGCCGGCGCTTGAGGGTATCGGACGGCAACTCACCGAACTGCTTGCGATAGCTGTCGGAGAACCGCCCCAGGTGCAGGAAGCCGTAATCCATCGCCACTTCCGTGACGTTGCGCACGTTGCAGGTCGGGTCGCTGAGGCAGGCGTTGATGCGTTCCAGGCGTTTCTGGCGCAGGTAGTTTTTTGGCGTGAGTCCGGCATTGCGCTCGAACAGGCCATACAGCGAACGCAAGCTCATGTGCGCCTGGCGCGCGAGTTCTTCGCTGTCGATGTCCTGCTTGAGGTTATTGGCGATGTAATCGGCAATCGCCTCGAAGGTGGCCGTCTGCGAGCTCAGTTCGAGGCGGCAGACGTTGGTCTTCATCAGGCTGAGCATCTTGCTGACGATGATCTGCGTGTAATGCTCCTGCACCCTGGGGATCTGTTCGGTGGACTCGGCCTCCTGGCAGATCATCGCCAGCAGGTTGACGAAACCTTCCAGCTCATCGAGTTGATAACGGTTTTCCAGAAACCGCACGCCCTGCCCCGGATAATGCCAGCGTTGTTCGTCGCAAACGGATTGGAGCAAATGGGTGGGCACTTTCAAGATGAATTTTTCGCAATCGGCGGAGTACGTCAGGTCCACCGGATCGTCGGGATTGATCAGAAGGAGTTCGCCGGGGGCGAAGTAGTGTTCCTGGCCATGCCCGCGCCACAGGCAGTTGCCGCGCAGCAGCACTTGCAGGTGGTAGATGTTCTCCAACGCGCCGGAGGTCACCCGCACACTGGCGCCGTAGCTGATACGACACAGGTCGAGGCTGGCGAATTTTCGATGATCGAGGCTGGCCAGCGGTCGGCCGGCCCGGGGCATCAGGATGCAATGGTTGCCGACGTGCTGATTGACGTAGCCAGACACCGCGTAGGGGTCGGCATGGTCGAATACTCTGCTGCGCTGACTCAACAGTTGCGCTTGCATCATCGGGTCACTCTCATTGTTGTTATAAGTTGCGTCGGGACATTCTAGGGCAGTCCTTGCAGCGGTGTATCAATGCACTGACCTGTGGGCGCTTCAGCGAACAACACAAATCCCCTGTAGGAGCTGCCGAAGGCTGCGATCTTTTGATCTTGCTTCAAAAAACAAGATCAAAAGATCGCAGCCTTCGGCAGCTCCTACAGGGTTTTGCGATCAGTCCTCGAGGGCGCGCACACGCTCGTGACGCTGCTGCTCTTCAGGCTGGGCAGACGATTGCAGGGTGAAATCGAACTCGATTTCGGCAAAACGACCGCTCACACCATGGGCAGCGGCGCGCTGCTGATCGTCGCTGAAGGTGATCTTGGCGATCAGTTCGTCACGGGTGGCGTAGGCGAAGTCGTCATGCAGGTACTTTTCGCCATCGAGGTTGATCTGCGTCGTCAGGTGGCGATGATCCTGTGCGGAAATGAAGAAGTGCACGTGCGCCGGACGCTGGCCATGACGGCCCAGTTGATCGAGCAGTTGCTGGGTCGGACCGTCCGGCGGGCAGCCGTAGCCCGACGGCACGATGCTGCGGAAACGGTAGCGGCCATCGGCGTCGGTGACGATGCGGCGACGCAGGTTGAATTCCGATTGGGTCGGGTCGAAGTACGAGTAAGTACCGCCGGTATTGGCGTGCCAGACATCCACCACGGCACCGGCCAGAGGTTCGCCTGCGGTGTTGAACACACGACCTTGCATGAACAGGGTCACACCCGGATCGACGCCGTCATCCAGACGCGCTTCGCCTTGCGACAGCGGCGCACCGGCGACGTACAGCGGGCCTTCGATGGTGCGCGGCGTGCCGCCGGATTTGCCGGCCTGTTCGTCTTCGGCATCCATCAGCAAGTCAAGGTAATGCTCCAGACCGAGCCCGGCCACCACCAGCCCGGCCTCTTGGCGCGCGCCCAGCACGTTCAAGTAGTTGACCGCTTTCCAGAACTCTTCCGGGGTCACGGCGAGGTCTTCGATGATGTTCACCGAGTCACGCAGGATGCGGTAGATCAGGGCCTTGGTCCGCGCATCGCCAGCATCGTTGTGCAGGCCGCTGGCTTCTTCGAGAAACTTCTGGACTTCGGCAGTGTGGGAAATCTTGACGTTCATTTTGTTGGGTTCCTCATCTTGTAATTATTAGCGTAGCGATCTGAGCAGGCTGGGCTCAGCGGTCATCGTCACGAATCGAAGAAGGATGCCGGCACATCGCATCGATCTCGATGGCCATGTACGGAAACAGCGGCAATTGCATCAGCAGGTCGTGCAGTTCCTGAACGCTGTCGACGTCGAACACGCTGTAGTTGGCGTAGTGCCCGGCGATGCGCCACAGGTGACGCCACTTGCCTTGATCTTGCAGGCGCAAAGCCAGGGCTTTCTCGTCAGCCTTGAGCTTTGCGGCCGCTTCAGGATTCATATCGACCGGCAAATTCACGGTCATCTTTACGTGGAACAGCATAATGCTCTCCTCAGGCTTGATGAATGGCAGTGGATGTTTTGTCGCGGCGGAAAAACGCCAGGCGTTCTTCATCCAGGCTCAGGCCAAGACCCGGGGTCTTCGGCACGTGCAGTTCGAAATCGCGATACACCAGCGGTTCGCTGAGAATGTCTTCGGTCAACAGCAGCGGGCCGAACAGCTCAGTGTCCCACGCCAGTTTGTTCAGGGTAACGAAGGCATGCGCCGAGGCCATGGTGCCCAGGCCACCTTCGAGCATGGTGCCGCCGTACAGGGCGATGCCGGCCGCTTCGGCGATCGAGGCGGTGCGCAACACGGCGCGTGGGCCGCCGTTCTTGGCGATCTTCAGGGCGAACACCGAAGCCGCGCCTTCGCGAGCCAGGTTGAACGCGTCTTCCACACATTCGATGGATTCGTCGGCCATGATCGGCGCCGGGCTCATCGCGTTCAGACGAGCCATGCCAGCGCGGTTGTTGCGCGAGATTGGCTGCTCGATCAGGTCGATGCCGTTGGTCCCGAGAATCCGGCAGGCACGCAGCGCGACTGCTTCGTCCCAGGCCTGATTGACGTCGACCCGCACACTGGCGCGGTCACCCAGGGCTTTCTTGATCGCAATCACGTGGGCCAGGTCACGGTTCACTTCGCCGGCACCGATTTTCAACTTGAAGATGCGATGGCGGCGCAGGTCGAGCATTTTTTCTGCTTCGGCGATGTCTTTCTCGGTATCGCCGCTGGCCAGGGTCCAGGCTACTGGCAGCGCATCGCGAACGCGACCGCCGAGCAATTCACTGACCGGCAGGCCGAGGCGTTTGCCCTGGGCGTCGAGCAACGCGGTTTCGATGCCGGACTTGGCGAAAGTGTTACCGCGAATGCTGCGCTCCAGGCGCAGCATGGCGGCATTGACGTTGCCGCCGTCCTGGCCGATCAACAGTGGCGCGAAGTGCGTGTCGATGTTGGTCTTGATGCTGTCAGGGCTTTCGTTGCCGTAAGCCAGGCCACCGATGGTGGTGGACTCACCGATGCCCTCAATGCCATCGGCGCAACGCACGCGAATGATCACCAGGGTCTGGTTCTGCATGGTGTGCATGGCCAGTTTATGCGGGCGGATGGTCGGCAGATCGACAATGATCGTCTCGATCGACTCAATGGCTGTTGCAAGCATTTCGATACCCGTCAGGTTCTTGAAGTTCTGGAATCGATTCTCGTACGGCTTTTTTCTGGATGCCAATATAGAATTGGTCTAACTTGATACCTTAAAGGTATGCAACTGATCGGCGACTGGAGGCCTCATGGAACTACGTCACCTGCGTTATTTTCAGGTTTTGGCTCAAACCCTCAACTTCACCCGTGCCGCCGAATTGCTGCACATCGCCCAACCGCCCCTGAGCCGGCAGATCCAGCAACTGGAAGACGAATTGGGCGTGATGCTGCTGGAGCGCGGGCGACCGCTGAAGCTGACCGACGCCGGGCGGTTTTTCCATGAACACTCCACCGCCCTGCTCGAACAACTGAACAAGGTCTGCGACAACACCCGACGCATTGGATTAGGCGAAAAGACCTGGCTGGGCATCGGTTTTGCGCCGTCGACTTTATATGGCGTGCTACCGGAACTGATTCGGCGCTTGCGCAGCGGCGAGCCTTTGGAGCTGGAGTTGGGGCTTTCGGAAATGACCACGCTGCAACAGGTGCAAGCGTTGAAGGCGGGACGCATCGACATCGGCTTCGGCCGTATCCGCATCGATGACCCGGCCATCGTCCAGACCGTGTTGACCGAAGATCGCCTGGTCGCCGCCCTGCCCGCCGGTCACCCGTTGCTCGCCGGTCCCATCAGCCTGCGTGACCTGGCGAAAGAACCCTTTGTGCTGTACCCCGGCAACCCGCGCCCGAGCTACGCCGACCATGTGATCGCGCTGTTCGAATCCTATGGCGTGAGCATCCATGTGGCGCAATGGACCAACGAATTGCAAACGGCGATCGGTCTGGTGGGTGCCGGTATCGGGGTCACGTTGGTGCCGGCCTCGGTGCAATTGCTGCACCGCGACGACATCGGCTTCACCCCGTTGCTGGAAGACAACGCGACCTCGCCGATCATCCTCAGCCGACGGGTGGGCGATGTGTCACCGGGGTTGAATCATTGCTTGCGGATGATTGATGAGCTGTTGCCAAGAAGTTAAGTAAAACCCTGTGGCGAGTGAGCTTGCTCCGGCTGGGCTGCGAAGCGGCCCCATCATCTGCCACCGCGATCATTCAGGAATACCGTATTGCGACTGCTGCGCAGCCGAGCGGGAGCAAGCTCCCTCGCCACGGGGTCAGTGTGAGTCGCTGTTCCATATCCAGTTCCAGAACCCCGGCAATTTCACCGGTTGCGAACTGTCGCGCACGGTACGCGCCATCGCCGCACGTTGCAGGGCGTCGGTGTCGATGTAAAACGCTTGCTCTGCGACCTTCACCCCCGTCTCGCGAGCGCTGTCGAGAAGGATTTGCAGGTACTCACGGGTATGCCGGGCGGTGTAGCGATTGAGGTCGTGGAAGGTCACCACCACCGGAATCACCCCGTCCACCACCGGCAACTCGCCCAACGCAATGCGCTCGCGCACTTCAGACATTGAACGCAGGAAATGCGCCCGTCGCCGGGGGCTGGCGTTGAAGCCCCAGATCTTGCCGTCATTGGCACTCAGGTCAGTCAGCAGCACGTGCAGGCCATGCTGTTGATAGGCAGCGAAGGTGCGTTTGTCGTAGTTCCAGAATGGCGGACGCAGCAGCGTCGGTGCCGCACCGGTGATCGCGGCGATGTCAGCGCTGCCATCGGTGAGGGCTTGTTCGAGCGCTTGCGGGTCGAGGGAACGATGGTTGGTGTGCGAAGGCGTGGCGGTATGGAAACCCAGGATGTGTCCGGCATCCCGTTCGCGGTACATGATCCGCCGCCCTATCTCGCTGCCCCCGGCCCGTGAGGCCCGGGTCTGCACGAAGAACACGGCTTTGATGTCGGGTTGCAGTGGATTGCGTGCCAGGCTGTCGAGCACGGTTTCGGTGGGGTTCCAGAAGCTCGATGCGCTGGGGCCATCGTCATAAGTCAGTAAAAAACGGATAGGGGGTTGCTCGCGCAGACGCTGTTCGGTCTGCGTCGTCATTTCGATGGGCGCAGCGATGCAGCCCAGCAGACTGGCTGCCATGGCAAACGCCGTTAGAACCTTGACCCACTGTTTCATGTTTTTGCCTTGAGTCAGACCGATTCGGTCAACACGTCGAATGGCAAAAATCCTTTGCCCGTAAATCCATCGTCGGCCCGCAGATGGCTGCGGGCCGAGGTTGGATCAGGGTAGACAGTGTTTGGTTCCGGTGCCGCCCAGCGCTATGGATTACTGGGTAAAAGACTGCTGAAAGGAGTTGTCGATGATCGGTGCCGTGGCCAGTTCGGCCGGCAGCGCCTTGACCTTGAACAGGAAGTCCGCGGTGCTTTGCAAATCCTTGGCGGCCTGCGCATCCACCGGGCCGACGGACATGTGGGCCTGGCGCAACCAGTGGCGGGAAACGTTCTGATCGAGGTTGGCCTTCTTCGCCCAGAGGTCGGCGTATTCGTCGGTGTGGTTATCCACCCAGGCCCGAGCCTTTTTCAGGCGCCCCAGAAAGTCGGCGATGGCCTCGCGCTTGCTGTCGATCGAAGGAGTCGACGCGGCAATCGCGCTCAGGCCGGGCATCAGGTTTTTCGCGGTAAGAATCGGCCGCGCGCCGGAGAACAGGATCTGTTGGGAAATGTACGGTTCCCAGACCGGGAACGCGTCAATGCTGCCTTGAGGCAACGCGGCAGCGGCATCTATCGGCATCAACTTGATGAAGTCGACGTAGTCTTCCGGCAGGTCGGCTTTCTCCAGGGCACGCAAGGTCAGTTGCTGACTCCAGGCGCCGGGCCAATACGCGACTTTCTTGCCTTTGAGATCAGCGATGGTTTTCACCGGCGAATCCTTGGGCACCAGCAGGGCGATGGTGTCCGGGTTCTGCCGTGAGACACCGATCAGTTTGACCGGCGCCTGCTTGGCGGCGAGGAACAGAAAACCCGAATCGCCGAGAAAGCCGAGGTCCAGCGCACCGGTGTTCAAGGCTTCGGCCAGCGGCGCGGCGGCCTGGAAGTGCTTCCAGTCGACGGTGTACGGCGCCCCTTCCAGCACGCCCGACGCCTCCACCGAAGCACGCACGTTGTAGTAATTCTGGTCGCCGACGTGCAGGACGACGGGCTCGGCGGCGTTAGCCAATGGCGCGGCAAACAGGGCGCTGGTCAACAGACCGCGTACGAATCGGGACAGGTTCATCGGGGGGCTCCTTGAAGGCGAGTGCGATAGACCATAACGCTCTTACAAGAAGCTTTTTAAATTCGATTTCTGCATAAGCTAATGTCCCGTGACGCGCAGTGTTGGCCCAGCAACAGCCATTCAACAGAGTGCGTCATGCGGTACATCCCACGGTGCGTTCATGAGCCTGAAAGCCCCGATACAGCGCGATTTCGAGAACATGGCACAGAGCCTGCAATATTCCTTTTATGCAGGAAGCATCCGAACAAAATAATTTTTTGGACATAAGAATCTCGCCGCCTTGCCCGGAGCCCGTTCCATGAAACCCACCTTCCGTTTTGCGAATTTCAGGTACCTGCTCAGCGCCTGCGCCCTGGCCCTGAGCCTGCAGCCCTTGGCCCAGGCTGCGGAAGCGCCTCCGGCCGAATTGCATCTGGATTACGCCTATTACTCGCCCGTCAGCCTGGTGCTCAAGCACTCCGGCTTCCTGGAAAAGGCCTTGCCACAAACCAAGGTCAGCTGGGTGCTGAGCCAGGGCAGCAACCGCTCGCTGGAATACCTCAATAGCGGTGGCGTCGACTTCGCCTCCTCCGCCAGCCTCGCCGCCGTGCTAAGTCGCGCCAACGGCAGCCCGATCAAATCGGTTTACGTATATAGCCGCGCCGAATGGACCGCGCTGGTGGTGCGCAAGGATTCACCGATCAAAACCGTCGCCGACCTCAAGGGCAAGAAAATCGCCGCCACCAAAGGCACCGACCCGTACTTGTTCACCTTGCGCAGCCTGCAACAGGCCGGCCTGAGCAAAGACGATGTTGAACTGGTGCACTTGCAACATCCGGACGGCCGCACCGCGCTGGAGAAAGGAGATGTCGACGCCTGGGCCGGACTCGATCCGCACATGGCCGCCAGCCAGGTCCAGGCCGGTTCGCGCCTGTTGTATCGCAACACCAACTTCAACAGTTATGGCGTGGTCAGCGTCACCGACACCTATGCCAAAGAACATCCACAGACCATCGACACCGTTCTCAAAGCCTACGAGCAGGCCCGGGAATGGTCGGTAAAAAATCCTGAAGAACTGGCGAAACTGCTCGCCACGGAATCCGGCCTGCCACTGGAAGTGGCCAAGCTGCAACTGTCGCGCACCGACCTGAGCAGTCCGCAATTGACCGCCAAGGATGTCATCGCATCCAAGGCCGCCGCGCCGATTCTGGTTTCTGAAGAACTGGTACGGCGTGGGGTGAATGTCGATCAGGTGATCGATCAATTGATCGACACAGGCTTCAAGGAAACCGTCGCTCGTCAGTAAAAGCAAAAGATCGTCCGAACGCGGCCCGAGCCTGCGGCAGCTCCTACAGGGAAATGCATATCCCAATGTCGGAGCTGCCGCAGGCTGCGATCTTTTGTTCTTGTCATGTCTGGAGAAAACCCCATGACCAGCAAAAGCAAAACCCTCCCCGCCCTCGTGGCATTACCTGCACCGCAACGCCTGAACAACGCCTGGCGCCTGCGCCTCAAGGGCTTGGCGCTACCACTGCTGATCATCCTCGTATTGGAATTCGTCGTACGCATCGGCTGGCTGCCCTCCTACCAAATGCCCGCCCCCAGCGAAATCGCCCTGACCCTGCGTGACCTTGCCGAAGGTGCGTTGTGGAAGCACATCGGCGTCAGCCTGTTGCGCGTACTCTTGGGCTTCGCCATCGGCGCCAGTCTGGCCTTGGTGTTCGCCGCGTGGGTCGGTTTGAGCCGCGAGGCCGAAGCCTGGCTGGAGCCGACATTCGCCGGCCTGCGCTCGATTCCGAGCCTGGCCTGGGTACCGTTGTTGATGCTGTGGCTGGGCATCGACGAGACTTCGAAAATCGTCCTGATCGCCATCGGCGCGTTCTTCCCGATGTACCTGAACGGCGTCGCCGCAATCCGCAACATCGACCGCAAACTGATAGAAGTCGGGCAGATATACGGTTTCAGTCGCCGTCGCCTGGTGCGACGGATCCTGTTGCCCGCCGCCCTGCCCGGCCTGTTCACCGGATTACGCAGCGGCATGAGCCTGGCATGGATGTTTCTGGTGGCCGCCGAACTGATCGCTGCCACCAAAGGACTGGGTTATCTGCTCAGTGACGGTCGCGAAACCTCGCGCCCGGACATCGTGCTGGCGGCAATCATCGTGCTGGCGCTGCTGGGCAAACTCAGCGACGGCATTCTCGCCAGCCTGGAGAAACGCTTCCTGGCCTGGCGCGACACCTTCAACGGCCAAAGCGCGGGAGATTGAGCCATGACCGAACACCTGCTGGACATCCACGTCGAGCGCAAAACCTTTGCCGCGACAACGGTCCTCCACAACGTCCACTTGCAGTTGCAGCCTCAGGAAACCGTCAGCCTGCTCGGCCCCAGCGGCTGCGGCAAAAGTACCTTGCTGCGGATCGTCGCCGGGCTGGAAAAAGATTTTCAGGGTGAACTACGCAGCAACGCCGGTGAAGTTGATTTCGTGTTCCAGGAACCGCGCCTGATGCCGTGGCTGACGGTCGAGCAAAACATCGGTTTCAGTGCCGACAACCACTACGACAAGGCCTGGGTCGCGCAGTTGATCGAGGAAGTCGGCCTCGGCGGTTTCGCCCAGGCGTTGCCCAAGGCGCTATCCGGCGGCATGGCGCAACGGGTGGCCATCGCCCGCGGCCTCTACTCCCGACCGCAAGTGTTGCTGCTCGACGAACCGTTCAGTGCGGTAGACGCGTTCACCCGCATGAAACTGCAAGACCTGCTGCTGCAACTGGCCGAACGTCACGCCATTGCCCTGCTATTGGTGACTCACGATGTCGACGAAGCGCTGTACCTCAGCGATCGCGTGCTTGTGATGGACAATCGCCCGAGCAGCATTCGTCAGGAACTGGCAGTGCAGCTGGCACACCCGCGTGATAGACGCGACCCGTTGCTGGCGCAGCTCAAGGCGTTGTCGTTGACCGAATTGCAGCGGGCGCATGTGATGTGAGCTGACAGGCTCAAGGTCATCCTCTAATTCCGAACACCACTACAATCCGTAG
>NZ_JSAK01000034.1 GCF_000802965.1 Pseudomonas fluorescens | reverse complement strand
TGTGTTGGCCGGACGCTTACCCTACTGCGGCCTTCGAAGCTTACAAGCAGGCAAGACAATCGTATGGACAAGAGTTGGCCGAGTTCTACGACGGGCTGATTGACGAGAGAGTCATTAGCAGACTGAAGAACCTGTCAGCCCACATTCGCGACTGATTTACCCCCAAGTACCACCGCAGGTCTACGCCTGCGGCAACCACTACTAACGAGGCACATGCCTATGAAATGAACTTGAACAGGAGAATTATCCCATGCCGCATCCATTCGTTTTGAATTTGATCCCCACCTCAGCCAATGATGAGTTGGCTACTGTAGCTGGAGTCGCACCGATCCCAACAAAATCGGATTCTGGCCACGCCTTTGATGCACCGACGATCGAAGAGCAGGTTGTGCAGCTACGACGGGACGGCCTGTCCATTGCCAAAATCGTGCAATCCACAGGACACCCTGAACGCAAAGTCAAAGCCCTGATTAAAGGCATACCAATGGGGATTTCTACACCCTTTGATAAGTCCGTGAGTCGAATTTATGACCTCGCGACTCGCTCCCAAGGAATCAAAGACTACGAGCTTCGCGGAATCCTGCATCAAGAGTACGGTTGTAAATGGGATACTGCTGAAGGGCGTTACTACAGCAGTTTCGACGCAGATGTGGTCAAACGAGTCAAAGAAAGGGTGCGACAGCGTGCGTCCAAGGACGACTCAAACGTCATCTTCGTAATGGACTGGGTAGACGAAACGGCGCCAACCGGAAGCCGTCTTTTCCTCGAAAACTCTGCACTCAATTTGATGTGCAGGATAGATGAGTGCGTCAATCAGTTCATGGAGCTCCATGGAACTTGTGCCGCAGAAGACAGTGAAGATGCCGACTTAGCACGACGTAAACAGGCATATGCTGCTCGAATGCATATTCTTAAGATCGTTAGCGGGCTTGGTGCGGAACCAGTCGCCAAGCTGCTTGTACGAACGACTGCCGTGACCAATTCATTGGATGGCGTTTCAGACATGAGCGCCCCACAAGCTAAGGGCTCTCGAGACGAGTACTTTCCAGAACCCTCGTACAATGATCCGTTTCTGGAATATGTTGAGTCTCAGGGTTGGCTGGGATAAGCGACCTAACACGTAGAAATCTGACCTGTCCGGTTCACGCCCACCATATGTATAGGGTCGGACACCGGACGGGAAGCTCAAAATTACACGCGAGTGAATTTTCACCAGTACCAGCGTTTCTGCATTGTCCCGATACTGGATCAGCACACCAGTAAATTAATATAGTATCAATACAAATCCAAGCTCTTGCTCTTGATCTGCTCTACCGAAGGCAATGTGCAATAACTGTCTGTGCTCACTGACGGGATACTACCGAATACGTCCGTATTCGTTTTTGCACCTACAAAGAAGAGCAAGATCAAAATCACAAGCAAAGAGCTGGATTTGTGTAAATTTAATTTATTACTGGAGTACATCCGTAGCAATATCGGCGGTCACGCCATGGTTGATTCAATGTAAAAACTTGCAATTTCGGTGCATAGACTCCAAGAGGAGCTAGATTTGTCTGATTTTTTATTTTCTGTTATTTAATTAAATATCACTGATTCTACTACTCACGCAAGTGCGTGGCGACTGAATATCGCCCGATATTGTGCACAACCATGAACCCCACAAAGTTATTATTCTGATGCTAGATTGCCACTTTATAAATGCATGAAAACCCACTATAAGACCATGGATTTTCATGCATAGTTAGCACTAATCAATAAAATAATACTTTTCCACACTTATCCGCACGAGAGCGGATAAACTTACATCGTTAATGGCTGCTAGTTTCATCAGCTTTAGATAGGTTTCTTCAGGCAGCATCATACTCGTCGGGCGTCCTTTTTCGGCAGAGGATATTTTTCCCGCGTCAAAATCAAAAAAACCTGACGCAATTGAAGGAATCTCCCATGACGACATATGCGTATCTACAGCTTCGAGAACCAACTCATTCATTTTCTTAGTGCCAAGAGCCTTGAGCATTTTTAATTTGCGGTGCTGGATTTTTGAAAACTGGATATTGAGCTTTTTATTAATTTGAGTGACAGGCTTTCCAACCATCTCATAGCGACGATTTAGCAGTGTCCCAGTCCCGAGATACTTAAGACCATACGACTCAATGAGCTTGGCTTCATGCAATAGCGCAGCAGCGTCATCATCAGATGAAAATACAATTTCCCAACCAAGGTCCTTACCGCGCTCTTTCCAATGAGCGACGAGGCGCTGAAGATCAGGATTGGTAGGGCGAAGTCTAGAAACCTTGGACCGACCACGAGTCCCCTTCCCTACGTAAACAACTTCTCCATCTGGAGTCGAAAGTACATAAACGTAGAAGCTGTGATAAAAATCAATACTCATAACTTACTCCACTTTTTATATAAATTTTGAGTGATGGAAGTCATTGAAAATGAATTTTCAAGCACTCAATAAAAGGGGAGCTAGGGCGGTTATATTTCAAGATTTTGTTTAATTTTTATCCACAGCAAAGCATTCGTCGCCGCGAATAAGGTAAATATATAATTGTCAGAAACGGAATGCAAGCGTACCCATTGCCAATCCCTTATCGATCTATCCATGGCTGAACCTGAGGGCAGAAAAGCAGCATTAATCGTTCGTTAGGCAGTTCGCACACACGCATCAATTCGAAATTATCATTAGGCAGGATGGTCGTTCTGCGAATTGACAAATACGGGCTTCAGCCTGAAAATGAACCCACAGTCAAAGCAGCAAGGATCAACAAATGAAGGTCGTCGCCTACATCCGAGTTTCCACAAAGTCCCAAGGTGATTCAGGCCTGGGCTTGGATGCACAACGCGAATACATCACTCGTGCTGCTCAGCAGAATAGCTGGGAAATCGTTGGTGAATTCATTGACGTGGTATCAGGGAAGCTTGCGATTGAGGATCGCCCTGAAGGCGCGAAAGCCTTGGCTCTGTGCAAGGAGCAGAACGCACAGTTGGTGGTAGCGAAGCTGGATCGCCTGAGTCGTGATGTTCACCACATTGCAGGCTTGATGAAGGCTATCAAGTTCAAGGTGGCTACCATGCCCCAAGCCCAGACGTTTGAACTGCACTTGTACGCAGCCTTGGCCCAACAGGAACGTGAGTTCATCGCCACCCGCACCAAGGAAGCTCTGGCATCCCTTCAGAGTCGTGCGGATGCTGGTGATGCTGTCGCAGTACAGAAGGTGAAGAATCGTTCTGATGCACTGGCAAAGGGACGTGCTGTAGCTGACATCAACACTGCCAATGACCAACGCATGAAGAACGTGAACGCGCATCAAGCAGCCATCAAACCCCACCTTGAATCTTGCCTGTACAACAAAGTGAATACGCTTCAGTCAGTCGCTGATTGCCTCAACTCCAAAGGCTTGCGTACTGCTCGTGGCAGCGAGTTCACACCAACGGCAGTACGTCGCTTGATGCTCGCCTTCAACGTCTCGTTCTGAGACCGTGAGGGCTTCAGAGCCGTCCAACTTATTTTGAAAAAGCACAGGTTTCTGGTTGAGCCACTCGTGCAATGCTAAGCACCTGGGCCACGCCGACAGTTTTCAGAATACCCCCACCCCCTCTTCCTGAAAGTGCTCATGAAAAATTTGGGCGGCTGGGTAGTTCGCACAGGAACGCCTTGCCTTATTTTCAGCCTGGGAAATCTGAAACGCTGTCGTAGTGTTGATTCTGAAAATACGGATTTTGGGAAATCAGCAGGGAACGATCCAGCCTGACATCTGGACACAAATCACATCACGCTGCCACCATAAGGCATCTTCTACCCTTCAAGGATTGAATCTTGTCAGCCAAAAGAACTATCGGAATCGTGCTCGCGGTCGGCCTCGCCTACGTTGTCATTAAAGGCGTGATCAACGCACCCACCAAGCCTACAAGTTCAACCGGGAGCACCTACACAGCTTCTGCCCCCACCACCGAATATCCCGAGAGCACAGCAGCCTACAATCAAGTAAACGCGGACATAGGATGCAAAAGCACCTATAGCGACCAGAAGAAAGACGACATATTCAATGCGAAATACAAAAATCACTGGATGACATGGAAAGGCGAGATTGCTCTGCTGGAGTCTGATGAGGTTTCGTTGAATGTGGATGGCATTGGAACTCAAGACCTACAGGTCGATTTCGCCGACAAGAACGCCGGGTATGACCTCTCAAAAGGAAGCCAGCTCAAAGTACGATTTCTAATGAAAACTGCTGGCGGGTGCTTCCTTCCTTTCAGCGGTCAAGACGCAACCGTGGTGCGATAACACATTTTTTACTTAATCAGGGACGATGCCTCATGACTGATAACAACGAAACAGTGGCTGACGCACTGGAACTACTTCTCCTCAACCAACATGCTATCGCCGCCGGGCTTGAGGAAGTGGCGCTGTGGATCGAGGCACGTGGCTCTGTCGATACCCACGACAACATCACCACTGCATTGGGAACGTTAGATTTGAATGCAGATGCGGCCACCGCAGTCATAGAAAAACTGCGTAGAAATCATCAATCAGGCTGAAGCAGATACCGCAATACAAAAGCCCCGCCGAAGCGGGGCTTTGCATCAGACCAAGACCTCCAAGACTATTACTGCCGCCACTCTGTCGGTTGCTGCTCTCCCGGCATTACCAACGCCTCATAATTCGAGATTCCCGCAGCACGTGCCGCAGCCGCCACGGTTGCCTTCGTGTAACTAACCGCACTGTCTATCGTACTACCGGGATTGAACCATGCAGTCCACAAGGTCGTGAGCTTGTGCTTCGTATAGTTTTGACCCTTGAGATATTCGTAAAACTTAGCTCTCGCTGTCTGAGTTACGTTACCGTTCAAGTCCACCGTCAAGGTTACAAAAATGGTCATGATTCATTCCCCCCGCGCTTTGTTGGCTTGAGAGACGACCGAACCAGCAAGAGTTTTTGTCTCTTCGCTGTACTTCTCGCTCTGAAGCACCCGACCTGCTTTCGCCTCCATCTCAGCACTCGTTTGCTTTCCAGTGTTGGCTTGGGCCAACGTGGAGGCTGCGAGACTTTTGGCAATTGCAGAGGCATGAGGATCGCGGAGGGTTTCAGAGGCCAGCTTGGCCACCTTCGCGGAGGATTGCTTGGTATTCTTTGACATAGGTAATTTCCTGATAATTGCGATTTAGACGCACGTATCCAGAAACGACCACCTATCATTCGACAGTTGACTCAACCGCAGTCAATTGGCTTTAATGGCGACCTTCTCGTGACCGTGCTCAAACGCATGCGTTAGAGGGTGCGGGTAGCCACGCCACGTTTGCCGACAGAAACGTGACTACTCGCAGACATCTTCAGCGGAACCGCCTTTATTGGCGGTTTTTGCGTTTGGCCATCTTATAGATTTCAGAATAGGGCTGCAAGCTCCTCTAGCGCATTCTGAGCATCTTTCTTTACTGATCCGCCCCATCGCCCCTCCTAATTACGCCACTACGCCCCAGAGGCCCTCTTGAGGGCCTGAATAGGCCATTAATAACGCCTACCAAAGCATCTTTTCAGGCGTAGCCACACCCTCCGACAAAAGAGCACTCTCGCAAATATTGAGGATGTACGGCACGCAAAACCCTACATGTAGGGTTTTTTAGGGAGGCAGCCACAAGATAATGCGTTCTTGAGGGTGTTGCAACGCACTACCTGTGGATAAACCTGTGCGTAAATCGTGCGTGAACGGCGGAACGAGCGTGTAGACCGCGACCTAGCTGGAGCGCACCGTTTTTAATCGATTTTCAACGACTGAAACGGCTATTGGGATTTTTAAGGGCGCGAACCCTATCTCAAGATTCCGCTATATATAGCCGCGAGCCAAGACGTTGCAGAACCACCGTTTACCGCTCAACCTGATGATGGCAAAGTGACTATCACTCAAACCACGCAGGAAGCAAAGACAATGAAAGACATCGTGATCACCGTAGTGAATTTCTTCGCTTGGATAGGGATCATCGTGGCAACGGTTGTGGGGTATTTCGCAATGAAGGGCAACTACGAGTACATCGGCGCCCTGATTGGCTTCGCCGTAGGCTGCCTAGGCTCTGGAGTGTGGTTCGTTCTCTCAGCAATCCACCAGAATATCCAGACCATTCGAGATATTGCTATCAAGCAGTCGCAAGGCTGATCACAACTTTCAACACCCGCCCCACCACCACCAACCCAAAGCAGAATCCCATCCGAAAATGAACTGATATCGGCGTTCACATTGCCCAGTGTGAACGAACCCGATATTTTGTGAACGTTCTGAAGAAATCCAAGACAACAAAAAAGGGCCCACCTTTCGGTGAGCCCTTCTAGACCGCCCAGCAGAGCGGATTTTGTTTGGTAGGCGCGATTGGACTCGAACCAACGACCCCCACCATGTCAAGGTGGTGCTCTAACCAACTGAGCTACGTGCCTGCTGTGAGGCGGCATTCTACGGAATTCCGGAGGGGTGTCAACACCTTTTTTCGCGCTAACCCTATGAATATGCAAAATATTTAATTTCGTGGTCGCCAAGAAGATTTTCCGGTGGCTGGCGGTCGATTTTTAACTCGGGTAGGATCAACGCACTCGTAAAATATATTAAACAGAGGCTGCAGGATGGCGCACACCCCCTACCCAGAGTCCTACTACGCCGCATCGGCCAATGCGGCTCCGCCGCGCCCAGCGTTGCAGGATGACGTTGAGACGGATGTCTGCGTGATCGGTGCCGGTTATACCGGGTTGTCGTCGGCCCTGTTCCTGCTGGAGAACGGCTTTCGAGTAACAGTGCTTGAAGCGGCGAAGGTGGGTTTCGGTGCGTCGGGCCGAAATGGCGGTCAGATCGTTAACAGCTACAGTCGCGATATTGATGTGATCGAGCGCAGTGTTGGCCCCAAGCAGGCTCAGTTGCTGGGGCAGATGGCGTTCGAGGGCGGGCGGATCATTCGTGAACGGGTCGCCAGGTACAACATTCAGTGCGACTTGAAGGACGGTGGTGTATTCGCCGCCATCACCGCCAAGCAGATGGGCCATCTGGAATCGCAGAAACGCTTGTGGGAACGCTTCGGACATACGCAGCTTGAGCTGATGGATCAAAAGCGCATTCGTGAAGTGGTGGATTGCGATCAATATATCGGCGGGATGCTCGACATGAGCGGCGGCCATATTCATCCGCTCAACCTGGCGTTGGGCGAGGCAGCGGCTGTCGAGTCGTTGGGCGGCACCATCTATGAGCAGTCGCCGGCGGTGCGCATCGAGCGTGGTGCGAATCCGGTGGTTCACACACCTCAGGGCAAGGTCAGGGCCAAGTTCATTATCGTCGCGGGTAACGCCTACCTGGGCAATCTGGTTCCGGAGCTGGCCGCCAAGTCGATGCCGTGCGGCACTCAGGTCATCACCACGGAACCTTTGGGCGATGAGTTGGCGAAAAATCTGCTGCCCCAGGATTACTGTGTCGAGGACTGCAATTATCTGCTCGACTACTACCGACTGAGTGGCGACAAGCGTCTGATTTTCGGTGGTGGCGTGGTGTATGGCGCGCGGGATCCGGCGAACATCGAGGCGATCATCCGACCGAAAATGCTCAAGGCTTTCCCGCAGCTAAAGGATGTGAAGATCGATTACGCCTGGACCGGCAATTTCCTGCTGACCCTGTCGCGTCTGCCGCAAGTCGGGCGACTGGGCGACAACATCTACTACTCCCAGGGTTGCAGCGGCCACGGCGTGACCTACACGCATCTGGCGGGCAAGGTGTTGGCCGAAGCGTTGCGGGGTCAAGCGGAGCGTTTCGATGCGTTTGCCGACCTGCCGCACTACCCGTTTCCCGGCGGACAGTTACTGCGCACACCGTTCGCGGCGTTGGGTGCCTGGTATTACGGGTTGCGGGATAAATTTGGCTACTGACCTTTAAAGCAAAAGATCGCAGCCTGCGGCAGCTCCTACAGAAAAACATGATCTGTGTAGGAGCTGCCGCAGGCTGCGATCTTTTGATCTTAAAGCCGATCCCGCGCGATCCCGCTACGAATCCGCAAGATGTCAGCCAGCACCGCCAATGCAATTTCCGCCGGCGTCTTGCTGCCCAGGTTCAAGCCGATCGGCGCATGGATCCGCGCCAGTTCCGACTCACCCAAACCACCAATACGCCGTAACCGTTCGAAGCGTTTTTGCGAAGTCTGCACGGACCCCATCACACCGATATAAAACGCCTCGGTGCGCACCGCTTCCATCATCGCCAAATCGTCGATGCGCGGATCATGAGTCAACGCCACCACTGCCGTGTCGCTGTGGCAGCCGCCATCGGCGATGAACACTGACGGCAATTGACGACGAATCTCCACATTGTCCAGCACCACGCCTTCCAGTACTTCATCGCGTGGGTCACACAAAATCACCTCGAACCCCAGGCCCACGGCGAACTCTGCACAGGCCTGAGCCACGCTGGAATACCCAGCCAGCAGCAATCGCTGAGCCGCACCGATGCGCAAGCGAACCCGGTCGATCTCGCGCTCGACACGCACGCCCTGCTCGCGATCATCGAACAGACTGCGCGCGCCACTGGCGAGGTCCACTTCACGAATCAACCGACGCCGGCCCAACAGCGCCGACTCCAGCTCCCGCAAATGCGCCTGAACATCGCAATCGGACTCAAGCTTTTCCACCAGCACATCGAGCACGCCGCCGCAGGGCAGACTCACTCGCGAGCGCGGGTCGTCGCCTTCGCCGTAGCGCACGACGTTGACCGCTTGCTCAAAGGCGCCCTCGGCCACGCGATCAAGAAAATCTTCCTCGACGCAGCCACCGGACAGTGAACCGATCCACTGTCCGTCAGCATTCACCGCCAGCAACGAGCCCGGCGCACGAGGCGCCGAACCGTAGGTGGCGAGGACCGTGCACAGCCAGACGCGCTGACCGGCCGTCGACCACTCCAGCGCCCGCCGCACCACTTGCAGATCGAGATGCTGCATGTCAGTGGGCCTTGTGCTCGAGCGGCGGCGCATCGGTCCGCAGCTTCTGCACGTCGCTCACGGCCAGATCCGTCGGCTGACCACCCCAACCCTGACGCAGGTAATTCAGCAGATCCGTGAGTTGCGCATCACTGAGTTTCTCGACAAAACCCGGCATCGGTTGCATGTGTTCGAACCCGGAAAACTTCTGCTCGCCGATACCGTCATCGATCACCCGTACCAGGTTGCGCGGGTCTTCCAGACGCAACGTCGTGTTGCCACGCATGGCTACAGCGATGTGCGGTTTGCCTTCGCCATCGACCGCGTGGCAACCGGCGCAGACGTTCAGGTAGTCCTGACGACCGCGCTGGGCGCTGGCGCTGAGTTTTTCCAGCGGCACGTCGGTCAGCACTTTCGCCGCTGGCGGTTGATCGCCGAGCAGGAAGGTAGCCATGGCGGCCAGATCCGGGTCAGTGAGACCCTGGGTGCTGTTGTGGAACACCGGGAACATCTCGTTGAACATCGTGCCCTGGGCGCTCATGCCGTGCTTGAGGAACGAGCTCAGGTCCTGATGATTCCAGCCGCGCGCGGCCAGGTCAGTGGCCAGCAGGCTCGGCGCGAGGTAGCCGTTGAGGATGCCGCCGGTCATGCGTTTGTCCATCTGCATCGCACCGGGCAAGCCGCGTGGCGTGTGGCACTCGCCGCAGTGGCCGAGCACGTCGACCATGTACTGGCCGCGCTTCCAGGCTTCGCTTTTGCCTTCGGCAGATTCGAGCTTCACGTCTTTGCCGTACATCATGTTCCAGCCCATCAGGCCCGGACGCACGTTGAACGGAAAAGTCAGGCTGGTGACCGGTGCGGCACGCTCGATCGGCGCGACGGTTTTCAGGTAGGCGTGAATCGCATCAGAGTCCGCACGCGGGATCAGGTGATACGAGGTGTACGGCATCGCCGGATACAGGTTCGCGCCATCGCGACGCTTGCCTTCAGTCAGCGCGGCGAAGAATTCGTCATCGTTGTACAAACCGATGCCGTGCTCTTTGCTCGGGGTGATGTTGGTGCCGTAGATCGTGCCGAACGGCGATACGATCGGCAGACCACCCGCATACGGCGCGCCGCCCGGTGCGGTGTGACACGCCATGCAGTCGGCGGCGCGAGCGAGGTATTCGCCTTGCTTGACCTGTGCCTCGTCGGCGTGAACCAGCAACACAGGCGCAGTCAGACCGACCGCCAGAGTCAGGCGGGAAAGAAGTTGCTTCATGCTTAACCCTCCTTGACCAGGCCGAGATCGGTCAGCACGTTGCGGGTCGCGCTGTAGTAACGCACGTACCCGGTGCAACGGCAGATGTGGTGACCGAGGCTGTCCTCGATGACTTTTTCCAACTGGCTTTTGACGATCGGCTGACGCTGCAGCTTTTCCACCAATACGGTCGCGGCATTGACGAAGCCCGGCGCGCAGTAGCTGCACTGGAACGCGAATTCATCGACGAAGCGCTGCTGGATCGGGTTCAGCTCGGTGACTTTGCCCTGCTCGTCGCGGGTAGCGTGACCTTCGATGGTCCGCACTTTCTTGCCTTCGAAGTAATGCGCGCCGGTGATGCAGGTGCGCACTTCTTCGCTGGTGCCGTCCGGGTTATCGACGATTACGACGCAAGCGTGGCAGATGCCCTGGCCGCAACCCAGGCGCGAACCGGTGAGGTTCTTGTATTCGTGCAGGTAGTCGATCATCGGCAGGTCATCAGGGATGTCCACCGGGCCGACGGATTGACCGTTGAGGGTCAGTTGAAGCGGACGGTTAGCCATTGAGGGCCTCCTTGATGCGTGCAGAAGTGATAGGCAGGTCGCGGACACGCTTGCCGATTGCGTGGGCCACGGCATTACCGATGGCACCGACCACCGGGATCATCACCACTTCGGCGATGCCTTTGGACGGGTCGCTTGGCGACAATGGCGGCAGGATTTCCGCAGTCTGTTTCCACACCGCCACGTGCCGCGCCATCGGCAAGCGGTAACGGTTGAAGTTCCAGTCGCCCTCCCCCGGCCCGCCTTCGTACAGCGGCATTTCTTCCATCAGCGCGTGGCCGATGCCCATGGCGATACCGCCTTCGAGTTGCCCCTTGACCAGTTCCGGCACCAGCACCCGACCGCACTCGACCCACGAGTGGTGGTTGAGTACCGACACTTCGTTCGAACCCTTGTTGACCTTCACTTCCACCAGCGTTGCCACCGGGCTGTAGTAAGTCACCGCCGCGTTGTTCAACTGGGTCACCGGGTAGGCAATGTTCTGCCGATCCAGCAGATGGAAACCGGCGCTGTTCATCTGTGCCAGCTTCGCCTTCGGTGCACCGTCGCCGTACTTCACCGCCAGGCCATCGAGCGGCAAGCGTTCACGCACGCCGTCGATGCTGAACTCGGCCTCGGCCCAGCTCCAGCGGTTGAAGCCGTGAACCGTAGCGCCAGTCACCAGACCGCGCTCGTGGGCACGTTTGGCCAGCACTTCGAAAGGCAATGGCTCCATGCCGTTGGCGGTGAGTTTGCCGTCGACCCAATGCGCGTCTTCGCGGCGCACCACGTAAGGGTTGGCCTGGCCGCCGTAAGGGCCTTGTCGCCAGATCTCCAGCGCCGCCGGCCACAAGCCGTGGTTGAACAGCACGCGCGCCGCTTCACGGGTGGCATGACTGAAGTAGTAGGCGGAGTTGGTCGCCGACGACGCCGAAGCGATCTTGCCGACCCAACGCGGATTACGCAGGAAGTTGTCCTGCTCGGCCTGGCTCATGATGTACGGGTTGCCGCCGCTGATCAGCTGCAACTCTTTCCATTCGGTCTCGCCGGTCTTCACTTCGTGCGCCGGGTTACCGAGGAAATCGGCCACCACCATCGCCTGGGAAGTGGACATACCGGTGCCGATTTCGATGCCGATATGGCGCAGGGTAATGCGACCGTCAACGGTGTATTCGATGCTCGCCATCGGTGCTTCGGAACCGGTGCCGAAGTCTTTCTGGCAAATGGCGAAACCGACGCCGTACCAATTATCCGGGTCAGCGGCTTCGCGTTGTTTCTTGATCGCGGCGCGGTTTTTCCAGACTTCGTGAACAGCCGCCTTGTCGAGAATTTCGTGCAGGCGCAAGGCACCGGCAGGCACCGCGCCCTGGGTGTTTTTCATGCCCGAACGCAGCGCATTCTTGCGGCGCAGTTCGATGGCATCGACACCGAGGCGATCGGCGATTTCATCGACCATCATCTCGGTGGAGGCCATGCTCTGCAGGGTGCCGTAGCCACGCATCGAACCGGCTTCAACGGCGCGGGAATGGTAGGCCGTGACCTGTAAATCGTTCTGCGGCATGTAGTAGATCGACTGCGCCGCCGTGGCGCCAACCGCTGCCACGGACGGGCTGTAGTTGACCCGGCCGCCGCCGTCGACGCTCATCTCGGCGCGGAAAATCTTGAAGCTGTGGTCGGTTTTGTCCACCGCCAGTTGATAGCGGATATCGAACGGGTGACGTTTGATGCCGCTTTGGAATTGCTCGTAGCGGTCGTTGGCCAGACGCACCGGCACACCGGCGCCGTACAACGCGGCCAGCGCGGCGTAGTAGACGAAAATGTTGTGGTCTTTCGAGCCGTAGCCGACGGTGTAACCCGGGTGCATGTTCAGCTTGGCCAGGCCGAAACGCGACGGCGCGATCATCTTCGCGGTCTCGGTCGCGGTTTCCAGCGGGCACTGCGTGGCGACGACAAAATGCAGGGTCTTGGTGGCCGGGTCGTACCAGCCGTTGCCGTTGTCCGGCTCCATGGCGGCCGGTTCGATTGACGGCGTCTTGTAGCGCTCGTCGAACACCAGCCAGTTGTCCGGCGGCGTCTCGATCTGCTGCTTCATGCGGTCGGCGTAGAACAGGCCGCGCTCAGTCAGGTTGCCGTGCAGGTTCGGCTGGGAATTCCATACCGGGCGACGGTTTTTCAGCATCGGGAACAGGATCGAATCCTTGAGGCTGGCGAATTCGTCTTCGTCCGCCGAAGTCGGGCCGCCCACTCGCACGTAGCGGAAGCTGCCGTAGGGATCGCCTTCGTAGAACGGCGCTTTCTCGCCGTAGCGGATTGCTTTGTCATTGAATTTGAGTTTGGCCTTGGCCTGGCGGAAGCGCTCGAAGTCGTTCCAGATCAGGATCGCCACCGGATGACCGATGAACATCGGCACCTTGCCGACCGGCAGCAGTGGATCAGGGGCGTGTTCTTCCGGGAAGACGATGCCGTCCTTGACCAGATCGTCGGCGGTGACGATGCGGTCCGGCTGCAACTCGGCACCGAGCCACGACAGGTCGTAACCGTCGTAGATACGGTCGGCCTTGATGGTTTTCAGCAGCATGGCGTGGCCTTGCTGCTGCGGCCAACCCGGCATGTCCTTGGCGCGGATGTCGCGGGCAAAGACTTTGCTGCCGCAGACCTTGGACAAGGCATCGTTACGGGCGCGCGCCTTGCCGTTATTGCCGAGCCACTGCTCGGACGGCACGGTCACGCTGTTTTCCATC
The DNA here is from genome assembly GCF_000802965.1 of Pseudomonas fluorescens. Taxonomy (GTDB): domain Bacteria; phylum Pseudomonadota; class Gammaproteobacteria; order Pseudomonadales; family Pseudomonadaceae; genus Aquipseudomonas; species Aquipseudomonas fluorescens_A. The sequence goes on along the minus strand of NZ_JSAK01000034.1, from coordinate 87,800 downwards.
AAGGCTGCCAGCGCCTGACTGCTGAGCGGTGTAAGCGTCACGCTCACACCCGCTACCAGCCCGCCCTGCAGGAACGAACGCCGGGATATTTCACGGTTGGACATGGATCATCCTCTGGGCGGTTATGGGGTCCGCCCTTCTGGTTATGTTCTGGAAATCTCGAGTCTTGCAGAAGCCCTTTCTTGACGTTGCAAAGGGCTGTAACGACAGTGCAAAGCTGACCGAAAGGTTAAGTTTATAGACTTATGCACTCGCGGAAAATAACCAGACACAAAAAACTGACCAACGAATCAAAATCTGGCCGCCTTGCTGCGCAGCAAATCGATGAACAAACCCAACTCTCGACTGACGTGTTCGCCCTTTCGTAACAATAGTCCGAACGGCGCCAGTTGCACGTCCAGCTCAACCGGCAACGCGACTACCAGACCCATTTTCAAGTAGTCGCGCAAAGCGGTTTCCGAGAGCACCATGATGGCGTCGGTCAGTTGAATCAGCTGCTGCATGGAGTACACCGAACTGCATTCGATGATGTCCGCCGGCAGCGGCAAGGCCAGGCGCTGCAAGGCTTGATCCAGGCCGATGCGCGCCGGGCTGGTTTCCGGTTGCAGGATCCACGGCCAGGCGCTGACCAGTTCCGCCAGTTCCAGCTTCGTGCGCTTGGCCAGCGGATGACCGGCATGCACCACCACCAGCAGGCGTTCGTTACCCAGTTGTTCGAACTCGTAATGCTCGCTGTCGGTGGCGGCGTTGCGCCGGGCGATGGCGAGGTCAATACGGCCCTGTTCCAGTAACTGGATCACCTGGTCGCTGGTGTCGCCCATGATGCGAATCCGCAGCTGCGGGTTGAGCGACTTGATTTCGGCAATCGAATCCATGACCAGGTCCGGTGCCGCGCCCATGATGGTGCCGATCGACAGATAACCGTAGCCGCCCTGTTGCCGCGCCATCAGATCCTCGGCGCAACGATCGAGGCCGCTGAGGGCCGACTCGGCAAAACGGATCAGTTCCTGACCCAGCGCTGTCGGTCGCATGCCCCGTGGCAAACGCTCGAACAGGTCGCAACCGAACATGTCTTCAATCTCATGCAACATGCGGGTAGCAGCCGGTTGCGACATGTTCAGGGTTTGCGAGGCGCGGTGCAGGTTCTGGCTGGTGCTGAGCGCCACCAGCATGTGCAGATGCTTGTAGCGCAAGCGGTTGAACAGGCTGCGGGAAAGGATAGGCGTGGTCATGGCGAGACTTCTCTATCGATACCCTGAGGGTATCAGTTGTGAGCTAGATTCGATTTGTAACGCATCGATCAGCGGCCGTACAGTCTTTCCCATAAGAACAAATGCCCTACCAAAGGAAACCTGCGATGAAGACTCTACCCGCGCCTCTGCTCGCCAAAATTTCCTGGCGGCTGCTCCCGTTTCTCCTGCTGATGTACATCATGGCCTTCCTCGACCGCGCCAACGTCGGGTTCGCCAAGCAAGCCTTTCAAGCCGATACCAATATCAGTGACGCCGCCTTCGCCTTTGGCGCCGGGGTGTTCTTCGTTGGTTATGCATTGCTCGAAGTGCCAAGCAATCTGATCCTGCACCGCGTCGGCGCCCGTCTGTGGATGTGCCGCATCATGGTTACCTGGGGCCTGGTCTCCGCGGCCATGGTCTTCGCCCACACCGAAACCAGCTTCTACATCCTGCGCTTTTTGCTGGGCGTAGCCGAAGCCGGTTTTTTCCCCGGCGTAATCCTTTACCTCACCTACTGGTTCCCCAGCGCCGTGCGTGGCAAGGCCATGGGTTTCTTTTACTTCGGTGCGCCACTGGCCTTCATCTTCGGCAGCCCGTTGTCCGGCCTGTTGCTGGAACTGGACGGTTTTGCCGGTTTCCATGGCTGGCAATGGCTGTTCGCCGTTGAAGGCTTGATGGCCACGGCGGTAGGCATCTGGGCTTACTTTTACCTGGACAATCGCCCGGCGGACGCCAAGTGGCTGACGGTCGAAGAACGCCAGCAAGTGCAGACGCTGCTCGATCAGGAAGACAGCCACAAACAGAACCACGGCCGCAGCCTGCTCAATGTGATCTGCCAACCCTCAGTGCTGTACCTGTGCCTGATTTATCTGCTGATCCAGGCCAGCGTCTATGGCGTAGTGTTCTATCTGCCAACTCAGGTGGGCGGATTGCTCGGCACCAAAGTCGGATTGATGGTCGGACTGGTGACGGCGATCCCATGGATCTGCGCACTGCTGGCTGCGTACCTGATTCCCGGCTACAGCGACCGCACTGGCGAACGCCGCCGCACCGCTTGCCTGACCTTGCTCATGGCCGCCGCCGGGATCGCCTGCTCGGTGACCTTCAGCAATCCGCTGCTGGGCATCCTTGCCCTGTGCTTCGCCGCCTCCGGCTTCATCGCCGTGCAACCGGTGTTCTGGACCTTCCCTTCCAGCTACCTCGCCGGCAGCGCCGCCGCAGCCGGGATCGCCCTGATCAACTCGTTCGGTGCCCTCGGCGGTTTCATCGCCCCGGTGCTGAAGAACTGGGCCGAAGGCGCCTTCCATTCCCCGGCAGCAGGTTTGTATCTGCTGTCCGCTACCACCGTCATCGCCGCGTTGCTGGTGTTGGGCGTCCGCGCGCCCGGCCATAAAGCCTCGAACAAACCAGCCACCGTTTGAACCTGACCGCCGTTTAAAAAAAGGAGTCACACCATGGGCATTCCAACCATCAAACACGTCCGCGCCTTCACCCTGCGAGGCGGCGGCGCGGATTATCACGATCAGGCGGACGGCCACTGGATCGACGATCACATCGCCACGCCAATGAGCAAATACCCGGAGTACCGCCAAAGCCGCCGCACCTTCGGCATCAACGTACTCGGCACGCTCGTGGTGGAGATCGAAGCCAGCGACGGCACCATTGGTTTTGCCGTAACCACCGGTGGCGAGCCGGCCGCCTACATCGTCGAGAAACACCTGGCGCGCTTCCTTGAAGGCGCTCGCGTCACCGACATCGAGAAGATCTGGGACCAGATGTACCAGTCGACCCTGTACTACGGGCGCAAAGGCATCGTGATCAACACAATCTCCGGCGTCGACCTGGCGCTGTGGGACTTGCTCGGCAAGATCCGCCAGGAACCGGTGCACCAGTTGCTCGGCGGTGCGGTGCGCGACGAGTTGCAGTTCTACGCCACCGGCGCCCGCCCGGACCTGGCGCAGAAGATGGGTTTCATCGGCGGCAAGATGCCGCTGCACCACGGCCCGGCCGAAGGTGAAGAAGGCCTGCGCAAGAACCTCGAAGAACTGGCGACCATGCGCGAGCGCGTTGGCCCGGACTTCTGGCTGATGCTCGATTGCTGGATGAGCCTGGACCTCAACTACGCCACCAAACTGGCGGTCGGCGCCCACGAACATGGTTTGAAGTGGATCGAGGAAGCCCTGCCGCCGGACGATTACTGGGGCTACGCCGCCCTGCGCAACAACGTGCCCAAAGGCATGCTGGTGACCACCGGGGAACACGAAGCCACCCGCTGGGGTTTCCGCATGCTGCTGGAGATGGGCTGCTGCGACATTATCCAGCCGGATGTGGGCTGGTGCGGCGGGCTCACCGAACTGGTGAAAATCTCGGCGCTGGCCGACGCTCACAACGCGCTGGTCATTCCCCATGGCTCGTCGGTGTACAGCTATCACTTCGTTGCGACCCGGCATAACAGCCCGTTTGCCGAATTCCTGATGATGGCGCCCAAGGCTGACGAGGTGGTGCCGATGTTCCATCCGCAATTGCTTGGCGAACCGGTGCCGGTGAACGGCCGCATGCGCCTGTCGGAACTCGACCAACCCGGCTTTGGCGTGACGCTGAATCCGGAATGCCAACTGCACCGTCCGTATAACCGCTGAGAAAGGAGTTCGTGATGAACATGCCGCACAACGCTTTCAAAGCCGCACTGAAACAACCGGCGACCCAATACGGCATCTGGGCCGGGTTCGCCACTGGCTACGCCGCCGAGATCGTCGCCACCACCGGTTACGACTGGATGCTGATCGACGGTGAGCACGCACCGAACACCGTGCCCGGCGTGCTGGCGCAGTTGCAAGCCGTCGCTCCCTACTCCACCGCGCCGGTCGTGCGCGCGGTGACGGGTGACGCCAATCTGATCAAACAACTGCTGGATATCGGCGCGCAAACGCTGATGATCCCGATGGTCGAAACCGCCGAGCAAGCGGCGGCGCTGGTCCGCGCCATGCGTTATCCGCCCCATGGCATTCGCGGCGTCGGAGGCGGCTTGACCCGCGCCACCCGTTGGGACGGCGTACCTGATTATTTGAACACCGCCCATGAACAGCTGTGCCTGATCGTTCAGGTGGAATCACGGCTGGGCGTTGAAAATGTGGAGGCCATCGCCGCCGTCGAAGGCGTCGATGCTGTGTTTATCGGCCCTGCGGACTTGTCCATCGGGCTCGGCCACGCGGGCAATCCGGGTCACCCGGAAGTCCAGGAACGCATTCAACACGCCGTCAACGCCACGCTGGCGGCCGGCAAGGCCTGCGGGATTCTCGCGCCGAACGAAGAAGATGCGCGCCGCTATCAGGGCTGGGGCTGCCAGTTCATCGCCGTGGCCATCGACATCAGCCTGCTGCGTCAGAGCGCCACGGCCACCCTCGCCCGCTACCGCACACCGGCCACCGAACAAGCGCCGTCGCGTACCTATTGATCAGCCAAGGAGCCTTTCCATGTCGTCCGTGCCTGTTTACGAAAACTTCATCAATGGCCAGTTTGTGGCCAGCGCTGCCCATCTCGACGTGATTAACCCGGCCACCGGCGCCGTGCTGTCGAAAGTCCCGGCCTCGACTGCCGAAGACGTCGAACGTGCACTCACCGCCGCCCGTACCGCGCAAAAGGACTGGGCACGCAAACCGGCGAATGACCGCGCCGGTTACTTGCGCCGGATCGCTGCCAAGCTGCGGGAAAACGTTGCGCACCTGGCGCGCACCATCACCCTCGAACAAGGCAAGATCAGCGGCCTGGCCGAAGTCGAAGTCAATTTCACCGCCGACTACCTCGACTACATGGCCGAGTGGGCCCGACGCATCGAAGGCGAGATCATCACCAGCGACCGTCAGAACGAAAACATCTTCCTGTTCCGCAAACCGCTGGGCGTGGTGGCCGGGATTCTGCCGTGGAATTTCCCGTTCTTCCTGATCGCCCGCAAAATGGCCCCGGCGCTGCTGACCGGCAACACCATCGTGATCAAGCCCAGCGAAGAAACCCCAAACAACTGCTTCGAGTTCGCCAGATTGGTCGCCGAAACCGATCTGCCGCCCGGCGTGTTCAATGTGGTTTGCGGCGACGGTCGGGTCGGCGCGGCGCTGAGTGCGCACAAGGGCGTGGACATGATCAGCTTCACCGGCAGTGTCGATACCGGTTCGCGGATCATGGCTGCCGCCGCGCCGAACATCACCAAACTCAATCTGGAACTGGGCGGCAAGGCGCCGGCCATTGTGCTGGCGGATGCCGACCTGGATCTTGCGGTAAAAGCCATCCGCGATTCGCGGATCATCAACAGCGGCCAGGTGTGCAACTGCGCCGAGCGGGTGTACGTCGAGCGTAAAGTGGCGGACCAATTTATCGAACGCATCGCAGCGGCGATGAGCGCGACTCGCTATGGCGATCCGATTGCGCAGCCCGATGTGGAAATGGGCCCGCTGATCAACCGCCAGGGTCTGGACAGCGTCAACCGCAAAGTCCGCACGGCGTTGAGCCAGGGTGCGAACCTCATCAGCGGTGGACAGATCGCTGATCTACCCAATGGCTTCCACTTCCAACCCACCGTATTGGCTGGCTGCAGTGCCGACATGGAAATCATGCGCGAAGAGATTTTCGGCCCGGTGCTGCCGATCCAGATCATCGACGACCTGGACGAAGCCATTGCCCTGGCCAACGACTGCGAATACGGCCTGACCTCATCGATCTACACCCGCGACCTGAGCAAAACCCTGCATGCGATGCGCGAGCTGGATTTTGGCGAAACCTACGTCAACCGCGAGAACTTCGAGGCCATGCAGGGGTTCCATGCCGGCGTGCGTAAATCCGGAATCGGTGGCGCGGATGGCAAGCATGGGTTGTACGAGTACACCCATACGCATGCGGTGTATTTGCAGGGCTGAACTTTGCTTTAAACCTGTGGCGAGGGAGCTTGCTCCCGTCGGGGTGCGAAGCGCCCCCATGAGGGGACTGCTGCGCAGTCCAGCGGGAGCAAGCTCCCTCGCCACATTTACTCAGCACTCAGAAATCCACAGTCGCCGACAGCAAATAGGTCCGCGGTGTCGCCAGCGTCAACCCAGGCTCGCTGTCATCCGAAGCCCCGGCCGAACTCCAGTAACGCTTGTCCGCGACGTTCTCGACGTTGGCGCGCAAGGTGACCGTCTTTTCATCAACCCTGAATGCATAACGTGCGCCCACGTCGAAGCGCTCCCACGAGTCGATTTCCTTGTTGTTGGATTGATCCAGATACTGCGAGCTGGAATAGAGGCCGCGGCTGGTCAGGGTCAGGCCCTGTACGGTCGGCACATCCCACTCTGCGCCGAGGTTGACGTTGTATTTCGGCGTGGCTGGCGCGCGGTTGCCGTCGAAGGTGCCGTTGGTGGTGTTGGTCAACTCGCTGTCGATGTACATCACACCACCGAGCAGGCGAAAACCCTTCAGTGGCTCGCCGAACACACTCACTTCCACACCATCATTCTGGCGTTTACCGTTCGGGCCGAAGACCCGCGTGGTGGCGTTGGTCTCGTAGGCCGGCTGCTTGATCCGGAACACGGCGGCGGTGACAGCGAAGGCTCCGGCGTCATACTTGGCGCCGACCTCGACCTGACGGCTGATGAACGGCGGGAAGATCTCGTCCTCGTTCACCGAAGTCGACGGCGCGATCTTGCCCTGGCTCAGGCCTTCCATGTAGTTGGCGTACAGCGACAACTTGTCGGTCGCCTTGAACAGGATGCCGCCCGATGGCGAGAATTTTTCTTCGTCGTAGGCAGTGTCGCCTTTGACGCCATCGGACCAGTCGTCGACCTGGACCCGCTGCCAACGGCCACCGAGGGTCAGCAACAAGCGGTCATCGAAGAAACCGAGGGTGTCGGACAACGCCACGCTGCTGAAGCGGTTCTCGGTATAAACCTCAGCGTCCTGTCGTGTAGGCCTGACTGGCGTAGGTGTCTCCACGGGGTTGTAAATGTTGCTGGGCGCCGCGGCATAGCGAGCGCCGCCGTTTTCGAAATCCATGTAGAAATAGCTGGCTGCAAGATTGACCTGATGGCTCACCGGGCCGGTGTGAAACCAGTTGCGCACGCCCGCCGTGGCGGTCCGGACATTTTCGTCACGGGTGAAATCACGCGGCAGAACGCTGAAATCGCCTGCGTTGTTGGTGACCGCCACGGCGTGCCGGAGGAAGTCATGGTTGCTTTTGCGCGCGCCCACACCGCCGTACAGCATGACCGAATCGCTGACATCGAATTCGCCACTCACCGTGCCGAACGTATCGTTGGTACTCGCCTGGCTCCACGGCTGCGCATAGTTGCGGCGCACATCGCTGGCGTGCGGCATCTGCGCATTGGCGCCGACCTGAACACGCTCCTGCGGCGCGTCGGTGTCGCGTTCGGTGCGTCCAATATCGGTCGAGAGCCGCAGGCGTTCACCGCGAAAATCCAGGCCGAGAACCGCCATTTCGCGATCGACATTCTGGTGATCCCAATCGGTATCACCGGACTGTTTGACGCCGTTGAAACGAATACCGAACTGGTTGCCCTCGCCAAAGCGCCGAGCGACATCCACGGCACCACCGACCTGACTGTCGGACGCGTAACTACCGGTAAACGAAGTGATGGGTTGATCGGTGGCGCGCTTGGGCACCACATTGATGCCGCCGCCCACGCTGCCGCGCGGTGAGATGCCGTTGATGAGCTGGCTCGGACCTTTGAGGATGTCGACACGGTCAGCCATTTCCATGTCGATCGTATAGGTCGGCAGGACGCCGTATAGACCGTTGTAGGAAACATCGCTGTTGAACAGGCTGAGCCCGCGAATGGTGAACTGCTCGTAACGCCCACCCGCCGGATTGGTGGCGCGAACCGAGGGATCGCTGGCAATCAAATCGCCCAAGGTACGCGCTTGCAGGTTCTCGATCGCTTCGCTGGTGTAGGTGGTGATGCTGAACGGCGTTTCCATGAAGTCGTTCGAACCCAGCAAACCCTGCGAGCCACGGCGCGCGACCTGACCGCCGGCATACGGCTCGCCGTCCGCCGACGCCGTGGCAGCGACAATCGAGGTGGCACCCAGTTGCAGACTGCCGCCGGTTGGCGCCGGCGTCAGGATGTACGCCTGTTCGCCCACCGCCTGCAATTGCAGACCGGAATTTTGCAGCAACCGGGCAAAGCCCTCCTCCACCCCATACTCGCCGGACAGCCCGGCGCTGTTGCGACCGCTGACCAGTGCCGGGTCCACCGACAGGTTGACCCCGGCCAGACCGGCGAACCGTGTCAGCGCATCACTCAGGCTCCCGGCGGGCACTTGATAGCTGCGACGGGCGCTGTCTTCAGCCCAACTCTCGGTGATGAAAAACGGACTGGCACTCAGGCTCAACAACAGGCTCAAGTGCAACAGCGGACGCAAGCCGGAAAACGCCGGACGCGGACAGCAAGGCATTACTGCGGGCATTGAAGAAGCTCTCTTGTTCGTTCAGTTGCCTTGAATGACAAGCGAGCTGAAAAAAGAGGACAGGCTTCAAACACTTTTTTTGCGCGACTGTAGCGTCACCCAGTAACGGGTGCGCATTTGCACCTCCAAGGGCAGGCTGGCGGCAAGCAACGAGAGGATGCGATCGGTGTCGTCCAGACGAAAACTGCCGGTGACGCTCAGGGCTTCAAGCTCCGGCTCCCAGCGCAGGACACCCGGTCGATAGGTATCGAGCTCGCGCAGGAAATCCCCCAGCGGCTGATTGTTCGCCATCAGCACGCCTTCGCGCCAACCGGGTTGCAACACATCAAAGCCTTGCACCGCTCCGACACCTGCCGCTTGCAAGTTGACCTGCTGGCCGGCGCGCAACGCCAGTACCGCGCCCTGCAACGGTTGCAGCTGCACGGCGCCACTGAAAACCGATATCCGGCAAGCATGGGCGTCCTGGCGGACACAGACCTCGCTTTGGCTGACGATCACTTGGCCAAAACGCGTGTGGATCGTCAACGGCGCGGTGCCCGGTACGTTCAGCGACATTTCGCCTTCTACCAACTTCACACGACGATTCGGTAAATCCACATCCACGGCGCTGGCGGTATTGAGTTGCAGGGAACTGCCGTCGGCCAGTTGCACTTTTTTGCGCTCGCCGGTGGCGGTGTGCAAATCGGCGCGCCAGACATCCAGCGGCAGTTGTCGGCTGATCAGCCACGCCGCTGGCACCAACGCCACGGCACCCAAGGCGCGCTTGAGCAATACGCGTCGCGCTGGATCGGGACGGTCGAGACTGCTCAGGGCCAGCGTCGAAGGCAGGTCGGCAAAACGCTGACGCAAGGCTTGCGCCCGCTGCCAGGCAATTTCGTGATTGGCCGAGGTCTCGCGCCATCGCTGCAAGTTCGCTCGGTCCTGCTCGGTGGCGCCGCCGGACTCCAGCAACGCCAGCCATTGCGCCGCCGCGCGAACGGCCTGACGGACATCGGGCGCGGGGCTGTTCACAGTTCCACCAACAGGCAATGTTCGTAGGCTTGCGCCATGTAGCGTTTGATTGTGCGATCAGAGACCTTCAGACGCTCGGCGATTTGCTGATAGGTCAAGCCTTCGAGCTGACTCCAGAGAAATGCACGCCGCACCGCTGACGGTAATCCATCGAGCAATTCATCCAGTGCTTGCAGGGTTTCCAGCAGAATCCAGCGCTGCTCCGGGGACGGCACACAGTCTTCAGGTAACGATGCGAGAGCATTGAGGTACGCCTGCTCCAGGCTGCGACGCTGGTAGAAATTGCTCAGCAGACGCTTGCCCACCGTCAGCAGATAGGCGCGAGGCTCTTGCAGTTCGGCGATCCGTTGCGAACTGGCGAGCAACCGCAGGAACGCATCCTGGCTGAGGTCGGCCGCATCGCAGGCGTTGCCCATGCGGCGTCTCAACCAGCCTTCAAGCCAGCCACGGTGATCGCGGTACAGGTCGTGAAGGGTTTGCTCCTTCGGCAGCGCTGCATCACTCATCTCAAGAAGCCCTGTGCCAAGGAGTTATCGTAAATGAGAGTGATTCTAATTAATGTAGCGGCGACGACAAGTGCTTTATGGCGCGGACATGCAGAAATATTAAGTATTGAGAGCGAAAGAGGAGGAAAGCCAAATTTCAGACACAAAAAACCCCGGTCTTTCGACCAGGGTCTTTGCTATCGACTCGAAGTAGGCGCTGAAGGCTTTCTTCGTAGCTCCAAGGCGTTCAGTGGGCCTCGGGGCAGATATGGCGCAGCGGACGGGACTCGAACCCGCGACCCCCGGCGTGACAGGCCGGTATTCTAACCGACTGAACTACCGCTGCGTATCGCTTTGGACTTGCGTCCAAGTAACTCGTCTGATTGAAAACTCAGTGGCTTTTCAATCTCGAACCAGATAAATCTGACTCGGAAAATATGGCGCAGCGGACGGGACTCGAACCCGCGACCCCCGGCGTGACAGGCCGGTATTCTAACCGACTGAACTACCGCTGCGCGTCGGTGGAGGCATTTCAGCCTACCTCTTGCTTTCGCAAGTATCTCGGAAGTGGTGGGTGATGACGGGATCGAACCGCCGACATTCTGCTTGTAAGGCAGACGCTCTCCCAGCTGAGCTAATCACCCGTTTGCATCTCCGAGGCCGCGAAATTTACGCAGGTAGCGAACCTAAGTCAATAGCAGGATTGAAGTTTTTTTCAGAAACAGCTTTTAGCCGCAAGCTTCAAGCTGCAAGAGAAGAACAGGGTTACGTATGCAGGGCTGACACCGTCCGGCCTTTACTTGCAGCTTGAAGCTTGAAGCTGCCTCTCACTGCTCGTAGATCATCTTCTTGGTCATGCCACCGTCCACCACGAACTCCTGCCCCGTGACAAACCCGGCGTTCCTCGACAGCAGCCAGGCCACCATCGCTGCCACATCCTCGACCGTCCCTACCCTGCCCGCCGGATGCTGTGCATGGTCAGCATCGGTCAACGGCTCGGCACGCCGTACCGAAGGGTCGCGCGCGTCGATCCAGCCAGGGCTGACCGCATTGACCCGAATTTCCGGGCCCAAGCTGATCGCCAGCGCGTGAGTCAGGGCCAGCAGCCCGCCCTTGCTCGCCGCATAGGCTTCCGTATCAGGCTCCGACTGTCCGGCGCGGGTCGAGGCCAGGTTGACGATCGAACCGCTGTGAGCCCGCAGATACGGCGCACAGTGCTTGGCCAGCAGCATCGGTCCACTGAGGTTCACCGCCAGCACCCGATTCCAGTAAGCCAGATCGAGGCTTTCCAGGGTGATGTTGTGCGGATCGGCCACCGCCGCGTTGCACACCAGCGCATCCAGCCGCCCGAACTGCCCCAGTACCTCAGCGACACCCAACGCCACCTGCCCTTCGTTCGACACGTCCATGGCGATGAACCAGGCGTTTTCGCCGAGCACTTTCGTCACTTTCGAACCACGAACCCGATCCAGATCCGTCAGCACCACTTGCCAGCCTTCGCTGATCAGCCAGGCCGCAATGCCCAGGCCAATGCCCCGCGCGGCACCGGTGACCAGTGCGACGCGGCCATTGGAGCCCGTTGGCGTGGACAACTCGATCACAAGGCAGCCAACCCGCGCGCCAGGTCGGCTTGCAGGTCCGCTACGTCTTCCAGACCGACCGCGACGCGGATCAGGCTGTCACGAATGCCCGCAGCCTCACGCTCTTGCGGCGCCAGACGGCCGTGGGAGGTGGTGCTCGGGTGGGTAATGGTGGTTTTGCTGTCGCCCAGGTTGGCGGTAATCGAAATCAGGCGCGTCGCGTCGATAAAGCGCCAGGCGCCCTCTTTGCCACCCTTCACTTCGAAGCTCACAACGGCGCCAAAACCTTTCTGCTGACGCAGGGCCAGTTCATGCTGCGGATGGCTCTTGAGGCCGGCGTAATGGACTTTCTCAATGCCATCCTGCTGCTCCAGCCATTCGGCCAGCTGCTGGGCGTTGGCGCAATGCGCCTTCATCCGCAGGTTCAGGGTTTCCAAGCCCTTTAGGAAGATCCAGGCGTTGAACGGGCTCAAGGTTGGCCCGGCGGTACGCAGGAAACCGACGACTTCTTTCATCTGCTCGCTGCGACCGGCCACGACACCGCCCATGCAACGACCCTGGCCGTCGATGAACTTGGTTGCCGAATGGACAACGACGTCCGCGCCCATTTTCAGCGGCTGTTGCAACGCCGGGGTGCAGAAGCAGTTGTCGACCACCAGCATCGCGCCTTTGGCGTGAGCGATTTTCGCCAGTTCGGCAATGTCTACCAACTCGGCCAGCGGGTTGGACGGCGACTCGACGAACAGCAATTTGGTGTTGGCCTTGATCGCCGCGTCCCAGCCGGACAAGTTGGCCAGCGGCACGTAATCGACTTCGACGCCGAAACGTTTGAAGTACTTCTCGAACAGGCTGATGGTCGAGCCAAACACGCTTTGCGACACCAGTACGTGATCGCCAGCGCTGCACAGGCTCATCACCACTGCCATGATCGCGGCCATGCCGGTCGCGGTGGCCACGGCCTGCTCGGCACCTTCCAGTGCGGCAATGCGCTCTTCGAAGGCGCGCACGGTCGGGTTGGTGTAGCGCGAGTAAACGTTGCCCGGCACTTCACCGGCAAAACGCGCGGCGGCGTCGGCGGCGGTGCGGAATACGTAGCTGGAAGTGAAGAACATCGGATCACCGTGTTCGCCTTCCGGCGTACGGTGCTGACCGGCACGTACGGCCAGGGTATCGAACGCTACGCCTTCGAGGTCGCTGTCCAACCGACCGGCATCCCAATCCTGACTCATGCTGTCACTCCTTTCCCTAATTCTCGTCAATTAAAAGCCAGATACAAAACCGGCCCCTCAGGGCCGGTAGAAACTCAGTTGTTGTACAGATCGATGATCGCGCTGACTGCCTGCGTCTTGACCTTGGAGGCATCGTTGCGTGCCTGCTCGATCTTGTTCAGATAAGCCTCGTCGACGTCGCCGGTGACGTACTGGCCGTCGAACACCGCGCAGTCGAACTTGTCGATCTTGATCTTGCCGCCACCGACCGCTTCGATCAAGTCAGGCAGGTCCTGATAGATCAGCCAGTCGGCGCCGATCAGATCAGCCACGTCCTGGGTCGAACGATTGTGGGCGATCAGTTCGTGGGCGCTCGGCATGTCGATGCCGTAGACGTTCGGGAAGCGAACGGCCGGCGCTGCGGAACAGAAGTAAACGTTCTTGGCGCCTGCTTCGCGAGCCATCTGGATGATCTGCTTGCAAGTAGTGCCGCGAACGATGGAATCGTCCACCAGCATCACGTTCTTGCCACGGAATTCCAGCTCGATCGCGTTGAGCTTCTGACGTACGGATTTTTTCCGTGCAGCCTGACCCGGCATGATGAAGGTCCGGCCGATGTAGCGGTTCTTCACGAAGCCTTCGCGGAATTTCACGCCCAGGTGGTTCGCCAGCTCCAGGGCCGCGGTGCGGCTGGTGTCCGGGATCGGGATGACCACGTCGATGTCGTGTTCAGGACGCTCGCGCAAGATCTTCTCGGCGAGCTTCTCGCCCATGCGCAGACGCGCCTTGTACACCGACACGCCGTCGATGATCGAATCCGGACGCGCCAGGTAGACGTGTTCGAAGATGCACGGGGTCAGGGACGGGTTGGTCGCGCACTGACGGGTATGCAGCTTGCCGTCTTCAGTGATGTAGACCGCTTCGCCCGGTGCCAGGTCGCGAATCAGGGTGAAACCGAGCACGTCCAGCGACACGCTTTCGGAAGCGATCATGTACTCGACGCCTTCGTCGGTGTGACGCTGGCCGAACACGATCGGGCGGATGCCGTGCGGGTCGCGGAAACCGACGATGCCGTAGCCGGTCACCATCGCCACGACCGCGTAACCGCCGACGCAACGGTTGTGCACGTCGGTGACGGCGGCGAACACGTCTTCTTCGGTTGGCTGCAACTTGCCGCGTTGGGCCAGTTCGTGTGCAAACACGTTGAGCAGCACTTCCGAGTCGGAGCTGGTGTTGACGTGGCGCAGGTCAGATTCGTAAATCTCCTTGGCCAGCTGTTCAACGTTGGTCAGGTTACCGTTGTGCGCCAGGGTGATGCCGTAAGGCGAGTTGACGTAAAACGGTTGAGCTTCGGCCGAAGTCGAGCTGCCCGCGGTCGGATAACGCACATGGCCAATGCCCATGTGGCCGACCAGACGCTGCATGTGACGCTGATGGAACACGTCACGTACCAGGCCGTTGTCCTTGCGCAGGAATAACCGGCCATCATGGCTGGTCACGATACCGGCAGCGTCCTGGCCGCGGTGCTGGAGGACGGTTAGCGCGTCATACAGCGCCTGATTGACGTTCGACTTACCGACGATACCGACGATGCCACACATGCGACGCAACCCCTACTTAATGGATCTGAACTGAACAACACTCACTGAGGCGTTTTGGCCGTCGGCAAGAGTTGCTCCTTGAACGGTATATCAGCGGGTACGCTGATACCGCTGGCAAGCCACTGACTGCTCCACCCGAGAATCAGGTTTTTGGACCAGTCTGCGACCAATAAAAATTTTGGCACGAGTTGGGACTCTTTCCACCACCCGTCCTGCTGTACCGGGCCCAGGCTCAACAGCCCGACCGCCACGACCACCAGCAACACGCCACGCGCCGCGCCGAAGGCCATGCCGAGGAATCGATCGGTCCCGGACAACCCGGTAACGCGAACCAATTCGCCGATAAGATAATTGATCATTGCGCCTACGATCAGCGTGGCGACAAACATGATGGCACAGCCCGTGATTACACGAGCCGATGGGGTCTGGATGTATCCGGCGAGGTACTCGGACAGTGAGCCACCAAACATCCAGGCAACGGCTCCTGCGATGATCCAGGTCACCAGCGACAATGCTTCTTTGACGAAGCCGCGGCTCAGACTGATCAATGCGGAGATGGCGACGATTGCAACGATCGCCCAGTCAACCCAGGTAAATGGCACAGTGCAGCCTACAGACGGATAAGGCGGCGCATTTTAGCAGAGCCCATGCTTATCGGTAAGCTGCGATTGTCAGTGCATTTCAAATCGGTGCGATAGATTTATCCGCGCTCTGGCTGAAAGCGCACGACAAAACCCTTGAGGTTCTGCTGGCGGTTCAACAAGTCACGCAGACGATCGGCCTCGGCGCGCTCGATCAGCGGGCCGACAAACACCCGGTTCTTGCCATCAGCAGAGCGGATGTAGGCGTTGTAACCCTGGCTGCGCAGGGTTTTCTGCAGCTTTTCCGCACTTTCACGATTGGCCAGGCTTGCCAGTTGCACCGACCAGCTGACCGACAGGCCATTGGCGTCGACGCGACTCTGGGTGGTATCCGGCTTGCCCGGTGCCGCCGTAATGGGCTGGGCAGGCGCGGTAGCAGGTTTTGCGGCAAGAGCCGGCACCGGCGCTGGCGCAGGCGGCGCTACCGGTTTGGCAGTTGGCGCCGGAGCCGTTGCAGCGGGTGCACTCGGCACTGCCGGCGCTTCCTGCTGGGCAATCTCCTCATCGCTCGGAACCGGCTCCTGCGGCAGCGCTTGCGGCTCAGGGACCACCACCGGCTCGACCTGCACCTGCGGCATCGCCGGCGCTTGCGGCGCAGCCGGGGCTTCGACCGTTACCTGGCGCTGCTCATCCTGACGGGAGAACAGCATCGGCAGGAAAATCACGGCCAGCGCGACCAGAACCAGAGCGCCGACCATGCGCTGTTTGTAGGCTTTATCCAGCAATGCCATTTGCCGCTTCCTCCGTGGAGCGCCGAGCCAGCCATTCAAGGGCCTCGGCGACACAATAAAATGATCCGAACAACAGAATTTCGTCGTCGCTCGTCGCCAGCGCGCACTGCCCTTCCAGGGCGGCGGCCACGCTGTCATAAGACGTTACTGAAGCACCACGCGTTTGCAGTGCGTCGCGCAAATCGACAACCGGTCGCGCCCGAGGTGAATCCAGCGGAGCGACGGCCCAGTGCTCGACACTAGCACTCAATTCGCCAATAACACCATCCAGATCCTTGTCCGCCAGCAACCCGAACACCGCCAGACGCCTGCCAACCGGCGGACGACTGGCCAGGCGGCGAGCCAGATACTCGGCCGCATGGGGGTTATGCCCCACATCCAGCAACAGGTTCAGACGCTTGCCCTGCCAGTCGAACTGGCGCCGATCGAGACGCCCGACCACTCGAGTGGCTTGCAGCGCCTGAACAATCTGCGTATCGACCCAGGGCAATCCGAGCAGCAGATAGGCCTGCAACGCCAGTGCCGCGTTTTCCATCGGCAGATCGAGCAACGGCAGGTCACGCAACTCGACAACACGCCCCTGAGCGTCTAGTCCGCGCCATTGCCAGTTGTGATCAGTGATGCCGAGGTCAAAATCGCGCCCACGCAGGAAAAACGGGCAGTCGAGCTCGCGCGCTTTGTCCAGCAAGGGTTGCGGAGGATTCAGGTCGCCACAGAGCGCAGGCGCGCCCTGGCGGAAGATGCCGGCCTTTTCAAAGGCCACGGACTCACGGGTATCACCGAGGTAGTCTGCGTGATCGACACCGATGCTGGTGACCAGCGCCATGTCGGCATCCACCACGTTGACCGTGTCCAGACGCCCGCCCAGACCGACTTCCAGCACCACGGCGTCGAGCGCCGACTGCTGAAACAGCCAGAACGCCGCCAGGGTGCCCATTTCGAAATAAGTCAGGGAAGTGTCGCCGCGACCGGCCTCGACCGCAGCGAAGGCCTGGCACAGCTCGGCGTCAGTGGCTTCGACGCCATTGACTTGCACCCGCTCGTTGTAGCGCAGCAGGTGCGGGGAATTGTAGACACCGACGGTCAGGCCCTGTGCCCGCAGCAATGAAGCCACGAACGCACAGGTGGAACCCTTGCCGTTGGTGCCGGTGACCGTGATCACCCGAGGCGCCGGCTTGCCCAGTCCCATGCGGGACGCTACCTGTTGCGAGCGCTCAAGGCCCATGTCGATGGCCGAGGGGTGCAACTGCTCAAGGTAGGCGAGCCACTCGCCAAGGGTACGTTCAGTCATAGGTTGGCAGGTACCGGCGGAACCACGATCGGCTCGATTGGCGCGGCGACGAATTTCGGCGTCGGCAGGCCCATCATTTGCGCCAGCAGGTTACCCAGGCGCGGACGCAGTTCCTGGCGGTGAACGATCATGTCGATCGCGCCGTGCTCCAGCAGGAACTCGCTGCGCTGGAAGCCTTCCGGCAGTTTTTCGCGCACGGTTTGCTCGATAACGCGCGGGCCGGCAAAGCCGATCAGAGCTTTCGGCTCACCGACGATCACGTCGCCCAGCATCGCCAGACTGGCGGAAACACCGCCGTAGACCGGGTCGGTCAGCACGGAGATGAACGGGATACCTTCTTCGCGCAGACGCGCCAGCACCGCGGAGGTCTTGGCCATTTGCATCAGGGAGATCAGCGCTTCCTGCATCCGCGCACCACCGGAGGCGGAGAAGCAGATCATCGGGCAGCGTTTTTCCAGCGCGTAGTTGGCGGCGCGCACGAAGCGCTCACCGACGATGGCGCCCATCGAACCACCCATGAAGGAGAATTCGAATGCCGACACCACAACCGGCATGCCGAGCAAGGTACCGCTCATCGAGATCAGCGCGTCTTTTTCGCCGGTCTGCTTTTGCGCAGCGGTCAGGCGATCCTTGTACTTCTTGCCATCGCGGAATTTCAGACGGTCAACCGGCTCCAGGTCCGCGCCCAGTTCGCTACGGCCTTCGGCGTCGAGGAAAATATCGATACGGGCGCGTGCGCCGATACGCATGTGGTGGTTGCACTTGGGGCAAACGTCCAGGGTCTTTTCCAGCTCCGGACGATACAGCACAGCCTCGCAAGACGGGCATTTGTGCCAAAGACCTTCAGGCACCGAGCTCTTCTTGACCTCGGAACGCATGATCGAAGGGATCAGTTTGTCTACTAACCAGTTGCTCATGCTTTCTTTCTCCAGTACCGGCGGCCCGAACGCTCTGGTTCGCAGCCCCGCGTATGCCCTTGAGCTAAATTCATGTGTGCGGCGATGATCAGTGAATGGCCGGATCAGCGAAACGTGACCTGCGTACCACCCAATAACCCTCAGCCGTTTTGTACAGAGCAGTGGACGGCGGCAGACTGCCAGCCGTCACATCCTACAAGCTACTGCGTACAGCCTTGATGAACGCCTGAATCTTTGCGTGATCCTTGATGCCCTTGCTTGCCTCTACCCCGCCGCTGACATCCACGGCGTACGGTCGAACCCGTGCCACGGCCTCGGCGACGTTTTCCGGGGTCAGGCCGCCCGCCAGGATGATCGGCTTGCCCAGGCCTTGCGGTATCAATGACCAGTCGAACGCTTCACCGGTTCCCCCCGGAATACCTTCGACATAGGCGTCGAGCAAAATCCCGCTGGCGCTCGGATAGGCGTCGCAAGCCGCTGCAATGTCATCGCCCGCCTTGACCCGCAGCGCCTTGATGTACGGACGATGCCAGCCTTCGCACTCCGCCGCGATTTCGTCGCCATGGAACTGCAACAGGTCCAGCGGCACGGCGTCGAGGATTTCCCCCAACTCGCAACGGCTGGCGTTAACGAACAGCCCCACGGTGGTCACGAACGGCGGCAATGCCTTGATGATCGAGCGCGCCTGCTGGAACGTCACCGCCCGCGGGCTCTTGGCGTAAAACACAAAACCAATGGCATCGGCCCCGGCCTCGACCGCTGCCAACGCATCTTCTATGCGGGTAATCCCGCAAATCTTGCTGCGAACGGCTGACATGTCGATAAAACCCCACGGGAAATCCGAGAAAGTCCCGGATGGTAACAAAAGCGTTCGAGGGCGTCAGCCGTCAAGTTCGGTGAAACCGGTGAGGAAATGCGGACCAATGAAACGCTCGGGCAATTCGAACTCGTCGCGGTACTCGACCTGCACCAGATACAGGCCAAACGGATGCGCTGTCACCCCGCCGGAACGCCGGATTCGGCTCTCCAGCACTTCCTTCATCCACTCCACCGGACGCTCGCCGGCACCGATGGTCATCAGCACGCCGGCAATGTTGCGCACCATGTGATGCAGGAAAGCGCTGGCGCGGATATCCAGCACGATCATCTTGCCGTGACGGGTGACACGCAGGTGATGCAGTTCCTTGATCGGCGACTTGGCCTGGCACTGACCGGCGCGAAAAGCGCTGAAATCATGGGTGCCGACCAGATACTGCGCTGCTTCGGCCATGCGCTCGACGTCCAGCGGACGGTGGTTCCAGGTGATTTCTTCGTTCAGGTGCGCCGGGCGGATCTGATCGTTGTAGATCACATAGCGATAGCGCCGGGCGATGGCCTTGAACCGCGCATGAAAATGCGCCGGCATGACTTTGGCCCAACTGACGCTGACATCGTGGGGCAAATTGATATTGGCGCCCATCACCCAGGCCTTCATCGAACGCTCGACCTGCGTGTCGAAATGCACCACCTGGCCACAGGCGTGCACCCCGGCGTCGGTGCGCCCGGCGCAAAGCAGCGACACGGGCGAGTCGGCGACTTTGGACAAGGCGTTTTCGAGGGTTTCCTGCACGGTGAGGACACCGGAGGCCTGGCGTTGCCAGCCGCGATAACGCGAGCCTTTGTATTCAACGCCCAACGCAATCCGGTAAAAGCCGTCAGCCGCCATTTCGGCGGCCGGGTTATCTATATTTGCCAAAGGGTGACAGCCTGCTGATGTTCGCAAAGGCGGGCATTATAAGGCCGCAGGACATGGATACCAGTACAACCGTGGAGACGGCGGTGAATGTCAGGGCCTCATCGCGGGCAAGCCCGCTCCCACAGGGATTTACGTCGCTCACATAACCTGTGGGAGTGGGCTTGCCCGCGATGGCAATTCCACAGACGCCATCGCACCCCCGGAACAAACAAAAACGGCAGCCTCAATGGGCTGCCGCTTTGTTTACAACGCGTCAGTCACTCACGCCAGACGAGAAAGCATCTCCTTCGCCTCGCTCTTCTGCCCGTCATCGCCTTCGGTCACCACCTCATTGAGGATGTCCCGGGCGCCGTCGTTGTCGCCCATGTCGATGTAGGCCTGGGCCAGATCGAGTTTGGTGGCGACTTCGTCGGTACCGGAGAGGAAATCGAATTCCGGCTCGTCATCCATGGAGATCAAAGCGTCGTCCGCTGTGAAAGTCGGCTCGCTGATGCTGCCAGACAAGCTCTCCAACTCGGCGTTGACGTCATCCAGTTCCGACGCAAATGCATCGGGTGCGTCCATTTCGTCGGCCAGCGACAGGTCAAAGTCGGCCGGCAGCTCCAGGTCGTCCAGTGCCAACTCAGGCGCTGCGGGCGTTTCGACGACAGGCAAATCCTTCACGCCTTCATCCAGATCCAGCAGGAAGTCATCCTCAGCGAGAATCGCTGGCGACGGCTCTGCACCCAGATCCATGTCCAGATCGAAGTCCGACAGGTCGTCGAGGTTGTCCTTGATTTCTGTCTGCTGCTGCAACACCGACCCGAAGCTCAGATCATCGTCCAGCGGGAAATCTTCCAGCTCGTCCAAGGTTGTCGGCTCAGGCGCAGGCTCCGGTGCTGGCGCAGCTGCTACCGGGGTGACGTTTTCAAGATCATCCAGGCTCAGGTCAAAAGCGCTGTCGAAGTCATCATCGGCCGGCACAGGCGCTGGCGGCTCCTCCTGCAACAGATCCTTGACGTATTGCGCGTCCAGCTCGGCTGCAGCGGCGGCTGCGGCGATACCGCCGGCGGCGACCAGTGCCATGGCCGGGAAGCGGCTTTTGAGTTTTTCGACCTGGGCGAAATTGTCACCATTGGCCACCAGTTGACGCTCTTGGGCGACGAACGCATCGCGGTCGCCTTGCTGACCGTAGACTTCCATCAATTTCAGGCGCAAATCGCTGCGCTGCGGCTCGAGCCTGATCCCCTCTTCCAGCAAAGTGGCGGCCTGATTCAGGCGATGGGCGGCAATGTGCGATTGAGCCTTGCCCAATACATCGTCGGAGTGATCGGCGGCCGGTGAGACCAACGGAGCTGCAATCGGTGGCGTCACCACAACCGGGGCAATCACCGGCGCCGGGGCTGGGGCAGGAACCGGCGTGGTGGCGAGTTTTACGCTCGGCGGCGGAACCTCCAGGCCTTCGAAGCTGCTTTCAGGCAGATCGAGATCGGCGGAGAACGGCTGGTCTTCGGCCAGGGCGCGAGCCATGCGCAGGTGCTTTTCGGCTTCTTGTTGAGCTTTGCGGCGACGGGCCAGCAACAGCAACAACAGCAGCAGAACCACGACCCCGCCACCCGCCAGACCCAGCAGCCATGGGTTGGTCAGCAGCTCGCGGAATTGCTGTTCGTCGGAAGCTGCCGGGGTCGGCTCGACGGGTGCCTCCGCCGGAGCCGGGGCGGCCTCCGGCGCTGCCGCCGCGGGAGCAGCAGTTGCCGGGGCCGCTTCGACTGGCGCTGTCGCCGGAGCAGGCGTCAATTCTGCCGTGATCGCCGGAGCAGTCGCAGCAGTCGCAACCTCAGCCGCCGGTGCATCCACCGTGCCTTCGGCCTGCAATTTGGCCAATTGATTGTTCTTCAGCTCGATCAGGCGCATCAGCTTTTCCTGCTGACTTTGCAGATCGGCCATGCGGCTTTTCAGCTCAGCGTTATCACGCCGGGTCGTATCCAGACTTTCCCGCGTGACCGCCAGCTTGTTGCTCAGGGCCTTGGCATCGCCAGCAGCGCCTTTGCCACCCTTGCCGGACTCGGCGGACACCAGACTCAGCTTGTCGGTCGCTGCTTGCCCCGGAGCGCCTTCAGCGCGAGCTCGCTTGGTTGCGTCGAGTTGCTGCTGCCCGGTGCCGGGCTTGGCAACATAACGACGCCCCTGACGCCATGCGGTGTTCTGCGCGGCCACTTCTGCAATGGCCTTGGGTTGCGCCAGGCTGGTAGCTTGCGCCTGATCGGGCAGACGCAGCACCTGACCGGTTTTAAGCCGGTTGATGTTGCCGTCAATAAAGGCATCAGGGTTCAACGCCTGGATCGCCAGCATGGTTTGCTGAATCGAACCGCCATTACGCGCCTTCGCGGCAATTTCCCACAGGGTATCGCGCGACGTGGTGGTGTATTCGGACGGTTTGGTCGCACCGGTGACGGGCGCGGTCGCACCTTGGGTCGGTGCAGGTTGCGCAGCCGCTTCAGCGGTTTGCGGCGAGAATTTGGACGGATCGAGCAATACGCTGTAATCGCGCAGCAGGCGACCGTTGGGCCACATCACTTGAACCAGGAATTTCACCATCGGCTCGGAGAGTGGCTTGCTGGACGTTACACGCAGGATGCTTTTGCCGCTGGCGTTCAGCACTGGAGTGAAGGTCAGGTCGTTGAGAAACGCCTGGCGGTCGACACCGGCCTTGGCGAAATCTTCAGGTGAAGCCAGGCTCGGCACCACTTCGGCAGCGGTGAGTTCCTTGACGTCGAGCAACTCGATCTCTGCCACCAACGGCTGGTTCAGCGTCGATTTCAGAGTCAATTCCCCGAGCCCGAGGGCATGCGCCATACCGGAGGACAGCGCCGAGGCGGCCGCTATTGCTAACACCAGTTTGCGAACTTGAACCATAGCTCATCCTTAGTTTGAACATTCCTCGGCCAGCGAGAAGGTATTGATAGCCGCTGCCGTAAGGCATTGCGCGCGGCGGCGAAGATTCGTCGCGCGCGGTCGTTTCATGCATGCCCCGGAAAGCACCGCAGGGTGGCTCGCCTTCAGCATTCCGGCCAAGCATGACGCTCACCCGGAATCATTCGAAAAATTGTCGCCAAGTATCTTTTACAGCATGTCTTTTATCAACAATTCCGCCAGCTGCACAGCATTGAGCGCGGCACCTTTGCGTACGTTATCTGACGTCAGCCACAAGTTTAGTTCCGACAGGTCGTCGATACCCCGGCGAACCCGACCAACGTAGACCACATCCTGGCCTACCGCGTCACCCACCGGCGTCGGATAATCACCGGCCTCGACCAGTTCAATGCCCGGTGCGTCTTCCAGTGCGGCATTGACTTTCGCCAGGTCGATTTCGCTGGCTGACTGCAGGGTCACGTTAAAGCTATCGCCAAAAAACACCGGAGCTTGAATGCACGTGACGGAAATCTTCAATGAAGGCAGCGCCATGACCTGACGCAGTTCGCGCACGAGGCGTTTTTCCAGCAACGTGTGACCTTGTTCATCCGGCTTGCCGACCTGGGCCAGCAGGTTGAAGGCCATCTGCCGATCAAAGAATTTTGGTTCCAGCGGACGCACGTTGAGCAGTTCGGCGGTCTGCCGGGCCAGTTCGCTCACGGCTTCTCGGCCCTGGGCGGAAACTGCAAGGCTGGCGGTCAGGTTGATGCGCTGCAAGTCGAGCAAACCCAGCAACGGCGCAAGCACCACCGCCAAGGTGGTTGCCGATGGACTCGGGCTGCTGACCTGGAATGGTTTTTTCAACCCGGCCAGTACTTGGGCGTTGGCTTCCGGCACCACTTGCGGTGCCTGGTCGGCCGGCAAGGCACCGGACAGATCGACAATCGAGCAACCGGCTGCCGTGGCGCGGGAAGCGAAACTCAAGGTTGCTGCCGGGCCTGCGGCAAAGAACACCAGCTGCACTTTACTGAAGTCGAACTCATCGACCTCGCGCACACGCACGTTCTTGCCACGAAACGGCACCGAACTGCCGGCGGATTCGCTGCTCGCCAGCAGGTGCAGGTTGCCGACCGGGAAGTCGCGTTCTTCGAGAATCTGCACGAGCGTTTCGCCGACAGTACCGGTGGCGCCGATCACGGCAATATCAATGGACTGGCTCATGGTTCTACCTCTGGCGAAACGGGGGGAGCGGCACTTTACCGGGTGGTTGGGGTGCAGGCAATTCGGCAGGGAGATTTGTGGTGTCTGTACCGGCCTCATCGCTGGCAAGCCAGCTCCCGCAGTGAACGGTATCAAGCACAAGATTTGTGTACACCATGAAACCTGTGGGAGCTGGCTTGCCAGCTCCCACAGTGAACGATATCAAGCACAAGATTTGCGTACACCATGAAACCTATGGGAGCTGGCTTGCCAGCTCCCGCAGTGAACGGTATCAAGCACAAGATTTGCGTACACCATGAAACCTGTGGGAGCTGGCTTGCCAGCGATGAGGCCAGACCAGACAACCGAAAAACCGCAGACATAAAAAAACCCGCACCTCTTGCAAGGCGCGGGTTCTTTCATTGCATCAATCGATCAACGCTCAAGCAGGATCCGCAGCATGCGACGCAGCGGTTCGGCCGCGCCCCACAGCAGTTGGTCGCCGACGGTGAACGCGCCGACGAATTGCGAACCCATGTTCAGCTTGCGCAGACGGCCGACCGGAACGTTCAGGGTACCGGTGACCTTGTTCGGGCTCAGTTCCTGAATGCTGGTCTCACGGTTGTTCGGCACCAGCTTGACCCAAGGGTTGTGCTGGCTGATCAGCCCTTCGATATCGGCGATCGGCACGTCTTTGTTCAGCTTGATGGTCAGCGCCTGGCTGTGGCAGCGCATGGCGCCGATGCGCACGCAGATGCCATCGACCGGGATCGGGCTCTTGAAGCGACCGAGGATCTTGTTGGTCTCGGCCTGGGCCTTCCACTCTTCGCGGCTCTGGCCGTTCGGCAGTTCCTTGTCGATCCACGGGATCAGGCTGCCGGCCAGCGGTACGCCGAAGTTTTCGGTCGGGTACGCGTCGCTGCGCATGGCTTCGGCGACACGACGGTCGATGTCGAGGATCGCGCTGGCCGGGTCGGCCAGTTGATCGGCGACAGCGGCGTGGGTCGCGCCCATTTGCTTGATCAGTTCACGCATGTTCTGCGCGCCGGCACCGGAGGCCGCCTGATAAGTCATGGCGCTCATCCACTCGACCAGACCGGCTTCGAACAGACCGCCGAGGCCCATCAGCATCAGGCTGACGGTACAGTTGCCGCCGATGTAGTTCTTGGTGCCCGCGTCCAGTTGCTGGTCGATGACCTTGCGGTTCACCGGATCCAGAACGATCACCGCGTCATCCTGCATGCGCAGGCTGGAAGCGGCGTCGATCCAGTAACCCTGCCAGCCGGCTTCGCGCAGTTTCGGGAAGACTTCGCTGGTGTAGTCGCCACCTTGGCAGGTCAGAATCACGTCGAGGGTTTTCAGCTCTTCAATGCTGTAAGCGTCCTTGAGCGGAGCAATGTCCTTGCCCACGGACGGGCCTTGGCCACCGACATTGGAAGTGGTGAAAAACACCGGCTCGATAAGATCGAAATCCTGCTCTTCCAGCATCCGCTGCATGAGCACGGAACCGACCATACCGCGCCAACCGATCAGACCTACACGTTTCATCGCAACTACACCTTCTTGAAATGTGGGCCGCTGCTTTCGGGGGTGAAATGGGCAGCGGGCCCGAGAGATTACAGATTCCGCAGCGCGGCGACTACTGCGTCACCCATTTCCTGCGTACCGACTTTAGTGCAACCGGCCGACCAGATGTCGCCCGTGCGCAAGCCCTGATCCAGCACCAGGCTGACGGCTTTTTCGATGGCATCGGCCGCAGCTTGCTGGTTAAAGCTGTAACGCAACATCATCGACACCGACAAAATGGTCGCCAACGGGTTGGCAATGCCTTTGCCTGCGATGTCCGGCGCCGAACCGTGGCACGGCTCGTACATGCCCTTGTTGTTGGTGTCCAGGGATGCCGATGGCAGCATACCGATGGAACCGGTCAGCATCGAAGCCTGGTCGGACAAAATGTCGCCGAACATGTTGTCGGTGACAATCACGTCGAACTGCTTCGGTGCACGCACCAGCTGCATCGCGGCGTTGTCGACGTACATGTGGCTCAGTTCGACCTCAGGGTAATCCTTGGCCACTTCCTCGACAATTTCACGCCACAGTTGGCTGGACGCCAATACGTTGGCCTTGTCCACCGAGCACAGCTTCTTGCCTCGGACCATGGCCATGTCGAAGCCGACACGGGCGATGCGGCGGATTTCGCTTTCGCTGTACGGCAGGGTGTCGTAGGACTGACGCTCGCCGTTTTCCAGGGTACGGGTGCCGCGAGGTGCGCCGAAGTAGATACCGCCGGTCAGCTCACGAACGATCAGGATATCCAGGCCCGCGACGATTTCCGGCTTCAGGCTGGAAGCCTCGGCCAGTTGCGGGTAAAGGATCGCCGGACGCAGGTTGCCGAACAGGCCCAGTTGCGCACGGATTTTCAGCAGGCCGCGCTCAGGACGGATGTCACGCTCGATGGTGTCCCATTTCGGACCGCCAACCGCACCCAGCAGCACGGCATCGGCTGCGCGGGCACGCTCCAGGGTTTCATCGGCCAATGGCACGCCGTGCTTGTCGATGGCCGCGCCACCGATCACGTCGTGGCTCAGCTCGAAGCCCAGGGCGAACTTGTCACTGGCCAATTCCAGCACCTTGACCGCTTCGGCCATGATTTCCGGGCCAATACCGTCACCTGGGAGAATCAGAATCTGCTTGCTCATGCTTTCCTCATGTCATCAGTCGGTGTGCCCTTGGGCGCACCCGGAAAAATTCTATCGCCTTAGGCCTATCGTTCAGCCATCAGTACCAGCACATCAGTACTGAACGAACCATCGGCCTCAATCTCGAAATATTCGCGTACTTCGTTGCCCATCGACTGCTGCAATTCGCGGATGGCCGCGCGCATCACTTCAGGTGTGCGCATGCGTTCGACCCAAGAGTTGTACTCCAGACGCAGACGCTGCCGCGTGGTGCTGCGGGTATGCAACCCCGCCTCGCTGACCTGACGCAACCACTCGCCGGCGGAATAATCGCGCACATGGCTGGTGTCGCGCAGCACTTCGACGCTTTGCAGGTAAGTGTCGAACAACGGGCTACCCGGTGACAACACATCGATGAACGCCGCCACCCCGCCCGGCTTCAACACCCGACGAACTTCCCGCAACGCCAGGCCGAGATCGCTCCAGTGGTGCGCCGAATAACGGCTGAACACGAAGTCGAACTCGCCATCGGCGAACGGCAGGCGCTCGGCGGCGCCGTTGACCGTTGTTATGTTGCTCAAGCCTCGATCAACAGCAGCGGTTGTCACCACGTCGAGCATTTGCTGCGACAGGTCGTAAGCCACCACTTCTTTCACCAGCGACGCCACGTGGAAACTCACATGACCGGCGCCGCAACCCAGGTCCAGAACCCGGGCTTCGCCCTGCCCTGCCAGTTCAGCCTGTAGCAGCGCGAATTCGGTGCCTTGAGCGTGGACGGCGCTGCTCAGGTAGGCCGAAGCCTGTTCACCGAATTGCTTCTGGACTACCTGGCTGTGCTGGGCGGTGCTGGTCATGGGGGACTTCCTTTTTCAGGGTTTAGTCTTGTGGTGTCTGTCCGGGCCTCATCGCTGGCAAGCCAGCTCCTACAGTGATTTGCGGCGCTCACAAACCTGTAGGAGCTGGCTTGCCAGCGATGGGGCCGGCACTAACTACCGAAAATCACGCGTCGCGAAACAACCAAGGCTGGCTCGCCCGGTGCTTGCCTTCAAACGTCGCAATCGCCTCGTGGTCCTGCAACGTCAGGCCGATATCGTCCAGACCGTTGAGCAAGCAATGCTTACGGAAGGCATCGATTTCGAAGCTCAACACCTTGCCATCCGGACGGGTGACGGTCTGGGCTTGAAGATCGACCTGCAACTGATAACCCGGATTGGCCTCGACCTGCTGGAACAGCTCATCCACTTCGGCGTCGCTCAAGATGATCGGCAGCAAGCCGTTCTTGAAGCTGTTGTTAAAGAAGATGTCGGCGTAGCTCGGCGCGATGATGCTGCGGAAACCGTACTCTTCCAGCGCCCACGGCGCGTGTTCGCGGCTGGAGCCGCAACCGAAGTTCTCGCGGGCCAGCAACACGCTGGCGCCTTGGTAACGCTCGGCGTTGAGTACGAAGTCCTTGTTCAGCGGACGCTTGGAGTTGTCCTGATACGGCTGCCCCACATCCAGATAACGCCATTCATCGAACAGGTTCGGGCCGAAACCGGTGCGCTTGATCGACTTCAAGAACTGCTTCGGAATGATCTGATCGGTGTCGACGTTGGCACGATCCAAAGGCGCGACAAGTCCAGTGTGCTGGGTAAATGCTCTCATGCTTACTGCGCTCCCTGGATCAATTCACGGACGTCGACGAAACGACCGTTTACAGCCGCGGCGGCGGCCATGGCCGGGCTGACGAGGTGCGTACGGCCACCGGCGCCCTGACGGCCTTCGAAGTTACGGTTCGACGTGGAAGCGCAATGTTCGCCCGACTCCAAACGGTCCGGGTTCATCGCCAGGCACATCGAGCAACCCGGCTCGCGCCATTCGAAACCGGCTTCGAGGAAAATCTTGTCCAGGCCTTCCGATTCAGCTTGAGCCTTCACCAGACCCGAGCCCGGCACCACGATGGCCTGCTTGATGGTCGAGGCCACTTTGCGGCCCTTGGCAATGACGGCAGCAGCGCGCAGATCTTCGATGCGCGAGTTGGTGCAGGAACCGATGAAGACGCGGTCCAGTTGAATGTCGGTGATCGCCTGATTGGCGGTCAAACCCATGTATTTCAAAGCGCGTTCGATGGAACCGCGCTTGACCAGGTCCATTTCCTTCGCAGGATCCGGAACGTTCTGATCCACAGCCAACACCATCTCGGGCGAAGTGCCCCAGCTGACTTGCGGCTTGATCTGGGTCGCGTCGAGCTCGACGATGGTGTCGAACTTGGCGTCTTGATCAGACACCAGGTCTTTCCACGCTTCGACCGCCAAGTCCCACTCCGCGCCTTTTGGAGCGAATGGACGGCCCTTCACGTAAGCCACGGTTTTTTCGTCAGCCGCCACCAGACCTACGCGAGCGCCGGCCTCGATGGACATGTTGCAAATGGTCATGCGGCCTTCAACGGACAGGTCACGAATCGCGCTACCGGCGAACTCGATGGCGTGGCCGTTACCACCGGCGGTGCCGATCTTGCCGATCACGGCGAGGACGATGTCCTTGGCGGTCACGCCGAACGGCAATTTGCCTTCGACGGAAACCAGCATGTTTTTCATTTTCTTGGCGACCAGGCACTGGGTGGCGAGCACATGCTCGACCTCGGAAGTGCCGATACCGTGAGCCAGGGCACCGAACGCACCGTGGGTCGAGGTGTGGGAGTCGCCGCAGACCACGGTCATGCCCGGCAAGGTAGCGCCCTGCTCCGGGCCGATGACGTGGACGATGCCTTGGCGGACGTCGTTCATCTTGAATTCGACGATGCCGTATTCATCGCAGTTGTCGTCGAGGGTCTGGACCTGCAAACGCGAGACCTGGTCAACAATGGCGTCGATGCCGCCCTTGCGCTCAGGGGTTGTCGGTACGTTGTGGTCCGGGGTCGCGATGTTGGCATCGATGCGCCAAGGCTTGCGCCCGGCCAGACGCAGGCCTTCAAAGGCTTGCGGCGAAGTCACTTCGTGGATGATGTGACGATCGATGTAGATCAGCGCAGAGCCATCGTCGCGCTGCTTGACCAAATGCGAATCCCAGAGCTTGTCGTAGAGCGTTTTGCCGGCCATCAGACGGTTCCTCATCAGCTTGTTTCTATGCCCTGGATCTTGAGAATTTCAATAACCCTTTGGCTTGTGAGGCTGATCCTATGGGGTTACATTAAATAACTCAAATTCATATTTTTTATGCTTTGGATAACCAACTGGAATGCGACCATGGACCTGGCCAACCTCAATGCCTTTATTGCTATCGCGGAGACCGGAAGCTTCTCTGGCGCGGGCGAACGGCTGCACCTGACACAACCAGCCATCAGCAAACGCATCGCCGGGCTGGAGCAGCAATTGAAGGTGCGACTGTTCGATCGACTGGGCCGCGAGGTCGGGTTGACCGAGGCCGGTCGCGCCCTGCTGCCACGGGCCTACCAGATTTTGAACGTCCTCGATGATACGCGCCGTGCGTTGACTAACCTCTCGGGCGAGGTGACCGGCCGTCTGACCCTGGCCACCAGTCACCACATTGGCCTGCACCGTTTGCCGCCCTTATTAAGGGAGTTCACCCGACGCTATCCGGAAGTGGCGCTGGATATTCAGTTTCTCGATTCGGAAGTGGCCTACGAAGAAATCCTCCATGGCCGCGCCGAACTGGCAGTCATTACCCTCGCGCCGGAACCCCACGCGTTGGTCAAGGCGACGCCGGTGTGGGATGACCCGCTGGATTTCGTGGTCGCCCCGGAGCATTCGCTACTGCTCAATGGCAAGGTCAGCCTGGCGGATATCGCCCGTCACCCGGCGGTGTTTCCCGGCGGCAACACCTTCACCCACCACATCGTCCAGCGCCTGTTCGAAGCCCAGGGGCTGACGCCGAACATCGCCATGAGCACCAACTACCTGGAGACCATCAAGATGATGGTCTCCATTGGCCTTGCCTGGAGTGTATTGCCGCGCACCATGCTCGATGATCAAGTTGCACGAATACCACTGCCGGGCATACAACTCTCTCGCCAGCTAGGCTATATCCTGCACACAGAACGGACGCTGTCGAATGCAGCACGGGCCTTCATGGCGCTGCTGGATGCTCAAATCGAACTGCCAGGGACTCAAGGCTGACTTGTGCTACTCCTATAGAGCCGCGAAATCCTGTGCCAAATGCCCACCTCAGCCTAAGGCTTGCCAATGCCGAAATCTGTAGACCGTATTCCGCCGATGCCGCGTATTCAGGCACTTGACCCAAAACGATCCGAGCAGAGTTGGGAAAGTGCCTCACAATTGCTGGCCGCCCTGAACGGCGCGCGTCTGGGTGCCTGGTATTGGGACATTGAACGCGGGCAGATCAGTTGGTCGCGGGGTACGCAGGCGTTGTTTGGCTTCGATCCACGGCAACCGTTGCCGGCCGATCTGGAATACCTCGACTTGCTGCCTCCGGAAGATCGGGCGAAAACCGTTCGCGCGTTCCACGCCGTCATCGCCGGCGCGCCGCTGGAGCAAGCGATGCACCATCGCATTCGCTGGCCCGATGGCAGCCTGCATTGGCTGGAAATCAACGGCAGCCTGTTGCCAGACAAACACGGCCGTCCCCGCATGATCGGCGTGATCCGCGAGATCACCCACCAGCGCCAACGTGAACAGGCGTTGAGCAGCTCGGAAAAACGCTTCGCCACGCTGTTTCACCTGTGCCCGAACATGGTCCTGCTGACTCGCCAGGACGACGGCCTGATCACCGAAGCCAATCAGTATTTCGAGAGCCTGTTCGGCTGGCCGGTACAACACGCCATCGGCCGCACCACCCTGGAACTCGGCCTGTGGGTGCACCCCGAACAACGGGAGGAACTGGTCAAGGCCACCAAGGCCAAAGGCGAATTGGTCAGCATGGAGGTGCAGTTTCGCGCCAGCAATGGCCAGATCCACGATGGCATCCTCAGCGCGCAAAAGGTCGAACTCGAAGGCCATCCCTATTTGCTGAGCACGTTTCTCGACACCACGGAACGCAAAGCGGCCGAACACGCCTTGAAGGACAGCCAGGAGCGACTCGACCTGGCCCTGGACTCGGCGCAACTGGGCACCTGGGATTGGCACATTCCCAGCGGCATGCTCTACGGTTCGGCCCGCGCCGCGCAGTTGCACGGGATGGAAGCCAAGCCTTTCCATGAATCCTTCGACGAGTTTTTCGAGGGTGTGCCCGATGAAGAACGCGACACCATGCGCGATGCCTATCGCAGCCTGCGCGAAGGCCCGGCCGGCAACTATCAATTGACCTATCGCGTGCAGTTGCCGGACGGCAGCTCGCGTTATCTGGAAAGCCGTGCCCGGCTCTATCGCGACGAAAACGGCGTGCCGCTGCGCATGGCCGGCACCCTGCTCGACATCACCGATCAGGTCGAACGCGAACAACAACTGGTGGCCTCCGAAGAGAAGTTCGCCACCCTGTTCCAGGTCAGCCCGGACCCGATCTGCGTGACCCGCCAGGACACCGGGCAATTCATCGAAATCAACTCCAGTTTCACCCAGACATTCGGCTGGAGCGCCGCCGATGTGATCGGCCGTAGCGCCGACGAAATCGGCCTGTGGGATGCTTCAGCAAAGAGCCTGCAACGGATCGAACAGGTCATTCGCGAGCAAGCGCTGAATAACGTGGCAATCCTGGTGCAACACAAGGATGGGCAGCCCGTGACGTGCGTGATTTCCAGCCGCCAGATTAACGTTGGCGACCAGCCATGCGTCGTCACTACCCTGCGCGATATCTCTCAACAACAACGCTCGGAGGCCGCGCTCAAGGCCAGCGAAGAAAAGTTCGCCAAGGCATTCCACTCAAGCCCTGACGCCATCACCATCACCGAACGCGACACAGGGCGTTATCTTGAAGTCAACGATGGTTTCAGCCGCCTGACCGGCTACCGTGCCGACGAAGTGGTCGGTCGCACCGTGTATCAGATCGGGATCTGGGCCGAAGAAAAACAGCGCTCGGCGTTGTTGGCCGAACTGCAGCTCAAGGGCCGGGTCCATCACCTGGAAATGCTCGGGCGTAACAAGCGTGGCGAGTTGCTGACCGTCGAGGTCTCGGTGGAGCCGATCACCCTCAACGAAACCGCGTGCCTGCTGCTGACCGCGCGGGACGTCAGCCTGTTGAAAAACGCCGAAGCGCAGATCCGTCATCTGGCCTACCACGACCCGCTGACCAACCTGCCCAATCGCGCACTGTTGATGGATCGCCTGAGCCAGCAGATCGCCCTGCTCAAACGCCACAACCTGCGCGGCGCCTTGATGTTTCTCGATCTCGACCACTTCAAGCACATCAACGATTCCCTCGGCCATCCGGTCGGCGACACGGTGCTGAAAATCATCACCGCGCGCCTTGAAGCCAGCGTGCGCATGGAGGACACCGTCGCGCGATTGGGCGGTGATGAATTTGTGGTGCTGCTGAGCGGCCTCGAAGGCTCGCGCAACGAGGTCAGCAATCAGGTCATACAGCTGGCGGATACTATCCGCGAGTTGCTCTCGGAGCCGATGTTCCTCGACGGCCAGCGCCTGCAAGTGACGCCGAGCATCGGCATTGCGCTGATTCCCGATCACGGCTCGACGCCGACCGACTTGCTCAAGCGCGCGGACATCGCGCTGTATCGCGCCAAGGATTCAGGGCGCAACACCGCGCAGATGTATCACAACACCATGCAGAAGGCCGCGAGCGAACGCCTGCGTATGGAAACCGACTTGCGCCTGGCCCTTTCCCGGGGTGAGTTCCGTGTGCATTACCAACCCCAGGTGGACGCCCGGGATAACCGCATCGTCGGTGCCGAAGCGCTGGTGCGCTGGAATCACCCTGAACTTGGCGCGCAATCACCGACCGAATTCATCAAGGTATTGGAGGACAGCGGACTGATTCTGGAGGTCGGCAGCTGGATCGTCGATGAAGCCTGCAAGTCCTTCAGGCAACTGATCCTGAAAGGCCTGGTGGACCCACTGAATTTCAGCCTGTGCGTGAACATCAGCCCACGGCAATTCCGCCAGAACGACTTTGTCGAACGCATCGAAAACAGCCTCGCCAGTTACGGCCTGCCCTGCTCGCTGCTGAAACTGGAAATTACCGAAGGCATCGTGATCCAGAACCTGGAAGACACCATCAATAAAATGCGTCGCCTGAAAAAACTCGGCGTAAGCTTTGCCATGGACGACTTTGGCACCGGTTACTCGTCGCTGACCTACCTCAAGCGCCTGCCGGTCGACACCCTGAAAATCGACCAGTCATTCATCCGCGACGCCACCACCGACCCCAACGACGCCGAAATCATTCGCGCCATCGTCGCCATGGCACGCAGCCTGGAACTCAAAGTGATCGCCGAAGGTGTGGAAACTCCGGAGCAACTGGAGTTCTTGCAGGGGCTGGACTGTCATTTCTATCAGGGGTATTTGCACAGCCCGCCGTTGCCGGTGGAAGAGTTTCAAAAACTGCTCAGGTGACACTTCCCCTCGGTAGGAGCTGCCGCAGGCTGCGATCTTTTGATTTTGGATTTCAAGATCAAAAGATCGCAGCCTGCGGCAGCTCCTACAGGTTATTCCTCGTTTTCCATACCTTCGTATGAATCGCTAAAACCCATACGTGACGTCACTGACCCTGTGTACAAGTGACGCTGTTCGGGGCGCGCCGTACATTGATCCCACGCATTCGGATCGCGGATGAACATCCCGCCCCACTGATCATGATCGCGGCAACCGATCATTTTCCCGCGTAACACCCCGGCCACTCTTCCCGATCACAGGGCCGGGTTTTCTGCGCCCGCATACCCGTTATGCGGGCGCTTTTTTTTAACAGTGAGGTGATCCATGGGTGAATACCGCAAATTATGGTGGTCGCTGATTGGCGTCCTCGGCGTGACCTTCTGCCTGCTCGGGTGGTTCGGCCACGAGATTTACCGCCAGGCGCCACCGATTCCCCAACAGGTGCAAAACGTCGAGGGCAAAACCTTGTTTGGCGCCAGCGACATTCTCGACGGTCAAACCGCCTGGCAGAGCATCGGCGGCATGCAGTTGGGCTCGATCTGGGGTCACGGTGCCTATCAGGCGCCGGACTGGACCGCCGACTGGTTGCACCGCGAACTGCTCGCCTGGCTGGATCTGGCGGCACAGCAAAGTTACGCCAAGCCCTATCAGGATATCGGTGACGATCAGCAGGCCCTGTTGCGCCATCAACTCAAGCGCGAATACCGCGGCAACCGACTGCTGAACGGCACGCTGGTACTCAGCGAGCGCCGCGTCCAGGCCATCGCCCAAACCGCCGCGTATTACCATGCGCTATTCGGTAATGACGCTGCGCTGCACGGCAGCCGCGAAAGCTTTGCCATGAAAGAAAACACCTTGCCCGACGCGGCCCGGCGCGAGCAGTTGACGCACTTTTTCTTCTGGACTGCCTGGGCAGCCGCCACCGAACGCGACGGACAGACGGCGACCTTTACCAACAACTGGCCCCACGAACCGTTGATCGACAATCACCCGACCGCAGAAAACATGGTCTGGTCGATTGTCAGCATTGTCGTGCTGCTGGCGGGTGTCGGTTTTCTGGTCTGGGGCTGGGCGTTCCTGCGTAACCACGAAGACGGCGAACCCAAAGTGCCGCTTCAAGACCCGCTGAGCCTGATCAAGCTCACACCTTCGCAAAAAGCCCTGGGCAAATACCTGTTGCTGGTCGGCGCGCTGTTCGGCTTCCAGGTACTGATGGGTGGCGTGACGGCTCACTACACAGTCGAAGGCCAGGATTTCTATGGGGTGCCGCTCTCGAAGTGGTTCCCTTATTCGCTGACCCGGACCTGGCACCTGCAGAGCGCGATGTTCTGGATCGCTACCGGTTTCCTGGCGGCCGGGTTGTTTCTGGCGCCGTTCATCAACGGTGGCAAAGACCCGAAATGGCAGAAGCTCGGGGTCGATGTGCTGTTCTGGGCGTTGGTGCTGGTGGTGGTGGTGGTGGGTTCGTATGCCGGCAACTTCCTCGCCATCGCACAATTGATGCCGCAGCAATGGAGTTTCTGGCTCGGCCACCAGGGTTACGAATACGTTGATTTGGGTCGCCTGTGGCAAATCGCCAAATTCGCCGGGATCGTGTTCTGGCTGGTGCTGATGTTGCGCGCGATGGTCCCTGCCTTGCGCCAGCCCGGCGACAAGAACCTGCTGGCGCTGTTGGCCGCGTCCGTGGTGGCTATCGGTTTGTTCTACGGTGCCGGCCTGTTTTATGGCGAGCGCACCAATCTGTCGGTCATGGAGTACTGGCGCTGGTGGGTCGTGCATTTGTGGGTCGAAGGGTTCTTTGAAGTCTTCGCCACGACCGCACTGGCGTTCATCTTCACCAGCATGGGCCTGGTCTCCAAGCGCCTGGCCACAACCGCTACTTTGGGCTCGGCTTCGCTGTTCATGCTCGGCGGCGTGCCCGGCACGTTCCACCACATCTACTTCGCCGGCACCACCACGCCGGTGATGGCCGTTGGCGCAACGTTCAGCGCCCTGGAAGTGGTGCCGTTGATTTTGCTGGGCCACGAAGCCTGGGAGAACTGGCGCCTGAAAGAACGCGCGCCGTGGATGGCCCAGCTTCGCTGGCCGTTGCAGTTCTTTATCGCTACGGCGTTCTGGAACATGCTCGGCGCCGGGGTGTTCGGCTTCCTGATCAACCCACCGATTGCGCTGTATTACATCCAGGGCCTGAACACCACGCCATTGCACGCTCACGCGGCGCTGTTCGGGGTTTACGGTTCCCTTGCACTGGGCTTTTGCTTGCTGATCCTGCGCTACCTGCGACCGAATTTGCGGTTCAACGACCGCCTGATGAAAACCGGTTTCTGGTGGCTTAACGGTGGTCTGATGCTGATGATCGTCACCAGTTTGCTGCCCATCGGTCTCCTGCAGTTCTACGCCAGCGCCAGCCAGGGCTTGTGGTACGCCCGCAGCGAAGCGTTCATGCAGCAGAACCTGCTGCAAACCCTGCGTTGGGTTCGCACCTTCGGTGACATTGTGTTTCTGGTCGGCGCCTTTGCGGTGATCTGGCAAATCGCCGGGGGCTTGCTGTTTTCGTCCCGGCACCCGCGAGCGGTGGAGTCCGCAACCGTGACCGGCCAACGTTAAATCGCAGACACAAAAAAGGGCGCCATTGGCGCCCTTCTTGTTTGCTCCGCTTAGTGTTGCAGAGCTGGTTTTTGCGTCCCGTTGATCGGGATGCGCTTGGCTTTCGCCTCTTCCGGAATCACCCGCAGCAGGTCAATGCTCAACAGACCGTTGCTCAGGTCGGCAGCCTTGATTTCGATGTGGTCTGCCAGTCGGAACGACAGCTTGAACGCGCGCTGGGCGATGCCTTGATGCAGGAAGGTCACGCCTTCATTCGCATCGCGCTTGCCGCCACTGATGGTCAGCACACCCTTCTCCACTTGCAGCTCCAGGTCTTCTTCCTGGAAACCGGCCGCGGCCACGACGATGCGGTATTGATCGTCACCGTGCTTTTCGACGTTGTAGGGTGGGTAAGTGCTGCCTGGCTCGTTGCGCAGGGCGGTTTCGAACAAGTCGTTGAAACGGTCGAAGCCTACCGAGGAACGGAACAGTGGGGCCAGGGAAAATGCAGTAGTCATGGTTCAAATCTCCTGAAAACAATCAGCAAGGTTTTTTGTCTCCGCGACCCGAATTCGGCATCACGTAACCCTTAGATAGGGACCGCTGATTTCTTTTCAAGAGGTTTTTTTCAGTTTTTTTTAAACGGTTTTCAGGCGGCTTCTGCCACTTGCAGACCCAGCAAGCGTGAAACCTGATCCAGTTCAGTCTCTCGACGCAGCACGGTAAACAGCTCTACGGCCTCAGGATAATTGCGGGTCAACATCGCCAGCCACTGCTTCAAGCGACCCGGCGATTGGCGCGCGGTCATTTGCGCCTTGGCTTGCAGCCAGAAGTCCTGGATCAGCGGCAGCAGCTCGGCCCAGGTCATCTCGACGACCTCTTCGCCGGCCCGCGCCGCGGCGATTTGCCGGGCCAGATCCGGGCGCGAAACCAGGCCGCGGCCGAGCATGATGTCCTCCACGCCGCTGATTTCGCGGCAACGGCGCCAGTCTTCGACGCTCCAGATATCGCCGTTGGCGAACACCGGCACCTTGACCACGTCCTGCACCCGGGGAATCCACTCCCAATGCGCCGGCGGCTTGTAGCCGTCCATTTTGGTCCGCGCGTGAACCACGATGTGTTCCGCGCCGCCTTCGGCCAGTGCCGTGGCGCAGACCAGCGAACCGTCCGGACTGTCGAAACCCAGGCGCATTTTCGCGGTGACCGGAATGTGCGCCGGAACGGCGCGACGGACATGCTCGACGATCTGGTTCAGCAGCTCAGGCTCTTTGAGCAACACTGCGCCGCCACGGGACTTGTTCACGGTCTTGGCCGGGCAGCCGAAATTCAGGTCAATGACTTCAGAGCCCAGTTCGCAAGCCAGCGCGGCGTTTTCCGCCAGGCAGACCGGATCGGAACCCAACAGCTGCACACGCAGCGGTACACCAGAAGCGGTGCGGGCACCATTCAGCAATTCCGGGCCGAACTTATGGAAATAGGCAGGCGTGAGCAACTGATCGTTGACACGAATGAACTCGGTTACGCACCAGTCAATGCCGCCCACTCGGGTCAGCACGTCGCGCAGGATGTCGTCGACCAACCCCTCCATGGGCGCCAAAGCAATTTGCATGAAAAACACACTCAACGAAAAACGTGCGGCAGTTTACTGGATTACGGTTCTGAAAAGGTTGTGTCAGGCAGGTATTTGAATGGCCGGGCCGTAACCCTCGATGAACTCGACCGGCATGCGCTTGGGCTTGCCGCTGGACAGCTCAATGCAAACGAACGTGGTTTGCGCACGCAGTAACGTCGAGTTGTCGCTCGGGCGCTTCAACTGGAAGTGCCGGGTCATCTTCAGGCGCTGGTCCCAATCGACGATCCACGTCGCCAATTGCAACTCATCGCCTTCATAAGCGGCGGCGAGGTAATCGATCTCATGACGCACCACCGCCATCGCGCGGTCCAGCCGACGATACTCGACCAGATCCAGCCCCAGGCGTTGAGAGTGGCGCCAGGCACAGCGCTCGAGCCAGGTCACGTACACCGCGTTATTGGCGTGGCCCAGCCCGTCGATGTCTTCGGCGCCCACTTGCAGATCAATGATAAATGGCGTTGCCCGATCCCAGCCCATGCCCCACTCCCGGTCAGATAATTTCGACCGGGGCAGTGTAACGGATGCTCAGGCCGATTGGCGCGATTGCAGACTGCGACCCGCCAGCAGTGATAACACGCCATCAATGACCCGAGGGTCCGCCAGCACTCGCTGATGACCGCCCTCTTCGAGGCGCAACAGGCGACTGTCGAACCAGGCTTCATGGATCAATTGCGATTCTTTGACCGGAACAAAGTTGTCGTCTTCGGCATGGACGATCAGGCCGGGCATGTCGAGTTGATAGTGTGCGACATCCAGCATCGCAGCGCGCATGCCGACGTCTTTCTCGACCTGGCGGATGAACGCCGAGCGGGCCTTCGGCGGCAGTCGTACGTAGCGGGCAAAGCCGCGCAGCACACCGAGAATCCGCGCCGGGGCGCCAATGGTGACCAAGGTTTCGGTGCGCAAGCCCAATTGCACGGCAAGCATGGCGCTGGCGCCGCCCATGGAGTGACCGATGACCGCTTGCAGCGGGGGCAATTCGGCGGCGGCTTCGAGCATGGCACGGGCGAACAACACAACATTCGCCTCACTGCCAGGCGATCGGCCATGCGCCGGACCGTCCAGAGCCACGACCGAGTATCCGGCATCGACCAATGCGGTGATGAGGCTGGCGAACTGCGTCGGCCGACCTTCCCAGCCGTGCATCAGCAACACAGCCGGGCCTTGCCCCCAACGCAGTGCCGAGAGACCGAAACGCAAGGTGATCCGTTCGGATTTGGCCAGGAGTGGCAGCTCCCAATCACGCGGTGGAAAATCCCGCGGCGTCATGAACGCCAGTCGCATTTTGCTCGCCACCAGTTTCGGGGCAAACCAGCCCAAGGTGCCGTTAACGCCACGAACCCACTTCAACGTGCTCATCGCATTCTCCCCAGGCCGCAGCCTTCAGGTCAGCGCACCGCCGATTTGGCAGCGCGTAGCAATCGATCAGATAAATCACCAGGTCCCAGCGCCCGTGCGAGGGCCAGGCCGCCCACCATCAAGGCCAGGTCGGCCAGGGCTTTGTCGGTGTCTTCAGGACTGGCCGCCAACTGCGCGACCATCAGCTCCATGTGTTCATTCAGCGCGATTCGAAACGCATCAGGCAGGCGTCCAAGCTCACCAATCGAGGCCGGAATCGGACACGCAGACTCGCTGGAATCACGGTGTTTGCGTGACAGATAAAACGCCGCAACCAGTGTGCGTCGCTCTTCGCCGGACAATTCGGCATCCATGTCGGCAATCAGGTCACGGCGGTGACCCAGCAATTGCTTGAACGCTTCAAGCATCATTGCGTCCTTGCTTTCGAAGTGCGCATAAAAGCCGCCGACCGTCAGACCGGCTGCGCCCATCACTTCACCAACGCTCGGCTCGGCCGGCCCGCGCTGAATCAGCGCAGCGCTGGCAGCCTTGAGGATGCGTTCGCGGGTTTGAGCTTTTTTATCGTTCATCGTTGCCTCCGAATATTACGACTAGAATATTATTCGCATAATAATTTTCTGCAAGTCGTGGATGTGACCGCTGGTCTGAAGAACAGTTTGAAAGAATTGGGGGGATTTGGCCAAACGCCAGACAAACAAAAGGGCCATTCAATAATTGAATGACCCTTATAAAATCCCGCAGAGCGGGTAATCGTGGCGTCCCCTAGGGGACTCGAACCCCTGTTACCGCCGTGAAAGGGCGGTGTCCTAGGCCACTAGACGAAGGGGACACAAACCCTTCTATACAATGATCAGTGCTGAGAGCTGATCGATTCAAGGCCGGTGTGGCCAGACCTTGAACTGTAAAATTGGTGGAGCTAAGCGGGATCGAACCGCTGACCTCCTGCATGCCATGCAGGCGCTCTCCCAGCTGAGCTATAGCCCCGGATTTTTCGCCTCGCGGCGGAGCGACATTTTGCAACATCGCTTCTGTAAAACTGGCGTCCCCTAGGGGACTCGAACCCCTGTTACCGCCGTGAAAGGGCGGTGTCCTAGGCCACTAGACGAAGGGGACGCAAACCCTTCTATACAACTGATCAACACTGAGTGCTGATCGCTTCAATGCCGGTGTGGCCAGGCCTTGAAGTGTAAATTGGTGGAGCTAGACGGGATCGAACCGTCGACCTCTTGCATGCCATGCAAGCGCTCTCCCAGCTGAGCTATAGCCCCTCATCGTTGATGTCATCGCTGAGGACGGGGCGAATCTTAAGGGCGTATCGAAAGCCTGTCAAACTTATTTTGCAAAAAATTTAAAATTTTTTGCCGACATAACAACCACTTACCGCCCTCTCCCCGAAAATCGAGAGGTTTGCAACATATGCGCCCTATAGGAGCTGCCGCAGGCTGCGATCTTTTGACGTTGGTTTTTAGAAGCAAGATCAAAAGATCGCAGGCTGCGCCAGCTCCTACAGTAAATCAAAAGCGTTTAGGCGATAGCGCCGAGGAGCTTTTCCCACTCTTTGTTTTCTTTCTTCGACACACCACCGAGCAAGTCGATGGCCTGGCGCAAGCGGAAACGCGTCAGATCCGGACCGAGGATTTCCATCGCATCAAGCACCGACACCGAGCTGGCCTGGCCTGTGATCGCAGCGAACATCAGCGGCATGGCGTCACGCAGCTTCAGTTCCAGAGACTCGACCACGGCCTGAATCGTTGCCGTGATGCTGTCCTTTTCCCACTGACGCAGGCTTTCCAGCTTCCACAGGATCAACTGCATCAACTGACGAACCTGATCGCCCGACAGTTTCTTCGATTCGAACAGCTTCGCATCCGGATTCACGCCACCGGCAAAGAAGAACCCGGCCAGCGGTGCGACCTGGCTGAAGGTTTCGACCCGGCCCTGAACGTGCGGCGCGATCTTCATCATGTATTCGGAATTGAACGCCCACTTCTGCACGCGAGCGGCAAATTCTTCCACCGGCAAGTCGCGCAGCCATTGGCCGTTGAGCCACGACAGTTTCTCGATGTCGAAAATCGGCCCGCCGAGGGAAACACGCTTGAGATCGAAGTTGTCGACCATTTCCTGCAGCGAGAACTTCTCGCGCTCGTCCGGCATCGACCAGCCCATGCGGCCCAGGTAGTTGAGCATTGCTTCCGGCATGAAGCCCATGCGCTCGTAGAAGGTCACCGAGGTCGGGTTCTTGCGCTTGGACAGCTTGCTCTTGTCCGGGTTACGCAGCAGCGGCATGTAGCACAGCTCTGGTTGTTCCCAGCCGAAGTACTCGTACAGCAGGATCAGTTTCGGCGCCGATGGCAGCCATTCTTCGCCACGCAATACGTGGGTGATGCCCATCAAGTGATCGTCGACCACGTTGGCCAGGAAGTAGGTCGGCAGACCGTCAGTCTTCATCAGGACTTGCATGTCCATGCGGTCCCACGGGATTTCCACGTCGCCACGCAGCATGTCCGGAACCACGCAGACGCCTTCGCTCGGCACCTTCATGCGGATCACGTGCGGCTCGCCAGCGGCCAGGCGACGCGCCACTTCTTCCTTGGATAGCAGCAGCGCACGGCCGTCATAACGCGGGGTTTCGCCGCGAGCCATTTGCTCGGCGCGCATTTGGTCCAGCTCTTCAGCGGTGCAGAAGCACGGGAAGGCATGGCCCATTTCGATCAGTTGCTGGCAGTACTTCTGGTAAATCTCGCCGCGCTCGCTTTGACGGTACGGACCGTGCGGGCCGCCGACGTCCGGGCCTTCGCTCCAGTCGATGCCCAACCAGCGCAGGGCGTCGAAAATCTGCTGTTCGGACTCACGGGTCGAACGCAATTGGTCGGTGTCTTCGATCCGCAGGATGAACTCACCGCCGTGCTGCTTGGCAAAGCAGTAGTTGAACAATGCGATGTAAGCGGTACCTACGTGGGGGTCCCCGGTAGGCGATGGCGCGATGCGCGTGCGGACGGTGGTCATGGCAAGTCTCGAAAAGAAGATCAAACAAAGGGCGAATGGTAACAGGCGACACCCGCCCCGCTCCAGTGAACAGGGCATTTAAGCCAAGGTTGCGTCTACAACGCCCGTATAGCGTGGTGAATGGCCGAATATCAGCCGATGGCATTTACCGTTTATCGGCTGTATGCCAGATTCACCTGCTGATAACTTTCCTTACATATTCTCGACTACAGTTTGCCCCATGCCTGCCCAACTCAAGCGTCGCCTGTCCATTTTCCTGTTAATTGTCCTGCTGATCGCCGGGGGCTTTTTCGCCCAGTGGTTTTTCAAGGGACGGTTTTATGAAAGCACTGACAACGCCTATGTCCAGGGGGAGATCACCCGCGTGTCGAGCCAGTTGGGTGCGCGCATCGATAAAGTATTGGTGCAGGACAACCAGCACGTCGAGAAAGGCCAGCTGCTGATCCGGCTCGAAGGCGATGATTTCCGCCTCGCCGTCGACCGCGCCAACGCGGCACTCGCCACCCGCCAGGCCGAACGCCTGCAAGCCCAAAGCAAACTCACACAGCAGGCCAGCCTGATTGCCGCCAGCGATGCGCAAGTCGCGTCCACCCAGGCGAGCCTCAGTCGCTCGCAGATCGACTTGACCCGAGCAGAGACCTTGCGCAAACCCGGCTACGTCTCGGAAGAACGGGTCACCACCCTCTCCGCCGACAACCACATTGCCCGCTCACAACTGACCAAGGCCCAGGCAGATGCCCAGGGCCAGCGCCAGCAAGTCAACGCACTGACCGCCGAAATCAAACGCCTGGACGCACAGATCGCCAATGCCAAGGCCGATCTGGCACAGACCGAGCTGAACCTGACCCGCAGCGAAATTCACGCACCCATCAGCGGCCTGATTGGCCAGCGCGCCGCCCGCGAAGGCCAATACGTGCAGGCCGGCGCCTATTTGCTGTCGATCGTGCCCGATGAGGACATCTGGATTCAGGCCAACTTCAAGGAAACCCAGATCGGCCACATGCAGCCCGGCCAGAAGGCCGAACTGACCTTCGACGCTTACGGTGATACGCCGATCGAAGCTCGGGTCGACAGCCTGTTCGCCGCTTCGGGTGCGCAGTTCAGCCTGCTACCACCGGACAATGCCACGGGCAACTTCACCAAAGTCGTTCAACGGATTCCGGTAAAACTGACCTTCGCCGCAAACAATCCCCTACATGGCAAGATCCGCCCGGGCATGTCGGTCACCGCCAAGGTGAATATCAAGGATGCCCCGGAAAACGCCAGCGCCAAATTGAGCAGCCAAGACGCCCCTGAAGATGGCCGGTGATCAACTGATCCGCCCGGTCGGGGAACCGAC
The DNA here is from genome assembly GCF_000802965.1 of Pseudomonas fluorescens. Lineage (GTDB taxonomy): Bacteria > Pseudomonadota > Gammaproteobacteria > Pseudomonadales > Pseudomonadaceae > Aquipseudomonas > Aquipseudomonas fluorescens_A. The sequence goes on along the minus strand of NZ_JSAK01000034.1, from coordinate 43,727 downwards.
GCGGCGGGACTGGATCGCGGTGATGAGCGTGATGCTCGGCGCGTTCATGGCGGTGTTGGATATCCAGATCACCAACTCGTCGCTCAAGGATATTCAGGGTGCGCTGTCGGCGACCCTGGAAGAAGGCTCGTGGATTTCCACCTCCTACCTGGTCGCGGAAATCATCATGATTCCGCTGACTGCGTGGCTGGTGCAGCTGCTGTCGGCGCGACGGTTGGCGGTATGGGTATCCCTCGGTTTTCTTGCTGCCTCCCTGCTCTGCTCCATGGCCTGGAGCCTGGAAAGCATGATCGTCTTTCGTGCCTTGCAGGGCTTCACCGGGGGCGCACTGATCCCGCTGGCATTCACCCTCACGCTGATCAAACTTCCCGAGCATCACCGTGCCAAAGGCATGGCGATGTTTGCCATGACCGCCACCTTCGCACCTTCGATCGGCCCGACACTGGGCGGCTGGCTCACCGAAAACTGGGGCTGGGAATACATCTTCTACATTAACGTACCGCCAGGGCTGATCATGATCGCCGGCCTGATGTACGGCCTGGAGAAGAAAGAAGCACATTGGGAACTGCTGAAAAGCACCGATTACGCCGGCATCGTCACACTCGGCGTCGGCCTCGGTTGTTTGCAAGTATTTCTGGAGGAAGGCCACCGCAAGGACTGGCTGGAATCGAACCTGATCGTGACCCTCGGCAGCATCGCGCTGATCAGCCTGATCACCTTTGTGATCGTGCAGTTCTCCAAACCCAATCCGCTGATCAACCTTGGCATTCTCGGTAATCGCAATTTCGGCTTATCGAGTATTTCCAGTATTGGGATGGGCGTCGGTTTGTATGGCTCGATTTACCTGTTGCCGCTGTACCTGGCGCAAATCCAGAACTACAACGCGCTGCAAATCGGCGAAGTGATCATGTGGATGGGCGTGCCGCAGCTGTTCTTGATTCCGCTGGTGCCCAAGCTGATGAAGTACATCTCGCCGAAATGGCTGTGTACGTTTGGTTTCGCGCTGTTCGGGATGGCGAGTTTCTTTTCAGGGGTGCTGAACCCGGACTTCGCCGGGCCGCAATTCAATCAGATCCAGTTGCTCCGCGCCCTGGGTCAACCGCTGATCATGGTGACCATCTCGTTGATCGCCACCACCTACATCCTGCCGCAAGATGCGGGTTCGGCATCGAGCCTGTTCAACATCCTGCGCAACCTCGGCGGTGCGATCGGCATCGCCCTGCTCGCGACACTGCTGGATGCGCGAACCAAGACCTATTTTGATTACTTGCGCGAATCCATCGTACCGAGCAACCCTCAGGTGGCCGAACGCCTGGCGTCATTGACCGACAGGCTGGGCAACGAAACGGCGGCGTTGGGCAAGCTCAGTGAGATAGCGCATCAGCAGGCGTCGATCATGGCCTACAACGATGCGTTTCATTTTGTCGGGATTGCGCTGGGGATCAGCATGTTGGCGGTGTTGTTGACCCGGAAATTGCCGGTGGGGGTGAAGGCTGGCGAAGCACATTGATTCTTCAGCGCTATCACTGACCTCATCGCGGGCAAGCCCGCTCCCACAGGGTATGTGTCGACCATAAACTATGTGAACAACTTCAATCCTTGTGGGAGCGGGCTTGCCCGCGATGAGGCCCTGACAGACGCTGAAGATCAAACCGTGATCAACCGCTCCCGCAACTTGCCGATCTCATCGCGCATCTGTGCTGCCGCTTCAAACTCGAGATCACGCGCCAACGCATACATCTTCTCTTCCAGCGCCTTGATGCGCTTGGCGATCTCGCCCGGTGAGCGCAATTCGGCTTCGTACTTGGCGTTTTCCTCGGCGGCCTTGGCCATGCCTTTGCGCTTCTTGCTGCGCGAGCCCGGCACGGTCGCGCCTTCCATGATGTCGGCGACGTCCTTGAACACGCCTTTTGGCGTAATGCCGTTGGCCAGGTTGAAGGCGATCTGCTTGTCGCGCCGACGCTCGGTCTCGCCGATTGCGCGCTCCATGGAACCGGTGATGCGGTCGGCATACAGAATCGCCCGGCCGTTGAGGTTTCGCGCGGCGCGGCCGATGGTCTGGATCAGCGAGCGCTCGGAACGCAGGAAGCCTTCCTTGTCGGCGTCGAGGATCGCCACCAATGACACTTCCGGCATGTCCAGGCCTTCGCGCAGCAGGTTGATCCCCACCAGCACATCGAAAGTGCCGAGGCGAAGATCGCGGATGATTTCGACCCGCTCCACGGTGTCGATGTCCGAGTGCAGGTAGCGCACGCGCACGCCATGGTCTGCCAGGTAATCGGTCAAGTCTTCGGCCATGCGCTTGGTCAGCGTGGTGACCAGCACCCGTTCTTCCAGCGCAACGCGCTTGCTGATTTCCGATAGTAAGTCGTCGACTTGGGTCAGTGCCGGGCGGATCTCGATTTGCGGGTCGACCAGACCGGTCGGACGCACCACCATGTCAATGACGCGCCCGGCGTGCTCGGCTTCGTAGTTGCCCGGTGTCGCCGAGACGAAAATCGTCTGCGGGCTGATGCTTTCCCACTCGTCAAAACGCATCGGCCGGTTATCCAGCGCCGAGGGCAGGCGGAAACCGTACTCCACCAGTGTCTCTTTACGGGAGCGGTCACCCTTATACATCGCGCCGACCTGCGGCACGCTGACGTGGGATTCGTCGATCACCAGCAAGGCGTCTGCCGGCAGGTAATCGTAAAGGGTCGGTGGTGGCGCGCCGGCTTCGCGACCGGACAAATAGCGTGAGTAGTTTTCGATGCCGTTGCAATAGCCCAGTTCGAGGATCATCTCCAGGTCGAATCGGGTGCGTTGCTCCAGACGCTGGGCTTCCACCAGTTTGTTGTTGGAACGCAGGTATTCCAGGCGCTCTTTCAGCTCGACCTTAATGCCCTCGACGGCGCCCATCAGCGTTTCCCGTGGCGTCACGTAGTGGCTTTTCGGGTAGAACGTGAAGCGCGGCAGTTTGCGGATGACTTCGCCGGTCAGCGGATCGAATGCCGACAGGCTTTCCACTTCGTCATCGAACAGCTCGATGCGGATCGCTTCGAAGTCGGATTCCGCCGGGTGGATATCAATTACGTCGCCGCGCACACGAAACGTCGCACGAGCGAATTCCATGTCGTTGCGGGTGTATTGCAAGTCAGCTAGACGTCGCAGCAACTCACGTTGATCGAGCTTGTCGCCGCGATCCACGTGCAGAACCATCTTCAGATAGGTTTCCGGGCTGCCCAGACCGTAGATGCACGACACCGTGGTGACGATGATCGCGTCCTTGCGCTCCAGCAACGCCTTGGTCGCGGAAAGACGCATTTGCTCGATGTGGTCGTTGATCGAGGCGTCTTTCTCGATAAAGGTGTCCGAGGACGGCACGTACGCTTCAGGCTGGTAGTAGTCGTAGTAGGAAACGAAATACTCCACGGCGTTGTTCGGGAAGAACGCCTTGAACTCCCCGTACAACTGCGCCGCCAGGGTCTTGTTCGGTGCCAGCACCAGGGTCGGACGCTGCACCTGGGCTATCACGTTGGCGATGCTGAAGGTCTTGCCCGAGCCGGTCACACCAAGCAACGTCTGGTGCGCCAACCCGGCTTCGATGCCCTCGACCATCAGGCGGATGGCTTCCGGCTGATCGCCGGCGGGCTCGAAGCGGGTGACTAACTGGAATTCAGACATTCAATACCCCTGGGGTCGCGCCTGACCGGTCAAACCGGACAGCAACGAGAAAGACCGCAAACGACCGACGTCGCCCGAGGAAAAAACTGGATTGTGCTCAATGTGGAGCCGATTGCCCTAGCTTTCAAGGCAAACGTCCTACATCCCTTGAAGTCTTTGACGACGTCAATCGACTAACGGTCGAAAAATAATCGGAAAAACTTACCTTAAAAGCCGAATCGTCTGTCGCCATCAATCGCGGATGGCCTCTATACTAGCTCCCCGTTTGTGCACCGCTCTAGTGCATTCGGCTGGAGCGCGACACGTCCCTCCATCCTCCATTCAGAGCCGCCGCAAAAATGAGCCTGTTCTCCGCTGTCGAAATGGCACCACGCGATCCAATCCTGGGCCTCAACGAAGCATTCAACGCCGATACCCGTACCAATAAGGTCAACCTGGGCGTCGGTGTTTATTGCAACGAGGAGGGGAAAATTCCACTCCTGCGCGCCGTTGTCGAAGCCGAAACCATTCGCGTCGCTCAACATGCTTCCCGTGGCTACCTGCCAATCGACGGCATCGCTGCCTACGACCAGGCCGTGCAAAAATTGCTGTTCGGCAATGATTCCCCGCTGATCGCTTCCGGCCGCGTCCTCACCACTCAGGCCGTTGGTGGCACTGGCGCCCTGAAAATCGGTGCCGACTTCCTCAAGCAATTGCTGCCGAACGCCGTCGTGGCGATCAGCGACCCGAGCTGGGAAAACCACCGTGCGCTGTTCGAAACCGCCGGTTTCCCGGTACAGAACTATCGCTACTACGACGCCGCGACCCACGACGTGAACCGCGTCGGTCTGCTGGAAGACCTGAACGCCCTGCCAAACGGCTCGATCGTTGTGCTGCACGCTTGCTGCCACAATCCGACCGGCGTGGACCTGAGCCCGGCGGACTGGAAAAACGTTCTGGACGTAGTGAAAGCGAAAAACCATGTGCCATTCCTCGACATGGCGTATCAAGGTTTCGGCGATGGCATCGACGAAGACGCCGCTGCCGTGCGTCTGTTCGCGGAATCGGGCCTGACCTTCTTCGTCTCCAGCTCGTTCTCCAAATCGTTCTCGTTATACGGCGAGCGCGTTGGCGCCCTGTCGATCGTCAGCGAATCGAAAGAGGAAAGCGCGCGCGTGCTGTCGCAAGTCAAACGCGTGATCCGCACCAACTACTCCAACCCGCCGACCCACGGTGCAAGCATCGTTGCTGCTGTACTGAACAGCCCGGAACTGCGCGCCCAGTGGGAAGCCGAACTGGCCGAAATGCGCCTGCGCATTCGTGGCATGCGCACCCAGATGGTCGAGACCCTGGCGAAAAACGCACCGCAACGTGATTTCAGCTTCGTCGGTCGTCAGCGTGGCATGTTCTCGTACTCCGGCCTGAGCGTTGAACAGGTTCACCGTTTGCGCAACGAGTTCGGCATTTACGCGCTGGACACCGGTCGTATCTGCGTGGCTGCGTTGAATCAGAGCAACATCAAAGCTGTGACGGATGCGATCGTTCAGGTGATCTGAACCGCGCCGTGATACGAAAAACGGGAAGCCTTCTGGCTTCCCGTTTTTTATTTGTCGCAGATAAATCTCAAAGCGGCGACCGAGCCCTTAAACTGCACGCTATCTACTGTAGGAGCCGGCTTGCTGGCGATAGCGATCAATCATCACACATCAATGTTGAATGTATGGCCTCTTCGCCAGCAAGCCGGCTCCTACAGGTTTCGTGTACATCCGAGATTTTCAAAGAGAACCCACATGAAAAACGATGACCTTCGCGCTGACCGCGATGACCTTGACGACCTGGACCGCTTTACTCCTCGCACCCCAGCCAAACAACGAGGCAACAACCTGGTGATGCAAGTCGCTGCCGGCGTGTTTCTCGGCGGTCTGGCCTTGTGGCTGGTGCAACTGGGCGCTACGGCGCTCTACGCCAAACTGATGATGGGCACGATCACTTTCGGCGGTTAAGCCAACTCGCTCGCGCGCTGGCTGGCGGCGTCGTCATAGGCGACGTAAAGCGATTCCGCGACCTGGCTTTTGATCGCCTTGGTGCTTTCCAGGCCCAGGACAAACCCCTCGGCCTTGCCGCCCGCGCGATTTAATTCGTCAGCGGTGCTGGCCTGAGTGATGGCGTCGAACAGCTTCTCGGCGTGCGGGCCTACCCCTTTGGGCAGGCTGATCTGGGCGATGCTCATGCAAGCACCTCGTTGTTTCGAGGCGTTGTGGTGGTCAAACGAGACATGGCGCTTACCTTTTCGGCGAATGGACGGTAGCGCGTGTAACCACTTCCGGGCGGCCATGGTAGACCCCTGAGACGATTCTGGTAACCGCCAATCACCGAGAAACCACCGTCCGTCCCGATGAAACCGTGAAGTTGCTATCAGACGCTTGACTTCTCTTTTTGAATCAGTAACATAGGCGCCATTTCGCGATAGCTCAGTTGGTAGAGCAAGTGACTGTTAATCACTGGGTCCCTGGTTCGAGTCCAGGTCGTGGAGCAATTTTCATGCTTTTACATGTTCACACATGACCAAAAAGCAGCCGCAAGCCCCGCCTAGTGCGGGGTTTGTCGTTTCTGGGTGTATATTTATGCACCCGGATACCTTCACTGTTTAAGGGTACGTGAAGGGGTACGCCGGTTCGATTTGGAGGCATACCCCTATGGCGCGCACCGTCACCCCCCTTTCCGATTCCAAGTGCGAGGCAGCCAAGCCCCGCGACAAGGATTACAAGCTATTCGACGGCCAAGGCCTGTTCCTGCTAGTAAAACCCTCTGGAGTGAAAACCTGGCGGTTCAAGTTCATCCGTCCTGATGGCCGCGAGGGGCTGGCTACGTTTGGAAACTATCCTGCGCTAGGCCTGAAGGCCGCTCGTGAACGTCGAGCGGATGCCCTTGAGCTGCTGGCCCACCGGCAAGACCCCATCGAGCACGCCAAGCAAGCCAAGGTCGAGGTGTCCAATGCCCGCAATCACACCTTCAAGGCGCTGGCGCTTCAGTGGCACGCTACGAACGCCCGCAAGTGGTCGGAGGGGTACGCGCATAGCGTCCTGCGCCGACTGGAAACCCACCTCTTCCCCAGCCTTGGAGCCCGCCCCGTCTCCGATCTGAAAGTCCGCGACCTGGTCGCACCGCTCAAGGCCGTGGAAAAGCTCGACGCCCTGGATCTGGCCAATCGCCTGCGCCAGTACCAAGACGGCATCATGCGCTATGCCGTTCAACACGGCCATATCGACAGCAACCCAGCCCGCGACCTAGTGGGCACGACCGCCACGGGAAAAACCAAGCGCCGCCCTGCACTGCCCTTCGATCAAATCCCCGACCTGCTGGGGCGCCTCGAAGTCTACAAAGGGCGTCCACTCACTCGTCTGGCGGTTCACCTGTCACTGCTGCTGTTTATCCGCTCCAGTGAACTGCGCTTTGCCCGCTGGCCTGAAATCGATCTGAAACGGGGTGTATGGACGATCCCCGGCAAGCGGGCACCCATCGAGGGCGTGAAATACTCCCATCGAGGCGCCAAGATGGCCACAGCCCACGTGGTGCCGCTGAGCCGACAGGCCGTCGCCATGCTTAAGCAAATACAGCAGATGACCGGACACCTTGACCTGGTGTTTGCCGGCGACCACTACTACTGGAAGCCGATGTCGGAGAACACTGTGAACAAGGCCCTCAGCCTGATGGGGTACGACACCAAGACGGAATTGTGCGGCCACGGCTTCCGTGCCATGGCCTGCTCCGCCCTGACGGTATCCAGGCTGTGGGGCGAAGACGCGGTAGAACATCAAATGAGCCACCTAGAGCGCAACAAAACGCGAGGCGCCTATACCCACCTGGCTGAACACATGGAGGAGCGCCGGCTTATGATGCAGTGGTGGGCCGACTACCTGGACGCCAATCGGAAACAGCACATTACCCCATACGACTTTGCCCACCCGGAGGCCGAAGGCGACAACGTGGTGTCGATCCTGCGCGGCTAACTCACTTTCGAAGGCGTACCCCCACCTGCTGACCTACTCTATAGGGCGTCATATGGAGGCACGCCGACCCATGAAAGAAGACAAAAAACAGCAGGCGCTCAACGAGCTTTCCCAGCGACTCGCTCAGTCGTTTCAACAAATCACTCAGCCGTTTCTACCCCTTGGCAAGTTAATTGGGCATATAGGGGCCAGTCTTTATGCCGATTATCAAGAGTGCTTGGACGCAGAAAGGAAGCTCGAAAACTTACCGATGGATGAATACAAGATGATCCCTCAGCTCCTGGAGCAGAAACGCGAACAAAGAAAATCAGGCGGACGTGTGACAGGGGAGCAGCGGAAACAAAAAAAAGAGGTGGATCACGCCGAAGTAATAAAAATGTTCCACACACTGAAAACAAAAATGTCAGAGCGTGGCATCGCTGCAAAGATTGCCGAGCTGACCAAACTTCACCCAACCACGGTTCGGCGAATCTTGCGTGAGGCAGGGCTCAAGTAAAAAAAGCGAACACAAGCTTGAGCAGGTGCTCGTTGTGACTCCTAACGTATGGGTGTTCATACACATTTGGAGACACCCAAAATGCTATCGCAATCGCTCATCGACAAAGGTCTGATTCCACAACCTGATACCTTTAAATTGATGGGAGTTTCTCGTTCCGGCGGGGAAAAACTCAAGCAAAACGACCCAGACTTCCCACAACCGATCAAATACGGCGAAAGCCGCCAAGCCGCCGTTTACTATGTCGTGGCCGAGGTCGAAGCGTACCTGGCGGCCAAGATCGCAGCACGCGACACTCGCTACAAAATGAGTAAGGAATCCCACCCCACTCAATACAAAGAAAATGCGGAATCCCACCCCTGCTCGCCTCCTGAACAACCCCTGTAATCGCCCATAACGACCCAACCTGCATATCAGCGGGGCGCTCCCGGCTTGCCCAGAAAACGCCCCATGAGGACTAGCTATGTCTCATAAACATATGTCCCAAAAACAAAGCCCGCTGAGGAACTGGCTGGACTCTCACAACAACTCACAGCAATACCTTACGACTCCATCCGACTGCCGCCCAGCGTTCTGCACTGCCATGCAGGCCGTCTACGGGCCGCTTAATTGGCTGCCTGTGGCCGATGGCACCATTCACCGTTTCCGTGTACCTGATGACAAGCCCGGAAGCCTCAACGGCTGGTACATCTTGTATCTGGATGGCATCGCCTCGGGTGCGTTCGGTAGCTGGAAGACTGGCGGCTCCAACACCTGGAGCAGTCGCGAACCTGCCGATCACCGCGAAGCCGAACAGGTGCGCCAGCGCATCGAGCAAGCCCGGCGCCTGCGCGAATCCGAACGTCTCCAGCGCCAGCAGAAGGCCGCGCAACGTGCCGCATATCTCTGGCGCAACGCTCGCCCCGCCGACCCTGCACACCCGTATCTGGTGGCCAAGCGTGTAGGCCCGCACGACCTGCGCCAGCGCGGTGACGAACTGCTGGTGCCCCTGCGCAACGTGGCGGGCGATCTGGTCAACCTGCAACGTATCGGCGCCGACGGGAGCAAACGCTTTCTGTTCGGTGGTCAGGTGCAAGGCGCCTTCCATTTGCTGGGACAGATTGACCCCAGCAATACGCTGTTCATTTGCGAGGGGTTCGCTACGGGCGCCACGCTGATCGAGCAATACCGGGGCGTCTATGGTGTGGCCTGTGCGATGAATGCCGGGAACCTTCAGCCACTGGCGCTGGCGTTGCGCGAGCGATTCGCCGAGGGCCTAGACCTGCTGATCGCCGGGGACGACGACCGCCTAACTTCCGGCAACCCCGGACGCAAAGCCGCCAACGCCACCGCCGTAGCGGCGGCCTGTTTTGCGGTATTTCCCGAGTGGCCCGCCAATGCGCCCGACCACCTTACCGACTTCAACGACTTGCAGTGCTGGATTGCCAGCCAGGAGAACCCCCATGTCTGATCGCCCAGCCTTGACGACCAATCACGTCGACATCGATGCCGCGCTGAATAGCTTCATCGACCTGCTCCCGCCTGGCTGCCGCGAGCTGTTTCCGGCAATCGAAGACGCGTTGCTGGCGCTGGAGAAGGCCATCGACAAAGACGCCGCCCGCCAGCACCTGGCGCAGACCATCAAGCCGTTGCAAGCGCTCATTGTCGCCGCCTCACCATTCACACAACGGGGCCCCGACCATGACTGACACCACACTCCCAAACGAGCCAGCCCGCGCCGTTGGTTCCGCCAGCGATAGCGAAAGAAAGCCCGCCAGCAAGCGTCCGGCGAAGGCTGCTAAAGCGCCTGACAAGCGTTTGGCATCCGTGGTCAATCCGCGCCGCACGGTCACACCGTCGCGTCCCTGCTATGCGACCTATTCCACTTGGGTGCAAACCGAGTGTGGCCACATCCTGCCACCGGGGCTGTACTTCCACGGCATCCGCGACGAAAAGGAGACGGACAACTTGATCTGCTCGCCTTTGGAAATCATGGCGATCACCAGCGACGAACGCGGGGAAAACTTCGGACGCCTGATTCGCCTGATGTCCAGTGGCGGCGGCTGGCGCGAATGGGCCGCCCCCATGGAAATGCTGGCCGGTGATGGTTCCGAACTGCGCGCGGTGCTGCTCAACCTCGGCGCCACCATTCCGTTTGGCCAGCGCCGGGCGCTGATGGATTACATCATGGCGAGCAACCCGAAACGCCATGCCATGGCCGCCACCCGCACCGGCTGGCACGGGCCGGCATTGTTCGTGATGCCGCGCAAGGTCATTGGCGCCGGCGACGTGGTGTTTCAGTCGTCTGAATCGGGCGGTCACGAATACTCACAGGGAGGTAATTTAACCGCCTGGCAAGCCGAGGTGGCAGATCGCTGTGTTGGCAACCCCGTGCTGATTCTTTCTGTCTGCGCCGCGCTGGCCGGCCCGCTGCTAGCTCAATTGGATATGGATGGTGGCGGCTTTCACTTATTGGGTGACAGCTCTGGTGGTAAGAGCATCGCGCTCTTGGCGTCTGCCAGTGTGTGGGGCAAGCCACTCGACTTCTGGCGCACCTGGAACGCCACCAGCACCGGACTGGAAGGCGTGGCCACCCTGCGCAATGACACCTTGCTGGTGCTGGACGAAATCGGCGAGGCCAAGCCACAGGACTTGGGCGGGATCATTTACGCCCTGGGCAACGGCACCGGACGCCAGCGCGGCAAGGTGTCGGGATTGCCACGTCCCACACAGAAGTGGCGCGTCATTGTGTTTTCCAGCGGTGAATACACCATTGGCAAACACATGGCCACTGCTGGCGCGCACATCAAGGCCGGTCAGGAACTGCGCCTGCTCGACGTTCCGGTCAATCGGCATTACGGCGTCTTCGACAATCTGCACGGCCTGGAACTGCCGCACGATCCGAACAACGTGGAGGACTGCAAGGGGGCCGGTCGCGTCTTCGCTGAAACCCTAAAACATGCCGCTGCCAAGCACTATGGGCATCTTGGCCCGGCCTTTGTCGAGCTGCTAATAAAGCGTGTCCAGCGTCCCGATGGCAGTCCGATGAATGCCGAGGAGATCGAGCGCGCCAATCTAGAATTAAGGGCGGTCTACGCCGAGATGCGCAAAGCGTTCCCCGTCGGCACAGGGCAGGAGGCACGCGCCGCCGCACGCTTTGCTATCGCGGCGCTGGCCGGTGAAATGGCGATACAGGCGGGGTTGCTGCCTTGGGCACCGGGGACGGCGCGCGAAGCCATGGTGGAGCTGTACAACGACTGGGCCGACTACCGTGGGCGCGGCCAGTCGGAGGACATCAAGATTCTGCGCGCCGTGCTGGGGTTCATTGATCGTCACGTCTCCCGCTTCGCCAACGCGGAAGGCACCGACACCGCGCCGACTCACAACCGTGCGGGCTGGTACCGCGCTCACGGCGATGGCCGCTTGTACCTGTTCAACTCTGACGCTTTGGCCGAGGCGGCCCAAGGGTTTGACCTCAAGCGCGTATTGGCCTGCCTGGACAACGCCGGGGCCATTGAGGAGCACCGCACCAATGGCAGTGCCTGCAAGCAGGTGCGCATCCCCGGAGAAGGTCGACCCTACGTTTACGTTATCAACCCCGCTGCCTTGCAAGCCGCTTTGGAGGAGTAGCCGTGTTGAATCAAGCAACCACAACCGGAAATGGGTTGAAGACATGGAAGACAGCCAGAAAAAGCCTGTATTTATGCGGCCTGCAAGCAATTCAGGATGGAAGACAGATAGGAGACAGATGGAAGACAACAGAAGACAGTCAAATAATCTTGATACCTGTTCTGTCTTCATTGTCTTCCATCGTTTTCATCATTGAAGACAGCTGTAGGCCCCGTATTTACTGGCTGTCTTCCATGTCTTCCATGTCTTCACGCAAAACAACATACCCAACACCGATTTTTGACCACCCGACAACAACGAAAGCCCCGTATCTATTGGGGATCACCCTGTTTTCACCTTCGAAAAACATGCAAAAAGAGGTGGTTTTTGACTGATCGCCTCGACTTGCCCGCCTTGGGCAACTTCCTGCGCCACAGCGCACCGTCACTGATCATTCATGACGACATCGCACCAGGGCAACGGAACGCTGCACACCAGCTCGACGCCACCCGTTGGCTGGAGAGGCTGGCCGATGTGCTGGGATGCTCACCTGCCTGGCTGATCGAGACGGGCCGAGTGACCGCCGAGGAATTGGCCACCATGGGCCCCATCGGTCGAGCGGCTCGGTTGATTCGCTCCTACGGTTGGGAGGCACCACCAGCGCCAGCGATTGACCGATTCAAGCAAACGGCGACACACGACCATGGAACGCACCGCTCCGCCGAAACTGCCACACCTGAGTGGCGCCACGCTCGTGACCAATACCTCAACCACATCATGGCCTGTCGGGCCTGCTACGCGCCGAGAGTTCGTCACTGCTTGGCTGGTGCCGACCTGCGCGCCAGCTACGAGAACACGCCCATGGCGTCGCACCACGCTTGATACCCAGGTCAGTACGTTTAACGAGCAGCTCGAAGCTATCGAACTGAGGGGTTAACCCATGAACATTCAAAACAGCGTTCAACCGCTGGCGGATTCGCTCAGCCCAAAGAAAGCCTCTGTCTGGTACGTCACCCATCCCAAGGTGCCCAAAGCGCTGCTGGGGCCGTTCCTGACTGAGGAAGACGCGGAGTGTGGCCGCGTAGTGATGCGCAGTGCCGATGCCGTGGTGACGGCCTGTCTGGTCGATTCAATCGACGACATCACTTACGGCCACGCCGTGAACAACGGGAAGGTTTTCCGGGCCTTTGCTGGCGCTGCTGGCGAGGGGCCTGAAACATTCGACGCCTCCCCCCACCACCCATGCCAGTAGTTGCACGCCACTGACGTGCTACTACCCCCCCCCGGTAGAGGTTCTTTTTTTAGGCATGATGACCGGGGGTAGTTCGAAGCCCGGAATTCGCCGACTTTGTCGTGAAAAAATAGTGACCATTAATAGACATACTTTCCATACTTCCGTTAGAAGCATCTATTCGGTTTTCGACCTAAGCGGAGTTGCGCTTCAACAGCAATCGGCCAGAAGCAGCTATCCGATGCTTTCAACTCTTGGACCGATTCAATTTGTATGTTTGCAAATACAAACACTCAACCATGCAGCACTCAGCTGTCGAAGCGGCTCAACGTTCTGTAATAGTCAAAGGGGATATAGCGCGATTGTCGGTCGCGCATTACCCTGACCATCGTCACATCGGGATCGCGAGCAAAAAACAGACGTCCACCGTTGGCCACAAGGTTGTCGAGCACGTGCTCCTTTTCATCGATCACGCATTCAGGGTTGCGGTCAAACGCGCTGGTCATTGCCAGGTTCAACCAATGGGTCCCTGGTATCAGATCGCCCGCAAACAACACCGGACCACCAGGCAGTTGAACTTCGGGCAACAGTTGTCCCGGGGTATAACCATCGCTGGTGTGAAACCGCCAGCCCTCACCGAACGCCTCGCAGCCGGAATCACCGATCAACGTCAATCGCCCACTGCCTTCAAGCCGGTGATTTAGAGGTGAAACGAACAAATCCCGGTCGCGTGGATGCGGATGGCGTGCCCGCAGCCAATGACGTTCGCCGCAGAAGTAACGCGCGCGGGGAAATAAAAGGCGTGGCATCTCCCCGTCCCTGATCAGTTCACTGAGTTCACTGGAAAGATGCGCCTGTAGATGGGTCAACACCACGGCGTCCACCGCGTTTTCATCCAGACCATGTTGCGCCAGACTTTCGAGCAATCCCGGTTTGCGCGGCTGACAGCGGCAATTGCGATTCGCAGCTACCAGCAGCCCGTCGGCGCCAGCCATGACCAGCGTGTTCTTGCCCTGCTCTTGCACCAGCATTGTTCGCGCCGCGATCTCCACCAGGTTGTCGTGGTCGGGCCTCATCAAATCTGCCCAACGCCGGCGCGGGGTCTGGCCGAACAAAATGCCGCCATCAAGCCTGCGAGATGTGCCCGCCAGGGTGGAAATAGTACGTTCCACGATGCCTACCTTTTTAATTTTGTCATCTCGACGACCGTTTGAAGTGTTGCCTCGGGCGTCAGGTTAAGCCCGCGCACTCACCCGCCACACCCCCCTTTTGGGGGGAAGGTTAACCACTGACAGGTGGCCCGAATACGCCATATAACATTGGCAAGCTAAGCTATAGGCGGTGTTTCGACCTGTGCAGCCATCCAGAGGTAATCATGATCAATCAACATCGTCGTGCATCTTCACCTCGACTGCGCCGGTTATTAAAACAGTGTTGCGTGGCTCTGAGCCTGTGCGCTCCGGCCGGTCTGACCAGCGCTGCGATCAACGCGCCGGTCTCTGCGCAGCAAGCGCAAACCCTGGCGAAGGAGGCTTATGTCTTTGGCTTGCCGCTGGTGTACATACAGACCCAGAGTGACATACAGACTCACGTCACCAAGGTCGGAAAGCTTCAAGCGCCCCTCAACCAGTTCGTCCACTATCGCGAGTTTCCCAACGCGGATAACAAGACCGTCGTCGGTCTGAATGTCGACACGCTGTATTCGCTGGCCAACCTGGATTTATCCAGAGAACCGATGGTTTTGTTCGTCCCGCCGATGGGCGACCGGTTCTGGATCATGCAATTGATCGACGCATGGAACAACGTGCCGCACGCGCCCGGCTCGCGCACACTGGGTGGCAAAGGTGGCACGTTCGCCATCGTTGGCCCCGACTGGCGCGGGACGTTGCCCAAGGGCATGACCGAACTGCGCATGCCTACCAGTCTTGCGCTACTGGGGGGCCGCACCTATACCGCAGGAACCGAGGATTACGCCGCCGTTCACGCGCTGCAAGACCAGTACAAACTGGTGCCGCTTTCGGCGTGGGGCAATGCCTACACACCACCGGACAACCTGCCGCTTAAACCCGGTGTGGATAGCAAGACCCCCGTGCCGGCCCAAGTGGACGTCATGCCGGCTCAAGTGTTTTTTCAACGTTTGAATGCATTGATGGTGCATAACCCACCCTACCCGGCGGACAGCCCTGTGATGACTCGAATTGCGCAGATAGGTATCAAGCCCGGCGTAGCATTCGACATGCAGCGATTCACACCGCAAGTACAACAGGCGATCGAGCGCGGGGTTGCAGAAGGTCGACAAGCTGTTCACGACGAAGAAGCAAAACTGGGCAAGCGAGTAAACGGCTGGAACCTGACCCGTGACATGGGTCGCTATGGCACCCAGTACACCTATCGGGCCGCATGGACCTATTTTGGTGTCGGTGGCAATTTGATCGAGGACGCCTTTTATCCACTATCGCTGATAGACGGCGACGGCAAACCTTATGACGCGGCTCACCGATACGTCCTGCACTTCACCAAGGAGCAGCTGCCTCCAGTCAATGCCTTCTGGTCTTTGACGATGTACGACAAGGAATCGTATCTGGTTCCCAACACGCTAAACCGTTACGCATTGGGTGATCGAAGTCACCTCACATTTGACGACGACGGCTCTCTCACGCTTTACATCCAGAAGGATTCGCCAGGAGGCGACAAGAAAGCGAACTGGCTGCCGACGCCAGCACAAGGTGGGTTCAAGTTGGCATTGCGCCTATACGCGCCGAAATCGGAAGTAACTAACGGCGAATGGGTACCACCGGCCGTCAAACGCATTGATTGAAAATGAGGACGCTTTGCTGCCTCTGGCTGCAAAGCGTCCTCTTTTCTCAGCGCCTGCCTTCGATCCACTGGCTTGCACGTTCGAAAAGCTTCAGCGCAGCCTGATGCAACTGCACCCCGATTTCTCTAGATGCCTTGCCGGCGCAGGCACGAGCGTGGGTACCCTCAAGCACGATACCCAGCTTGTAGCAGGCCAAAACCGCGTACCACTGCACGTGGCTCAGGTCGCGTTTACTGCCCATGGCGTAACGGGCTATCAGCGCCCCGGCGTCAGGAAATCCGCTCCATGGCTGCGGGGTAGCCGGGCCCGTGGCGATGCCATCAGCATCCGGCCAGGTCGCGAGCATCCAGCCGAGGTCCAGCAATGGATCCCCTGCCGTGGTCATTTCCCAGTCGACGATGGCACCTAATTGCGGCCCGTCATTGCGGAACATTACGTTGGCCAAGTGATAGTCACCATGCATCAGTCCCGGTTCGAACGTTGGGGGTCGTCGTTGCTCCAGCCAACGCCCGATGGCGCCCACATCGCCCAACGCCTGCGAACCACTCCAGCCGGTGAACTCCTCGTAACTATGGAGCAACGCTTGCCAGCGCGGGACCTGGCGTTCGAGGAAACCCTCGACCTTGCCCAGGTCGCTCAAGCCAACCCGTGCCAGATCGACCCGTCCCAAGGCCGCGGCACCATCAGCCAAGGCCAGGCCCATGGCATGCCGTACGGCCAGGTCGCCGGCATGCAGGGCCGGCATCCGCTCGCACGCGTTGAACCCCTCAATGGGCTCCATCAGATAAAACGCCGAACCCAACACCTCAGTGTCTTTACACCCGGCGATGAATCCCGCATGCGGCACGTCGGTGGCGGCCAGCGCCTGCAAGACCCGCATTTCACGGCGCATCGTGGCGTTGCCGTCCATGCGCGGATGCAGCGGCGGCCGGCGCAGGACATAGTCGCGGCCGCTACGGTGCAGAAGCAGTAGCAGGTTCTGGGTGCCACCGGCCAGTGGTTGCGCACCACTGATCGGCCCCTCGCCCAGCCCTTCGACGTCCATCCACCGTTGCAGCCGAGGGATATCCACCAGTGTCTGCCAATCCAGGCCGTTTTCCATTTTGCTCATCAGGCACTCCCGTCATTCATGCCAAGAGCGCCCGTCACAGGACACCTTGCAGGTCTTCGAGCACATCGCCGTACTGGTTCAATGCACGGGCACGTTGACGCGGCAGGTGGTACGCCGGGAACAACTCGTCGCACGCCTGATAGGTATCGAGAATCTCTCGGGCCACGGTGACTTTGTGCACTTCGGTAGGACCGTCGGCCAGTCCCAGGAAATACGAGTTGACCACGCTATGTACAAATGGCATTTCATCGGACACGCCGATCGAGCCATGCAGGTGCAGGGCGCGGGAGGCGATATCGTGCAGGACCTTGGGCATGACGGCCTTGACGGCAGCGATGTCCTTGCGCACGCGTTTGTAGTCCTGGTGTTTGTCAATCAGCCAGGCAGTTCGCAATACCAGCAGACGGAATTGCTCCAGCTCGATCCAGCTGTCAGCGATCTTCTCCTGCACCATCTGCTTGCGGGCCAGGCGTTCGCCCTTGGTCACCCGCGACAGTACCCGTTCGCAGGCCATGTCGAGGATCATTTTTGCCTCACCGATAGTGCGCATCGCATGGTGAATGCGACCTCCACCAAGGCGTGTTTGTGCGACCACGAAGGCCTGGCCGACGCCACCGAGAATATGATCGGCCGGCACGCGGACGTTGGTGTAGCGCACGTAGGCATGGGTGGCGACTTTCTCGGAGGCAAAGCCCACATCACGAACAATCTCCAGGCCCGGTGTACCTGCCGGAACGATAAACATCGACTGACTGGAAATCAGTGGGGCTTCAGGATCGGTCACGGCCATCACGATGAAGAAGTCGGCATAGCGAGCGTTGGATGAAAACCACTTTTCGCCATTGATGACCCACTCGTCACCCTCGAGGACAGCCCGAGTGGTGAACACCTGAGGATCTGAACCACCCTGGGGTTCAGTCATTGAAAAGCACGAAACAATATCGTTGGCCAACAACGGTTCCAGCCAGCGTCGCTTCTGTTCCGGGGTACCGAAGTGGGCGAGGATTTCCGCATTGCCGGTATCAGGCGCCTGGCAACCGAATACGATCGGGGCAAAGTCTGAGCGCCCGAGAATTTCGTTCATCAAGCCCAGCTTCACCTGCCCAAAACCTTGCCCGCCGAGTTCAGGTCCCAAATGGCTGGCCCACAGGCCACGGGCCTTGACCTCAGCCTGCAATGGCCGCACCAGGCGCACGTTGGCCGGGTTCTTCACGTCATAGGCGCAGTCCAGAATATGGTCGAGCGGCTCAACGCGGGTGCGCACGAATTCATCCATCCAGTCGAGTTCAGCCTGGAATTGGGCATCGGTTTCAAAGGACCAGCTCATGTCATTACTCCGTCGCAATTAACGCCACCGAGCGGTGGCCAATGTAGGGTTTCGAAGGGTTCAGGCCAGCGTAAGTCCGCCGTCCACCAGCAAGGTTTGCCCCACCATGTAGGAGGACAAAGGCGAGGCCAGGAACACCGCTGCACCCGCCATCTCCTCGGGCAGGCCCATGCGCCTGAGTGGGATACGTGCCAATAGTCCCTGCAGGCGCTCTGGTGATTGCGTGCTGACCCGTGTCAACTTGGTATCGACCAATCCCGGAGCAATGCCATTGACCCGAATACCCTGATTTGCCCAAGCGTCGCCCAGGGTGGCGGTGAGCCCGACGACGCCCGACTTTGAGGCGGCATAGGCCGGGTTGCCACGGGTCGTGCGAAAACCCGCCGTAGAACTCAGAGTGATCAATGCCCCTTGGCTGCGTTGCAGCATGTCCTGGAACTTGAGCGAGCACGCCATCATGCTGCCCAGATTGACCCGCATGACTTTGTCGAAGCCCTGCATATCGAATTCGGCGCGCTTGTACAAAATCGTGCCTTGGGCCAGTACCAACACATCAAGACGCTCGAATGCCGGCTGAACCTCTTCGATAGCCGACTGTTCGTTCAAATCGACCTGGGCATAGTGCAAGCCTTGCAAGTCCGAGCCTTCTTCCATGCTGTAGTCGCAGGCGTGCGAGCGAGTGCCCCACACATGCACCTGGGCGCCGAGTTCGCGGAAGCTTTGGGCGATGCCATTACCAATGCCACTGGAGCCACCGACCACCAAAACAGTCTTGCCGGTGAAGTCGAGCGCGTTGGCGAAGTTGCGCGCGGGGGCGCACGATAGCGGTTGCGTCATGAATGAAATCTCTCTCGTTGAATACGCAGTCTGGATGCAGTGCAGAATCAGCCGGCGCTCAATCCGCCATCGACGGCGAGCGCGTGCCCGGTGATGAAACTGGCACCGTCGCTGCACAGGAACAGCACGGCGTTGGCCACCTCGTCGGCACGCCCCAGCCGGCCGATGGGATGCATGGCCGCAGAGCGTTCCGCCACTAAGGGATCGATCTTGATCATCTGCTCGAGCATGGGCGTCTCGATGACCGCCGGGCACACGGCATTGATGCGGATACCCTTTTTCGCGTACTCGATGGCCGCGGATTTGGTCAGTGCGACTACGGCGTGTTTACTGGCACTGTAAATGCCCATTTTGCGAACGCCGCGCAGGCCAGCGACCGATGCGGTGTTGACAATCGCCCCACGCCCCTGGGCCAGCATTACTTCCAGCTGGTACTTCATGCACATCCAGACGCCTTTGACGTTCACGTCCATCAGCGCGTCGTAAACCTCCTCACCACTGTCACCCACTCGGCCTTTCTCGCGCTCGATTCCGGCGTTGTTGTGGGCATAGTCAATGGCCCCATAAGTAGCGAGCACCTGTTCAGTGAGTTGCTTGACCTGGGCATCAGAGGTCACGTCGCAGGGGAAAAAGCTGGCTTCCCCACCCGCCTCGCGAATCATCCGCACGGTGTTTTCGCCACCGTCGCGCTGACAATCGACCACCGCAACCTTCAAGCCTGCCGCTGCGAAAGCCATGGCCGCGGCCCTGCCAATTCCACCCGCAGCCCCCGTAACCAGAGCGACCTGACCGGAAAAACTACTGTTCATCATTTTTGCTCCAATGGCTTGCGACGCTGTGCCAGCGCCTGTCATAGCGAAATAGTCAGAGAGTGTTCATGACGCCGGATTCGCGCCCGGGAAACTGCGGCTCGCGTTTCGCCAGAAACGCCTGGGCACCCTGTTCGAAGGTGGGCCTGTCCAAAAGCTCGCGCTGGCGATCAGTCTCATAGGTCAACTGTTGCGCCAGCGAATTGCCTCTGGCCGCATCGAATACACTACGCGCCTCGATCACCCCGTGGGCGGGTAGAGCAGCCAGTTGACGGGCCACGTCCATGGCCTGGCCCGACAAGGCTTCAGCGTCCACGCAGGCGTGAATCATGCCCCAGCGTTCGGCCTGTTCAGCCGACCAGCGCCCGCCCGTCAACGTCAGGGCCAACGCCCGTGGACCACCGAGCAGACGTTCGAGGAACCACGACGAACCGAGGTCCGGCACCAGGCCGAGTTTCGGCACGAACGGCAAATAGAAGTACGCCGAACGCGCGGCGATGATGACGTCTGCCGCCAGAGCCAGCCCCACGGCGCCCCCGGCGACACCACCGTTCAAGGCAACGACTACGGGTACCGGCAACTCGCGCAGTTGGGCTACAACGGGGTTGAACACCCCGTCCATCATCCGCGCGACATTGGCCCCGCGGCTTAGCCCCGCCTCACCACCGTGTAAAAGTTCGTTCAATTGAGCGCCAGCGCTAAACAGCTTGCCGTTGGCGGTCAACACCAAGGCCCGCACGCGGTTGTCCTGGCGCACCTCGGCCAAGGCTTCGAGGACTTCCCCCAGCATCGCCGCGCTCAAGGCATTGAGCAGTTCCGGCTGGTTGAGCGTGAGGACGGCGACGGCGTCGCATTTTTCGTAGGTGATCATCTGATAGTTCACGGTGGCTGGTTTTCCTGAAAAAAGGGCCCGAGAACCCATAAAGAAGCAAAGCGATGCCCAACTGTGTCAGTCGACCCGCATCAGTCGGCTGTATGTCTTGAGGTGATGGTCATCGTTACCGAACTGATGGTTGAGCATCAGCAAGTGCTTGGCGTGGTGCGACAACACGTACTCCCAGGTCAGGCCGATGCCACCGTGCAACTGAATACCCTGGTCGGCGATGAACCGGCCGGCGCGCACGATCAGGACTTTGGCGGCTGCCAGGGTGCGGCTGCGGTCGTCGTTGTCCGGTGCGTCCGCTGCGCAAGAGGCGAGGATGGCCATCGATGTGGCCTGGTCCAGTTCGATGCGCATGTCCACCATGCGGTGCTGCAAAACCTGGAACTTGCCGATCGCCTGGCCGAACTGTTTGCGCGTCTTCAGATAGTCGAGGGTCAGGTCGCACACCGCTTCCATGCTGCCCACCGCTTCGGCGCACTGCGCCGCAATCGCTCGGCCCTGCTGATAACGCAAAGCCGTCAGGGCCTGGCCCGCTTCACCGAGCATCGCGGCAGCGCTGACAACAACGTTTTCAAGGTACAGGTCGCAAGCCTTGCGTCCGTCCATGGAGGGATAGGCACGACGGCTGACGCCCGGTGCATTGGGGTCGAGCAAGAACAGGCTGACACCTTTTTCATCGCGCTCGCTGCCGGCAGTGCGCGCCGACACTACGATCATCCCGGCGCTGTGGCCGGCGACTACCACCGATTTACGGCCATTGAGTTTCCAGCCGCCGCTTACCGCTTCGGCGCTAGTACGCACATCGTGCAATTGGTAATGACTGGTCGGCTCATCGACAGCGACCGCCAGTTGCAATTGACCGCTGGCGACCTGCGGCAGCAATTCGCTGCGCTGCTCGTCGTTGCCAAGCTGGCTCAGCAGGCCACCGGCAAAAATCACCGAATGAAGGTAGGGTTCCAGGCACAAGCCACGGCCCAGCTCGGTCATGGTCAGCAGGGTCTCTACTCCACCGCCGCCGAAGCCGCCGTACTCGGACGCAAATGGCACGGCGGTCAGCCCAAGTTCGCCGAGCTGCTGCCAGAACGCGACACTGAAACCCTCTTCACTTGCGGCAAAGCGCTCGCGCAACTCGAAATCGTAGCTGTCACGCACCAGACGGGAGACGGTGTCTTGCAGCATCTGCTGCTCTTCGGAAAGTTTGAAGTCCATGATCGATAAGCCCCTTACAACTCAAGAATCATCTTGGCGATGATGTTCTTCTGGATTTCGTTGGAACCGCCGTAGACCGAGGTCTTGCGCATGTCCAGGTACTGGCTGAATGGTGCGGTGCTGTAGTCGCGGTACAGGTCCGGTTGGTCGCCGTAACCGAGTTCTTCTTCGACAAAAGGCATGGCATACGGGCCCAGCGTCTTGCTCATCAGGTAGGTGATGGCCTGGCGAATCTCCGAGCCCTTGATCTTCAGGAACGAACTCTCGGCACCGGGAACCCCACCGTCACGGGCGGACGCAAGGGTGCGCAAGTTGCTCATCTCGATTGCTCTCAGCTGGATCTCCAGATCGGCGATTTGCAGGCGCAATTGATCGTCATCGATCAAGGGCAAACCGTCTCGCTGCTCCCGGCTTGCGATCTGCTTGAGCCGCGAAAGCATCTGTTTGGCTTGGCCGATGCCGACAATGCTGGTGCGCTCGTGGGTCAACAGATACTTGGCGCAGGTCCAGCCCTTGTTTTCTTCACCGACCAGGTTCTGCACCGGCACCCGCACGTCGTCGAGGAACACTTCATTGACTTCGTGTTCACCGTCGAGGGTGATGATCGGCCGAACGGTGATGCCCGGGGTTTTCATATCGATCAGCAAGAAGCTGATACCGCGTTGCTGTTGTGCGTCGGGGTCGGTACGGACCAGGCAAAACATCCAGTCAGCGTAATGGGCGGTGGTGGTCCAGGTTTTCTGGCCATTGACCACGTAGTGATCGCCATCGCGAACAGCACGTGCCTTCAAGGCGGCAAGGTCAGAACCGGCCCCCGGCTCGGAATAGCCCTGGCACCACCAGTCTTCGCAACTGAGAATGCGCGGCAGGAAACGCGCCTGCTGCTCGGGTGTACCAAACTTGATGATCACCGGAGCGACCATGTTGACACCGAATGGCACGATGCCCGGTGCACCGAACGCGGCGCACTCTTCCTCGAAAATATGCTTCTCGACCACCCCCCACCCGGTGCCACCAAACTCTACGGGCCATCCGGCGGCCAGCCATCCCCGCTCATTGAGCAGGCGCATCCAGGCCACTTGGTCCTCTTTATTGAAATGCTTGCCATGGCGTCCGCGTGCAGCAATATCGGCCGGCACTGTGTGACGCAAAAACGCGCGCACTTCCTCGCGGAAGGCCTGTTCGGCAGGGGTGAACTGGATATCCACTGATGTACTCCTCGCATTCGGCTGAAGGGGGTCAGGAACGGCCCGACTCGCCCACCGACAGCCACGGTAGAGGAATGAACCGAGCGCGCACCCACCCGGTCAGGGGGAAAAAACCCACCCCCCTCTCCTGCTGGCGGTAGCACCACAGGAACACCGCCATGGCGTCAAATGACGACGCTTTGGCGTCCAATGACGAGACTCATGGCTATCGCCGCGCCGGCTCTCTAAACAACCATTGGGAGGTGAAATAACTGGCTGCCACAGACAGTCACTCAACAAGAAAAACAGACGCGCCGTCTTCACTGGCGCCAACTGGAGCACTGCCCATGAAGTTCAATCGACGCCAAACCCTTACCCTGCTGGCCGCCGCCAGCGCCACGCCCCTGCTTGGCATCAGTGCCTACAAGGCCAGTGCCGATGCCAAGCCAGCCGATCTGCCGCTAACACCCGAACAGGCCCGCGAGATTGCCCGGGAAGCGTTTCTCTGGGGCATGCACCCGGTGGCGATTTATCACTTTCGCTACAACCTCGTGCAGAACGAACAGAACCCCCGCTATGTTGGCCTCAACCGCCTACGGCTGGCACGTGCGCCCTACTCTGCCAAGCAACGCGGGGCCACGACGCCGAACGCCACCACGCTTTATGGCAACGCCATGCTCGACCTGAGTGCGGAACCGGTGGTGGTCACGATCCCGCCAGTCGACCAGCGTTACTGGAGCCTGCAGATGGCCGACAACTATTCGCGCTGGTGGCACATGATCGGCAGCCAGTTCAATGCGCCCGGCCCGGTGCGCCGTTTGTTCGTCGGTCCGAACTGGAGCGGAAAGTTGCCCGCCGACTTTGTCGGCGAAGAAATCGTGCAATCGGATTCGGACTTTGCCGTCGCGTTGTTGCGCATAGCCCTGACCGACGACACCGCGCAAGAGCTTAAGACCATCAACGCAATCATGGACCGCGTCACACTCATGCCCCTGAGCCAATGGATCGCAGCGGGTAAAAAAGAGATCAGGGCCGAAGACGTGCCGCTGATGCGCGCCAGCTATCCGACGTTCCCGGGCATGGAGAACATGCGCGAGCCAGGTCGCCTCAAGGGTACGGACTTTCTGCGTTGGGTCAGCCTGATCCTCAATGATCCGAGCTTCACCAAGCAAGCGGACGGACACAAGGAAATTGCTGCCTTCGCCCGCTTCGAGCGACTGGGCCTCAAAGCTGGGCAAACCTTCGAACCGGGCAGTCTATCGGCTCCAGTTTTGGCGGCTATCGAAGCGGGGATCGAGGATGGCAGAAAGGCGGTCCAGGCACAGATTGCCAAGGGCCTGGGGGCTGACATGAACGGCTGGTCGCTCTCCACCAATCTGGGTTACCAGGACAGCGACTGGTTGATGCGTGCCGTGTACGGCTACGTCGCAATACTCGGGCCGATTCCTTCGCGCTCGCACACCGCCGGCTTTGCCCTCAGCGATTCCCGGGGCCAGCCGCTGCACGGCGAGCACCGCTACACCCTCACGTTCGATCTGGCCGACATGCCGCCCGTCACCGAATTCTGGGAACTGCCGCTGTACGACCGCGAAGGTTACTTCGTCGACAACCCAATCAACCGCTACTCGCTCAACAGCTACATGCTCCAGCGCGGCAAGTTGCACACCGCCGGGGGCAAACTGGTGATTTATGTGCAGCACGAGGCGCCGACCGACCCTGACCAACGCCGCAACTGGCTGCCGGCACCCAAGGAAGGCTTCCAGTTCGCCGCGCGTTTCTATGGACCCCGCGGACCGCTGATCGACGCCAGCTACGCCATGCCCGGTGCCGTTCGGGTGAGTTGATCCCTGAGGTATTCATGACGACCTTTAGCGCCAGTTTTAACTCTTCAGAGAACCCGTGATGAAATTCACCCGTAGAGACTTCTTGCCCCTGCTGACCGGTGCGGTGATCGCCCCGACCTTGACCTTCGGCGGGTTCATACCCAAGCCCGCTCAAGCCAACCCGGCCACCGCCCCCCTGACACCCAAAGAGGCCCGTGCCATTGCCCAGGAGGTGTTCCTCTGGGGCATGCACCCGGTGGCGCTTTATCATCTGCGCTACATCCACGCGCAAAATCCGAAAAGCCCGCGTTTCGTGGGCCTGAACCGCTTCAAATGGTCACGTCAGCCCGCCAAGGCCCTGCCGCGTTTTGCGACCACACCCAATGCCACGACGCTGTACGGTCTGGCGATGCTAGACCTCAGCCAGGAACCCGTCGTGTTGACAATGTCCAAGGCCGACGAGCGCTATTGGAGCGTGCAAATGGCTGACAACTATTCGCGCTGGTGGCACATGATTGGCAGTCAGTTCAATGCGCCTGGCCCGGTGCGCCGCCTGTTCGTCGGGCCGAACTGGAGCGGCACTCTCCCCGCCGAATTCGTTGGTGAAGAGGTCGTGCAGTCGCCCTCCGATTTCGCCGTGGCCCTCGGCCGCCTCGCCCTGACGGACGACACCCCGGAAGAACTCAAGGCGATCAATGCCTTCATGGACCGCATCACGTTGATGCCGCTGAGCCAGTGGCTGGCCACAGGCAAAAAAGATGTGCGTGCCGAAGACGTGGTGCCGGGCAAGGCCGAATATCCGACGTATAGCGGCATGGAAAATGTGCGCGAGCCGAGTCGCCTGCGGGGCACGGAGTTTCTGCAATGGGTCAGCCTGATCCTCAACGATCCGAGCTTCACCAAGCAGGCCGACGGGCATAAGGAACTGCAAGCGTTCGCTCGCTTTGAACGGCTTGGTCTCAAGGCCGGGCAATCTTTCGATCCGACCAGTCTCTCCCCTGCGTTGCAAACCGCCGTGGCCGAGGGTATCGAGGACGGCGTCACGGCGCTCAAGGCGCAATTGGCCAAGGGTACGGGCAAACCAATGAATGGCTGGTCGCTGGCCACAGACATCGGTTACCACGATACCGACTGGATGCGCCGCGCACTGGCCGGGTACATCGCCGTGCTCGGCCCGGTGCCCGTTCGCTCACACACCGCCGCGCGCATGTACAACGATGCAGCGGGGCAAACGCTCAACGGGCAGAACCGCTACACCATCACCTTCGACCTCAACGACTTGCCACCGGTGACGGAGTTCTGGGAGTTGCCGCTGTACGACCAGGAAGGGTTTTTCGTCGACAATCCAATCGATCGTTACTCGCTCAACAGCTACATGCTGCAACGCGGCAAGTTGCACACGGTCGACGGCAAATTGGTGATCTACGTCCAGACCGACGAACCCGGTGACCCCGATCAACGTCGCAACTGGCTGCCCGCCCCACGGGATGCCTTCCAGTTCACCGCACGTTTTTATGGGCCTCGTGGGCCACTGATCGATGGCAGCTATGCGATGCCTGGAATCGTCAAGGTCGGCTGACAGAAAAACGCCCGGGCCAGCATTCCTGGCCCGGGCGTAACATCAACTGTAGGAGCGAGCTTGCTCGCGATGGCGGTGTATCAGTCAACCTAGATGTTGGATCAGATTGCCTCATCGTCAGATCGCCTCGCCGACCAAGCTCACTCGCACAGTGTCCGCGTGTGCCGAATCAATATTCCAAAATCAAGGTTGAGTACCCCAGAAAGGTTTGCGCAATTCAGTCTTCAACACTTTACCGACACCGGATAGCGGTAGCTCGGAGCGAAACTCGACGCTGCGCGGGCATTTATAGCCGGCGATGCGTTCACGGCAGTGGACGAGAATGTCATCGAAACCTGTATCGGCATCAGGTTTGAGGACGATGACGGCATGCACGGCCTCTCCCCATTTTTCGCTGGGAATGCCGATCACCGCGCACTGCGCCACTGCCTGATGGCTGGCGATGGCTGTCTCGACTTCGGCGCTGTAGATGTTTTCGCCACCGCTGATGATCATGTCCTTGAGCCGGTCGCAAATATGGATAAAGCCATCGGCGTCCATGTAGCCGCCATCACCGGTGTGCATCCAGCCGTTTTTCAGGGCGGCCTCGGTGGCTTGCGGCTTTTTCCAATAACCGAGCATTACATTGGGCCCGCGCACGATCACCTCGCCGACGCAGCCACGGGGCACTTCGCAATCGTTTTCATCGACGATGCGCACCTCGGTGCAGACCGATGCCTGTCCGGCGGAATACATCTTGCCGCTGGCCTGGTGTTCGACGCTGTGAAATTCGCCACTCAAGGTGCTGGCCATCGGTGACAGCTCGGTCATGCCATACCCTTGGAAAAACTGCGCCCGAGGGAAAGCCTTGCACGCCCGGTCCAGCAATGCGGGGGTGATGGTCGACGCGCCGTAATACAAGGTGGTCAACGAGCCCAGGTCCAGCGCGGCAGATTGAGGATGATTGTCGCGCCAGTCCAGCAGCATCTGGATCATGGTCGGCGCCAGCAGTACCTGGTTGACCCGCTCTTCGGAGATGGTCCGCAACACCGTGGCCGGATCGAACGCCGGCAATACCACATGACTGCCACCGCTGATGAACAGCCCGGTCATGGCCCAGATATCGGCCAGGTGAAACATCGGCATCACATGCAAAAACACCGCGTCGGCGCCATAGGAACCCATCGCCACGGTAGCCATCGAGGAGCTGGCCACGTTGTTGTGGCTGAGCATGACGCCTTTGGGGAATCCGGTGGTTCCGCCGGTATAAAAAATCCCCAGCAACGCATTACCACGCCGACGCGCATCCCCCACCGGTGGATTTTCAGCGATCAGCGTTTCGTAATCGAGCATGAGGGGCGGTGTTTCGTCGATACCGACATGAATGACGCGTTCCACCGTAATCGCTTGAACCGCGATCTGTTTGCCCTGCTCCATGAACGCGTCATCAACGATCAACACCGAGGTTTCAGAGTCGTCCAGTGAGTACAGAATTTCACTGAGGCTCCAACGGCTATTGACCGGATTGAGCACCGCGTTCGCCCAAGGTACGGCCAGGAAATATTCGATGTAGCGCACCGAGTTTTGCGCCAGCATTGCCACCCGGTCCCCGGGTTTGACCCCGAGTCGTTGCAGCGCCGCGGCCAGTCTTGCGACCCGCTCGCCGAGTTGCACGAAGGTCAGTGCCTGACCTCGGTCACGCACGGCTATCGCGTTGGGTCTCTGCTGGATATGCCGATGCAGCCCTTGAGTGATGTACATGCGATTCCCCTGTTTTTTGTTCTGGACGGGCCGCCGAAGCGACCCTTGCACTTCACTTCACCGACGTTTCGCTTTCGGCTGCCACGGGCTTCTTGACTGCGCCAGCCGTCATGCGAGGCATGCCGGTCGGGTCCAGCAACATGCCGAAGCGCTGGGTGTTGTGGGCGTGGGTGACCTGATGCAGGGCGAAGGCGGTCTGCATGGCGCTGACCCGGCCTTGTGCGTCCTGGGCGGCGTTGAGCGCTTCCTTGGCCAGCTTGAGTGCAAACGATGGTTTCTGGGCGATGTTGGCGGCCAGGGCGAGGGTGAAATCAGCCAGTTTCTCCGAGGCCACGACATGGTTGACCATGCCCATGCGCCAGGCGTCCTGGGCATTCACCCAACCGGAGGTGAAGAGAAATTCCTTGGCCTGGCGCAGGCCCATTTCCCACGGGTGGGCGAAGAATTCGATGCCGCACACGCCCATCGCCACGGTATTGTCCATGAACAAGGCGTCTTCACTGGCCACGATCAGGTCGCATGGCCAGACCAGCATCAGGCCGCCGGCAATGCACTTGCCCTGGACCTGGGCGATGGTCGGCTTGGCAATGTTGCGCCAGCGCTCGGAAAAGCCAATGTAGATTTCCTTTTCCCGGGTCATCTGCGACTCGACGGTTGATGTGGCGCAACCGTATCCGCAGAAGGTGCCGATCGTGTCCCACTGGGCCATGGCGTCGGTGGGGTCCACCTCGCTCACGTCGTGGCCGGCAGAGAAATGCTCGCCCTTGGCCGCGAGGATGATGACCTTGACTTCGTCATCGCGGTTGGCGCAATCCATCGCGGCATTGAGCTCGTACAACAGATGGGTGTCCTGGGCGTTGCGCTTGTCGGCGCGGTCGAGGCTGATGCGGGCTATGTGCGGCGCCGGTTTTTCGTAGGCGATGGTCTTGTATTCAAGAACAAGTGGCTGGCTCATGGTGAATGCTCTTATGAATGATTGTCAGGGTTAAGCAGTTGGGTCGCAGGCACACCGAACCAGTCGCGACAGGTGCGGGCGAAGTTGCTCAGGTCCTGGAATCCGAGCAGGTAGGCCACTTCCTTGATGCTATGACGCCCTTCGCTGAAGTAGCGTGTGGCCTTTTGTCGACGCGCCTCGCGCAATAGCGTCTTGAAGCTGGTGCCATCGGCGGCCAGCCGACGCTGCAACGTGCGCACGCTGACGCCCAGGCGCTGCGTCACCGCGTGCTGATCGAAAAGACCGGCATCGAGCTGATGCATCACGGCGTCAGTCATTGACTGCGCGATTGGCATTGACGGTGTCATCACTGATGTCCTTGCGATGCCCGAGGGCAACACGAAGCCCGCCCTCCGAGGAAGGCGAGACAACGGTCGCAATGGGCTGCCTGTCGAGGTTCAGGCGATATGACGCGAGCGGTTTTCCCAGAAAGGTTTGCGCAGTTCGGTCTTCAGCACTTTACCGACGCTGGACAATGGCAAGGTGTCCCGCAGCTCCACACTGCGAGGGACTTTGTAGCTCGCGATGTGCTCGCGACAATGCGAGATGATTTCTTGCTCGCTGATGCACGACTCTGCCCGGCAGACGATGACGGCATGCACCGACTCACCCCACTTGTCACAGGGAATCCCGATCACGGCGCACTGTGCGACCGCCGGATGACTGGCGATGGCATTCTCGACTTCGGCAGTAAAGATGTTCTCACCGCCACTGACGATCATGTCCTTGAGGCGGTCGCAGATGTAGATGAACCCGTCCTCATCCATGTAGCCACCGTCGCCGGTGTGCATCCAGCCACCACGTAGCGTTTCGGCGGTCGCTTCGGGTTTGTTCCAGTACCCGAGCATGACGTTCGGACCTCGCGCCACCACCTCACCCACCGTGCCTCGCGGCACCTCGCGGTCTTCACTGTCGACGATGCGCACCTCGACGCAATTGATTGGCAGCCCTGCCGAATACATCTTGCCGCTGCGCTGGTGGGCTTCGCTGTGATGCTCGGGCGCAAGCAGACTGATGCTCGGGGACATTTCGGTCATGCCGTAGCCTTGCTGGAAATCTGCTGCCGAGAAGGCCCGGCGGGCACGATCGAGCAACGCCGGTGAAATCACCGAAGCGCCATAGGTGATTTCCCGCAGTGGACTCAAGTCAAGCGCGGCGACGGCCGGGTCCGCCTCCCGTGCATCCAGCAACATCTGGATCATGGTCGGTGCCAGCAAGGTGTCGCTGGCTTGCTCCCCGCTGATCAATTCCAATGCCTCCCGGGGCTTGAACGCCGGTAACACCACATGGGTGCCGCCACTGATGAACAGCGCAACCATTGCCGCCAGGTCAGCCAGGTGGAACATCGGCATGGCATGCAGATACACGGTGTGCGGGCCAAAAAGCGCCTGACCGAGGACGGCCAAGGCAGAAAAACCGATGTTGTTGTGGCTGAGCATCACCCCCTTGGGAAAGCCCGTGGTGCCTCCGGTGTAGAACAGCCCCAACAGTGAATCGCCGCCACGCCGGGCATCTTCCACCGGCGCATGATTGGCGATCAAGGACTCGTAATTGAGCATGCCGGCGGGCGTTTCACCGTCACCGGCATAAATCATCAGGCGCAGGGTTTTCGCCGTGCTGACGATTTTTTCAGCCAGCGCCAGGAAGGTGTCGTCGACGATCAGTACCGACGTTTGCGAATCGTCCAGCGAGTAAACTATCTCCGCCGCGCTCCAGCGAATGTTCACCGGATTGAGCACGGCGTCGGCCCAAGGCACCGCCAGGTAATACTCGATAAAGCGTTGCGAGTTCAGCGAAAGCATCGCCACGCGCTCGTCGCTGGCCACACCCAATGACTTGAGTGCGCCCGCGAGTCGGGCTACCCGATTGCCCAGTTGGGCAAACGTCACACCGCCGCCTTGGTAGCGAATGGCCGTGGCATCGGGGCGCTGCTGCATATGGCGATGCAGCCCTTGAGTCATGTACATCGAAACCTCCCACTCTTATTTTTATACGGAGTTCAACTGATGTGTTTTGCAGCCAAGACTTGTCAGAGCGAGCGGCCCACCAGCTCGCGCTGAATTTCGTTGGCACCACCGTAGATGCGTGTGACGCGTATTTCTGTCCACATGCGGCCGATCGGGTACTCGTTCATGTAGCCGTAGCCGCCGAAGAACTGCAGGCATTTATCGACCACTTCACCTGCCCTTTCGGTCAGCCAGAATTTGCCCATCGAGGCCTGGCTGGAGTCGAGCTTGCCGTCCACCCATTGCTGGATCAGGCAGTCACAGAAGGCCCGCGACGCGAGGGTGGTGGCCTTGATGTCTGCCAGGGTGAAGCGAGTGTTCTGGAAATCCAGGACGCGCTGGCCAAACACCTTGCGTTCCTTGGTGTAATCGAGCGTCAGCGCCAGGGCACGCTCCATGGTGGCGGTGGCGTTGATGGCGATCTGCATGCGCTCATAAGGCAGTTGGTTCATCAGGGTGAAGAACCCTTTGCCTTCGACACCGCCGAGCAGGCAGTCGGCCGATACCGTACAGTCGTCGAAGAACAGTTCCGCGGTGTCCTGGGCCTCCCACCCGAGCTTGTCCAGGGTCTTGCCCCGACGGAAACCCGGCAAACGCGTATCCACCAGGAAGATCGACAGGCCCTTGGCACCGCCGTCCTGGTCGGTCTTGGCCACGACCGCCACCATGTCGCAGATCTGGCCGTTGGTGATGAAGGTCTTGGCACCGTTGATGACGTATTGGTCGCCCTGCTTTACCGCCCGCGTGCGGATGGCTTGCAGGTCGGAACCGGTGCCCGGCTCGGTCATGGCCACCGCGCAGATCACTTCGCCCGAGGCGATTTTCGGCAACCACTCCTGTTTCTGCGCTTCGGTGCCGTCGGCCAGAATATAGTGACCGACGATGTGGCTGATACCCAGCCCCAGCCCGGTTACACCGGCATAGGTCATTTCATTGATCACGGCTGCCAGATGCGCAGGCGTTCCGCCAGAGCCACCGTATTGCACCGGCACATCGGGCAGGATCATGCCCATCTCACCAGCGCTCAGCCAGGAAGCACGGTCAACCTGATGTTGCTCGCGCCATTGCTCTTCCAGTGGTACCAGCGATTGGGTGACAAAGCGGCGAACGCTGTCGGCAAAAGGTACAACGTCATCGTCCAGCCAGGGCGAACGGTAGTTATCCAGCATGGTGAAGGCCTCGAGTGCTTTGGAAGGGACTCCCGGATACCACTAGGGCATCCGGGATACGACGTCGCTTTAGAGAGTGCCGTGGCCGCCGCCGCAGACCAGGGTCTGGCCGGAAACGTAGTTGGCTTCCGGCAGGCACAGCATCACCACCGAACCTGCGGCTTCGTCCGGGGTGCCCGGACGGCCCAGCGGGATTACCTGGCTGGCGCCGTCGATCATGGCCTTCTGCACGCCGACCTTGATCTCGCGGCCTTCAATGGTGACGGTCTTGCTTTCATCGCCGGCCAGCGCCTGCGTCAGGCGGGTTTCGATAAAGCCGAAGGCCACGGCGTTGACGCACACCTTCATGCGCCCCCATTCCTTGGCCAGGGTCTTGGTCATGCCGAGGATGCCGGCCTTGGCGGCGGAGTAGTTGGACTGCCCGGCATTGCCGCCGGCGGCGATGGAGGAAATGTTAATGACCTTGCGGAACACTTCGCGGCCTTCGGCAGCCTCTTTCTTGGCCTGGGCGCTGATCACCGGTTGAGCGGCGCGCAAGATGCGAAACGGCGCGGTCAGGTGGCAGTCGATGATCGCGTACCACTGCTCATCGGTCATTTTCTGGATGACGTTGTCCCAGGTGTAGCCGGCGTTGTTGATGATGATGTCGATGCCACCGAAGCTTTCAACGGCAGTCTTGACGAAGCGCTCGGCGAAGTCGGGGGTGGTCACGCTGCCCACGCAGGCCACGGCATCGCCACCGGCGTTGCGAATCTCGGCGACCACTTCTTCGGCCGGAGCGGCATCTAGGTCGTTGACCACGATCTTGGCGCCATAACTTGCCAGTTGCAGGGCAACGCTGCGACCAATGCCACGACCGGAACCGGTCACCAGGGCTACTTTGCCTTCAAGCTTTTTCATTGTTCTGTTCTCATTTCTTGTTCGAATGTGGGTGTTCACGGCAGCTTCAGGCCAAAGCCACCACCGCGCTGCCTGCGAGTTTTTCTTCGCCGTACTGGTTGCTGCAGGTGATGTCGATGCGCACACATTGCTCGCCATCGACTTCGAACTTCTCGGCGATGGTGCCGCTGCAGGTCGGGACGTGAGCCAGTTGGGTGATGCCGGTGAAACGCATGGACAACGAACGGATCTGCCGCTGTGGCACCCAGTTGGTCAGCAAGCGGCCCAGATAGGCCGCCGACAACATGCCGTGGGCAAACACATCGGGCATGCGCGCCTTACGGGCAAAGTCGATGTCGACATGGATCGGGTTGTGGTCACCCGAAGCACCACAGTAAAGGGCCAGGGTTGTGCGGTTGATCGCAGGCAGTTGCAGCAACGGAATCTGGTCACCGACCCGGATATCGCTGTATTGAGTGCCGCACTTCAGAAAATTGCTCATCGACTGCTCCTCAACGCTGAACCAGCGTGCCGCGGATATCGGCAACATGTTCGCCGTGCTGATTGGTCACACGGGTTTCGTTGACCACGAACTGCAACGCGCCGCCCTTCTTCTCGTAAACGTCGGCAACGCGGCTGTCGAAAGTCAGGACATCGCCGGCCACCGCAGGCTTGTGGTAAATGAACGATTGCTCGGCGTGCAGGATGCGACCCAGATCGAAGCCGTAGACGTTCAACTGCTCAACCAGGTCCCGGCCCTCGCCCTGCAGGCAAAAAAGGAACGTCGCAGGCACCGGTAGCGACGGATAGCCGGCGGCCTTGGCGGCAACTTCGTCGGTGTAGATCGGATCGGTTTCACCGATGGCCTTGGCGAAAAACCGCAAGCGACCCTTTTCCACTTCTACCTGGGTGACGCCCATGGAGCGCCCGATCAGACTTTTGTCTGCCATTTCACTTGTCTCCTCTGCGGTTGTTTAAATCCCGCAATGCTGCTCAAACCCCTGTAGGAGCGAGTCTGCTCGCGATGGTTGTCAACGATGACACTGGCGTTCTGAATGAACGCGGCGCTTTCAAGTCCATCGCGAGCAGGCTCGCTCCTACAGGGATCAGCATTACGGCCTGGGGTCAGGCGCGACCGTAAAGGGTCACGACACAAGCACCGCCCAGGCCGAGGTTGTGTTGCAAGGCCAAGTTCACGCCTTCAACCTGACGCGCCTCGGCGCTGCCGCGCAGCTGATGGGTCAGCTCGTAGCACTGGGCCAGGCCGGTGGCGCCCAGTGGGTGGCCCTTGGAGAGCAAACCACCCGACGGGTTCGTGACCACCTGGCCGCCGTAGGTGTTGTCGCCATCGAGCACGAAGCGCTCGGCGCCGCCCACCGGACACAGGCCGAGGGATTCGTAGGTCAGCAATTCGTTGTGCGCGAAGCAGTCGTGCATTTCGGCGACACGGATGTCCTGCGGGCCGACGCCGGCCTTCTCATACACTTCACCGGCCGCGCGCTGGGCCATGTCGAAACCGACCATCTGGATCATCGATGGCGGCTCGTAGGCAATCGGCGCGTCGGTGGTCATCGACTGGGCGAGGATCACCACGTCGGTGCGCAGGCCGTGCTTTTTGGCAAAGGCTTCGCTGCAAATGATCGCCGCCGCAGCGCCGCAAGTCGGTGGGCAGGCCATCAGGCGGGTCATCACGCCCGGCCAAACCACTTGGTCGTTCATCACGTCTTCAGTGGTGACGATCTTGCGGAACAGCGCCAATGGGTTGTTGGCAGCGTGGCGGCTGGCCTTGGCGCGGATCGCGGCAAAGGTGCTCATCTGCGTTCCGTACTTGTGCATGTGCTCACGGCCGGCGCCGCCAAACATACGCAGCGCCATGGGCACACCTTCGGCATCCGCGGTCAGCAGGTTCGCCACTTCGGAGCATTTGCCCATCGCCATCGGGCGGTCTTCCCACTGGTTTTTCAGGGCACCGGGCTGCATCTGTTCAAAGCCCAGGGCCAACGCGCATTCGACCGCCCCGCTTTCCACGGCCTGACGCGCCAGGAACAAGGCGCTGGAGCCGGTGGAGCAGTTGTTGTTGACGTTGACCACCGGAACACCGCTCAGGCCGACCTCATACAGTGCCGACTGGCCCGCAGTGGAGTCTCCGTAGACGTAGCCGACATAGGCCTGCTGCACCAGGCGATAGTCCAGGCCCGCATCCTTGAGCGCCCGGCGCGTGGCTTCGGCGCCCATTTCAATGTAGGAACCGCTGGCACCCGGCTTGAGGAATGGGATCATGCCGACACCGGCGACGTAAGGTTTGTGCGACATACATACTCCTTGGAATTTCTTTGTTGTTTTTGTTGATCGGCGGTCCCGAGCAAACCACCCTCTTATCCTTGCGCAGCCGCTCCGGGCTGTACCCGCTCGGACGGGGGGAGCTCGGGTGGGGTGGGATGCGGCAGCGCTGGTAGTTCAGTGCGCACTCAAACAATCGCGCCAACGCTGCGCAGCTCATCGATCTGCGCAGCGCTGAGCCCCAATTGTTCGAGGATCTCCAGGGTGTTTTCTCCGTTTCTCACCAGGCCGCCCGCCTGCGCCGGTGTACGGCTCAGGCGTGGCGCCGGGGCCGGATGCAGCACGCCGGCGGTTTCCATGAACAGGCCGCGCCCCTGGTTGTGCGGGTGGGTGGGTGCTTCACTGAAGTCCAGCACCGGGGCGAAGCAGGCATCGGTGCCTTCGAGCAGCTGGGTCCAGGTATCGCGGGTACGGGTCAGGAACAGGGCCTCAAGCTTCTCTCGCAGAAGCGGCCACGCTTGCTGCTGCCACTGTTGCTTGAAGTCCGGATCGTCGATTTCGCACAGCTCGAGCAGGAGCTGATAGAACTGCGGCTCGATGGCGCCAATCGACACGAATTTGCCGTCGGCGCAGCTGTAGCAACCGTAGAAAGGCGCGCCGCCGTCGAGCATGTTGCTCTGGCGCTGGTCGCCCCATTGGCCCTGATGACGCAGGTCGTAGTACATGCTGCCCAGCAGCGTGGTGCCGTCGCAGATGGCGGCGTCAACCACTTGTCCGAGGCCGGACTTTTGCGCCTCGAACAGCGCAGCGAGTATGCCGGTCAGCAGAAACATCGCGCCGCCGCCCATGTCACCCACCAGATGCAGTGGCGGGGTCGGCGGACGGTCGGCATGACCCATGGCGTTGAGTACGCCGGACAGTGCGATGTAATTCAGGTCATGCCCCGCCGCAGGAGCCAGCGGCCCGCTCTGGCCCCAACCGGTCATGCGTCCATAGATCAATTTGGGATTGCGCTCAAGGCAGACTTCCGGTCCCAGGCCCAGGCGTTCCATGACGCCGGGACGGAAGCCCTCGATCAGCACATCGGCGCCGTCGATCAGTTTGAGCAGCACTTCATCGGCGCCGGGTTTACGCGGGTCGATAGCAATACTGCGCCGTCCGCGTCCAAGCAGGCTGCCATCGGCATTGAGAAAACCGGCCACCTGACGGTCGACACGAATAACCTGCGCGCCCATGTCCGCCAGCATCATGGCGGCGAACGGCGCAGGGCCGATCGCATTCATTTCAACTACTTTCACACCTGCCAAAGGTCCGGGCATTGTCGGTACTCTGCTCTTGTCATGAGGGGACAGGCGAATCTGGCCAGTCCATTTAGGTCGCTGAGGGCGACTGGAAATACAGGCAGCACGCGGGTAGCATCACGGCGTCGATCTGCTGCGCGTCTGCTCGTCAGCCGGCACTGATTCAGCACACTAGACGCACGGTGTGATGGCGTACCCACTCCACTTGGGGGAACCGCCCCACCCCACCCGTCCATAACAAGAACTGCTGTCGTCCGGATTCCCATGCCTGCCACCCGCCCCTTGATCACCACCCGTTTTTCACCGCCGCGCATCAGCAGCCATGCGGTATTGCGTGCGCCGCTGTTGTCGCGCTTGCTGGCCGCGCGCAACTGCCGTCTCACGCTGATCAACGGCAGCGCCGGTTTCGGCAAGACCACGCTGCTTGCGCAGTGGCGTCAGAGCCTGCTCAAGGAAGGCAGTGTCGTGGTGTGGTTGTCCCTGTCCCAGGAGGACGCAACGCTGGAGTCGTTCTGCGCCAACCTGATCGGTGCGCTGCAACAGGCCGGCCTGCCGCTGGATGACGACCTGCTGTTGCTGGTCAAGGGGGATGCACAGAACGGCTCGCTGGCCCTGGCGTCGGTGATGATCAACACGCTGGCGCGGGTCGATACGGCGCTGTACCTGATGATCGATGATTTTCAGTTCGCCACGGACCCCGCCATTTCAATGCTCATGCAGACCATGGTCGACAGTGCGCCGACGCAACTGCATGTGGTGCTTGCGTCGCGGGTGTTTCCCGAGTTGAAACTGGGCAGGCTGCGGGCCATGGCCGAGCTGTGCGAAATCAGCAGCACCGACCTGGGCTTCAGCTTCGACGAATCGCTGGCATTCCTGAAGGCCTATCTGGACGACGACGTCGACATCGATCTGGCCCACAGCATTCATGCCTCGACCGACGGCTGGCCCATCGGCCTGCAAATGATGTCGATCTCGCTCAAGGCCAACCCGCGTAAAGGCCTCAATAGCGAACGACTGCTGTCGAGCAAGGCCGGCCTGGTGGATTACCTGGTCGAAGACGTGATCAGCGATCTGCCGGCAGCGACGCTCACCTTCCTGGAACAGGTTTCAATCCTGCGCCGCTTCAACGAGAAGGTGGCCGCCGAAGTCAGCCAGAGTTGCGACGCACCAGCGCTGATTGCCAATATCGAGGCGCGCAACCTGTTCATCGTGCCCATGGACATGGAGTGCCGGAACCCGTGGTATCGCCTGCATCCGTTGTTCGCCGAGTTTCTGCAGCAGCGCCTGAGCGCCTCGGGCGCTGATCTGCAAGCGCTGCATCTGCGCGCTTCGGCGTGGTTCGAGCAGGCCGGCGTTGTCAACGAAGCCGTGCATCACGCGGTGCAGAGCGAGAATTTCGAAGCCTTGGTGGCGCTGCTTGAACGCAGCCAGCCCGACCAGCACAACATCAGTTATCTCGGTCAGTTTGTGCGCTGGCTCGACTGCGTGCCGCTCGAGCGCTTGGTGCAACATCCCGGTGTGTTGCTGCAAGGCGCCTGGGGTTGTGTACTGACGATGATGACCGGCAAGGCGAAGGCCTGGATCGATGCGCTGGAACAGAGTCCCCACGACGAAGCCCAGTTGAGCCCGCACATCGCGTTGGTCAGGGCGTCGATCGCCACGCAACAGGACAACCTGCCCCTGTGCCAACAACTGCTGGAAGGCATCCGCGGGCATCGCTTCAATCATCCATTCAATGAGCAGATGCGTGCGTGCCTGCACGTCCACTGCCTCAATCAAACCGGTCAGCAGCAAGCGGCCTGGGATTACATCAATGCACCCCAGGCCCGGGCCATACGCATCAGTCATGACGAAGTGGCGCTGCTGGCCGTCGTCACCGCCGCCCATGGCGCCATGCTCAGCGGGAATGTGCGTGAAGCATCGCGCAATATCGTCGACGTACTGCTCGTGGCCGAGCGCGCCCATGGCCATCGCTCCATCAGCGCCACTTGCTGTGGCGTAGGAGCCGCCGAGACGCATTACGAAATGGACCGTATCGACGATGCGCGACAGGTGTTGGGCAATCGCCTCAATCTGCTGCACCTGTCGCCACCGGATATCACTATCAGCGCGATGATCAGCAATGCGCGTCTCAATTGCCTGCAGGAGTCTTCGGCGGCCGCATTGGCCTACCTGGCCAGCAAGGCGATCGGGCTACGCGCACAAGGTTTCGACCGCGCCGTGGCGTACAACCTGGCCGAGCAGATCCGTATCCTGTTGGGCAGTGGCGACTGGCGCCAATGCGAAAGCCAGCGCGCGGCACTGGAAGCGCTGGCCCATCGTCATGATGGCGACAGTCCGGCCGCCCACCAGATCGCCGCCCTCGCCGCCTTGTCGCGAGCCCGCACCTCGCTGGCCCGGCAAGAGCCGGAACGGGCACTGGTGGCCCTCGACAGCCTGGAGCAACTGGCGACGCGTTACGCTCGCGGAATATGGAAAGTGCAGTCGCAATTGCTGCGCGCCGTAGCGCTCAATGATCTGGGGCAAACGGGAGAGGCCCGGATATTGTTGCGTCAGGTCGTGGCCGAAAGCCTGCGTCTTGGCCTGGTGCGTACCTTGCTGGACGAAGGCGCGCCACTGATCTCGCTGCTGGCTGAGCTGGAGTGCGAGGATGATCCGGTCTTGGAGAGCTATCGCAGTCGCCTGATCGCAGCGCCGCTGAACTTCAGCGTTGCGCCTTCGATGTCGGCGCGGGCCGCGACGGAAAGCGGCGTCAGCGAGTCTGCGCTATTCACCAAGCGCGAGATGGAAATCATCAGTCTGCTTGAGCAAGCCATGTCCAACAAACGCATGGCCCAGACCCTGAACCTGAGTCAGGAAACCATCAAGTGGAACCTCAAGAACATCTACGCCAAGCTTGGAGTGTCCGGGCGGTACGAAGCGCTGATCGCTGCCCGGCAACGCATCTCCCCAAACGAGTAGTGCCCCTGCAGGGAGCGAGCCTGTTCGCGATGGCGGCTTAACATTCAACAGATAAGTTGACGGTCAGGTTGCTATCGCGAGCAGGCTCGCTCCTACAGGGGTGCGGTGCTCAATCGGTGTTTCGATTGTTATCGAATACCGGCGCTACGCAGTGCTGCCGGGGTGTAATCGGCGAGATTCGCCGCGTTACCGTAAATGCTGCCGTGCCGGGATTCGTTCATCAAGGCATTGACCAGGTAGCGCCCGGCAATCAGGTCGTACAACGCCTGGGCCGCATAGGTACTGACGCCGTTGGCATAATCGTTATAGGCCATGCCTTCGGCCACCCGCCACAACTGCCCGCGGCCATCGTAATGGTCGATCAGTGCCGCCTGCCAGGTGTCTTCATCGATGTACATATGGCGTTTTGCATAAATGTTGCGCATGCCAGGTTTCAGGGTTGCCTCGACTTCCCAGACGCGGTGCAATTCATAGCGCGTCAGGTCCTGATTGATATGGCCAGGCTTGAGGATATCGGCGTATTTGAGCGATGGTGAAGCCAACCGGTAGTTGTTGTAGGGAATGTACATTTCCTTCTTGCCGATCAGTTTCCAGTCGTAGCGGTCGGGCGAACCATTGAACAGGTCGCCGTTATCCGTGGTGCGCATGCCGTCCGACGCGGTGCCTGGTCCGTCATAAGCGACCTGCGGGGCCCGACGAACCCGTCGTTGACCGGCGCTGTAGACCCACGCCAGGCGCGGTTCTTTCACCTGGTCGATGGTCTCGTGAATCAACGTCACGCTACCGGCCAGTCGCGGTGGTGCCGTCACTTCCTGCTTGTAGTAGAACAGGATGTTAGTTGCGTCAGCTTGGGCATCGGCAGGCATGAACTGCGGATACGCGATCTCATCGTTCAATTGGACAATGGTGAACGAACCATTGACCTGCGGCACCGCCTGCACTGTTTCGCGTTTCTGGTTCAAACCACGGTAGCGCGTCAAATGGTTCCATAACACTTCGACGCCACTCTTGGGGATCGGAAACGCGTAATAACGCGAGTCGGCGAAGTTCAGCAAGCCATTGCCGCCATCGGCCGGCTGGGTATTGAGCGCACTTTTCTTCGCCGCATCATAGACATTCTGCGGGTTAGCCGCGGTGCGGTGGCTTGCATATACCGGTATCTTGTAGGTATCGGGATAGCGTTTGAACATGGCCACCTGCCCCTCGCTCAGTCGGGCCTTGTATTGCCCGACGTTGGCAGCGGTAATGGTGAACAGTGGTTTCTCGCCGGCAAACGGGTCGCCGACGAACAGGTTCGTCACCGGCGCCGCATCCTGCTTGAGCCCACCAGTCCAGGCCGGAATGCTGCCTTCGGCATTACCTTCTTTCTGGGCGCCGAGCGGGGTCAGGCTGGAGCCTAGCTTGGCTGCTTCCTCCGGAGTAACGGCGGCCATTGCCTGGCTGACGATCAGGGCCAATGACAACGCCCATGTTTGCATCATTGTTTTTGTTTTCATGCTGAGGTTCTCTCGCCTGTCTTCGTTTAGAAGTTCGCGCCAAAGCTGAGCGCGACGAAGTCACGATCACCGTTGGTATTGAAATGACCACCGAAGAAATCGGTGTAACTGAGGCTTGCGGTGTAAGTGCTGGCATAGTCGGCATCCAGGCCGACGCTGACGGCCTT
Organism: Pseudomonas fluorescens; assembly: GCF_000802965.1. Classification (GTDB taxonomy): domain Bacteria; phylum Pseudomonadota; class Gammaproteobacteria; order Pseudomonadales; family Pseudomonadaceae; genus Aquipseudomonas; species Aquipseudomonas fluorescens_A. The sequence goes on along the minus strand of NZ_JSAK01000034.1, from coordinate 2,184 downwards.
GAGGCCTTCCTCGAAGTTGGGTCCATTGCCATTCACGTCATGGGACCAGGCCAGGTTCGGCGCCAGGTTGATACCGGCGAACACGTTCGGATAATCCAAACGCGCACGGGCACGGTAGCCCCACGAATCGGTGTCGTAGAAGCCCTTGTCGTTACACTCCTGTTGCGGGTTAGTCGGCGTGGTTACGCCTGCCGGTTGCCCTGGAACCTGCGACACCGAACCCCGACAAGCCGCCAAACCGGCAGCACCAGGCAGGATGCCGCTGCCGAAGATGCCGCTGCGGCCGAAGCGCAGGTCGGTACCGTCGGTCTCGCCCAGACCGTTGATTCGGTTGTACCCGACCTCACCCACCAGGGTCAGACGGCTTGCACCAAAGACCTGATCGAAGAATTGGGTAGCGGTCATCTGCGTCTGCAACACCGGCATGCGTTTGTAACCATTGATCACGCCGCCCGGCGTGCTCGTGGCGAAACCTGTGGAAACCAGTGGTGACGTGGCGGTGCCGATGCTGCCGTTGATCAAGTCCTGGCTGTTGAGTTGCAGCGGCATGTTGGGACGATAACTGACCTCACCGCCCAGGGAAGTACCGCCCAGGTTGGTCTGGAAGCTCAAGCCGTACAGGCGGATGTCTTCCGGGTAATCCACGAAGTAGCGTGAATTGCGTATGACGTTCAGTGAGCTGGCCGGCGTACCCGGCCCCGTTGTGCGAACCGCGCTGAGCAATGGGTTGCGACTGTGGTAGTTCATGAAATAGGCAGCGACTTCGGTGTCATTCATTTCCGGAACGAACCAGCGCAATGCCACGCCGAACTGACCGCTATCACTCGGCTCATTGTCTTTGACTCGCGGAATGTAGACGTCGTCGACACCGCCACCCTGAGCCGCTGAGCCACCGACTGCCGCTGCGCCACCGGTATTTCTGGCCACGCCTGGCGCCAAGTCCAGACCGGAAACCACCAGTCGGTCATTGCACCCCTTGGCCACCGCATCAGAGCCGAAGAAGGTGCCGCAGTTATCGACGACGGTGCTTTCCCATTCCAATTGATAGAAGGCCTCCGCGCTCAAGTTCTCGGTGAAATTCTGCGACAGGTAGAACATGTTGACCGGGATCAGCCCTTCCTTGACCTCGGCGCCCGGGCGGCGCAATGCCGCGGCGTCCGTCGGGTTGATCGAGTTGATACCGTTACCGATGAAGGTACTTTCGCCCCAGCTCACCACCTGTTTGCCCAGGCGCACATTGCCCGGCAAATTGCCGATGGTGTAGTTGTGATAGACAAAAGCATCGAGGAATTCTGCGCCGGACGCCTTGGCCAGATCATTGCGGCCACTGTCGTCAATGTCATAGAACAGGCGATGTTCATCCTTGAGTTCGAAGTCGTACCAGTACTTGCCACGCACGAACACGCCGCTTTCGCCGTATTTGAGTTCCAGGTCATGCACGCCCTTGAAGATCTTCGAGAAGGTCTCGCCTTTCTTGAAGTTCAAGCGATTGTCATCTGACACCCGGGTCGACGCCTCGCCACGCTTGCCCTGGGAATTGAAGTTGGAAATGAAATCCGGATCCGGCCCACGCACGGCCCAACTGGCGCCCACCGACAACGACGAATCGAATTGCCCCTGTACCTCCCCGATATTGAAATTTACAGCGGTTGCTTGGGCACTGAAGCCGGAAGCGACAGCGATGGCCAACAGGTGTGGCCGAAAGCCTCTGTGCATTGTTGTTTTTATCATGCAGCACTCCGATTACGGATGAGGAAAAACGAGCGTCAATCGCTCAGACGAGTCAATAGCGCACCAATTGCTTCAAGCCCTGGGAGGCACTCGTAGGTTTCGGGAGCGGTGATTGCTCGGTGACTTTTTGTGTTTTTTTCAGTTACCGCGACGCGATGCTATGAGTCAGATCGCGTAATACGGCCCCTCAAAGGAGGGGAAAACGGGGGGGAGTGGGGGTGTGTTGGTGGGGTAATCGAATAGATCACTCTCAAGCATCTATAAACTCTGAAGATTTGGGACGAATTGGCGCCTCCAACTCCGCTGGAGACCGGAAAGGTGGACCTTAATCGGGGGGCTCTTTGATGTTTTTGCCTGTTACACCGGTATAGCGGTAACGATAAGCTTGTTGACCGCTTGGGTCGGTTTGAGCCGGTCGTGTCAGGCAGAAACCGGCCGATTCTGTTGAAAAAG
>NZ_JSAK01000033.1 GCF_000802965.1 Pseudomonas fluorescens | reverse complement strand
TTGGCCCACCAAAAATAACGCCATGCGCAACCTGTAGGAGCCGGCTTGCTGGCGATTGCGGACATACAGTCGACACAGACGCCGCCTGACAAACCGCCATCGCCAGCAAGCCGGCTCCTACGTAATTTGCGTTTTTTCAGTCACTACCAACCCGCGCCACTCACCGCCGCCTGCACCAGCGGATGCAACTCCGCGCCCTTATGCTCCGTCTGCCAGGCCAACAACTCCTTGCGCATGCTCGGCGCCCAAAACATCTGCAGGTGATTGCGCACGCTGAGCACCGCCTGTTCCTGGTCCGGTTGACTGGCAAAATACTGGGCGATCTGGTTGGCCATCTTGATCAGGTTGTACGTACTCATTTGCGCACCTCGGCTTTCTCGGGGTGCCGACGTTCCTTCAGCAGGCGATGTTGTTCATCACTGAATTCCTGAAAGCGCTTCTGCCACTCCGAAGGGTGATACACGCGGCTGACCTCCACGGCCGTGACCTTGTACTCCGGACAGTTAGTAGCCCAGTCGGAGTTGTCGGTGGTGATCACGTTGGCGCCTGATTCCGGGAAGTGGAACGTGGTGTAAACCACACCCGGCGCAACCCGTTCGGTAATCCGCGCCCGCAACACCGTCTGCCCAGCCCGGCTGCCGATACCCACCCAATCACCTTCATTGATGCCACGGCTTTCAGCGTCAGTCGGGTGGATTTCCAGCCGGTCCTCATCATGCCAGGCAACGTTCTCGGTACGTCGTGTCTGAGCACCAACGTTGTACTGACTAAGAATGCGCCCGGTAGTCAGCAACAGCGGATAACGACTGTTGACCTTCTCCTCCGTCGGCACATACCCGGTGAGCATGAACCGCCCCTTACCACGCACGAATTCCTCAATGTGCATGGTCGGCGTACCGTCCGGCGCCGCCGCGTTGCACGGCCATTGCAGGCTGCCGTGACGCTCAAGTTCCGCGTAGCTGACATTGGTGAAAGTCGGCGTCAGGCTGGCGATTTCATCCATGATTTCTGATGGGTGCTGGTAGTGCATCGGATAGCCCAGCGCGTTGGCCAAAGCCACCGTGCCTTCCCAGTCAGCCTTGCCACCCAGCGGCTCCATCACCTTGCGCACCCGCGAGATCCGCCGCTCGGCATTGGTAAAAGTCCCGTCCTTCTCCAGAAACGAACTGCCCGGCAAAAACACATGAGCGAACTTGGCGGTTTCGTTGAGGAAAATGTCCTGCACCACGATGCATTCCATGGCCGACAGCGCCGCGGTGACGTGCTGGGTATTCGGATCGCTCTGGGCAATGTCCTCACCCTGGCAATACAAACCCTTGAAACTGCCGCCCAGCGCCGCCTCGAACATATTGGGAATGCGCAAACCCGGTTCAGGTTGCAGCGTGACGTTCCACGCCTGTTCAAACTGAGTCCGCACGACTTCGTTGGAGATGTGCCGGTAACCGGGCAACTCATGAGGGAACGAGCCCATGTCGCAGGAGCCCTGCACGTTGTTCTGCCCCCGCAACGGGTTCACGCCCACGCCTTCACGGCCGATGTTGCCGGTGGCCATGGCCAGGTTGGCAATGCCCATCACCGCCGTGCTGCCCTGGCTGTGCTCGGTGACACCGAGCCCGTAATAAATCGCCGCATTACCGCCAGTGGCATACAACCGCGCAGCGGCACGGATGGCCGCAGCGGGCACACCGCAGATCGCGCCGAGCACTTCCGGCGAGTTCTCCGGCTGGCTGACCAACTCGCTCCAACGGGCAAAATCAATGCCCTCGCAACGTGCATCAATAAAGGACTGATTGAGCAAACCTTCAGTGACAATCACATGCGCCAAAGCGTTAAGCATGGCGACGTTAGTCCCCGGCCGCAGGGCCAGGTGATATTCAGCGCGGGCGTGCACCGAGTCCACCAGATCAATGCGTCGCGGATCGATCACAATCAGCCGCGCACCTTCCCGCAGACGGCGTTTGAGCTGGGAGGCAAACACCGGGTGCGCATCGCTAGGGTTAGCGCCCATCACCAGAATCACGTCAGCCTGCATCACAGAATCAAAACTCTGAGTACCGGCAGATTCGCCCAACGTCTGCTTCAAACCATAGCCCGTCGGCGAGTGGCAAACCCGCGCACAGGTGTCGACGTTGTTGTTGCCGAACGCCGCGCGCACCAGTTTCTGCACCAGATAGGTTTCTTCATTGGTGCAACGGCTGGAAGTGATCCCACCGATGGAGTCGCGGCCGTATTTCTGCTGCAGTCGGCGGAATTCACTGGCGGCATAGGTCACCGCCTCATCCCAGCTGACTTCCTGCCACGGGTCGTTGATGTGCTGGCGGATCATCGGCTTGGTAATGCGATCCGGGTGGGTGGCGTAACCCCAGGCAAAGCGCCCCTTCACGCAGGAATGGCCATGGTTCGCCTGACCGTTCTTGTCCGGAACCATGCGCACCAACTGGTCGCCTTTCATCTCGGCGCGGAACGAACATCCCACACCGCAATAGGCACACGTAGTGATCACGCTACGCTCCGGCTGACCCAACTCAACCACGCTTTTTTCCATCAGCGTCGCGGTAGGGCAGGCCTGCACACAGGCGCCGCAAGACACGCATTCCGAATCGAGGAAGTTATCCCCACCGGCCGCCGCCACTCGGGATTCAAACCCGCGCCCGGTGATGGTCAGGGCAAACGTGCCTTGGGTTTCTTCACAGGCGCGCACGCAGCGGTTGCAGACGATGCACTTGCTTGGGTCGTAGTCGAAATAGGGGTTGGACGTGTCCTTCACGTCGGCCAGATGGTTGTCGCCTTCATAGCCGTAGCGCACCTCTCGCAGGCCAACCTGACCGGCCACGGTTTGCAGCTCGCAATTGCCGTTGGCCGAGCAGGTCAGGCAGTCCAGCGGGTGATCGGAAATGTACAGCTCCATGACATTGCGGCGCAGGGTCGCGAGCTTCGGCGTCTGGGTGTGCACGCTCATGCCTTCGCTGACCGGCGTGGTGCAGGACGCCGGGTAGCCGCGCATACCGTCGATCTCCACCAGGCACATGCGGCAGGAGCCGAAGGCTTCCAGGCTGTCGGTGGCGCAGAGTTTGGGGATGGTGGTGCCCAGTAGCGCGGCGGCGCGCATCACCGAGGTGCCTTCGGGCACGCTGATGCTGCGGCCGTCGATGTTCAGGGTGACTTGTACCTGGCTGTCGCGGTGCGGAGTGCCCAAGTCGATATCGGTTTTCGGGTCGAAGAGAGTAATCATTGCTCGGCCTCCGAGGCTTGCAGACCGAAGTCGGCAGGGAAGTACTTGAGGGCGCTGACCACCGGGAACGGGGCCATGCCGCCCAGCGCGCACAGCGAACCGTATTGCATCGTGTCGCACAGGTCCTTGAGGATGATCGCCTGCTCATCGCGACCGCGCGGGTCTTGCGCGGCCAGCATCCGGTCGATCACCTCCACACCCCGAGTCGAACCGATGCGGCACGGCGTGCACTTGCCACAGGACTCCTCGGCGCAGAACTGCAAGGCGAAGCGCGCCATGTGGGCCATGTCCAGCGTGTCGTCCGCCACCACCACACCACCGTGACCGAGCATTGCGCCGATGCCGGCGAAGGCTTCGTAATCCAGCGGCGTGTCGAATTGCGATGGCGGCACCCATGCACCGAGCGGGCCGCCCACCTGCGCAGCCTTCAGCGGTCGGCCACTGGCGGTCCCGCCGCCGTAGTCTTCCACCAGTTCTCGCAAGGTCAGGCCGAAGGCCCGTTCCACCAGGCCACCGCGACGGATATTGCCCGCCAGTTGGAAGGGCATCGTTCCGAGGGAACGGCCCATACCGTAGTCACGATAGAACTGCGCACCCTTGGCCAGAATCAGCGGCACCGAGGCCAGGGTCAGCACGTTGTGCACCAGGGTCGGCTGGCCGAACAATCCCTTCAACGCAGGAATCGGCGGCTTGGCGCGAACGATGCCGCGCTTACCTTCGAGGGAATCCAGCAGCGCGGTTTCTTCACCGCATATGTAAGCGCCGGCACCGACGCGTACTTCCATGTCGAAAGCCTGACGGCTGCCGCCGACATTGGCGCCCAAGTAACCGGCGGTTCGGGCGATGTTCAGCGCTGCGCGCAGTGTCGCCACAGCATCCGGATACTCCGAACGCACATAGATGTAGCCGTAGGTGGCGCCGACGGTGATGCCCGCGATCGCCATGCCTTCGATCAACAGGAAGGGATCGCCCTCCATCAGCATGCGATCGGCAAAGGTACCGGAGTCGCCTTCGTCGGCGTTGCACACGATGTACTTTTGCGCCGCTTCAGTCGCGCGCACCGTGCGCCATTTGATTCCGGCAGGGAAGGCCGCGCCGCCACGGCCACGCAGGCCTGAGTCGAACACCGCCGTCGCAGTTTGCTCGCCGCCAATGCTGACGGCCCTCGTCAAACCTTCGAAACCGCCATGGGCCCGGTAATCGTCCAGCGACAGCGGTCGAGTGATACCGGCGCGGGCGAACAGCAGGCGTTGTTGAGTCTTCAGATACGGCAACTCTTCCACCAGACCCAAGGCCAGGGGATGAGCGGATGGATCGCCTTTCAGCGCCTCAAGCACAGACGGCACATCAGCAGCCGTCAGCGGACCAAAGCCGATACGACCTTGCGGGCTGTCCACTTCCAGCAACGGCTCCAGCCAATACAACCCCCGCGAACTGGTGCGCTGCAATTCCAGTGGCAGATTGCGTTCGTGGGCCTGAGTGATCAGCGCCGTCGCTACCTCATCCGCCCCCACGGCGCGGGACAGCGAATCACAAGGCAGAAAGAGAGTCGGCATCACGCGTCCTCCCGGCAAGCATCAAGCAACGCATCCAACCGCTCGGCACTGAGCCGCGCATGCACCCGACCATCCAGCTCCAGCGCCGGCGAACAGGCGCAGGCACCCAGGCAATACACCGGTCGCAAACTGATGCTGCCATCGGCGCTGCTACCGTGATCATCCAGTTGCAGACGTTCACGCAACTGCGCGGCAAGCTGCTCGGCACCGCGACTCTTGCACGACTCAGCCCGGCACAGCCGCAGGATATGCCGCGCAGGTGGCGCAGTACGGAAGTCATGGTAAAAACTGATCACCCCACGAATCTCGGCCTGACTCTGATTGAGGGCGTGGGCAATCTCGGGGACGGCGGCATCGGGGATGTAACCGATGCGCTCCTGAATATCATGAAGAATGGGCAACAGCGCACCCGCAGAGCCCTTGTGGCGCTCCAGCAGACTGTTGACCACAGGCAGGTGCAACATCTCATCAGGCATTCAGCAATCCTCACGGTCACGGACAAACCAGATGGTTGTCGGTCGTCCGAAAGTGTCGGCTGCGGCACTCGTACCACGTCACGGCATCGTGGATTTTCAGGCCGTTGGCCAGGGCACCCTTGGCGGGCATCTTGTTGTGCCCGGCACGGTCTTCGCCGCACCTCTACTGGGCATAAAGGGCAGCTTGCCACGCCGCTATTGATCGACCTGCACCAAAGCGACGTGTTCGGTTCTGCCTACGACTATCCATTAAGTCTAGATGAGTGAGCCGGGGGCGTTCACTCACTGGCCTAATGCCCGGTGGGCTTGTCGATGATTGATGTATAGCAATCATTAAAGGTGAGAAGAAGCATCAGAACCGTGGGCAATTCTACGGAGCAGATGGGCTGATCGATTGCGCCGTAACCCAAAAGCCTTCCCCTCTGACCCAAACACAAAAAAAACCGAAAACCGCGAAGCCAATCCCAAATTCCAGCCACCCCACAATTCCCCCCGTGGGAGCCAGCCTGCTGGCGATAGCGCCAGCCAATCCACCACCAATACTGAAGCTGCCTTCCAAACCCACCCACACACCGCGGCCGAACAGTGCTCGAAAGCCCACCGCCATACCCTGTGGGAGCGGGCTCGCCCGCGATAGCGCCAGCCCAACCACCATCAACGCTGAAGATGCACCCAAAACTCACTCCAATGCCTGCTGCGTGGAAACGTCCTACATCCAGATGCCAAAACAGAATCGGAAGCATCTGATTCTGTTTTTTGACGATGGCTGAATGAGTCATCGCTGATCCCGAATGGCGTAGATTTTCTACTCCCTTAAATAGAACCAGCCACTGCCAAGGAGCGGTCTCATGGCGTTCGACGCTTTTATCAAAATCGAAGGTATTCCAGGCGAAGCGCTGGACGAAAAATACCGTAACTGGATCGAAGTGAGTGGCTACAGCTTTAGCACCTATCAAAGCACCTCAGCCACCGCCAGCTCTGCCGGTGGCGCTACCGCCGGCCGGACAACCCTGAGCCATTTCACTTTTACCAAATCGCTGGACAAATCGAGCTGCAAACTGATGGAAGCCAGTTGCGCCGGTGAGCACCTGAAAGAAGTCACCCTGGTGCTGAGCCGGGCGGGTACCGACAAGCTCAAGTACTACGAGATTGTGCTAGAGGAAGTCATCATCGCCGACTACACGCAAAATGCCGCAGCCGGCATTCCCGTTGAAATCGTGCAATTGAATTACGGCCGCATTAAAACCGTGTACACCCAGCAAAAACGCAGCGATGGTGCAGGCGGCGGCAACATAGCGGGTGGCTGGGATCGCATTAGCAATAAAAGATATTCGTGAGGTGTAGATGACAGAGCCTCTAGCGTTTATCAACTCCCGAACCCAGTCTTTCGAATCCCTCAAGGCCGAACTGCGACTGACCGGCATTGCAAGAAGCAAGTTTGATGCACTCAACAGCCATATCGCCAACACTGTGGTCTTGGCGGGTGAAGTGGTGATCATTGGCGATGTCACGACCTCATCCAGTACTCATCAAGAGGCGTACTTGATGAGCAAAGCCAGGGACATCCACATAGCCCTGCTGACTAATCAGGTCGACGCCGACGACTTCTTTCTCGACAACTTCGAACTGCTGCAGGAGGTTCTCGACTACGGCGCTATCGGCGCCGGGGCCGTCAGTGATGGGTGGAGCAAATACATGGTCGCGATCAAGGCCACGCTAGAGGAGATCGAACACGCCCATGAAAACTATCTGCGCAGCGGATCTATTGCCGCCAGAGACAAGTTCTACAGCGAGCGCGCCAGATTATTCATCAAGCTGGAAAAACAACTGGGCAATATTGCCTCTTACGGCTCGGGATTGCGTTCCCAAGGTTCGATCAAACGAATGTTGGGAATTTCGACCAAAAGCTACATGAGTACCGGCGAGATTACCGGTTACGCGCAGAAGGTCAGTGGCGTGGCCAGGGCGGCGAAGCTGATCAAGCGAGGAGTCTACATCGGTACTGCCCTGAGTGTTGCCTCTGCCGGGCTGAAGATCAAGCAGGCATGTGCGTTTGGACGGGAGGATGAGTGTACGACGGCGAAGTATGTTGAGGGTTCTTCTTTGGCGGTAAGCCTTGTTGGTGGAGCCGTTGGAGGAAGCCTTGGGGGGCACGCAACCACTTTTGCGTGCGTATTAGTGTTGGGTATCGCAAGTAGCGGGCCTGGTGCATTCGCGTGCGGCGTAGTTGGCGGCGCATTGGGTGGGATCGAAGGAGGGAAGATAGGCGAAATGGCAGGTGAATATATTGGTGAATATCTCTATGGAAAAATAGAGCAATGAATACCGATCACATCGGTTTGATATTTTTAATAATACTGAGTCCGCTTTTACTTGTGGCGGTATGGTTGATTTATGTTGTGCAAGCTCACACCGAAAAAGCGGAGGCGTTGTTGTGTAATAGTCATTTTGTAAGAGTTAACAAAGCCGCATTTTCTAATATGGGGGTTGTTGGAAGATTTATGCGCAGTGGGGTTCTCACTATGGTTTTGATTATGCCGGGGATTTCCGTGAAACGAGGTATAGTCAATGATGCTGAAGTCGAAAAATTTCCGAAAGTTTTAAAAAGAATGCTAGTTATCTCGTGGGGGTTGTTTTGGCTGTTAAGTCTTGTTTTTGTTATATTTGGGGTGTTTGTAAAGTATATTAAATGAATTGGGTGGGTGGCGGATATATGATGGCTGAGAATGGCTGGGGATGAAAATACCTATCGTTATCAATTTCTGTCGTATCGTATGCAAGATGGTCGGATATAATAATTTATGAGTTATTGCCCTAATGAGTGATATTGCTTTGGCAGGTGTCGCAATATTCATGATTTTTTCCTCTCTGGTGGTCTCTTGCTGGATATATGTGTTCTCTTATTTATTTACGGAGTTAATAGAAGGCTACTTAGATAGGAGTAAGTTTGTAGCAAGTAATCGTAAGGCTTTGTCTGGTTTGGGGTTGCTAGGTAAAGCGGTCAGAAATGGTTCGATAGCATTGATGTTTTTGTTTCCTGGGCTCTGTGAGAGACGTGGCCTAATAGAGAAGGGTGAGCTCCTAAATTTGCCGGTGCATCTGAAGTGGAAGTTGTTCGTGCCATGGATTATTGGTGTGTTCTTGTTTTTCGCAATGTTTATTTTTTGGCTTTTGGTCGTTTGATTTTATTATTGTTGATGCTGCATTCATTTCACAGGCTCCATGCCTGCCGGTTTCAGGCATCCAGCACCAACCGTTGGCCGCGACACCCGGACACACAGGCCGCGATCCATTCCCCGCTCTGGCGCTGAGCGTCACTCAGGCATTCATCCCGGTGCTCCGGTTCGCCTTCAAGCACCCGGCACACGCAAGCGCCGCACATGCCCATGCCGCAGGAAAATTCCAGATTGACCCCGGCCCGCGAAGCTGCCTGGATCAGGCTTTCCCCGGCTTGCACTTGCACCTCACAGCCACTGCGTCGCAGCTCCAGTGAAAAGCTCTGCGCCTCAGGGTTCGCGGGCTGCTGGGCCTGGAAGTGCTCGCGATACAGGGCTGAGGCCGGCCAGTTCGCCTTGAGCGCCGCCTGTTCGACGGTGTCCATGAAGCCGGTGGGGCCGCAGCAATACAAACCGGCTGCGCTTTGCCACGCGGGAAATTGCCTGGCCAACAGCTCGGCGATTTGCCCGGCGCGCAAGCCGCCGTACCACTGGACGTCGGCGCCCAGGCGCTGGATGAAAGGCGCCTGGCGTGTCTCCCGGGTGAAGTACAGCAAGCGCACGGGGCGGCCTTCGGCCAGGCATTGGCGATACATCGGCAGCAACGGCGTAATACCGATGCCCGCTGCCACCAGCGTCACCGGCCCGTTGCCCGGTTGCAGGGCAAACAGATTGCGTGGCGCACTGACTTCAATCTGCGCACCCAGGCGCAGTTGTTCGTGCAGCCAGCGCGAGCCACCCCGGGAGGTGGGCTCGCGCCTGATCCCCAGGTAAAGGTGACCATCTTCCGGCAGGCTCAGCAGCGAGTACTGGCGCACCGCGCCGTTGCCCAGGCGCAGGTCGACATGGGCGCCTGGGGTCCAAGTGAAGGGCAGGGGCGCGGCGTCGACGGGCGCCAGTTCAATACCCAGCACATCGTCGGCTTCCAGGCGCAGGCTGCGCACGTGCAGGGCAGACCAGCTCATGCGCGTACTCCTGCGGCCTGCTGCAAGCGGCGCACCGCGTCCCGGGCCTGGGCGCCGAGTTCGGCGAGGTCGAGGTCCGGCAACTGGTCGTTATCGACGGTCAACCGCCCGCCCACGAGCATGGCGCGCAAGGTCGGGCGTCCACCGCCTACCACCGGGCCGATCGCCGGGTCGTGCAGGCCGAAGTAGCGCGGCTGGTCGAGGCGGTAGATCGCGAGGTCGGCCGCCATGCCTACCTGCAGGCTGCCGACGGCGTCCAGGCCCAGCACCCTGGCCCCGCCGGCGGTCCCCCAGCGCACCACGTCTTCCACCTTGGCGGCGTGGGCGCCGCCTTCCTCGTCACCACCGGCATGACGCGGCCGGGTCCGTTCGCCGGCCTTGGCCCGCTGCATCAGCCAGGCGGCGTGGGTTTCGCTGATCATGTCGCAGGCCTCGTTGGAGGCGGCGCCGTCCACGCCGATCGACACCTGCATCCCGGCGGCTTCCATGGCCACCACATCGGCGATGCCGCTGCCCAGGCGGCCATTGCTTTGCGGGCAATGGGCGATGCCGGTGCCGCTGGCCCCGAGCATGCGGATTTCTTCGGCGTCGAGTTTCACCAGATGGGCGAACCACACGTCTGGCCCCAGCCACTCCTGCTCGGCACAGAACGCCACCGGTGACATGCCATGGCGTTGCTGGACCTCGTTCTGGTATTCGACGGTTTCGCTCAGGTGGCTGTGCAGGCGAATGCCCAGTCGCCGGGCGACCCGGGCGGTTTCGCGCAGATGTTCCGCCGGCATGGAGTAGGGCGGGCTGGTGGGCGCCATCACCACCCGGCGCCAGGCGTCGGCGGCCGGGTCGTGGTAACGCCGCACCAAGCGCTCAACGTCGTTCAGGTACTGCTCCAGAGTCTCCGGCCCGGCCACCGCGTTGCCTTCGGCTTGCCGCGCCTGCGTGGCGCCGCCACGGCACAGGACAAATCGCAGCCCCAGCCGTTCGGCTTCCTCGAACAGCACCTCGGCGCTGTCGAAGGCCATGCCCGGCAAATACAGGTAATGGTGGTCGGCGACGGTGGCGCAGCCGGAGCGGGCCAACTCGACCAGGCCAATGCGTGCGGCCAGACGAAAGCTCTGCTCGTCAAACAGGCCGCGATAGCGATAAGGCACGGCCCCCAGCCAGGCCCCCAGGCTCTGGTCGATACCTGCGGGAATGCCTTTGAGCAGCGACTGGAACAAGTGATGGTGGGTATTGACCCACGCCGGGTAGACCACGCAATCGGTGGCATCCAGAACGCGCTCCCCGGGCAGGGCTTGCAGCGCGCCGATGGCGGCGATGCGCCCGTCGGCGATGCGAATATCGGGCCCGGCATGGCGCGCCGCCGCGCCGGACAACCCGGTGAGAATGGCGCTGGCATTGCGCACCAGCCAGCTGTTTTGAAACGTCATGTGAGGCTCCATACGCCGCGCCTGCGGCGGACTCAAAGGGTTAGCCGATTTCGCTTTCGTGCCAGTTGCGCAGGCTCAACCGGGCCAGCACGGCCATCAGGCTGAACAATGCGACACCGGTCAGGGCGATCAACAGCAGGGCGGCGAACAGCCTTGGAATATTCAGTTGGAAACCGGCCTGGAGAATCTGGTACGCCAGCCCGGCGCCGGTGCCCCCGGTGCCCGCGACGAACTCCGCCACCACCGCGCCGATCAAAGCCAGCCCGCTGGCAATGCGCAGCCCGGCAAAAAAACACGGCAGGGCGCTGGGAATGCGCAGGCGCAGCAGTACCTGCCAGCGGCTCGCGCGGTTCAGGCGGAACAGATTGAGCAGGCCGGGGTTGACGCTGCGCAGGCCGAGTACGGTGTTGGCGATGATCGGGAAAATCGCCACCAGGGTCGCGCAAATCACCAACGCCAGCGTGGTGTTGCTGCACCAGATGATGATCAGCGGCGCCACCGCCACCACCGGCGTAACCTGCAACAGGATGGCGTAGGGAAACAGGCTGGCTTCCAGCACCCGGCTCTGCACGAAAACAAATGCCGCCAACGTGCCGATCAGCACCGCCAAGGCAAACGAGAAGAAGGTGATCTTCAAGGTCATCCATAACGCACCGAGCAACATCGGGCCATCGCTGATCAGGGTGCGGCCGATGTCGGCCGGGGAGGGCACCAAATACACCGGCACCTGCCAGGCCACGCAGGCCAGTTGCCACAGGCTCAGCAACACGGCGCCGAGCAGCAGCGGCGAGACGATGCGCAACACCGTGGGGTGACGCAACCAGGGAGTAAAGGATGGGCTCATGATTGGGCTCTCAAAGTGAAATCAGCAAGGGTCGCCATTGGCCTGGGCCAGCAGTCGGGACAGGCGTGCGCACTGCTCGATAAAGGCCGGGGAGGTGCGGTAGGCCTCGTCCCGCTCCAGGGGGCCGTCGATCTCGATGTCGGCGATCACCCGGCCCGGACGTGCGCCCATCACTACCACCCGCGACGACAGGTACACCGCCTCGAAAATGCTGTGGGTGACGAACACCACGGTCAGGTCGCGGCTGGCCCACAGCTGGCGCAAGTCGCTGTCGAGCTTGTTGCGGGTGAACTCGTCGAGGGCGCCGAAGGGCTCATCCATCAGCAGCAGATTCGGCTCCGTGGCCAGGGCCCGGGCGATGGATGCGCGCATTTGCATGCCGCCGGAGAGCTCTCGTGGATACACCTGGCTAAAGCGGTCCAGGCCGACCAGGGCCAGGGCCGCGTCGACCTTGGGCTGGCTCTGGGCCTTGGGCACACCGGCCAGATCCAGGGGCAGGCGCACGTTATCGCTGACCCGGGCCCAGGGCATCAGGGTCGCCTCCTGGAACACCATGGCCAGGCTTTGACCCTGCGTCGGGCTGGCCGGGCTGTCCTTGCCCCACCAGCGCACATGGCCGGCGGAGGGTTGTTCGAGGCCGGCGAACATCTTCAGCAAGGTGCTCTTGCCGCAGCCCGAAGGGCCGAGCAACGACACGAACTCGCCGCGCTGAATCGCCAGCTTCACCCGGCTCAAGGCCTGGGTGCCATTGCTGTAGGTTTTTTCCACCTGGTTGGCGAACAGCGGCGTTTGCACACCCACGCTGTCGGTGTCGGGCAATGCCTGTGGCCGGGCGTCGGCTGGAGTTATGGTTTGCATCAACATAGCGCTCTCCCCTGGGGTCATGAGCGACCGGATAAGCCCCGGCGTACCGGGGCGCTGAACTCAGTGGCTGAGGAACACTTCGCTTTCGCCATGGGCTTCGAGCAGGCCCAGCAGTTGCCGGCGAATCACCAGGCCAGGCTTGTCCGACGGCATGTGCAGTTCCACCCGGCGGCGAGTGTCGACACAGGCGTCGTAGTCGGTGGCTTCCAGAATGTCTCGGTCTTCGGCGGTGATCGCCGCGTCCCAGTCGATCAGCTCCTGGGTCGAGCATTGCTCCTCGC
Source organism: Pseudomonas fluorescens (assembly GCF_000802965.1). Lineage (GTDB taxonomy): Bacteria > Pseudomonadota > Gammaproteobacteria > Pseudomonadales > Pseudomonadaceae > Aquipseudomonas > Aquipseudomonas fluorescens_A. The sequence goes on along the minus strand of NZ_JSAK01000033.1, from coordinate 191,219 downwards.
TGTCGTTGCGATACAGCCACTGGACCAGCATCAGGCGCCCGTCTTCCATGGGTGTCGCGCAGTTGTAGATGATGTGGTGGATGCCGCTGTCCGGGTACATGCAGCCAAAGCGCCGGGAGAAGGGCAGGTAATAACGGTTGATCAGGTGGCGCTGGGTGATCGGCTCGCGGGTGCCGGTGATGCGAAAGCTTTCCTCGGGGTTGCGGATCGGCACCCGGGTTTCGGCCTCGAAGCCGTAGTCGGTTTCGCGGAACTCGTAGCCGGCCGGCGCCGGCTGATCGAACAGGCCGAAGTTGGCCTTGTGGACGAAGGAAAAGTGGGAGTTGTCGAAGGAGTTTTCCATGACCCGCAGCGGGCTGGTTTTCCACTCTTCATAAAACTGGAAGATGCGCCGGTAGCCCGGGGCGCCGTCTTCGGGAAACTCAGGGATAGGCTGCAGCGGATCGTCGAGGGCGACCCAGGCGTAGCCGTATTTTTCCTGGCAGTGAAAGGCCTGGACCGAGGCGCCCGGCGGGATCATGCCCGCGGGGTTTTGCGGGATCTTCACGCAGGTGCCGGTGCAGTCGTATTCCCAGCCGTGATAGCCGCAAGCGATGTTGCCGTCCTCGCTGACAAAGCCTTTGGACAGTTTGGCAGTGCGGTGGCAGCAACGGTCGCGCATCGCCACCGGGGTGCCGTCGGGGCGCTTCCACAGCACCAGCGCCTCACCCAGCAGCGTGAAGGGCTGCGGGCCAGCGTCCAGCGCGGTCATGGGCAGCAGGGCATACCAGAAACGGCGCAGTACAGGTTGTTTGGTGACCAACATAAAAAGTGTCCTCACGGTATTCATTCAGCCGGCTCTTGGGCCCGGGCTTTGGGTTCAGCGTTGGGGCAATCGGCTTAGCGGCTGGCGGCCTGCTCGGCGGTAGGCAGCACCTTCAAATCCTGGACGAAGCGCGTGGTATAGGCCTTCTGCCAAGGCGCATCGGCACCGAGCAGGCCGGCCTCGACCATGAAATTGCGGGTGGCCTGCCAGCGCGCATCGCTCATCACGCCGATGCCCTGGGTGGCGGCATCACCACCGGTGACCAGGCGGTATTGCTTGAGGGTCGACAAACCCCAGGCGAGCAGTTCATCGCTCATGTTCGGGTTGTCGGCCTTGATCAGGTGGTTGGCGCTCGGGTTGTCCAGGTAGCGCTTCCAGCCCTCCATCGAGGCGCGAACAAAGCGCTGGACCCGGTCAGGGTGCTGATCAATCACGTCTTGGCGGGTGGCCAGGGTCGAGCCGTAAGGCGGGTAGCCGGCGTCGGCAAACAGGAAAAAGTTGGCTTTCTCGCCGGTCTTCAGCGCCTGGAACAACTCGGAACTGGCATAGGCCTGCTGCGTGGTGTTGGCGTCCGCGAGGAAGGGTTGCAGGTTGAAGGTGTAGGGCCGGGCCTGGCTGTCCTTGAGTTGGTACTTGCCCTTGAGCCACGGCCACCAGGTTTGCTGGCCCGAGGTGGACACCAGCACCTGCTTGTTCTGCAGGGCGTCCAGGCCACTGACATCACTATGGGTCAACAAGCCTTGGGGGTCGCCCTGAAACGGCGCGGCCACGGCCACCACCGGCAGGCCTTGCTCCACGCTCTTGAGGATCTGCAAGTCGTAGTTGACGATGAAGTCGGCCTGCTTGTTGACCAGCAACTGCATGCCATTGACCTGCGGCCCACCCATGCGAATGGTCACGTCCAAGCCTTCTTTCTCGTACAAGCCATCGGCCAGGGCCTGATAGAAACCACCCTGTTCCGCCTGGGCATACCAGGAAGTGAGCAGCACCACCTTGTCATTGGCCAAGGCCAGCGGAGACGCTATCAGGGAAGCGGGCACGAGGGCCATGGCCAGCAGCGAGCGAAGCGGTTGACCCAAGGCAAAGCGAATTTTCATGATGTGTTCTCCACAACGATTCGAAAACCGCCGCGCGCCAATCGGCACGCCAGCGAGGGACCGATTGGAGAGAACGTGGGAAGAGAGAGGGCGCCAAGGCGTATTCACGCGGCTAACACTTCTCTCTTGCCCGGGGCGTTGGCGCCGCGTTCAAGCATCCAATCGGACGTACGCCCATAGGGAAGGGCGCAAGAGCAATGCCCGGTGCCATGGCTGGCACTGACCGCTTCTACTCGGGAGGAGTCATAGCCAGAAGTGTGCCAAGTTGTTGCTACCGCGCTGTCAGGGGATTCGGCGTGTCAGGCACTTGGGGAGCAGTGGGGAGATGAATCGCGATGGTGCGAGTTTTTTGGGCGAGCCTCAAATTGGTGCGCAGCGCATTCGCGGATTGAGTGTGCAGTTTCAGGCGTGGATTGTGCTGAATGGGGCTTGCTGATTGTATTCGATCAGTTGGCACAACCCGTGCTAAGTCCCGTATCGAGTAGAAGCGGTCAGCACTGAGCGGCTCCAACAGGACCCAAGGTGCAGGGCATTGCTCTGGCGGCATTACGCCGCGTACCCGGCAAGGGGCGCCCCTCATTACGTTGAGGGCCAGAACAGTGGCTAACCCGCAGCTCGGGCATGCCTTGCCGGTGATATCCGCCAATCACCTGACAAGGGCAGCCCATGGAAACGTCTACATTACTTGCACCTCTTTTGCGCCGCAGCCTGCTGCCGCTGTTCGCCCTGGCCAGCGCCAGCGTCGAAGCCGGCCCGATGTTGTGGAACGACAACAGCCTGAGCTACCTCTACGGCCAGCACTTCAAAGTCGACGGCACCGGCGACGACACCCAGCAAACGGTGAGCTTCGAACACGCCAGCGGCTGGACCTGGGGCGACGTCTTCATGTTCGTTGACAACAAATGGTCCAACGGCCTCTCGGGTGACGGCGGCTATTCCTACTACGGCGAATTCTCCCCGCGCCTGTCCCTGGGCAAAATCAGCGACCGGTCCCTGAGCTACGGCATCGTCAAGGACGTGCTCATCGCCGCCACCTACGAACGCGGCAAAGACCGCAACCGCAAATATCTGCTCGGCCCCGCTGTCGACCTTGCCCTGCCGGGCGTTGATCGCTTCTCCCTGAACACCTACTACCGCAAACCCGACGGCATCACCGGCAAGGCCTCCGGCCAATGGCAGATCAACCCCACCTGGTCCATGACCCTCCCGCTGGGCCGCTCCGACATCCTCTTCGACGGCTACCTGGAGTGGTACGTCAACGACGTCGGCACCAAAGGCACCTCCGACTACGTGGCCAAGAGTTTGCACTTCAATCCACAGATCAAATACGACGTGGGCAAGGCGCTGGGGCAACGGCAGAAGCAGTTTTATGCGGGGATCGAGTGGGATTACTGGTCGAATAAATACGGGATTGAAGACACTTCAGGATTTGAAACAGACCAGAATGCGCTGAGCCTCTTGCTGAAGGTGCATTTCTGACGGGAAAGCGTGACGGGTAGGGCATTTGACCGGGGCGCGTAGTGCCCCGGTTTTACCCTGTCACAATTTTCGTCGCCGTTTTCTGTAGCGCTTGTGGGAGATTTCCCTGTCTTGATTCACCCCGATGCCCAGGTACGTCACGATCAGCCTGGATCTCACCGCCAGAAAACAGGGAAAAAAAGCAGATGATTGATTTCAACAACAAAGGCTTCTTCAAACTCAAGCAAAACGAAGAATACGCAGAACGCGTCAGTGCGCTGCTGCTGGACGGCGAGCAAGTGATCGACGCCTACAAATCCATGCGCGATGGCGTAGTGTTCACCAACAAACGCATCATCGCCGTCAACGTCCAGGGCATCACCGGCAGCAAAAAAGACTTCACCTCGCTGCCCTACAAAAACATCGTCGCCTACTCCGTAGAAACCTCCGGCACCTTCGACCTGGATTCGGAACTGGAAATCTACTTCTCGTCCCTGGGCAGAGTGAAATTCGAATTCACCGGCAGGACGTCCATGGTAGAAATCTCAAAACTCATCTCCCAACACCTGCTCTGACCCGCTCTAATCGAAACCCCTAAACCCAGGGCTGACGCGCACTCCCTGCTGATGCGCATCCCCCTGTGGGAGCTAGCCCTGCTGGCGATAGCGCCAGCCCAACCGCCCTCAATGCTGAGATGCACCGCAAACCCGCTCACACACCAGGGCCAACCGATGCCTGCCACTCACCACAACCCCTGTGGGAGCGGGCTTGCCCGCGATAGCGCCAGCCCAGCCAACACAAATGCTGAATCAGCGACCACCATCGCCAACAACCCACACCCCACAGGCCAAACACTAAGCCTCAGCTTTCTCTCCCGCCTTCTTGGGTACCGGCACACAAACCCGATCCCGCGTCAGCACCTTCACCGCATCATCCACCAACGCCTTACTCATCGAAGTCAGATAATGCGCAGCCCAGGCATGGCGGTCGGTGTCTCTGGCATAAGCCGCATCTTCAGTGAGCGTCTTGGCCAGGAACAGAAAATCGGAGGCCATGGACAAGGCATCGCCGAGAGGAGCGCCGCGAGTGACGTGGAACAGTGGTTGATCCGCGCAGTAGATGGCGGGTGTCAGGCCGATGGTTTTGAGTTCAGATTGTTCAGTCATTGGCCACCTCCGAGGATGGAGAGGCAATGGGGGAGGGGGCTACGCGATTGGGAATTGCGTAGAGGGGAAAGCCAAATTTCAAACGGATTGATACTGCGCATTATCCAACTCCTTGATATGAGGAGCTGCCACGTTCGTTACCACACGAATGGGTGACAGCTGTGCGCAGGGTGGTAAACCGGGTATCAAGGAAACCGGCACGCCCGAGGGCGTCCCACGCACAGCCGCCATAACTCACGCCGCAGGCATAAAAAAAGCGCCTGATGACGTGATTGGGGCGCTGTTGCGCCTTGAATAACTCGGGTTACCACACCCGGTCGCTGAATTGGCAGCGACAGGTGGGAGGGTAACGCGCAGATTTTCGTCTTGCAAGGGACTTTCTTTCGATATGTAGGCAAGTGGCTAAGCATAATCCGAGTTTGATCTGGGGGGCATGATGCAGGCGGTGTACTTCTAAGAACTTAAATGTGGACGGATCGACGACTTGATAGTAGCTTCGAGCCATTATTGCCCGGGTGCGCTACTCTGTTCTAGGCAATAGTTGTGTTTAGATTTAAAAAGACAGCTACATTCACTGGATTGATGGGGTATCTATGCAGATAGAAAAAGGACTTGAGGTAGTTAGGGATTTTGAGTTTGCTGCTGATGCCAATCTTGAGAGGATAATATTTCATATTGTTGGTCCCGACTTCCTATCCCCGAAAATATTACTTGAAGTCGAAGATCCTGGGAGTTTTTCCGATTTCTTTATCGCGCGTTTAAAGGAGACCTTGAAAGGTACGGCGTACCACTTTAATGCGGATGCCTGGGTAAAGCAGCAAGTGATTCAAGCATTAACTAGTGAGCATGCTTTTGTAGATGTTTCAGAACGGTTGGCGATTAAATTTCAAGAGTTATATGCTTCAGATAAACGGTTGGCTCCGGGTGTCCTAATGCTGCTTCAAGTGAAGAGTGGCAGTGATGTTTATGGCGCCATAATCAAGTATGATGATATGAGTGTTGTTTCATATAAAACGGAAGAGATGTCGGATGGGAAGGCTAAGCCAATACTGAGCCAGTTTTTGAATAATTTTGTTCAAGATAAAAAGGCTGTTCAAAAATCAGTTCTCATTAATACGATTGACTCAGAATTTTCAAAAGTCATATGTATAGATCGTAGTGGGGCACACGGCGATTTAACTGATAAATTTAAAGACTATCTAGAGGTGCATAGATCTTTTTCCACAGAAATGTTGACTGAGCGCCTTGTGGAAGCGTTAATTGAGGTAGGTAAAGCTCATGCTGGAATCATCCCGGCAGAAATAAGAAAAAAACTAACGGCTAGTGTTAATCAAGCGGTAAAGGATGTCGTAGATTTTGATCCTGAGAATCCTGAAAAACTCCTCGCTGCCGCTTTCGGAGAAGCACATGCTAATGCAGAATTGCAAAAGGCTTTTGAAGGTGCATTGAAGAAAAAGAAAATTTCAAATGAGAAGTTTTTGATATCTGTGGAAAGCCTAAAAATAGCGAAATCCAAGGTTAAGCAAACATTTGAAGGAATAAGGGTGATTTATAACAAAAAGCACGAAGATGAAAAATTTATCTCTTTTAGTACTGAGGGGGGAAGAAAGGTTATAAAAATCATTACGGATGACTACGTGGTTGATGATGATGAATAATCTATTCTCTAAACTGAAATTTAGAAGCGAGTCTATCGATTCGGCTGTATTCGAACCAATGGATGTGAGCGATGAATCTCTCCACTCAGATTTAAATTCTTTAGCTGCTACGGCTGAATTGAGTTTTAGTTTGGTGGCAACCGACGAAATTGGTGATGAAATTTCGTTTCCCGTGCACACTACCTTGGAGCTTCCCAAGTTAAGTCGAGTAATGTTTGTCAAGAAGAAGATAAAGGGAGTGGCGTTTTTCTTTTCACCCAGTGGCTTTTTGAGCTGTGCCTCGATTTCTGAGGTTTCCCAGTTTGGTGAGATTTATATTTTTGAACAGGATGTTTCATTTAGCTCTTTGCTTTGTGATTTTAAGAGTTGGGATTTTCCGGAGCCGCTGCATGCTTCTACCAAGAAATTGGTTGAAGAAGTCGATGCACGTAAAATAGTTAGGGATACGACTGGCGAAGTGGTGCACGCCCGACATGGATTCTGGATTGCACCAGTTATTCCTGATGTTAAAAATAAGCTATATGAAGAGTGGTTGAGGCTTGCAACGTTCAAAGCGTCAGCATTGTTGGCATCGGAAATATGGAGAAAAGATGAACAATTATTTTTAACGCTTAAAGGCGGGGGGAGCCTAGAAATTGGCTATGTGAATTCGGATGCTTCGTATAGCAGTGTAGATCTGCATCGGGTGCATATGGCGCTAGATTGGATTTATAGTCAATCTCGGGATGCGGAGGTGCGGCATACTCTAATATGTCAGCGGATTTCAACGCAGCGCCATAGAATTCGTGAAAGTTGGTTGGAATTTCTGCTGAGAACAGTGGCATGCTCTCACCAGTCGGCTAGAGAGGATTATCGAAGTCATATCCATATTAAGACAGTTGATTTGCTAAAGGCTGTAACAGATATAAGAAAAACGGTTTCTGAAGAGGTAAATAAGATTGTCGATAGGACTCAAACGTTAACCACTGGGCTTCTCCGGGATCTCAGTATCTCTTTCACTCTTATTGCGCTTCGACAAGTTTTGATGGCAAAAAATTTTCTATCGGGTGGAGAAACCAAGTTTTTGCTGTTGGCAAATATTTTTTGGTTGGTTGTTAGTGTTAGTCTCTCTGGTTATCAAAATAAGTTGTATTTTAGATCGCAGATAAAGTTTCGCTGCAATTGGAGTAAAAGGGTTATTGGACTTGTTTCTGCGGATGAGTTTTCAGCATTGTCTCGAAAGCCATTCAAGGACTCTATAAAGGCGTATAAGAATATAAAAAACATAGTTAATTTTATTTATGCTTTTTTGGTGATGATCTTACTCTTCATGATTGTTTTTAAGTGAGGGTGTGTTCACGTTTTTTTTGAAGGTTTCGTCTGGAACCTTGCCTGTAACCATGGCAATGTAAATTTGGCGTTAGCTTCACCGGTTTCGGGGTGGTTCGTAATCTGGAAACGCCGGTTTTGCTGCGTACCTGAGTACGAACTTTTCATGCCACCAGCTTCAAACCAATCATGCTTAAGCGCTGTAGAAAGGTTCGAGCATGCGAACCTGATCTTGTCTAATCTGAAAGGTTCATGAGATTTAAAGGCTGCATACCATGACCACGTATCGCCTGACGCAAGCAGGACACGATTTGAACTACGGCTATCGGCGTAATGCACGATTGGCTCTTGAGGCGCTTGGTCCTACCTTTACGGAGGGGGAGGCACTGAATGCACTACAACCACTTCAAGCATTGGGCCAGCTTGGTAAGGGTACCCCGAAAAGCTTCTGGCGCCGTTTCGCCACGTTGGGGGCGCATGCCAAAAGGAAAGCGTTCATTGAGCGGGCTGCTAGTTGATAGCGTTGATGAAGGGGCAGATTTTTATTGGGTAAGTCTGGAAGCAAACGTCGACTCGGCCAATTGGCGTTCCTGCATTTTATGCTGCTTACCTTCATTTACTGAATGTCTTTCAGGTAACCCTTGAGCGCAACGAGCGGTGCATCAAGCTGCTCCATCGCCCGAATCCTGGCAAACTCCCCCGCCAACCTCCCCAACTCCCGCCCCAACGGCTTATCCACACCCCCAACCGCCTCCAACGCCAACCCCACACACTCACCCACCTTCACCTGAATCGCCTCAACATCCCCCCGCCGCACCAGCAGCTCAAACACATCCCGCTGGTAATCACCCATGACCAGATCGTCACGCAAAATCGGGCTTGAATCTTCCGTTTCATAAGCCAGTTTGAGGGAGAAGAGGGCGACGGTTTCCAGGTGCAATTCCATGGGGGGAATCCTTGTGAAATGTTCCGGCGGTGCGGTTGGTGTGTAAGGGCAAGGGGCAAAAGCATCGCCAGCAGGCTGGCTCCCACAGGGTGTGTGGGGTGTCAGGGGCTTTATTGCGGGCGAAAAAAAAGGCCTTGCTAAGCAAGACCTTTCTTAATTTTGGTGCCCCGAGGGAGACTCGAACTCCCACTCCTTTCGAAAACGGATTTTGAATCCGCCGCGTCTACCAATTCCGCCATCAGGGCAATGGCCGCGGAGTATAGAGATGAGATAACCGCTGGTCAATCAGGTACATGGAGAATTTTTGATATTTCCGCTAGACTTCCCGGCCCTGCTAGACGAACCCCATCATGCGCGTTGCTGACTTTACTTTTGAGCTCCCTGATTCGCTGATCGCTCGCCACCCTTTGGCTGAGCGTCGCAACAGTCGCCTGTTGACCCTTGATGGGGTCAGCGGCGCCCTGGCACACCGTCAATTCACTGATTTGCTGGAGCATTTGCGCCCCGGCGATTTGATGGTGTTCAACAATACCCGGGTGATTCCGGCGCGGCTGTTTGGCCAGAAGGCTTCCGGCGGCAAGCTGGAAATCCTGGTGGAGCGGGTGCTCGACAGTCATCGTGTGCTGGCCCATGTGCGCTCCAGCAAGTCGCCCAAGCCTGGGTCGAAGATCCTCATCGACGGCGGTGGCGAGGCCGAGATGCTGGCGCGCCACGATGCGTTGTTCGAGCTGGGGTTTGCCGAAGAGGTGTTGCCGCTGCTCGACCGCGTCGGGCACATGCCGCTGCCTCCTTATATAGACCGCCCGGATGAAGGTGCCGACCGCGAGCGTTACCAGACCGTCTACGCCCAGCGTTTGGGTGCGGTGGCGGCACCGACGGCGGGGCTGCATTTCGATCAGGTGCTGATGGAGGCGATTGCCGCCAAGGGCGTCGAGACCGCGTTCGTGACCCTGCACGTGGGCGCCGGCACCTTCCAGCCGGTGCGCGTGGAGAAGCTCGAAGATCACCACATGCACACCGAATGGCTGGAAGTCGGCCAGGACGTGGTCGACGCCGTGGCTGCGTGCCGCGCTCGCGGTGGTCGCGTGGTGGCGGTGGGGACCACCAGCGTACGTTCTCTGGAAAGCGCCGCCCGCGATGGCGTGCTCAAGCCGTTCAGCGGCGATACAGATATTTTCATTTACCCTGGCCGGCCGTTTCATGTGGTCGATGCCCTGGTCACCAACTTCCATTTGCCCGAATCCACACTGTTGATGCTGGTTTCGGCGTTCGCCGGTTATCCCGAGACCATGGCGGCCTACAAGGCTGCGGTCGACAACGGGTACCGCTTTTTCAGCTACGGTGATGCGATGTTCATCACGCGTAATCCTGCGCCGACTGCCCCTAAAGAATCGGGCCCAGAGGAAACTGTATGAGTCGCACCTGTCGTATGTCTTTCGAGCTGCTGGCCACTGATGGCAAGGCTCGTCGCGGTCGTTTGACCTTCCCGCGCGGTACCGTCGAGACCCCGGCCTTCATGCCGGTGGGCACTTACGGCACGGTCAAGGGCATGCTGCCACGGGATATCGAGGCGACCGGCGCTGAAATCATTCTGGGCAACACCTTCCACCTGTGGCTGCGCCCGGGCACGGAAGTGATCAAGAAGCACGGCGACCTGCACGATTTCATGCAGTGGAAAGGCCCGATTTTGACCGACTCCGGCGGTTTCCAGGTGTTCAGCCTGGGCGCCATGCGCAAGATCAAGGAGGAGGGCGTGACCTTCGCTTCCCCGGTCGACGGCGCCAAGGTGTTCATGGGCCCGGAAGAGTCGATGCAGGTCCAGCGTGACCTGGGCTCCGACATCGTGATGATTTTCGACGAATGCACGCCGTACCCGGCTGATGAAGACGTCGCCCGTATTTCCATGGAATTGTCCCTGCGTTGGGCCAAACGTTCGAAAGAAGCCCATGGCGAGAACACGGCGGCGCTGTTCGGTATCGTTCAGGGCGGCATGCACCAGGACCTGCGCATGCGCTCCCTGGAAGGCCTCGACAAGATCGGCTTCGACGGCCTGGCCATCGGCGGTCTGTCGGTGGGCGAGCCGAAGCACGAAATGATCAAGGTGCTGGATTATCTGCCGGGCATGATGCCGGCTGACAAACCTCGTTACCTTATGGGCGTTGGCAAACCCGAAGACTTGGTTGAGGGTGTGCGCCGCGGTGTGGACATGTTCGATTGCGTGATGCCAACCCGTAATGCCCGCAATGGGCATCTGTTCATTGATACCGGCGTGCTGAAGATCCGAAACGCGTTCCATCGCCATGATGATTCGCCGCTCGATCCGACCTGCGATTGCTATACCTGCCAGAACTTCTCCCGCGCTTATCTGCATCACCTGGACAAGTGCGGCGAAATGCTGGGAAGCATGCTCAATACCATCCATAACTTGCGTCATTATCAAGTGCTTATGGCTGGTTTGCGCGAGGCTATTCAACAGGGTACATTGGCCGCCTTTGTCGATGCCTTCTACGCCAAACGCGGGTTACCTGTTCCGCCTTTGGACTGAGTTTTCTGACCCCAAGATTCAACATTTGCAACTGGAGTGCTAAATGAGCTTTTTTATCTCTAATGCCATGGCTGACGCTGCTGCACCTGCTGCTGCCGGCCCAATGGGTGGCGGTTTCGAGTGGATTTTCCTGGTCGGCTTCCTGGTCATCTTCTACCTGATGATCTGGCGTCCACAGGCCAAGCGCGCCAAAGAGCAGAAGAACCTGCTGAGCAGCCTGCAGAAAGGCGACGAAGTTGTGACCACTGGCGGCATCGCCGGCAAGATCACTAAAGTTGCAGACGATTTCGTTGTTCTGGAAGTTTCCGACACCGTCGAAATGAAATTCCAGAAAGGCGCCATCGCCGCCACGCTGCCAAAAGGCACGCTGAAAGCGATCTAAGTTTCAACTTCATATTCAATCGACGGGGCGCGCAAGGCGCCCCGCGTCATAAACGGGCGGCGTGATGCTGAACAAATACCCTCTGTGGAAATACATTCTGATCCTGGCGGTGCTGGCGGTCGGTCTGATTTATTCCGCTCCCAATCTTTATCCTGATGACCCGGCCATTCAGGTCAGCGGTGCAAGCACTGCGCTGCAGGTCAATCAGGCTGATCTGGACCGTATGAGCGCTGCGCTCAAAGAGGCCGGGATCAACGTCAAGGCAGCTTCGCTGACCGCTGGCGGCAAGGGCGGTCTGATTCGTCTGGTTAAAGCCGAAGACCAATTGCCTGCCAAAGATGTCGTGCGCAAGGCGTTGGGTGATGACTACGTCGTCGCGCTGAACCTGGCACAAACCACCCCGCAATGGCTGCGCAACCTCGGCGCGCACCCGATGAAGCTGGGTCTGGACTTGTCCGGTGGTGTGCACTTCCTGCTGGAAGTGGACATGGATAAAGCCCTCGACGCACGCCTGAAAGTCTACGAAGGCGACGTCAAGAGCCTGTTGCGTAAAGAGAAACTGCGCTATCGCAGCCTGCCGCAACTCAATGGCGCCATTCAGCTGGGCTTCGCTGATGAAGACAGCCGTGAACAGGCCCGTTCGATCATCCGCAAGAACTTCAACGATTTCGACATTGTTCCGGCCGACCTCAATGGTCAGGCGGTGCTGCGTCTGGCGATGACCCCAGCCAAGCTGGCGGAAATCCGCGAATACTCCATCAAGCAGAACTTGACCACGGTACGTAACCGCGTCAACGAGCTGGGTGTTGCCGAACCGATAGTCCAGCGTCAGGGCGCCAACCGCATCGTGGTTGAGCTGCCGGGCGTGCAGGACACCGCAGAAGCCAAGCGTATCCTCGGCAAGACGGCCAACCTCGAGTTCCGTCTGGCCGCTGAGCCTGGCGCTTCGAAAGCCACTTCCGAAGAATTCGAGTTCCGTGAAGGCAAGCGTCCTCCTGCGCTGATCGAGCGTGGCCTGATCATCACCGGTGACCAAGTCACTGACGCCAAGGCTGGCTTCGGCGAGCACGGCACGCCAGAAGTGAACATCCGTCTGGATGGTCACGGCGGCGAGCTGATGAGTCGTGCGACTCGCAGCAACGTCGGTCGCAGCATGGCGGTGATCTTCATCGAGCAGCGTCCTATTACCACTTACACCAAGCAAATGGTCAACGGCGTCGAGAAAGACGTCGCGGTTCAGACGTTTAAAGAAGAGAAGAAGATCATCAGCCTGGCGACCATTCAGTCGCCGCTGGGTGCTCAGTTCCGCATCACTGGTCTGAACGGCCAGGGCGAGTCGTCCGAACTGGCGCTGCTGCTGCGTGCCGGTGGTCTGGCTGCACCGATGTACTTCGCTGAAGAGCGCACCATTGGCCCGAGCCTGGGTGCGGATAACATCACCAAAGGTATCGATGCATCGCTGTGGGGCATGCTGTTCGTCTCGCTGTTCATCATCGCCATCTACCGCTTCTTCGGCATCATCGCCACCGTCGCACTGGCGGTGAACATGGTGCTGCTGCTGGCCCTGATGTCGCTGCTGGGTGCAACGCTGACCCTGCCGGGTATCGCCGGTATCGTATTGACCATGGGTATGGCGGTCGACGCCAACGTACTGATCTTCTCGCGTATCCGTGAAGAGATTGCGGCGGGCATGACCGTACAACGGGCAATCAACGAAGGCTTCGGCCGGGCATTCACCGCGATTCTCGACGCCAACCTGACAACACTGTTGGTCGGCGGGATTCTCTTTGCCATGGGCACAGGCCCGGTCAAGGGTTTCGCAGTGACCATGTCCCTCGGGATCTTTACCTCGATGTTCACGGCCATCATGGTGACCCGCGCGATGGTCAACCTGATCTTCGGCGGTCGTGACTTCAAGAAGTTGTGGATTTAAGGGGCTGCCATGTTACGTACAATCAACTTCATGGGCGTTCGCAACTTTGCGTTCGGCGTCACATTGTTCCTTACGGTCCTGGCACTGTTCAGTGTCTTCACCAAGGGCATGAACTGGGGCCTGGACTTCACCGGCGGTACGCTCATCGAGCTGACCTACGAGCGTCCGGCCGACGTCACCAAGGTGCGTGAGCAACTGGTGACTGCGGGTTATCACGAGGCGATCGTGCAGAGCTTCGGTGCGACTACCGATTTGCTGGTGCGCATGCCGGGTGAAGATCCGCAGCTAGGCCATCAAGTGGCAGAAGCGCTGTTGAAAGTCGGCGGCGAAAACCCGGCGACGGTCAAGCGCGTCGAGTTCGTCGGCCCGCAGGTGGGTGAAGAGCTGCGCGACCAGGGCGGCCTCGGCATGCTGATGGCGCTGGGCGGCATCCTGATCTACCTGGCTTTCCGCTTTCAGTGGAAGTTTGCGGTCGGTGCGATCGTTTCCCTGATCCACGACGTGATCGTGACCATCGGTATCCTGTCGTTCTTCCAGATCACCTTCGACCTGACGGTGTTGGCGGCGGTACTGGCGATCATCGGTTACTCGCTCAACGACACCATCGTGGTATTCGACCGGGTTCGTGAGAACTTCCGTGTGCTGCGCAAGGCCAACCTGATCGAGAACATCAACATCTCGACCACGCAAACCCTGCTGCGGACCATGGCGACGTCGATTTCCACCTTGCTGGCGATTGCCGCACTGCTGTTCTTCGGTGGCGACAACCTGTTCGGCTTCTCCATCGCCCTGTTCATCGGTGTTCTGGCGGGTACTTACTCGTCGATCTACATCGCGAACGTGGTGCTGATCTGGCTGAACCTGAGCACTGAAGACCTGATTCCTCCGGCGAATACCGATAAGGAAGTCGACGACCGTCCTTGAAGGAAGTTTCCTCCAGTGGCGTAGTCCAAAAAGGCGCGAGTTGAACTCGCGCCTTTTTTTATGCTCCAAGGCTGGGAGAAGCGCGGACATGTTCCGCATGTGATGGTCAGGAGGTTCATGTGAACAAGTCGATGCTGGTTGGTGCTGTATTGGGTGCTGTCGGTGTAACTGCCGGTGGTGCTGTGGCCACCTACAGCCTGGTTAAAGATAACGGCCCTGAGTACGCGCAAGTACTCGCCGTTGAGCCGGTCAAGACACAAATCAAGACTCCACGTGAAGTGTGCAAGGACGTCACGGTCACCCGGCAAGCGCCGGTGAAAGATCAACACCAGATCGCCGGTACAGTGGTAGGTGCGCTGGCAGGCGGTTTGCTGGGTAACCAGATCGGCGGCGGCACCGGCAAGAAGATTGCCACGGTTGCAGGCGCGGTCGGTGGTGGTTATGCCGGTAACAAGGTGCAGGAGGGCATGCAGGAGCGTGACACCTACACCACGACCCAGACCCGTTGTAATACGGTGAATGACATCAGTGACAAGGTCGTGGGTTACGACGTGCGTTATTCGCTGGATGGCAAGGAAGGCAAAGTGCGGATGGATCGTGATCCGGGCAACCAGATTCCGGTCGACAAGGAAGGCAAGTTGATCCTGTCTCAGAACGAACCGGCTCAATAATTAGCACCGCTTAAAAAGAAGCACCCTACGGGGTGCTTTTTTTTTGTGCCTGAAATACGGCTCCGAAAACACTGCAGAACCTGTGGGAGCGGGCTTGCCCGCGATGACGTATCACCTGCGCCAAATGCGGCGACTGACCCACCGCTATCGCGGGCAAGCCCGCTCCCACAGGGGGTCAGGGTGTTATCGAGGGTGAAATGCGGGCATAAAAAAAAAGCACCCGTAGGGTGCTTTTTCTGTCGCTGGAAGCTTAGCGCTTCAGCGAGGCCGGAAGGTGCGGCTGGATCGCCGTCAGCACTGCCTTGAAGCATTTGGTGTTGCCGGCAACAACGTGACCTTTCTCAAGGAAGTCGTGACCGCCGGTGAAGTCGCTCACCAAGCCGCCAGCTTCCTGGATCAGCAGGGCGCCTGCAGCCATGTCCCACTCGGACAGGCCCGACTCCCAGAAGGCGTCGAAACGGCCGGCAGCCACGTAGGCCAGGTCCAGGCTCGCCGAGCCAGCGCGGCGGATGCCGGCAGTCTGGCCTACCAGGGCGCGGAACATGCCCAGGTAGTTGTCGAGGTTATCCATCTGGTCGTCACGGAACGGGAAGCCGGTACCCAGCAGGGCGCCGTCCAGGCTGGTGCGGCCGCTAACGCGCAGGCGACGACCGTTCAGTTGAGCGCCGCGACCACGGCTGGCGGTGAATTCTTCCTGGCGAACCGGGTCCAGAACAACAGCGTGCTCAAGGCGACCGCGGTATTTGCAGGCGATGCTGACAGCGAAGTGAGGAATGCCGCGCAGGAAGTTGGTGGTGCCGTCCAGCGGATCGATGATCCACAGGTACTCTTCGCCTTCGATGCCAGAGCCGGCGTGCAGGCCAGTCTCTTCACCCAGGATCGAATGGTTCGGGTAAGCCTTGCGCAGCGCGTCGATGATTTTCTGTTCAGCGGCGCGATCTACCTCGGATACGTAATCCTTGGCGTCTTTTTCGTCGACCTTGATGGTATCCAGGCGCTCGATGGAGCGGAAGATCAATTCACTGGCGCTGCGGGCGGCGCGCAGCGCGATATTCAGCATGGGCTGCATGGATGTGTCACCTAAGGTTGTTAAAGAAAGCCGGGCATTCTATCAGAAAGTTTCTACAGGAGAAGGACGACGTTCGCTTTCATGGCTTAACGGTAGGATGAGCTGTAAGATTCTGCTCCCGATTATTGTGTTCGAGAGCGCCTCCCTTGCTGCAAAACATTCGTGTCGTCCTGGTCAATACCAGCCATCCGGGCAATATCGGCGGGGCTGCGCGTGCCATGAAGAACATGGGGCTGTCGCGGCTGGTGCTGGTCGAGCCTCGTGTGTTCCCGCATCACGAAGCCGATGCCCGTGCTTCCGGTGCCGGTGACATCCTTGAAAACGCGCAAGTCGTCGCCACCTTGGAAGATGCCTTGGTCGGCTGCAATCTGGTGCTCGGCACCAGCGCCCGCGACCGGCGGATTCCCTGGCCGCTGCTCGACCCCCGCGAATGCGGAACGAAAGTGGTCGAGGAAGCAGGGCAGGGTGCCGAAATCGCCCTGGTGTTCGGTCGTGAAGACTCCGGCCTGACCAACGAAGAGCTGCAGCGATGTCATTATCACGTGCACATCCCATCAGACCCTGAGTTCAGCTCGCTGAACCTTGGGGCCGCGGTGCAGGTGTTGAGCTATGAAGTGCGCATGTCCTGGTTGGCGGCCCAAGGTCAGCCAAGCAAGGTCGAGAAGGAAGAAGTGGCATCGGTCAAAAGCGCTGAGCTGGCGACCATGGATGAGCTTGAGCGATTCTATGAGCACCTGGAGCAAACCCTGGTGGCCATTGAATTCCTCGATCCGGAAAAGCCACGGCACTTGATGGCGCGCCTGCGCCGGTTGTACGGACGCAGCTCGGTCAGCCGGGCGGAAATGAATATATTGCGTGGCATCCTCACGGAAACCCAAAAAGCGGCCCGTGGTGAGCTTCTAAAGCGGAAGGATTAATGATGTTCGAGCGTTTGCGTGAAGATATCCAGAGTGTTTTCCATCGTGACCCGGCGGCGCGTAACGCTTTTGAAGTCCTGACTTGCTACCCCGGCATGCATGCCATCTGGATTCACCGTTTGTCGGCGATGCTGTGGCGCGCAGACCTGAAATGGCTGGCGCGGCTGGTGTCGAACTTCGGTCGCTGGTTGACCGGGATCGAGATCCATCCGGGTGCCAAGGTCGGTCGTCGTTTCTTCATTGACCATGGCATGGGCATCGTCATCGGTGAAACCGCTGAGATCGGCGATGACGTGACCATTTATCAGGGCGTGACCCTCGGTGGCACCAGCTGGAATAAAGGCAAGCGTCACCCGACGCTGGGTGACGGTGTGGTTGTCGGTGCCGGCGCCAAGGTGCTTGGTCCGTTCACTGTGGGGGCGGGTGCCAAGGTCGGCTCCAACGCCGTGGTGACTAAGGAAGTGCCACCGGGCGCCACGGTGGTGGGTATTCCGGGGCGGATCATCGTCAAACCCGACGAAGAGCAAGACGCCAAGCGCAAGGCCATGGCAGAGAAGATTGGTTTTGATGCGTACGGCGTGACTGAAGACATGCCGGACCCGGTGGCGCGCGCCATTAACCAGTTGCTCGATCATCTGCAGGCAGTTGATGGCCGTCTGGAGGGGATGTGCGGGGCGTTGAAGGATCTGGGCAGTAATTACTGTGCGAAAGATCTGCCTGAGTTGCGCGAAGAAGATTTCGCCTGTGTGAAGGACAAGGATCAGAGTCAGGCCGGCTAGACCGAGTTGGCCTTATCGCGAGCAGGCTCACTCCTACATTTGAAATGCGTACCCCTGTAGGAGTGAGCCTGCTCGCGATGAACGATGACTCGGTATTACTGGCTGTTCACCGCCAGCCTTTGCTATCATGCGCCCGCTCTTTTGCGGGTAAACCTGACTAAAGTACTAGGTCTTATAGTTGACTTAAATACTCGGGAATTGCATACTCGCCCCATTCCGAACTCCGTGGTAATTGTCCATGCGACTGACTACAAAAGGCCGATACGCCGTGACCGCCATGCTCGACCTGGCGTTGCACGCGCAGCACGGGCCCGTGTCCCTGGCCGATATCTCCGAGCGCCAAGGCATCTCCCTGTCCTACCTCGAACAGCTGTTTGCCAAATTGCGCCGTAGCAATCTGGTGTCCAGCGTCCGCGGTCCGGGCGGTGGCTACCAATTGTCCCGCGACATGCAGGGCATCCAGGTCGCCCAGGTGATCGATGCGGTGAACGAATCGGTCGATGCAACCAAATGCCAGGGCCAGGGTGATTGCCATCAAGGTGACACCTGTCTGACTCACCACTTGTGGTGCGATCTGAGCCTGCAGATTCACGAATTTCTGAGCGGTATCAGCTTGGCTGACCTTGTAACTCGCCGTGAGGTGCAAGAAGTAGCCCAGCGTCAGGATCAACGCCGTTGCAACAGCAAGGCGCCACGCCTGGACAAGATTGAAGCGTCCGCCGTCGAATGACAGCCAGAGAGCTAAGCGGCACGCCAGCCAGCCTGATTTAGGAGATAGTCCATGAAATTGCCGATTTACCTTGATTACTCTGCGACTACCCCGGTTGATCCGCGTGTCGCGCAAAAGATGAGTGAATGCCTGCTGGTCGACGGAAACTTCGGTAACCCGGCGTCCCGTTCCCACGTGTTTGGCTGGAAAGCTGAAGAGTCCGTCGAAAACGCCCGTCGTCAGGTCGCTGACCTGGTCAACGCCGACCCGCGTGAAATCGTCTGGACCTCCGGCGCCACCGAGTCCGACAACCTGGCAATCAAGGGTGCGGCACATTTCTACGCCACCAAAGGCAAGCACCTGATCACCACCAAGATTGAGCACAAGGCTGTCCTCGACACCATGCGCCAACTGGAGCGTGAAGGCTTCGAAGTCACCTACATCGAGCCTCGCACCGATGGTCTGGTCACTCCTGAGATGATCGAAGCCGAACTGCGCGACGACACCATCCTGGTTTCGGTCATGCACGTGAACAACGAAATCGGCACCGTCAACGACATCGCTGCGATCGGCGAACTGCTGCGTTCCAAGGGCATCCTGTTCCACGTCGACGCCGCTCAGTCCACCGGCAAGGTCGAAATCGACCTGCAGAAGCTGAAAGTCGACATGATGTCGTTCTCCGCCCACAAGACCTACGGTCCTAAAGGCATTGGCGCCCTGTACGTAAGCCGCAAGCCGCGCGTACGTATCGAAGCGACCATGCACGGCGGCGGTCACGAGCGCGGCATGCGTTCGGGCACCCTGGCCACTCACCAGATCGTTGGCATGGGTGAAGCTTTCCGCGTAGCCAAGGAAGACATGGCTGCCGAGAACGTGCGCATCAAAGCCTTGAGCGACCGTTTCTACAAGCAGGTCGAGCACCTGGAAGAGCTTTACGTCAACGGCAGCCTGACCGCCCGCGTCCCGCACAACCTGAACCTGAGCTTCAACTACGTTGAAGGCGAGTCGCTGATCATGGCGCTCAAGGATCTGGCGGTTTCGTCCGGTTCGGCTTGCACCTCGGCTTCGCTGGAGCCTTCGTACGTACTGCGCGCCCTGGGCCGCAACGACGAACTGGCACACAGCTCGATCCGCTTCACCTTCGGCCGTTTCACCACCGAAGAAGAAATCGACTACGCCGCGCAGAAAGTCTGCGAGGCCGTTACCAAGCTGCGCGCTCTGTCGCCGCTGTGGGACATGTACAAAGACGGTGTCGACATTTCGAAAATCGAGTGGGCGGCACACTGATTTCAAGTCGCCGCGAACCGGCCCCGCGCACGATAGTGACGGGGCTCAAAGAGCGACTCTCTGATGAGTGAGGATTAAGAATCATGGCTTACAGCGAAAAGGTCATCGACCACTACGAAAACCCGCGCAACGTCGGCAAGATGAACGCGGAAGATCCTGATGTCGGCACCGGCATGGTCGGCGCGCCGGCTTGCGGCGACGTCATGCGCCTGCAGATCAAAGTCAACGACGCCGGCATCATTGAGGATGCCAAGTTCAAGACCTACGGCTGCGGTTCGGCTATCGCTTCCAGCTCCCTCGCCACCGAGTGGATGAAGGGCAAGACCCTGGACGAAGCGGAAACCATCAAGAACACTCAGCTGGCTGAAGAACTGGCCCTGCCGCCAGTGAAAATTCACTGCTCCGTACTTGCTGAAGACGCTATCAAAGCGGCCGTTCGCGACTACAAGCAGAAGAAAGGCTTGATCTGACTTTCAAGATTTGGCGACGAGTAAGGAGTCACCGATGGCTATCAGCATGACAGAAGCGGCTGCTCGACACGTGCGGCGCTCCCTCGACGGGCGCGGCAAAGGTGAAGGGATTCGTCTGGGTGTTCGCACCACGGGCTGTTCCGGCCTTGCCTACGTGCTGGAGTTTGTCGACGAGGTGGTTGCAGACGATCAGGTGTTCGAAAGTCACGGCGAAAAAGTGATCATCGACCCGAAAAGCCTGGCCTACCTGGACGGCACCGAGCTCGATTTCGTCAAGGAAGGGTTGAACGAAGGCTTCAAGTTCAACAACCCCAACGTGCGCGGTGAATGTGGCTGCGGCGAAAGCTTCAACATCTGAGGCTTGTCGTGGGTACTCCTTGTCATTTCGCTTTATTTGAGCTGCAACCGAGTTTCAATCTGGACCTCGATCAGCTGGCTACGCGCTACCGTGAGTTGGCGCGCAGCGTTCATCCGGACCGCTTCGCTGACGCTTCCGAGCGTGAGCAGCGGCTGGCGCTAGAGCAATCCGCGAGCCTCAACGAGGCCTACCAGACGCTCAAGAGTCCACCCAAGCGCGCGCGTTACCTGCTCGCCTTGAATGGGGGCGAGCTGCCGCTGGAGGTCACGGTGCATGATCCGAAGTTTCTTCTGCAACAGATGGAGTTGCGTGAAGAGCTCGAAGACCTGCAGGACAGCGCAGACCTCAATGGCGTTGCCGTCTTCAAGCGTCGCCTGAAGGCTGCCCAGGATGAACTGAACCAAAGCTTCGCAGCTTGCTGGAACGATGCCGCGCACCGTGAACAGGCCGAACGCCTGATGCGGCGCATGCAGTTCCTCGACAAGCTCACCTACGAAGTGCGCCAGTTAGAAGAGCGCCTCGACGATTAACCCAGTGCCGCTCCGGTCGCACGCCTGATATACAGATAAGTCCTGATAACGATGGCCCTACTGCAGATCGCCGAACCCGGCCAAAGTCCTCAACCGCACCAGCGTCGTCTGGCTGTGGGGATCGACTTGGGCACTACCAATTCGCTGGTCGCTGCATTGCGCAGTGGTCTTTCCGAGCCTCTGGCCGACGCAGAAGGGCAGGTTATCCTGCCGTCTGCGGTGCGCTATCACGCTGATCGCGTCGAAGTGGGCGAATCCGCCAAGCTGGCTGCCGCAACCGATCCCTTGAACACCGTGCTGTCGGTCAAGCGCCTGATGGGTCGTGGTCTGTCCGACGTCAAGCAATTGGGTGATCAACTGCCATACCGCTTTGTCGGCGGCGAGTCGCACATGCCGTTCATCGACACGATCCAGGGCCCGAAAAGCCCGGTGGAAGTGTCCGCCGATATCCTCAAGGTTCTGCGTCAGCGCGCTGAAGCGACCTTGGGCGGCGAACTGGTGGGCGCGGTAATCACCGTTCCGGCCTATTTCGATGACGCTCAGCGTCAAGCCACCAAGGATGCGGCCAAACTGGCCGGTCTGAACGTGCTGCGTTTGCTCAATGAGCCGACGGCTGCCGCTGTGGCTTATGGTCTGGATCAACACGCCGAAGGCCTGGTCGCGATTTACGACCTGGGTGGCGGCACCTTCGATATTTCGATTCTGCGCCTGACCGGCGGTGTCTTCGAAGTCCTGGCTACCGGTGGCGACAGCGCCTTGGGCGGCGATGACTTCGACCACGCAATCGCTGGCTGGATCATTGAAAGCGCAGGCCTGTCTGCCGATCTCGATCCGGGTGCGCAGCGTCAACTGCTACAAACGGCCTGCGCTGCCAAAGAAGCGCTGACCAATGCCTCGTCGGTCGAAGTGGCTCACGGCGACTGGAAAGCCGAGCTGACCCGCGAAGCCTTTGATGCGTTGATCGAGCCGATGGTCGCGCGCAGCCTTAAAGCCTGCCGCCGCGCGGTGCGTGATTCCGGTGTTGAGCTGGAAGATGTGCATGCAGTGGTCATGGTTGGTGGTTCGACTCGCGTGCCGCGTGTTCGCGAAGCTGTCGCTGAAGCCTTCGGTCGCCAGCCGCTGACTGAAATCGATCCGGATCAAGTGGTGGCCATTGGTGCCGCGATCCAGGCCGATACCCTGGCCGGCAACAAGCGCGATGGCGATGAACTGCTGCTGCTCGACGTGATTCCGTTGTCCCTGGGGCTGGAAACCATGGGCGGCCTGATGGAGAAGGTGATTCCGCGTAACACCACCATCCCCGTCGCTCGCGCCCAGGACTTCACCACCTATAAAGACGGCCAGTCGGCCATGGCGATCCACGTATTGCAGGGTGAGCGCGAGCTAATCAGCGACTGCCGCTCCCTGGCACGTTTCGAATTGCGCGGCATTCCAGCGATGGTGGCCGGCGCGGCGAAAATTCGCGTGACCTTCCAGGTCGATGCTGACGGTCTGCTCAGTGTCTCGGCCCGTGAGTTGGGTTCGGGCGTTGAAGCCAGCATCCAGGTCAAGCCTTCCTACGGTCTGACCGACGGCGAAATCGCCAAAATGCTCAAGGATTCGTTCCAGCACGCCAATGACGACAAGGTTGCCCGCGTATTGCGTGAGCAGCAGGTCGATGCCCAGCGCCTGATCGAAGCGGTGCAGGCAGCTCTGGAGGCTGATGGCGAGCGTTTGCTCGACGCCGAAGAGCGCATGGTTATCGATGCGCAGGTGCAGGAACTCACCGAACTGATGAAAGGTACCGATGGTTTCGCCATCGAGCAGCAGACCAAGCGTCTGTCGCAAGTCACCGACGCCTTTGCTGCCCGCCGCCTGGACTCGACGGTGAAAGCCGCGCTGGCGGGGCGCAACCTGAATGAGATTGAGGAATAACGATGCCGCAGGTCATTTTTCTGCCACATGAAAAGTTTTGCCCGGACGGCATGGTCGTGGAAGCTGAGACGGGTGTTTCCATCCTCGAACTGGCACATGAACACCATATCGAGATGGAAAGTGCCTGCGGCGGCGTCTGTGCCTGCACCACTTGTCACTGCCTGATTCGCGAAGGGTTTGACTCGCTGGAAGAGGCTGACGAGCTGGAAGAGGACTATCTTGATCGGGCCTGGGGGCTGGAGCCTGTGTCCCGCCTGGGTTGCCAGGCCAAGGTCGGTACCGAAGACCTGACCGTCGAAATTCCGAAATACTCGCTCAACCACGCAGCCGAAGCGCCGCACTGATTCAAGGAATTGTCATGAGTCTCAAGTGGACTGATGTGCTGGAAATCGCGATCCAGCTGGCTGAAAGCAAGCCCGACGTGGACCCTATGTCGGTCAACTTCGTCGATCTGCGCAAATGGGTGATGGAACTGCCCGAGTTCGACGACAAGCCTGAGCATTGTGGCGAGAAGATCCTGGAGGCCATTCAGGCCCACTGGATCGAAGAACGCGACTGAGCCACGCTGCAGGTTAGGCAATACCCAAGAACCCGCGTATAATTCGCGGGTTTAATTTTTCGCAAATTACCGTTTCTGGAGTTACACCATGGCTGTTCAACGTACTTTCTCCATCATCAAGCCTGACGCTGTTGCAAAAAACGTTATCGGCGAGATCACCACTCGTTTCGAAAAAGCTGGCCTGCGCGTTGTAGCT
Organism: Pseudomonas fluorescens; assembly: GCF_000802965.1. Classification (GTDB taxonomy): domain Bacteria; phylum Pseudomonadota; class Gammaproteobacteria; order Pseudomonadales; family Pseudomonadaceae; genus Aquipseudomonas; species Aquipseudomonas fluorescens_A. The sequence goes on along the minus strand of NZ_JSAK01000033.1, from coordinate 167,538 downwards.
TCGAAACTGAAGCAACTGTCCAAAGCTGAAGCTGAAGGCTTCTACGCTGAGCACAGCGCTCGTGGTTTCTTCGGCGACCTGGTTGCTTTCATGATCTCCGGTCCGGTTGTCGTTCAGGTTCTGGAAGGCGAAAACGCTATCGCTCTGAACCGTGAGCTGATGGGCGCTACCAACCCTAAAGAAGCTGCTGCCGGCACCATCCGCGCTGACTTCGCTGATTCCATCGACGCCAACGCTGTACACGGTTCGGACTCCGAAGCCGCTGCTGCTCGCGAAATCTCGTACTTCTTCGCAGCTACTGAAGTAACCACTCGCTAAGCATTGGCTTAAGAGTGAAGGTGAATCCATGACTACATCGACTGTAAAAACTAACCTGCTGGGTCTGACTCAGCTGGAAATGGAAAAATTCTTCGACTCAATCGGGGAGAAGCGTTTCCGTGCCGGTCAGGTAATGAAATGGATTCACCACTTTGGCGTCGATGATTTCGACGCCATGACGAACGTCAGCAAGGCCTTGCGCGAAAAGCTCAAGGCTGTTGCTGAGGTCCGTGGTCCGGAAGTGGTCAGCGAGGACATCTCCAGCGACGGCACCCGTAAGTGGGTGGTGCGCGTGGCGTCCGGCAGCTGCGTCGAGACCGTTTACATTCCCCAGGGCAAACGCGGCACCTTGTGCGTTTCGTCCCAGGCAGGCTGTGCCCTGGATTGCAGTTTCTGCTCCACCGGCAAGCAAGGCTTCAATAGCAACCTCACCGCCGCCGAAGTCATTGGCCAGGTGTGGATTGCCAACAAATCCTTTGGCAGCGTCCCGGCGACCGTCGACCGTGCCATCACCAACGTGGTGATGATGGGCATGGGTGAGCCGCTGCTGAACTTCGACAACGTCGTTGCGGCCATGCACCTGATGATGGACGACCTGGGCTACGGCATTTCCAAGCGCCGTGTGACCCTGTCTACTTCGGGCGTGGTGCCGATGATCGATGAGCTGTCCAAGCACATCGACGTCTCCCTGGCGTTGTCCCTGCACGCACCGAATGACGCATTGCGTAACCAATTGGTGCCGATCAACAAGAAGTATCCGCTTAAGATGCTGCTCGAGTCTTGCCAGCGCTACATGTCGTCCCTGGGCGAAAAGCGCGTGCTGACCATCGAGTACACCTTGCTCAAAGACATCAATGACAAGGTCGAGCACGCGGTCGAGATGATCGAGTTGCTGAAGAACATTCCGTGCAAGATCAACCTGATTCCGTTCAACCCGTTCCCGCATTCCGGTTACGAGCGTCCGAGCAACAACGCCATTCGTCGGTTCCAGGATCAGCTTCATCACGCCGGTTTCAACGTCACTGTCCGCACCACTCGTGGTGAAGACATCGACGCGGCCTGTGGTCAATTGGTAGGGCAGGTGCTGGATCGCACCCGTCGCAGCGAACGTTATATCGCCGTGCGTGAACTCAACGCTGACAACGATATAGCGCAGAACGCCGCGAAATAATTAAGAGAGGATCTCTATGTCCCTGCGCTTTGCGCTGCTTTTGCTGTTGGCCAGCCTGTGTTCCGGCTGCGTGCTTTCGGGTGATTACAACCCGATGAAGACCAGCAAGGGCCGTGACGAAGCGCGTGATGCGTACGTGCAGCTCGGGATCGGCTATCTGCAGCAAGGCATGACCGAGCGGGCAAAAGTGCCGTTGAAAAAAGCACTGGAGCTGGATGACGCAGATCCGGACGCCAATGCGGCACTGGGCTTGGTATTCCAGGCCGAAATGGAGCCGGAACTGGCTGACCAGCACTTCCGCAAGGCGCTGTCTTCTCGTCCCACCGATGCGCGCATCCTCAACAACTACGGCAGTTTTCTTTTCGATCAGAAACGTTACAAGGAAGCCTACGAGCGCTTCGAACAGGCCGCTGCCGATACCCTGTATCCTGAGCGTTCGCGAGTGTTCGAAAACCTCGGTATGACCGCTTCAATGCTCGGCCAGCGTGATTTGGCCCAGCAGCAACTCGAAAAAGCCCTGCGCTTGAATCGTCAACAACCTCGCGCCTTGCTGGAAATGGCTGAGTTGTCTTACGAAGACAGGCATTATGTGCCCGCGCGTGACTATTACGATCGTTTTAGCCTGCTTGCCGAGCAAAATGCACGTAGTCTATTGCTCGGCGTTCGGCTTGCAAAAGTGTTCGAAGATCGCGACAAGGCCGCCAGTGCAGGCCTGCAATTAAAACGACTTTATCCCGGTACGCCGGAATATCAGCAATACCTGTCGGAGCAATGATGAAAGCGGCGCATCCTGAAGTTGTAGCAGCGAATCGCGTAAATCCCGGTGAGACCTTGCGCCAGGCCCGCGAAAGCAATGGCTGGTCGCTGGCCGAAGTGGCCCTCAAGCTCAACCTTACCGTCAATTCCCTGAGTAATCTGGAAGCCGGCGCTTTCGACAAGCTGCCTGGGCACACCTTTGCTCGCGGCTACATCCGTGCCTACGCCAAATTGCTCGGTATGGACCAGGCCGTTCTGGTCCAGCAGTTCGACCAATCCACCGGTACCGATTCCAAAGGAAGCAGTGTCCATAGCCTGGGTCGTATCGAAGAACCGGTCCGGGTTTCCCACACGATTTTGCGAATTGTCAGCCTGCTGTTGCTGGTTGCTGTGATTGGTGGTGGTTTTGTCTGGTGGCAGGACCAGACTTCACTGCGCACCAAAGACCTGGTTAGCCTGAGTCCGGAACACGTCGAAGTCGAAGGCGCTGACGGCACCACCCAGATCCATCCGCTGGACGAGCCGGAAGATCAGGCCGTTGCCGAAGGTCAGGCTGAAGGTACAACCGCCCTGGCATTACCGCAGGCTGAAACCTCGACAGAAGCACCGGCCGCAGCTTCAGAAACGGCACCTGCCGTAGCGCCGACGGCTCCTGCTCCGGCAGCACCGACGCATAGCGCTGCTCCAGTTGTTGCTACCCCTGCGACCCCGGCTCCAGCTGCTCCTGCCGTTCCAGCCCCGGCTGTGACTGCACCGGTTGCTCCGACTGCTCCCGCACCGGCTGTGCCAGCTGCTCCGGTTGCCGGCCAAGGCCAGGTTCAACTGCAATTTACTGCCGATTGCTGGACACAAGTCACAGACGGCACCGGCAAGGTGCTGTTGAGCGGCCTCAAGCGCAAGGGCGACAGCGTTTCCGTCAGCGGCAAGCCGCCGTTCGCCGTTCGCCTGGGCTACGCCCGTGGCGCGCAGGTCAGTTACAACGGTCAGGCAGTCGATGTTGCTCCGTTCACCAGTGGCGAGACTGCTCGCCTGAAGTTGGGTCAATAGTCATGCACGGCGAATCTCCAATCAAACGTCGCGAATCGCGCAAGATCTGGGTCGGCAACGTACCGGTGGGCGGCGATGCGCCTATCGCTGTGCAGAGCATGACCAACAGCGACACCAATGATGTCGCAGCCACCGTCGCCCAGATCAATCGTCTGGAAGCGGCCGGCGTCGATATCGTGCGGGTTTCCGTCCCGGACATGGACGCTGCCGAAGCGTTCGGCAAGATCAAGCAACTGGTCAAGGTGCCGCTGGTTGCCGATATCCATTTCGACTACCGCATTGCATTGCGCGTAGCCGAGTTGGGCGTGGACTGCCTGCGGATCAACCCAGGCAATATCGGTCGTGAAGATCGCGTGCGTGCTGTAGTCGACGCTGCCCGTGACCGCGGTATTCCGATTCGCATCGGTGTCAACGCCGGTTCCCTGGAAAAAGACCTGCAGAAGAAATACGGCGAGCCGACGCCTGCCGCGCTGGTCGAGTCCGCGTTGCGCCACGTCGAGCACCTTGAACGCCTGAACTTCCAGGACTTCAAGGTCAGCGTGAAAGCCTCCGATGTGTTCATGGCCGTCGAAGCGTACCGCTTGCTGGCCAAGGAAATCGTCCAGCCGCTGCACCTTGGCATCACCGAAGCTGGTGGTTTGCGCTCCGGCACAGTGAAATCTGCCGTGGGCCTCGGTATGCTGCTCGCCGAAGGGATTGGCGATACTATCCGCATCTCGTTGGCGGCCGACCCGGTCGAGGAAGTGAAAGTCGGCTACGACATTCTCAAGTCCCTGCACCTGCGTTCCCGTGGCATCAACTTCATCGCCTGCCCGAGCTGCTCGCGGCAGAACTTCGATGTGGTCAAGACCATGAACGAGCTGGAAGGGCGCCTCGAAGACCTGCTGGTGCCGCTGGATGTTGCGGTGATCGGTTGCGTGGTCAACGGCCCGGGCGAAGCCAAGGAAGCCCATATCGGCTTGACCGGCGGCACGCCAAACCTGATTTACATCGACGGCAAGCCGTCGCAGAAACTGACGAATGACAATCTGGTGGATGAGCTCGAACGCTTGATCCGCCAGAAAGCGGCCGAAAAGGTCGAAGCTGACGCTGCCGTCATTGCGCGCGGTTGAGACTGACTGAAGAGCCGAACGAATTTAAGGATTTATTGTGAGCAAGTCTCTGCAAGCCATTCGTGGCATGAACGACATCCTGCCCGAACAGACTCCCCTGTGGCGTCATTTCGAGGGCACCGTTTCGCGTCTGCTGGATAACTACGGTTACAAGCAGATCCGCATGCCGATCGTCGAGTTCACCGAGCTGTTCAAGCGCTCCATCGGTGAAGTGACCGACATCGTCGAAAAAGAGATGTACACCTTCGACGACCGTAACGGTGATTCCCTGACCCTGCGCCCTGAAGGCACGGCGGCTTGCGTGCGTGCGGTGCTCGAGCACGGCATCACCGGCGGTGGCCAAGTGCAGAAACTCTGGTACATCGGTCCGATGTTCCGTCACGAGCGTCCGCAGAAAGGCCGTTATCGCCAGTTCCACCAGATCGGCGTCGAAGTGTTCAACCTCGACGGTCCGGACATCGACGCCGAGCTGATCGTGTTGACCTGGCGCCTGTGGGGCGAGCTGGGTATCCGCGATGCGGTCAAGCTCGAACTCAACAGCCTGGGCACCAGCGAATCCCGTGGTCGTTATCGCGAAGCTCTGGTCGAGTTCCTGTCCGGGCATCTGGACAAGCTGGACGAAGACAGCCAGCGCCGCCTGAAAACCAACCCGTTGCGGGTACTGGACACCAAGAACGCCGACACACAAGCGATCCTGGTCGACGCGCCGAAGATGGCCGACTACCTCGACGATGAATCCCGCGTGCACTTCGAGGGCCTCAAGGCTCGCCTGGACGCCGCCGGCATTCCTTATGTGATCAACCCGAAGCTGGTGCGCGGGCTCGATTACTACAGCAAGACCGTTTTCGAATGGGTCACCGACAAACTGGGCGCCCAGGGCACCGTGTGTGCCGGTGGTCGTTACGACGGCCTGGTCGAGCAGATGGGTGGCAAGCCCACCGCTGGCGTCGGTTTCGCCATGGGTATCGAGCGTCTGGTTCTGCTGCTGGAAACCCTGGAGCAGATCCCGGAAGAGATCTCCCGTCAGGTCGACGTTTACCTCTGTGCCTTCGGTGAAGCTGCCGAACTCGCCGGCCTGACCCTGGCGGAGCGCGTTCGTGATCAGTTGCCCAACCTGCGCCTGCAAGTGAATGCCGGCGCCGGCAGTTTCAAAAGCCAGTTCAAGAAAGCTGACAAGAGCGGCGCGCTGTATGCGCTGATCCTCGGTGACGACGAAATGGCCCAGCAAGTGGTAGGTTTCAAACCCCTGCGTGGCCAGGGCGAACAACAAAGCATTGCCTGGGATGCGCTTGCCGCTCACCTGGCCACCTGCGTCGTGCAGGGTTGAAGCTGTCTTAAACAGCCGATTTAGTGATTAAGGAGTATTGGGGTGTCGAGTACCGAAGACGAACAGCTGGCGGATTTGAAGGACTGGTGGTCACGCAACGGCAAGCCCCTGGTCACTGGCGGCCTGTTGGCGCTGGTTATCGTGTTCGGCTGGCAAGCCTTTCACAAGTATCAGAACAACCAGTCGCAAGGCGCCTCGGTGCTCTATCAGCAACTGCTGGAGACCACGCTGACGCCTGACGGCAAGCCTGATGCGGCCCGTGTCTCCGACCTGGCCGGCAAGCTCAACAGTGAGTTCGGCGGCAGTGCCTATGCGCAGTACGGCAGCCTGTTCGTAGCGAAAGTCGCTGTCGACAGTGGCAAGCTGGATGACGCAGTCACCGAGCTGAAAGCCATCGTCGCCAAACCTGCCAACCCGGCACTGGGCGAAATCGCCCGTCAGCGCCTGGCGCAGGTACTGGGCGCGCAGAACAAGGCCGATGAAGCCCTGAAACTGCTTGAAGGCGATGCCGACAAAGCGTTCCTGGCCACTCGCGAAGAACTTAAGGGCGACCTGCTGGTGCAGTTGGGTCGTACCGATGAAGCACACGCGGCGTATCAAAAAGCCAAGGCGGCACTGTCGGATGAAGCGGCGGTCGGTGGCCTACAAATCAAGCTGGACGATCTGGCCAAAGGGGATGCGTGACGTGATCCGTTGGAAACATGCAGCATTGCTGGCTCTGGCCGTTTTGGCCGCGGGTTGCAGCAGCAACAGCAAAAAAGAACTGCCGCCGGCCGAGTTGACCGACTTCAAAGAAGAAGTGGTTTTGCAAAAGCAGTGGAGCCGTTCGATCGGTGACGGTCAGGGCGATAGCTACAACATGCTGGTTCCGGCAATCGATGGCGATACCATCTATGCCGCCGACGTGACCGGTGTGGTGATGGCGATGGATCGCAGCAACGGCGACGTGAAATGGAAGAAAGATCTCGAACTGCCTGTTTCCGGCGCCGTTGGCGTGGGTTATGGTCTGCTGACGATCGGTACGATCAAGGGTGAAATCGTTGCCCTGGACACCATCAACGGCGAAGAGAAATGGCGCGCTCGCGTGTCCAGCGAAGTCCTCGCACCACCGGCCAACAATGGTGATGTGGTGGTGGTTCAGACTCAGGACGACCGTCTGATCGGTCTGGATGCCGCGACCGGCAACCAGCGCTGGTTGTATGACAGCACGCCTGCGGTCCTGACCCTGCGCGGTACCAGCGCACCGATCGTTACCAACCGCCTCGCTGTGGCTGGTTTTTCGACCGGTAAAGTGGTCGCTCTCGACATTTCCAACGGCGTGCCGGTGTGGGAGCAGCGTGTAGCAATCCCGCAAGGTCGTTCGGAACTGGAGCGCGTGGTCGACATCGACGGCGGCTTGCTGCTGTCCGGCGAAACGATTTACGTCGCCAGCTACCAGGGTCGCGTAGCGGCACTGGACCTGCAAAGCGGTCGTCAGCTCTGGCAGCGTGATGCTTCCAGCTATGCCGGTGTCGCCCAGGGTTTCGGCAGCGTCTACGTGAGCCTGTCTTCGGGCACCGTTGAAGGCGTCGACGAGCGTTCTACCTCAGCCTTGTGGAGCAACGATGCTTTGGCCCGCCGTGAACTGTCGGCTCCGGAAGTGTTCTCCAGCTACGTTGCAGTCGGTGACCTGGAAGGTTACCTGCACCTGCTGAGCCAGGTGGACGGTCGTTTCGTCGGCCGCGAGCGCATCGACAGCGACGGCCTGCGTGCCCGTCCGCTGGTGGTGGGTGACACGATTTATGTATATGGCAACAGCGGCAAACTGGAAGCCCTGACCATTAAGTAAAGGTTTGACTATGCTTGGGGTTAACCCCCCAGGCTGCTTCACTTGTGGGTATGAAATGTGGGAGCGAGCCTGCTCGCGATGGACGTCAACGATAACGTTTGCGGCCTGAATGAATGCGGTGCCTTTGCGTTTATCGCGAGCAGGCTCGCTCCCACAAAAACAGCCACGGTGATGCCCCGAGCACCAGCCGCTGCCTCGCAGCGGCTTTTGTATTTTCTGAAATAACGAAGTGGAGAGCCGCATGGTTCCCGTAATCGCCCTGGTGGGCCGACCGAACGTCGGCAAGTCCACCTTGTTCAACCGCCTGACCAGGACTCGCGACGCCATCGTCGGCGACTTGTCCGGTCTGACCCGTGATCGCCAATACGGTGAGGCCAAGTGGCAAGGGCGTTCCTACATTCTGGTCGACACCGGCGGTATCTCCGGTGACGAGCACGGTATGGACGAAAAAATGGCCGAGCAGTCGCTGCTGGCCATTGAAGAAGCGGATGTTGTGTTGTTCCTGGTAGATGCCAAGGCCGGTTTCACCGCCGCCGACCAGATGATCGCCGAGCATTTGCGCAAACGTAACAAGCGTTCCTACGTGGTGGCCAACAAAGTCGACAACATCGACCCTGAAATGGCCCGCGCCGAATTCGCTCCGTTGGGCATGGGCCACGCGATTCCGATCGCCGGTGCTCACGGCCGTGGCATCACCCAGATGCTGGAAATCGCCCTGAGCGACTTCCCGAAAGACGAAGAAGAGCCGGAAGAAGGCGAGGAAGAGATCGTTGCCGAAGGCGAGGAAGCCAAGCGCATTCCTGGCCCGAGCGAAAAAGACGGGATCAAGATCGCCATCATCGGCCGTCCGAACGTTGGCAAGTCGACCCTGGTCAACCGCATGCTCGGTGAAGACCGGGTTATCGTCTACGACCAACCCGGCACCACCCGCGACAGTATCTACATCCCGTTCGAACGGAATGAAGAGAAGTACACGCTGATCGACACCGCCGGTGTGCGCAAGCGCGGCAAGATCCACGAAGAAGTTGAAAAGTTCTCCGTGGTTAAAACCCTGCAAGCGATCAAAGACGCCAACGTGGTGATCTTCGTGATGGACGCCCGCGAAGGTGTGGTGGATCACGATCTCAACCTGCTGGGCTTCGCCATTGAGTCGGGTCGTGCACTGGTTATCGCGATCAACAAGTGGGACGGCATGACGCCGAGCGAGCGCGACTTCGTGAAGGTCGAGCTGCAGCGTCGCCTGTTCTTCGTTGACTACGCCGACATCCACTTCATCTCGGCGCTGCACGGCACTGGCGTGGGCAACCTCTACGCTTCCGTACAGAACTCGTTCAAGTCCGCGGTCACCCGCTGGCCAACCAACCGCCTCACCCAGATCCTGGAAGATGCGGTTGGCGAGCACGCGCCACCGATGGTCAACAACCGCCGGATCAAGCTGCGTTATGCCCACTTGGGTGGTGCTAACCCGCCGATCATCGTGATTCATGGTAACCAGATCGAGAAAGTGCCGAAGTCGTACGTTCGTTATCTGGAAAACACTTACCGTCGTGTGCTCAAGCTGGTCGGAACGCCGATCCGCATCGAGTTCAAGGGCGGCGAGAACCCGTACGAAGGCAACAAGAACTCGCTGACGGACCGTCAGGTCAACAAGAAGCGTCGCTTGATGTCGCACAACAAGAAGGCCGACAAGAAGCGCCGCGACAAGCGTTGATTCCTGAAGGCCGTCGTCCGCTCTTGTAGGAGCTGCCGCAGGCTGCGATCTTTTGATCTTGATCTTAAAAAAAACAAGATCAAAAGATCGCAGCCTGCGGCAGCTCCTACAGGGCTCGGTCATAAAAAGGGTGCTCACCAGAGCGCCCTTTTTTTATGGGCGCCGGATGGGCTATCCTCGGGCTCTCCCGCGCCGACGTAGAGCCGGGTGTAGAGCAGGGAATCACCAATGATCAGCAGTAAGCTGCCGAATGTCGGCATCACTATCTTCACTCAGATGTCTCAACTCGCGGCGCAGACCGGGGCAATCAACCTGTCCCAGGGTTTCCCCGATTTCGATGCCCCGCAGGCCCTGTGCGATGCAGTCGGCCGGCATATTGCCAGTGGCCACAACCAGTACTCACCGATGACCGGCCTGCCGGCGCTGCGTCAGCAGATTTCTGCGAAGATCGCGCGCAGCTATGGCGTCAACGTGGATGCCGACCATGAAGTGACGGTCACTCCTGGCGCCACTCAAGCGATCTTCTGTGCGATTCAGGCGGTTATCCACAACGGCGACGAAGTGATCGTGTTCGATCCTTGCTACGACAGTTACGAGCCCTCGGTGGAACTGGCCGGTGGTCGTTGCGTGCATGTGCAACTTGGGCTGAATGACTTCTCCATCGACTTCCAAAAGTTGGCTGACGCGATCACACCGCGCACGCGGATGATTGTGCTCAATACGCCGCACAACCCAAGCGGTGCGCTGATCAGCCGTGCCGAGCTGGATCAGTTGGCGGATTTGATCCGCGATCGCGAGATTTACATCGTCAGCGATGAAGTCTACGAACACCTGGTGTTCGACGGTGTGCCTCACGTCAGCGTGCTGAATCACGAAGAACTGTACCAGCGCGCGTTCGTAGTCAGTTCCTTCGGCAAGACTTACCACGTCACCGGATGGAAAACCGGCTATGTGGTCGCGCCGCCAGCCCTGACGGCGGAGCTGCGCAAGGTGCATCAATACGTCAGCTTCTGCGGCGTGACGCCGCTGCAATATGCTCTGGCTGATTTCATGGCCGAGCATCCGGAACACATCGATGAGCTGCCGGGTTTCTATCAGGCCAAGCGCGATCTTTTTTGCGATCTGCTAGCGCCTTCGCGTTTCAGTTTTACCCGGGTGACCGGCACGTATTTCCAGTTGGTCGATTATTCGCAGATCCGTCCGGACCTTAATGACGTGGAAATGGCGTTGTGGATGACCCGCGAACACGGCGTGGCAAGCATCCCGATCTCGGTGTTCTACCAGACGCCTCCCGAGGGCCAGCGCCTGGTGCGGCTGTGTTTTGCCAAACGCGAGGAGACGCTGCGTGAAGCAGCGGAAAAGCTATGCGTGATCTGAGTGCGCTGCCGAACCTGACCGTTGCGCTGATCCAGACCTCGCTGGCCTGGCATGACCGTCAGGCCAATCTGGAGCATTTCGAACCGTTGCTGGAACAGGCTCGGGGCGCTGATCTGATTATCCTGCCGGAGATGTTCACCACTGGATTTTCCATGGAGTCCGAGACCCTCGCCGAGCCGGAAAACGGTCCCACCAGCAAATGGCTGCGGGCTCAGGCAGCGAAGCTTGATGCGGTGATTACCGGCAGCGTCATCGTCCAGGCCGCCGACGGCAGCCATCGCAATCGTCTGTTGTGGGTTCGGCCGGATGGCGAGGTGTTGCACTACGACAAGCGCCATCTGTTCCGCATGGCCGGCGAACACAATCACTACACCCCCGGCGAGCGTCAGGTGCAGTTCGAACTCAAGGGCTGGCGCGTGCGGCCGTTGATTTGTTACGACCTGCGTTTCCCGGTGTGGAGTCGCGACGCCCAAGACACTGATTTACTGCTGTACACGGCGAACTGGCCGGGTGCACGGCGTCAGCACTGGAACCGCTTGCTGCCGGCTCGGGCGATTGAAAACCTCTGCTATGTGGCGGCGGTGAATCGCATTGGTACTGACGGTAAAGGCTTTGCGTATACCGGTGACAGTCAGGTACTGGATTTTCAGGGTGAAACGTTGCTCAGTGCGGGGGAGGCGGACGGGGTGTTCAAGGTAGTGCTGGATGCGGCGGAATTGGCGGCGTACCGCACAAGATTTCCGGCGAACCTGGATGCCGACACCTTCGAGTTCACCTGAGATTTTCGCTGCCTGACATGGCCTCATCGCGGGCAAGCCCGCTCCCACAGGGTATGTGGGTGTACATAAAACTTGTGTTCACAACGGTCAACTGTGGGAGCGGGCTTGCCCGCGATGGGGCCAGAACAGGCAACGCATAACCCGCAGACAAACAAAAAGGCCCCGAGATTCGCATCCCGGGGCCTTTTATATTTCTGCGAAGGCTTACGCCGCTTTCGCTTCCGGCTGGCTCAGCGAACGGTTCAGTGCGCTGAACAGCGCCTTGAAGCTGGCGGTGGTGATGTTTTCATCGATACCCACGCCGTGCACCGCACGTTCACCGTTCACACGCAGTTCAATGTAGGCCGCCGCCTTGGCATTGGTGCCCGCGCCGATGGCGTGTTCGTTGTAGTCCATGATTTCCACCGGGATCGGCAGGCCGGCCACCAGGGCCTCCAACGCGCCGTTGCCCTTGCCACGCCAGTGCAGGTTGGTTTCGCCCTGACCCTTGCTCGCCACTTCAACTTCGACGGCGCTGTTGCCGTTTTCTTCCTGCAGGCGATGGCTGACCAGCGCGTACGGGGTGTTGGCCTGCAGGTACTCGCTGATCAACAGCGAGTGAATCTGCTTGGCGGTCATTTCCAGGCCCAGGCGATCGGTTTCGCGCTGCACGACCTGGCTGAATTCGATCTGCATGCGACGCGGCAAGCTGATGCCGTATTCCTGTTCCAACAGGTAGGCGATACCGCCCTTGCCCGACTGGCTGTTGACGCGAATCACTGCCTCGTAGCTGCGGCCGATGTCGGCCGGGTCGATCGGCAAGTACGGCACTTCCCACAAGGCATCGGATTTCTGCTGGGCGAAGCCCTTGCGGATCGCATCCTGGTGGGAGCCGGAGAACGCGGTGTGCACCAGGTCGCCGACGTACGGGTGACGCGGGTGAACCTGGATCTGGTTGCACTCTTCGACGACTTTGCGCACGCCGTCGATGTCGGAAAAGTCCAGTTGAGGGTCGAGACCCTGGGTGTACATGTTCAGCGCCACGGTCACCAGGTCGACGTTACCGGTACGCTCGCCGTTGCCGAACAGGCAGCCTTCGACACGGTCCGCGCCAGCCATCAGGCCCAGCTCGGTGGCGGCCACGCCAGTGCCACGGTCGTTGTGGGTGTGCAGGCTGATGATCACGCTGTCACGACGGTTGATGTGACGGCCGAACCATTCGATCTGGTCGGCATAGATGTTCGGGGTCGCGCATTCCACGGTGGCCGGCAGGTTCAGAATCATCTTGTGCTCAGGCGTCGGGTTCCAGACCTCGATCACCGCGTCACAGACTTCCTTGGCGAATTCCAGCTCGGTAGCGCTGAAGGTTTCCGGCGAATATTCGAAGGTCCACTCGGTTTCAGGCTGCTGGGCCGCATATTTGACGAACAGCTTGGCTGCGCTGACAGCGATTTCCTTGATCCCGTCTTTGTCCTGGTTGAAGACAATGCGGCGGAAGGAAGGGGAGGTCGCGTTGTACAGGTGAACGATGGCTTTCTTCGCCCCGCGCAGGGATTCGAAAGTGCGCTCGATCAGGTCTTCACGGCCCTGGGTCAGCACCTGGATGGCGGTGTCGTCCGGGATGTGGCCGTCTTCGATCAGGGTGCGCACGAAGTCGAAGTCGGTTTGCGACGCGGCCGGGAACGAGGCTTCGATTTCTTTCACGCCGACCTGCACCAGGGTTTTCCAGAAGCGCAGCTTCTTGACGGCGTCCATCGGTTCGATCAGCGACTGGTTGCCATCACGCAGGTCGGAGCTGCACCAGATCGGCGCGGTGGTGATGGTTTTCGACGGCCAGGTACGGTCCGGGATATCGATGGTCGGGAACGCGCGGTATTTTGAAGACGGGTCTTTGAGCATGCTCATCGGGATAATCCTTATTGTGTGGGCCGAAAAAAGGCGGCCTGCCGGTGGATCAAAATGTTCTGGGGTGGAGCGTAAGACGAGGCGCTGCGATTCAGCCCGGCAGTCGTGCGCTGACTAGGCACAAACTGCGGTGCTGGCGAAGCTGAATGAGGGTGTGAGAGGTTTTCATGCCTTCAACCCTAACCGCGAGGGGGAAGGATGGCAAGCAGTCGAAAAAAATTGAGAGGAATACTCGTGACGCCGTATTTATCGAGATTTTATTGCTCTGGTTCATGGCGATCGTTCGGTTGTTTGCGCAAGGTTTGAGCGATGCGCAATCGAGGGTTTCGGCGCCGGACGGTGTCAGTGAAGCTATTCTTAAAGCCTCGATTGGCAAGCAGGAGTCGGTGATGAACGAGTCCGATTGGAAGCTCTATTGCGTGTTGCGCCCGTTGGCCCGTGAGCGGATGTGCGTGCGGATTCTGGCGGATGTGGAAAAAACGGTGCTGGACAAGAGCATTGCGCCCTACGAACGGATTGATGCCAGCGAGGAAACACTCAAGGCGGGGCAGAAGGAGCTGTATTGGGCGTTTGGCGTGTTCAGGTTTTCACGTCACGAAGCGCGTTCGCATCTGCTCGGGTTGTGTGCCCGGGAGTTGATCTCGGGTGAGGAATTGATGGGTTTCTCGCAGGAAACTCAGGAGTGGATCAAGCATTGCCTGGCGGATCGCGAGGTGCATGGGATTGAGGATTTGGAGGCGGAGTAAGTGCCTGTGCAATCGCCATCGCGGGCAAGCCCGCTCCCACAGTTGGCGATGGTGTTCATAACATTTATGTACGTCGCCGAACCTGTGGGAGCGGGCTTGCCCGCGATGGGGGAATCCGCTTCACCCAATAACTAAGGCTGAAACGCCCCGATAAAAATCGCCGGATCCACCCGCGCGTCATTCAGGCTGACATTCCAGTGCATATGAGGCCCGGTCGCCCGGCCGGTCGCGCCGACCTTGCCCACCACACCACCGCGAGCCAATTGCTGCCCGACCTTCACGTCGATTTTCGACATATGGCAAAACATGCTGATAAAGCCCTGGCCGTGATCGACAAACACCGTGTTGCCATTGAAGAAGTAGTTGCCGATCAGGATTACTTTGCCGGCGGCCGGGGTCTTGATTGGTGTGCCAGCGCCCACGGCGAAATCCAGGCCGGAGTGAGGATTGCGTTCTTCACCGTTGAAGAAGCGGCGCACACCGAACTTGCTCGACAGCGGGCCGTTGACCGGTTTGTCCAGCAACAGGTTGCTCGGGGTGTTCGGGCTGAAGGTGCGATAAGCGGCAATCTGTTCGGCCAGTTCACGCTCGATGCGCTTGAGGTTGTCCGGGTCCGGATTGACTTGCTGGGTGTTCTTCAGGGTAATGCGTTGTTCCGGATACTTCTTGTTGCCGACGGTGAAACTCAGGTTGCGGCCGCCGCTGCTAATGGACTGGGCACCCGGTTTGACCGTCAGCGGTACGCCGACAATCGCCAGCCAGTTGTTCTGCTCCTTGACCACCAACACCGGTTTGCCCTGATAACTGGCCTTCGGCGCTTGCGCGGAAGCGCCCAGGTCGACGACGACCACGCCGCCCGGCACCGGTTTATTCAACAGGCGGGTGATGTAGCTGTCGGCATGGGCGTTGAAAGTCAGGCACAGCAACAGCAGCGAAGCGAAAAAACGCGGCATGGATCAATCCAGTAAAGAAAGGGTGACAGGCGTCAGGTGATTGTCTTCGACCCGTACTTGCAGCTCGCCTTCGCCGAGTTTGGCTTTCAGGCGCTGGCCGGTATGAGTCTGCGCGGCGTTGCGGATCGCGTTGCCGCGCTCATCGAGCAAAATGCTGTAGCCACGGCCGAGGGTCGCCAGCGGGCTGACTACGTGCAACGTCTGCATCTGGCTTTGCAGTTGCAAGCGACGGCTTTTCAGTCCTTCGCGGATGGCGCGGGGCAGGCGTTCGGCGAGGCTGTCGAGGCGTTGGCGCAGCATCGCCAGTTGCCGACCGGGATGTTGCCCGGCCAAACGCGTCTCCAATCGGATCAATCGTTCGCGGCGGGTATTGAGACTGCGCTCGAAGGCGCGGCGCATGCGCATGTCCAGATCATCCAGACGCTGCGCTTGCTGGCGCAGGCGTTCGCCGGGATGGCGCAGGCGACGGGAGATGCCTTCCAGACGTAGCCGATCACGCATCAGGCGGTCGCGCATGCGCATCACCAAGCGGCGATGCAAGCTTTCGACCCGGCGCACCAGGTCGCTGGAATCCGGCGCGAGCAGTTCGGCAGCGGCGGACGGTGTCGGCGCGCGAACGTCGGCCACGAAATCGCTGATCGACACATCCGTTTCATGGCCGACGGCGCTGACGATCGGCGTCACGCACGCATCCACAGCGCGGGCCACGGCTTCTTCGTTGAAGCACCAGAGATCTTCCAGAGAGCCGCCGCCACGGGCCAGGATCAGCGCGTCGAAACCACGGGCATCCGACAGTTTCAGGGCGCGGACAATTTGCGCGGTAGCTTCACGGCCTTGCACGGCGGTGGGGATCAGCGTCAGTTGAATCTGCGGCGCACGGCGGCGGAACACGCTGATGATGTCGCGGATCACCGCGCCGGTCGGCGAACTGATGATGCCAATGCGTTGCGGATGGGCCGGCAAGGGCACTTTGCGCTCGGCGCTGAACAGGCCTTCGGCGCTGAGTTTTTCCTTCAAGGCATCGAAGGCCAGACGCAAGGCGCCATCACCGGCCGGCTCCACGGTGTCGAGGATCAACTGGTAATCGCCGCGCCCTTCGAACAGCGAGACCTTGCCGCGCACCTTGACTGCCAGACCGTCCTTCAGCGCCTGGCGGACTCGCGCGGCGTTCTGCCGGAACAGTGCGCAACGTACTTGGGCGCCGCTGTCCTTGAGGGTGAAGTACACGTGGCCGGACGCCGGGCGGGCGAGGTTGGAGATTTCGCCCTCGACCCAAATGTTGCTGAACACGTCTTCGAGCAACACCCGCGCACGGCCGTTGAGCTGGCTGACGGTCAGGACTTCGCGGTCGAGGCCGAGTCTTGCAAAGGGATCTTTAATCATGGGGCGCATGATAAAGGCATTCTCCAGCTGAATGCACGATCCCTTGTAGGAGCTGCCGAAGGCTGCGATCTTTTGATGTTCAAAGGGCAAGATCAAAAGATCGCAGCCTGCGGCAGCTCCTACAGGGATTGGGTGAAATGTTCGATTTGTTGGGTCAATGGAATTTTGGTGGGGTGGGCTGGCTGGTGATCGGGGCGGGGATCGCCCTGGCGTATATCGTGTTTGGCATTGCCGGTTTCGGCACGGCGTTGGTGGCCGGGCCGATTCTGATTCTGTTCATGCCGTTGTCGAAAATCGTACCGCTGCTGGTGTTGCTGGATTTCGTCGCGGCGTTCGGCAATCTGTTGCCCTCACGGCGCGATGTGGCCAAGCCGGAGTTGCTACGGTTGCTGCCCTGCATGGCGGTGGGTTGTACCTTGGGCGTGATTTTCCTGCTGAACCTGAAATCCGATCTGTTGCTGTTGTTGATGGGGCTGTTTATCAGCGCCTATGCGATTTACAGCTTGTGGATAAAAGTCCGGCCGGAGCAGTTGTCCGCAGCCTGGGCGGTGCCGATGGGAACAGTGGGTGGGATGTTCGGTGCGTTGTTTGGCAGTGGTGGGTTTTTGTATGCGATCTATCTGAACAGTCGTCTGCCAAAAGATGAGGCGAGGGCGACGCAAAGTGCGTTGATCAGCTGCAGCACGGTGGTGCGCTTGAGCTTGTTTGCGATAGCGGGCGTGTATGCCGAGTTGCCCTTGCTGGTGTTGGCGCTGTGCTTGTTGCCGGTGATGGCGCTGGGGCTGTGGGTCGGTCGGCGGCTGACGATGCGTTTGTCCCGGGAAGCGTTTGTGCGATTGGTGACGTGGTTGGTGTTGGCTAGCGGGATTGCCCTGATTGGCCGCTATCTGAGCGCTTGATCACCATCCCTGTGGCGAGGGAGCTTGCTCCCGCTGGGTCGCGTAGCGACCCCAAAAGGATTGATGCCGGATTTCAGAAAAAAATGGCTGACAGGTGATTGGGCTGCTGCGCAGCCCAGCGGGAGCAAGCTCCCTCGCCACAAAGATTTTTTCGCGCTTGGATCAGTCGTTGTACTGGCTCAACAACCGTTCCATCCGCGCACTGAGGCGGCGTTTGATTTCGGTTTCGATGTGCGGCGCGAAGTCGTCGATCACGTCTTGCATGATCAATTGCGCTGCGGCGCGCAGTTCGTTGTCGAGGTACAGCAGGGCGTCGGCGTTTTTGCTGGCGCTCGGTGCCGGTGCCGGTTCGGCAGCAGGCTTGGGGGGGGGCGGTGCGACAGTCGGCGCAGGTTCGCTGACGGTATCGAACAGCATTGGAATCTGTTCCTGGTCACCGTCCTCGACCGTGTCGGTCAGCAGCGGTGGTTGCAGGTTGTCATCGCCGAGCAATTGGCGGATCGACTCAAGGTCGTCCAGCAGGTGCGCGGAATCTTGCAGCGGTTTTGGAGTGTCCATCGGAATGCTCAGAGTCGCTGTAAACGGTGATCTTGCAGAGGATAGCCCTGTTCGCGGTAGAAACGGAAACTCTCCCGCGCGGCCTGGCGTATCACCGGATCTTCGACCACCACTTCCGCCACGCGGGCAAAGCGTTGGGCAAAGGCCGGCACTTTCAGGTCGAGGTTGACCAGCAGGTCCTGATGCTGACCGCAGTCATCGCCTAAACCCAGCACGATCAGGCTGTCCGGTTCGCTTTCAGCAGGAGCGTGGGGCACGAAGCTTTCACCTTTGAAGGTCCACAGGCGCGCATCGAGATCGTCGCGTTGAGCCGCATCACTGCAATGCAGGTAGACGCGGTGGCCCATGCGCCAGGCTTTCTCGGTGAGCTTGCAAGCAAAATCCAGACGTGCCGAAGGATCGGCGCTGGGCAGGATATAGAAGTCGACTTTGGTCATTGCGGTTCCTGAGCCTTTGGCGGCGTTACTCGAAAGCGACGCCGCCAAAGGTCATTGGTTTCAGGCTTTGGCGCGGTCCAGCAGGTATTGGGTCAGCAGTGGAACCGGACGGCCAGTGGCGCCCTTGTCCTTGCCACCGCTGGTCCAGGCAGTGCCTGCGATGTCCAGGTGCGCCCAGTTCAGGTTCTTGGTGAAGCGCGACAGGAAGCAGGCAGCGGTGATGGTGCCGGCTTTCGGGCCGCCGATGTTGGCGATGTCGGCGAACGGGCTGTCCAGTTGCTCCTGATACTCATCGAACAGCGGCAGTTGCCAGGCGCGGTCGTCGGCAGCCTTGCCGGCGCTCAGCAGCTGGCCGATCAATTCGTCGTTGTTGCCCAGCAGGCCGGAAGTGTGGGAGCCCAGTGCAACCACGCAGGCGCCGGTCAGGGTCGCAATGTCGATGACCGCTTGCGGTTTGAAGCGCTCGGAGTAGGTCAGGGCGTCGCACAGCACCAGACGGCCTTCGGCGTCGGTGTTGAGGATTTCCACGGTCTGGCCGCTCATGGTCGTGACGATGTCGCCCGGGCGCGAAGCGTTGCCGCTCGGCATGTTCTCGGCGCAGGCCAGGATGCACACCAGGTTGATTGGCAGCTTCAGCTCCAGCACGGCACGCAAGGTGCCGAATACGCTGGCAGCGCCGCCCATGTCGTACTTCATTTCATCCATGCCGGCGCCCGGTTTCAGGCTGATGCCGCCGGTGTCGAAGGTGATGCCTTTACCGACCAGCGCGTATGGCTTCTCGGATTTCTTGCCGCCGTTGTATTGCATGACGATCAGGCGCGGAGGCTGGGCGCTGCCCTGGCCAACGGCGTAGAACGAGCCCATGCCCAGCGCCTTGATTTTCTTCTCGTCGAGGACTTCGACTTTCAGGTCCTTGAACTCTTTGCCGAGGTCTTTGGCTTGCTCACCGAGGAAAGTCGGGTGGCAGATGTTCGGCGGCAGGTTGCCCAGGTTGCGGGTGAAAGCCATGCCGTTGGCGATCGCGGTCGCGTGGTTCACGGCGCGCTGCACTTCAGCCTGTGCAGCCTTGATGGTCACCAGGGTGATTTTCTTCAGGGCGCGCGGCTCGGCTTTCTGGCTCTTGAACTGATCGAACTGGTATTCGCCATCGACCAGGGTTTCGGCCAGCAGACGGGTCTTGCCGTAGCTGTCACGACCCTTGACCACCACTTCGTCCAGCGCCAGAACAGCATCGCTGCCGGCCAAGCCTTTCAGCGTGTTGAGCACGCCGGCGATGATTTTGCGGAAAGGGCGGTCGCCCAGTTCTTCATCCTTGCCTACGCCGACCAACAACACACGTTCGGCTTTCAGGTTCGGCAGGCTGTGCAGCAACAGGCTCTGGCCGACTTTGCCGGCCAGGTCACCGCGCTTGAGCACGGCGCTGATCGCACCACCGCTGAGTTCGTCGAGTTGTTTGGCAGCGGCACCGAGCTTGCGGCCTTCGCTAACGGCGACGACCAGCGTGGCGGTCTTCAACGTTTCCGGGTTAACGCTTTTTACAACCAGTTCCATGTCCGGGTCCCTGAATTGATGGTCATCACGCAAGCGCTCGACAAGTTAAAGGCGTCGCTTGCTTATAAATAGGAAGGCGCCAGTACCTGCCGGCGACAAAGGCCGCAGTTTGAACCTCGCCAGCGGCGCCTGACAACCCTCGGTTGTACGATTGTAGGAGCGAGCCTGCTCGCGAGAAACCTGAGGCCACCGTGGGGTTTCAGACTTCCCGCGTTATCGTTGACGACCATCTCGAGCAAGCTTGCTCCTACACCCCCGCACCAATGCGCAGTGACAGGCGCACTCAATCACAGGATAATGCGCCATCTTTTTCGGCGGCTCTGCCTTGCGGGCTGTCTGATGTGTTTGCTTGTTTGGCCGCCTTAGCCTGACAACCCTGGAGTGTCTGGTTTGATCGTCTTCCGTTATCTATCCCGCGAAGTCCTGTTGACCTTGAGCGCCGTCAGCGCCGTGCTGCTGGTCATCATCATGAGCGGGCGTTTCATCAAATACCTCGCCCAGGCGGCGTCGGGTCTGCTGGACCCGGGCTCGCTATTCCTGATCATGGGCTTCCGTCTGCCCGGTTTTCTTCAGCTGATCCTGCCGCTGGGGCTGTTTCTCGGGATCCTGCTGGCCTACGGTCGCTTGTACCTTGAAAGCGAAATGACTGTGCTGTCGGCCACCGGCATGAGCCAGCAACGCCTGTTCCGCATGACCCTATTCCCGGCCACGCTGGTGGCACTGGTCGTGGCCTGGTTGAGCCTGAGCCTGGCACCACAAGGTGCCAATCAGTTTCAACTGCTGCTGAACAAGCAAGATGCCCTGACCGAGTTCGATACCCTGGAGCCCGGCCGCTTCCAGGCCCTGCGCGACGGAACACGGGTGACGTATACCGAACAGCTGTCGGATGACCGTGTCAATCTGGGTGGCGTGTTCATCTCGCAAAAGAACGTCAATTCCGACAAGAAGGATCGCGGGATCTCCGTGCTGGTGGCCGAGAAGGGCCGTCAGGAAATCCGCCCTGACGGCAACCGCTACCTGATCCTCGACAATGGCTACCGCTACGACGGTAATCCCGGGCAAGCCGATTACCGCGCGATCAAGTACGAAGAATATGGCGTGTTGCTGCCAAAGCCTGATGTCAGCGACGAAGTGACCGACCGTGACGCGATGACCACCGCTTCCTTGCTGGGCAGTGACGACATCCGTTCCCGCACCGAGCTGCAATGGCGCCTGTCCTTGCCGTTGCTGGTGTTCATCGTCACCTTGATGGCGGTGCCGCTGTCACGGGTCAATCCGCGTCAGGGCCGTTTCCTCAAGCTGCTGCCGGCGATTCTCCTTTACATGGCTTACCTGACCATCCTGATTGCCGCTCGCGGCGCCCTGGAAAAGGGCAAGATCCCGCCGGCGTTGGGGTTGTGGTGGGTGCACGGGATCTTCCTGGTCATTGGCCTGGGCCTGCTCTATTGGGAACCTTTGCGCTTGAAGATGGCGAGTCGCCGTAGCGCGCAGGAGGTGGCCCGTGGTTAAGCTCGATCGCTACATTGGTAGCAGCGTATTCATGGCGATCCTGGCGGTACTGGGGATCATTCTCGGTCTGGCGACACTGTTCGCGTTCATCGACGAGATGAGCGAAGTCAGCGATACCTACACCTTGGTCGACGTGGCAAGTTACGTACTGCTGACCGCGCCGCGACGTCTGTACGACATGCTGCCGATGGCGGCATTGATCGGTTGCCTGATCGGCCTCGGCAGCCTGGCCAGTAACAGCGAGCTGACCATCATGCGTGCGGCTGGCGTCTCGATCGGACGGATCGTCTGGGCCGTGATGAAGCCGATGCTGATCCTGATGGTCGTTGGTGTCTTGATCGGTGAATACGTCGCGCCGGCCACCGAAGTGACTGCTCAGGCCAATCGTTCCCTGGCTCAGGGCGGGGGCGATGCACAAAGCGCCAAGCATGGTCTGTGGCACCGCCAGGGTGACGAGTTCATTCACGTCAACTCTGTCCAGCCTAATGGCCTGCTGTACGGCGTCACCCGTTATCGTTTCGATAATGAGCGTCATATGCTGTCCTCCAGCTTCGCCAAGCGGGCGCAGTTTGACCAGGATCACTGGCAGTTGAGCGACGTCACCACAACGCTGTTCCATGAGAAGAGCACCGAGGTGGTTTCCGCGCCTGTTGAGCGTTGGGATGTGGCTTTGAGCCCGCAACTGTTGAGTACGGTGGTGATGTCGCCGGACACGCTGTCGATCAGCGGCTTGTGGGGTTACATCCACTACCTGGCGGACCAGGGGTTGAGCAATGGCCGCTACTGGCTGGCATTTTGGGTCAAGGTGTTGCAGCCGTTGGTCACCGCTGCACTGGTACTGATGGCGATTTCATTCATCTTCGGTCCGTTGCGTTCGGTGACCCTTGGTCAGCGAGTGTTTACTGGCGTGCTGGTGGGCTTCACGTTCCGTATTGCCCAGGATTTGCTGGGGCCTTCGAGCCTGGTGTTTGGCTTCTCGCCGCTGTTTGCGGTGCTGGTGCCGGCCGGTATCTGTGCCTTGGCCGGATTCTGGTTATTGCGTCGCGCCGGTTAAGGGCGGGGCTTTCCCGACTTCACTGGTCATAAAAAACGCCCCTGTCGCAAGACCGGGGCGTTTTTGTACGTGCCGTCTGACCTGCGAACGTGACGCTTGCGCCGTGGATCAGGTACAATTCCCGGCTATTTTTCGGCGGGCTATGCCTGCAGCCTTTTTGAGTGTTGATCCGTGAGTGATTTGAGTCATATCCGCAATTTCTCCATCATCGCCCACATTGACCATGGCAAGTCGACGCTGGCCGACCGTTTCATTCAGATGTGTGGCGGCCTGGCCGAGCGCGAAATGGAAGCCCAGGTCCTCGACTCCATGGACCTTGAGCGGGAACGCGGCATCACCATCAAGGCGCATAGCGTTACCCTGTATTACAAAGCCCGTGATGGCGTCACCTATCAGCTGAACTTCATTGATACCCCCGGCCACGTTGACTTCACCTATGAAGTCAGCCGTTCGTTGGCGGCCTGTGAAGGCGCGCTGCTGGTGGTCGATGCCGGTCAGGGCGTTGAAGCCCAGTCCGTAGCCAACTGCTATACCGCGATCGAGCAGGGCCTGGAAGTGATGCCGGTGCTGAACAAGATCGACCTGCCACAGGCCGATCCGGACCGCGTCAAAGAAGAAATCGAAAAAATCATCGGCATCGATGCCACCGACGCGGTCACTTGCAGCGCCAAGACCGGTCTGGGCGTCGATGAAGTGCTGGAGCGCCTGGTTACCACCATTCCTGCGCCAACCGGCAACATCGAAGATCCGTTGCAAGCGTTGATCATCGACTCCTGGTTCGACAACTACCTGGGTGTTGTGTCCCTGGTTCGCGTGCGCCACGGCCGCGTGAAGAAGGGCGACAAGATCCTGGTCAAATCCACCGGCAAGATCCACCTGGTGGACAGCGTGGGTGTATTCAACCCGAAACACACCGCCACCGTTGACCTGAAGGCCGGCGAAGTGGGCTTCATCATCGCCGGTATCAAGGACATCCACGGTGCACCAGTCGGTGACACCCTGACCTTGAGCTCGACGCCAGATGTCGACGTCCTGCCAGGCTTCAAACGCATCCAGCCGCAGGTTTACGCCGGCCTGTTCCCGGTCAGCTCCGACGATTTCGAAGATTTCCGTGAAGCGCTGCAAAAGCTCACCCTGAACGATTCGTCGCTGCAGTACACCCCGGAAAGCTCCGACGCCCTGGGCTTCGGCTTCCGTTGCGGCTTCCTCGGCATGCTGCACATGGAGATCATCCAGGAGCGCCTCGAGCGCGAGTACGACCTGGACCTGATCACCACCGCGCCGACAGTAATCTTCGAGCTGCTGCTCAAGACCGGCGAGACGATCTACGTCGATAACCCGTCGAAACTGCCGGATCTGTCTTCCATCGAAGACATGCGTGAGCCGATCGTGCGGGCCAACATTCTTGTGCCGCAAGAGCACCTTGGCAACGTCATTACGCTGTGCATCGAAAAACGTGGTGTGCAGGTCGACATGCTGTTCCTCGGCACCCAGGTCCAGGTGACCTACGACTTGCCGATGAACGAAGTGGTCCTGGACTTCTTCGATCGCCTGAAGTCCACCAGCCGCGGCTATGCTTCGCTGGATTACCATTTCGATCGTTACCAATCGGCTAGTCTGGTGAAACTGGATGTGCTGATCAACGGCGACAAGGTCGACGCCCTGGCGCTGATCGTGCACCGTGACAACGCGCACTACAAAGGTCGCCAGTTGACCGAGAAGATGAAAGAACTGATTCCGCGGCAGATGTTCGACGTGGCAATCCAGGCCGCCATTGGCGGGCAGATTGTGGCGCGGACAACCGTCAAGGCGCTCAGAAAGAACGTATTGGCCAAATGCTACGGTGGTGACGTCAGCCGTAAGAAGAAACTGCTGGAGAAGCAAAAGGCCGGTAAAAAACGCATGAAGCAGGTCGGCAACGTGGAAATTCCACAAGAAGCCTTCCTTGCCGTGCTCAGGTTGGATAGTTAGGTCCTATGTCACTAAATTTCCCGCTGTTGCTGGTCATCGCCGTATTTGTCTGCGGCCTGTTGGCGTTGCTTGATCTGTTGATCCTGGCACCGCGTCGGCGTGCCGCCATCGCTTCCTATCAGGGCAGCGTCAGCCAGCCTGATGTGGTGGTGGTCGAGAAACTGAACAAAGAGCCGCTGCTGGTTGAATATGGCAAGTCGTTCTTCCCGGTGTTGTTCATCGTGCTGGTGCTGCGTTCGTTCCTGGTGGAACCGTTCCAGATTCCTTCCGGCTCGATGAAACCAACCCTGGACGTCGGCGACTTCATTCTGGTGAGCAAGTTTTCTTACGGGATCCGCCTGCCGGTGATCGACAAGAAAATCATCGAAGTCGGTGAGCCACAACGCGGTGATGTGATGGTGTTCCGCTATCCGAGCGACCCGAACGTCAACTACATCAAGCGTGTAGTGGGCTTGCCGGGTGATCAGGTTCGCTACACTGCTGACAAGCGTCTGTTCGTCAACGGCGAGTCGATTGCTGAAAAACTGGTCGGCTCCGAGCCGGGTACGCTGGGCAGCGCCGAGCTCTACAAGGAAAAACTCGGCGCTGCCGAGCACTTGATCCGCAAGGAAATGAGCCGCTACCGCGCAACGCCGGACCGTACATGGACCGTGCCGGCCGGGCACTATTTCATGATGGGCGACAACCGCGACAACTCCAACGACAGTCGCTACTGGGATGATCCGAGCATTCCCAAGGATCTGCTGGGCATGGTTCCCGACAAGAATATCGTCGGCAAGGCCTTCGCAGTCTGGATGAGCTGGCCGGAACCCAAACTCAGTCACCTGCCGAATTTCTCGCGGGTTGGCCTGATCCAGTAATCACACACGGCGCTGTTGAACACAGCGCCGAATGCATTTCTGGAACCGGCACATTCGGGACTGGAAGCATGAAGCCAATGATATTCAGGACGTTATTTTTGAACACAGCGTTAATTGTCCCAAGCCTGCGCCCAATCCCGGCGATGGCGGTGGAATCCAACCACGAACTCAGCGTGGGTAAACCGTGAGCGTCTCCTTAAGCCGTCTCGAGCGTCAGCTCGGTTACACCTTCAAGGATCAGGAACTGATGGTCCTGGCCCTGACTCACCGCAGCTTTGCCGGGCGTAACAACGAACGCCTGGAATTCCTCGGTGATGCCATTCTCAACTTCGTCGCCGGCGAGGCTTTGTTCGATCGCTTCCCGTTGGCTCGCGAAGGCCAATTGTCGCGTTTGCGCGCGCGCCTGGTGAAAGGTGAGACCCTGGCCGTACTGGCCCGTGGTTTCGATCTGGGCGAGTACTTGCGTTTGGGTTCCGGCGAATTGAAAAGCGGCGGGTTCCGTCGCGAGTCGATTCTGGCCGATGCCCTGGAAGCGCTGATTGGTGCGATCTATCTGGACGCCGGCATGGAAGTGGCGCGCGAACGCGTGCTGGCCTGGCTGGCCGGTGAGTTCGAAGGCCTGACACTGGTCGACACCAACAAGGATCCCAAGACCCGTTTGCAGGAACACCTGCAATCGCGCGGTTGCGATCTTCCTCGTTACGAGGTGGTGGACATCCAGGGTGAGCCGCACTGCCGGACCTTCTTCGTCGAATGCGAAGTTGTCTTACTGAATGAAAAAAGCCGAGGTCAGGGTGTGAGCCGTCGTATTGCCGAACAGGTAGCGGCCGCCGCAGCACTGATTGCCCTGGGCGTGGAGAATGGCAATGACTGATACAAACGCAACTCGCTGTGGCTACGTTGCCATCGTCGGCCGTCCCAACGTGGGCAAGTCCACACTGCTGAATCACATCCTCGGCCAGAAGCTCGCGATCACCTCACGCAAGCCACAGACCACTCGGCACAACATGCTCGGCATCAAGACCGAGGGTGCCGTGCAAGCGATCTACGTTGACACCCCTGGCATGCACAAGGGTGGCGAAAAGGCGCTGAACCGCTACATGAACAAGACCGCTTCGGCGGCGTTGAAAGACGTCGACGTGGTGATCTTCGTGGTGGATCGCACCAAGTGGACCGAAGAAGACCAGATGGTCCTCGAGCGCGTGCAATACGTGACCGGCCCGTTGATCGTGGCGCTGAACAAGACCGACCGCATCGAAGACAAGGCCGAGCTGATGCCGCACTTGTCCTGGTTGCAGGAACAGCTGCCGAACGCGCAGATCATCCCGATTTCGGCCCAGCACGGTCACAACCTCGACGCGCTGGAGCGCGTGATTGCCGAGCATCTGCCGGAAAACGATCACTTCTTCCCGGAAGACCAGATCACCGACCGCAGCAGCCGTTTCCTCGCCGCCGAACTGGTACGCGAGAAAATCATGCGCCAGATGGGCGCCGAGCTGCCGTACCAGATCACCGTCGAAATCGAAGAGTTCAAGCAGCAGGGCAAGACCCTGCACATCCATGCCTTGATCCTCGTCGAGCGTGACGGCCAGAAGAAAATCATCATTGGCGACAAGGGCGAGCGCATCAAGCGCATCGGCACCGAGGCGCGCAAGGACATGGAGTTGCTGTTCGACTCCAAGATCATGCTGAACCTGTGGGTCAAGGTTAAGGGTGGCTGGTCCGATGACGAGCGTGCGTTACGTTCGCTGGGTTATGGCGACCTGTAACTGATTCAAAGATCAAAAGATCGCAGCCTTCGGCAGCTCCTACATGGGTTTTGTGTTTACCTGTAGGAGCTGCCGAAGGCTGCGATCTTTTTGCAATTCCTGACAGGTAAATTCTTCACCATGTCGCAAACTCCGGCACTCGGCCAACCCGCCTACGTCCTCCATTCCCGCGCCTACCGCGAAAGCAGTGCGCTGGTGGACTTCCTCACGCCGCAAGGTCGGCTGCGGGCGGTGTTGCGCAGTGCGCGGGGCAAGGCCGGGACGCTGGCGCGGCCGTTTGTGCCGCTGGAAGTCGAGTTCCGCGGACGCGGCGAGCTGAAGAATGTCGGTCGTATGGAAAGTGCCGGCGTTTCCACCTGGCTCAATGGCGAGGCGCTGTTCAGTGGCCTGTATCTCAATGAATTACTGATTCGCCTGCTGCCTGCCGAAGACCCGCATCCCGCCGTGTTCGATCACTACGCCGCGACCTTGCTGGCCCTGGCCGAAGGGCGTGCGCTGGAGCCACTGCTGCGTTCGTTCGAGTGGCGGCTGCTGGATGATCTGGGCTACGGCTTTTCCATGAATACCGACATTCACGACGAGCCCATCGCACCTGACGGCCTCTATCGCTTGCAAGTGGACGCGGGGCTGGAGCGGGTTTACCTGCTGCAACCCGGCCTGTTCAACGGTACGGAATTACTGGCCATGGCCGATGCTGACTGGAGCGCTCCCGGTGCCTTGTCGGCGGCCAAGCGTTTGATGAGACAGGCGCTGGCCGTTCATCTGGGCGGTCGGCCGCTGGTTTCCCGAGAGTTGTTTCGAAAGCCGTAAATTCCCCGTGTATGCTGTGCACCGAACTTTCTCTTCTTCTGGAGCGCTTTCCGTGACCACCAGCACCCGTATTCTTCTTGGCGTGAACATCGACCACGTTGCCACCCTGCGTCAGGCCCGGGGCACTCGCTACCCGGATCCGGTCAAGGCAGCACTGGACGCGGAAGAGGCGGGCGCTGACGGCATCACCGTGCACCTGCGTGAAGACCGTCGGCACATCCAGGAACGCGATGTGCTGCTGCTCAAGGACGTGCTGCAAACCCGCATGAACTTCGAAATGGGCGTCACTGAAGAGATGATGCAGTTCGCCGAACGGATTCGTCCGGCGCATATTTGCCTGGTGCCGGAAACCCGTCAGGAGCTGACCACCGAAGGTGGCCTGGACGTGGCGGGGCAGGAAGCGCGGATCAAGGCCGCGGTGGAGCGCCTGTCGAAGATTGGCTCCGAAGTGTCGCTGTTCATTGACGCCGACGAGCGTCAGATCGAAGCGTCCCGTCGTGTCGGCGCCCCCGCCATCGAGTTGCACACTGGGCGTTATGCCGATGCCGAGACGCCGACTGAAGTGGCGGAAGAACTCAAGCGCGTGGCTGATGGCGTGGCGTTTGGTTTGGCCCAGGGTCTGATCGTCAATGCAGGCCACGGTCTGCACTATCACAACGTTGAGGCCGTGGCGGCGATCAAGGGCATCAACGAGCTGAATATTGGCCATGCACTGGTGGCTCATGCGTTGTTCGTCGGGTTCAAGTCGGCTGTTTCGGAGATGAAAGCGCTGATTCTGGCGGCGGCTTTGAAGGGTTAAGATCAAAAGATCGCAGCCTTCGGCAGCTCCTACAGGGGATCGCATTCCAATGTAGGAGCTGCCGCAGGCTGCGATTCTTGCTTTAAAGCGGCGTTGATTCTGGCGGCGGCTTTGAAGGGTTAAGATCAAAAGATCGCAGCCTTCGGCAGCTCCTACAAGGTGAACACAAATCCCCTGTAGGAGCTGCCGAAGGCTGCGATCTTTTGCTTTAAAGGGGAGCCGGTTCCTGCGCAGGCTTGCTCTTGTCGATCCCCGGCACGTGCAGGTTGCCCTCGGCGACCTGGTCGCCTTCAAGCTGCGGCTGCGTGACCCAGGTCAGGATGTCGTAGTAGCGGCGGATGTTCGCCACGAAATGCACTGGCTCGCCGCCACGGGCGTAGCCGTAACGGGTTTTGCTGTACCACTTCTTCTCGGACAGACGCGGCAGCATTTTCTTCACGTCCAGCCACTTGTCCGGATTCAGCCCTTCCTTGGCCGCCAGTTTGCGCGCGTCGTCCAGGTGACCGCTGCCGACGTTGTAGGCGGCGAGGGCAAACCAGGTGCGATCCGGCTCCTGGATCGAATCGTCCAGCTGTTCCTTCATATAGGCCAGGTACTTGGCGCCGCCCATGATGCTCTGCTTGGGGTCGAGGCGGTTGGACACGCCCATGGCCTGTGCGGTGTTCTGGGTCAGCATCATCAAGCCACGCACGCCGGTCTTGGACGTGACGGCCGGTTGCCACAGGGATTCCTGATAGCCGATCGCCGCCAGCAGGCGCCAGTCGACTTTTTCTTTCTTGGCGTACGCCTTGAAGTGCTGTTCGTACTTGGGCAGGCGCTGCTGCAAATGCTGGGCGAACGTGGTGGCGCCCATGTAGCCGAGGACGTCGACATGCCCGTAATAACGGTCTTTAAGGCGTTGCAGGGTGCCGTTTTTCTTGACCTTGTCGAGGTAGTCGTTGATCTCGTTGAGCAGGCTGTTGTCGTCACCGGGCGCCACCGCCCAACTCTGGTTGCTGGCGTCACCCAGGTCAAAGGCGACCCGGATGTTAGTGAAGTAGACCTGGTTCATCGCCACTTCATTGGAGTCGACCAGTGTCAGGTCGATCTGACCTTCGTCGACCATGCGCAACAGATCGACCACTTCAACCTGGTCGGACTCTTCATAATCAATGCCGGGAAATTTCTTTTTCAGCTCCGCCAGTTGTCCGGCGTGGGTGCTGCCCTTGAGTACCATGATCTTCTTGCCCACCAGATCCTTCGCATCGGTCGGCCGTGATTTGCCGTTGCGGTAGATGATCTGCGGGGTGACTTCCAGATAGGAGTGGGAAAAACGCACCTGCTTCTTGCGTTCTTCGCTGCTGACCAGGCCGGCGGCGGCCAGCACCGGGCCGTTGGGCTTGCCGACCTGATTGAACAGGTCGTCGAGGTTGTCGGCGGTCTCGATCTTCAGCTCGACTCCCAGATCGTCGGCAAAGCGCTTCACCAGCTCGTATTCGAAGCCGGTTTCACCGTTACGATCCTGAAAGTAGGTGGCGGGGCTGTTACGGGTGACCACCCGCAGCACACCATCCTCCTTTACGCGCTCCAGCGTGTTGGGTTTATCAACACAGCCACCGAGCATCAGGAAGAGTCCGGTTGCGATCAGCCATTTGGCGTACCGCGGACGCAAAGCCGTTGGGGAAAACATGTGCGCAGTATACGCAAAGGACCACGGGCGCCATATCTCGACAGCGAAGGGGTTGTCTGCTAGCGATCACAAAATCGGCCGAAACCCCGCAGGAATGGGCTTTGTCTGCATTTTGATACAGTAAAAATAAGCTGTTGTTATGTGCCCGTTTAACCTGACTTTCGAGGCAGAAACACAGATCGACACTCGAGTGCAACCGTGCGTAGCGTTTCGGGTGATGTCGCGGGCTGTTTAGGCTAGAATGCACGGCCTCAAAGCACACCCCTTCCCGAGGCTGTCCCGAAGATGTTGATCCTGCGCGGCGCTCCTGCCCTTTCTGCCTTTCGCCACAGCAAGCTCCTTGAGCAACTGAGCCAGAAGGTTCCGGCTGTCAGCGGCCTGTATGCTGAATTCGCTCACTTCGCCGAAGTTACCGGCGTCCTGACCGGCGACGAACAGCAGGTGCTCGCGCGCCTTCTGAAGTACGGTCCAAGCGTTCCGGTACAAGAGCCGACCGGTCGTCTGTTCCTGGTGTTGCCGCGTTTCGGCACCATCTCGCCATGGTCGAGCAAGGCCAGCGACATCGCTCGCAATTGCGGTCTGACCAAGATCCAGCGCCTGGAGCGCGGCATCGCCTTCTACGTTGCCGGCCAGTTCAGCGATGCTGAAGCACAGCTGATTGCTGATGCGCTGCACGACCGCATGACCCAGATCGTCCTGGGCAACCTCGAACAGGCTGCCGGCCTGTTCAGCCACGCCGAACCCAAGCCCCTGACCGCGATCGACGTGTTGGGTGGCGGCCGCGCCGCGCTGGAAAAAGCCAACACCGAGCTGGGCCTGGCCCTGGCTGAAGACGAGATCGATTACCTGGTCAACGCCTTCGTCGGCTTGAAGCGCAACCCGCACGACATCGAACTGATGATGTTCGCCCAGGCGAACTCCGAGCACTGCCGTCACAAGATCTTCAACGCCAGTTGGGACATCGACGGCGAGAGCCAGGAAAAAAGCCTGTTCGGCATGATCAAGAACACCTACGTGATGCACAGCGAAGGCGTTCTGTCAGCTTATAAGGACAACGCTTCGGTGATCGTCGGCTCGGTAGCCGGTCGTTTCTTCCCGGACCCTGAAACTCGCCAGTACGGCGCGGTGCAGGAGCCGGTGCACATCCTGATGAAAGTCGAGACTCACAACCACCCGACCGCGATTGCCCCGTTCCCGGGCGCATCCACCGGTTCCGGTGGCGAGATCCGCGACGAAGGCGCTACCGGTCGCGGTGCCAAGCCTAAGGCTGGCCTGACCGGTTTCACCGTGTCCAACCTGCAGATCCCAGGTTTCGAGCAGCCGTGGGAAGTGCCGTACGGCAAGCCCGAGCGCATCGTGACCGCGCTGGACATCATGATCGAAGGCCCGCTGGGCGGCGCCGCGTTCAACAACGAATTCGGCCGTCCGGCCCTGACTGGCTACTTCCGTACCTTCGAACAATCGATCACCACCCCGCACGGTGACGAAGTTCGCGGTTACCACAAGCCAATCATGCTGGCTGGCGGCATGGGCAACATCCGTGAAGAGCACGTCAAGAAAGGCGAGATCCTGGTCGGCTCCAAGCTGATCGTGCTCGGCGGCCCGGCGATGTTGATCGGCCTGGGCGGCGGCGCGGCTTCCTCCATGGCCACCGGTACCAGCTCGGCAGACCTGGACTTCGCTTCCGTACAGCGTGAAAACCCTGAGATGGAGCGTCGCTGCCAGGAAGTCATCGACCGTTGCTGGCAGCTGGGCGACAAGAACCCGATCAGCTTCATCCACGACGTGGGTGCAGGCGGTCTGTCCAACGCCTTCCCGGAACTGGTCAACGACGGCGACCGCGGTGGCCGTTTCGAACTGCGCAACATTCCAAACGACGAGCCGGGCATGGCCCCGCACGAAATCTGGTCCAACGAATCCCAGGAACGTTACGTTCTGGCGGTCGGTCCGGCTGACTTCGAGCGCTTCAAGGCGATCTGCGAACGTGAGCGTTGCCCGTTTGCCGTCGTCGGCGAAGCCACTGCCGAACCGCAGCTTACTGTCACGGATAGCCACTTCGGCAACAGCCCGGTGGACATGCCGCTGGAAGTGTTGCTGGGCAAAGCCCCGCGCATGCACCGTTCGGTGGTTCGTGAAAACGAGCTAGGCGACGATTTCGATCCGTCTACCCTGGACATCGGCGAGTGCGTCGAGCGCGTGCTGCATCACCCGGCCGTGGCGAGCAAGAGCTTCCTGATCACCATCGGCGACCGCACCATCACCGGCCTGGTGGCCCGTGACCAAATGGTCGGTCCGTGGCAGGTTCCGGTGGCCGACGTTGCCGTCACCGCCACCAGTTTCGACGTCTACACCGGCGAAGCCATGGCCATGGGTGAGCGTACTCCGCTGGCGCTGCTGGACGCTCCGGCGTCGGGTCGCATGGCCATCGGCGAAACCCTGACCAACATCGCGGCCTCGCGCATCGGCAAGATCTCCGACATCAAGTTGTCGGCGAACTGGATGTCCGCTGCCGGTCACCCGGGTGAAGACGCACGTCTGTACGACACCGTGAAAGCGGTCGGCATGGAACTGTGCCCTGAGCTGGGCATCACCATTCCGGTGGGCAAGGACTCGATGTCCATGGCTACGCGCTGGAACGATGAAGGCGTCGACAAATCCGTCACGTCGCCAATGTCGCTGATCGTGACCGGTTTCGCGCCAGTGACTGACATCCGTCAGACCCTGATCCCGCAACTGCGCATGGACAAGGGCACCACCGACCTGATCCTGATCGACCTCGGCCGTGGCCAGAACCGCATGGGCGCCTCGATCCTGGCCCAGGTTCACGGCAAGCTCGGCAAACAGGCTCCGGACGTCGATGACGCCGAAGACCTGAAAGCCTTCTTCGCCGTGATCCAGGGCCTCAACGCCGACGGTCACCTGCTGGCTTACCACGACCGTTCCGACGGTGGTCTGCTGACCAGCGCCGTGGAAATGGCCTTCGCCGGTCATTGCGGCCTGAGCCTAAACCTCGACGGTCTGGCTGAAACCTCCGCTGACATCGCCGCGATCCTGTTCAACGAAGAACTGGGTGCCGTGATCCAGGTTCGCCAGGACGCTACGCCGGACATCCTCGCGCAGTTCAGCGCTGCCGGTCTGGGCGAGTGCGTGTCGGTGATCGGTCAGCCGATCAACAACGGCCAGATCAACATCACCTTCAACGGTGACACCGTGTTCGAAGGCCAGCGTCGTCTGATGCAGCGCCAGTGGGCGGAGACCAGCTACCAGATCCAGCGTCTGCGTGACAACGCCGACTGCGCCGATCAAGAGTTCGACGTGTTGCTGGAAGAAGACAATCCGGGCCTGAGCGTCAAGCTCAGCTACGACGTCAACCAGGACATCGCTGCGCCTTACATCAAGAAAGGCATCCGTCCACAGGTTGCCGTGCTGCGTGAGCAGGGCGTCAACGGTCAGGTGGAAATGGCAGCGGCGTTCGACCGCGCCGGTTTCAACGCGATCGACGTGCACATGAGCGACATTCTGGCCGGCCGTGTCGACCTGAACGAGTTCAAGGGCCTGGTTGCTTGCGGCGGTTTCTCCTACGGCGACGTATTGGGTGCCGGTGAAGGCTGGGCGAAATCCGCGCTGTTCAACAGCCGTGCCCGCGATGCGTTCCAGGGCTTCTTCGAACGTAACGACAGCTTCACCCTCGGCGTGTGCAACGGTTGCCAGATGATGTCCAACCTCCACGAGCTGATCCCGGGCAGCGAGTTCTGGCCGCACTTCGTGCGTAACCGCTCCGAGCAATTCGAAGCGCGCGTAGCAATGGTGCAGATCCAGGAATCGAACTCGATCTTCCTGCAGGGCATGGCCGGTTCGCGTATGCCAATCGCCATTGCTCACGGTGAAGGTCATGCCGAGTTCGCCAGCGAAGAAGCTCTGCTGGAAGCCGATCTGTCCGGTTGCGTGGCGATGCGTTTTGTCGACAACCACGGCAAGGTCACCGAAACCTACCCGGCCAACCCGAACGGCTCACCGCGCGGGATCACCGGTTTGACCAGCCGCGACGGTCGCGTAACGATCATGATGCCGCACCCGGAGCGTGTGTTCCGCGCCGTGCAGAACTCGTGGCGTTCGGAAGACTGGAACGAAGACGCACCTTGGATGCGCATGTTCCGTAATGCCCGCGTCTGGGTTAACTGATAGCTGTGTACAAGCTCAGCTTTTTCGTTCCTGACAGTCATGTCGAGGTGGTCAAGAGCGCCGTATTCGCTGCCGGTGGCGGGCGGATCGGGGCTTATGACCATTGCGCCTGGCAGGTGTTGGGCCAAGGCCAGTTTCGTCCGTTGGATGGCAGTTCGCCGTTCATTGGCGAAGCGGGGCAGGTCGAGCAGGTCGAGGAATGGAAAGTTGAGCTTGTGGTAGCGGATGAGTTGATTCGTTCGGTGGTGGCGGCTTTGAAACAGAGTCACCCCTACGAGACACCAGCTTATGAAGTGTGGCGGTTGGAGGATTTCTGATCTTCTCGTCGCTTAAACAAAAAACCCGCTGAAAGCGATTTCAGCGGGTTTTTTATTGCCTTTAACGCACCCCCTGTAGGAGCTGCCGAAGGCTGCGATCTTTTGATCTTAAAAAATCAAGATCAAAAGATCGCAGCCTGCGGCAGCTCCTACAGGGTGCGTGTCGAACTTATGGGCGGATTTCGATCATCGTGCCATCCGGCACCAGGTTCCAGATTTCGCGCATGTCCATGTTGCGCATGGCGATGCAGCCATCGGTCCAGTCCAGGGTGTGGAACAGGTCTTCCGGAGTGTCTTCGGTGTCCGGGGTGCCGTGGATCATGATCATGCCACCAGGCTCGACGCCTTCGCGGCGGGCGCGGGCGGAATCGCTGATGTTCGGGTAGGAGATGTGCATCGCCAGGTTGAAGCGGTCACTGACTTTGCGCCAGTCGACCCAATAGAAACCCTCCGGCGTGCGCTTGTCACCCTCCATCAGCTTCGGCCCCTTGGGGCGTTTGCCCAGGGAAATGCGATAGGTCTTCAGCGGCTTGCCGTCATTGATCAATTGCAATTGATGAGAGGACTTGAGAACCAGAATTTTCTCGATGGGCTTGCCGTTGAGCGTTTCCACGGCGGAAGCCTGGGACAGCGCTACAAACGACAAGCAAAACAGGGCAAGCAACCAGCGCATTGAAACGATTCCCCAAGAGGTGTCGCGACTATTTAGTTATAGATGTTTTTGCAAGGAGCTGCCGCAGGCAGCAATCTTTAAGCGCCTGCGACGGTGCCGAATTTGTAATCAAATAATTGCAGGCTGAGCCAGCGGCGGGATCGATTCTGACCGCACGGGGTAGACCTCGGTCCGACGGTCAGCGAAGAAGCATTCTAAGGTACGGCCCACCGTGCGGAAAGCCAACTCGGACCAAGGAATGTCGGCTTCGTCGAATAGTTGCACTTCCAGGCTCTCCGGACCGGCAGAAAAGTCCAGGTCCGCCAGTTCGGCGCGGAAAAACACGTGCACCTGGCTGATGTGCGGCACGTCGATCAGCGTATAGATGCTCAGGTTGCGCACCCGGGCGCAGGCTTCCTCGGCGGTTTCGCGGATGGCCGCCTGCTCGATGGTCTCGCCGTTCTCCATGAAACCGGCGGGCAGGGTCCAGTAGCCGAGGCGCGGCTCGATGGCGCGTCGGCACAGCAACACCTTGGAGCCCCAGGTCGCCACGCACCCGGCGACGATATTGGGGTTCTGGTAATGAATGACGTGACAGCTGTCGCAGACGAAACGCAGGCGCGAATCGCCTTCTGGAATGCGCTGGGTCACCGGGTTGCCGCACTGACTGCAAAATTTCATGCTTGGGTTCCTGAATGCTGCGCCTATCTTGGCGTGCGGCGGTGTCTGACGGCAAGTTGTCGTTTCGCGACACGCCGCCATTCGGGGGGTTGGGCGACCGATGCGATTGGTGCATGATGCAGGGTAAGGTACAGATCGAGAACACTCATGCTGGACGAGCTACTGCATCGGGTAAGTAACCACACACCGCGAACGCTGGAGACCGACCGACGTTTCCCCGAGGCCGCCGTCCTGGTGCCCATCACTCGCAGTGATGAGCCGGAGTTGGTATTGACCCTGCGTGCCAGCGGACTCTCGACCCATGGCGGCGAAGTCGCTTTTCCCGGCGGCCGACGCGACCCCGAAGACCCGGACCTGATTTTCACTGCCCTGCGCGAAGCCGAAGAAGAGATCGGCCTGCCGCCCGGATTGGTCGAGGTGATCGGCCCGTTGAGCCCGCTGATTTCCCTGCACGGCATCAAGGTCACCCCTTATGTTGGGGTGATTCCGGACTTCGTCGAGTACCAGGCCAATGATGCCGAGATCGCCGCGGTTTTCAGCGTGCCGCTGGAATTCTTCCGCAAGGACCCGCGTGAACACACCCACCGCATCGATTATCAAGGCCGCAGTTGGTACGTGCCGAGCTATCGCTATGGCGAGTACAAGATCTGGGGCCTGACAGCGATCATGATCGTCGAGTTGATCAACCTGCTCTATGACGCGAAAATCAGCCTGCACCAACCCCCGAAAAGCTTTATCAATACTTGAAGCCATCATTCGAATGGCCTGAACACGCCGCTGCCTGAGCCTTGAGGACAACACGATGAAATACCGCCTGGGCGACGCCCGTGTCGAGACCCACCCACAGAGCTGGGTCGCACCCAACGCCGTGCTCGTGGGCAAGGTCAAGCTGGAAGAGGGCGCCAACGTCTGGTTCAACGCCGTGCTGCGCGGCGACAACGAGTTGATCCTGATCGGCAAGAACAGCAACGTCCAGGACGGCACCGTGATGCACACCGACATGGGCTACCCGCTGACCATCGGCACCGGCGTGACCATCGGCCACAATGCCATGCTCCATGGCTGCACTGTTGGGGATTACAGCCTGATCGGGATCAACGCTGTCATTCTCAACGGCGCGAAAATCGGCAAGAACTGCATCATCGGCGCCAATTCGCTGATCGGCGAAGGCAAGGAAATTCCCGACGGCTCGCTGGTGATGGGTTCGCCCGGCAAGGTTGTGCGCGAGTTGACCGAACAGCAGAAGAAGATGCTGGAAGCCAGTGCCGCTCACTACGTGCATAACTCCCAGCGTTATGCCCGTGATCTGGCCGAGCAAGAACAATGACCGCTACCGAACGCCCAGTGGCATCGCCCTGCGTGAACATCTGTGCGCTGGACGACGATGACATCTGCACCGGTTGCCAGCGTACGGTAGAAGAAATCACCCGTTGGAGCCGGATGGACAACGAGGAGCGCCGCAAGGTGCTGGGGTTGTGTCATGAGCGGGCGAAAGCCAGTGGGTTGATCTGGATGTTGCCGACCAAATCCAATAATTGAATAGAGCGGGCTTTTGTGGCGAGGGAGCTTGCTCCCGCTGGGCTGCGAAGCAGCCCCAATCTGGTCAAGGTCATACATTTGACACACCGCGTCTTCCGGTTTTGGGACCGCTTCGCGCTCCAGCGGGAGCAAGCTCCCTCGCCACAGGTTATTTGTGTCCGAAGATGAAGTAATCTGTGCGCAAAATTGACAGGTGTTCCCACGCCCCATGCTCTTCCTGATCGCCTACATCAGCAGCGTCGTGCTGATCAACTACGCCTTCTCCACAGCCCCGCACCTGGACATCATCTGGTCGGCCTGGGGCGGGTTGGTGTTCATCCTGCGCGACATGGTGCAAACCCGTTTCGGCCACGGTGCCATCGCGGCGATGCTGGCGGCGCTGGTGCTGTCTTATGTCACGTCTGATCCGTCCATCGCCCTGGCCAGCGCCACGGCGTTCGCAGTCTCCGAGTGCATCGACTGGCTGGTGTTCAGCATCACCAAACGTCCTTTGCACGATCGCCTGTGGATAAGTTCAGCCCTGAGCATTCCCCTCGACACCTTTATCTTTTTCGGCATGATCGATGCGCTGACTCCCGGCGTGATCCTCACCGCCCTGGGCTCGAAGTTCGCCGGTGTGACTGCCGTGTGGCTGATCATGGCGTGGCGCCTGCGCAAACAGGCTGTCGTCGGCTGAAGTTCATGTAAAATGCCGCGCTTTCTCCCCATGGGAAGCGCGCATGGCGACGCATCCCTCGATGATCCGCTTCTTGAGGACCTGCAGATGACCCGTATCGGAACTCCATTGTCGCCGACCGCGACCCGCGTATTGATGTGTGGCTGTGGCGAGTTGGGCAAGGAAGTGGTGATCGAGCTGCAACGCCTGGGCGTTGAAGTGATTGCCGTGGACCGCTACGCCAACGCGCCGGCCATGCAGGTTGCGCACCGCAGCCACGTCATCAACATGCTCGACGGCGCCGCCCTGCGTGCCGTGATCGAAGCCGAGAAGCCGCACTTCATCGTGCCGGAAATCGAAGCCATCGCCACCGCGACCCTGGTCGAACTGGAAGCCGAAGGCTTCACCGTGATCCCGACCGCGCGCGCCGCGCAGTTGACCATGAACCGCGAAGGCATCCGTCGCCTGGCCGCCGAAGAGCTGGACCTGCCGACCTCGCCGTACCACTTCGCCGACACCTTCGAGGACTACAGCAAGGCTGTCGAAGACCTCGGTTTCCCGTGTGTGGTCAAGCCGGTGATGAGCTCGTCGGGCAAGGGCCAGAGCCTGCTGCGCAGCGTCGATGACGTCAAAACAGCCTGGGACTACGCGCAAGAAGGCGGCCGCGCCGGTAAAGGTCGGGTGATCATCGAAGGCTTCATCGATTTCGACTACGAAATCACCCTGCTGACCGTGCGTCACGTCGGCGGCACTACCTTCTGCGCGCCGGTCGGCCACCGTCAGGAGAAGGGCGACTACCAGGAATCCTGGCAGCCTCAAGCCATGAGCCCGATTGCCTTGGCTGAATCCGAGCGTGTTGCCAAAGCGGTGACTGAAGCGTTGGGCGGCCGTGGTCTGTTTGGTGTTGAGTTGTTCATCAAGGGTGATCAGGTGTGGTTCAGCGAAGTCTCGCCGCGCCCGCACGACACCGGCCTGGTGACCCTGATTTCCCAGGACCTGTCGCAATTCGCCCTGCATGCACGCGCTATTCTCGGTTTGCCGATCCCATTGATCCGTCAGTTCGGACCATCCGCTTCGGCGGTGATCCTGGTGGAAGGGCAGTCGACTCAGACCGCTTTCGCCAACCTCGGTGCTGCGTTGAGCGAGCCGGATACCGCGCTGCGCCTGTTCGGTAAGCCTGAAGTCAACGGTCAGCGCCGCATGGGTGTTGCATTGGCGCGTGACGAGTCGATCGAAGCTGCTCGCGCCAAGGCGACGCGTGCTTCGCAGGCGGTTGTCGTCGAGCTGTAAAAACCTTTTCGCGGGCAAGCCCGCTCCCACAGGTTCCGTGTCCGACCCGGCTTTACGGGTCCGCCTATAATTTGTGGATGCTGAAAATCCCTACTTCAACGCTCCGGGCCTGAACATGAATTCGCAAAGCATCATCGTCCCGAAAATCTCCACGCTGCCGGTGCACGAGCCCCGAGCCCGGGCGATCGTGCGGTGGCTGGTGCGCAAGAACATCATCGAGGAAGAGCTGACCACCTGCGGCCGCACCGGCAATCGCATGGCCCACGCCATCGCCGATGGCGCCCGCGCGGTGGTGCTGCACCCGGAAGCCTTGCCGTTTGGCGAGCCGGTCAATGGCCTGGAAATCGTCACCAAGCGCTGCATCTATACGCCGGCCAAGGGGTTCCTTGAGGAAGCGGGCTGCGCCGAGTGCCGCAAGGAAATTGGCGAAGCGCTGTTCGAAAGCCTCGAAGACTGGATGCCGGGGCGCACCGACAACTTCACTTGCCCGGAATGCGGGCATGAAGATGACATCAACGGCTTCTTGTATCTGCAGGAATGCGGCTTTTCCAACCTGGGCTTCATTTTCAACAACTGGGCCGAAGCCGGGTTCAAGCAGAGCTTTCTCGACGAGTTTGCCGACTGGCTGGATCAACCCGTCAGTTGGGTAAAGGTCGAACTCTAAAAAACGCCGCATCCCCCTGTAGGAGCTGCCGCAGGCTGCGATCTTTTGACCTTGATGTTCAAAAACAAGATCAAAAGATCGCAGCCTGCGGCAGCTCCTACAGGAAGCGAAATTCCCGTATATCTGTAACATCGATAATAGACAGAGTTTTACATTGAACCCGAGGGGGTGTCTGACTATAATGGCGCGCTTCCATTTTCCCGCTCGGGAGCCCCCGCGATGCTGCGTATCAGCCAAGAAGCTCTGACATTCGACGACATTCTCCTAGTGCCCGGTTATTCCGAGGTGCTTCCTAACGAAGTCAGTCTCAAGACCCGCCTTACCCGTGGCATCGAGCTGAATATTCCACTGGTTTCCGCTGCCATGGACACCGTCACTGAAGCCCGTCTGGCAATCGCCATGGCTCAGGAAGGTGGCATCGGCATCATCCACAAGAACATGACCATCGAGCAGCAAGCTGCCGAAGTCCGCAAGGTCAAGCGTTACGAAGCCGGTGTGGTCAAGGACCCGATCACCATCGACGCCGACGCTACCGTGCGCGAGTTGTTCGAACTGACCCGCATGCACAACATCTCCGGCGTCCCGGTGCTGCACAATGGCGACCTGGTCGGCATTGTCACTTCCCGTGACGTGCGTTTCGAAAATCGTCTGGAAGCCACTGTCCGTGAAGTCATGACGCCGAAAGAGCGTCTGGTCACGGTCAAGGAAGGCGCCGACAAGAACGACGTTCGCGAGTTGCTGCACAAGCACCGCATCGAACGCGTGCTGATCGTCGACGACAAATTCGCCCTCAAAGGCATGATGACCGTCAACGACATCGAAAAAGCCAAGGCTTACCCGCTGGCCAGCAAGGACGATCAAGGTCGTCTGCGCGTTGGCGCCGCCGTCGGGACCGGTAAAGACACCGGTGACCGCGTCGCTGCCCTGGTCAACGCCGGCGTTGACGTGGTGGTGGTCGACACCGCCCACGGTCACTCCAAAGGCGTGATCGACCGCGTTCGCTGGGTCAAACAGAATTTCCCTGAAGTGCAGGTCATCGGCGGCAACATCGCCACCGGCGCTGCCGCCAAGGCTCTGGCCGAAGCTGGCGCTGACGCGGTCAAGGTCGGTATCGGCCCGGGCTCGATCTGCACCACTCGTATCGTCGCCGGTGTCGGCGTCCCGCAAATCAGTGCCATCGCCAACGTTGCCGCTGCCCTTGAAGGCACTGGCGTTCCGTTGATCGCCGACGGCGGCATCCGTTTCTCCGGTGACCTGTCCAAGGCCATCGTAGCCGGTGCTTCCTGCGTGATGATGGGCTCGATGTTCGCCGGTACTGAAGAAGCACCGGGCGAGATCGAACTGTTCCAGGGCCGTTCGTACAAGGCTTATCGCGGCATGGGTTCGCTGGGCGCCATGTCCCAGGCTCAAGGCTCCTCCGACCGTTACTTCCAGGACTCCTCGGCAGGCGCCGAGAAACTGGTTCCGGAAGGCATCGAAGGGCGTGTTCCTTACAAGGGCACCCTGAGCGCGATCATCCACCAGTTGATGGGCGGCCTGCGTTCCTCGATGGGTTACACCGGCAGTGCCGACATCGAAGAAATGCGCACCAAGCCTGAGTTCGTGCGGATCACCGGCGCTGGCATGGCCGAGTCCCACGTTCACGACGTGCAGATCACCAAAGAAGCGCCAAACTACCGCGTAGGTTGAGCCTTCAAGCAACAAGCTAAGCAACCGGGGCTGTTTTATTCAGCCCCGAGTTGTTTCTGAATCACGACTGTTTCTGAATGACTTAGACGAGACTGAATCATGGCCCTCGATATTCACGCTCACCGCATCCTGATCCTCGACTTCGGTTCCCAGTACACCCAACTGATCGCCCGCCGCGTGCGTGAAATCGGCGTGTACTGCGAACTGCATCCATTCGATATGGACGAAGATGCGATCCGCGAATTCGCTCCTAAAGGCGTCATCCTCGCTGGCGGCCCAGAGTCGGTCCACGAAGCCAACAGCCCTCGCTGCCCGCAAGCCGTGTTTGACCTGGGCGTTCCGGTCTTCGGTATCTGCTACGGCATGCAGACCATGGCCGAACAACTGGGCGGCAAGGTTGAAGGTTCCGAGCTGCGTGAGTTCGGTTATGCCCGCGTAGACGTGGTCGGCAAGAGCCGCCTGCTCGACGGCATCGAAGACCACATCGACGCTGACGGCCTGTTTGGCCTCGACGTATGGATGAGCCACGGTGACAAGGTCACCAAGATGCCGGAAGACTTCCACATCCTGGCCAGCACCCCGAGCTGCCCGATTGCCGGCATGTTCAGCGACGAGCGTCGTTACTACGGCGTGCAGTTCCACCCGGAAGTGACCCACACCAAGCAGGGCGGTCGCATCCTGTCGCGCTTCATCCTCGACATCTGCGAGTGTGAAGCCCTGTGGACGCCGTCGAAGATCGCTGAGGACGCCATTGCCCAGGTTCGCGCCCAGGTTGGCACCGACAACGTCCTGCTCGGTCTGTCCGGCGGTGTGGATTCGTCCGTGGTTGCCGCGCTGCTGCACAAAGCCATCGGCGACCAGCTGACTTGCGTGTTCGTCGACAACGGCCTGCTGCGCTTGCACGAAGGCGAGCAAGTGATGGCCATGTTCGCCGAGAACATGGGCGTCAAGGTGATTCGCGCCAACGCCGAGGACCAATTCCTCAACAACCTGGCCGGCGAAGCCGACCCGGAGAAGAAGCGCAAGATCATCGGTCGTACCTTCATCGACGTATTCGATGCCCAGTCCAACAAACTGGACAACATCAAGTACCTGGCGCAAGGCACCATCTATCCAGACGTGATCGAGTCGGCTGGCGCGAAAAGCGGCAAGGCCCACGTGATCAAGTCGCACCACAACGTGGGCGGCTTGCCGGAAGAAATGAACCTGAAACTGGTTGAACCGCTGCGTGAGCTGTTTAAGGACGAAGTCCGTCGTCTGGGCCTGGAACTGGGCCTGCCGTACGACATGGTCTACCGTCACCCGTTCCCGGGCCCGGGCCTGGGCGTGCGGATCCTCGGTGAAGTGAAGAAAGAATACGCCGACCTGCTGCGTCGCGCCGACCACATCTTCATCGAAGAACTGCGCAAGGCCGACTGGTACCACAAGGTCAGCCAGGCATTCGTGGTATTCCAGCCGGTGAAATCGGTTGGCGTGGTCGGCGATGGCCGCCGTTACGCTTGGGTTGTGGCCCTGCGTGCCGTGGAAACCATCGACTTCATGACCGCGCGTTGGGCACACCTGCCTTACGAACTGCTGGAAACTGTCAGCGGCCGCATCATCAATGAAATCGAAGGCATCTCCCGCGTCACCTACGACGTGTCGAGCAAGCCGCCGGCGACCATTGAGTGGGAATGATCCTGCACAAGCTTTGATGGCTAGATCGCAGTCACAACAAAAGCCGTGTGAAATCAGATTTCACACGGCTTTTTTGTCGGCGGGTTACAGCGGTTTCGACCAGCCGCCCAGCCTCAGGCCCATGTTGTCGAGGCCCTGTAGCAGTTCTTTGATGCTGTCATAGCGTTTTTCATTCACCGATGGCCAGTTCGGGCGCTCGATGTAGTAACGACCTGCATCGTCAATCTCGATGAGCGTACGCACGAGGGCTTTGGTGCGACTGCGATGCACCAGAAACAACAGCCCGGGTTGTTGCTTTAAGGTGTACATGCCGTAGCGCGGTAGCAGGGTTTCGATTTCCGACATGGATTGCGCCGTCCAGGGTGTTTCCATTTGCAGGCGCAAGTCTCCTTTGACCAGGGCAGCCTTACCGCTGAGGTTATCGCCAAAGTGCAGGACCTTGCCCGGATCGGGTTCGATCCCCGTGGAGGAGCCTTCGGCGACGTCTTCAACGCGAATACCAATGGCTTCTTCCAGCTCGCTGACGCCGGCAATGTTTTTGAAGGTGTTGGAGTGGGAGTTGCCCATCAGGGCCACCCA
The DNA here is from genome assembly GCF_000802965.1 of Pseudomonas fluorescens. Classification (GTDB taxonomy): domain Bacteria; phylum Pseudomonadota; class Gammaproteobacteria; order Pseudomonadales; family Pseudomonadaceae; genus Aquipseudomonas; species Aquipseudomonas fluorescens_A. The sequence goes on along the minus strand of NZ_JSAK01000033.1, from coordinate 123,335 downwards.
TTTGTGAGCGCCGCGCATTGCCTGGTCGCTGCGAATGGTGGATCTGGCAAAGAAGTTCATCATTTTCTGCCGCGCTGTTTCATCGATGATGCTTTGCGCGCCGTTGGTGATCTCCATGCCCGTGACCCTGTAACTCGCCATGCAGTCGATGGCTTGCACGTTGACTCCCTGTTTTGCAGCTTCCCTGACCAGTTCAGTAAACGTGTAGCGTCCCAGCGGATCCGTCATGTTCCCGGCGTCGAGCGTCTTGAGGTAGCTTTGCAGTTCCCTGGACATCACCCCTGTTTTGAAGAGCGAATTCAGCGCGGCCTGATGGAAGTCGGTCAACAGGTGTTCCATGTACAGCGTCTTCACGTTTTTACTGGCCAGCAGCTCCATGTTTTCGATCAGCCATTGTTTGCTGCCGATACCAGCATGGCTTTCACCGATGATCAATCCGCGGGCATGTTCCAGACTCTTCTCGATGATTTCCTCGGCGCTGGCTTCGGGATTCAATGTCGGGGTGGGTGGGCGCTCGGGCAGTTTGAGTTCTGCATAAAAACTCACGGCGTCCTGATACAGGCGCTTTCTGATGACCTTGAAATCCCTGTGGGCGTCGACCTCGTTCATGTTGTCGTAAAAATCCCGCAGCGAGTCATCGTCCAAACCCACCGCGCTTCTTTCAAGTTCCGGTTTCAATGGCTCGGGGACGTCATATTCCGAGGCCGGCAGTGGCCGCCTCGTGGGGCGCTCCGGCCAGCGTGGTGCGCTCGTGCCCGCCGTCGCGGTTGACTTGCCTCCACCCTGGAGACCATTGCGCGGCAGGGTTTCCCATTCACCCTTGGCGTTCAGGCGTACCGGAATCGAGTTGGTGAAGCTGTTCGGGTTTTCAGGGTCGATGATGGCCCAATGTCCTGCGCCATTGAGATCGCTCTCAAAGCGAACGTAGTACGCAAGATCGTTCATCAAAATAGCGGATGATGGGTTCGAATCGAGTTGATAAATGCCCTGGAATTTTCCGGCGTCACTGATCGGCGTTCGACCCTCCAGCACTTCATTAGCTTGCCAGTGGCTCGGTACTTCGATGCGTGGTGAGGTTTCTGACACGGCTGAATCGAGTTCACCCGCCAGTTCGCTGGGCCAGCCCATGGGCTTCATGCCCTTTGCGATCAATGCCTCTTTCAATTCGTCGAGGCTATTCACCGTCATGGACTCGTAGGCGGGCCGAAGCGGGGTATCCAGGTTGAGTCTTCCGCCGGGCGTCATCCTGATGACGCTGTCCGCCATTCGACCTTCGGCGTTGCGATAAACCACCAGAATGCTGCTTCTGTAGCGCTGGAAGGTGAACATCCCGGGTTCGGGCAATAGTTGCTTCAGGTCTCGTGGGGTTCGGTACGCCCACGGGGTTTCCATCTGAACGCGCCAGTCACCTTTGATCAGATCATGAATGCTGTCGAAGTCGGTCCCTTCCGACACGTCATAAACGGGGGAGTCCGGGTAGTCTGCGTATTCCACCGCTAACCCCGGGTCGGCTCCAATGGATCGCGCCTGTCCTGGTGCCACGTCGTCAATGCGGATGCTCAAGGCGTCGGTCTGTTCGCTGATGCCTTGATAGCCTCTGAACGTCGCCATGTTCTCTTGATTGACCAGGCCCACCCATTTAGCCGGCGCTTTTAACGCCTCATTGAATTGAACGACCTCGCGCGCAAAAAAGCTCCGCGACGACTGATAATCCGACTCCCAGGCGAATGCGTCTTTATTAATGTTATAGGTCGTCGACGTATCGATGGCTTGAACCCGGATGCGCTGGGCATTGGCGGCTTTCACCAAAGCCATCAGGTTGAATTTGCCAGTTGGATCGTTGCCGGCCTTGATATCGAGTCGCTGCAGGTAGTTCTTCAACTCGGCGGGCATTTCACCGGTTCGCGCGAAGGCGTCCAGTTCGGGTTGATTGACGTTCACCAGCAGTTCCTGCAAGTAAAGCGTCTTGACGCCACGTTGAGCGAGCGCGGGCATGTTCTCGATCAGAAACTGTTTGCTACCGATACTGCCTTGGCTTTCGCCGATGACCAGCCCCGGCTTTTGCGCAAACGCCGTTTCAAGCAATTCGCTGGGCGACGCAATCGACTGCGCAGACGAAACCGGCAGGCGGGGTATCGGCGGGTGAGCGTCGTACCATGCCTTTGCATCACTGACGAGGTTTCGGCGAGGTTCTTCCTGAGCTATCTCGAACTCGCTGAAGCTGGTTTCCTCTTCCACGACTGGAAGCCTGAGCAAACTCTGGATGTTTGCCCTGACTTCAGGCCCCACGATGCTCTCGACGTCGATTCCGCCAACCGACCATACTCGTCTGAATGGGCTGCGTACGTCGGCTCCCCCGAGTGCCCATTCCCTCATCGCCGGGTCTTCAAGGCCCGGCAGATGAATGCCAGGCGATTGTGCCCATTCTTCAACAGCAGGCCCACCGCTTGCACCTTCGGCAATCTCGATGGGGGCCTCCATGCCTCCTTTCAGACCCAACTTGGGAACGACCTCCCATTCCTCAGTGGCAGTCAAAAATCGCACTGGAATCGAACCTGAGAAGGAGTCCGGGTTGGCCGGGTCGATGATTGCCCAGTGACCACGGCCACTGAGGTTGTTTTCGTAGCGCACGTAATAGCCATTGCCCTTGAGTTTGATCGCACTTGAAGGGTTGGACGCGAGGCGATGGATACCCTGGAATTTGCCCGGTTCACGGACCATTGTTGCATCGTCTACAGCCACATCGACCTTGTAGGCTTCGGGTATCGATGACGGTGAAGGGCTTGGTCCGGTGTTGTCGGGCGTGCCCGTTGCAGGCTCAGATGGTTCCGGCGACTGCGCCGGTTCGCTGTCTGACTCGCTGCTCTCGTCCGGCGTTAATGCTTCACGATACTCGGCCATCTCACTCGCTTCGGCAGCATCGATCTCGGGACCGACTTCTTCCATCGAGCCAGGTCCCGCGAGAACGAGCAAGTTGAACAGCAAATCAATGCTGGCGAACACCGCGCCAAGGACACCGGCCTTGCGCTCTTCGGCGGTCTTGGCGTTTTGCGCCTGATCGATATTCAAGCCGAGGTTGGCGATACTCGCCCCGACCACGGGCAGCGCAATCGGCCAGCCGACGACCGCCATCGGCCCGAACACTTTGACCCCGGCGCTGAGGTAGCCGATCCAGAGTTTTTTGCGCAGGTCGCCATTGGACGTCAGCGAGAGATCGGCCTCGGCGAACATCACGTCTTTGGTGGAATCGCGCATCCAACTGAAGGCGTCGCCGCTGATGATCCGGTTTGTCTTGTTGATCAGGTGATGGTCGTACTTGCCCCAAGTGCTGACCAAGCGGTTCATCAGGTCGGTAATGTTCTCGGCGATGGTCTGGCGATCGACCATGGAAAAGTGCGTCATGAACGCCTGGCGTGCAGCGTCCTTGTTCAACTGCAGCAGTATCCAGTAGTGCATGTCCGTCTCGGTTTCCAGCACCTTGAAGGCAACCGGTTCACCGGGCAGGTAAACAATCTGCCGGCCTTTGGGCGCCGCAAAACGAAGGATGTTGGTGGCGACGTAGCCGTCGACATCCAGCGCCCGAACGATATCGACGCAAGGGTGCTGCGCTTGCAGCAACTGCAGGTTGACGGGCCAGGTGATCGGGCCAATGACGGCGTTGGTGATGAGCTGGAAATCGTCGTCGCTCAATTGGCGCTTGTCTCGGGCCTTCACAGCCGCAATGAGGAAATTGCACTTGGCCAACGTACGGAAGTCGTCGGCGGATGTTTCCCAGTAGCTGGTCAGGCGCTCGCGGTACATCGAGCTGAAATCGATGCTCCAGAACTCCTTTAGCACTTCGTTGCCATGCAGGCGTACTTCGTTGGTTTCGTTGAAGGTCCCGGCGTTCGGGCCGGCGGTATAGAAGCCGGCATAGACGTCCAGCAGGTCAGCGTTGTCCTGATCGCTGGCGCGAAAACGGTGGATGACCAACTGGGTCAGGGTCATGGAGGACGTCGGCGTGGCGTTGACATGCTCCCAGCCGGTAAAGGTTTTCGAGCTGCTTTGCGAGGTGTCGAAACGATGGAAGTACACCTTGTCCGGATCGAGGCCGGTAATGCCGGTTTTTTTCAGCAGGTCACTGGCTACCTCGTGCGCAGTACCTTGCAGGCTGGGGCAGGTCTGGATGACGCTTTTGGCGATGTCCTTGAGCGCGGCTTTGTCGGCGGCGTTGGGCAGTGGACGTGTTTCGTGCGGGTTCATGCACTCTCTCTCCTTGAGAAGAACGGGATGTCGAGCATGGCCCGTTCGTGCAAGGCCTGTGCACTACATAGTTATACCTGGGCTGATGTGCGGCCACAGGTCGCCCTTACCGTTTCGCAGTTGCAGGTGTATCGTATTCGCCTTTTGCAGGCTCCAGGCCTGACGCTGATTCGTGAGGTAGTTGAGTTCATGTCCTTTTCCCGTCGACAAATACTCGGTGGTCTGGCCGGTCTTGTGGTGGTTGGCGTGGGGGCGGGCGGCGCGTCGCGGTACTGGCTGGGCAAGATGGCCGACGCGGATGCCGGTCACGACTATGAACTGATTGCCGCACCGCTGGACGTCGAATTGGTGCCAGGACACAAGACAGAAGCCTGGGCATTCGGCCCTTCGGCGCCGGGCACCGAGCTGCGCGTGCGCCAGGGCGAATGGCTGCGGGTGCGCTTCATCAATCACCTGCCGGTCGCCACCACCATTCACTGGCACGGCATCCGCCTGCCGCTGGAAATGGACGGCGTGCCGTACGTCTCGCAGCTGCCGGTGCTGCCGGGTGAATACTTCGATTACAAATTCCGCGTGCCTGATGCTGGCAGCTACTGGTATCACCCGCACGTGAGCAGCAGCGAAGAACTCGGTCGCGGACTGGTCGGCCCGCTGATCGTCGAAGAGCGCGAACCCACCGGTTTCAAATACGAAAAAACCTTGAGCCTGAAGAACTGGCACATCGATGAGCAGGGCGCTTTCGTCGACTTCAGTATTCCTCGGGAGGCGGCCCGTGGCGGCACGGCGGGGCGTCTGTCGACCATCAACGGCGTCCCGCAAGCGGTGATTGAATTGCCTGCCGGGCAGATCACTCGCGTGCGTTTGCTTAACCTCGACAACACCCTGACTTATCGCCTGAACATTCCCGGCGTTGAAGCGCAAATCTATGCGCTGGACGGCAACCCTATCGAGCCGCGTCCGCTCGGCAAGGAATACTGGCTCGGCCCCGGCATGCGCATTTGCCTGGCGATCAAGGCGCCGCCGGCCGGTGAAGAATTGTCCCTGCGCAACGGCCCGGTGCGTTTGGGTACATTGCGCTCGGTGGCCAATAGCGACGCCCCGACCGAATGGCCACCCGCGCTGCCCGCCAACCCGGTGGCCGAGCCGGACCTGGCCAATGCCGAGAAACTCAACTTCAATTTCGAATGGGTCGGTTCGGTGTCGGTGAACGTCGACAACGGCAAACCGCCGAGTCTGTGGCAGATCAACGGCCAGGCCTGGGACATTACCGACAAGACCTGCGCCGACCGCCCGATCGCCAAGCTGGAAAAGGGCAAGAGCTACATTTTCGAGTTGAAAAACATGACTCAGTATCAGCACCCGATTCATCTGCACGGCATGAGCTTCAAGGTCATCGCCTCGAACCGGCACAAGGTGATTCCGTACTTCACCGACACTTACCTGTTGGGCAAGAACGAGCGCGCGCAAGTGGCGCTGGTGGCGGATAACCCGGGTGTGTGGATGTTCCATTGCCATGTGATCGACCACATGGAAACCGGCCTGATGGCCGCAATCGAGGTGGCGTAATGCGTCAGATCCGACCCGCGGCCATTATCGACCGCAGCCGTGATCGCGACTTCATGCACGAAGCGCTGGCGCTGGCCGCCCAAGGTGCACGACTCGGCGAAGTGCCGGTGGGCGCGGTGCTGGTGCAGGACGGTGAAATCATCGGCCGCGGCTTCAATTGCCCGATCAGCGGCAACGACCCCAGCGCCCATGCCGAGATGGTCGCGATTCGCGCGGCGGCCCAGGCTGTCAGCAACTACCGGCTACCCGGCAGCACGCTCTACGTCACGCTGGAGCCGTGCAGCATGTGCGCCGGGCTGATCGTGCATTCACGAATTGCCCGGGTGGTGTATGGCGCGCTGGAGCCGAAGGCGGGGATTGTGCAAAGTCAGGGGCAGTTTTTTACCCAGGGTTTTTTGAATCACCGGGTGTTGTATGAAGGGGGGGTGTTGGCGGAGGAGTGTGGGGCGGTGTTGAGCGAGTTCTTCAAGGCCCGGCGCGCAAAACCAACAATCTAAACAACTACATCAATCCCTGTGGGAGCTGGCTTGCCAGCGATAGCGGCGGTTCAGTCGACATAAATGTTTGATGTGCCGCCGCCTTCGCTGGCAAGCCAGCTCCCACAGGTTTTTGCAGTGTCTTGAAGTGATCAATTACTTCTTCGCCACAATCACCGCCCGCATCGGCGCCGGCAGCCCTTCAATCGTCTTGCTGTGATCTTCCGGATCGAGGAAGTCACTGAGCGACTGATACTTCATCCACTCCGTCCCACGCTGTTCCTCGACCGTGGTCACGCTGACATCCACGCACTTCACATCGGTGAAGCCGGCCCGCCGCAACCACAACTCCAGCGCTGGCACCGACGGCAGGAACCACACGTTGCGCATCTGCGCGTAACGGTCTTCCGGCACCAGCACCTGATGTTTGTCGCCTTCGACCACCAGGGTCTCCAACACCAGTTCACCGCCCTTGACCAGGCAATCCTTCAGTGCCAGCAAATGCTCGATGGGCGAGCGACGGTGGTAGAACACGCCCATGGAAAACACCGTGTCGAACCCTTCGAGATTCGGCGGCAGGTCTTCGAACGGGAAGGGCAAGTGCCAGGCGTTGGGCTCTGACAAGTAACGTTGCACAGCCTGGAACTGGCAAAAGAACAGCCAGTTCGGATCGACACCGATGACACTGTTGGCACCGGCGCCAAGCATGCGCCACATGTAGTAGCCATTGCCGCAGCCGACATCGAGGATGCGTTTGCCCTTGAGGTCCAAGTGCGGTGACACCCGCGACCATTTCCAGTCCGAGCGCCATTCGGTGTCGACGTGCACGCCGAACAGGTCGAACGGGCCTTTGCGCCACGGCGACAAGCCCATTAGTGCACTACGCATTTGCGCGCGGGTTGCGTCGTCGCAATCGGTATCGAGCTTTAGGCCGTTGAGCAAATCGACTTCGCTCGGCTGAATCTTCGGCAGAGCATCCAGCGCACTCTGCCAACGCTCCAGGTCGCCGTGACCCTTTTCCATTTTCTTGTCGAGTTGCGCTTGCAGGGTGTTGGCCCATTCGGCCAGTGGAGTACCGGCCAGACGGCGGGCGAGGGGGGACAGATCAATCATGGCAAGGCAATCAACGAGGCAAAGTTAAGACACTGGAACCACGGCACGACTTTCGAGAACCCGGCGGCCAGCAGGCGTTCGCGGTGTTCTTCGAGACTGTCGGGCTTCATGACGTTTTCGATGGCGCTGCGCTTCTGGGCGATTTCCAGTTCGCTGTAGCCGTTGGCGCGTTTGAAGGCGATGTGCAGGTCGGTGAGCAGCGCGTGTTCCTGCTCGTCTTCGAAGCGCAGTTTTTCCGAGAGAATCAGCGCACCACCCGGCAACAGCGACTGACGGATGCGCGACAGCAATGCCGTGCGTTGCTCCGGGGCGATGAATTGCAGGGTGAAGTTCAGCGCCACCACCGAGGCTGGCTGGAAGTCGAGGGCGAGGATGTCGCCTTCGATCACTTCCACCGGCAGCAACTCCTGGAACATCGAATCCTGACCGTTGAGGTACTCGCGGCAGCGCTCGACCATGGCCGCTGAGTTATCCACAGCGATCACCCGGCAACCGTCGGTGCGTACGTGACGGCGCAGGGCCTGGGTCACGGCGCCCAGCGACGAGCCCAGGTCGTAAAGCACGCTGCCAGGCTGGGCGAACTGTGCGGCGAGCACGCCGAGGTTCTCGACGATGGTCGGATAACCCGGCACCGAACGCTTGATCATGTCCGGGAACACCCGCACCACGTCCTCGTTGAAGGCGAAGTCAGGCACCTGGGCCAAAGGCTGGGCGAAAAGGCGATCGGGTTCTTTGCTCACGGCGGTTCCAGCGGTGTAGGTGGAAAAGGCCGGCATTTTAGCCAAGTTGACGCGGGGATGCGCGGGTTGTCTGATAAAGAGGCAGGTCAGGAAACTTCGCCGTCAGTGATAGTGCTATCACGAACAGGCTCGCTCCCACAGGTTGATCACCGTCTCCTGTGGAAGCGAGCCTGCTCGCGATGCCGTAATGCCCCGCTACCTCCATAGCCGAGAGATAAAAAACAGCGCAATAACCTGGTGAGTACTTTATGGAAAGTAGGCAGGATGAGTGGATTGGGTCCAATCTGAAATGTATTCGCCAAATTCTCCCCATGTTTGTCTTATCTTCAAGGTGTAAATACCTCTACTTAAACTCCAGTTTGTAACTATCCTCCAGTCAAGACCCCATTCTCCCGAATTCGTGACACCGGACCCTAAGTGGACTTGGTTTGGCGTATGTTCATGGAATGCTTCAATTTCGATAATGGAATTGGCAAGTGCTTTACCTGCGAACTGCTGATATCTGTCAAAAATAGGAGCCTCGTTAATGGGCGTATATATAAAGGGTGGGGAGGCATAAACGCTGTATGTTACTGAGTTGGAGAACTCATCTGACCCAAGATGGCGTGCACGAATGGTGAGTGCAGGGTGAGGGAAACCGTCTATTTTTCCACTCCAGTTTCCTGAGGGGTCAACATCGGCAGCCCAATGCCATATACCCGGATCGATAGATCTTTCGATATATACAGCTTTTCCAGGTGTGCCGCCTGTTCCAGCCCAATAGACGTCTTCATCACCAATGGATTCGTTATGTTTTGGCGAAGTTATAGTTAGCGCAGAAATACCGGTGGGTTTGTCTTTTGTTGGAATAACGTCGTCGAAACCCTTAATGGGCTTTCGGCCTTTTTTGTTAGATAGAAATTCCATAATTATTAACTCCGTTTTTACTGGAGTCATTAAGCTAGCAAAGAGAGTGAGGGGTTCTTAACTGGTATAAATACTAGTTCCGACAGGTGGTGTAAGGGTCATGGGGTGAGCGAACGCTTGGGGTGAATGCCGAGGCAGTAATTCCCCACTGTCCAATCCAATAGCTGAGGATAATCACATAAGGCGCGGCATCGAACGGCATTACAAACCGACTGATTCCAATCACGCTATCAGAAAACACAAACGCCACTGCGCCAGCGGCAGCCAGCAATGCCGAACGCTTGGGCACGTCGGTGCCGAGTCGCGCCAGCGCACGCCAGAGCATGGCGCTGATCGCCAGACCATAGACAATCACCGGGATCAACAACGGCCCGAGTCCGTGGGAGATCAGAATCCCCAGCAACACCGCGCCGACACCGAGGGCCAGGATCAGGGGCAGCGCAGCCAACCGCCGGCAATCGCTCAAGTACGCTTTCAAATACGCCAGATGCGCCACCAGAAACGCCCCCAGCCCAAACACAAACAAATCCCCCGGCCACGCCAGCAACACATCGCCGAGCAGGGAGAAAATCAATCCGAGGCTGATCCAGCGCCGATATTCGCTGGGCGGTGCATCGTGCAGCCAGCCGAGCAGGGCCAGCACGGGCAGCGGCTTGACCAAAAGGCACAGCAGCGCGGCGTGCACGCTCAGGCCATAAAGAAAGGTCACCGCGCCCATCAGCGCCAGAATCAGCCAGCCCACGGTCAGTTGACCGAGATGTTGCAGTCGAAAGAATCCACCGGCAGCACTTCCGGCGCCCATGGTTGTTGTGAAGTCAGGCGCAAACGCCCGGTTCCGGCCGCGAAGGCTTGAAAGCGCCAGGTCGAGACCCCGGCCGCGCCGACGATGCCGGCATCTTCCGGGTTGCGGTAAACCTCTGGCCCCAAGGCGTGCAACACGCCACCGGCCGAATCCTGAATGGCCCAGCGATAGCCTGTGGTCGGATTGCTCGGCAGGGTCAGAATCAGGTTTTGCCCGTTGGTGAGTTTCACCGGGCATTCGCTTTGTTTTTCCACGGTCACATTGTGCTTCGGTTGCGTGGCGCAAGCGGCCAGCAGCGCGAGGGCGAGGGGGATAAACAGGCGAGTGGGGGACATAAGATCAGTGGCTCCGGCGGTCACGACGAACGGCGAGCATAACCGAGATGAGACAAAGTGTGACAGCCGTGGAGGCGGCGTTGTCAGTGCCGACGCCATCGCTGGCATGCCAGCTCCCACAGTGGTTGGGGGTGTGAACAAAATTTGTGTTCACTGCAAATCTGTTGGTGTTGGCAAGCCAGCCTCCACAGTGGTTGTGTGTCGATCGAAAAATATGTGAACGACGCATACTCTGTGGGAGCTGGCTTGCCAGCGATAACGGCGGTGCAGCCGCTACAAAAAGGTCAGAACAACACCTTCGCCACATCCGCAAAACGCTTGGCAAAATGCACGGTAATGCCTTCCTTCAGATACTCCGGCAACTCCTCGAAATTCCCCCGGTTAGCCTCCGGCAAAATCAGCTCGAAAATCTTCTGCCGCCGCGCTGCAATCACTTTCTCGCGCACCCCGCCAATCGGCAGCACATGCCCGGTCAGCGTCAGTTCGCCGGTCATGGCCACGCCTTTTTTCGGCGGCTGGTTGCGCGCGAGCGAGAGCAGGGCGCTGGCCATGGTCACGCCGGCGCTCGGGCCGTCTTTCGGAGTGGCGCCTTCCGGTACGTGCAAGTGCACGAAGGCTTCGTCGAAGAACTTCGGATCACCGCCAAACGACTTCAGGTTGGAGCTGACGTAGCTGTAGGCGATTTCTGCGGATTCCTTCATCACATCACCCAATTGCCCGGTGAGCTTGAAGCCACGGTTGAGCGTATGGATGCGTGTCGCTTCGATCGGCAGGGTCGCGCCGCCCATGCTGGTCCAGGCCAGGCCGGTGATCACGCCCGTTCCCGAGAGCACTTGCTCGTTGCGGAACACCGGTTTGCCGAGTGACGGTTCGAGGTCTTTCGGGCCAAGCTTGATCACCGCGCCCGGGTCGTCGAGCAGTTTCATCACTGCTTTGCGCACCAGTTTGCCGAGGTTTTTTTCCAGCTGACGCACGCCGGCTTCACGGGCATAACCGTCGATCAAGGCTTTGAGCGCGCTGTCGCTGATGCTCAGGTTGCCTTTCGAGACGCCGGCCTTCTCAAGCTGTTTCGGCCACAGGTGACGCTTGGCGATGGCGACTTTTTCTTCGGTGATGTAGCCCGACAGGCGAATGATTTCCATCCGGTCCAGCAACGGGCCGGGAATCGAATCCAGGGTGTTGGCGGTGCAGATGAACAGCACTTTCGACAGGTCCATGCGCAAGTCGAGGTAGTGGTCGAGGAATTCGACGTTCTGCTCCGGATCGAGGGTTTCCAGCAGCGCCGAGGCCGGGTCGCCCTGGTAGCTTTGGCCCATCTTGTCGATCTCGTCGAGCATGATTACCGGGTTCATCACTTCGACGTCTTTCAACGCCTGCACCAGTTTGCCCGGCTGCGCGCCGATGTAAGTGCGACGGTGGCCCTTGATCTCTGCTTCGTCGCGCATGCCGCCGAGACTGAAGCGATAGAACGGCCGCCCGAGGGATTCGGCGATGGATTTGCCGACGCTGGTTTTACCCACGCCCGGCGGCCCCACCAGCAATACGATGGAACCGCTGATCTCGCCTTTGTAGGCACCGACCGCAAGGAATTCGAGGATGCGGTCCTTGATGTCGTCGAGGCCGGCGTGGTGGTTGTCCAGCACCTTGCGCGCATGCTTGAGGTCGAGTTTGTCCTCGCCGTACACGCCCCACGGCACCGAGGTCGCCCAGTCGATGTAGTTGCGGGTCACCGCATACTCCGGCGAACCGGTCTCGAGGATCGACAGTTTGTTCATTTCTTCTTCGAGGCGCTTCTGCACCTGCGCCGGCAGGACTTTGCCCTCCAGCCGCTGTTCGAATTGTTCGAGGTCGGCGCTGCGATCGTCCTTGGTCAGCCCCAGCTCCTGCTGGATGACCTTGAGCTGTTCCTTGAGGAAGAACTCGCGCTGATGTTCGCCGATCTTGCGGTTTACTTCGGCGGAGATCTCTTTCTGCAGGCGCGCGACTTCGACTTCCTTGCGCAGCATCGGCAGGACTTTTTCCATGCGCTTGAGCATCGGCACGCAGTCGAGCACTTCCTGCAACTCGCTGCCGGTGGCCGAGGTGAGCGCGGCGGCAAAATCGGTCAGCGGCGACGGATCGTTGGGGCTGAAGCGGTTGAGGTAGTTCTTCAACTCTTCGCTGTACAACGGATTAAGCGGCAGCAGTTCCTTGATCGCATTGATCAGCGCCATGCCGTAGGCCTTGACCTCGTCGGTGGGCTCGGTGGGCTGGTGCGGGTATTCGACTTCCACCAGGTACGGCGGGCGATGGTGCTTGAGCCAGGTTTTCAGGCGGACGCGGGTCAGACCCTGGGCAACGAATTGCAATTTGCCGTTTTCGCGGCTGGCGTGGTGCACCTTGACCAGCGTGCCGTACAGCGGCAGGGCCGAGGTGTCGAAATGACGCGGGTCTTCCTGGGGCGTGTCCATGTAGAACAGGGCCAGGGAGTGGTGATCGGACTTGCTGACCAGGTCGAGGGTCTCGGCCCACGGTTCTTCGTTGACGATGACCGGCAGCACTTGGGCCGGGAAGAAGGGTCGGTTGTGGATCGGGATGATGTAGACCTTGTCCGGCAGGTTCTGGCCGGGCAGGGCGAGGCCTTTGCCGGTGGAGTGGTGTGTGGCGCTTTCCGGGTCGGCGTATTCACTCGGGTCTTCGGGGAATTCTTGCTGGTCGCTCATTTGGGCACCTGCGCAATGGGTATGGGTCTTAGATGGGGCAGGTTGGCGGTGGTTTCAATGATGCCTTGGCGTTAATGGATCATTCGAAGGTGTGTTCAGCAGGGATTCAGGTTAGCTGGATCTTGAGGCGCTGTAGGCGCCGGCTTGCTGGCGATGGTGTGTCAGCTGCGGTGATGTCGCCTGAAACACCATCGCCAGCAAGCCGGCTCCTACAGGGGCAACGTCTACGCCGGGGGATCGATTTGATCCAGCACCCGGTTCGCCGTGATCTCGGCCAGCATGATGCTGTTGGAAATACCCAGCAAAGCATTACGCGACCCACCGTCGAGATGGTCCACCAGGTGATGGACCATGACATCGACCGAGGCCAGCGTCTCGACCAGATAAACCACGAGGGTTTCGGTCGTGGCCTCTGGGTCCACGGTGAACAGCGTGCTGGGGGTGCGCGGGGTGGCTTTGATGTCGGCAATCGATGTGAAGTGGAAATCGAGGGCGCGTTCGGCGGCTTCGTTGAGTTTGTTCGAATCGGCGGATTCGTAGGGGGAAACGTCGTCGGTTTCGGGGGGATTCGGTGACTGTTTGAACATGGTGAAGCTCCATTCGAGGACAGGGAGTTCGCCATGACTGCGACCAAGCAGTTGGGTGGCGAACCGTACGCAGGTTGGTCGACCAGGGAATGGAACCCGGCAGGGCCGAAGCCCTCCCACGCACAGCTCGCCATGAAGCAAGCACGAAAAGTGCGCCATTCTAAACCTGGGCGACCAAACCCGGTCGCTGAATTTGCAGCGACCCCGAAAGCCTATCGTTTCGGCTTCCGACGCGACAACCGCCAGAACTTGTCGGAATCCTCCCTCGGAACTGCCAAATCTGTAGGACGTTCGCAGAGTTTTCCAGACCAGCCGAGATCAAAACGTGGGAGCCTGCTCGCGATGGCTGCGCAAAGTCTGCAACCGATCAAGGTCACTGTGGGAGCGCGGCTTGCCCGCGATGAGGCCAGCACATTCAACAATGACGCTGGCAGGCAGGCCGCCATCGCTGGCAAGCCAGCTCCCACAGGAGTATGTGGTGCGGGCGGTCAGTCCAAAGAAAAAAAAGGCGACGCCTGTGAGGGCGTCGCCTTTTGTTTTACTGCCGTTACAACTTACTCGGACAGTTTGTACGCAATCACATAGTCACCCTGTTTGGTGCCCAGCGAGCCGTGACCGCCGGCGACGACGAGCACGTATTGCTTGCCGTCCTTGCCGGTGTAGGTCATTGGCGTGGTTTGCGCGCCGGCCGGCAGGCGGCCTTCCCACAGTTGCTTGCCGTTTTTCACATCGTAGGCACGCAGGTACTGGTCGAGGGTACCGCTGAGGAAACCGACGCCACCGGCGGTGGTGAAGGTGCCGCCCAGGCTAGGTACGCCCATGCTCAGCGGGATCGGAACCGGCGAGCTGTCGCGCACGGTGCCGTTCTTGTGCTTCCAGAGCACTTGGTGAGTGGTCAGATCGACCGCCGCCACGTAGCCCCAGGCTGGCGCCTGGCACGGCAGGCCCATGGGCGACAGCAGCGCTTCGAGGACGACGCCGTACGGCGCGCCTTTGTTCGGCTGCACGCCTTCGGTTTCGCTTTTGCGCGGGCCTTGGGCAGCGATTTCGGCGGCCGGGATCATTTTCGATTTGAACGCCATGTAGCTCGGGTTCACGAAAGCGATCTGACGCACCGGGTCAACCGAGATACCGCCCCAGTCGAACACGCCGAAGTTGCCCGGATAAACGATCGAACCTTGCAGCGACGGCGGGGTGAACGGACCGTCGTAGCGCATGGATTTGAAGTCGATCCGGCAGATCAACTGGTCGAACGGCGTGACGCCCCACATGTCGCGCTCTTGCAGCGGCGGCGGCATCAGGTTGAGGTCGGACTTCGGTTGAGTTGGCGAGGTGTGGTCGCCTTCCACCGCGCCTTGCGGCACCGGGATTTCATTGATTGGCACGATGGCCTGGCCGGTGCTGCGGTCCAGCACGTAGATGCTGCCTTGCTTGGTGGACGCAAGAACCGCTGGCTTCACGCCGTCAGCGGTTTTCAGGTCCATCAGGGTTGGCTGGCCGCCCACGTCCATGTCCCACAGGTCATGGTGGGTGAACTGGAAGTGCCAGCGCACTTGACCGGTGGCGATGTCCAGGGCGGTCAGGCCGGCGGCGTGCAGCTCCGACTCAGGGGTGCGAGCGCCACCGAACTGGTCCGGCGTCTGGTTGCCCATCGGCAGGTAAAGCATGCCGAGTTTTTCGTCGACGGCGAACATGGACCACATGTTCGGCGAGTTGCGGGTGTAGACCTTGCCCTCAGCGATCGGCGTGGTGTCGTCCGGGTTGCCGCTGTCCCAGTTCCACACCAGTTTGCCGGTATGCACGTCGAACGCGCGGATTACGCCGCTTGGCTCGTCGGTGGAGACGTTGTCGGTGACGTGGCCGCCGATGACCACCAGGTCCTTGGTGACTGCAGGTGGCGAGGTGGAGTAGTAACCACCGGCGGTGAAGCCGCCGATGTTGGCGCGCAGGTCGACCTGGCCTTTGTCGCCGAAGTCTTCGCACATCTTGCCGGTGTCGGCGTCGAGGGCGATCAGGCGGGTATCGGCGGTCGGCAGGAAGATCCGGCGCGGGCAGACGCTGCTGACAGGGGCCGGGCTGGCGCTGCCGGTCGGGCTCTGCTCGGAGGCGTAGACGGCGTCATCGTGATAGGTCACGCCACGGCAGGTCATGTGCGCCCAACCCTTGAAGTTCGCCGCGTTTTGCGTCGAGAGCTTCGGATCGAACCGCCAGATTTCCTTGCCGGTGTCCGGGTCCAGCGCGATCACCTGGCTGTGCGGCGTGCACACGTAGAGCATGCCGTTGACTTTCAGCGGGGTGTTTTCGGCAGTGGTTTCGCCCGGGTCGTTCGGCCCTGGCAGGTCGCCGGTGCGGTAGGTCCAGGCCGGAACCAGTTTGTTGACGTTCTGCGGGGTGATCTGCGCCAGCGGCGAGTAACGATCGCCATGGGCGCTGCGGCCGTAGGAGTTCCAGTCACCGTCCGGCATGGCGGGGGCGGTGTTGGTCATGCCCGGCACGCTGTCGCGGTCCAGTTGGCCTTTGATCTCACCCGGATTGGTGAACTGGCTGGCCAGTGCGGCAACGCCGGCAATGACCACGGCCACGCTCAGCGCGCCAGTGCCCATCGGTGCTGCGCCATCACGCAGCAGCGGACGACGGAACCAGGGCAGCAGCATCACCAGGCCCAGCGCAAACAGCATCGCCAGGCGCGGCACCAGTTGCCACCAGTCGAGGCCGACTTCCCACAGGGCCCATACGGTACTGGCGAACAGTACCAGTGCGTACAGGCCCAGCGCTGCGCGGCGGGCGGCAATCAGCAAGACGCCGGTCAGCGCCAGGCCGATACCGGCCAGCAGGTAATACAGCGAGCCGCCCAGCATGCTCAGCTTGATCCCCCCGGCCAGCATGGCCAGGCCCATCAGCAGAAGCAGAATGCCGAGCAGGCTCGGCAATAGACGGCTTCGACTCAAGGCACCATCAGTGCTCATAGTGTGATTCTCCGTGACGTTTCAAGTAGTCCCGCGCAAGTTCACTGTAGATGACGATCCTGTGCGGGCAGGGTTCAGATAAAACCGATTGGGTTAATGCCTGCCCTGTGGGAGCTGGCTTGCCAGCGATGGCGATCTCTCGGACGCCATCGCTGGCAAGCCAGCTCCCACAGGGTTTTATGGTGTCGTTTAGAACGATGACTGGATCTTGATCCCGCCAATCAGCGCGTCATCGACCTCGTTCACGCCACCGGGGTGGCGGATGTATTGCAGGTTCGGGCGCACGGTCAGCCAGTTGGTGACGTGCACGCCGTAATAGAGTTCGGCGCTGTATTCGGTGTCTTGCGGCGGCAGGAAGGCCGGGTCGTCGTAGTCGAAAACCGCGTGGGCCTGATTAGTCGCCTCGGCGTTTTTGCGATAGGCCGGGTTGACGTGCACGCGGGCCATGGCGAAGCCGATATCGTCTTTGGCGCGGGCATCAAACAGGCCTTTGTAAACGACGCCAGCCTGGACATAGTTGTCGATGGCGTTGGTTTTCTTGTCGTGCATCGTGCCGTTGGCAAACACGCTCAAACCGCGACTGTTATCGCTGGCGACGCTGGTGATTTGCTGCTGAATCCCCAGCCACACACCGTGTTTGCTCGACGCACTGCGATAGGCCTCGCCACTCAGGGCAGCGGGTTGGCCGTTGCTGTCCTTGTAGGCATCGGTGGCGTTGGCGTTGCTGTAGTAGTAACCGGCACGGTACTCGCCCGGCAGGCCATTGAGCTTGGGCGTCCACACCAGTTCCACCGGCAAAATCGCACCTTGCGTACCGCTGCCGCTGAGCTTGAAGCCGTTGTCGCGATCAAGGTTCGACGGGTTCTGTTCATACACGCCGACCTGCGCGTACAGCTCTGGCGTCAGGTGATACTTGACCCGCATCGCCCACTGGCTGACCGGCCAGTTGTACCAGATGCCACCCACCCAGTTGCCGACCTGGGAGCCGCAGAACGCCAGGTTCTGGAAGTCGCAAGGGAAACTGTTGAAGTCTTCGCCTTCGCCGAAGCGGCCGACCTTGATGTCGAGTTTCTGATCGAAGAATTTCTGCTGATACCACATCTGCGTCAGGCGCCAGGTCTGGCCACGGCCCCAGACTTCCTGGGCCGAAGTGAAGCCGCCGACACGCGGGTCATTGATGCGGTCGTTGCTGATGTTGTTGCCGCTGCGTTCGGTGACGGTCAGCTGAAATTCGGCATCGTTCCAGCCGAGGATTTTCTGCAAGTCCAGATGTGTGCCGAGGGCAAACTGATCGCTGTAGCGCGCGGTGCGGTCGTGATCGTAACCACCGTGCAGATTGCTGCCCATTTCGCCGGTGTAATCGACTTTGAAATCGTAGCCTTTTTCCGCAAGTTCTGTGCGAGTGCCGTTCCAGTCGCCGAGCATCCATGGGGAGTCGCTGTCGAAGGCCGGGGCGGCGTGGGCGCAGGTGGCAAGGCTCAGCGCGGCATAGCCGCCAAGGACTTTCAGGGCTTTTCGGCAGGCGATCGACATAGAGACAGCGCTGTCTTGCAAAAATGGTAAATCAGGCATAGAAGGAAATTCTTGATCTTTTTCTGGGGGATGAACGTGAGCAGCAGGCGTGAACCGGGTTGGCAGAAGCGTTTCAGCTGAATCGGGCTCAAGGATAATGTTCTGTTACAAATAGAGAAAGGACTTTTCCTGACATGCATCCTTTCAGTTTCTGTAACAGTGACAAAAGATCGCAGCCTTCGGCAGCGCCTACATTGAAATGCGTATTCCTGCAGGAGCTGCCGAAGGCTGCGATCTTTTCTGTTTCACCTACATTTAATCGAGAGCACACAGATCGCTTCCCCCCAACGAAGCCCTCGGCTAAGGTGCGCGGCTTCCCAACCCTCTTCGTTCAAAGGCCCGGCATGACCGAACAGAACACTGACCCGCTGCACGGCGTAACGCTGGAGCAAATCCTCAACGCCCTGGTTGAACACTACGAATGGTCGGGGCTGGCCGAGCGCATCGATATCCGTTGCTTCAAGAGTGATCCGAGCATCAAGTCGAGCCTGACGTTTTTGCGTAAAACGCCTTGGGCGCGGGAGAAGGTCGAACGCCTTTATGTGAAGCTGATGCGCACCAAGCGTCCGCTCTGAACATGCTCAATCCATCGACGTCAGCAGCTGCTACGCGGCGTCGTTTTGTTGCCGTGGCGGCTGTTCTCGGCTGGGCTGGATTGAGCATTCAGCTGTACTTGATTTTCTATTCGCGCTGGACGCTGGAAGCCAGTCTGATCGGCGGGCTGGTGAGCTTCTTCAGCTACTTCACGGTGCTGAGCAATACCCTCGTGGCGACGGTGCTGACCTGTGAACTGACGTCCCGCGAGTCGGCGACGCGACGCTGGTTTTTGCAACCGTGGGTCAGCAGCGGCATTGCCGTGAGCATTGCGATAGTCGGCCTGGCCTACAACTTGTTGTTGCGCCATTTGTGGCATCCCGAAGGCTGGCAATGGCTGGCCGATGAGCTGCTGCATGACGTCATGCCGCTGCTGTTTCTGGGCTATTGGTGGTGCTGCGTGCCGAAGGGTACTTTGCGATGGCGGCACATCGGGTTGTGGGTGATTTATCCGCTGGTGTACTTCGCCTATTCGCTGCTGCGCGGACATTTGCTGGCGGCGTATCCGTATCCATTCATTGATGTGGATAAGCTGGGTTATCCACAGGTGTTTATCAATGCCGGGGGATTGTTGGCGGGGTTTGTACTGATTTCATTGGTGTTGATCGGGTTGGATCGGTGGCGTGCCCGAATCTGAACGTTGATGAGCGCTTCTGTGGCGAGGGAGCTTGCTCCCGCTGCGCTGCTCAGCAGTGCTAAAACCTGCGACCGGGTTGTGTCTGGATAACTTCGGTTGCTGATTTTGCGACTGCTTTGCAGTCGAGCGGGAGCAAGCTCCCTCGCCACAGGTGCGGTGGTTACTCCTCGTCGGTGTCGTCCAGCCGCCAGTAGCCCACAGCTTTGACGAACTGCTCATCCAGCCCATGCTCATCGAGCAACACCCGGCGAATCTGCCGCGACACTTTGCTCTCGGTCGCGACCCAGGCATACAGATTGCCGGCAGGCACTTGCACCTGCTTCACAGTGTTCAGCAAATGATCCTTGCCACCCTCGCGCAGCACCCAGATCACATTGACCTCGGCCGCGCTCTCCAGCACCTGCTGCTCCTTGCCGTTCTCCACTTCGATAATCACCAATGCACGGCGATTGGCCGCCAGGCCTTCGAGTCGCCGGGCGATAGCGGGCAGGGCGGTTTCGTCGCCGATCAGCAGGTAGCTGTCGAACATGTCCGGCGCGATCATCGAGCCCCGTGGCCCACCGATGTGCAGGAACTGTCCTGGCTTGGCCTGTTCCGCCCAGGTCGAGGCAGGGCCGTCGCCGTGCAACACGAAATCGATGTCCAGCTCCAGAGCATCGAGGTCGTAGCGGCGTGGCGTGTAATCGCGCATGGCCGGCTTCGGGCCGTCGTCCTTGCCGGCGCCGAGCTTCATGGTTTCCATCGCCGCTTGTTCCGCCGCGTTCTGCGGGAACATCAGCTTGACGTGGTCGTCGGTGCCGAGGCTGACGAAACCTGCCAGCTCTGGCCCGCCCAAGGTAATTCGGCGCATGCGCGGGGTCAGGTCGACGACCCGCAACACTTGCAGACGACGGCGTTTGATTTCGTGCATGACACGGTGAATGGATTGCGTGATCACTTCAGTCATTCGGCTTTCTCCTGGGCAGCTTGAACGGCGGGGCCGTCGACGATGGCTTTGGCGGTGTCGTTGAGCAGGGCGGCGACGCGCTGGATTTCTTCGGCGCTCCAGCGGCCGTGGTGCAGTTGCAGGGCATGACGCAGGTTATGCACCGCTTCGTGAATTTCCGGCGGCCGATCATGGCCACGCAGTGAGCGTTTGCTCACATCGATGCGCACCCGCACGCCTTCAAGGGCGACGGCTTGTTCGGTCAGCGACTGGCGCCCGGCGTCGGTCACGCTGTAGCGCTTTTTCCCGCCTTCGGCATCGCCCTGAATCATTTCGCTTTCTTCGAGAAAGGTCAGGGTCGGGTAGATCACGCCGGGACTCGGGCTGTAGGCGCCGTCGAACATGCCTTCGATCTGGCGGATCAAGTCATAGCCGTGGCAGGGCTGTTCCGCGATCAACGCCAGCAACAGCAGTTTCAGGTCGCCGGGGGCGAATACCCGTGGACCGCGACCACCGCGTTCGCGGCCGGGGCGTTTCTCGAAGCCGTCGCGACCGTCGCTGTGTTCGCGGTGGGGGGAATGATGGTCTCTCATTTTTCCTTCTCTCTGTCGTGTTTAGATACAACTTAAGATATATCTTATGGTGAAGGCAAGACCACCCGACCAGCGGACGTCCCCAGGCGCCCCCCCAAAAAAACACGTCAGATCGAAAAAAAAGTGATTTTTAATGCGGGTTAAAAGTGCGAAATTAGTGTTAACTCTCTAATGTTGTGTTTTCGTCCATTGATTGCTGAACATGTAGTATTGGTCTTACAGAAGTCACTTCGTTAGTATCTGCTTCTCATTGCTTATTGCGTGCGGTTTGTAGTCTGTCTCTTACAGTCAAACATTGATTTTGATCTTTTTTCACGTTTTTTCTTTCCGGGGCGATAGCACTTTGGCTACGCGCTTGCAGGAACTTGCCTGCTTACTTTCCAGATAAATTGGTCGATCATCTTCCGGCGTTGAAAGTTCAGCTGAGTAAATAACTGCTCGTGACTGTTTTTACTCATCAGGAACTTTCAACTCTTCGACCATTTAAAAAAACAGGTACTGAAAGATGTTCAAGAAAATCGCGTTCGCTGCACCTTTGGCTGTTCTGGCACTGAGCTCCTCGATGGCGTTTGCTGTGGAAGAATCGCGCACTTCCATCAATATCAGCGCCACCATTCCCAAGCAAGGTATTTCACGCCCAGCCACGGGATCCAAACTTTGGTAAAGACGAAAAGATGGCTTATGTTTTGGGGGCTGGTACCTTGACTCCTTTGCGTGCTACCTACGATGTTCAGCACACCAATGGCTCGGTTGGCGCTTACGTAGAGGGAGGTCCGCAGCCGTTGTCCAATGGCAATAGCACTATTCCACTAACCTACACTTTTAATGGGAAAACTCTCTCGGGTATCTCACAGGAAGTGGTCGGTGATACCGAGTCGAACGGCGGCATGCAGGCGGACCTGGTGATCGCAGCAGCCAAACCGGCTGACGGTCAGAACGGTCTGTTTACCGCCACGCCAGTGGTTATATTTGACGCAATTCCTAGAATTACTCAGTAATACTGGTTATTAATTAAGGTTAATCCTTTTTTGATAATAGCTTCCGGTCGGCAGGAGGGGATCCTGTCGATCGGGGTCTTGTGTATTTATATCTAGAGTATTTTTTTCATGTTCACGATGACTCCCATCGCGACGGCACTTGCATTTTTTTTCTGTGTGTCGTCTTTGGCCGTGGCGGCGGATGGTCGCTATACACCTCGAAGTTTATTGGCGCAGGCTGAAGGTTTGCCGGGTGAATTTGAAGCGCACTTTTTTGATGTGCCATTGGCGGTGCGGATGGAACTTGACCAACAGTTTTTAGGTGAAGCATTGGTGGTATTAACCCGCGACGATCGCATCACCCTTGTTGATTTTTCTGATGTCAGCGACAGCACGATCAAAGCCAGCGACCGGGATACTTGGTCAAATTATCTGAAACAGGGTGTAGCACTCGGCGGCTGTCAGTCTAAATGCCCTGAACAACTACTGGCCGTGCACTACAGCCTTGAAAACTCTTCGGTCTCGATCATCACGGAAAACGCTGAACGTGATGACCAGGCGCAGCTTTACTATGCGCTGCCTGAAGGTGGCAGCACTGGGCTGATAGTGCGTAACCAGTTGAATCTCAACGGTGGCCAGAACCAGGACCTTGGTGGGCGCTATGGTCTTGAGGCCAG
Organism: Pseudomonas fluorescens; assembly: GCF_000802965.1. Taxonomy (GTDB): domain Bacteria; phylum Pseudomonadota; class Gammaproteobacteria; order Pseudomonadales; family Pseudomonadaceae; genus Aquipseudomonas; species Aquipseudomonas fluorescens_A. Next base: position 100,925 of record NZ_JSAK01000033.1, on the reverse strand, counting down.
CAGCAGTTTGGGTAACTGGACTCAAGCAATCAATATTCAGTTGTCTCGCTTGGGTGGCATAGATAACACGCTCTATCACTCAGTGAATGAGTTTTACACTCAGCGCGAACTGGAGGGCAGCTTCCTTCGCCTCGGTCTTTTCACACCCTCGTCCGAAGGGTTGACTCGTCAGCCGCGGGCTTTCGGTACCAGTCCAGACACTGCGATAGGCGCCATGTACGGCAGCTCCGACAGTCTGGCCATCAATAATCCGAAACCGGCGGTCTATCCGATCTACGTTACAGCCAATCGCCAAGGCTCAGTGGAGATCTATCGCGATGGCTTGTTGATTAATACCCAGGCAATGCCGGCAGGATTGCAGACCCTCGATACCCGGCAGTTGCCAGGAGGGATCTATGAAGTAGAGGTACGCCTGATCGAAGATGGTCAGATCACCTCCAGCACCCAGGAACTGGTCTATAAGCCCAGCAATTGGCGCAATCACGACGAGCGTTGGCGCTACAACCTGTTTGCCGGCCGTGAATCCAAGGTACTCAGCAACTGGGATGAACAGGACGATGGCGACATGACCGCCGGCGCGGCGTTCAATTACCTATTGCATCCACGGGTCATACTCGGCTTGAGCGGGCGGCAGGTACGAGACACCTTACAATACGGTACCTCGATTGATTGGACGATCGTCAACAATGCCAGCCTGTTTGCCAACGTTTATCAAACTGAAGACTACGGCACCGGTCTCGACATACAGGGGCTTTATTCCTACGGCAGCGGCAGCATCGTCGCCAGCCATAACCGCAGCTGGCTCGACACAACCCGCCTCTATGACACCCTGCCCGATGGTACGCGAGTGCGGCAGCGTAATGTCTTTGTCGGTCAAACAAGTAACTCTTCGCTGTCGTTCAATCATCGGCTGACCAGCAAAAGCTCGATCAATGCCAGGGTTTCCCACAGCGAAGGCAACGCCGAAGGTACGGGAATTGACCTTGGCTGGACCCAGCGAACCCAACTGTTTGGCAGCGACGCTAACTGGCGATTGGCACTGTTTGACCGGCCAGGGAGTTTCAGTTCGGGTGACGACAGAAATCGAGGCATCGACCTCAGCGTCAACATTGCCTTGGGCGGTCCGGGCGAACAGATATCCGGCAGCATCGGCACCCGTACAGCCCGTGATGGTGGACGGGATAACAATGCGTCAATTACCTATCGCAAAGACCTTCAGAGCCACTTGCTGCAAAGTGTCTCTGCTACAGCGATTACAGATACCTTCGGCGTTGGTTTGAATGCCATGGCAACAATGCAATCGGAAGTGGTGAACGGCGACGGTTTTGTTCAGCGTTCTTCTTACAACAACGATCTCACCGGCGGTCTCAACCTGGAAAGTACGGTAGCCGTCGGCGCGCGCAGGATGGTCATGACCAGTCAATACCACCGTAATGGTGCCGGCATGATCATCGATGTGGAATCGGATATCGATGGCATCGTCCTGCGCGCCGATGACTTGAGTGGCGGCGACGCGGTACTGCGTCCGGGGCGTAACTTCGTGCCCATCACCGCTTACAAAAGCAGTTCGGTGAGCTTCGATTTCGAAGGCAATCATGTGCCTGCCGCGACCATACAGCCGCCTCGTTACAGCTATCACTTGAATAAGGGCGGTGTGGAGTACCGCAAGATCACCGTCAGCAAAACCGTCACAGTGCTCGGTCGGTTGCTCGACCCCGAGGGCAAGCCGCTCAAGGGGCATCACATCATCAACCACGCTAGTCGTGGCGTGAGTGAAGTCGATGGTTTTTTCTCCATGGAGATGAACGCCGGTTCACCCACCCTGGAGGTTCGTTCCGGCAATCAATTGCTCTGCCAGTTCCGCCTCGACCCGAACAATACCCGTCGGGAAAACGATGTCCTGATGATTGGCGATTTGCGCTGTTCGCCGGATACGTTGGCGGATGCGGCTAGCAATGTTGAGACGGCTGGTTGAGGGAAGATTCAGAAATTTACACGGACGATGTCACGGCGATCTGGCATCCGGAATTTTGAATCTTGTTCATTTTGTCCGATTCGTCTGTTTTAAAAAAATGAGGTGGTACGTAATGAAACGCCTGTTGGCACTGTTTGGTTTTTCTCTGTTTTCCCAAGTTACTTTGGCCGGGCCGCAAATCAATGTTGGTGTTGTTTACGATTATCTGGATGGCAATAAAAGTTCTTATTTGAAACGCTTATTCAACGGCGGTGAGAGCACGGCGTTCGTAAAGATCAATATTCTCGAAATTATCTATGACACCGATGGCACGACCCGGGAGGTTCCGTTGGAGAGCCAGTCCGATGGCACTTCCCGCAATGGCCTGATGGCCAGCCCGGCACGATTGATCGTGCCTGCCAATGGCATGCAGGGTTCGCGTTTGCTGTTCATGGGCGAACGGGAGAAAGAACGTTACTTCCGTGTGCGTTATGTGCCCGTAGTGCCAGAGAAGGAAGATGAGTTTGCCGTGTCAGCCGAAGAGCGTGAAGATTACAAAAAGAACCTGTCGGCCGGAGTCAACGTGCTTGCCGGTTATGGCACGGTGTTTTTCGTGCGCCCGAAAGAGACTCGTTTCGACAGTGTGGTCGAGAACGACGCCAGCCAATACCGGATCCGCAACAACGGCAACAGTGTGGTAGTGGTCGATGAGTTTAAGGACTGTTCGCTGAAGCACGAACAGGAGTGCCAACCGACCACTAAACATCACATCTTGGCTGGTCGTACTTTCAAGTTCGATAAGCAGATTGGCCGTGAATACCGTTTTACCTTGGTTGAAGGTTCAAAAATCACGAAGCTGGACGTAAAGGGTTAGTCCTGGGTGGAAGTTGTATTTAGACTTTTCATTTTATCTATTGCGTGCAGCGCCTTAGTAGGTGACACCATGTTTAAATCATCAATGGCCGGAATTTCGATGATGTTGCTGACGTTGGCAAGCGTCTGTGCACATGCCGTCGTAGAGCGTGCGATATTTGAAGTCAGAGTTACCATCCCGACGGCGGACTTTTATGTATTGCCGACCGATCCGGACTGGATTGGACGAGAGCAGAAATTGAACTGGGATTTGACTGCGCAGGAACTAAGCCCGCTGCGCAAACACTTCGATGTCAAGAATAGTAATGGCGGTATCACGGCACGATTGAATGAAGAGCCATATTTGAGCAATGGCAGAGCTGTAGACAATATTGCTTTGGATGTTCAGTTCAACCGGATAAAGCTCAGGGTAAATGATGCATCCGTCATTTCGGAAATAGATGGCAAAACCGGTAAACGCGTGGAACTGGTGATTTCTGCAGTCAAGCCAAATGACGGTTATAAGCCTGGTGAGTACTACGGTAGCGTACATATGATTTTTGAGGCGGTGGTTCCCTGATCCCATTTAGTGGGTGTTTTCGTTGTTTGTAATTTTAGGTTGAACAATGATGAAACTGTTTTTTTCGTCCAGAGCGATTGCAACGTTTTCCCTCGCGGGAAGTATATTATTGGGGGGGTATGCCCCATCCTCCAAAGCGGTAGTTCAGGAAATTCGGGCGGAGTTTGTGCCTGATCCGGCGAATCCGATGCTCAACAGGTTTATTAATACGACACCGGAAAGTGGTGTGTGTGTTAGTTGGATTACTGCTCGATGCAGGAGTCTAGGTATTTTCAGTCTGAGGATACCCGAACTACGATTCAATTCGTCGCAACCTATTCTTGGTGATCATGCTGACCCCAGAAAGGGCGCAACTTTTAGTGTTCCCTCCAGTTGGCGGAGTTTGGAGGTCTTCCACAGTCGCACAGGCGAGAGTGAGACTGTTCAGATGCGAATCGCAGGAATTGGTGGTGGCTGGAATATTGCGAGACCTCCGGGAGTCAGCGCATGGGCTCGACCAGGTGTCGGTTGGTTTAGTCAGTGGAAGAACGCTCCGGCCCCGTGTACAGGTGTGAACGTGGGGGTTGCCGGTGTCGCTTGGTCGCCCTTTTTCTGGCTGGTACCCGAAGGTGCGGGGGCTTGTGGTAGAACACCTTCGGTCGACATTCCTTGGTTTAATTACAGTGCGGTTGAATATGTCTACGAACTGAGGACGCCCAATCCCCTGAGGATGTCATCAGGAGAATACAAAGGTTCACTGACCTACACCGCAGGTCCGGGAATGGACTTCGATATGGGCGATGTTCTGATCCCCAACGACAACTCCATTACGCTCAATTTCACCCTGGATGTCATGCATGCGCTAAAAGTCGACATCCCGCCGGGGGGGAATCGCATTGAGCTCGTGCCTCAGGGCGGTTGGCAGGCATGGCTGAGTCAAGGGCGCAGGCCGGTGCGGCTGTACCGGGACCAGACGTTCAATGTCTCGGCTTCTTCGCGGTTCAAGATGCAGCTCGAATGTCAGCATTCTGCCGGCAATAGCTGTGCGTTACGCGACGCTGCCTCCGCTGATCTTGTTCCCTTAAATATAAGCGTGACGCTGCCCAACGGCCTGACGGATGGGACAGGGCAGCCAGTTCATCGTCGTCCTCTCCGCCTCGATGGCAGTGGTACCGAGTTGTTTCAACCCGGCTTTTATGTCGAACGCAAGCCTGGAATCATGCACTTTGAAGTGGCTAAGGAACACGTCGAACAGATGTTACGTGACGGTGTTTCAAAAACCTATTCGGGGGATGTCACGGTGATTTGGGATTCGGAAGTAGGTTGAAGGACTACCCCTGAAGTTCCTATCGAGCATTCAGGGGTAGTGCTGTGTGTCGCGCAGTTACAGGCTAGCTTTTTTCAGTGCCTCACTGGTCAGTCTTCGCGACAATTCTCTTTCGTCATACCCAAGATCGTTGAGCAGTCTGTCGTGAAATTCATCACTCATTGGTTCTTCTGTAAAGATCACAGTCTCCGGAATCGGCAAATCGTTCATCAGTTCTTTGAGCCTGTTTTTAAGGTCGGTGCGTTGAGCCTCCGTTAATTGGGTCGAGTTGGTCCACTCGTGCTGAGTGGTTCGCAACGTCTCAAGTCGTTCGAATTTACGCAAGTAAAGTGTTTTGTTTTCTTCGAACTGCGAAAGGTATGTTTCACGGAGAAAATGCTCCCAGAAGTTGAGTTCAAGCATTTTGTTAACCAGACCATCGCCATTTTCCCTCGACAAAACCGTCTCGTATGCATCGTCGATCATGGCATCGGTAACACCGGAGACTGGCCTGTAAAGCATGCCCTCGGATTGCCATGGCAGACTCAAGCGTTTTGCTAAACCAGTCTGATAAGCCAAGTAAACCTCAACTTCGTCCGGGTTGCCTTCTCGGCTACTCATGTCAGCCCTAGCGATATCATTGACCAGTTCCAAGCGTGCCGAACCTTTGGTCAGCGTTACCAATTTAATTTCGAGCTGCGCAGGATCGGTGGCACTGGAATATGCCTCGAAGGCGAGTACTTCGATACCCATGTTGTTGAACAATTGCGCACCAGCATCGGCACATCTCACTGGATCCGCCGCCATAGCGAAAAGTTTTTCTCTGAGGCGAGTATCGATACTGGCAGCATCAAGTATGCGCCAGAGGCGCTCTAATAGATTTGTCCGTGCTTCGCCACCAGCCCGATAGTCGGCGAAGCCCGGTGCTCCATTTATGAATGACATAAAAGGCTCAGAGTTGGGTTCGAGTTTCAATTCCTCCCAACGTTTAATCCGTTCGGAGTCCAATCCTTGCACAATGCCCCATATTAATGTTCCGGATGTAGCGTCGGTTGGAAGCGGCCCGCCAATTTCATTGGGAAGGCCGACTCGCTGACGGATTTCATTGAGAATAAATCGATTAATAGTCGATAAGTTTTCGATATCGAGGCGTGCTCGACCTATTGTCAATGCTTCAGAAGGACTAAGACGCATAGTCGGCACCCTATCGATTGAGTTGCCCCGCATATCCAAAACAAAATTCTGAGGTCTGTCTACGGCTAAAATTCCTATGGGCCAACTAGTGATTCTGGTATTTCTAAGACCTAGGAACTTTAGTCTAGGCATGGCCGCAATATCGGGCGGTATGGTCAGTGGGTTGTCGTCTAATTCAATTACTTCCAGATAGGTCAGGCTACTCAGTCTCCTAATACTTCTGTTGTTCAAGGTAATCGAGTTTGAATTCAACCGGAGGTGCTCTAGACGATGCATCTTTTCGATGTCGGTGGGCAGGTAACTCAGCTCACAACGGTTGGCGTTAAGTTCCCGCAGATTTGGAAAATCGCGCAATACCCCGGCTTCGGGTGAAAATCTTGTGTTATCGAGTTTAAGAGTCGTCACCTTGTTGAGATGTTTTCTTAACGTCCTCTGGTTTGGCCACCAAGTTTCCAAGTTTATAGGCAAAAACTCTCTTGAGAGATCAAGCGAGTAGGATGATGGATCCGTGCGGCTTCCGAATTCTGTGTTTTTTCGCTCGAAACAGTCACTTAGGCGTTTGATGATGTGACTTCCTCCACCGCCTTGGAATCCATTGCTATCCGAAACTGGGGTAAAGGGTTGTTGCCGCTCCCACTCGTCCAGCAACCCCCGTAACTCAACCAGATCCTTTTCATGTTCCTCCATAGCCTTGAGTGGCTCATCTCTAGCGCTCAAAGCATCAGCAAATGAATCAACCTCGGCCTCGCTGAAGTGAGGATGAAGATCCTGAATGCGCTCGTGCAGTGTTTTTCCTTCCTTGCTGAGTCCGCCTCCACGAACCAATAACATCGTTTCATGCTCGGCAACCGCGCGAACAGGTGGCGTGGCAAGCACTGTTCGACGCTCACTGGGTGGAGCTGACTTGGCAATCACCCATTGCCTGAACCACTCGCCATTCCCCGGCCTGTAGCCCAGCGCATTTCGTCCGTTCCTTTGCGTGGCATGGATCAGGGCTTCGAAAAAACCATCCGGCTCATGAATCGGCTGATCCATACCATCACGCACCTCATATTTCCCTGTATCGTCCCGAATCAATACCCGCACCTGCGTCGCATCTTCGGGTCCGGCGCTGCAACGCAGTTCGCCATCGAATGCACCCTGACGGATTTCCAGGCGCAGGTTGCCGAAGGTGTCGGTGTTGATACGCAATGCGCCCAAGGTCAGGCGCTCGGTGTCGATGTTGCTCAAGGCATCGTTGTACAGACCTTGGGCCGCACGGACTGATTGCACCTCGAACTGAAGCTCTCGCGCCTGGGTTTTGAGACGTAAGGGGAGGCGAAGTTTTCGCGAAATATATTGATGCTCCGAGGGTGTTGCGCCAGCCATGATGTTTTCCATAACTCGGGCAGGGAGTTCAGGGAAATCGCTGAACAGTAAGGTGATTTCCGGGGACAGCGCGACCGGGGTGATTTCCGCTGTGCCGAGACGTTGCAGGGTGTCGGTCAGCAGCACCGGAGGAGGGGTATTCTCGACATGCACCCGGCGCAATTCGGCGTCTTGGGTGCCACTGATCTGACGAACCTGTTCGAGCTGTCGGTCGCTGAAACCATCGGTGGTGTGGCCGATGCGCCTCATCAATGTCGAGCCTTCCCACTCCCGCGGGTTTTCCGTTTCGCTGACCCAGGCGCCCTGGCCGTTGTGTCGCAGGCTCGGCGCATAGGCATCGGCACGCTGTGGATGCTGGATGCGGTACTGCCCGGTGGCGGCGTCTTCTGTCACTTTGAAATGCTGGTTTTCCAGTCGCAGAATGGGTTGGCCCTGATGCTGGTAAATACCGAGTTCGTTGGGCCTGGCGTCGGCTGGCAGGGTAAGGCCCGGCTGTTGGTACGGCGTCAGGTCGGGGTTCCACAAATGTGTTCTGCCATCGGCCAATTGCACCGGTATCAAGCCTTCGAAAAATGGCGGCAGCTTCGCTACTGCGGCGCTGCCCAGCGAAGCGCCCGCCGCGAAAATGCCCAACTGCACGATACTTTCCAGCACGCCGATCGCCTGTGCGCCCGCTTCGAGCAAATGGCCTTCGGCAAGGTCGACAATCCCCTCGACCACCTCGTCGGTCACTTGATACGCGGTATACGCCAGCATCAACACACCCAGTTCGGGCACGAACGGAATCGCCACCAGCAAGGCAATATTGAAGATGTCCGAGAGCATTTTTTCCAGGTTGTCCCACCAGGCCCAACGGGCCATGCGGTCGGCGTATTCGGTGGAAATGGCTATTTCCCGAGCGTCGTTGAGAATCTTGTTGAGTTTTTGCTGGTAGAGGTAGAGCCACAGGTCACCGGTAAAGCGGGTCTCACGGTCGTCCTGAATCCTCGATACACGGAATTGCAGGTTGGGGTTATCCACAGGTGTTTCGCGCCAGCTCGGCAAGTCGGTGCCCGGTGGTACCGGTTGCCATTTCACCTGGGTAAGACGGTCATTGAGCCGCGCAAAAAAATAGCCTCGTTGTTGATGGGGCACGAATTGGCTGAAGTACCGTTGATACGAAGCGTCGGGTTGGTTGTCGCGCAGTTGGCGAGTCAGCTCGGCCATGAGCTCCAGTGACGACGGGTACTGCTTGAGTGGGTGCTCCGGGTCATGGGGAACGTAGGCAATCACCGGGAGGGGGCGAGTGGCGGTGGTGAAGTCTGCGCTGATCAGGACAATGCCCGTCAGGGTCGTGTCCATCATTGCCAGGTTGTAATAGCTGACGACCTGACCGTTCCAGCGTACTTGGACGCGATCTTCGAGCATCCCCTGAACGGCATCGAAAGCATGCTGGTCGATGTCTTTTTTTTGCAGGGCCATATGCGCTGAAACACGTAGTGCCTGCTTCTGGCTTTCAACAACCTTGATGCGCAGGTAATTACTGGCCACGGGATTTTGCGAAAGCAAAAACTTTTTCAGGTGCTGCTGATAGCGAGCCCCGATGTCCAGTTCACGGCACAACGACTTGAACTGATTGATGCTGATTTTGTGCTTGAGATGTTTCACGTCGAAGTGCCCGCGGAAATCGGGGCGGGTGATGAACCCGGAGTCAGCCGTGAATGCTTCGTTATGTGAAAAGTTATGCAACGCGGCATCGAGCAAGGAAACCGTTCGGCTCTGCGTCCCCTTGGCGAAATCATGCACCCACCACGAGGTTTTGACCGGCATGTACAGTCGCAACCAGGTGTCTTCGACGTCATCGTCGACACCGTATTGGTCTTTCAGCGCCTGTTGCAGCAATGGCTTGGCGAAGGTGTAGACATCCTGCAATTCGCTCAACGCCTTATCGACGTCGTTCTGCGCGGTCCAGGCCAGTTGCATCTGGTTTTTCAGTTGTTGATGGGTGCTCGGTGAAGCGCTGCGGTGCCAGTCGGGCAACGTCAGCGGGACGCTTTTCAACGCTTTGACCCGTGACGGCGAGGCGGTCAGCAGCCAGGAAGGGATGGCCTTTTTGACCAACTCATAATGAACACTTTTATCGGCAGACTGCTCTGGCCGATGAAGCGTCAGGGGAGGATTGGGCATGGTTCGATCGTCCATTGATCAAGAGTGGAGCACCCAGACTAGGGACGCGCCTTGCCCAAAAAAAGCTCAAAAATGTGTTTGAAAGGCAGCGTGTTTCGCCTCGAACCTCGCAAAATTCGAAGGTGAAAAATACATAGTTACCGCCACTCTCCATTAACGTTCAGCAGCCGCCAAAGTAGGTTGGCACATCGTGTGAGTACCCGGTTGCAGGTACGGCGTCAGAATCGGCGCCATGCCCTTGAGCACCTGCACCGGCAGCGCCGAGGTGAAGGTGAAATTCTCGGCCGAGCGACCCGGCACGAAAGCGGTCAGGGTGCCGAAATGGTTATCGCCGATGTAGAACACGAACGTCGCCGTGCGGTTGAGCGACTTGGAGCTCAGAATCCGTCCGCCGGAACCGACGGCTTCGATGCGGTTGTCGCCCGTACCGGTCTTGCCGCCCATGGCCAGCGGGGTGCCGTCCGGCAGTTTGAAGCTGCCGGCCACGCGCTTGGCGGTCCCGGCATCCACGACTTGTGACAGGGCTTCGCGCATCGCGGTAGCCACTTCGGAAGGCATCACCCGTTTACCGGCATCCGGGTCATTGTTCAACTTGGTTTCATAAGGCGTATTCGCCGCAAAATGCAAACTGTCGATGCGCAAGGTCGGCATCCGCACACCATCGTTGAGGATGGTCCCGATCAATTCGGCCAATGCCGCCGGGCGGTCGCCGGAGCTGCCAATGGCGGTCGCCAGCGATGGCACCAAATGGTCGAACGGATAGCCGACTTTCTGCCAGCGCTGGTGAATATCGAGGAACGCTTCGATTTCCAGGATGGTGCGAATACGGCTATCACGGGCGCCCTTGTGACGACTTTTGAACAGCCAGCTGTAAACCTCCTGGCGCTCGAACTGACTGGCCTTGACGATATCCTTGAACGTGGCGTCCGGATGCTTGAGCAGGTAACCCATCATCCACAGGTCCAGCGGGTGGACCTTGGCGATGAAGCCTTGGTCAGGCAGGTCGTATGCGCCGGGGCCGTAACTTTCGTAGAGCCGTTTCAGGCGTTCGTCCGTGAGTTTCTCGGTGAGTTTTTCGTTGGTCAGGTGCGAGCGCACGAACGTGTTGAAGCTCTCCTGACTGGCGTGCGGCAGCAGGTAACGGTGCACGGCGGCCATGCGGATCGGCGTCGGGCGCATGCTGTCGAGGAAGGTTTCAAGGCGCGCCTGGGTGTCCTTGTTCTTGTACTTTTTCCAGAACTTGAGCAGGAACGAAGTGCCTTCGCGATCGGCGAACGAGGCCAGGTATTCCTGACGCCTTGGGTCGCGGTCGTCCTTGAGCAGTTCAGAGCTGTTGTTGGGGCCGGAATAGGTGGTGTAGCGCACCAGGTCGCGCATCAGGCGGATGAACGGCAAGTTGATCGACTCACGCAGAGAGTCGCGCAAGGTGGGATTGCGACCGTTGTCTTCCTTGCGGAAGTTATGGAACGTGTGCAACCCGCCACCGGTGAAAAACGCTTCACCGGGGCTGGCCGAGTACTTGCGGTCCAGCGCAGCACCGAGCAGGGGCGGCAGGCTGCGGTCTTTGTTCTCGATCAAGTAATCGACGACCCAGCGGCTCAGGCGATCCTGTTCCGGCACCTCGAGTTTCTTCAGTTCCGGGATGCTCAGGGCGGCATATTTATCGTGAATCTCGGCAATGATCTGCAGGTAAGTGGTCAGCACGCGCATCTTCGCGGTGGAGCCCAGTTCCAGTTTGCTGCCTTCATTGATGTCGAACGGCTGGTCGGTGCTGTCGGTCTGCACCCGCACCCTCGAACCATCCGGGGTCAACTCGAACAAGGTAAAGCTGTAGCGCACCTGGGTGGTGCTGGTGGGGGTCAACAGGCGTTCGCCGAGCAGGCCGATTTCTGCGGCATAGGCCGGGTCGGCGAGTTTTTTCAGGTACGCCGTGGCCTGGGTTTGCAGGTCGCCTTGCAGGGTGCTGGTGGCCGAGAGATCGAGGCGGTCGAGGTCGTACAGCGGCCGATTGAGCAAACCGCCCAGGCGGCTGCGCGCGACGCTGATGCCTTTGTTGGTTTCGATCGGTTGAATGGTCGGTTGAGTGGCCCAGTCGCGGTACGTCACCTTGCTGGCCAACGCAGCGGCGGCGAACGGTGCATCGATCACGCCATTCTGCGCCAACAGGCGAATGTGGCTGTCGGTGAGTTCGGCCAATTCATCGCGGCCCTTGGTCAGGTAATGGGAAGGGCGGCGCTGAGCGATCATCAACGACAGCATCTCACGCAGGGCCAGGCCTTTGTCCGCAAGGCTTTTTGGATCCGTGGCGTCGCTCGCCAGCGTCGTGTTGGCCTGATTGAAATCGGCGCCGTACCACACGCGCAAACCTTCGGCCATGCCATGCACTTCACCGTGGCCGGGCACGGCCGACAGGGGCACGCTGTTGAGGTAGTCGCGCACCACGTTTTGCCGGGCCTTGAGTGTTTCCGGCCCGTCCTGATAGGCCCGCACGCTGGCGGAGATCATCTGGCGGATCTTTTCCCCGCCCGACACGGTCAAGCCATCGGGCGAGTGCCGGTACTTCTCAAGTTGCGTCGCCAGGGTACTGCCGCCCGCCGATTGGCCGGGCAGGTGCAGCAGTTTGGCGACTTGCGTATAGGCCGCCATGCCGAACCGCGGCCAGTCCACGGCAGGGTTGGCCAAGGGTTGGCGAGGGTCGAGCAAAAAGCGGTTTTCGATGAACAGCAAACTGCTGACCACCACCGGCGGAATCGCCTCGAAGCTGGCATAGAGCTGTTGCGGATATTTGAACTGGTACAACGGCGCCGCGCGGCAATCGGTGATCGACAACCCGGCCTGGATTTTCTCCGAGTAGGGCACGAAAAAGCCCTTGTCGGTGTAGCTCATCAGCGCCGGAGAAAAGCGGGTTTGTTCAGAAATCACGTAATCGCGCTTGATCAGCCGTGGCAGAAAGTCACCCAGCGAGCTGTAGCCCAGGCGCAGGTCGAACGGGCCGGCGCCAGGATAGCGAATCGAGTCGCTGGGACCGGAGTGCAGTTCATAGCTCAGGGTTTTGGCGAACTTGCTGGCTTCGCGGGCTTGAAACCTCGACGTGCGCATTTCCTTGGACGCCGCCAGCCCCACGACAATCGCAATGATCACCAGCAGCAACCAGAACGCCTTCCACCCGTGCTTCACGCGAGTGCGACGGGGTTTTTCAGGTGTAGGCGCTTCATCCACTCGTTCAGTCGGGACCACGGTTTTACTCGAATCGGTTTGCCATAAAGCGCCCATAGTCGACTGATCCATTCACGCAGATTGATCGGACTTGTCTGAAGCTTAGACGGTGGTTGGCGTTGGTGAAAAAATTGTGAGGATCCAAAAGGGTGATTTGGGGTATCGGTTTGTGTACATATCCATTTCTGCGGTAACGGCCGCTTAAAGATCGCAGCCTTCGGCAGCTCCTACAGTAAATCGTGCGCAAAGGGGAACATGCGTTCGCCCATCGAAACGGCATCCGAAACCACCGATTTAGAGCCATCGCAAGCAAAAATAAGACCTACGTCGGGGCATGACGACGCACCAATACCGTGCAATACTCGCCACCGCTTCAAAAGCGAAAAATCCTACAAAACCCAGACAATCCATCTCCGCGAGTAGCGGTTTTACCGGGATTTACGCCTGATTTTTGTGATTTATAGAGTGAAAAACTCTGACGCGAGCTTTTTATACTGCACGCCCCGCTGATCTTGCAGGTTTTACCCGGCAAGACGGTCCCGCCCACGAAGCAGGCCCGGTTTCGCGAAGCACTGGCTTATCGGTCGGCACTTCGACACTCGGTGGTCATATCCAATAACAAGACGAGGTTGTACCCCCATGTCCGTAGGCAATCATCTGCCCCACGGCGAAACCGCTCAGGGCGGTCCGCTCAAACGCGAACTCGGCGAACGGCATATTCGCTTGATGGCACTCGGTGCCTGTATCGGCGTCGGTCTGTTTCTCGGTTCGGCCAAGGCCATTGAAATGGCGGGGCCGGCGATCATGCTGTCCTACATCATCGGCGGTCTGGCGATCCTGGTGATCATGCGCGCCCTCGGTGAAATGGCCGTGCACAACCCGGTGGCCGGCTCGTTCAGCCGTTATGCCCAAGACTACCTCGGCCCGCTGGCGGGCTTCCTGACCGGCTGGAACTACTGGTTCCTGTGGCTGGTGACCTGTGTCGCCGAAATCACCGCTGTGGCGGTGTATATGGGCGTCTGGTTCCCCGATGTGCCGCGCTGGATCTGGGCGCTGTCGGCATTGGTCAGCATGGGCACCATCAACCTGATCGCCGTGAAGGCGTTCGGTGAATTCGAATTCTGGTTCGCCCTGATCAAGATCGTCACCATCATCGCCATGGTGCTCGGCGGTGTCGGCATCATCGCTTTCGGTTTCGGCAACGACGGCGTGGCCTTGGGGATTTCCAATCTCTGGACCCATGGCGGCTTCATGCCCAACGGCGTGCAAGGCGTGTTGATGTCGCTGCAAATGGTCATGTTCGCCTACCTCGGTGTCGAGATGATCGGCCTGACCGCCGGTGAAGCGAAGAACCCGCAGAAGACCATTCCCGATGCGATCGGCTCGGTGTTCTGGCGGATTCTGTTGTTCTACGTGGGTGCGCTGTTCGTGATCCTGTCGATCTACCCGTGGAACGAAATCGGCACCCAGGGCAGCCCTTTCGTGATGACCTTTGAGCGTCTGGGTATCAAGACGGCCGCCGGTATCATCAACTTCGTGGTGATCACTGCGGCGCTTTCGTCCTGCAACGGCGGCATCTTCAGCACCGGGCGCATGCTCTACAGCCTGGCGCAGAATGGCCAGGCTCCGGCCGGTTTCGCCAAGACCTCGAGCAACGGCGTGCCGCGCCGCGCGTTGCTGTTGTCGATGGGCGCCTTGTTGCTGGGCGTGTTGCTCAACTACCTGGTGCCGGAAAAAGTCTTCGTCTGGGTGACCGCGATTGCCACTTTCGGCGCGATCTGGACCTGGGTGATGATCCTGCTGGCCCAACTCAAGTTCCGCAAAAGCCTGAGCGCCAGCGAACGTGCCGGCCTGAAATACCGCATGTGGCTGTACCCGGTCAGTTCGTATCTGGCGCTGGCGTTCCTGGTGCTGGTGGTCGGCCTGATGGCCTACTTCCCGGATACCCGCGTGGCGCTGTATGTCGGCCCGGCGTTCCTGGTTCTGCTGACGGTGTTGTTCTATGTGTTCAAGCTGCAACCGACCAATGTGACGCAGGGTGCGGTGCATTCGGCGTCGTAAGTCTTAACGCCTGAAACGAGAAAGCCCCGGTCCATTTGGCCGGGGCTTTTTCATGTGACCCTTGTGGCGAGCGAGCTTGCTCGCGCTGGACTGCGCAGCAGTCCCGTTTTTGGGGCCGCTTCGCGACCCAGCGGGAGCAAGCTCCCTCGCCACAAAAGCGCTCAGGCGGGCGCGACTTGAGGCGAACGATTCAAACGCTTGTTGAACTCCAGCCAAACTGCCAGCAACGCCATCACTCCAGCCCCCACCAACGCCGTAAACACCTGCATGGTGAACGCATCGTCGGTCAGCGCATTGATCATGTCCGCCAGTGGCGCCAGCAACACGCCGAGGCAGAAGATCTCCAGGGAAAAACGCCCCATGCGACAGCTTTGCTGCGCCAGCCAGTTTTGCGTCCAGCCGGTATCGGGCAGCAGTTTCGCGGTGACGTAGGCCAATGCCAGGAAGTGAATCAGGCGCACGGGCGAAAGGTCGGTTTTGCTGATCGGGTACAGCCATTCGCTCAGGCTGGCCGGCATCAGTGCGTCGTGGATGTGCGGCCAGCGCCACGCGACGGTAATCACCCCGGCAGCCACTACGTACAGCGCCGCACCGACAAACAATGGCTGGCGCATCAGTGGACGGGTTTCCGGCAATCGCGGCCGCTGACTGTGAATCGCCGCCGCACCACCGAGTATAAATAGCAGCTGCCAGGCCACGGGGTTGAAGTACCACACGCCGTCCTTGATCGCGGCCAGGTTCCAGCCAAACAACGGCACGGTCAGGTACAGCGCAAAGGACACCGCCACCACCGCCCAGGCCTTGCGCACCAGCATCGGCAACACCAGCGGCAAACCCGCCAGCAGCACGATGTACAGCGGCAACGGGTCCATCAGGTTCGGCTTGAAGCGCAGCAGCAGCTCATCGATCAAGGCCTGCTGTGGGTCGCTGATGAAATGGTGCATGCCCATTTCTTCCACCAGATCGCGGGTTTCCACGTGGCTGTTGGCGAAGAACACAATGCCCATCAGCATCGCCAGCAGGAAGATATGCACCACGTACAGCACCCAGGCGCGCCGGAGGATTTTCACGCAGGCGATCAGAAAGCCTTCTCGCGCAAGGATTTTGCCGTAGGCCAGCACGGCGGCATAACCGGCCAGGAACACGAAGATTTCGGCCGCATCGCTGAAGCCGAAGTTACGCAGGGTGATTTGACCCAGCGGGTTGTGGGGCACGTGATCCCAGAAAATGAAGATCAGTGCCAAGCCACGAAAAAAGTCGATCCGGTGATCGCGCGCTAACGTCATGACGGCAGGCTCGTAAACGGTTGTTGAACAAAGGAGTCGTCGACAGCGCAAAGAGTGGCGCGCCGCTCATCGGCGGCGCGCAGGGTGGCCCGATTCGCCGGCAATTGCAAAGTCGGGATATTACGGAATGTCTCCTCGCATTGTCGTCGCGTTTAACCGCTGGTCTGAAAGGCTGGTGAATCTGCGATTTCTGACAGTAGACAAGCTCAAATGCTTAGGGAAGAGGACGCGTTCTAACCCGGGAGCTTCAGCATGAGGCGGTTGTGGAAAGGGTTGTCCAGTTACACGGTGATCGGGGTCGCCAACACCCTTATTCACTGGCAGATTTTTTTCCTGCTGAGTGTGGCGGCGGGTTGGCGTCAGGCTGTCAGCAACCTGGCAGCCTTCTGCGTCGCAGCCTCGTTTTCCTTCTATATGAATGCGCTGTACACGTTTGACGGTAAGTTGTCGGTCGGCGGGTATTTGCTGTTCATGGCGGCGATGGGGGCGCTGAGTTATGGCGTCGGCTATCTGGGCGACGTATGGCGCCTGCATGGTTTGCTGACCGTTGCGCTGTTTTCGGCGTTGAGCCTGGTGCTCGGCTTTCTGTTTTCCAAATACGTGGTGTTTCGCGAGCGTGACGCATGAAAGTCTCGCTGATCGTTCCGGTGTTCAACGAAGAACAGGCGGTCGAGCTGTTTTATCGGGCTGTGCGACGTGAGTTGACGCTCGATGGCGTCGAATTCGAAATCGTCTTCATCAACGACGGCAGCACCGACCGCACGGCGGAACAAGTCACGGCGCTGGCGCAGGCAGACGAGCTGGTCACGCTGATCAATTTTTCGCGCAACTTCGGCAAGGAACCCGCGCTGTTCGCGGGCCTGGAATACGCCACTGGCGACGCTGTGATTCCGATGGATGTCGACCTGCAAGACCCGATCAACGTCATCCCCCTGTTGATCGAACAATGGCAAAAAGGCGCCGACGTGGTGTTGGCCAAGCGCCGCAACCGTAGTGCCGACGGTTATTTGAAACGCCACAGTGCGGCGCTGTTTTATCACCTGTTGAATCGAATTTCCTATACACGGAT
Source organism: Pseudomonas fluorescens (assembly GCF_000802965.1). Lineage (GTDB taxonomy): Bacteria > Pseudomonadota > Gammaproteobacteria > Pseudomonadales > Pseudomonadaceae > Aquipseudomonas > Aquipseudomonas fluorescens_A. The sequence continues at coordinate 83,894 of NZ_JSAK01000033.1, read as the reverse complement.
CGAGGAAAACGTCGGGGATTTTCGCCTGATGGATCGCAAGGTGGTGGATGTGATTCGCGCGTTGCCCGAGCATCAGTTGTTCATGAAAGGCGTGCTGTCGTGGGCCGGTTTCAACAGCGTGGTGGTGGAGTACGAACGGGCCAGGCGGGTCGCGGGGAGCAGCAAGTTCAACGGCTGGAAACTGTGGAACCTGGCGCTCGAAGGTGTGACTTCGTTCAGCACGGTGCCCCTGCGTTTATGGACGTACGTCGGCGGGTGTGTGTCGATCTTCGCCGTGTTGTATGCGGTGTACATGGTGCTGGACAAAGTCTTCTTTGGTAACAGCGTGCCCGGTTATCCGTCGTTGATGACCGCCATTCTGTTTCTCGGCGGCGTGCAACTGATCGGCATCGGCATCCTCGGCGAGTACATCGGGCGTATCTATATTGAAGCCAAGCACCGCCCGCGCTATGTGGTCAAAGACATCGTCGGCGGCAAAGCCCGGCACGAGCTTTAGCATGGGGCGGTTCAGCGATTTCTTCATCAAGGAGCTCGGGCGCCGTCAGGTTTGGTTGTTTTTCCTGCCGGCGACCCTGGTGTATGTCCTGCCGCTGATCCTCGCGGACTATCCCTACATCGATGACAACTGGCGCTCGCTGTCGGCCGGCATGGCTTGGGCCAAGGAAGGGCGGTTGTTCGCCGAGCTGTTCTACAACGCACTGACCTTCAGTAATGCCGCGCCGGACATCTTTCCATTGCCGTTGTTGATCGCCACTTTAGCGATGTCCTGGGCACTGGCCAGCCTGACCTTTCATTACTTCCGTGAGCCCACCATCGCTTGTTGCCTGGTGCTGTTGCCGCTCTGGTACAACCCGTTCTTCCTGCAAAACCTGTCGTATCAATACGACGGTCCCGTCATGACCCTGAGTGTGGTGGCGGTGATCTATGCGATCACCTTTCGTCACCCTTCGCGCAGCGTGCAATGGCTGGTGCCGGCGTTCCTGATAGCGCTGGCGCTGGGGCTTTATCAGGTCAGCATCAATGTGTTTCTGGGCCTGTGTTGTCTGGACTTGCTCAGGGCCGCCAATGACAAAGCGCCCTGGCCGCAGTGGGGCGTTTTGATCGGAAGGAGAATCGCGCAGATCGTGCTGGGCTGGTTGATTTACTGCGTCACGGCCTATCCGTTCATGGGCGAGGGCCGCACGCTGTTGCTGGATTGGTCGGCGCAGCCTTGGCTGCAAATCGACATCAACCTTGCGCGAGTGCTGGAGAAAATCCTGCTGTTGTTTCACGGCGGATTCGCTTGGGTGTTTGCCGGGTTGTTGCTGTGCGCCATTGTGGGTGCTGTTCGCCTGGGTTTAAACGTCGTTAAGCACAAGGATGGTCGGGCGAGGCAATGGTTGATCGGCCTGATGTGCCTGCTGACAGTGCCGGTGGTGATGCTGTTGGTGTCTGGTGTCGCGTTGTTTTTCCGCGACTTCAACGAAGGCGCCAGAACCTTGATGGGATTTGCGGTGCTGCTGGTGCTGCTGTTCTATTTGAGCTATCTGGCGCTGGCACCGCTGCATGAACGACTGCCGCTGCTGTTGCTGGTACCGCTGCTGGCGATGCTGTCGCTGTCGTTTGCTTACGGGCGCGTGCTGACGGTGCAGAAAACCTTCGCGACCAGCGCGTTGTTCAGCCTTGAACGCGACATTACCAGCCATCAAGCACTGCGCGAGGCCAAGCGCATTTACCTGTCGGTGACCTATTCCGATCACTGGCTGGTGGGGGCGGCGGGGTCGTTCAAGCAGATGCCGGTGTTGCACTATCTGTTGAACATCGACTTTTACATGCTGGCCGAAAACCTGCCCAAGGTGGGCATCACCAACGTCGTCGCGGAGAAGGAGCGGCGCAATGCGACGCGGGTGGGTTATCAGCAATATCCGGCGTTGGTGGAGAACCAGTTCTACCGGATTTATCTGATTGGCGATTACGGTTTTATCGTCATCAAGGAACCCGCCCCGATCAAAGCACTGCGTTGGTGAAGATCAAAAGATCGCAGCCTGCGATGCGATCCATGTAGGAGCTGCCGCAGGCTGCGATCTCTTGATCTTTGATCAGGCCGCCGCTACTTCATTAGGCTCAAAACTGTCGGCCCGCGCCATCTGCCACATCCGTGAGTAGAACTCGCCATTCACTTCACCGGTCAGCAACTCACCCGGTTTCAGGAACACATGCAGCTGCGAGAACAGCTTGATTTCGGTCGCCGACATCCGTCGCACCAAATGCTTGGCCGACAACTGCGACGGATGTTCGAGGCCGGCGGCGGCGAGCATCTCCGCCAGGCCTTTCAGGGTGTTGCGGTGGAAGTTGTAGACGCGCTGAGCTTTGTCCGGCACCACCAGCGCGCGCTGGCGCAGGGTGTCCTGGGTGGCGACGCCGGTCGGGCATTTGTTGGTGTGGCAGCTTTGCGACTGGATGCAGCCGATGGCGAACATGAAGCCGCGCGCCGAGTTGGCCCAGTCGGCGCCGATGGCCAGGACACTGGCGATGTCGAAGGCACTGACAATCTTGCCGCTGGCGCCGAGTTTGATCTTGTCCCGCAGATTCAGCCCAATCAGCGTGTTGTGCACAAACAGCAGACCTTCACGCATCGGCACGCCGATGTGGTCGGTGAACTCCACGGGTGCCGCGCCGGTGCCGCCTTCCTTGCCGTCGACCACGATGAAGTCCGGAAGGATGCCGGTTTCGAGCATGGCTTTGGCGATGCCCATGAATTCCCACGGATGACCGAGGCAGAACTTGAAACCCACCGGTTTGCCGCCAGACAGTTCACGCAGTTGCTGGATGAAATGCATCAGTTCAATCGGCGTGGAAAACGCACTGTGGCGTGAGGGCGAGATGCAGTCTTCACCCATCAAAATGCCGCGGGTGTCGGCGATTTCCCGGGTCACTTTGTGCTTGGGCAGGATACCGCCATGACCGGGTTTGGCGCCTTGCGACATCTTGATTTCGATCATCCGCACTTGCGGCGTCCGGGCTTGCGCGGCGAAGCGTTCCGGGTCGAAACGGCCGTCGCTGGTGCGGCAACCAAAATAGCCGCTGCCCAGTTCCCAGGTCAGGTCGCCACCGTGTTCGCGGTGATAGGCGCTGATGCTGCCTTCGCCGGTGTCATGGGCGAAGTTGCCAAGTTTGGCGCCCTGGTTCAATGCGCGAATGGCGTTGGCGCTGAGCGAGCCGAAGCTCATGGCCGAGATGTTGAACACCGAGGCTGAATAGGGCTGAGCGCATTGCGGGCCGCCGACCGTCACGCGGAAACCGCTAGGGTCGCTCAATGGCGCCGGGCGCATGGAATGACCGATGAATTCGAACCCCGACTGATACACGTCGATGAGCGTGCCGAACGGTTTGTCGGCGCTTTCGTTCTTGGCCCGGGAGTAGACCAGCGAGCGCTGGGCGCGGGAGAAGGGCAGGGCGTCGCTGTCGGATTCGAGCAGGTACTGGCGGATTTCCGGGCGGATGGCTTCGACCAGATAGCGGATGTTGCCCAGGATCGGATAGTTGCGCCGCACCGCGTGGGGGCTTTGCAGCAGATCGAAAATGCCGATCAGGCTCAGAACGCCGGTGACGGCGGTGATCGGCCAGAGCCAGTCGTGTTCGAGGAAGGGCAGGCTGGCGAGGGTGAAAATTACGCAGACGGCAAAGAAGGCGTAGCGGCTCAGGAGGGACAGGCTCATACGGTTTCCTTGGGTTCGGACTCAATGGTTCGGTGCAGATAGCTTTTGTGGCGAGGGAGCTTGCTCCCGCTCGGTTGCGAAGCAGCCGCGAAACCTGCGGGCGGATTTGGCCTGACTGAACGCGGTGCTTGTTGTGGGACCGCTTCGCGGTCCAGCGGGAGCAAGCTCCCTCGCCACAGGCACAATGTGCGGTCGCCTTCGAGCTGACAATTAAACTGGATTTTGTCGGCCACGACATTCACACGAAAGTATCGTTGATAGTACACGGTGAGAATGAAATGTTCGGTGGCTCGATAACCTGCGAGGCTGCTCCTGCACACCGCGGTTTTGATCATCCGCGAAAGACATGTGATCCTTGCAGCCTTTGAGTCAAAGGCCTTTTGTTTATGTCGACACTTATCCACATCGCCGCCGCCCTGCTGATCGGCCCCGACGGTCGAACCCTGCTGGTGCGCAAGCGCGGCACCACGGCCTTCATGCAACCGGGCGGCAAGATCGAAGCCCATGAGCAACCGGTGCATGCCCTGGCCCGAGAACTGGAAGAAGAGTTGGGACTGGTTATCGACCCGGCGCACGCCACCTTCCTTGGCCAGTTCTCGGCCCCCGCCGCCAACGAACCGGGTTTTGTCGTACAGGCCGAAATCTTTCTGCTAACCATTGATGCAGACGTCACCCCGGCAGCCGAGATCGAAGAAGTGCTCTGGATCGATCCGGCCACCGACGGCGATGTCACGCTGGCGCCATTGACACGCGACCTGATCCTGCCGTTTTATCGAGCTTCGCTGACCGCGACCGCCTGATCATTCACGCAAAGGACCCGCCATGATCCCGCTTCAAGACTTGCTGATTTTCGCCGCTGCCGCGTTGCTGATGGTCCTGACGCCGGGGCCGAACATGATCTACCTGATCTCCCGTTCGATTTGCCAGGGGCGCAAGGCTGGCGTGACGTCGTTGCTCGGTGTGGTCGCGGGTTTTTTCGTCCACCTGTTCGCCGCGGCGGCCGGTTTGACCGCGGTGTTCCTTGCGGTGCCGATGGCCTATGAAGTGTTGAAGTGGGCCGGTGCGCTGTATCTTTTGTGGCTGGCCTGGCAGGCGGTGAAACCCGGGGCGCGTTCGCCGTTCGAAGCCCAGCAGTTGCCGCCGGATTCGTCACGCAAACTGATCACCATGGGGTTTCTGACCAGCGCCCTGAACCCGAAAATCGCCGTGTTTTATCTATCGGTGTTTCCGCAATTCATCAGCCCCGAGCACGGTTCGGTGTTCACCCAAAGTATTGTGTTGGGCCTGACCCAGATCAGCGTCAGTTTCTGCGTCAATCTGCTGATCGCCCTGTTTGCTGCGGGCATCGCCTCGTGGTTCGTCAACAACCCGACCTGGCTGGCGCTGCAGCGCTATTTCATGGGGTTCGTGTTGGGTGGCCTGGCGCTGCGCTTGATGCTTGAGCAACGCAGGACCGCGTGAGCATGTGGATCGAGCGGCTGGATGCCAGTCACGCCCTGGCTTACCGGGAATTAATGCTGGAAGCCTATGACCGTCACCCGCAGGCGTTCACCTCCAGCGTGCGCGAACGGGCGGCCATGCCGCTGAGTTGGTGGGAGTCGCGCCTGACCAGCAAGCTGGATGCAGTGTTTGGCGCGTTCGAAGAGGGCAGGTTGGCCGGCATCGTTGGCCTGGCCTTCGAACCTCGGGAAAAGGCACGGCACAAGGCGACGCTGTTTGGCATGTACGTGTCCGCCAACGTCCGGCAGCGCGGGCTGGGTTATCAGCTGGTGCAGGCGGTTTTGACCGAGGCGCAGGCGCATCAAGGGTTGCGGTTGATCAAGTTGACCGTAACCGCCGGCAATGATGCGGCGTTCAAGCTCTACCAGCGCTGCGGCTTCATCCAGTTCGGCCTTGAGCCGATGGCGGTGCGAGTGGGCGAGGAATACTTCGACAAAATCCATATGTGCCGCGAAATCACCGCTGATCCTCAGGCATAAGGCATTTTGTGGCGAGGGAGCTTGCTCCCGCTGGGCTGCGCAGCAGCCCCAAATCCGGCAACCATTTTTCTTCGGATACACCGCATGCGCAGATTTTACGACTGCTGCGCAGCCGAGCGGGAGCAAGCTCCCTCGCCACATGCTGTAGCGTTTGGGCTATCAGCGAACGGCACCAACCCCATCCAGGGTCGAAAACGACGTGTCTTTCGCCGTCAGCAAGAAGTCGCGCATATACGGCGCATCCAGCATGTCTGCCCGAATCGCCGCATACAGCGTCGCAAACAATCCTTTCTCACCGAGTCGCTTGGCCTTCACATAACCCCGTGAGCTGTACTCATGCAGCGCCCAATGGGGCATGCCACACACGCCGCGTCCGCTGGCCACCAGTTGCATCATCATCACCGTCAGTTCCGAGGTGCGGACCTGGGCCGGTTCGATGTCGGCGGGTTCGAGGAAACGAGTGAAGATGTCCAGCCGATCACGTTCCACCGGGTAAGTGATCAAGGTTTCCGTGAGCAGATCTTCCGGGACGATGTAGGCCTTGCTCGCCAGTTTGTGCTGGTTGGCCACGGCAAGCATCGCTTCGTAGGTGAATAGCGGCACATAGGTGATGCCAACCAGTTCCACCGGATCGGAGGTCACCACCAAATCAAGATCGCCACGCGCCAATGCCGGCAGCGGCGCAAAAGAGAAACCCGACGCCAGGTCCAGTTCGACTTCCGGCCAGGCATCACGGAACTGGTCGATGGTCGGCATCAGCCACTGGAAGCAACTGTGGCACTCGATCGCCATGTGCAAACGCCCGGCGGTGCCGCCGGCCAGCCGCGCGATGTCGCGTTCGGCGGCGCGCAGCAGCGGCAGGGTGGCGTCGGCCAGTTGCAGCAAGCGCAGACCGGCGCTGGTGAAACGCACCGGTTTGGTCTTGCGCACGAACAATGGCATGCCCATGCGCTCTTCCAGTTCCTTGAACTGGTGGGACAGCGCCGATTGGGTCAAGTGCAGGCGATCGGCCGCGTCCACCAGGCTATCGGCTTCGCGCAAGGCGTGCAGTGTCTTCAAGTGACGGATTTCAAGCACCGTGGGGCTCCATGAGGAAAACTTGTGATCAACACGAAAAGGTTGAGTTTGTCTCATGTTGCCTTGGCTGTCGACAATAGCGCCATCTTTTACAGGAGCACATTCGACATGGCCGTGGCCCACACCCTTGGTTTCCCGCGCATCGGCGCCGACCGCGAACTGAAAAAAGCCCTCGAAGCCTACTGGAAGGGCGACATCGATCAGGCCGCGTTGAACAGTGTCGGCCGCCAATTGCGCGCCACCCACTGGCAATTGCAGAAAGACGCCGGTATCGACTTGTTGCCGGTCGGCGACTTTGCCTGGTACGACCAGGTGCTGACCCATTCCCTGACCTTCGGCGTGATCCCCGAGCGTTTCGACAGCGCCAGGGATGCCAACGGCCTGCCGACCCTCGACACGCTTTTTGCCATGGCCCGTGGCGCCACCGCGAGCTGCTGCGGCGAGCATGGTCAGGCGCAATACGCTCAAGAGCTGACCAAGTGGTTCGACACAAATTACCATTACCTGGTCCCGGAATTCAGCTCGGATCAACAGTTCAAGCTGAGCTGGGAACAGCTGTTCGATGAAGTCGACGAAGCCCTCGCCCTCGGTCACAACGTTAAGCCGGTGATCATCGGCCCGCTGACTTACCTGTGGCTGGGCAAGGCTAAAGGCAACGACTTCGACAAGCTCGACCTGCTGGAACGCCTGCTGCCGGTCTATAACGAAATCCTCGGTCGCCTCGCCGCCCAAGGCGTGGAGTGGGTGCAGATCGACGAACCGATCCTGACGCTCGACCTTCCACAATCGTGGAAAAGCGCATTCGAACGCGCTTATCACATCCTTCAGTACTCGCCGCTGAAAAAGCTCGTGGCGACCTACTTCAGCGGTCTGCAAGACAACCTCGGCCTCGCAGTCGGCCTGCCGGTACAAGGCCTGCACATCGACGCGGTACGGGCGCCCGACCAATTGCTGCACGTGCTCGATCGCTTGCCGACCTACAAGATTCTTTCGGTGGGTCTGGTCAACGGCCGCAACGTCTGGCGCTGCGAACTGGAGCCGGTGCTCGCGCAACTGCAACTGGCCCAGGAACGCTTTGGCGACAACTTGTGGGTCAGCAGTTCCTGTTCGCTGCTGCACAGCCCGGTGGATCTGGAGCGCGAAGACAAACTCGACCCGGAACTGAAAAGCTGGCTGGCGTTCGCCGTGCAAAAGTGTGGTGAGATCGCCGTACTGCGCGATGCCCTGAACGATCCGCAAGCGCCCAAGGTGCAAGCGGCCCTGGCCGAAAGCCGCGCGATTCAGATCAGTCGCGCCGAGTCGCCGCGCATTCACAAAACCGACGTGCAAGCCCGAATCAATGCGATTGGGCCGACGGACAGCCAACGCCAATCGCCCTTTGCCAAACGCATCGAGCAACAGCGCGCACGCCTGAAACTACCGGCGTTCCCGACCACCACCATCGGCTCGTTCCCGCAGACCGGATCGATCCGTCTGGCGCGCCAGGCCTACAAGCAAGGCAAGCTGTCGGCCAACGACTACACCGACGCCATGCACCACGAAATCCGCCACGCCGTACAGATTCAGGAACGCCTCGGGCTGGACGTGCTGGTGCACGGTGAAGCCGAGCGCAACGACATGGTCGAGTACTTCGCCGAGCAGCTTGATGGTTATGCTTTCACCCGTTTCGGCTGGGTGCAGAGTTACGGTTCGCGCTGCGTGAAACCGGCGATCATTTACGGCGACCTGAGCCGTCCGAAAGCCATGACTGTCGATTGGATCAGCTATGCACAGAGCCAGACCGACAAGGTCATGAAAGGCATGCTCACCGGTCCCGTGACCATGCTGATGTGGTCGTTCCCCCGTGAAGACGTGTCGCGCAAAGTCCAGGCGCAACAACTGGCCCTGGCCCTGCGTGACGAAGTGGTGGATCTGGAAGCCGCCGGGATCAAGATTGTGCAAATCGACGAAGCTGCCCTCCGCGAAGGCCTGCCGCTACGCCGGGCGCAATGGCAGGAATATCTGGACTGGGCGGTGCAAGCGTTCCGCCTGAGTGCCAGCGGTGTGCGGGACGAAACCCAGATCCACACCCACATGTGCTACAGCGAATTCAACGACGTGATCGAAGCCATCGCAGCGATGGATGCCGATGTGATCACTATTGAAACTTCGCGTTCGGACATGGAACTGCTGGAGGCTTTCGAAGCGTTCGATTACCCGAACGACATCGGCCCGGGCGTCTACGACATCCACTCGCCACGGGTGCCGGACACTGCCGAAATGGTCAAGTTAATGAGCAAAGCGGCGAAGCGCATTCCCGCCGAACGCTTGTGGGTCAACCCCGATTGCGGCCTGAAAACCCGTGCCTGGCCGGAGACCGAAGCGGCGCTGGTGAACATGGTCGCGGCGGCCCGTCAGTTGCGCAGTCAACTGGCCTGAGGTGTAGGAGCCGGCTTGCTGGCGATCGCGCGGGTACAGGCGAAACGTGTGTTGCCTGACACACCGCCATCGCCAGCAAGCCGGCTCCTACAGGGTTTTGTATTTTTCAGAGCTCGGAGAAGTGTTTGACCCCCAGCGGTTTGCCGATGTCGCCGCGCCAGATCGGTTGTACATGGGCACCACTGGCAGCCTGAGCCTGTTGCCATTGCAGCCCCAGGTTGCGTTGCTCCGGCAGTTTCAGATGACCTTTGACGAAGTCGTTGAATGCAGGCTTGGCCGAGGTGTAGTGGAAGTGTGCGTACCACAAGGTTCGCGCATGCTCTTGGGTCAGATCGCGCACTTCGTACTCTTGCAGAAAATCCCTGCGTCCATCCGGGCGTTTACCCAAGTCCCGTAGGCCGCCTTCCTTGCGGATGTCCACTACATTCTGCTCAAGCAGATAATCCAGATAACCTTCGGAAGGGGTTTTGCTGTTCAGGGTCTGGTCAATCCTCAGCGTACGGCCGGCGCGCAACAGTTCAGCCGCGCGATTGCGCAATTGCACAGCGACCGGCTCCGTGGGCGACAGCCGTTCGATGGCCTGGGCACGCATGTTCAGTTCCGCTGCCTCGCTACTCATCATGTGCTCAAGGTCGACCGGCAGCATGTCTCGTCGGGTGTGACCTTCAACTTTGCTTTGGTAGGCGTCGACGGTACCGAGTCGTTTCCTGGCCTCCACCAGCATCGGCGTGACATCGGTTGGAAGCGGTGTTTGTGCGGCAGCCACGGGTTCACTGAGGTGATATTTGCCGCTTGAGGAACGGGGTAGCCAGGTTTCCGTATGACCATCGACACCCTCGATGGTGAAGCGTTTTTGCCGGGTCACGGCATCGTTACTGGCGACACCGATGAGCAGTTGGTTGTCTTCGGTCTCGAACAGTTGCTTCCTTGAACGTCCCGCGTTCGGCGTGGTGGAGGGGCGTGTCTTGATGGCATGGCGAGCGAACTCTTCCACTTTTTCCAGGTTGTCGAGAAACGCAGCGACTTGCTCCAGATCCAGATGCTGCGGATAGCCCAACGACCAGGCGCCAAGATTGCGGCGAAACTCGGCATACGTCGCCAGACAGTCTTGCAGCACCTTGTTGCGCTGGGTAAAAATGGCCTGTACTTCAGGCAAATGATGCTGGGTCAGCAAGGCACGCCCGAGCTTGTTGCGGGCCTGTTTCAACTGCACGTGAAAGTAAACCCAGGACTGGTCGGTGACGGCGGTGTAGTGGGTGATGATCTCCAGCTCATGCGCCGCTTTTAGGTAGTAATGATTGGTGTCGCTGAACTTTTCATTGACGGTGGCCAGGTCCGGGGCCATCTTCGATTTTTGCGCACGATTGGTGATTCTGCCATTCCATCGATTCGCTGCGGCGACGTGCGAGTGAAGCAGATCAAAGTCCTTGAGAAAGTCTTTTCGTATTTCCTTGCGTTGCGCCATCAGTTGCACATGTGTGGCGGTATCGCTGAACGGCGTGGCATCCGAACGGGCAACCAAATGATCGATACGGTCGAGATGTTCCACTAGACGCTCCTTGGCCAAACCGATCCGCCGCACGGTGCGATCGACAACGATCCAGGCGCAGCGACTTTGAATGTCTTCGATCATCACGCGTTTTCGGCCATGACTGAACAGCATCAGTTCCTCAAGGTTCAGGTATTGGGCCTGTGCAAGATCGATGTCGTTGGCGCAAGCGATGTCGGCATTGGCACGAAGGGGCTGACGCTGGTTCGGTTCGAGACCGAAATAATGTTCAAGGGTCGCGTTGGAGCTGTTGGTCTGGGTTTCGAGTCGTCGGGTGTAGGCATCGGCGGTGTTGGTCAGGGTCATTTGCCGACGCAAGGCGCGATCCGTCCACCAGCGCGGCAGCCAGCGGCGAATCGCGGCGGGCCAGAGTGGGTCGAGGCCGTCGGCCATATGACCGAGCACCGCGCCGCCGCCGACACCACCTCCTGCCGTCACGGTGCCGTACACGGCGTAATGGGTGTTCCAGTGGCCGGCTTCATCGAGGGCGACAGGTTGTTTGTAGGTTCGCGTGCTCGTTGCGCTCAAACGCCATTGCGGCGGATTGTTGGCCAGTTCGATACGGTAGATGCGACCCTGGCTGAGCATGAAGTCGCCGTCGGCGTGTCGATACACATTGCGATAAATGCCTTCGGTGCCCGGTTGCAGGCCGGCAAGGGAAATCTCCTGTTCATACTCATAACCCTTAAAGCGTTCCAGGGTCCGCCGGGCCTGCCGTTGCGTTGAAGTTTGCAAACCGCCCGGGCTTTTGGTCGCGGCTTTCAAGTGGCGCAAACGTGTGAGAGAACGCGCTCCGCCGGACGTGGCAGCAACGCTGGGAAGAATGTCCATCGCCGCATCAATGAAAGACAACAACACCGCTTCCATCTCGGCCAGGCCATGGCCGACATCACCACGCAGAAAACCCGCGACCGCGAGGTTGGCACTGTTCCAGGCGTCATACAGCGAAATGGCGGAACCGACGAAGGGCACCATGCCCAGCGCCATCTTCAGGTAGTTGAACAACGCGCCGGATTTCAACGCGACACCCTCCAGGTACAACGCATCGTTGGAGCGTGATGTCCCCCGATGCGCTTCCAGCAATCGACCCATATGTACATTGAGCAAGTGGGTCGCCAGGGAGGTGGTTGCCGGCCAGGCCGTACCCGCGCCAATGAGGGCGTCGAAATTCTTCAACAGCGCCTGATTGATCCGGCTGACGTGACGGGAGAAATCCCCGTTCAAGGCTCGGTCAGCCAGGTAGTTGACCGTTCGGGTGTGCAGGCACTGGTTGTACAGCGCCATGCGCGCCTCTTCCAGGTTGTCGTACTGACGCAGGAATGTTCCGTCAGGGCTGTCGGGCAGGTAGAGCAGGGTCAAGCCGCTGATTTGTTCTTCAATGAACGTGACACCGGCGAGGGTGGTCGGTCCCTGATGTTGCGTGTCCTCACCACCCACCGTCAGGTTCGCCGGCAATAACACGATACGTTTGCCATTGGCCGCGTAGGCGTCGCGGCTATTGGCGTCGATGGCGATCTCCAGTACTTGCTGGCCGTCAGCCTTGATGTCCCGTTGCAACAGGGCGAACTCGCCTTGCAGTTTGAGCATCAGGCGCCACGGTTCGCTCAGGCATTCCCGGCGGTAGGCGTTTTTGAACGCGGACTCGCCCGACGGCCCGAGGAACGTCTCGCGGATCAGCGTTTCATACTTCCCGGCCAGATCCAGTTCAGTGATCACTTTGCGCAGCCAGGCTTGCTTGATGCCGTTTTTCACCTTCTGGCTCTGTGCTTCATCGCCGCCACTGACCTCAACCTGCATCAACGACAATCGCCACCACATCGCCTGGTTGATGTTGCTTTGCGCCAGTTCGGCGAGAGAAAGCTTGCTCCATTGCGCGCTGGCGATCAGCGTATTTTGCTGGGGTGTGCCGGGCGCAGCGCCCTCGGTAACCACTTTGCGCCATGTCGTGGAGTCGGGAACATCAAGCATGACCTCAACGTTCTGCGTGAGGCCGAACTCCTGACGCAGGTGCGCGTCGATGGCCTTTTGGCTGAAGGCGTCACGGTGAGGCAGTTCGCGTTCCAGCATTTCATTGGATCGTTTCATCGCTTTGATGTACGACGTGAACAGCGACTTGAGGCGATTGCGTTTGTCCTCGGTCAGAGCGCTCAACGTCGACGGCAGTCGGCTTGCCAGTGCGGCACTGTGGTTTTGCTCGACGACCTGCGCGTAAGCCAGTTCCCGGGCTGTGACGATGGGGACGGTCAGGCGGGCGAGGGTCAGTTCGCGCAGCTTTTCCAGTTCCACCGCGCGTTGGCGGGTGTGAGAAGGCACGGGATTGGCGGTGAGCAGCCGGGTTGCCAGTTGTTCACAGGTATAGAGCTGGGTTTGCAAGGTGTATTCGAAGGGGTTACCGCGCAGCGGCAAGAGGTGCAAGGCTTGCGTAGTGTCGTTGGCCGGGAGTTTGAACAGCGTTTGTTCCAGTGCCTGGCGCGAGGCGAACCGTTGCAGGCCGCCGAAACGTCCGGGCCAGTAGAGCAACAGACTTCGGGTCGAGGACGCCAGCAACGCGTCGGGATGGGCAAACAGCAATACACCGTCCAGTTCATGGGTTTGAGTCCGGAGAGTGTCGCCCTCGGTCTCCGTCGCCGACAGCATCAGCCGGGCGACGACCACATCGGCCGGCCGGGGTTGATCAGGTGCATCCAGTGCGGTTTTGAGCCATTGATGTTCATCGCTGCTGATCTGGCTCAGGCTCAATTGCAGCTCGGCTTCGGCAAGCAAACCGTTCTGGCGAGCCTGGTAAAGGGCGGTGTAATGCGGATTCGGCAGGCGACGCAGCTCCAGCATTTGGTCGGTCTGCAGAAGCGCTGTCGCGGCATTGTTGCTGGCTTGTTCGGCGGCCGTGAGGGCATCAAGTTGTTGTTGCAACCGTAGCAGGCGCGGATCGTTGTGATCGCCCTGGAAGTCTTTGCCGAGCAGGTTCTCCAGCGCTGTTTGTTGTTGCGCCAACGCACTGAGCCGAAGGCCCAATGGGATATCAGGGGTCAGTTGGCCGAACGGGGCGGGGCTGTCATGTGCATCTGCCATCGGCAGGTCGGGTGGCGCGGCAAACACAGCGTCGTTGGCATGCCGATCCGCAGGGGCAATGGACAGTCGGGACCGCAGGGATTCGGCACTTGTCTGCAGCGCAGGATCGCGTGGAACGGTGTAGTCGACGCTAATGGTGTTTGCTTGAAGTCGCGGCTGATCGAACAGTGGGGGCTGCTGTTCGATCAGCCAGCGTTCCAGATCATTACGTTTTTCAAAGGTCATCCACGGCGATGGTCGAGACGGCAGATACAGCAATTGAGTGACCGGTTGATCGGTATTCAGGGTGATGACCAGCGCGCCGGATAGTTCGACATAGAGGCCGTTGTTGCCCTTGAGCTTGAGTTGTTCGACATACACCTGAAACTCGGGCGTTGTTGCCGGATTGACGAGTGCATGTAACGCGTTCATCTGCTCGACACTCAAGCCGCCCTGGGCAAACGTCCACTGGCTGGACGCCTCGAAATGTTGGCGATACAGGCGGATGGCCTGTGCCTTGCGGGAAACATCCGTACCGCGCGCACGAGCGCTCCACCAGTCTGCATCGAGTGGCGATTGCGGGTTCTGCGCCATAAGGTCGAGCCACTGATCGCGACAATCATTCCAGTGCGCCGAGGCACTCAGGTTGAGGTTTTCGTCCAGTTTTTGCGCCAGTGAGTGGCTCAAGCCGAAGTCGGCGGGCGGTGTGGTGGGGGCTTCGAGCATGAAGTGAAGGACTCCAATGGGTGAGTGAGTCGGGCCATTAGAGATCAGTCGATAGTGGGGTTGGTGGTACATAGTTATCGCGTCCGAATGACCGCCCGGCGCTCTTCATCAAACTGTCATGGAACTGTGGCAGCGCGCTTGAACAAACTTCATCAGACTCGCGCTCTACTGGGGTTCTGCGTTTCGGTGTTTTTCATGCGTGTATTTTTTCTTCTGGCCGCGTTGTTATTCGGCCTGCCGTCGTTGGCGGCGTCTCGGTGTGACGTCAATGTTCCGACCGAACGGGTCGATCTGGCGCAGGTGAGCCTGGCGTATCAGAGCATCGGCCGCGCGTCTGACCCGGCGTTGTTGCTGGTGATGGGCCTGGGTGGCCAGTTGATTCACTGGCCTGACGAGGTGGTGGTCGCGCTGTGTCAGCAAGGCTTTCGAGTGATTCGTTATGACAATCGCGATGTCGGCCTGTCGACGTGGCGGCAAATGCCGGTGGAGGCCAACCTGACCTTCGAAGTGCTGCGTTACAAACTCGGCTTGCCGGTGTCGGCGCCGTATTCGCTGACCGATATGGCCGAAGATGGCCTCGGGCTGATGGATGCCCTGCACATCGAGCAATTCCACGTGCTGGGCGCGAGCATGGGCGGAATGATCGCCCAGCACATGGCGGCCATGGCCCCGCAACGGGTCGAGAGCCTGACCCTGATCATGACCAGTTCCGGGGCCGAAGGCTTGCCGGCGCCGAGTGCCGCGTTGGTGCAATTGCTCGCGCGTCGTGGCGCGCCCAATCGCGAAATTGCCCTGGAACAACAAGCTGATTTGTTAGCGGCGTTGGGCAGTCCGACGGTGACGGATGATCGCCAGGCATTGCTGCATCAGGCGGCGCTGTCCTATGACCGAGCGTTCAATCCCGAAGGCGTGAAGCGCCAGATCATGGCAATCCTCGCTGAGCCGAGCCGAGTGTCGCTACTTAACCAGTTGCGCGTGCCGGCGCTGGTGGTGCATGGCACCGCCGATCCGTTATTGCCGGTGATGCATGGCGTGCACCTGGCGGCGCATTTGCGCGGTAGTCAGTTGAAGTTGATTCCGGGACTGGCCCACCGTTTTCAGGAGGAATTCAAGGCGCCGTTGCTGGCAGCGGTATTGCCATATTTGCGCGAGCACCGCGAAGACACGTCCCATTGGGCGCAGATCGAGCCGGTGGCCGACCACAATCTCCTCTAACCCCCAATCCCCTGTAGGAGCTGGCTTGCCAGCGATGGCGGCTTGCACGATATACCGTGTTGTCTGGTTCGCCAGCAAGCCGGCTGCTACAGAGTGAGCTACAGGTGTATCGTTCGGACTTTGCGACGCATTTCAGTCAGCGAGGTGTGTAATGAGTACCCCTTTGAAAATCGATTTCGTCAGCGATGTGTCTTGCCCCTGGTGCGTCGTGGGTTTGTATGGCCTGACCAGGGCGTTGGATATCTTGCGTGATGAAGTACAGGCCGAGATCCGTTTCCAGCCGTTCGAACTGAACCCGAAGATGGGCGCCGAAGGGCAGAACATCACCGAGCACATCACCGAAAAGTACGGTTCGACGCCCGAGCAGTCACAGAAGAATCGCGAGGCGATCCGCGCCCGCGGTGCCGAGGTCGGATTCGCGTTTCGCACCGACGGCAACAGCCGCATCTACAACACTTTCGATGCTCACCGCTTGCTCTATTGGGCCGGACTGGAAGGGTTGCAACTGCAACTGAAGGAAGCGCTGTTCAAGGCGTATTTCACCGACGGCGGCAACCCTTCCGACCCTGCTCAGTTGGCGCAAATCGCTGAAAGCGTCGGCCTGGAGCGGCAGCGGGCCGAGGCGATTCTGGCCTCGGATGAGTTCGCCAAAGAGGTTCGCGAAGAAGAACAGTTGTGGCTGTCGCGCGGGGTGAGTTCGGTGCCGACCGTGGTTTTCAACGGCCAGTACGCGGTCACGGGCGGGCAACCGGTGGAAACTTTTGTCGGGGCCATCCGGCAAATCATGAGTGAAGCAAAGGGTGGAACCGTCAGCTAACGGGTAACAGCGGTAAAAAATATATCAATGTGCCACTATTGTTTGCGCCGTCGCTGTCGATACAGACAGCGACTTTCAAATCATAGGGACTTGATCCATGTCTTTTCACGCTTTACGCACTCTTGCTGCACTGACTTTGCTCGCCTGCCTCACCCTTACCGGCTGCGCCAACGTACAACCTCCCGTACCGCTGGACCAACAATTCTGGGATGCCAAGGAGCCGACCATCGGCGTCGCGATCAGCGAATTGCCGCCGCCGGTACTGGCGTTGACCGGTAACCAGGGAATTCTCGACTACGCGATAAACGCGGGCGTCAACAGCAAGCTCAGTGACAACGTCAAAACCTGGCAAGTACGCGATTTCGACACCCTGCCGGACGTGATCGTCGCCAAGTTGCAAGCCAAGGGCTACAAAGCCAAGCGCATCGACGAGAAGGTTGACCTGAAGACCTACAAGGAAACCAAATTCCGCGAAGGCTACACCATCAAAGACCTGACCCCGATGAAGACCAAATACGGCGTCGATCGCCTGTTGCTGGTGTATGTCACCGCCACCGGTGCGACCCGCAGCTACTACAGCATCGTGCCGACCAGTGTGCCGATGGCGCAGGTGGGCGGGCAGGGCATGGTGGTTGATCTGGCCGACAACAAACTGCTGTGGTTCCAGCCTTTTGTTGCGGTCCAGGCCGCGCAGGGCGAGTGGGATGAGCCGACCTACACCAACCTGTCCAACGCGTTCTACCAGGCTGTGGATAACAGCCGTCAGCAAATGATCACCCCGTTCGCCAAATGAAGCGTGCAATCGTAGCGGCCAGTGCGCTGGCCCTGCTGATGGTGGCTGGCTGCGCGCAGAAACCGGCTCCTGAAGCCGGTTTCAAGGATCAGGGGGCATTGCCTTACGTTCAGGCCCACGGGCTCAAGGTTGATGTGCAAGTGCCACAAGCGTTCGTCGGCGCCAGCACGGTGATCGATAGCAAGGACGCCTTGAAGGCTGCCTCATCCAGTCAGGCTCTGCTGCTGAACTCGGGCACCAGTGCCGGGTTGGCCGGAGTGTTGGTGGCCAGTCTGGTCAACACCCAGATGGGCAGTGGCACCTTGCAGCGCGATGCGGAAAAAGCCGCCGTCAAAGACTCTCGACCGATGGCCGATCTGCTTGGTGGCGTGCCGTTGCAGGAGCGCTTGCAGCAGCGCTATCAACAGGCGTCGCAAAGTGCCGGGCTGAAGCAGGGCGAGGGTCAGGTCACGGCGCGTTTGTTGATCGAGCCGAAGCTGATGCTGACTCCGGATCGCGGCAGTTTTGTGCTGATCAATCAGGTGCAGGTTCAGGACATCGCCGGTTCGCCGCTGTACCGCATGCGCATCGAGGTGGCCAGCCAGCCGGTTCGCCGCTGTGGTCAGCAGTGCATTGATGACGGCGGTCTGGAATTGGCCAAGGTCACCGCCGTACTCGACGAGTGCATCGACGAATCCATGCGCGTATTGGCCACCGATCTGATGCAACCGACACCGCCGCCGGCCGCTCAGGAAACCTTGCGGTATGTGCTCGATGGTCAGCGCGTGGTCGAGCGCGGTTATCAACTGACCAACAACGGCAACTATTGGCGCTACCGCAACCTCTACGGCGCGGTGAAGTCGGTGCCGGTGCCGTTTGAGGATGCGTTGACCCAGGCGCAGCTCGAAAAAGTGTACGGACGCTAACGCAAAACCTGTAGGAGCCGGCTTGCTGGCGATGGCGGTGGATCAATCAACATTGATGTGACTGACACACCGCTATCGCCAGCAAGCCGGCTCCTACGGTGTTGGTCAGGCGTGCAGGCGAACCCACACGCTGACCAACACCGTCGCCGCCATCAACCACGCGACCGTCGCCACGGCCAGCGACGCCTCCAGGCGCATCCGGTCGACCATCACGTACAACGTCGCCAAATAGATGAAGTAGGGAATGATCGACCACATGCCAAACACGATGGTGGTCTTCAGGTCATCCACCGAACGGCCCTTTCCGACGATGTAATGGGCAATCAGCGCAAAGGTCGGAAACAGCGGCACCAGCCCGGCGATGTAGTAGTTTTTGGTCTTGGCCAGCATCGCGAGAATCACCACCACGCCCGCGCCGAGAATTGCTTTGAGAAACAGGTCCATCAATGGCTCAGTCCGTACTTTTTCACTTTGTCGAACAGCGTGGTCTTGGCCATGCCTAGTTCCTGGCTGGCCTGGGTCAGGTTGCCGCCGCTGCGCTGCAAGGCGTCGTTCAACAGGTTGCGTTCGAACGCTTCCACGGCTTCGGCGAACGCCAGGCCTTGCGCGCTGCCCCCCGCGCCGGGTTTCTTGAACGCCGGCAGGCCCAGGGCAAAGCGTTCGGCGACGTTGCGCAGTTCGCGCACATTGCCCGGCCAGTCGTGGCTCATCAGGTTCGATACGGTCTGGTTGTCCAGTTCCGGCGCGATCCGGTCGAAGCGCAAGGACGACTGCTGCAAGAAGTATTCGAACAGTTGCAGGATGTCTTCGCGGCGCTCACGCAACGGCGGTAGTTCGAGGGTCACCACGTTCAGCCGGTAATACAGGTCGCTGCGAAACTCGCCGGCCTTGCTCGACTCGTCGAGGTCAGACTTGGTCGCGGCGATTACTCGGCAATCCACCGCCACACTCTGGTTCGAGCCGAGGCGTTCGAGGGTGCGCTCCTGCAAGACCCGCAGCAATTTGATCTGCAAGGGCAGGGGCATGCTTTCCACTTCGTCAAGGAACAGCGTGCCGCCGTCGGCGTGTTCGATCTTGCCGATGCGCCGCTTGCCGGCGCCGGTGAAGGCGTTGGCTTCGTGGCCGAAAATTTCGCTTTCGAACAGGTTCTCCGGCAGACCGCCACAGTTCAGCGCCACGAACTGCTTGGTATGGCGACGGCTGAAATCGTGCAGGCAACGGGCGACGAGTTCCTTGCCGGTGCCGGTTTCCCCTTCGATCAGCACGTTAGCTGAAGTGTCGGCGACATTGGCGATCAGTTCGCGCAAGTTCTGCATGGCCGGCGAACGACCGATGATTCGTCCTTCAAGGGAATCGCGTTCAGCCAGTTGCCGCCGCAACGACGAGACTTCCCGCGCCAGGCTGCGTTGCTCCAGGGCACGCCGTGCCACGTCCACCAGACGCTCCGGGGAGAACGGTTTCTCCATGAAGTCGTAGGCGCCTTTCTGCATCGCGCCGACAGCCATGGAAATGTCGCCGTGACCGGTAATTAGCACCACCGGCAGGCTGCGGTCGCGGGCCTTGAGCCGGGTCAGCAG
Organism: Pseudomonas fluorescens; assembly: GCF_000802965.1. Lineage (GTDB taxonomy): Bacteria > Pseudomonadota > Gammaproteobacteria > Pseudomonadales > Pseudomonadaceae > Aquipseudomonas > Aquipseudomonas fluorescens_A. Next base: position 64,092 of record NZ_JSAK01000033.1, on the reverse strand, counting down.
TTCCAGGCCGTCGATGCCCGGCAGGCGAATATCGCTGATGACGATGCCGGCAAAGTTGTCGCCGACCCGTTCCAAAGCCTCTTCGGCACTGCCCACGCCGATGCAGGGAATGTCTTCCAGGGTCAGCGCCTGTTGGCAGCCGAGCAGCACATGGGGGTCGTCTTCGACGATCAAAACACTAAGGTCGTTGTTCATATTGGCTCGGCGGGAGTGGGGCTTACCAACGGTAAACTGAGGACGAAAGCGGTACCACCGCTGGCCGGGTGCTCGACACCCAAGTGGCCGCCAGTGGCGGCGGCCAGGCTCGCGGAAAGGGTCAGGCCAAGGCCCAGGCCCTGCTCACCGGGTTTGGTGGTGAAGAACGGTTCGAACAGGTGCTTGCGCGCTTCGGCGTCGATGCCGTGGCCGTTGTCCCGGACGCGCAAGCGATATTTGCCGTCGACCACTTCGCCTTCCAGCCACAACTCCGGTTGCGGCTGCGCCTGCATGGCATCGAGGGCGTTGCCGATCAGGTTGACCAGAATCTGTTCGAGGCGGGTCTGGTCGATCTGCACCTGTACATCGTCAAAGTGGCGGTGCAGTTGCAAATGGGCGTTTTCCATTCTTGCGCCGAGCAACTGCAAGGCCGCATCCACGCCTTTACCGAGACAGGCCTGGCCTTTGTCGTCACCACGGCGGGCGAACGAGCGCAGGCTGGCGGTGATCCGGCCCATGCGGTCGATCAATTCGTTGATGGTCTTGAGGTTGGTACTGGCCACGTCCAGCTGACCGCGCTCCAGGAAGCGCACAGTATTGCCGGACAGCGTGCGCAGTGCCGCCAGTGGCTGATTCAATTCGTGGGCGATGCTGGTGGACATCTGGCCTATTGCGGCGAGTTTTCCGGCCTGTACCAGTTCATCCTGGGCGCGACGCAAGGTCTCTTCGGCGTGACGCCGTTCGCGGATCTGACCCTTGAGCCGTTCGTTGCTGGCGCGCAGGTCGACGGTGCGTTCGGTAATCCGACGCTCCAGTTGATTGTTGGCTTCCTGCAAGGCTTCCCGCGCGGCGAGGCGGGTGGCAATGACCTTGCGCCGCTCGTTCCAGGCGATCAACAGGAACGCGACGAGGGCAAACGCCACGGCCACGAGCATCCCCTGATTGATCGCTTCGCGGCGCAAATCCTGCAACGGCGTGAGCAGGGTGAAATTCCACGGGGTATCGCTCAACGGGCGGGTCTGTGCCAGGTAGCTGATGTTTTCATCGTCGTCGGACGCCAGTTCGCTGTTGGCCGGGAACGTGAGTTTCTCCACGCCCTCGGACAGGGTTTCCCGGGCCAGCGGCTGCAGTTCGTTCAGCGGGAACCAGTAATACTGCAGGCTGCGGGCGAGTTTTTCCTTGGTCTCTTCGCTCAGCGGCACCACTGATTTCAGGCGCCGAGCCGGATCGCTGGAGAGAATGATGATGCCGTTTTCGTCGCTGACAAACGCTTCGAGACGCGCCCGCTGCCAGCGTTCTTCCATGGCTTCGAGGCGCACTTTGACCACTGCGACGCCGATGATCTTGCCGTGTTCTTCCAGGCCATGGGCCAGGTAGTAACCGGGTTCGCCGTTGGTGCTGCCAATGCCGTAGAAACGCCCCGGCTGGCCGCGCACGGCGTTCTGGAAATAGGCGCGGAAGGACAGGTCTTCACCGAGGTAACTGTCGACATCGCGCCAGTTGCTGGTGGCCATGACGCGCCCGGTGGTGTCCATCACATAAATGGCCCGACTGCGACTGCGCCGGTTCAGGCCTTCAAGGTAATCATTGACCGTTTGCCGGTGCTCCGGCGACGGATCGGCCAGCAGCTTCGAAACACTGGTTTCGAGCTCCAGCAGGCTGGGCAGGTAGGTGTATTTGCTGATTTCGCTTTCGACGGCACGGGCGTGCAATTCGAGCTGGCGCTGGCCGTTTTCGCTGAGGCTGCGAATGCCGTAGTGCTCACTGACCCAAAAGCCGATGTAACCCAGTCCGATCATCAACGCGATGATCAGCGGCGGCAGGAACAGATGGCGAATCAGACGGGGTTTCACGGCGAGTGATGGCGGTGCGGCGCGATAGAGAGAGGAGTCGCATTTCATCACAGATGCCTTGGGTCAACCAGCGTGGCAATGGGCTTGCTCTGGTTTCCAGTGGAGCGCGGAACCTGTGGCGAGGGAGCTTGCTCCCGCTCGGCTGCGAAGCAGTCGTAAAACCGGAAAGTGCGGTGTGTCAGAAAAATTGCATTTTCCGGTTTCGGGGCCGCTGCGCGACCCAGCGGGAGCAAGCTCCCTCGCCACAAGGGACGTAATCAGTTGCTTATCAGTGCTGCAGAATCTTGTTGAGGAAGTGCTGCGTACGCTCGGCGCGGTGGCTGATGTCGCCGAAGAACTCTTCCTTCTTGCAGTCTTCGATGATCTTGCCGGCGTCCATGAAGATCACGCGGTCGGCCACTTTACGGGCGAAGCCCATTTCGTGGGTCACGCACATCATGGTCATGCCCTCGTGGGCCAGTTGCACCATCACGTCGAGCACTTCGTTGACCATTTCCGGGTCGAGCGCCGAGGTCGGTTCGTCGAACAGCATGACGATCGGGTCCATCGCCAGCGCACGGGCAATCGCCACGCGCTGTTGCTGACCACCGGACAGTTGGCCCGGGTGCTTGTGGGCATGGGCCGAGAGGCCTACACGCTCAAGCAATTGCAGGCCTTTTTTGGTGGCCTCTTCCTTGCTGCGGCCCAGCACCTTGATCTGCGCGATGGTCAGGTTTTCGGTGATGGTCAGGTGCGGGAACAGCTCGAAATGCTGGAACACCATGCCCACGCGCGAACGCAGTTTCGGCAGGTTGGTCTTCGGGTCGGCAATGGAGGTGCCATCGACCACGATGTCGCCTTTCTGGAACGGTTCCAGGGCGTTGACGCATTTGATCAGGGTCGACTTGCCGGAACCCGAGGGCCCGCACACCACGATCACTTCGCCTTTTTTGACCTCGGTGCTGCAATCAGTCAGTACCTGGAAGTCCCCATACCACTTGTTGATGCTTTTGATAGAGATCATACGGCGAACCTTTTTTGCAGACGCTTGACCAGCTGAGAGGCGGCAAAGCTGATGATGAAGTACACGAGACCCGCGAAAATCAGGAACTCATTGGAGCGGCCAATGATGTCGCCACTGGCGCGCGAAGCATTGAGGAAGTCCACCAGACCGACGGCATAAACCAGCGAGGTGTCCTGAAACAGGATGATGCTCTGTTGCAGCAGCAACGGCGTCATCTTGCGGAACGCTTGCGGCAGGATGATCAGGCGCATCATCTGGCCGTAGGTCATGCCCAATGCCTGGGCAGCGCCCATCTGGCCCTTGGGAATCGACTGCACACCGGCACGGACGATTTCGCAAAAATACGCCGCTTCGAACATCATGAAAGCCACGATGCACGAGGCAAACGCACCGATCGGCGTGTCTTCGCCGGTGATCCAGCGCAATACGAACGGTACCGCCAGGTAGAACCAGGTGATCACCAGCAGCAGCGGGATCGAGCGGAAGTAATTGACGTAGGCACCGGCCAGGTTGGACAGCAGTTTGTTGTGCGACAGACGGCACAGCGCCAGGATGGTGCCGAGGATGATCCCGCCGATCACGCCCATGACCATCAGCTTGAGGGTCATGACCATGCCGTTCCACAGGCCGGGAATGGCCGGGACGATGCCCGAGAAGTCGAATTCCATCATTTACCCCCTACGGAAATCAGACCCGGTACGGCGACTTTCTTCTCGACCAGACGCATCAGCAACATCAGGCTCATGTTCAGGGTGAAGTAGATCAGCGTGGCCAGGGTGAAGGCTTCGAACAGGTTGGCGGAGAACTCGGCGGTCTGTTTGGTCTGCGCGAGCAATTCCATCAAACCGATCAGCGAGGCCACGGAGGTGTTCTTGAAGACGTTCAAAAATTCCGAGGTGAGCGGCGGAATGATGATCCGGTAAGCCTGGGGCAGCAGCACGTTCCAGTAGATCTGCGGCAGCTTGAAACCCATGGCGCGGGCCGCGGATTCCTGGCCTTTTGGCAGCGCCTGGATACCGGTGCGCACCTGTTCGCAAACACGGGCGGTGGTGAACAGGCCGAGGCAGACGACGACGCTGATGAAGGCCGACGTGGTCGGGTTCAGGTCCTGCTTGTACCACTCTTGCAGGTCCGCTGGCAGCAGGTCGGGCACCAGGAAGTACCAAATGAACAGTTGCACCAGCAGCGGCACGTTACGGAAGAGTTCGACGTAGCAGGTGGCGATGCCCGATACGATGCGGTTCGGCACGGTGCGCATGACGCCCAGGATCGAGCCCAGTGTCAGGGCGATGATCCAGGCCGCGATGGCGATGCCGATGGTCCAGGCCAGACCGGACACGTACCAGTCGAGATACGTCTCGCTGCCCACGCCGGTGGACTTGAAGAACACGCCCCAGTCCCAGTTGTAATTCATTAGGGTCTCCCCTCGGATTCGATCGATGTACAAGTACCCGCTTGGGGGAAGCTCCGTTCCCGCCCGAACCTTGACGGTCAGGCACACACGAACGGCTCGACAGCCACCGGTTCGAGTGTTTCCAAAAGTGCCAGCAGGGAGTGACAACCTCCTGAAAGGGCCGAAGCCCTCTCAGGAGATAAGGTTAGTCAGAAATCAGGATTTCTTGTCGTCAGCCGCTTTGTCGGTCGGATTGGCGATCAGGGCCTTGAGTTCGTCGCTCATCGGGAAGTTCAGGTTCAGGCCTTTAGGCGGGATTGGCGCCATGAACCATTTTTCGTAGATCTTGTTGATCTCGCCCGACGCGTAGGTGGCCTTGATGGCGTCATCCACAGCCTTTTTGAACGGCTCGTCGCCTTTGCGCACCATGCAGCCGTAGATTTCGTAGGACTGTGGAGTACCGGTCACGGCCCAGTCAGTAGCCTTCTTGGCTTTGGCGGCTTCGCCGGCCAGCAGCGCGTCGTCCATCATGAAGGCAACGGCACGGCCCGATTCCAGCATCTGGAAGGATTCGCCGTGGTCTTTGGCGGAGATGACGTTCATGCCCATTTGCTTGTCGGCGTTCATCGCCTTGAGGATGCGCTCGGACGTGGTACCAGCGGTGGTCACGACGTTCTTGCCGGCCAGGTCCGGGAAATCCTTGTACTTGGAATCTGCCTTGGACAGCAGGCGAGTACCGATTTCGAAGATGCCGACGGAGAAGTCAACTTGCTGCTGACGCTCGACGTTGTTGGTGGTGGAGCCGCACTCGAGGTCCACGGTGCCGTTCTGCACCAGCGGGATACGAGTCTGCGAGGTGACCAGGTTGTATTTGACCTGCAGGTTCGGCAAGTCCAGGTCTTTTTTGATGGCTTCGACGACTTTCAGCTGGATGTCGTGGGAGTAGCCGACCGGTTTGCCGGAAGCGTCCGCGATGTAGGAGAAAGGAATGGAAGCGTCACGATGCCCGAGGGTGATGACACCGGACTCTTTGATCTTCTTCAGGGTGCCGGTGAGTTCGGCGGCGAAAACTGGCGTGCTGATCAGAGCGGCAGCAATGGCTGCGCCCAGGATATGGGGAACGATGCGCATCAAATTTTCCTCGACATTGTTTTTTTTATGGAGCCAGTTTATCGGCCCTTTTGTGCTTCGAATGCCTGACGGCTCCTGAAGTGTTGGCGCAACAGGCATTCGTCGAAGAAGTGTAGAGCATGACTCGTGCCAGGCCAGGCTTGATGAATCAAGTAGTTGATTTATAAGGGAATTAAATATTTATGGCGAGTTCTGTACCACCGAATAATCCGGTTAACCGAACCGACCGTCAGGTCGCGTTCGGAAAACCGAATGGTGGGTTAATTCTCATCGTCATTTGTAGGAGCCGGCTTGCTGGCGATAGCGGTGTATCAGTCAAATCAAGCTGACTGACAGATCGCTATCGCCAGCAAGCCGGCGCCTACAGTGAGGGTATGTCAGGGATATTTGCGCTTGTCCGGTGCCGGTGGGAAGTATTGGTACAACCAGGTTTCACTCAGCGTCCGGTCGTTAGTGCGGATGAACAAGCGCAGCTCAACCGGCTCGACGCTGTCATTGGTCGGGTACCAGTCAAACAGGATGCGATAGCCCTTGATGTCATCGAGCTTGAGCACGCTGAAATCCTTGACCTCACCGTTTGAGCACGTGACCACCGGCTCGATACCCGTGCCTTCAGGCAAACGGTCCAGGCCGCCACCGGTGAAGTCTACGGCGAAGCGACGGGCCCAGACTTGCGGATAATGCTCGCCCGGTGCCCAGCCCTCGATAAAGCCGCCCATGCCTGAACGTGTCGCGTTGACCCGCGCCAGCGGTGTGCCAACCGGCGGCAGGGCGCTCCAGTAGAGTTTGTAGCCGTAGTTCAGCGAATCGCCGGCCGCGACTGGTTTTTTCGGCGTCCAGAAGGCGACGATGTTATCCAGCGTTTCGCCGGTGGTAGGGATTTCCAACAGATCGATCGAGCCTTCGCCCCACGCCGTGGTCGGTTCGACCCACAGGCTCGGGCGGCGGCTGTACCAGTCGACGGTGTCTTGGTAATTGGCGAACTCGTGGTCGGTCTGCACCAGGCCGAAACCTTTCGGATCCTTGTCAGTGAAGGCGTTGAATTGCAGAGTGGCCGGGTTGTTCAGCGGGCGGCAGATCCACTCGCCGTTGCCACGCCACATCGCCAGGCGATCCGAATCGTGGATTTGCGGGTGAATGGTGTCGCACATCCGGCGTTCGTGGGTGCCGCAACTGAACATGCTGGTCATCGGTGCGATGCCCAATTGTTCGATGGCGGTACGCGCGTTGACGTGGGCGTCGATTTCCATCACCACGCGCTCGGCCTGACAATCGATGTCAAAACGGTAGGCACCGGTGGCGCTTGGCGAATCGAGCAGGGCGTAGACCACGAAGCGGGTGCTGTCCTTGTCCGGCGTCTCGAACCAGAACTTGGTGAAGTCGGGGAATTCTTCGCGCTTTTTGGCGTAGGTGTCGATGGCCAGGCCGCGAGCCGACAGGCCGTACTGGCCGGTGGCGTCCACTGCGCGGAAGTAGCTGGCGCCGAGGAACGACACCACGTCGTGTTTATCCAGCTCGGGCGCCTTGAACAGCTTGAACCCGGAAAACCCCAGGTCGCCGGTGAGCTGCTTGGTGTCGACCGTGGTTTTTTCATAATTGAACAGCGACGGGCGGAAATGTACCTCGCGCGACATCCGCGTCTTGGGATCGACGCTGTACATACGCACCGGCTGCTTGAAACCCATGCCGACATGGAAAAACTGCACATCCAGCTGACCTTTGAGTTCCTTCCACAACGAATGGTCGCCGTCATAGCGGATCGCGTTGAAATTCTGCGGAGTCATGGTCGCCAGGGTCGGCGGCAACACTTGCTTGGTGTCCTGATAGCGACTGCTGGCGAGCTGCTTGGCCTGAATCTTCAATGCATCGAAATCGAAGGCCTGGGCTTCACCATCAGCGGCTCCGGTGGCGGCCCAGGCACGGGCGGCGAGCAGGCCGGTGGCGGATAAACCGGTGTAGGCAGCGATGGCCATGGAGGCTTTGAGCAAATTCCTGCGATGCATAAGTACAACCTGTCGTGAACGATCCCGCGCCGTTCCTGGCACGTGCTGGATCAGAAATAACGGTTCGGACATGCCTTCGGCCAAACGTGACGGACTTTAAACAGATGCCGGATAGCTTAAACCGTTCGGTTGCAGAGCAAAATTGATTGATGGCACCGCGCTAGTTCGGCAATGAAACAAGACATGTCGGGAAACAATTCCGACAGCGCTTTCTGATTTACAGGGCATTTCTGCTTTTTTCGACTAATTACTCTAAAAACCGCTTTTCAGCGGCCGGATAGTTTCTATTCTGTGGGCATGACCGGTTTATGCCCTTCGGGCCGGTGCGGTTCAGTGAGCACCAGACAGCTGCTGAAAAAAGGTTAGGGCGATGCGGTTTCTGAAGTTTTCTTTGACGTAGAGAAGGACATCGTCCATGTCGAAAGTACAAGGCATCACCGAAATACTGGGAATCTTTCCGTGCCTGGCTACAGGGCGACGCAGGCGTCGGCTCAATTCGGAGGAAATGAAACTGTTGGAGCGCTATCGGGAGTTGTCGGAGAGCGACCGGATTGCGATGAGGTATCTGGTGGACGCGATGCGGAGTGTTTCGCGGTTTTGAGCAGGGCTGGTTACCGTGGGAGCCATGGCTTTCACGGTGGCCAGACTGCTCAATTTGCCTGCATCGGGCGTTGGGCGAAACAGGTGTAAACCTGTTTCAGGACTAGACGGTTTTCACTAATTTGGAGGGCACTTGATTTTCGCGCGCTGGCTATCAATGGCCGTCTGCGGGCTCATGTATGAGCGCGTTTCCCTGTGAGAGCTGCCGCAGGCTGCGATCTTTTGATCTTGTTTTTTAAAATCAAAAGATTGCAGCCTGCGGCAGCTCCTACAGGTTTTGCGTTCGATCAAAAGACAAATACCCTTACCGACTAACCTTCCACGCATCCCCCGCAGGCGCCGTCCCGTGGTCATACGGCTTGGCAATCCACATATAGAGCAAGCCCAAGCCAATCACGATCGCAGTGCTCAGCACCATCGCATAGTTGATGTACCACGCCGCATCAGGTGTACGCGGCCAGGCCATGTTGATGATCGCACTGACACCGTAGGCCAGCGCGCCGATGTTGACCGGCCAGCCCCAGGCGCCGAGGGTGAATTTGCCGCTGGGTTTCCAGCCCTTCATGCGGGCGTAGAGAGCGGCGAGGACGATCATCTGGAAGGCCAGGTAGATGCCGATTGCGGCGAAGCTGACGATGGTGGCGACGGCGTCCTGCAGGAAGAAGCCGAGGATGATGATCAGTGCCGGCAGGACGCCGGAGACGAACAGCGCGGCAACCGGAACCTGGGTCGTAGGAGAAATCTTTTTCAGCAGTCGGCTGCCGATGACCATTTCGTCACGAGCGTAGGAATACAGCAGACGACTTGCCGCTGCTTGCAGGCTGATGACGCAGGAGATGAAGGAAATCATCACCACGCCCATCACCATTTTCGAACCGACCGGGCCGAAGGCGTTGTTGAGGATGGTGCCGACCGGGTCCTTGTCGGTGCCGTCGATCACGGCTTGCATGTCCGGCACGGCGAGGATCAGCGCCAGGCAGGCGAACATCGCCGCGATGCCGCCGATGTAGATGGTCATGCGCATGGCAATCGGGATCTGCTTGCTCGGGTTCGGGGTTTCTTCGGCCACGTCGCCGCAGGCCTCGAAGCCGTAGTACAGGAACATCCCCGCCAATGAAGCGGTCAAGAAGGCCGGCAGATACGAGCCGTTGACGCTGATATCGAAGGTGTTGAACAACACGCTGATCGGTTGATGACGCTCGAAGACCAGCAGGTAAACGCCGACGATCACCGCGCCGACCAGCTCGCAGAGGAAGCCGAACATGGCGATGCGCGCCAGCACCTTGGTGCCGCTGAGGTTGACCAGCGTGGCGAACAGCGTCAGCACCAGGGCGATGACAATGTTGGTGTTGTTACTGGGCTCAAAGCCGAGCATTGCAGCGAGGTAAGGTCCGGCACCCACCGCAACGGCAGCGATGGTCACGCACAGGGCGATGGAGTAAATCCAGCCGACCATCCACGCCCAGCGTTTGCCCACCAGGCGACGGGCCCACGGGTATACGCCACCGGAAATCGGGAACTGAGAAACCACTTCACCGAAGATCAGGCACACGAGTAATTGGCCGCAACCGACCAGCAAGTAGGCCCAGAACATCGGTGGCCCACCAGCGGCGAGGCACAGGCCGAAGAGGGTATAAACCCCTACGACCGGGGAGAGGTAGGTGAAGCCCAGGGCGAAGTTTTCCCACAGGCTCATGCTGCGGTTGAAGTTTGAGGTGTAACCCAGTTTGCGCAGCTGCTCGGCGTCGCTGTCGGCAACGGCTGCTGAGAGATCGGGTGATGCACTCATGTGTGTTTGCTCCATGAAATCGGCAGATTTCGGGTGTCCGAAACCGTGGCGGGGCTTTGGGAGCGCCGTCCGGATCGGTGGTTATTGTTTTGACTTCTATGGTCTGGAACCTGGTGGTGCCTAATGCCAGTTTCGGCCTTGAAACCGAGGTGACACCATCGCTGGCAAGCCAGCTCCCACAGGGACTGCGGAAATCATGTGGGAGCTGGCTTGCCAGCGATGCTTTTGCTTTTTAATGCTTGAACATCACATGCCGCACAATGGTGTAATCCTCCAATCCATACATCGACATGTCCTTCCCGTACCCGGACAATTTCTGACCGCCGTGAGGCATTTCGCTGACAAGCATGAAGTGCGTATTCACCCAGGTGCAGCCGTACTGCAACCGCGCGGACAGGCGATGGGCGCGGCCCACGTCGGCAGTCCACACCGATGACGCCAGGCCGTAGTCCGAATCGTTGGCCCAGCTCAGCACCTGCGCTTCATCAGTGAATTTGGTCACTGACACCACCGGGCCGAACACTTCGCGACGGACGATTTCGTCGTCTTGCTGCGCATCGGCCAACACGGTCGGTTCGAAGAAGAAGCCGTCGCCGTCCACCGCTTTACCGCCGGTGATCAAACGGATGTGCGACTGCGCCACGGCACGCTCGACGAACCCGGCCACGCGGTCGCGGTGTTGTGCGGTGATCAGCGGGCCGAGCTCAGTCGCCGGATCATCCTGCAAGCCGTACTTGATGCTGCTGACCGCCGCGCCGAGCTTCTCCACGAATTTGTCGTAGATGCCTTCCTGCGCGTAGATGCGGCAGGCGGCGGTGCAGTCCTGGCCGGCGTTGTAGAAGCCGAAGGTACGGATGCCTTCGACGGCGGCGTCAATGTCGGCATCGTCGAAGATGATCACCGGGGCCTTGCCGCCCAGTTCCATGTGCATGCGTTTGACGGTGTCGGCGGTGCTGGAAATGATGTTCGAACCGGTGGCGATCGAGCCGGTCAGCGACACCATGCGTACTTTCGGGTGCGTGACCAATGGGCTGCCGACCGTAGGGCCACGGCCGAACACCAGATTGAGCACGCCGGCCGGGAAAATCTCCGACGCCAATTGCGCCAGGCGCAGGGCGGTCAGCGGTGTTTGTTCCGACGGCTTGAGCACCACGGTATTACCAGCGGCGAGCGCCGGGGCGATTTTCCAGGCGACCATCATCAGCGGGTAGTTCCACGGCGCAATGGAGGCGATCACGCCCACTGGGTCGCGGCGGATCATCGAGGTATGGCCGGGCAGGTACTCGCCACCGGCCGAGCCGCTCATGCAGCGGCTGGCGCCGGCGAAGAAACGGAACACGTCGGCAATCGCCGGGATCTCGTCGTTCAGCGCGGCGCTGTAGGGTTTGCCGCAGTTGTCCGATTCCAGTTTGGCCAGCTCTTCACCGTGGGCTTCGATGGCGTCGGCGAGTTTGAGCAGCAGCAGCGAACGTTCTTTCGGCGGAGTCTGCGACCAGCCGTCGAACGCGGCATCGGCGGCGCGCACGGCGGCATCGACCTGGGCTTCGCTGGCTTCGTTGATTTCCACCAGCACACGGCCCAGCGCCGGGTTGAACACCGGTTGGGCGGGGCCTTCACCGTTCTGCAGTTGGCCGTTGATCAAGAGTTGGGTTTGCATGGCATGTGTCCTCTTCGAAGCTGTTTATTTTTATCTGTAGAAACCGATCATCTGTAGGAGCCGGATTGCTGGCGATTGCGATGGGTCAGTCAACCTGATCGTTGAATGTGAACCCGCATCGCCAGCAAGCCGGCTCCTACAGGTTCGGTTTCTTCAGTGGATATTTGGTTATTTCCCGCCACTCCCCGCCACGCTCTCACCGCCCCGCGTCAGGTAATAAGCGCCAAGGATCGGCAGCATGGTCACGATCATCACCAGCATCGCGACGACGTTGGTCACCGGCACATCCCGTGGGCGGCTGAGCTGGTTGAGCAGCCACAGCGGCAGGGTGCGTTCATGGCCGGCGGTGAAGGTGGTGACAATGATTTCGTCGAACGACAGTGCGAACGCCAACATGCCGCCGGCCAGCAGCGCCGAGCCGAGGTTGGGCAGGATGATGTAGCGGAAGGTCTGCCAACCGTCGGCGCCGAGGTCCATCGAGGCCTCGATCAAACTGTGCGAGGTGCGGCGCAACCGGGCGATGACGTTGTTGTAGACGATCACCACGCAGAAGGTTGCGTGGCCGACGATGATGGTGAACATCCCCGGTTCGATCCCCAGTGTCTTGAAGGTCGCCAGCAAGGCGATCCCGGTGATGATCCCCGGCAGGGCAATCGGCAGGATCAGCATCAGTGAGATGCCTTGCTTGCCGAAGAAGTCCCGGCGGTACAACGCCGCCGACGCCAGCGTGCCGAGGACCATGGCAATCAGGGTGGCAATCGAGGCGATCTGCAACGACAGCTTGATCGCTTCCAGCACGTCCGGCCGCGAGAACGCCACGCCGATCCATTTCAGGGTGAAGCCCTTGGGCGGAAAGCTGAACGCTGCGTCTTCGGTGTTGAAGGCGTACAGGAAGATGATCAGGATCGGGAAGTGCAGGAACACCAACCCGCCCCAGGCTGCGATTTTCAGGCCAAAAGAGGCTTTCTCAGAGTGCATCGAAGGCCCCCAGACGTTTGACGATGGACAGGTAAATGGCGATCAACACAATCGGCACCAGCGTGAACGCGGCCGCCATCGGCATGTTGCCGATCGCACCTTGTTGGGCATACACCATGCTGCCAACGAAGTAGCCCGGCGGGCCCACCAGTTGCGGCACGATGAAGTCGCCCAGCGTCAGTGAAAATGTAAAGATCGAGCCGGCGGCAATCCCCGGAATCGACAGCGGCAGAATCACTTGCATGAACGTCTGGCGCGGCTTGGCACCGAGGTCGGCAGAGGCTTGCAGCAGCGATGGCGGCAAGCGTTCCAGCGAAGCCTGGATCGGCAGGATCATGAACGGCAGCCAGATGTAGACGAACACCATGAAGCGTCCCAGGTGCGAGGTCGACAAGGTGCTGCCGCCAACGCCCGGAATGCCCAGCACTAACTGCAATACTGGCTCCAGCCCCAGATGCTGCACGAACCACTGCGCCACGCCGCCCTTGGCCAGCAGCAACGTCCAGGCGTAGGCCTTGACGATGTAGCTGGCCCACATCGGCATCATCACCGCGATGTAGAAAAACGCCTTGGTCTTGCCGGTGGTGTAGCGCGCCATGTAGTAGGCAATCGGGAACGCGACGATGGCGCTGGCGATCGACACGACGATGGCCATGCTCAGGGTGCGCAGGATGATGTCGAAGTTCGACGGCTGGAACAGCGCGGCAAAATTCGCCAGGGTCAGGTCCGGCGTGACCGCCATGGTGAAGTCATCGAACGTGTAGAAACCTTGCCACAACAAGGTCAGCAGCGAACCCAGATAGATTGCGCCGAACCACAGCAGCGGCGGCACCAAGAGCATCGACAGATAAAGGTTAGGCCGGCGATACAACAGGTTGGAAAACCTGCGCAACGGCGAGCCGTTGGCCGGGGTGTGAGGGATAGCCACGCTGGTCATGTCACACCCCACCGACGATGGTGTCGTGCAACGGGATCATCGCTTCGCGCGCCCAGCGTGCGCTGAGGCGTTGCCCGGTCTGATGTTGCGCGCTGCTGTCGATCCACTGGTTATTGGCCTGGCTGATGTTCAAGGTCTGGCCGTTTTCCAGTTTCAGTTCATAGCGCGTGGCACTGCCCTGGTACTGGATGTCATGCAGCAAACCGCTGACTTCGATCTCGTGTGCAGCCAGCGGGCCTTCGCCGAAACGCACGTGTTCCGGACGAATCGAAAATGGTTGTGGATTACCGCTCAACTGCTTCGCCAGATCACCGCGAATCACGTTGGAAGTGCCAACGAATTCCGCGACGAATGTGGTCGCCGGTTTCATGTACAGATTGCGCGGGGTGTCGACCTGTTCGATGCGGCCCTTGTTGAACACCGCCACGCGGTCGGACATCGACAGCGCTTCGGTCTGGTCGTGGGTGACAAAAATGAAGGTGATGCCGAGTTGGCGTTGCAGTTTCTTCAGCTCGCTTTGCATTTGTTCGCGCAACTTCAGGTCCAGCGCGCCGAGTGGTTCGTCGAGCAGCAACACACGCGGGCGATTAACCAGTGCGCGAGCCAGGGCCACACGCTGACGCTGACCACCGGAGAGCTGCACCGGTTTGCGCTCGCCGTAGCCGCCGAGAGCGACCATGTCGAGGGCTTCTTCGGCGCGTTTGTGGCGTTCGGCTTTGCCGACGCCTTTGACTTTCAAACCATAGGCGATGTTGTCACGAACGTTCATGTGCGGGAACAGCGCGTAATCCTGGAACACGGTGTTCACGTCACGCTGATAGGGCGGCAGCCCGGCGGCCTCTTCGCCATGAATACGGATCGAGCCCGCGCTCGGTTGTTCGAAACCGGCGATCAGGCGCAGACAAGTGGTTTTGCCCGAGCCGGAAGGCCCCAGCATGGAGAAAAACTCGCCGTCCTGGATGTCGATGGAAACCCGGTCTACGGCTTTCACTTCGCCGAAAAGACGGGAAACGTTGGTGAACTGGACTGCAAGCGTCATGGTGCGGTGCTCCCAAAAGGCGAGGGCCGTCGCAGCGGCCCCGCCTGGACTTCTGAAAAATCTGAATCAAAGTGCTGTTGTGGCGAGGGAGCTTGCTCCCGCTGGAGAGCGAAGCTCTCCCAAAAAGGGTTGATGCGGTTTACCTGTCAGACCGCATTGACTGGTTTTGGGGTGGCTTCGCCACCCAGCGGGAGCAAGCTCCCTCGCCACAGGTGAGCGGTGTGTTACCTGCCGCCCATGATCGCGATGTAATCCTGGGTCCAGCGGCTGTACGGCACGAACTTGCCGCCTTCAGCCTGCGGGGTTTTCCAGAAGGCGATCTTGTCGAACTGGTCGAAACCATTGGTCTTGCAGCCTTCGGCGCCGAGCAATTCGCTGCCGGTGCAGGCTGCCGGTACGGCTGGCAGCGAACCAAACCATGCCGCCACGTCACCCTGGACTTTCGGTTGCAGCGACCAATCCATCCACTTGTAGGCGCAGTTCGGGTGCTTGGCTTCGGCGTGCAGCATGGTGGTGTCGGCCCAACCGGTGGCACCTTCTTTCGGGATGGTCGAAGCGATCGGCTGTTTCTCGTTGACCAGACCGTTGACCTGATACGGCCAGGCGCCGGACGCGACCACGCCTTCGTTTTTGAAGTCACTCATTTGCACGGTAGTGTCGTGCCAGTAGCGGTGGATCAACGGCTGCTGGGCGCGCAACAGATCGAGCACGGCCTTGTATTGCGCTTCGGTCAATTCGTAGGGGTTCTGGATGCCCAGTTCCGGCTTGGCGGACTTGAGGTACAGCGCCGCGTCGGCGATGTAGATCGGGCCGTCGTAAGCCTGCACACGCCCCTTGTTCGGCTTGCCGTCCGGGAGGTTTTGCGCATTGAACAACACGCCCCAACTGTCGGGTGCAGTCTTGAACACGTTGGTGTTGTACATCAGCACGTTCGGCCCCCACTGGTACGGGGTGCCGTAGGTTTGTTTGTTGACCACGTACCACGGCGCATCGTTGAGGCGCGGGTCGAGGTTCTTCCAGTTCGGGATCAACGCGGTGTTGATCGGCTGCACACGCTTGCCGACGATCAGGCGCAGGGAGGCGTCGCCGGATGCGGTCACCAGATCGTAACCACCCTTGGCCATCAGGCTGACCATCTCATCGGAGGTCGCAGCGGTTTTCACGTTGACCTTGCAGCCGGTTTCCTTCTCGAAACCGGTGACCCAGTCGTAGGCCTTGTCGCTTTCGCCACGTTCGATGTAGCCAGGCCACGCCACAATATCCAATTGGCCTTCGCCCGCCCCGACAGCTTTCAGCGGCTCGGCGGCCTGGACACTGGCACTGGCCAGCAGCGCGGTGGTGATTGCACTGAGCAGTGCGGTCTTGTGCACGAACATGGGATTTCCCTCTTTTTTAAATTATGGTCGGGGCAGTTTTTGAACGTGGGTTTCAACGTTGCAAGCACGATCCTGTAGGAACCGGCTTGCTGGCGAAGATGCCTTCAAGCCTTGCGTTGTCATTGCTGACGTCTTCGCCGGCAAGCCAGCGCCTACAAGGGGCGCGGTGTTCTAACGTTTCAACTTCAATGCCTTTACGGCTAATTGTTAGCGTAGTGCTCTTTTATAAATGCTGTCCGTGGCGCGCCATGATGTGCCGCACCACGCTGTAGTCCTGAAGCGAATCGCTGGACAGGTCCTTGCCATAGCCCGAACGCTTGAGGCCGCCGTGGGGCATTTCGCTGACCAGCATGAAATGGCTGTTGATCCAGGTGCAGCCGTACTGCAACCGCGCGGCGACCTGCATCGCCTTGTCGAGATTTTGAGTCCACACCGAAGACGCCAGGCCGTATTCCGAATCGTTGGCCCAGTCCACCGCTTGTTCGAGTTCATTGAAACGGGTCACGGTGACGACCGGCCCGAACACTTCGCGCTGGACGATTTCATCGTTCTGTTTGCAACCGGCCAGCAGGGTCGGCTGGTAATAGAAACCGGCACCGGAATGCACCGCTGCGCCGGTCACTCGTTCGATGTGCGGCTGGCCGAGGGCGCGCTCGACAAAACTGGCCACGCGGTCGCGTTGGCGGGTGCTGATCAGTGGCCCGATTTCGTTGTCCGCATCGCGCTTGCCAGCGAAACGCAAACTGCTGACCGCCGCGCCGAGTTCGGCCACCAGACGATCGTGAATCCCGGCTTGTGCATAAACCCGGCACGCGGCGGTGCAATCCTGGCCGGCGTTGTAATAGCCGTAGGTGCGCACGCCTTCGACCACCGCTTGAATGTCCGCGTCGTTGCACACGATCACCGGTGCTTTGCCGCCGAGTTCGAGGTGAGTGCGCTTGAGGGTTTTCGCGGCGGCCTGGAGGATTTTCTGCCCGGTGACGATATCGCCGGTCAACGACACCATCCGCACTTTTGGGTGGCTGACCAGATGACTGCCGACGCCTTCACCGCCACCACAGATGATGTTGATCACGCCACGTGGCAGGATTTCGGCGAGCGCTGGCGCGAGGGCCAGAATCGACAACGGTGTGTGCTCGGAAGGCTTGAATACCAGGGTGTTGCCAGCAGCCAGGGCCGGGGCGATTTTCCACGCGGCCATCATGATCGGGTAGTTCCACGGCGCAATCGATGCCACCACGCCAATCGGGTCGCGGCGGACCATGCTGGTGTAGCCCGGCAGGTATTCGCCGCTGAGCTGGCCGTTCTGGCAGCGCACGGCGCCAGCGAAGAAGCGGAACACGTCAACGGTGGCGGTCAAATCGTCCTGGCGGGCCAGGTGCAACGGCTTGCCGCAGTTGAGTGCTTCGAGGCGGGCGAGATGATCGGCGTTTTTTTCGATGGCGTTGGCGATGTCCAGCAGCAGGTTCGAGCGTTGCTGTGGCGTGGTCCGTGACCAACCGGCGAAGGCGCGGTGGGCGGCAAGGATGGCGGCTTCGACTTGCTCGGTGCTGGCTTCGGCGATCTGCGTCAGGATTTCGCCCGTAGCCGGGTTGAGGATCGGTTCGACAAAACCCTGACCGGCGACCAATTCTCCATCGATCAACAACGCGGTGAACAACGGGGTCTGCGCGCCAGCCATTTTTCGGATTCTCTTTTTTTGTGTGGCGTCTTGTAACGACATAGCGGCACTCCCTGTGACTGGGGCCCGCGTCTTATATAGATGCAACAAGACTAGTGCGCGGACCCGAGGTCGACAAATTCTAAATACTGAAGGTGGCGTTCGATTAAATAGATGGCTTGCGCCCGCCATGGGGTTGTTCCCGGGCAACGGTCAAAAACGGATCCACCAGCACCGGTCGCGCGGTGCCGCGTCGCCAGGCCAGACCGACATCGAGGGTCTGGCTCAAGTCGGCAATTGGCCGCGCTTCGATGATGTCGCCCTCCAGTGACCACGGGCGATAGGTCATGTCGGGCTGGATCGACACGCCCAGTCCGGCGGCCACCAGGCTTCGCACCGCTTCGGTCGAGGCGGTGCGCAAGGTAATGCGCGGTTGCAGGCCCGCGCCGGTCCACAGGCGCTGGGCATTGCGATCCATTTCATCGACGTTAAGTTGAATCAGCGGCTCGCGGGCTACGTCGGCGAGGTTGATGCTGTCGTGTTCCAGCAACGGATGCTGGGCCGGCAGCCATAGACGGTGGGGCGAGTGGGTCAGCACTTCGGTCTGCAAGGCGTGACGGTCTTCGAGGTTGGAGAGGATCAGCACACCGACATCGATTTCGCCACTGACCAGTAGATGCTCGATGTACGGGCGCTCGTCTTCCATCACGCGAATTTCGACGTTGGGGTAGGCGCGCTGGAAACGGGTGAGCAAATCCGCCAGGTAATAACCGGCCACCAGGCTGGTCACCCCGATAATCAACTGCCCGGCGACCTGATCGGTGCTCTGTTGCAGGCTGCGTTTGGCATTGTCCACGGTGGCCAGGATCAGGTGCGCTTGACGCAAGAACTGATGACCCTGATGGGTCAGGGTCATGCCCTTGGCGTGGCGGCTGAACAGGCTGACACCGATTTCCTCCTCCAATTGCTGGATCGCCAGGGTGAGGGTGGATTGGGAAATGAAAGCGGTTTGCGCGGCGGCGGAGATTGAGCCGGTCTCGGCCACGGCGATGAAATGACGGATCTGACGCAAGGTCATCATGGGAAGCGTATCCGGTGGGCGGTTTTTATCGATTGGTTCGAGTGTATATCGGAATTTTAGAAGGAGGCTGTGAGCTTCAAGCTTTAAGTAAAAGCAGGAGCAACATCTGGAAGCACTCTCGTCGGCAGGCCTTGGGCACTTTCGATCTAGGCTGGAGGCCTTATGGTCCGATTGAACCCTTTTTGTGGAGGCGGAAAATGAACACCCGTGGATTGCTCGATCAGCTACTCAAGTCTGGCCAGGACATGTTGCAGAACAAGGCGGGCGGGTCGCAGAACAAATCCTCCGGCGCAGGATTGGGCGGATTGCTCGGCGGTAGCGGTGGCTCGGGAGGCCTTGGCGGTTTGCTCTCTGGCGCGAGCGGCGGTGCATTGGCGGCCGGTGCCATGGGCCTGTTGCTGGGCAGCAAGAAGGCGCGCTCGGTCGGCGGCAAAGTCGCGGTCTATGGCGGCCTCGCCGCGTTGGGTGTGCTGGCCTACAAGGCCTACGGAAACTGGCAGGCCCAGCAGGGCACGGCGCCTAGGACTGAGCCGCAAACCCTCGATCGCTTGCCCGCAGCCCAAGTCGAGCAACACAGCCAGGCGATTCTCAAGGCGTTGGTGGCTGCGGCCAAGGCTGATGGTCATATAGACGAACGCGAACGCGAGCTGATCGAAGGTGAGTTCACCAAGCTCGACAATGATCAGGAGTTGCAACACTGGCTGCATGCCGAACTCAACAAACCGCTGGACCCAAGCGACGTCGCCCGTGCTGCCACCACGCCGGAAATGGCTGCGGAGATGTACATCGCCAGTGTGATGCTGGTGGACGAGGAGAGCTTTATGGAGAAGTCCTACCTTGATGAACTGGCGCGGCAGCTCAAACTTGAGCCGGGGCTGAAGGCAGAGTTGGAGAAGCAGGTGCGACAAACTTTCCTGTAATTTTTCATATCATCACGGTGTCAATGGCGACAAGTCATTGACCTTCGCGAGTGTGATGCTCGTTGGCTACTCAGGGTTTGCATCCCTGAGTAGTCGTGCCCGGTTCGGGGCCTGATATTCATTGCGAGCCGGTCAGCGACTGGTGTCTCGCGCTACGTCCTAGAAACCTGAGACCGAGGGATAAATCCTCAGGTAAACTTTCTGCGATTTTTTGGGTTCATCAGAATAATAAAATTTGCCAACTCAGTTCGCGGAGTAATTATCCATTGGAGAGAAAACTTGCAGGCAGTCCGATTAGTACTACGCTCGTCCTCTCAACGATGGGTTGTTTCCTGATAGAGAAACAGCGGAGCCCGGTCATCGTCGATGATCATTGGGGCTTGAGCCCATTGAAAACGTTACCCTTCGCATGTATCTACTCAGGACTTGCCGCATGACTTCACAAGGCCGGCTGGCGCATCTGGATGTCCTGAGAGGCATCGCAGCGATGATGGTCGTTTTGGCACACTTCATCGAAAGAACGCCACTCAAGGATAATGTTTTCTTTACCTTCGTGAACCTTGGGCAAATAGGTGTTGTGTTGTTCTTTTTGCTAAGCGGGATGGTAATACCGTATAGCCTGAAAGAGGGAAAACATGCACTAGCCGCTTTTGCAATCTCTCGATTTTTCAGGCTGTATCCGGCCTACTGGTTTTCTATTGCATTGGCGGTTATAAGTTCGTATTGGTTTTTATCGACGGGTGTATCGCTTAAAGTGCTCGCTGCTAATCTAACGATGTTTCAGGCGGTATTCAGAGTTCCGGATTTGTTTGGGGTCTATTGGACCCTGATTATAGAGATGTTCTTTTACATTTTGTGCGCGGGGCTTTTTGGTTTTGGTTTGCTCAGTCGAGCTTCTGTGCGGTTTAAAGCAGCTGTCGGGTTGCTGGTTTTAGCCTTAATATTTTCAGTGGCAAGATATTATTTGGCAAAAAAAATCCCCGTGGCAGTGCCGTTGTGTATGTCAATCATGTTTTTCGGCAGTTTCTGGCGAGAGGCCAGTTTGGGATATGCGAGCAAAGAAGTTCGTCGGTATATTTATATTTGGATGGCGTTGTTCGTTGTTTTTCTGCCGCTTATCTGTTTGCTCTCTTACAGTAATAATTACGGGTACAACGAGAATCCTTATGCCTATTTTGTTAGCTATGCGATAGGCATGATGTTTGGTGTTGTTATGACACTGTACTTTCGACTATCAATAAAAATTCTGAGCTATTTGGGTGCTATTAGTTACTCGACTTATTTGATACATCCCTTCTTTCTGGAATGGGCTGCGCATTGGGTGGACTTGAGTGCAGAGTTTAACGTTGGCGTTTTTTTGATTTACATCCTGGCGACGCTTACGCTATCGAGTATTAGTTATTCATTGATAGAGAAACCCTGTGTAAGTCTTGGGCGGAGACTCAATCTACGACTTCAGGCCGGTTTCGAGAATGAGTTGGAACTGAGACAAGAGCCCGCCGACGCGGAGGCCTCCGTTTCTGATGGAGGACGGCTGCCGCAGCTTCACAAGCGACTTTGATCCATTGGGCAAAAACACGGTGCCACAGCGGGGTCTGGGTTTTTTTTGCGAAGGAAAAGTAGTGCTCTGTGTCTTATAAATGAAACACCGCCCTCGGCTATACTCCCCGCATTTCGAAACAAGCCCGAGGATTGACTGTGAAGAACTGGACGTTGCGCCAACGCATTTTGGCGAGCTTTGCGGTAATCATCGCCATCATGCTGTTGATGGTGGTCGTCTCGTATTCCCGGCTGTTGAAGATCGAAACCAGCGAAGCCAGCATGCGCGACGACGCGCTCCCAGGCGTTTATTACAGCTCGATGATTCGCGGCGCGTGGTCCGACAGCTATCTACGAATCCAGGAAATGCTCGGCCTGAAAGAAGGGCAGGGTTTCAGCGCCGAGGACGAGAACAACTTCAAGGCCTATGCCGCTCGCCTGCAAGAGCAGATCGGTCATTACCGCGAGACCATCACGACGGACGAGGATAAGGTCGAATACTCAGCCTTCGACGAAATCCACAAAGAATACGACCGGATTCTGGCGACAGTTATCGACTTGCATAAACGCAACCAGGAAGTCGAAGCGATCAAGATGTTCAACGAACAACTGACGCCGACCTGGACCGAAGGCCGCAAGAAGATCAACGACATCCTGGTTCACAACAAATCAGTGGCCGACGCGGCAGTAGCCGCCATCGATGACGCCGTCGTCACCGCCAAAGTCATCATGGGCATTTCCCTGATATTTGCCGTACTCGCCGCCGGCCTCTGCGGCCTGCTGCTGATGCGCGCGATCATGGCGCCGATGAATCGCATCGTGCATATCCTCGAAGTCATGCGTACAGGCGACCTCAGCCGTCGCCTGAACCTGGAACGCAAGGACGAGTTCGGCGCCGTGGAAACCGGCTTTAACGACATGATGGCTGAGCTGACATCCCTGGTGTCCCAGGCCCAGCGTTCCTCGGTGCAGGTCACCACATCGGTCACCGAGATCGCCGCGACCTCCAAGCAACAGCAAGCCACCGCCACCGAAACGGCTGCCACCACTACGGAAATCGGCGCGACATCCCGCGAAATCGCGGCAACATCCCGTGATCTGGTGCGCACCATGACTGAAGTGTCCACCGCTGCCGATCAGGCTTCGGTGGCTGCCGGTTCCGGGCAGCAAGGCCTGGCGCGCATGGAAGAAACCATGCACTCGGTGATGGGCGCGGCCGATCTGGTCAACGCCAAACTGGCGATCCTCAACGAGAAGGCCGGCAACATCAACCAAGTGGTGGTGACCATCGTCAAGGTCGCTGACCAGACCAACCTGCTGTCGCTCAACGCCGCGATCGAAGCCGAGAAGGCCGGGGAGTACGGTCGCGGTTTTGCCGTGGTTGCCACTGAAGTACGACGCCTGGCGGACCAGACTGCCGTCGCCACCTACGACATCGAACAGATGGTGCGCGAGATTCAATCGGCGGTGTCGGCCGGTGTGATGGGCATGGACAAGTTTTCCGAAGAAGTGCGCCGGGGCATGTCCGAAGTGCAGCAGGTCGGCGAGCAGTTGTCGCAGATCATCCATCAGGTTCAGGCGCTGGCGCCGCGGGTATTGATGGTCAATGAAGGCATGCAGGCCCAGGCCACCGGCGCCGAACAGATCAACCACGCGCTGGTGCAATTGGGCGATGCCAGCAGCCAGACCGTGGAATCCCTGCGCCAGGCCAGTTTCGCCATCGACGAGCTAAGCCAGGTGGCCGTCGGGCTGCGCAGTGGCGTTTCGCGATTCAAAGTCTGATGAGCGAACTCACGGCCAAACGCACTGCGGTGAAGCAGGCGTTGCACGCGTTGTTTCTGGTGTTCCGCATCGGCAGCGAGCGTTATGCCTTGCAGGCCATCGAAGTCGCGGAAGTGCTGCCGCGTGTGCCCCTGAAGCCGATTCCCCACGCGCCCGATTGGGTCGCCGGGGTTTTCGCCTATCGCGGTGCGGTGGTGCCAGTGATCGACCTGTGCGCGTTGACCTTTGGTACGCCTGCGCAAGCGCGTACCAGCACTCGGTTGGTACTCGTCCATTACCGTGCGGAGGAAAGTGCAGACGTGAAATTGCTCGGGTTGATTCTGGAGCAGGCCACCGACACCTTGCGCTGCAATCCGACGGATTTTAAGCCCTATGGCTTGGACAATCGTCAGGCGCCATACCTCGGGCCTGTTCGTGAAGATGCCCAGGGCTTGCTGCAATGGGTGCGGGTCGCCGATCTGCTGGATGAGCGAGTTCGCGCACTGTTGTTTCCAACTCCGCCGCTGGATCTGGCATTGCTTGAGGAGCAGCGATGAACAGCGATCAGCGGTTTTTCGATTTTCTCAAGGAGCGCATCGGCCTCGACGTGACCTCGGTGGGCCCGGCGATCATCGAGCGGGCGGTGCGCCAGCGCAGTGCCGCGTCGAATGCGCAGACGGCCGACGAATACTGGCGCACCTTGCAAGGATCAAGCGACGAGCAACAAGCGCTGATCGAAGCGGTGATCGTCCCGGAAACCTGGTTTTTCCGTTACCCGGAATCCTTCTTCACCTTGGCGAAACTGGCGAGTAAACGCCTGGCCGACATCAACCACATGCGCGCCCTGCGGATCCTCAGTCTGCCGTGCTCCACCGGTGAAGAGCCGTACTCGATTGCGATGGCGCTGCTGGATGCCGGGTTCAAGCCGCATCAGTTCAAGGTCGAAGGCATGGATGTCAGCCCGCTGTCAGTGGAAAAGGCCCGGCGTGCGCTGTACGGCAAGAACTCCTTTCGCGGCCAGGACCTTAGCTTTCGTGACCGGCATTTCATTGCCGAACATGAGGCTTATCGACTCAGCGGCCGGGTCCAGGAGCAAGTGCGTTTGCAGGTCGGTAACCTGCTCGATCCGACATTGCTGGCCAACGAGCCCGCCTATGACTTCGTGTTCTGCCGCAACCTGCTGATTTATTTCGACCTGCCGACGCAAAAACAGGTGTTCGAGGTGCTCAAGCGCCTGACCCATGTCGATGGCGTGCTGTTTATCGGTCCGGCCGAGGGCAGTTTGCTGGGGCGTTTGGGCATGCGCTCGATTGGCATCGCGCAATCCTTTGCCTTCAGTCGCCAAAGCGCGCCAGAGCCCGAACCTCTGCCGGCATTCGTTCCCACACCATTGCCAACGCCACAACCCGTGCGCAAGATCGCACCAGTACCGACTCAACGGCGCCCGTTCGCCAGCGTTGCGCAGACATCGCACTCGGCTAAGCCGAACATATCCGACGCCGCCGCGCTGCTAGCAAACATCGCCGCGCTCGCCAACGAGGGCAAAAGCGCCGAAGCCCGCGCCGCCTGCGAAAGTTATTTGCGCCACCACGAACCGCTCGCCCAGGTGTTTTACTGGCTGGGACTGCTCAGCGATGTCGCCGGCAGCCTCCTCGAAGCCCAGGGGTTTTATCGCAAGGCGTTGTACCTCGAACCGCAACATTCGGACGCGCTGATGCACCTGGCCGCCTTGCTGCAATCCCAGGGTGACACGGTCGGTGCCAGACGATTGCAGGACCGCGCCGCCCGCAGCCAGCGCGCCGCTGACAGTGAGCGTAAACGATGATCGCCTCCGACACCTTTAGCGTCACCCGTGAAGATGCCCAGGCCATCGACGACTGCTGGAACCGCATCGGTATTCATGGCGACAAATCCTGCCCGCTGCTGACCGAACACATTCATTGCCGCAATTGCGCGGTGTACTCGGCGGCCGCCACGCGTCTGCTGGATCGTTACGCGTTACAGCAGGAGGATCGCGCGCAAGTCTCCACTGCGGTCGAGGTCGAGGTTAAAACCCGCTCGCTGCTGATGTTTCGCCTCGGCGAAGAGTGGCTGGGTCTGGCCACTCGCAGTCTGGTGGAAGTGGCGCCGTTGCAAGCCATTCACTCATTGCCGCATCAACGTTCCCGGGCGTTGCTCGGTGTGGCGAATGTGCGTGGAGCGCTGGTCGCGTGCCTGTCTTTGGTTGAATTGCTGGGACTGGATGGCATCAGCAGCGTGGCCTCGGGCGCGCGGGTCCTGCCGCGCATGCTGATCATCGCCGCCCACGGTGGGCCGGTGGTGGTGCCGGTGGACGAAGTGGACGGCATCCACGCCATCGACGAGCGCATCCTCGATGCGGAGTCTCGCTCCGGCCCGCAGGCCAATGCCAAATACACCCGTGGCGTGCTGCAGTTCAAAGGTCGTAGCCTGCGTTGGCTGGATGAAGAACAGCTGTTGTCCGCCGTGACCCGGAGCCTCACATGACCCCCGAGCAGATGCGCGACGCCTCTTTGCTGGAGCTGTTCAGCCTGGAAGCCGAGGCTCAGACCCAGGTGCTGAGCGCCGGTCTGTTGGCGCTGGAACGTAATCCGACCCAGGCCGATCAACTTGAATCGTGCATGCGCGCGGCGCATTCGCTCAAAGGTGCGGCGCGAATCGTCGGCGTCGATGCCGGTGTCAGCGTCGCCCATGTCATGGAAGATTGCCTGGTCAGCGCTCAGGAAGGGCGGCTCTACCTGCGCCCGGAACACATCGATGCGCTGCTGCAAGGCACCGATTTGCTGATGCGCATCGCCACACCGAACAGCGCGCCGGGGTCTGCGGAAATCGAAGCCTATGTGACATTGATGGGGCGTTTGCTCGATCCGATGGCCGCTGCCATACCCAACATGACACCGGCCGCGCCGGTGATGGCAGAGCTACAACTCGAAGCACCAGCCGCGCCCGTTATTGAAGAGCCAGCCCCTGTCACTGAACCGCTATCGGCGTCTCCGAAGCAGACCAAGCGCACCACCGAAAATGGCGAGCGCGTATTGCGGGTCACTGCCGAGCGCCTGAACAGCCTGCTCGATTTGTCGAGCAAATCCCTGGTGGAAACCCTGCGGCTCAAACCGCACCTGGCGACCATGCAACGGCTCAAGCGCATCCAGAACAACAGCCTGCGCGCGCTGGAAAATCTCAACGTCCATCTCAAGGATCACACCCTGAGCCTCGAAGCCCAGGAAGCCCTAGAAGATGCGCGTCGTCTGCTGGCGGAATCCCAGCAATTGCTGGTGGAAAAAAACGCCGAACTGGATGAATTCGCCTGGCAGGCCAGTCAGCGCGCACAAGTGTTGTACGACACCGCGCTGGCTTGTCGCATGCGGCCGTTCGCCGATGTCTTGACCGGACAGGTGCGCATGGTTCGCGATCTCGGCCGCAGTCTCGGCAAGCAAGTGCGCCTGGAGATCGAGGGCGAGAAGACCCAGGTCGATCGCGACGTGCTGGAAAAGCTCGAAGCGCCGTTGACGCATCTGCTGCGCAACGCCGTCGATCACGGCATCGAAACCCCGGAACAACGCCTGTTGGCCGGCAAACCGGCGGAAGGCCTGATTCGCCTGCGCGCCTCCCATCAGGCCGGTTTGCTGGTGCTGCAACTGAGCGATGACGGTAACGGTGTGGATCTGGAAAAAGTCCGCCGCAGTATCGTCGAACGCCAGTTGTCCCCGGCCGAAACTGCTGCGCAATTGAGTGAAGAGGAGCTGTTGACGTTCCTGTTCCTGCCCGGTTTCAGTTTGCGCGACACGGTCACTGAAGTTTCCGGTCGTGGCGTCGGCCTCGATGCGGTGCAGCACATGGTCCGCCAGTTACGTGGCGCAGTGGTGCTGGAGCAGACGGCGGGCGAGGGCAGTCGCTTCCATCTGGAAGTGCCGCTGACCCTGTCGGTGGTGCGCAGTCTGGTGGTGGAAGTAGGCGACGAAGCCTATGCCTTTCCGCTGGCCCACATCGAGCGCATGTGCGATCTGGAGCCGGCGGACATCGTTCAGGTCGAGGGCCGCCAGCATTTCTGGCACGAGGGCCGGCATGTCGGGCTGGTCGCGGCCAGTCAGTTGTTGCAGCGTCCGGCGAGTCAGGGCAGCCAGCAAACCCTGAAGGTCGTGGTGATCCGCGAGCGCGATGCGGTTTACGGCGTGGCGGTGGAGCGTTTTATCGGTGAGCGGACGCTGGTGGTGTTACCGCTGGATGAACGTCTGGGCAAGGTCCAGGACATTTCCGCCGGCGCCTTGCTCGACGACGGTTCGGTGGTGTTGATCGTCGACGTCGAAGACATGCTGCGTTCGGTGGACAAACTGCTCAATACCGGGCGTCTGGAGCGCATTGCCCGGCACGGTAACCAGGCCGTCGAAGCGGCGCGCAAGCGGGTTCTGGTGGTCGATGACTCCCTCACCGTGCGCGAACTGCAACGCAAGTTGTTGCTCAATCGCGGCTATGACGTGGCCGTGGCGGTCGACGGCATGGATGGCTGGAATGCCCTGCGCTCTGAGGATTTCGACCTGCTGATCACCGACATCGACATGCCACGCATGGACGGCATCGAACTGGTGTCGTTGTTGCGTCGGGATAGCCGTCTGCAATCGCTGCCGGTGATGGTGGTGTCGTACAAGGATCGTGAAGAAGATCGCCGTCGTGGACTGGATGCCGGAGCCGACTATTATCTAGCCAAGGCCAGTTTTCATGATGATGCCCTGCTCGATGCAGTGGTTGAGCTCATAGGAGGAGCGCGGGCATGAAGATCGCAATCGTCAACGACATGCCCATGGCGGTGGAGGCTCTGCGCCGGGCGCTGGCTTTCGAGCCGGCGCATCAGGTGATCTGGGTTGCCAGCAATGGCGAGGAAGCGGTGCAAAAGTGCGCCGAACAGACGCCGGACCTGATTCTGATGGATCTGATCATGCCGGTGATGGACGGCGTGGAGGCCACCCGGCGGATCATGGCGCAAACGCCGTGCGCCATCGTCATCGTCACCGTGGATCGCCAACAGAACGTGCACCGGGTGTTCGAAGCCATGGGCCATGGCGCCCTGGACGTGGTCGATACCCCGACCCTCGGTGCCGGCAACGCCCAGGAGGCGGCGGCGCCGTTGCTGCGCAAGATCATGAACATCGGCTGGTTGATTGGCGATAAAGGTCATCGGGAGCGGTCGGCCCCCGGTCCGGCACGTAGTTCGGGCTCGCGTCAGGGTCTGATCGCCATTGGTTCATCCGCTGGCGGACCGGCAGCGCTGGAAGTCCTGCTTAAAGGGCTGCCGCGCGATTTTTCTCCGGCCATCGTTCTGGTGCAGCACGTTGACCAAGTGTTCGCCGCCGGCATGGCCGAATGGCTCGGCAGCGCCAGCGGGCTCAATGTGCGCCTGGCCCAGGAAGGCGAAACGCCGCAAAGCGGAACCGTGTTGCTGGCCGGCACCAACCACCATATTCGTTTGTTGAAAAACGGCACGCTGGCCTACACCGCCGAACCGGTCAACGAGATCTATCGGCCCTCGATCGATGTGTTTTTCGAGAGCGTGGCCAATTACTGGAACGGTGATGCGGTAGGCGTTTTGCTTACGGGCATGGGGCGAGATGGTGCGCAAGGGCTTAAACTCATGCGCCAACAGGGTTACCTGACCATCGCGCAGGACCAACAAAGCAGTGCGGTGTATGGCATGCCGAAGGCGGCTGCGGCCATCGACGCCGCCGTGGAAGTACGCCCGCTGGAAAAGATAGCGTCACGATTGCTGGAGATTTTTCCCAAATGACCACCCTTGGCAATCCTGGCTCAAGTAGTAATCAGGTGATCGCACATGAATGATTTACAGCTCGACGACTTCAAGACTGACGAAAACGCCGCCATGGTGTTGCTGGTGGACGATCAGGCAATGATCGGCGAGGCAGTGCGACGCGGGCTGTCGAACGAAGAAAACATCGACTTCCATTTCTGCGCCGACCCGCATCAGGCCATAGCCCAGGCGGTTCGTATCAAGCCGACGGTGATCCTGCAGGATCTGGTCATGCCCGGCCTTGACGGCCTGAGCCTGGTGCGCGAATACCGCAATCATCCGGCGACCAAAGACATTCCGATCATCGTCCTGTCGACCAAGGAAGACCCGCTGATCAAAAGCGCGGCGTTCGCGGCCGGGGCCAACGATTATCTGGTCAAACTGCCGGACAACATCGAGCTGGTGGCGCGCATTCGCTATCACTCGCGCTCCTACATGACCTTGCTGCAACGAGACGCGGCGTACCGCGCCTTGCGCGTCAGCCAGCAGCAATTGCTCGATACCAACCTGGTGCTGCAACGCCTGATGAACTCCGACGGCCTGACCGGGCTGTCGAACCGCCGGCATTTTGATGAATACCTGGAGCTTGAGTGGCGCCGCTCGCTGCGTGAGCAGAGCCAGTTGTCGTTGTTGATGATCGACGTCGATTACTTCAAGACCTACAACGACACCTTCGGTCACCTGGAGGGCGACGAAGCCCTGCGTCAGGTCGCCGCGGCGATCCGCGAAGCCAGCGCCCGACCGTCGGACCTCCCGGCCCGTTATGGCGGCGAAGAGTTTGCCCTGGTATTGCCTAATACTTCACTAGGTGGTGCGCGGCTGGTGGCGGAAAAACTGCGCATGACCGTGGCGGCGCTGAAGATCCCCCACATTTCCCCGACCGAAGGGTCAAGCCTCACCATCAGCATCGGCCTGTCGACCATCACCCCGACACCCGGCAGCAACTGCCGCGAATTGATCTCGGCGGCGGACAAAGGGCTGTACCTGGCGAAGCACAATGGGCGTAATCAGGTGGGCATCGCCTGATTTGGCGAACACCCCCTGTAGGAGCTGCCGAAGGCTGCGATCTTTTGATCTTGAAAAACAACATCAAAAGATCGCAGCCTTCGGCAGCTCCTACAAATGTTTGCCTCGATCCCCCAAACCATTCGCCGCTAAAGCCGCCAGGCGGGCTGCCGTGACAGTCTTATTACGTTATACTCGCCGGCTTTCAAAAGTTCGCCAACGAGTGCTGCCCGCCATGGAAATCAACCCGATCCTTAACACCATCAAGGACCTGTCCGAGCGCTCCGAAACCATTCGGGGGTATCTTTGACTACGATCAAAAGCATGAGCGTCTGACCGAGGTCAATCGCGAGCTTGAAGATCCGAGTGTCTGGAACAAACCTGAGTACGCCCAGGAGCTGGGCCGCGAGCGCTCTGCGCTGGCGCAGATCGTCGAAACCCTGGACGAACTGACCACCGGTCTGGCCGATTGCCGCGACCTGCTGGACATGGCCGTCGAAGAAAACGACGAAGGCGCAGTCGACGATGTCGTCGCCGAACTGGCCCGTCTCGAGGAAAACCTCGCCAAGCTTGAATTCCGTCGCATGTTCAGCCACGAAATGGACCCGAACAACGCGTACCTGGACATCCAGGCCGGTTCCGGCGGCACCGAAGCCCAGGACTGGGCCAACATCCTGTTGCGCATGTACCTGCGCTGGGCTGACAAACGCGGTTTCGACGCGACCATCATGGAGCTGTCCGCCGGTGAAGTCGCCGGGATCAAGGGCGCCACCGTGCACATCAAGGGCGAATACGCCTTTGGCTGGCTGCGGACCGAGATCGGCGTGCACCGTCTGGTGCGCAAGAGCCCGTTCGACTCCGGCAACCGTCGCCACACCTCGTTCTCCGCGGTGTTCGTCTCGCCAGAGATCGATGACAAGGTGGAAATCGAAATCAACCCGGCAGACCTGCGGATCGACACCTATCGTTCCTCCGGTGCCGGTGGTCAGCACGTAAACACCACCGACTCGGCCGTACGTATCACCCACGTACCGACCAACACCGTAGTCAGCTGCCAGAACGAACGTTCCCAGCACGCCAACAAAGACACCGCCATGAAAATGCTGCGGGCCAAGTTGTACGAGCAGGAAATGCAGAAGCGCAACGCGGCCTCCCAGGCCCTGGAAGACACCAAGTCCGATATCGGCTGGGGTCACCAGATTCGTTCATATGTGCTGGATGCCTCGCGAATCAAGGATCTGCGCACTAACATCGAACGCAGCGACTGCGACAAGGTGCTCGATGGCGACATCGACGAATACCTGGAAGCCAGCCTGAAATCCGGGCTGTAAGCAACGCAATACGGGATCGCCCACGATCCCGTTGTAGGAGCCGGCTTGCTGGCGATCCCCAGGCCGCAGGCCCGGGGGCAACGAACCTGTGATGGAATATTTAAAGACATGAGCGACCTAGAACTCGACCCGCAAGCCCTGCAACAGGAAGAAAACTCCCTGATCGCCCTGCGCAAGGAAAAGCTTGCTGCCGAGCGCGCCAAGGGCAATGCCTTCCCGAACGACTTCCGCCGCGAAAACTACTGCGATCAACTGCAGAAACAGTACGCGGACAAGACCAAGGAAGAGCTGGCAGAGGCTGCAATCCCGGTCAAGGTTGCCGGTCGCATCATGCTCAACCGTGGCTCGTTCATGGTGATCCAGGACATGACCGGTCGCATCCAGGTCTACGTCAACCGCAAGACCCTGTCCGAAGAAACCCTGGCCGCGGTGAAAACCTGGGACATGGGCGACATCATTGCCGCCGAAGGCACCCTGGCCCGTTCCGGCAAGGGCGACCTGTACGTTGAAATGACCAACGTGCGCCTGCTGACCAAATCCCTGCGCCCGCTGCCGGACAAGCACCACGGCCTGACTGACACCGAACAGCGCTATCGCCAGCGCTACGTCGACCTGATCGTCAACGAAGACGTGCGCCAGACCTTCCGCGTGCGTTCGCAAGTCATCGCCCACATCCGCAGCTTCCTGATGAAGCGTGACTTCCTGGAAGTGGAAACGCCGATGCTGCAAACCATTCCGGGCGGCGCGGCAGCCAAGCCGTTCGAAACCCACCACAACGCGCTGGACATGGAAATGTTCCTGCGTATCGCGCCTGAGCTGTACCTCAAGCGCCTTGTTGTCGGCGGCTTCGAGAAAGTGTTCGAGATCAACCGCAACTTCCGTAACGAAGGCGTTTCGACTCGTCACAACCCTGAATTCACCATGCTGGAGTTCTACCAGGCCTACGCCGACTACGAAGACAACATGGACCTGACCGAAGAACTGTTCCGCGAACTGGCGCAGCTGGTTCTGGGCAGCACCGACGTGCCCTACGGCGACAAGGTGTTCCACTTCGGCGAGCCGTTTGTGCGTCTGTCGGTGTTCGACTCGATCCTCAAGTACAACCCTGAGTTGACTGCCGATGACCTGAACGACATCGACAAGGCTCGTGCCATCGCCAAGAAAGCCGGCGCCAAGGTGCTGGGCTTCGAAGGTCTGGGCAAGCTGCAAGTGATGATTTTCGAAGAGCTGGTCGAGCACAAGCTGGAACAGCCGCACTTCATCACCCAGTACCCGTTCGAAGTGTCGCCGCTGGCCCGTCGTAACGACGACAACCCGAACGTCACCGACCGTTTCGAGCTGTTCATCGGTGGTCGTGAAATCGCCAACGCCTACTCCGAGTTGAACGACGCGGAAGACCAGGCCGAGCGTTTCATGGCGCAGGTGGCCGACAAGGACGCTGGCGACGACGAAGCCATGCACTACGACGCCGACTTCGTGCGTGCGCTGGAGTACGGCATGCCGCCAACGGCGGGTGAAGGTATCGGCATCGACCGTCTGGTGATGTTGCTGACCAACTCACCGTCGATCCGCGACGTGATCCTGTTCCCGCACATGCGGCCGCAAGCGTAAGTGTTTTAAATAAAAAAGCCGCCTGACATGGGCGGCTTTTTATTGCCTGTCTGGTACAAACGTATCAAATGGTTACTTTGAAGTATGAGAGGAATACCGGTCGTGAACTCTGCAATTGCTCAAGAAGGTGCAGCGGGCATCGCCACTGCGGTCGCTGAAAGCGTTCAGTACCAAGGCCGCAAGGCCAGCCGACAGGGCAGCGAGCAGCGTCGTCAGGAGATTCTCGACGCAGCGATGCGCATTGTCGTGCGCGATGGCGTGCGCGCCGTGCGCCACCGCGCTGTCGCCGCCGAGGCCGGTGTGCCGCTGTCGGCCACGACCTACTACTTCAAGGACATCGATGACCTGCTCACCGATACCTTCGCCCAGTACGTGGAACGCAGCGCGGCCTACATGGCCAAGTTGTGGGTGGACAACGAAGGCTTGCTGCGGGAAATGATCGACCGTGGCGACGGCAGTCCGGCGGCTCGCTCGCGGCTGGCGGACGAAATTGCCCGGCTGATGACCGACTATGTTCACCGGCAACTGGTGACCCGACGTGAACACTTGATGGCCGAGCAAGCGTTCCGTCAGGAGGCGCTGTTGAACCCGCGCCTCGCCGGGTTGGTGCGCTCGCATCAGCAGATTCTGCTGCAGGGTTCCTGCCAGCTTTTCCAGGTGTTGGGTTCCCGCGAGCCGCATCAGGATGCCAAAGTGTTGACGGCGATAATCGGACGGATGGAATATCAGGGCCTGCTCAACGACGCCGAACCTGACGCCGAAGAGGAAATGCTCGGCATACTCACGCGTTATATGCATCTGGTGCTGGCTTCGGTTTAATCCGATTCTCTGTAGGAGCTGCCGCAGGCTGCGATCTTTTGATCTTGTTTTTGGAAAGATCAGGATCAAAAGATCGCAGCCTTCGGCAGCTCCTACAAAGGCGGTGCGATCTTCAAGGGAGTGTTGAATGAAAGCCTGGCGTGTCGTGGTGATCGCCTTGTCGTTCCTGCTGCTCAGTGGCTGCCTGGTGACCTTCAAGGAGCCGCTGCCCGAAAGCGACCCCGCGCCCAAAGGGTTGCTCGGCAAGTGGACCAGCACCAATGCCTGGGGTGAACCGCTGAGCCTGGAACTGACGCGCCTGGGCGACAATCGCTATCAGGCGGTCAGCTACTTCAGGGCCAAGCCCAAAGAGCGCGAAGCCTACCCGTTCACGGTGTCACGCCACGGCAGTCGCTGGTATTTGTCGGCGAAAGTCCCGGCGCAGTTCGGCGGGCACTTCACCATTGCCGGATTCGAACTCACCGACAAGCATGAACTGGTGGTGTACAACCTCGACCTCGAACAAATCAAACAGGCCCTCGGGCAAAAAGTCCTCAGTGGCGACAGCTTTCAGACTGACGACGGTGATGGCGTGTTGATCAACAGCCACATGGAACAGGTGTCCGCCTACCTCGACGACCCGGCCAATACCGATGTGTTCGTCGAAGTGGTGCGATACCAGCGCCAGCCCAAGGCCAAATAAACCCAGCACATAACGCTTTCTACAGGAGTTTCGGGTGGACGATTACCAGCAGTCGATACGCATTTTGTCCGATCGCATTGTGCTGGCGCAGACGCCGATCCGCGTCCTCGATGCGGTCAAATGGGATGACAACATTCGCAAGGGTTTCCTCAAGGCCAAGGGCAAGGAAATGCCGGCGGTCGACCGCGACTATTACCTCAATCGGCCGCTGTCGTTCGACTCCAGCAAAGTGAAGCTGGAGTTCCAGAACATCGAACGCGACATCACCCGCCAGCTCGGTCAGTTCAATCCGGTCGGGCAGATCATGCGCCGCATGTGCAAGGAATACCGGATGGTGGTGCGCATGCTCGAAGCGCGCGGCACCGAGGATTTCGGACTGATTTCCCAAGAGTTGTATGGCGCCGCGTCGGATGCCTTCCACGCTGGCGACCCGACCCTGTCCGACCTGGGCCTGATGCTGTCCGATTACCTGAACAACATCGACGGCCGTGGCGACCTGAAGGACGAACCGAAAACCCTCACCGCCAAAGACGCCGTCAGCATGTTGCAGCATCGTCTGAGCAAAGTGTTTGGCGAGGCGGAGGAAACCATTCGCGTGTTCGAGTCCGACGGGATCGTTGCCGATGCGGCGGCCGGCGCCGACTACATCAAGATCCGCACCGACGCGATGTTCAACGAGCGCGACGTGCGTGCCCTGGAAGTCCACGAAGGGCTGGTGCACGTTGGTACCACGCTTAACGGCCTGAACCAGCCAATCTGCACCTTCCTGTCCAAGGGCCCGCCCTCATCGACGGTGACCCAGGAAGGCCTGGCGATCCTGATGGAAATCATCACCTTCGCTTCCTACCCGAGTCGCCTGCGCAAACTGACCAACCGCACCCGCGCCATTCACATGGTGGAGGAGGGCGCCGACTTTTTGCAGGTGTTTGAGTTCTTCCGCGAACAAGGCTTCGAGATGGCCGAGAGTTATAGCAACACCAGTCGCGTTTTCCGCGGCTCGGTGCCGACAGGTCTGCCTTTTACCAAAGACTTGTCCTACCTCAAGGGCTTCATCATGATTTACAACTACATTCAGTTGGCGGTGCGTAAAGGCAAACTGGAGCAGATTCCGCTGCTGTTTTGCGGCAAAACCACACTGGAAGACATGCGCACCTTGCGCCAGTTGGTCGACGAAGGATTGGTGGTGCCACCGAAGTACCTGCCAGAGCAATTCCGCGACATGAACGCGTTGTCGGCGTGGATGTGCTTCTCCAACTTCCTCAACCACCTGAGCCTGGACCGGATCGAGGCGGATTACTCAAACATTCTGTGAGTATCACGGACCCTGTGGCGAGGGAGCTTGCTCCCGCTCGGCTGCGAAGCAGTCGTAAAACCGGTAAACGCGGTATGTCAGGTCGAACGCGGTTGCAGGTTTGGGGCTGCTCCGCAGCCCAGCGGGAGCAAGCTCCCTCGCCACAACGATTTGCTCGGTTCACGAATTTCTAATATCACCGCGAGGTTTCAACGGATGAGAATCCTCGGCATCTTCTGCCTAATCCTGGCCCTGAATGGTTGCAGCTCGCTGCTGTTCTACCCCGAACCCGGCCAGTTGTTCACCCCGGAAAAAGCCAAGCTCGAATACCGCGACGTCACGCTGATCACCGCCGACGGCCTCAAGCTGCACGCCTGGTGGCTGCCGGCGAAAAAGGGTGTCGAGGTCAAAGGCACGGTGCTGCACCTGCACGGCAACGGTGGCAATCTGCCGATGCACTTGGGTGGCAGCTATTGGTTGCCGGAACAGGGCTATCAAGTGTTGCTGGTGGACTATCGCGGTTACGGCTTGTCCGAAGGCGAGCCGAGTTTGCCGGCGATCTATCAGGACATCGACGCTGCGTTCAAATGGCTCGACCAGGCGCCCGAGGTCAAGGGCAAACCGCTGATCCTGCTGGGGCAAAGCCTTGGCGGTTCAATGGCGGTTCATTACCTGGTGCAACACCCCGAGCGACAGAAACAGCTCAAAGCATTTGTGATGGACGGCGTGCCCGCCAGCTATCGCAGTGT
This sequence comes from Pseudomonas fluorescens, assembly GCF_000802965.1. Lineage (GTDB taxonomy): Bacteria > Pseudomonadota > Gammaproteobacteria > Pseudomonadales > Pseudomonadaceae > Aquipseudomonas > Aquipseudomonas fluorescens_A. The sequence continues at coordinate 27,871 of NZ_JSAK01000033.1, read as the reverse complement.
CGGCCGCTATGCGCTGAGCAATTCATGGGTGTTCTGGACGTTCCAGGTGCCGCTGTCGTGGCTGGTGCCAGACGGCGACAGCGCGATCAACTCCATGGCACAGCTCAATGGCGTGCCGAAACTGATCTACCACAGCATCGACGATCCGATCGTGCCTCTTTCCAACGGCATCCTTCTGTATCAAGCTGCGCCGCCGCCGCGAGTGCTGCAACTGACCCGTGGCGGTCACGTGCAGACGTTCGCCGACCCGGTCTGGCGCAAAGTCATGCTGCGCTTTCTTGAAGACCCGCAGCATTTCAACGGTCTGCGCCGCTTGGGCGAAATCCCCAATTACCCGGCGCCGCCGAATTCTGAAGATGAACCACCAGAGAGCCCGCAATGAGTGAAGAACGTAACGCCATCCCGCTGATCATCACCGGTATCTGCAGCATTCTCGGCACTGTCGCTGCCCTGTGGTGGTACGGCTACCTGCACTTCGCCAAGCCCGAGGATGCGTTGCTGCTCAACGAATTCACCATGCTCAAGACCGTGCCGGGCGAAGACTACAAAGTATCGCTGGAACCGGCGGCGCAAGTGGCCCAGTGCATCGATGGCGTGCTGGTGCTGTTCGACACCGAACAGAAAGGCCTGACCGGCGTGCTGATCAACGACCGCAAAAAAGCGGTGCGTTGCATGGGACAGGAAACGCCGCAGAAACTGGAGCCGTAGCGCGTCCGAAAAGATCGCAGCCTGCTGCAGCTCCTACAGGGGATCAATGTAAGAGCTGCCGAAGGCTGCGATCTTTTGATCTTGAAAAAACAAAGCCCCACCTGATCAAACCAGGTGGGGCTTTTTATTTGTCACCGCGAAGCGTTATTGCGTGTTGGCACTCACCGCCGAACGCGGAATCACCGGTTGGTTATCGTTGGAAATCGTCACCTCCACCCGACGGTTTTGCGCCCGGCCCGAGGTGCTGGTGTTATCCGCCACCGGGTATTCCTTGCCATAACCCTGAGCAACGATGCGCGCCGGATCGACACCCATTTTCACCAGCGCGGTGCGCACGGAGTTCGCGCGACGTTCCGACAGCGACTGGTTGTGCGACGCCGTACCGGTGCTGTCGGTGTAGCCCTCGACGATTACTTTGCGGTCCGGGTTTTCCTGGAGGTACTGTGCCAGTTTGTTGATGTTCATCAACCCGTTGGATTTCAGTTCGGCCTTGTCGGTAGCGAACAGCACGTCACCGAAAGTCACCAGCGTGCCGCGATCGGTTTGCTTGGCGTTGAGGCTGTCTTGCAGCTGTTTGATCTGCTGGTCACGGGCATCCAGGCGAGCCTGGGCGCGTTGCGCGGAAGCGTTTTCCAAATTGGCTTCAGCGGTGCGCAGGGCGATGGTCTGTTTCGCCACTTCGACACGCTGATTGGTCAGGTAAGCCAACTGATCGACTTTGGCCGGGTCTTCCTTGTCCAGGTAGGCTTTGTCGGCCTTGTCGAGGTAATCGCTCGCTTCCTTGGTTTCCAGAGCCGCAACCTTGCTCGCTTGCGGGTTGGCTTGCAGACCGGAATAGTTGGTGCGGGCCTGTTCAAGGTTGGCGTTGGGCGGCGTGGAGCAGGCAGCCAGGGCCACACTTGCGGCGAGCAGGGCAGGGATCATCAAATGTTTGGAATTCATGGTTTCGTCCTTTTAGTCGAGTAAGAAATACGTCGTGCCGCGTCCGTTTACTGAACGGTACGCTGGCTTTCCTGACGCAGTTCCTGAACCCCCTTCTGAGAGTCCTTGACGGTCTGTTCGGCTTTCATCGCCTGGGCTTTGCGCTCGGCTACGCGGGCGTCCCATTCGGCTTGCTCGGCCAGGGTTTTGGCCTGGTCATACTTCTTGTCGTGCATGGCAATTTCGGCTTGTTTGAGCTTGTCCTGCGCCGCCTTCATTTCCACTGCGGCGAATTCGGTGCCGCCCGCGCTGACCGCGTCTTTGACGGCCGATTCGGAGACAGCGAACTGCTCGGTGGGTGGATTGCCGGCGCAACCGGCCAACACGAGGCTCGCGCCGATGGCGAGCGCTGCCACTTTCAGGCCGTGCAACGGGGTAGACGAAGATTTGCCAGTTCGGGTTTTCATAGTGTTCAACTCCATGGGGCTAACTCCTGAACAACGTGAATATCCATCCTGGGCAAGGAGCCGAGAGCTACCGTTTCGGGGGGCGTTTTGATACGGCCGTCCCAGGCGTGGTTACGGGGTTGACCCGAGGCGTTTTTTGAAAGTTCAGAGAAATTAGCGTGCTATCGAAAAAAACTGTGACGGAGTAGACAGGGCTCTATGTCGGGAACTTTGGCGATGCGTAGCGGTATTTCCGACCTTGACAAGCCCGGAAAAACGAACTTTTTGAAGTGGAATACAGGCCACTGTGGGAGCGGGCTTGCCCGCGAAAGCGTCGTACCTGCCAATACTTATGTTGAATGGCAAACCGCCTTCGCGGGCAAGCCCGCTCCCACAGGTTTTGCGAATACTCAGTGCTTCTGCTTGTCGTTACCCGCCGACAAATCGTGCAGATGGCGTCGCGACAACGCGAGAAAACGCGGGGTCGGACCGACGTCTTCGTACAGTGGATCGCCTTCTTCGTCGGTGGCGACCACGGTCGAGCCCTTCACGTAGGGGAAGCTCTTTTCGAGTTCTTCCAGGGCGGCGCCGATCAGTTCGCCGAGCAGTTCTTCAGGTTGCCGCTTTGGGTACATCTCGGTGATGGCCGCCAGGCGTGCGGCGGCTTCCACGTCCAGATGAATCGTGTAGCCCGTTTCGGTCAGGCGACCTTTGGCGTTTTCTTCCCAATGCTGGGCAAGTTCACGAATTTTCATAATGACCTCATTGCGCTCCTGCTCGTGGCAGGCCGGGTAAGTGGCCGGCAGTGGCCGGCGAAAGCCGTTGTACGGCTTACTGTTCAGACTAGCTTCAACGCACAAGGTTTAAAGTCCCTTCGTCGTCTTGCTTGTAAGAAGCGGTCTGGAGCGGCACTCTTGAAGTTCTTGGCCGCCCGGATTTTTTGCTGGAGAACTGCTGATGACCGATATTGATGCACGCTTGCGCGAGGACGTTCACCTATTGGGTGAGCTATTGGGCAACACCATTCGTGAACAGTACGGGGACGGCTTCCTCGACAAGATCGAGCAGATCCGCAAAGGCGCCAAGGCTGATCGTCGCGGTTCCATGGACGCCGAACTGAGCGCCAGCCTCAATCAGCTGACCGAAGACGAGTTACTGCCGGTGGCGCGGGCGTTCAACCAGTTCCTCAACCTGGCCAATATCGCCGAGCAATACCAGTTGATTCACCGTCGTGAAGAATCCCAGGCTGCGCCGTTTGAAGCGCGGGTGCTGCCGGAATTGCTCGCACGCTTGCGCGCCGAAGGTCACGGTGCCGAATCTCTGGCCCGGCAATTGGGTCGACTGGAAATCGAACTGGTGCTGACCGCGCACCCGACCGAAGTCGCGCGCCGTACGCTGATCCAGAAATACGACGCCATCGCCGCGCAACTGGCGGCCCAGGACCACCGTGACCTGACCAATGCCGAGCGCGAGCAGATCCAATCGACCTTGCAGCGTTTGATCGCCGAAGCCTGGCACACCGAAGAAATCCGCCGCACGCGCCCGACGCCGGTCGACGAAGCCAAATGGGGTTTCGCGGTGATCGAACACTCGCTGTGGCAAGCCATTCCCAATTACCTGCGCAAGGCCGATCAGGCGCTGCACGCTGCTACCGGCCTGCATTTGCCACTGGAAGCGGCGCCAATTCGCTTTGCCTCGTGGATGGGCGGAGATCGCGACGGCAACCCGAACGTGACGGCCGCGGTCACCCGTGAAGTGCTGTTGTTGGCGCGCTGGATGGCGGCCGATTTGTACCTGCGCGACGTCGATCAACTCGCCGCCGATTTGTCGATGCAGCAAGCCAGTGACGAACTCAAGGCCAAGGCTGGCGACAGCGCAGAACCGTATCGCGCCGTGCTCAAGCAACTGCGTGAACGCTTGCGCGCGACGCGCAACTGGGCGCACACCGCGTTGACGACGCCGACGCCGGCAACCGCCGATGTGCTGCAAAACAACCGCGAGCTGCTCGATCCGCTGGAGCTGTGCTACCACTCGCTGCACGAATGCGGCATGGGCGTGATCGCTGACGGTCCGTTGCTCGATTGTCTGCGCCGGGCGGTAACTTTCGGCCTGTTCCTGGTGCGTCTGGATGTGCGACAGGACTCGTCGCGGCACAGCGCGGCCATGACCGAAATCACCGATTACCTGGGCCTCGGTCGCTATGAAGACTGGCGCGAAGAAGAGCGCATCACCTTCCTGACCCGCGAACTGAACAATCGTCGACCGTTGCTCCCGGCTCACTACAAACCTTCTGCCGACACTGCCGAAGTCTTGGCTACGTGCCGCGAAATCGCTGCTGCGCCGGGAGCATCCCTCGGCTCGTACGTGATTTCCATGGCCGGCGCTGCTTCCGATGTGCTGGCCGTGCAACTGCTGCTCAAAGAGTCTGGCGTAGTGCGGCCGATGCGCGTGGTGCCGTTGTTTGAAACCCTCGCCGACCTCGACAACGCCGGGCCGGTGATCGAGAAACTGTTGCTGCTGCCGGGCTATCGCTCGCGCCTGCAAGGCCCGCAGGAAGTGATGATCGGCTACTCCGACTCGGCCAAGGACGCCGGCACCACGGCGGCGGCCTGGGCGCAGTATCGGGCGCAGGAGCGCTTGGTGGATATCTGCCGCGAGCAACAAGTGGAACTGCTGTTGTTCCACGGTCGCGGCGGCACTGTGGGCCGTGGCGGCGGCCCGGCCCACGCGGCGATCCTGTCGCAGCCACCGGGTTCGGTGGCGGGGCGATTCCGCACCACCGAGCAGGGGGAAATGATTCGTTTCAAATTCGGCCTGCCGGACATCGCCGAGCAAAACCTCAATCTGTACCTGGCGGCTGTGCTTGAAGCAACCTTGCTGCCACCGCCACCCCCGACGCCTGAATGGCGCCACTTGATGGACGAATTGGCAGCAGACGGTGTCAGCGCTTACCGCGCCGTGGTGCGGGAAAATCCGCAGTTCGTCGAGTACTTCCGCCAGTCCACACCGGAACAGGAGCTTGGCCGTTTGCCGTTGGGCAGTCGTCCGGCCAAGCGACGCGCCGGCGGAATCGAAAGCCTTCGGGCGATTCCGTGGATCTTCGGCTGGACCCAGACGCGGCTGATGCTGCCGGCCTGGCTCGGCTGGGAAGCGGCGCTGAGCAAGGCGCTGGAGCGCGGCGAAGGCGAACTGCTGGGGCAAATGCGCGAACAGTGGCCATTCTTCCGCACCCGCATCGATATGCTGGAAATGGTCCTGGCCAAGGCTGACGCGGACATTGCCCGCTCCTATGACGAACGTCTGGTCGAGCCGGACTTGCTGCCATTGGGCGCGCACTTACGCGACCTATTGTCGCAGGCGTGCGCCATCGTCCTCGGGCTGACCGGTCAGTCGCAGCTACTGGCACATAGCCCAGCCACCCTGGAATTCATTCGTTTGCGCAACACCTACCTCGATCCGCTGCATCTATTACAAGCAGAGTTGCTCGCCCGTTCCCGGCAACAGGATGTGGCGCAAGGTAGCCCGGTAGAACAGGCGCTGCTGGTGTCTGTGGCGGGGATTGCCGCCGGTTTGCGAAATACCGGCTAAGGTTTTCGCCGTGGGGTCAGGCCTTCGACGCAAGCGCCGAAGGCCGATGAATGGCGCATCCAAAAGTGCGGCCAGGCGACAGTTAATGATGGGGTTGCGACTAGGGGAACCGCGCCGAATGCACACAAGAGGCGGCGGTTTCTCCGACTTTTGGCGGCTTGTGTGGGCGCAGCCTGCTGTGTATCTTGATCAGCCTTTGGCCGTTTGGGCGGTCACGACCCTTTTTTGAGATTGGCCCCACGAGGCGAATCTGACGTTATCTATATAAAAAATTGAGGAGCACATCGATGCGCGTCATTCTGCTGGGAGCTCCCGGGGCCGGTAAAGGTACTCAGGCAAAGTTCATCACTGAAAAATTCGGCATTCCGCAAATCTCCACCGGCGACATGCTGCGTGCTGCGGTCAAGGCCGGCACCGAGCTGGGCATCAAAGCCAAGAGCATCATGGATGCCGGCGGCCTGGTCTCCGATGACCTGATCATCGCACTGGTCAAGGACCGCATCGCCCAGTCCGACTGCGCCAACGGTTTCCTGTTCGACGGTTTCCCGCGCACCATTCCTCAAGCTGAAGCGCTGGTGACTGCCGGCGTCGAGCTGGACGCAGTGGTTGAAATCGCCGTTGAAGACGAAGAGATCGTGCAGCGTATCGCCGGTCGCCGTGTTCACGAGGCCAGCGGCCGCGTGTACCACATCGTCTACAACCCGCCGAAAACCGCCGGCAAAGACGACATCACCGGTGAAGAGCTGGTACAGCGCAAGGACGACACTGAAGAAACCGTGCGTCATCGCCTGTCGGTCTACCATTCGCAGACCAAACCGCTGGTGGCTTTCTACCAGAATCTGTCGGCTGCCAATGGCAAGCCGAAGTACAGCCATATCGAAGGCGTCGGTTCGGTAGAAGCGATTACCGCCAAGGTACTTGCAGCGCTGAGCTGAAAAGTCTGAACCGCTGCATCATCCACGGCCCGCTTGCGGGCCGTAGTTGTTTATACTGACGCACTTTTTTCTGACCTCTTGTTACGGAAACATCGATGAGCACCTTGCTGGCCCTGGACACCGCGACTGAAGCTTGCTCCGTTGCCTTGCTGCATGACGGCAAAGTCACGAGCCATTACGAGGTGATTCCGCGCCTGCATGCGCAGAAGCTGTTGCCGATGATCCAGCAATTGCTGGCCGACGCCGGCACCACGCTGCAAGCGATTGATGCCATCGCCTTCGGACGTGGGCCGGGTGCGTTTACCGGTGTGCGCATTGCCATTGGTGTGGTGCAAGGCTTGGCCTTTGCGTTGGATCGCCCGGTGTTGCCGGTGTCGAACCTGGCCGTATTGGCGCAACGCGCCTTGCGTGAGCACGGCGCCAATCAAGTCGCAGCCGCCATCGACGCACGCATGGACGAGGTGTACTGGGGCTGCTACCGCGAAACGGCGGGGGAGATGCGGCTGGTCGGCGCTGAAGCCGTTTTGCCACCGGAAGTCGCGGCACTGCCGGCGGACGCCAGCGGCGATTGGTTCGGCGCGGGCACCGGTTGGGGTTATGCCGAGCGCATCGGCGTCAACCTGATCGGTCAGGACGCCGGCATGTTGCCTCATGCTGAAGACTTGCTGACGCTGGCGCGGTTTGCCTGGGCGCGTGGCGAAGCGATTGTGGCCGATGAGGCGCAGCCGGTTTATCTGCGGGACAAGGTTGCCACCCCCAAGGCACGTTAAACGCGGTCCCCTGTGTCGAGGGAGCTTGCTCCCGCTCGGCTGCGCAGCAGTCGCAAAGATCAGGCTGTAGGGTGTAACTGACGATCGTTGGGGCCGCTTCGCAGCCCAGCGGGAGCAAGCTCCCTCGCCACAATGCGTACCACCTCGAGCCAATCGTCGTTTTCTAACCTCAGCTTTTAAACCTTTTGCTCTTTATGTGTTCTAGTTATCACTCGGCGGTTTGCGAAGTGGGTTATGTGCCACTAGACTGCCACCACTGATACCGAGCATGCATTTATGCGTATAGACGGCATTTCCTCTCAGTCCTACCCCATCAAGCGCAAGCCTCGCAAAGGCCGTGTGGCGCAAGACGAATCCGTCGATATCGAAGGCGAGCTGGAATTTCCGTCCGAAGAGCAACTGGCAGCTCAAGCCGCCAGAGCCTCTGCGCAAAAACTGAGTAATCTACCCGCCCGCCAACAAGACATGCTTTATCACCGCGCCATGAGCAAAAGCGTGGCGATGGCCCTGGCCAGCTACCTGAGCACCGCCGGTTTTGTCGATCTGGATGCGCAAGTGCTGGGTCTCGACCTGTACATCTGATGCTGCTGCCGTACTACCTCGGCTGCCCGTCATGGAGCGAAAGCGCCTGGCGCGAATATCTCTATCCGCCAGACGCCAAGCCCGCCGAATTTCTTAATCTTTATTCTCAAGTTTTCAACGCCGTGGAAGGCAATACGACCTTCTACGCGAGCCCGGCTGCCAGCACCGTGCAGCGTTGGGCCGAAAGCATGCCTGAGCATTTTCGCTTCACCGCCAAATTCCCCGGCGACATCAGCCACAGCGGTGACCTGCGGGAACAATTGACCGCCGCCGAAACCTTCACCCAATTGCTCGGTCCCCTCGGTGGACGGGTGTCGCCATTGTGGCTTCAGCTGTCGAAAAGCTTCACGCCACAACGATTGCCCGAACTGGCCGGTTTCATCGATGCCCTCGACCGGCCGTTGGCGGTGGAAGTGCGGCACGGCGATTTTTTCGCCAAGGGTGACAGCGAGCGGATGCTCAATCGGTTGTTGCTGGATCGCGGGGTGGAGCGTATTTGCCTCGATCCGCGCGCCCTGTTCAGCTGCACCTCGACCGATCCCTCCGTGCTTCACGCGCAATCGAAAAAGCCCAGAGTCCCCACGCGTCCGGCAGCGTTCACCCAGTTCCCGCAGGTGCGCTTCATCGGCCATCCGCAACTCGAAGCCAACGACCCGTTTCTGCTGCCGTGGGTAGAGAAAATCGCCCTGTGGATTGAAGAGGGACGCACGCCGTACATCTTCCTGCACACCGCCGACAACGTGCTGGCGGCGAAACTGGCGCAGCGTTTTCACGCCCGATTGATGCTGCGTTTACCTGGCTTGCCGCCGCTGCCTGAGCTATACAGAGAGCCCGCCGCCGAGCAACTTGGCCTGCTCTGAAGCGGATTCGTTCGCCTTTTCAGGAGCCTGCCAAATGGATGCGCAAACCCTTCGAGCCCAAGCCTTCAAAGCCCTGCACGAACGCGAGGGGGCTTTTGTCATTCCCAACCCGTGGGATGCCGGTTCGGCAAAAATGCTCGCCAGCCTGGGCTTCGAGGCGCTGGCGACCACCAGCGCCGGGTACGCTTTTTCCAAGGCGCGTCCCGATGGCGGGCTGAGCCTGGACGATACCCTGATGAACGTTCAAGCGATTGTCGCCGTCAGCGATTTGCCGGTGGCGGTGGATCTGGAAAACGGTTTTGCCGACAACCCGGCCGATTGCGCGAAGAGTATTTTGCGTGCGGCGGAAGTCGGCGCTGTTGGCGGTTCGATCGAGGACGCCACGGGCCGCGAAGAGAGTCCGATCTATTGCTTCGACCATGCCGTAGCGCGCATCGAGGCCGCCGTCGCCGCCGCGCGCAGCTTGCCATTCCCTTTCACGCTGACGGCCAGGGCCGAGAATTTCCTGCATGGCAATCCGGACCTGGCCGATACCATTCGCCGCTTGCAGGCGTTCGCTGAAGCAGGCGCCGACGTGCTGTACGCGCCGGGTTTGCGCAGCGCTGAAGACGTGCTGGCGGTCGTGCGCGCCGTGGCGCCGAAACCGGTCAATGTGTTGATGTCCGGCGGCTTGAAGTTGACGGTCGACCAGCTCAGCGAAATGGGCGTCAAGCGCATCAGTGTCGGCTCGGCGCTGGCATTGGCGGCCTATGGCGAATTTTTCCGCGCCGCTGCAGAGATCCAGAAATCCGGCACGTTCGGCTTCACCTCGCGCTCCATGCCTTACGCGCAGGCCAATCAATTGTTCAAAGGCTGACGATGCGGTTTCGCGGGTGGCTTTTGCTGGTGCTGTTGATCATCGCTGCGACAGGAGCGGGCATCTGGCGCGGCTGGATCTCACTGCCGCCGCAGTGGAATCCCTGGGCGCCGCTGGACGTGAAGGCTGCGCCGAACCTGCTGACCCGCTACAAACTGATGCGTCTGCGCGATGATCCGCTGTTGTGCAACCAGGCGTTGAGCAGCTCCGGATTGCGCGTGGCCCGTCAGGCCGACAGCCCGGACGCGAAATGCCCGCTGACCGACGCCTTGCGTGTGCAGGGCGGCGACGTGGCGCTGAGCAGCAGCTTCCTCGCCAGTTGCCGGCTGGCCGTGTCGTTTGCCCTGTTCGAGCACCACGCCCTGCAACCCGCCGCCCAGGCGGTGTACGGGCAAGCGGTCGCGCGGGTCGATCACCTCGGCAGCTTTGCCTGTCGCAATGTCTACGGTCGCGAGAATGGTCGGCGCAGTCAGCATGCGTCGGCCAATGCGCTAGATATTGCCGGTTTTCGCCTGGCTGACGGCCGGACCATCAGCGTGCTCAAGGATTGGCCGAAGGATAACCTGGACGCACAGTTTTTAAGGCAGGTCCGCGATGGCGCCTGTGGACTGTTCAGTGTGGTCTTGAGCCCGGACTACAACGCCGCTCATCGCAATCACTTTCATGTCGATGTCGGGCCGTGGTGGCTTTGTCGCTGATAATCAGGCGGCGAGGCGCAGGTTCTGCAGGATGATCGGGCGTGCCCAGCCATTATCGAAGTCGAGTTGTTTCTGTTGCTCGATCAGCTCTTCAGGCGAGAACGGAGGGAACGGCTTGTCCAGCAGGTCGAGTTCGAACTCGGCGATCGGCAAATGCAGTGGACGCGGTTGCGGGGCAGGTCCGGCTTCTGGCAGTGGCTGACTTGCGGTCAACACGATTGGACGTACCCAGCCGCTTTCGAAGTCTTGCTGTTTCTGCTGAGCGACGATTTCTTCAGGCGGGAACGGTGGGAATGGCTTGTCGGCCAGGTCCATTTCGAACTCGGCAATCGGCAGGAACAGCGGTTCTGGCGGGCGGACCGGAGTCTCCGTCACATCGCATTCGCGCTGGGAAACGATGTGCGCCAGCAGGTCGCTGCCGACGGTAGGTTCGACCGGGCTGTCGAGGTCGACGGGTGGAAAGTTGAGAGATTCAGGCAGCACCTCACCCGACTGATCGGCCAGCGCACGGGCAAAGAAATCCTGCCAGATGTGACTGACGCCGCTCAGTGCCTGGGTGTTTCGCAGGTTGTAATTGCCGTAAGGCGAGATAAAACCTGTGATTGTGGGTTGAATGTCTGACATTTCTCTCGGTCGACGCTCAGCTCTGGCAAAATGCTCGATAGTTTTGTTATCGGCCGTTTTTGCCGATCATTAATTTTTTGAGTGTGTTTTCCGATGATTGAGCAACCGGCGGCGTGCCGCATCCATGTCGAGGCCTTGGGCGCGACCTTTCAGCCACAGGCCGAGCACTGGGCCGAGCGCTTGGGCTTGCCGTTGCAGGTGGATGACGGTGAGTTTGCGTTGCAGGTGGGCGAGCAGGGGTTGCAGTTGCAACAGCTGGGGCCGGACGCACCGGGGCCGGTGCGGGTGGACTTCGTCGAGGGCGGCGCGGCGCATCGTCGATTGTACGGTGGTGGCAGCGGGCAGATGATCGCCAAGGCTGTCGGCATTGCCCAAGGCGTGCGTCCGCGGGTGCTGGATGCCACGGCCGGGTTGGGCAAGGACGCGTTCGTGTTGGCCAGCCTCGGTTGCGAGATGAGCCTAATCGAGCGTCAGCCGCTGATCGGTGCCTTGCTGGAAGATGGCCTGGCCCGTGGCGCGGAAGATTTCGACGTAGCGCCGATTGTGGCCCGCATGCGGTTGCTCAAGGGCAATTCAATCGAGGTGATGCGTAACTGGGAGGGCGAGCCGCCGCAGGTGATCTACCTCGACCCGATGTTCCCGCACCGTGAGAAAACCGCGTTGGTGAAGAAGGAAATGCGCCTGTTCCGGCCGCTGGTGGGCGATGACCAGGATGCGCCGGCATTGCTCGAAGCGGCGTTGGCTTTGGCGACGCACCGAGTGGTGGTCAAGCGCCCGCGCAAGGCGCCTTGTATCGAAGGGCCGAAGCCGAGTCATGCGCTGGATGGCAAGTCGAGCCGGTATGACATTTATCCAAAAAAAGCGCTTAAGCCGTAAGATCTAGTCGCCGCCATCGCGGGCAAGCCCGCTCCCACAGTATTTGTGTCGAACACAATATTTGAGAACACTCCGGACCCTGTGGGAGCGGGCTTGCCCGCGATGGCGTCAGGCCAGATACTCTGAGCCTATGACTCACTCAGGCCGAAAAGCCCGCATAAACAACCCCACCACTTCCTGCACATGGCTCTCGGCCGCATCCCCGGTCAGCGGATCTCCGCAGCCATACAGCAAGCGAAAATTCCCCGCGCCCTTGAGCAGGCAGAAGAAATGCTCAGCCGCATTGTGCGGTTTGTCGATGCTCAACGCGCCGCTCTGATCGATCTTGCTCAACAAGCGCTCCATGCCATGCAGCATCCGTTGTGGGCCGGCCTCGAAGAAGATCTGCGAAAGTTTCGGGTCCTGGCTGCCGAGGGTCATCATCAAGCGGTGCAGGTTCACCGATTCATCGCTGTTGATCAGCTGATGAAACCCGCGCGCGATGTTCAATAGCACCGCTTCCACTGCAACGCCTTCCGGCAATTCAAAGAACAGTGGCGGCAGTTGCTCCTCGCACTTGGCCATCACGGCGGCGGAGAACAGCGTTTCCTTGTCGTTGAAATGGCTGTAGACGGTCAGCTTCGACACACCGGCCTCGGCCGCCACGGCGTCCATGCTGGTGTTGGCGTAACCCTTGGTCAGAAACAGCGTTTTCGCCGCGTCGAGGATCGCCTGGCGCTTGGCCAGATCCTTAGGACGGCCGGGGCCGTTAGGTGCTGAAAGATTGTTCGGCATATGCGCTTTTATTACTGGACTGGTGAGTTTGCTATTAATACCATACCGGTCAGTATAATTATTCCAAGCACCATTAGCGAAAGGTCGTTCACCATGTTCCGCTATGCCTTGCCCCTCGCGTTGCCAGTCAGCCTGGCGTTTTTATTGACGGCGTGTGGTCACGAAGAGGCGCCTCAAGTCAGCATTCGACCGGCCATGGTGGTTCAGCCAGAGCCTTCGGCGCAGGCGACCGAAAGCTATCCCGGTGAAGTCCGCGCCCGTTACGAGCCGGACCTTGCGTTTCGCATCGGCGGCAAAGTCAGCCGACGACTGGTCGACGAGGGGCAGCGGGTCAAGGCCGATCAACCGTTGGCCGAGCTCGATCCGCAAGACGTGCGCCTGCAACTGGAGGCCACTCGCGCCCAGGTCGCGGCCGCCGAGGCGAATCTGAGCATGGTGCGTGCCGAGCGTGATCGCTATAAAACGTTGATGGATCGTCAACTGGTCAGCCGCTCGCAGTACGACAATCACGAAAACCTTTACCGTTCCGGTGAAGCGCGTCTCAAACAAATCAAAGCCGAATTCAACGTTTCGACCAATCAGGCCAGTTACGCGGTATTGCGTGCGCCGCAGGATGGCGTGGTCGCCAAGCGCTCGGTGGAAGTCGGGCAAGTGGTCGCGGCCGGGCAGACGGTGTTTACCCTGGCCACCGATGGCGAGCGCGAAGTGTTGATCAGCTTGCCGGAACAGAGCTTCGGCCGTTTCAAGGTGGGTCAGCCGGTGTCGGTGGAACTGTGGACGCAACCGGATCAGCGCTTCGCCGGGCGCATCCGTGAACTGTCGCCTGCGGCCGATCCGAAGTCCCGCACCTTCGCCGCCCGCATCGCATTCACCGGTGGCAAGGTCCCGGCCGAGCTCGGCCAGAGCGCCCGGGTGTTCGTGCAGACGGCCGAGGCGGTGCCGTTGTCGGTGCCGCTCTCTGCACTGACGGCGGAAAACGGCGTGACCTACGTCTGGGTCGTCAGCGCCAATAACACCTTGAAGAAAACCCCGGTGCGGGTCGGCGCTTTCGGTGAGAAAACCGTGCCGGTGCTCGAAGGCTTGAACGCCAGCGACTGGGTAGTGGCTGCCGGCGTCCATGTCCTTCTCGACGGGCAATCCGTGCGCCCGGTGGATCGCTCCAACCGCGTGGTCAATCTGGCGGACAAGGAGTAATCCCCGATGGGCTTCAATCTTTCCGAATGGGCGCTGCGTAATCGCCAGATCGTACTGTTCCTGATGCTGTTGCTGGCCATCGTCGGCGCAATTTCCTACACCAAACTCGGCCAAAGTGAAGACCCGCCTTTCACCTTCAAAGCCATGGTGATCCGCACCAACTGGCCGGGGGCGACGGCGCAGGAAGTCTCGCGCCAGGTCACTGAACGCATTGAAAAGAAGCTGATGGAAACCGGCGAGTACGAACGCATCGTGTCGTTCTCCCGTCCGGGTGAATCCCAGGTGACGTTCATCGCCCGCGATTCCATGCACTCGGTGGAAATCCCGGAACTCTGGTATCAGGTGCGCAAGAAGGTCAGCGACATCCGCCACACCTTGCCGCCGGGTATTCAGGGGCCGTTCTTCAACGATGAATTCGGCACCACGTTCGGCAATATCTACGCCCTGACCGGCGACGGTTTCGACTACGCCGTGCTCAAGGATTACGCCGACCGCATCCAGATCCAGCTGCAACGCGTGAAGGATGTGGGCAAGGTCGAGTTGCTCGGGTTGCAGGACGAAAAGATCTGGATCGAGCTCTCCAACGTCAAGCTCGCCACCCTGGGCTTGCCGTTGGCGGCGGTGCAACAGGCGTTGGAAGAGCAGAACGCGGTGTCCACCGCCGGCTTCTTTGAAACCAGCAGCGAGCGTTTGCAGCTACGGGTTTCGGGGAATTTTCAGACAGTCGATGAGATAAAAAACTTTCCGATACGGGTCGGTGATCGCACGTTCCGTATCTCCGATGTGGCGGATGTGCGCCGTGGTTTCAACGATCCTCCCGCACCGCGCATGCGCTTCATGGCCGAAAACGCCATCGGGCTGGCCGTCGCCATGAAGGACGGTGGCGACATTCTGGTGCTGGGCAAGGCGTTGGAAGTCGAGTTCGATCGCATCCAGAAAAACCTCCCGGCCGGCATGCAACTGCGCAAGGTTTCCGATCAACCAGCGGCGGTGAAAACCGGCGTCGGCGAGTTCGTGCAGGTGCTGGTGGAAGCGCTGGCGATTGTGCTGCTGGTGAGCTTCTTCTCCCTCGGCATGCGCACTGGGATGGTGGTCGCACTGGCGATTCCGCTGGTGCTGGCCATGACGTTTGCCTGCATGTATTACCTCGGCATCGGCCTGCACAAGATTTCCCTCGGCGCGCTGGTGCTGGCGCTGGGTTTGCTGGTGGACGACGCGATCATCGCCGTGGAAATGATGGCGATCAAAATGGAGCAGGGCTTCGACCGGATCAAGGCCGCGAGCTATGCCTGGACCAGCACCGCGTTCCCGATGCTCACCGGTACGCTGATCACCGCCGCCGGTTTCCTGCCGATTGCCACCGCACAATCGGGCACGGGCGAATACACCCGTTCGATCTTTGAAGTTGTCACCATCGCGCTGCTGGCGTCCTGGGTGGCTGCCGTACTTTTCGTACCTTATCTCGGGGAAAAACTCCTTCCGGACCTGGCGAAAATTCACGCAGCGAAACACGGCACAGGCCAACCCGATCCTTACGGCACGCCGTTCTATCAGCGCGTCCGGCGCCTGGTGGAGTGGTGTGTGCGCTGGCGTAAAACCGTGATCACGGCGACGGTGGTGCTGTTCATTGCGTCCATCGTGCTGTTCCGTTTTGTGCCACAGCAGTTTTTCCCGGCATCGGGCCGACTGGAGTTGATGGTCGATTTGAAACTGGCCGAAGGCGCGTCGCTGAGCAACACCGCCGAAGAGGTCAAACGCCTCGAAGCATTGCTCAAGGACAAAGCCGGAATAGACAATTACGTGGCCTACGTCGGAACCGGTTCGCCGCGTTTTTACCTACCTCTGGATCAGCAATTGCCTGCGGCGAGCTTCGCCCAGTTTGTCGTCCTGGCGAAAACCATCGAGGAGCGCGAAAGCCTGCGCACCTGGCTGATCGCAACGCTCAACGAGCAATTCCCGGCCCTGCGCTCGCGGGTCACGCGCCTGGAAAACGGCCCGCCGGTTGGCTATCCGGTGCAATTCCGGGTGACCGGGGAACACATCGAGGAAGTCCGCGCGCTGGCACGCAAAGTCGCGGCCAAGGTTCGTGAGAACCCGCATGTGGTCAACGTTCACCTGGACTGGGAAGAACCGAGCAAAGTCGTGTATCTGAACGTCGATCAGGACCGCGCGCGGGCACTGGGCGTCAGCACGTCGAACCTGTCGAAGTTCTTGCAGAGCTCACTCACGGGTTCCAGCGTCAGCCAGTACCGCGAAGACAACGAGTTGATCGAGATCCTCCTGCGCGGCACCTTGCATGAGCGTACCGAACTGTCGTTGCTGCCAAGCCTGGCAGTGCCGACCGACAACGGGCGCAGCGTGGCCCTGTCGCAGATCGCGACGCTGGAATACGGCTTTGAAGAAGGCGTGATCTGGCATCGTAATCGCCTGCCCAACGTGACGGTGCGTGCGGACATTTACGGCAAGGAACAACCGGCGACCCTGGTGCAGCAGATCATGCCGACCCTTGATCCAATCCGCGCCGAGCTGCCGGACGGGTACTTGCTGGATGTCGGTGGCACCGTGGAAGACTCGGCACGCGGGCAGAACTCGGTGAAGGCTGGCGTGCCGCTTTTTATCGTCGTGGTGCTGACATTGCTGATGCTGCAACTGCGCAGTTTCTCACGCACGGCGATGGTGTTTCTGACGGCGCCGTTGGGGTTGATCGGGGTGACGTTGTTCCTGATGGTGTTCCGTCAGCCGTTTGGTTTTGTCGCCATGCTCGGGACCATCGCGTTGTCGGGGATGATCATGCGCAACTCGGTGATTCTGGTGGATCAGATCGAGCAGGACATTGCGGCCGGGTTGAAGCCTTGGCAGGCAATTATCGAGGCCACGGTGCGGCGGTTCCGGCCGATCGTGTTGACCGCGCTGGCCGCTGTTCTGGCGATGATTCCGCTGTCGCGCAGTGTGTTTTTCGGGCCGATGGCGGTGGCGATCATGGGCGGGTTGATCGTGGCGACGGCGTTGACGTTGCTGTTCTTGCCGGCGTTGTATGCGGCCTGGTTCCGGGTCAAGAAAGAGCCGGCCTGAGCCGTAAGCGATCTCTTGTAGGAGCTGCCGCAGGCTGCGATCTTTTGATCTTGATTTTTTAAGATCAAAAGATCGCAGCCTTCGGCAGCTCCTACAGGTTTTTGCGGTTTTGGTTAGAGCGTGCCAAACACTTTTTTCGCGAGACTGGTCGCCGCAGCCGCCGGGTTCTTGCGGATGGTTTCTTCCTGTTTGCCGATCATCTCGAACAGGCCGTTCAGCGCCTGCTCGGTGACGTAGTTTTCGACATTGGCATTCTTCGCGTCGACCACGCCCAGAGTGGCGGCTTGGCCGGCGAACGAGTTGTATTGCTTGGCCAGGCCGACCTGGTCGGTGGCTTGCTTGACGATTGGCAGGAACTTGGCGCGGATCTGTTCGCGGCTGGTTTTGTTCAGGTACTGCGTAGCCGAATCGTTGCCGCCGCTGAGAATGCCCTTGGCATCTTCCACCGTCATTTTCTTCACCGCGTCCACGAGGATCGGCTGGGCCTGGGTCACGGCGGTTTCCGCCGCTTTGTTCATGCTGGTTTCCAGTTGATCGACCTGATCCCCCATGCCGAACTGTTTCATTTTGCTGGCGACCTTGCCCAGTTTACCCGGCAGTTCGATCTTCACGTCTGGGTTGTTGCTGAAGCCGCCCGGTGCGCCGAGTTGTTTAACAGCCAGTTGCGCACCTTGGGTCAGCGCGTCCTTGAGTCCGCCGGTGGCGTCGTTTTGCGACAGGTCGCTGAGGGACAGCGCCAGGGCGCTGGCGGAGATCATCAAACCTGCGCACAGGCCGGCGAAACGGAGGGTAGGGCGAAACATGGAGGCTTCCTTGGTCGAAAGGCGAATTTAGCGAAACGCGTCGATGCGGATTTTCAGTGGCTGCGGGTCGCGGCCAGCGGCGACAATCTAGCGGTTTTTTTCAGCAATTTCGCCCCGCTTAATATGAAAAGATCTTTTCAGGATCTGCTAAAGGGTTTCAATACAACGGTGCCGGGGTAGACCTCTATGGCATTGCGATATTCATTTTCAGTGGCCGCCAGGGTATAGCGGTTACCCGGTACAACAGTATCTGGATCGTATTCCAGATAGAACGCCTCTGCCATTTTTTTACTGATATGTATTTGAGTAAGTTGCATCTGCGCATTGTCGTGCTCATGGGCGACGATAGTAACTGCATGTTCAGGTTCGACCGCTTCAGGTTCTTGAGCCTGAACGTAGAGGCGACCAATAGGACTTAAGTGCAGGGTTTGGCGGTGGGGTGCACGGTGGGCGATTACGAAGTAGTCCAGGTCAATCAGCAGTGGGGAGCCGTTGTGGGACATGCTGACGTTCACGCGGTATTTGACGCTGACATCTGAATAGGTGTGTGCAAAATAATAATTCCAGCGTCCGCTGCGCAGTATCGGCTCTTTGTATTGTGCGACATTGACAGGGTTTGAGGAGTTTGCAGTTTGAATGCTTATATACGTTTCACCTTCGCCGTCGCTGGGAGGGAGAAAGTCGTCTGGCAAACTAAGAGTAAGGGTAATGTATTGATCTGAAAAGTTCATGGCGATATCCGTATCTGGACCATTTATATGGAGTGGTCTATTAATTCATAACTCAATAGATATAAGAACATCCTTGTTCTTATAGTCGTTATCAGGAAGTAACAGTCGGCTTCGATTGAGCCTGATCCGCCGCATCTTCACTGCGATGCAGAGCCACTTGGCGAATCGACAAACGAATATCCGCCGGCAATACCCGTTTCGCCGCGCCTTCGGCCAGTTCGCCGAGCAGTTCGTGATAGCTCAGCTTGCCGGCTTCATCGCGCTTGAGCACGTCGAGGTCGAGCATGGTCTGGATGAAGTGGCGGAACAGGCTCTTGTCGAAGAATTCCGGGGCGTTCAGGCCGTGCAGGATCGACAGGCGCTGGGCCATGACCGTGCACAAGTCCTCCAGCTCTTCGGCGCTGATGCTGTTCTGGCCGCTGTTGAGCAGCAGCGAGACGGTCATGTAGAAACGCTGCAGGGTCTGGGCAATGCTTTTCGACAGCAGCGTCAGCAGCACAAAGTGCCGCGAACTCGGCGCCGGACGCAGGTAGACGTCGTTCTCGACGCGCAGCAGGCCTTGCTCGACGAACGCTTCGAGCCATTGATCGATCACCGCATCCAGTTCGTCCAGCGACCAGCGAATGAACAGCTCAGCTTGCAGGTACGGATACAGCGCGCGGGTGTAGCGCAGGATCTGTTCGCGGCTCATGCGCGAGGCGCTCTGGAAGAAGCTCGCCAACAGTGACGGCAGCGCGAAGATGTGCAGCACATTATTGCGGTAGTAGGTCATCAGGACGGCGTTCTGCTCATCCAGATAGAGAATCTTGCCCAGGGCATCGCTCTGCTCGGACAGCAGGTCCATGTCCTTCACATGCTCGATCAGCGCCCGGCCATCACCCTCCGGCAGCGTGGTGTGCGGCGAGTAAGGCACTTTGCGCAACAGCGCCAGATACAGGTCGAGCACCCGCGCCATTGCACGATCGTCAAGGGCCAAACGGCTAGTGGACAGCAGCGCCAGCGCCACCAGATTCACCGGGTTGATCGCCGCTGCTTCGTTCAAGTGCTGCGCGACTTTTTCGCCGAGGCGGTTGGTGGTTTCGTTGAGCCAGGCCGGCTTGAACTGCGGACCGAGTTCCTGCTTGCGCCAGTCGGGCTGTTCGCTGTCGAGGAATTCCGCCAGTTTGATCGGCTCGCCGAAGTTCACCGCCACCTGACCGAAGCGCTGCTTGAGCGCGCCGATGACTTTGAAAATGTCGAAGATCGATTCTTTCTTCTTGGTGGCGCCACGCAGTTCGCCTAGGTAAGTGCGGCCTTCCAGCACGCGCTCATAACCGATGTACACCGGCACGAACACGATCGGCATGCGCGAGGAGCGCAGGAAGCTGCGCATTGTGATCGCCAGCATCCCGGTTTTCGGTTGCAGCATGCGTCCGGTGCGCGAACGGCCGCCCTCGACGAAGTACTCCACCGGGAAACCCTTGGTGAACAGGGTATGCAGGTATTCGTTGAACACCGAGGTGTAGAGCGGGTTGCCTTTGAACGTGCGGCGCATGAAAAACGCGCCGCCACGCCGCAGCAGGCTGCCGATTACGGGCATGTTCAGGTTGATCCCGGCGGCAATGTGCGGCGGGGTCAGGCCGTTGCGGAACAGCAGGTACGAAAGCAACAGGTAGTCGATGTGGCTGCGATGGCACGGCACGTAGATCACTTCGTGACCCTGGGCGACCTTCTGCACGCCTTCGATGTGGTTGACCTTGATGCCGTCGTAAATCTTGTTCCAGAACCAGCTCAAGACCACTTCGAGGAAGCGGATTGCGGTGTAGGTGTAGTCCGAGGCGATCTCGTTGCCGTAGCGCAGAGCCTGGGCCTTGGCTTTTTCCGGCGAGATGTTCTCGCGCTCGGCTTCGTCGAGGATGGCTTGCTTGACCAGAGGCTGGTTGATCAGGCCCTTGACCAGATTGCGACGGTGGGAAATGTCCGGGCCGATGACGGCGGCCTTCAGATTGCGGAAGTGCACCCGCAGGATGCGCTGGGCCATGCGCACGGTGCGTTCGTGGCCCTTGTTGTGGTCGATCAGCTCGCGCAGATGGATCGGCGCGGAGAATTGCACACGGGTCTTGCGTCCCAGCACGATGATGCTGAGCAATCGGCGCAGGCGCCCGGTGACGGCCCAGCTGTCGGCGAACAGCAGTTTCCAGGGGCTGTTTTCGCTGTCCGGCGACTGGCCCCAGAACACGCTGACCGGAATGATCTGCGCATCTTCGGCAGCGTTCTGGCTCAGGGCGCTGACCAGGCGGGTCAGGGTCGGCGGCGCACCGCGCTTGTCCTGGCGACCGAGCCAGTCGGGGTCTGGCGTCAGGTAGAAGAACGCCGCCGGTTCCAGCAGGTTGCCGACCGAGACCGGCAGCACCGGGCGTGGCAAACCAGCCTTGCGGCACTCGGTGTCGACCACGGCGAGGTCGGTCAGCGAAGGGTTTTGCAGGACATAGAACACCGGACGACTGCGGTCGAGGTTGAGGGTGAACGACGACTGGTTGATCGTCTCCGAGCGAACCCAGAGGTACAACAGTCGGCGCAGGGTGCCAAACACAAGACGGCGGAACGGGGAACGGGTCATACGGCTTCTGCGTGAGTGAGTAAACCGAGCGTTTTCTCGGGGGGCTGACAGTGTGCCGGATTCATCGAAAATCGGCAAAAAAGCACTTAAGTAAACTCCGTTTGAGAGTTTTAACGCCTGGCATATACTCGGCGAGCCCGCACTGGCCAGACAGTGGCACCGATCAGTGCAAGCAACGTTCCCGAGGCTTTCCTGCGAAAAGCCCGATCAATAATAAAAAAGGAGTATGAACAGATGGCAACACGTGAAACCGGCAACGTGAAGTGGTTCAACGACGCCAAGGGCTACGGTTTTATTCAGCGCGCGGACGGGGTGGATGTGTTCGTGCACTACCGCGCGATTCGCGGCGAGGGGCATCGCTCGCTGACTGAAGGCCAGCAGGTTGAATATGCTGTGGTGACGGGAGAGAAGGGTTTGCAGGCCGAAGACGTCGTCGGCTTGTAAGAAGACCTTGTAGGAGCTGACTTGCCAGCGATGGCGGAGTGTCAGGCAGACCGCGTCGGCATGATCGCCAGCAAGCCGGCTCCTACAGGTTCAGATTGCTCTCGGATTACGCGGTTTTCCAGGTGATCTCTTCTTCACCATCGGCACTGATACGAATCCAGCGATCAGCCGTCTCTTCGCCTTCTTCCTCGACCCAGGTGCCCGGCGCGCAACGTACTTCCACGTTAAGCGCGGCAAACGCAGCGCGGGCGCAGGCGATGTCGTCTTCCCAAGGCGTCTGGTCACTTTCCAGGTACAAGCTGTTCCACTTTCCTACGGCTTTCGGCAGCCAGGTCACCGGCACGTTGCCGGCCTTGCACTTGTAGGTCTGGCCTTTCTGGACCCAGTCGGTGCACGGGCCCAATGCCGAGCCAAGCCAGGCGGAAATGGCTTTGTGGTCGACGTCGGCGTCTTTCAGGTAAATCTCGATATCGGGTTGGCGCATGGATGTCCTCATTGCGGGTCTGAAAAATCCATTCGCGGATTTAGCCGGCCTTGGGTCATTGCCCAAGACCAAAATTGAACATTATTGAAGAACGAAATAATCGTAGCGCATCGAGACGGTGACCTCGAACGGCTCTGCCTGTTCGATGACGGCTGCCCGACGTTCAGCGCTGGCGCGCCAGCCGTGGGGCGTCATGGCCAACAGGTTGGCGCGGTCCTGACCACTTTCCAATACCAGTTTGAATGTCAGGGTCTCGCTGTGTTGCAGCGCCATACCGTCAGGCACCAGGTCCAGATGCTTGTCGTCAATGTACTCGCGGACTTCGTCGTACAACCGCTCGCGCAATTCCATCAGGTGGCCGCTGGTCGGTCCGACTTTCATCAGGCCGCCGCCGGGGCTGAGCAGGCGTTTGGCTTCTTCCCAATCCAGTGGGCTGAAGACGCTGGCCAGAAACTGGCAACTGCCCGGGGCCAATGGCACACGGGCCATGCTGGCGATCAACCAGGTCAACCGAGGGTTGCGTTTGCAGGCGCGTTTGACCGCTTCCCGGGAAATGTCCAGGGCATAGCCGTCCGCATCCGGTAAAGCATCGGCGATTTGCGCGGTGTAGTAACCCTCGCCACAACCGATGTCGAGCCAGCGTTGCGGCGCATAACCAGCGGCGAGTTCCGCCAGGCGCTTGGCCACCGGCGCGTAATGGCCGGCATTCAAGAAGTCGCGACGGGCTTCGACCATCGCCTGGTTGTCCCCAGGGTCTCGGCTGTTCTTGTGCTGCACCGGCAACAGGTTCAGGTAACCCTGGCGCGCACGGTCGAAACGATGCCCTGCGGGGCACACCACGCCGTTGTCCACCGCGTTCAGCGGTTCGCTGCAGATCGGGCAAGCCAGCATCAGGCGAGCAACTTGATCATGGTCTGGTAGTAGATCTCGGTCAGCACGTCGAGGTCCGCGGCCAGCACGCGCTCGTTGACCTGGTGGATGGTCGCGTTGACCGGCCCCAGCTCAACCACTTGCGTACCCATGGTCGCAATGAAACGACCGTCGGAGGTGCCACCGCTGGTGGACGCCTTGGTTTCGCGACCGGTGATGTCCTTGATGCTCGACGACACCGCATCGAGCAGCGCGCCCGGCTCGGTGAGGAAAGGCAGACCGGACAAGGCCCAGTCGATGTGCCAGTCCAGGCCATGCTTGTCGAGGATGTCGGCCACGCGTTTTTGCAGGCCTTCGACCGTGGACTCGGTGGAGAAACGGAAGTTGAATACCGCCACCAGATCACCCGGAATCACGTTGGTCGCACCGGTGCCGGAGTTGACGTTGGAGATCTGGAAACTGGTCGGCGGGAAGAAATCGTTGCCGTGGTCCCAATGCTCGGCGGCCAGTTCGGCCAGCGCCGGGGCGGCGAGGTGGATCGGGTTTTTCGCCAGGTGCGGATAGGCCACGTGGCCCTGCACGCCGCGGACGGTCAGTTTGGCGCCGAGAGAACCGCGACGGCCGTTCTTGACCACGTCGCCGACCAGCGTGGTGCTCGATGGTTCGCCGACGATGCACCAGTCCAGACGCTCCTTGCGCGCCGCCAGACGTTCAACCACAGCCTTGGTGCCGTGGTGTGCCGGGCCTTCTTCGTCGCTGGTGATCAGGAAGGCGACCTTGCCCTTGTGGTCCGGGTAGTCGGCGACAAAACGTTCGGCGGCCACGGTCATCGACGCCAGGCTGCCTTTCATGTCCGCCGCGCCGCGGCCGCAGAGCATGCCGTGTTCATCGATTACTGCGTTGAACGGGTCGATCTGCCAGGCGGTGACCGGGCCGGTCGGCACCACGTCGGTGTGACCGGCGAAGCAAAGCACCGGGCCGTCGTGTTTACCGTGGGTGGCCCAGAAGTTATCCACATCTTCGATGCGCATTGGCTCAAGCGCAAAACCGGCATCGCCCAGGCGCTGCATCATCTGCTTCTGGCAATCGGCGTCGACCGGCGTCACGGACGGACGGCGGATCAGGTCGATGGCGAGTTGAAGGGTCGGCGAAAGGTCGGCGTGGGCCGTCATGTAAAAGCTCCGAGGTGCGCACGATAAACCTGCAGGAGCTGCCGAAGGCTGCGATCTTTTGATCTTGATTTTGAACAGCAAAGATCAAAAGATCGCAGCCTTCTGCAGCTCCTACAGTGCAAAAGGGCGATCATTCTAAAGCAAAACGGCGGCCCGAAGGCCGCCGTTTGACGTTAACCAGTAACGGATTATGCCGTTGCCGGTTCCGCTTCCACCGACGGTTTCGGCAGCGACGACAGGAACGCCATGATCAGCGCCGCCAGGTACGGCAGCGACTGCACCAGCAACATGGTCACCCAGAAGCGCATGTCGTTGCTCGGCAAGCCGTTCACCAGGAAGATCCCCAGCGCCGCGCTCCACAGCAGCAACATGATGAACACTTCTTCGCGAGCCTCCGAAATTGCCACCCAGAAGCCGTGGTTATCGGCGTTCTTCGGTGTGCGGAAAAACGGAATGCTGCTGGTGAAGAAACCGTACAGCACCGCTTTGGCGATGGTGTGCGACAGCGCCAGCCCGGCCAGCGCCGCGCAGAACGCGTCTTTCAGGTTCACACCCACCGCACGACGGTAGAGGAAGATGATCTTGCCGACCTTGAACACGAACAGCGCCAACGGCGGGATCGCGAAAATCAGCAGCGGCGGATCGACCCGCTGCGGCACGATGATCATCGCCGCCGACCACAACAACGCGCCGACGGTGAAGAAGATGTTCATGCCGTCGGCCACCCACGGCAACCAGCCCGCGAGGAAGTGGTAGCGCTGGCCGCGAGTCAGTTCGGTGTCCTTGCCGCGCAGCAGGCTGCGGGTGTGACGCTTGATGATCTGAATCGCACCGTAGGCCCAGCGGAAGCGCTGTTTCTTGAAGTCGATAAAGGTATCGGGCATCAGGCCCTTGCCGTAGCTGTCGTGGTAATACGCCGCCGACAAGCCTTTTTCGAATACCCGCAGACCCAGCTCGGCGTCTTCACAGATGCACCAGTCGGCCCAGCCCAATTCTTCGAGCACCGAGCGGCGGGTCATGGTCATGGTGCCGTGCTGGATGATCGCGTCACGGTCGTTGCGAGTCACCATGCCGATGTGGAAGAAGCCTTTGTATTCCGCGTAGCAGAGCTTCTTGAAGGTGCTTTCGTTCTGGTCGCGATAGTCTTGCGGCGACTGCACCACGGCGATTTTCGGATCGGCGAAGTGCGGCACCATGTGCTTGAGCCAGTTCGGGTGCACACAGTAATCGGAGTCGATCACCGCGATCACTTCGGCATCCTTGGCGGTGTGTGGAATCAGGTAATTCAGCGCGCCACCCTTGAAACCGGCCAGCGGCGCGACGTGGAAGAACTTGAAGCGCGGGCCGAGGGTTTCGCAATAATCGCGGACCGGTTCCCAGACCGCCGGGTCCTTGGTGTTGTTGTCGATGATCAGGACTTCGAAGTCCGGATAGTCGAGGTTGGCCAGTGCATTGAGGGTCTGTTTGACCATCTCCGGCGGCTCGTTGTAGCACGGCACGTGGATCGACACTTTCGGGCGATAGCTCGAATCGCCGACCACCGGCAGGAATTCCCGGCGCCGCTTGTGAATCCACACGGCCTCGGCCAGCTCATGGGCTTCGGTCAACAACACGATAAACACCCCGAGTGCCCCGAGGGCAAGCAAGAAGCCCACCGTCAAGCTGAACCAGGTGCTGTATTGCTGGCTGTAGTCATAACCGATCCACACCAGCACCGAACCGCAGAGGAACGCGATAAAGGTCAGGAAGGTGCGACCGCGCTGGCGCAAGGCCGAGCCGTCGATCATCAGCAAGGTCAGCGACAGCAGCGCCAGTACCACCGAACCGATGGCCAGCACGCGCCATTGCGGAATCGCTACCACCGGGCCTTCAAAGTTGAATTTCTGCTGGCGCGCGGCGTTGAACACGCCCCAATACGCGCCCACCGAACCTTCGTCGCTGGCTTTCCAGGGTTGGTCAAACGCTTCGATCACGAAGTAGTTGAAGCCCTGGCGGTTGAGCTTGTTGACCAGGGTCCGCAGGTAAATCGCCTGGTCTGCCGGTGAAGCATCGGCGCCACCGCGCATGCGACCGTTGCTCGGCCAGCCCACTTCGGACAGCAGCAGCGGTTTTTTCGGGAACATTTTTTTCAGGTCGCGGGCACGGTCGAGGACGAACTGGCCGGCCTTGTCCATTGGGACAAATTCCCAGTACGGCAGGACGTGCGCGGCGATCAAGTCAACGTGTTTGGCCAGTTCCGGGTGTTCTTCCCAGACGTGCCACTGCTCGGATGTGGTGACCGGCACCTTCACGGCGGCGCGGACACGATCGAGGATCACGCTTAGATCTGCAGCGGTAATTTCCTTGCGAAAGATTGCCTCGTTACCGACCACCACGCGAACCACGCTTCGCGAGGAGTTGGCGATTTCGATGGCGCGGGTGATTTCCCGTTCGTTGCGTTCCTGGTCCGGGCTGATCCAGATCCCCAGCGTCACCCGCAGGCCGAACTCTTCCGCCAGTTTCGGGATGTTTTCCAGCGTGCCGTCGACCGAGTAAGTACGGATGTTGTCCGTCAGCTTGCTCATGATCTCCAGGTCGCGCCGCATTTGATCGTCGGTTGGATACTGTTCTTTCTGTGGGAATTGGCCTTGCTGGAACGGCGAATACGAGAAGCCGGAGATTTGTTCAGGCCAGTTGGGAGCGGTGACCGGGCGATTGATCAGCGCCCAGAAGCCGGTAAACAAGGCAGCGATGGCGAGCACCACCACCAGGTTGAGTCCAAATTTACGCGATGACATAGCTATTTCGGGTTCCAAAGACTGTGGAACAAATGAACGGTCGGCGGCCGCAGAAGGGCGCGCATCCTACACTGGCAGTTCACTGAACGTACACCGGACAGGGAAATACCGGACATTGGGCAATGTGCTTTCACATAAGTTCTTACACTTGTAGCTTGAAACTTAAAACTTGCCGCTGCTAAGCCCTATAATGCGCGCCGGTTTTTGAGGTGATGGTCATGAGTGCAGAAGATCCACGGTTTGCTGGTATCGCCCGTTTGTATGGCATCGAAGGCCTTGAGCGCCTTCGCGCAGCCCATGTGGCGATCGTTGGCGTCGGTGGCGTCGGTTCCTGGGCGGCGGAAGCCATGGCCCGTTGCGGCGTGGGCGAGATTTCCCTGTTCGACCTCGACGACGTCTGCGTCAGCAACGCCAACCGTCAGTTGCACGCGCTGGACAGCACGGTCGGCAAACCCAAGGTCGAAGTGATGGCTGAGCGCCTGCGCGGGATCAACCCGGACTGCACGGTGCACGCGGTGCCTGATTTCGTCACCCGCGACACCATGGCCGAATACATCACGCCGAACATCGACTGCGTGATCGACTGCATCGACAGCGTCAACGCAAAAGCGGCGCTGATCGCCTGGTGCAAACGCCGCAAGATCCAGATCATCACCACCGGCGGTGCGGGCGGGCAGATCGATCCGACGTTGATCCAGGTCTGCGACCTCAACCGTACGTTCAATGACCCGCTAGCCTCGAAAGTGCGTTCCACTTTGCGCCGCGACTACGGCTTCTCCCGCACCGTGACCCGCCATTNNAGCTTCCCCCGCCCCGTGCCCCGCCATTACAGCGTGCCGTGCGTGTTTTCCACCGAGCAACTGCGCTACCCGAAACCGGATGGCAGCATTTGCTTGCAAAAGAGTTTTGTCGGCGATGGCGTGAAGCTCGACTGCGCGGGCGGGTTTGGCGCGGTGATGATGGTGACGGCGACCTTCGGCATGGTCGCGGCGACCAAGGCTGTGGACAAGATTGTGGCGGGCGTGCGCCGGCCGGCGGAGCGGGTCAAACCCAACGCTTGAACACAATCCTTGTAGGAGCCGGCTTG
>NZ_JSAK01000032.1:45549-81183 GCF_000802965.1 Pseudomonas fluorescens | reverse complement strand
AAGCCGGGCTCCTACAGGGTTAGCGTGAGACCCTGGATTTGGAACACCACCACAATCCGTAGGAGCCTGGCTTGCCAGCGATGGCGTTCGCAAGATCGCCATCGCCGGCAAGCCGGGCTCCTACAGAAGCATCTATGCTGAACACTCCAAACCGGAGGAATCAGTCGATGTGCGGAAGACTGTCGCAGTATCGAGGCATCCATGATTTCGTCGCGGTGCTGAGCATTCCCGATGCGTTGATCAACCATGTCGGGGATGTACCGTTGGCGCGCTATAACGCCGCGCCCACCACGCAACTCGCGTTGCTGCATCTTGAAAGCGACGGCCTGCACGCCGACTCGCAACGCTGGGGCTGGCGGCCGCATTGGGCGAAGGATCGCGCGGCGCCGATCAACGCGCGGGTCGAGAAAGTCGCCCACGGCCCGTTCTTCCGTGCGATCTGGCCACATCGCGCGATCTGCCCGGTCGACAACTGGTTCGAGTGGGTCGATGCCGGAGACTCGACACGGCAACCCTGGCTGATCCGGCGCCGTGACCGCGGTCCGATTTTCTGTGCGGCGATTGGGCAGTTTCCGGAGGGCGGTGCAGCGCCTCGCGATGATGACGGCTTTGTCATCATCACCGCCGACAGCGCTGGCGGGATGCTCGATATTCATGATCGCCGCCCGGTGGTGTTTTCGGCAGAACTGGCACGGGAATGGCTGGACCCGGCCACCCCCAAGGAGCGTGCCGAGCAGATGGTACTTTTGCAGGGTGAAAGCAGTGAGGTGTTCCAGTGGCACAAGGTCGACAAAGCGGTTGGCAACACCAGAAACCAGTGGGCGGGATTAATTGAAGAATTTGTCTGAACCTGTCAAAAACTACAGCAATACAGGCATAAACAAGAGTTGATTAAAGAGGAAGCCCGTAAAACCGTTACATAGCCTGCCCCATTCAATTAACACTTATATAAATGGTGAATGTTGCGAGCTAACCGCTTGTCAGACAATCCGGCGATCGTGCATACATTTGCAACAACTGCCGCTAGGATGCGCGCCGCATTTCCAATCGCAATACCCAGTTGACCATAGAGTCAATGATTAAGGAAATCCTGAAAACAAGCCTTGCAGAGAAACTAAATTGCGCGACGATTTTACAATTGATCAAGTCGTGAGTCTGACGTGCGTTTATCTTTCGTCGACAGAACACTTGCCACTGGACTGTTATATCGGGCACTACATAAAGACCCGAAACCTGAGTTCAGTCCCCAACATCGACAACATCCTGAGTTCTACCCTTGAAGGCTATCCAGGCAAACCGCCAGTGATGGTCAACGAACTGAACGCCTGGATCGACAAAACCCTGGGCTATCGGGCTGCTCATCCTGATTTCTCATTTGTCGACGCCTGACAGGTACGCAACCCCCCTGTAGGCGCTGCCGCAGGCTGCGATCTTTTGATCTTGATCTTAAAAACAAAATCAAAAGATCGCAGCCTGCGGCAGCGCCTATAGGGGAATTGCTTGTGGTTCAAGGCCTCAGCGGAATTTCGACATCACGATCAGACAGCTCCCGACTGTCGTCATGCTTCCAGGTTTTCTCCGCACGCTTTTGCGCTTCAATTTCTTCTTCCGTCGGTTCATCCATGTCTTCATCCGGGTCCGGATGCTTTTGTTCAGTTGCCATGTTCACCTCTCTTCCTGAAGGGATCGGTCATCGGTTTTAAGCGTAGAACAATTTCCCAAGCCCGGCTCAAAGCCACCATCGCAGCAAAAAGAAAAACCCCATGCTCAACAACATGCTGAGCAAGGTATTGCGGGTGTAAAGCACGAGGCCCACGGCCACCAGCGAACTGAGCAGGTACGGGTTGTCCCATTGCAAATTCAGCTGTTTGTCCGGCATGAATACAATCGGCCCGCAAATCGCGGTGAGCATGCCAGGCACCGCGAAACCGAGGAACTGCCGGGCGTTGCTGCTCAGGCGCACCGGCAGGCGCGGCTCCAGAAACACGTAGCGATTGAGGAAAACCAGCGCCCCCATGCCGAAAATCACCGCCCAGACCATCATGTACGCGCTCCCTGGAATTTGTTACAGATAAAGCCGGCGGTCATCCCCGCCAGCCCCGACAGCACCAGCGCCGAGCCCCACTGCCAATAGCTGAACAGGACCGAGCAGAACAACGACACCGCGACGCAGACCACGGTCGGCACATTGCGCACAACCGGGGTGATCAGGGCGATGAAGGTGGCGGCGATGGAGAAGTCCAGGCCCAGGTGTTCCAGGCCGGGAATGCTGCTGCCCAGCACGATGCCGGCCAGGGTGAAGAGATTCCAGGCGATGTAAAACGTCAGGCCGACGCCTAGGGCATACCAGCGGTTGAACTGCTGTTTGTCATGTTGACTGGTCAACGCGAACAGCTCATCGGTGAGCAAAAAGCCCAGGCCCACCCGCCAGCGACCCGGCAACGGAGAAATCACCGAACGCAGGCTCATGCCGTAGAGCAAATGCTGGGAGGTCAGCAGCAACGTGGTCAGCAGGATCGAAAAAATTCCCGCCCCGCCCTTGAGCATGCCGATGGCCACCAGTTGCGCGGCACCGGCAAACACGATGCTCGACAAACCCTGGCCTTGCAGGGGTGTGAGATTGGCTTCGATGGCCATGGACCCGGCCAGCAAACCCCAGGGCGCCGTCGCCAGGGACAACGGCATGATCGCCGCGGCTCCGCGCAGGAAAGCGCTGCGCGGCATATGTGAATTGGACATAACGCTCTACAACCAGGGAAAGACCACAGACTGTGCCAGCAGTCGCGGCGAATTTCTTGAACAATCTTGCGCATTGGCTGACTGGCGTGATTGATGACCTCCAGCCCGCGTACCATGAGGTCATTCGCCTGACGCGTCCGGGAGTCGACATGCTCTATCGAATCGCCGCCGACGGGCTGGTGCTGTTTCACCTGGCGTTCATCCTGTTCGTGTTGTTCGGCGGGTTGCTGGTGCTCAAATGGCGCGCCCTGATTGGGTGGCACTTGCCCGCTGCCGCATGGGGTGTGGCAGTTGAATTTTTCCATCTGCCCTGCCCGCTGACCCACTGGGAAAACCTCATGCGCCACGCCGCCGGGCAAACCGGCTACGGCGGCGGCTTCATCGACCATTACCTGTGGCCGATCATTTACCCGGCCGGGCTGACACCGGCCATTCAGCTAGGCTTGGCCGGTGTGGTGCTGGCGGTCAACGTGTTGGTTTATCTTCGGGTGATTCGGCAACGCACCGCATAAAAGATCGCAGCCTTCGGCAGCTCCTACACTCGATCAATGTAGGAGCTGCCGCAGGCTGCGATCTTTTGATCTTCCCCCCCACGCCCGAGGATTGAACATGCTGTCGATGGAAGATCTGGCATTGCTCGAAGCCATCCGTGAAACCGGCAGCCTGTCGCGGGCCGCCGCTCACCTTGGCAAGGCACCCTCCACCGTGTCGTACGCCGCGCGACAACTGGAGGAGCGCTTCGACGCCTTGTTGTTCGACCGCCGCCGCTACCGATTGAAGCTCACCCCGGCAGGCGAGTTGCTGGTCAATGAAGCGGCGCGGCTGATGCAGGACGTCTCGCGCCTGACTCAAAGGGTGCAGCAAGTGGCCAGTGGTTGGGAGAGTCGGTTATGGATCGTCACTGATGAACTGCTGGAATTCGAAAGCTTTATCCCGGTGATTGAGGAATTCGATGCGCTGGGGTCCGGCGTGCCGCTGCGCATCACTCAGGAAGTGCTCAAAGGAGTCTGGGACGCCCTGCGTGATGGCCGCGCGGACCTGGTGATCGGCGCCACTAACGAACCGCCGGCGATCCCCTCCTTGCGCTGGATGCAACTGGGGGAAATGCAGTGGGTGTTCGCCGTCTCGCCCAAGCATCCGCTGGCCCGGGTCCAGGAGCCGATTTCCAGGGCGACGGTGACGCAGCATCGAGCGATCGTCGTGGCCGACTCGTCGAAAACCACCGAGGGCCGAACCTACGGCGTCTCCGGTGGGCAACCGGTGCTGGCCGTGCCGACGATGCGCGCAAAAATTCTCGCCCAGTGCCACGGGCTGGGCGTGGGCTGGCTGCCGAGGCATCGGGTCGGTTCGTTATTGAAAAACGGCGCGCTGATTGAAAAGCAGATGGCCGACCCGCGCGAGCCGAACATCATTTACGCCGGTTGGCGCGGCGATCATGACGGCCGAGCGCTGGGCTGGTGGCTGGAAAAACTCAAGCAATCGTACCTGTCCACCCGGCTGGTCGAGGGCATCGATCAGTTTGTTTGAACTCCCGCAGTCAATTGGCAATGACGCTCATGTTCCGGCCACTGGCCTTGGCCACGTATAACGCCTTGTCGGCGGCACCAATCAAGTCCTCGATCCGCGCTTGCGACGCAGGATCGTATCCGCAGACGCCCACACTCACCGTCACCACGGCTTCGGGGCTTTTACTGTGCGCAAGGCCTTCCGTCTGCACCGCCCGACGAATCTTTTCCGCCACCAGAAAAGCCCCGACGTAGTCCGTACCGGGTAGCACCACGGCAAACTCTTCGCCACCAAAGCGGGATGCCAGGTCACCGGGGCGCTGAATATTCCTGGTAATGATTGCGCTGATGTTGCGCAAACACTCATCACCGGCCAGGTGACCGTAGAAATCGTTGAACGCCTTGAAATGGTCGACATCGATCATCAGCAGCGCCAGGCCAGTCATGTTGCGGCGCGAGCGCCCCATTTCCGCGTGGATGAACAGGTCGAACTGGCGCCGGTTGGCCAACCCGGTGAGCGCGTCCTCCAGCGCCAGCAATTCCAGATTGCGATTGAGCTCAAGCAGCTTTTCCTGGGAGTCGAGCAACTCGCCCTGGACACGATTCTGCTGCTTCATCAACTTGATCAGGCGATAACCAAGCACACCCAGAAAGCCCAGCAGCAACGCGACGATAGCGGCACTGAGCAATGACTGCTTGCGCCAACCGACCAGCACCTCGTCCTTGTTGAGCGCGGCAAAGGATACCAACGGATAACCCTCGACCCGCCGATAACCCACCACGCGCTCGACACCATCGATGACGGACCGGATTGTGGCCGTTCCCGCGCTGGCGTTGGGCAGTAATTGGGTGAACAACGGACTGTTCGCCAGGCTGACCCCGATGTCCGCCTCATTGAATGGGCGACGCACAATGATGCTGCCATCGTCGGCAATCAGGTTGATGACGCCGTTATGGCCCATGTCGATGCTGTCGTAGAGTTGGAGGAAGTGGCTGAGATAAATCGTTGCAAGCGCCACGCCGGCGAAACTGCCGTCCGGATGATTGATCCGGCGCGACACGGTCATGATCCACTCGCCACTGGAACGACTTTTGATCGACGGCCCAATGTGTGGCCCGCGGTCGGGGTGATCGCGGTGGAAGATGAAATACTCGCGGTCGGAATTGTTGGCAACGCCCACTTCGGCGCCGTTGGAGTTGGCGATCCACTGCCCGGTTTCGTCATAAATGAACAAACCATGGATCTGGCTCAGCTCATTGCGCTGGGCGCTGAGCAAGCGCTGGAGGCGATGCAGCCGGTCCTGATTCATACCGTCGTTTTCGAGGCGATCGACCAAGGCAAACAGCAGCGTATCCGCTTGCTTGATCGATGCTTGCGCTTGCGAGGCCAACGTCTGCGCAAGGTTGGACATCGCCACTTCCTTGTCACGCAGATGGTACTGGCGCGAACTCCAGGCTTCCCAGATCACCATCGCCGTCATCGACAAGCACACCGCGACCATGAGGGTCACGACCGAGCGCACTTTGAGCCGGGCAATGCCGGACCGGTTGCTTTCGATACGCTCGTAAATGGACGGGTTGCCCATGCTTCGCTCCTTGAACTCGTGTGAAGGGTTCCGGCGGCTACCGCGATGCCAGCTTCACGGTTTCAATCCAGGCCGGGTCCAATCGTGTCTGTTCAGTGTCCATGCCCAGCGCCTCCATCCGCGCCCGGTGTTGCTCCATTTCCCGGCTCAATTGGCCGTGATCGCTGGAATTACCATCCAGTTGATGCATCTGGTTCAACCCCAGATGATAGAACCGTAGCAGCTTCATGGCCGTCGGATCGCCCGCCTCAACCCCGGTGGTGACGTGGTGCATGACGTTGGTGATGCTCATCAGGCTACGCTTGAGTTGCCAACTGTAGACCGCCGGGGCCATCCAGTCCTGGGTCCAGAACAGCTTGCGCATCAGCGCCGCCATCAGCAGCACGGCGGCAAACACACCGCCGATGTTGAACCTTAGATTGTCCCCGCCAGGCTCGCCAAATATCGCCACCGCCGCGGTGGACAACGCCATCGCCAGGGCCAGGAAAATCAACGCAATTATCACCGTGCTGCGTCGCGTCTGTTGCCGATAGGTTTCGGCGTTCATCGGCTGGATTTCGAACATGACGTCGGGATTCCTTGGCTTCAATGAAAAAAAAGGCTCGCCGGTTAAAAAGAGCGCGGAGCATTATCGCCTCTGAGCGGGATTTAGCTATGCTGGGGTCCCTTTTCATCTTTTCATCGTCAATCGGGGACATGGCGAGACCGCGTATTTAGTGCCATCTTCTTTCATGGATACACACTATTCGGATGCCATTCGTTGTTTTTGTAGGAATGACATCGTTTTAAGGATCATTGAATGACCCAACGACACGTAATCAACGCTTCGGTCAGCCCGAAAGGCAGCCTGGAAACACTCTCCCAACGGGAAGTCCAGCAACTGAGTGCAGCCGGATCCGGTAGCACCTACGACATCTTCCGCCAATGCGCCCTGGCCATCCTCAATACCGGCGCCCACGTCGATAACGCCAAGACCATCCTCGAAGCCTACAAGGACTTCGAAATCCGCATTCACCAACAAGACCGTGGCGTACGCCTGGAACTGCTGAACGCCCCGGCCGACGCCTTCGTCGACGGCGAAATGATCGCCAGCACCCGCGAAATGCTCTTCAGCGCCCTGCGCGACATCGTCTACACCGAAAACGAACTCGACAGTCAACGTATTGACTTGAGTACCTCCCAAGGCATCAGCGACTACGTCTTCCACCTGCTGCGCAACGCTCGCACCCTGCGCCCCGGCGTCGAGCCGAAAATCGTAGTGTGCTGGGGCGGCCACTCGATCAACACCGAAGAATACAAATACACCAAGAAAGTCGGCCACGAACTGGGCCTGCGCAGCCTCGACGTCTGCACCGGTTGCGGCCCCGGCGTGATGAAAGGCCCGATGAAAGGCGCCACCATCGCCCACGCCAAGCAACGCATCCACGGTGGCCGTTACCTCGGCTTGACCGAACCCGGGATCATCGCCGCCGAGGCGCCGAACCCGATCGTCAACGAACTGGTGATCCTGCCGGACATCGAGAAACGCCTGGAAGCCTTCGTCCGCGTCGGTCACGGCATCATCATCTTCCCGGGCGGCGCCGGTACGGCCGAAGAGTTCCTGTACCTGCTCGGTATCCTGATGCACCCGGACAATGCCGGCCTGCCCTTCCCGGTCATCCTCACCGGGCCGAAACATGCCGCGCCGTACCTGGAACAGCTTGACGCGTTCGTCGGCGCCACCCTCGGCGAGGAAGCCAAGAAGCATTATGAAATCATCATCGACGACCCAGCCCAGGTTGCACGGCAGATGACCCAGGGCCTCAAAGCGGTCAAGCAGTTCCGCCGCGAGCGCAATGACGCGTTCCACTTCAATTGGCTGCTGAAAATCGACGAAGGCTTCCAGCGCCCGTTCGACCCGACCCACGAAAACATGGCCAACCTGAAACTGAGCCGCGACCTGCCGGCCCACGAACTGGCCGCCAACCTGCGCCGCGCGTTCTCCGGCATCGTCGCCGGCAACGTCAAGGACAAGGGCATCCGCCTGATCGAACAACACGGGCCATACCAGATCCGTGGCGATGCGGCGGTAATGCAGCCGCTGGATCAACTGCTCAAGGCATTTGTTGCGCAACACCGGATGAAGTTGCCGGGTGGTGCGGCGTATGTGCCGTGTTATCGAGTGGTTGCGTAAACAATCTAATGTAAACCGTGACACTGCGAGCCGAAGCCATTGCTTCGGCTCGCTGCTTTCAGGGACAGGAAAATCAACATGCGCCAACGCAATGCCGCCAGACTGCTGGTCATCAATCCCGACCATCAGGTCCTGCTGTTTCGTTTCCAGCACAAAAATGACGCTCTTTGCGGCCAAAACTACTGGGCGACGCCCGGTGGCGGCCTGGAGAGCGGTGAAACCTTCGAAGCCGCGGCAATACGGGAATTGTTTGAAGAAACCGGCCTGCAGGTTGACGCGGTCGGCGCCAGTGTTGCGCAGCGGCGCTTTTCGATGATGCTGCCCAGTGGTGAGACGGTGTTGGCGGTGGAGCACTACTTTGTCGTGCGCGCTGAACGCGAGCAATTGACGCGCGATGGCTGGACAGTTGAAGAAGCGCGGGTGATGACTGAGCACAAATGGTGGTCGGTTGCCGAACTGGAACAAACCACGGAGACGGTGTGGCCACAAAGTTTGATCGAGATGCTGGGGAAGGCGTGACGGATTGGAGCCGACACCGCGATCTGTAGGAGCCGGCTTGCTGGCGAAGGCGTCCTTTAATATTGCGCTGGTTTTACGGGCGCCATCGCCAGCAAGCCGGCTCCTACAGGGGAGATGCGCACAACCTCCCAAACAGGTCGGCTGTCAGGTCGCTATCGCTGGCAAGCCAGCTCCCACAATAGATCGGGTAAGGCCGCTATCGCTGGCAAGCCAGCTCGTACAAAATGTAAGGTCGGCCCAAAGGCTGTCAAAGACAAAAACAAGAGGATCGACCGATGGACCACGTCAACCACATCCTGATCGTCGATGACGACCGCGAAATTCGCGAACTGGTCGGTAATTACCTGAAGAAAAACGGCCTTCGCACCACCATGGTCGCCGACGGCCGGCAGATGCGCAGCTTCCTCGATGCCAACCAGGTCGACCTGATCGTGCTCGACATCATGCTCCCCGGCGATGACGGCCTGGTCCTGTGCCGTGAACTGCGCTCGGGCAAGCACAAAGCCACGCCGATCCTGATGCTCACCGCGCGCAACGACGAAACCGACCGCATCCTCGGGCTGGAAATGGGCGCCGACGACTACCTGACCAAACCCTTCGCCGCCCGCGAACTGCTGGCGCGGATCAATGCCGTATTGCGCCGTACGCGAATGTTGCCACCGAATCTGTTGATCACAGAGAGCGGCCGCATGCTCGGTTTCGGTCGCTGGCGCCTGGACACCACCGCCCGTCATCTGCTTGACGAAGACGACACCCTGGTGGTACTCAGTGGCGCTGAATACCGGCTGCTGCGGGTATTCCTCGATCACCCGCAACGGGTGCTGAGCCGCGACCAGTTGCTCAACCTGACCCAGGGTCGCGACGCCGACCTGTTCGACCGCTCCATCGACTTGCTGGTCAGTCGCCTGCGCCAACGGCTGAAGGACGACTCACGGGAATCGACCTACATCAAAACCGTGCGCAGCGAGGGCTATGTGTTCTCCTACCCGGTGGAAATGCTCGACGCGCAAAGTTGATCGCGATTTTTTCTGAGGTTTTGTATCCGTTTGTATAGAAACCCGGTCTGGATACGCAGAAGCCGATTTCGGACCGTTCGAGCACACATCAGCGATACACCCCGGCGTTTAACTGTGACCACCAGATAGCAACCGCTACTGACCGCACATCACTTAAGCGCACGGAGAATTACCCATGTTCAACTTCTCGAAAGTTTCGTCCCTGGCACTCGGTCTGGCATTAATTGGCGGTCTCGGCTTGTCGAACCTGGCCTCAGCCAACACGGCGAACGCTGCGTCCAACAGCCCGATCGAGGCCTTGCTGGCAGAAGGTGGTTCGGACCGTTTGCAACAAAATCGCGTGGCCGAGGGTGGTTCGGATCGCCTGATCCAGAACCGCGTTGCCGAAGGTGGCGCCGATCGTCTGCAGGAACTGCGAGAACGCGTTGCCTCGATCCCGAGCAACGCCGTGCGCGGTGGAGTGATCGTCGCCGAAAACCGCGCCGAATTCGGCTCGAAATATCAGCGTTACTGATCACGGCCTGCAAAACAGCAAAGAACCTGTGGGAGCGGGCTTGCCCGCGATGACGGAATGCCAGGCGACATCATCGTCGACTGTCAGGTCCCCATCGCGGGCAAGCCCGCTCCCACAGTTTTTGTTTTGCAAGGATCACTGTTCTCGATAACGACTATGCGCAAGGGTGTTTTTTCATCGAGCCGCTCCAGCCCTACAGTGGCCACATCTTCTCCCCACGCTCTGGAGCAACATCATGAAAAGCATCATCGGTATCGGCTTCGCCCTTTCAGTCCTTGGCGCCACTTCCGCCATCGCCGCCCCACACGCCACTGCACCCGTCGTTGCAGCGGCCAACGTCAGCCAACCGGCCACACTGAACGTGAACACCGTCAGCGTTGACCACAAAGACAGCCAGGCAAGCAAACTCTACGTCGCGGAAAACCGCCCTGAGTTCGGTTCCAAATATCAGCGCTATTGATCAACGGCCTTGAGCTGCTTGAAACAAGAAACCCCGCCAAGTGCGGGGTTTCTTCATTTCTAATGTGGCGAGCGAGCTTGCTCGCGCTTGAGTGCGTAGCGCTCACAAAATCCTGGGGCCGCTGCGCAACCCAGCGCGAGCAAGCTCGCTCGCCACAGGGTGATTCCAACAGCTATTACGGTGTGGCTAATCGTCCGGCCAGGGCTTTGGCCTGGCTGGCGACGTCGGTGACGGCCGTGCTTTCCCACCACATCCCGCGTAACGGCGGGCCCATGGCGAACAGGCGACTGGCCGGATGGCCATCGGCATCCAGCACCGCGCCATCGACCTGCGCCGCAATCCCCAGCGCCAGATGCCCCGGTTTGATCAATCCGCGCGCCAGCAATTGCTGTGGCAATGGTCGCGCCACCCGTCGCCAGTCGTATTCGATGCCGCTGGAGTTAATCAACGCCGCGCCACTGACGACAACCGTTTCAGCCTCACCCCGCCGACGAATACAAATACTCACCCCTCCGCCCGCAGCACGCTCCAGCCCTTTGAACGACGCCGCGTGAATGCGCAACCGCCCTTCCCCGTGCAAGCGTTCCACCAGTTCGGCACTTAATGGCGGCGAGCGATGGTGATGGCTTTCCCACCACGGCCGTACATGCCTGACAAACTGACGGCGTTGCACGTCGGTGGCCTGATTCCACAAACGGCCGATATGCGCCCGCACCGTGTCCAGTGGTGCCTGCCAATCAATCCCTTGGGCAATGGCATCGCGACAATGTCGGCGCAATTCCCGCACCAGCTGGCGTGGCGTGCGGATACTGTGATCCTCCGCCAGGAAATCCACCCAGGCCGGAGGCTGGCGCCGCACATGGGGCAACAAACCGTGACGGGAAAACACCTCGATCGGCCCGCGATGCCCGGCCTGCTCCAGCGACACCACCGCATCGACCATGGTCAGGCCCGAGCCGATGATCAGCACCGTCGACTGCGGATCGAGCTGCTGCATGGCCGCTACGTCCCAAGGATCGAGCGCCGCTGCGTTCAAGCCGCTGGATTCGGTTTGCGGCGTGCGCGCGGCGGGGAACATTCCCGTGGCGAGCACCGCAAAGGCGCCCTGCAAACGCTGGCCATCGCTCAACGTCAGCCGCACCGATTCGTCATCGGTTTGCAGATCCACCACCTCGGCCCGCACATGCTCAACCGTCGAACCATTCAACGCACCCACCGCTTGCGCCTCGGCCAGACGTTGCTGCACGTACAGGCCGAAAATCCCCCGTGGCGGGAACAGTTCACTGACCGGCACATCTTGTTCATCCGACTCCGGCCAGCCACCGGCGGCGATGTAGTCAGTCAGCCATTGAGTCAAGTCGTCGGCGTTGTCCGGGTCGACGCTCATGCGCGCGGCGTTGCCGTTGAGCGTATGCCCCAGCTCCACGGCGCTGTAGGCCTCGCCGCGACCCAGTTCGGCGCGCGGTTCGATCACCAGCACCTGGCGCTTGCCCGGCAGGCGCAACAACTGCGCCGCCAGCATCGCGCCGCTGAGGCCGCCGCCGATGACCAGGATGTCCGCGTGACGGATGGCGTCGGTCGCCTGTCCGTTTTGGGTTTCACTCATGCCGTTCTCACTGATCAGTGTTTACCTGGATAGAAATCATGCAGATCGCCCCGGGCCAGCAGCTCGCTGGCGCCGCCGGACAACACCACCCGACCGGTATCGAGGACGCAGGCCGTGGACGCGGACTTGATCGTCACTGTTGATGGGCCAACAGTCAGATCACCACGTTACGCACGAACCGCACCGCCACCGGCCCATCGTTGCGATAGGAGTGCGGCTGGTTGCTGGCGAACATGAAGAACTCACCGGCGCTGATGGTGTGCGGCAGATCACCGACCATCAGGGTCAGGCAGCCTTCGAAGACGTAGAACTGCTCGCTCCAGCCATCGGCGTCCGGCTCTGAAGGGTAATGCTCGCCTGGTTCGAGGCGCCATTCCCAGAGTTCGACTTCGCGGGTAGCGTTGGCCTTGGCCAGCAGCACCGCTTTACTCCCGGGGATCGTACCGGCCCAGGCCAACTCGTTGATGCGGCTATGGTCGCGCACATCGGGAGCCTGGATCAGGTCGCTGAATGCCACGTCCAGCGCTTCGGCCACACGGTCGAGGGTGGTCAGGCTGACGTTCTTTTCGCCGGCCTCGATGGCTACCAGCATCCGCCGGCTGACACCGGACTTTTCCGCCAACGCGGTCTGGCTCATATCCGCGGCATGGCGCAAACGGCGAATGTTCTGGCTGACGTGCTGGAGGACCGAAGCCCGTGGCGAGGAATCTTTGTGCACTATATTGCTCACTTGGTGGTGCTGCGCAGTATACTGCCCAACTTCCGGCGCATTGTGCGTCCCCCTCAAATAGTGTGCAAGATCATGACGTCGGCGAACTCCTCCCAGGCTTCTTCCCGTTTCCTGCGGCTCAGCAAGGCTGAGTGCGTGCTGGTGCTGATCACCATGGTGTGGGGCGGGACCTTTTTGCTGGTCCAGCATGCAATGACCGTCAGCGGCCCGATGTTTTTCGTCGGCCTGCGCTTTGCCGCCGCCGCGATCATCGTCGCCCTGTTCTCGTGGCGTAGCCTGCGGGATCTGACCCTGTTCGAACTCAAGGCCGGCGCCTTTATCGGCGTGGCAATCATGCTCGGTTACGGCTTGCAGACGGTCGGGTTGCAGAGCATTCCCAGCAGCCAGTCGGCGTTCATCACCGCGTTGTACGTACCCTTCGTGCCGTTGCTGCAATGGCTGGTGCTGGGGCGTCGTCCGGGGCTGAT
This sequence comes from Pseudomonas fluorescens, assembly GCF_000802965.1. GTDB lineage: Bacteria > Pseudomonadota > Gammaproteobacteria > Pseudomonadales > Pseudomonadaceae > Aquipseudomonas > Aquipseudomonas fluorescens_A. Next base: position 67,868 of record NZ_JSAK01000032.1, on the reverse strand, counting down.
GCCGAGCATCGGGATCATGTTGGCCTTTACCGGGTTGATACTGCTGTCGGGGCCTTCCGGCGCGGCGTTGAACTTCAGTCCCGGTGAAATCGCCACGTTGATCAGCGCCATCGCCATTGCTGCAGAGATCATTCTGATCAGCAACTTCGCCGGTCAAGTCGATGTGAAGCGGGTGACCGTGGTGCAATTGGCGGTGACTTCGGTTTTGTCGTTCCTGATGGTAGTGCCGACTCAGGAACACATTCCGGACTTTTCCTGGCTGCTGTTGTGCAGTGCGCTTGGACTGGGCGCGGCCAGTGCGGCGATCCAGGTGGCGATGAACTGGGCGCAGAAAAGTGTTTCACCGACCCGGGCAACCTTGATTTATGCCGGTGAGCCGGTGTGGGCCGGGATTGTCGGGCGAATCGCCGGGGAGCGTTTGCCAGCGATTGCGTTGCTAGGGGCCGGGTTGATTGTGGCGGCGGTGATTGTCAGTGAGTTGAAGACCAAGGGTAAGGCTGTCTCGGCGGCGGAAGATCTGGAGCGGGAAACCCAGGGTTAAGGCTTGGCGTCAGCAGTGATTTAAAAATCGCTATCGCGGGCAAGCCCGCTCCCACAGGGTTTGGATGTGTACATGAGTTTTGTGTACAACACGAATCCTGTGGGGGCGGGACTGACGGAATCCATATCCCTGAATCAATGTGAAGCAAGACTTTTCCGTCTACCGTGTAGGATTCTGCGACAGCTTGGCGTTTGGCGATCCGGGAGCTGGCACGTATGATGCTTCACAAACTTCCGCAGATTAGAAGCCTATGTCCCTGATAGTTCTACTGCTTCTGCCTTTTATAGGCAGCTGTCTGGCCGCGCTGCTGCCACACAACGCACGTAACACCGAATCGCTGTTGGCTGGCATGGTCGCCTTGATTGGCACCGTTCAGGTCGCCCTCCTGTACCCGCAAATCGCCCATGGCGGCGTGATCCGCGAAGAATTTTTCTGGCTGCCCAGCCTGGGCTTGAACTTCGTCCTGCGCATGGACGGCTTCGCCTGGCTGTTCTCGATGCTGGTCCTGGGCATCGGCACGCTGGTGTCGTTGTACGCCCGTTACTACATGTCGCCGGACGATCCGGTGCCGCGGTTCTTCGCGTTTTTCCTGGCGTTCATGGGCGCCATGCTCGGGCTGGTGATCTCCGGCAACCTGATCCAGATCGTGTTTTTCTGGGAGCTGACCAGCCTCTTCTCGTTCTTGTTGATCGGCTACTGGCACCACCGCGCCGACGCGCGACGCGGCGCGTACATGGCGCTGATGGTCACCGGCGCGGGCGGTTTATGCCTGCTGGCGGGGGTCATGCTGCTCGGCCATGTGGTCGGCAGCTATGACCTGGACAAGGTCCTGGCCGCCGGCGATCTGATTCGCGCACATGCCCTTTATCCCATCCTGCTACCCCTGATCCTGATCGGCGCTCTGAGCAAAAGTGCGCAATTCCCTTTCCACTTCTGGCTGCCCCACGCCATGGCCGCGCCGACTCCAGTGTCGGCCTATCTGCACTCGGCGACCATGGTCAAGGCCGGGGTATTCCTGCTGGCACGGCTGTGGCCGTCGCTGTCCGGCAGTGAAGAATGGTTCTACATCGTCAGCGGCGCCGGGGCTTGCACCCTGTTGCTCGGCGCTTATTGCGCGATGTTCCAGAACGACCTCAAGGGCTTGCTGGCGTACTCGACCATCAGCCACCTGGGCCTGATCACTTTGCTGTTGGGTCTGAACAGTCCGCTGGCCGCCGTGGCCGCGGTGTTCCACATTCTCAACCACGCCACCTTCAAGGCCTCGCTGTTCATGGCCGCCGGGATCATCGACCACGAAAGCGGCACCCGCGACATTCGACGGCTCAATGGCCTGTTCAAGCTGATTCCGTTCACCGCGACCCTGGCCATGGTCGCCAGCGCCTCGATGGCCGGCGTGCCGCTGCTCAACGGCTTCCTGTCGAAAGAAATGTTCTTCGCCGAAACCGTGTTCATCAACGCGACCGCCTGGGTCGAGATGACCCTGCCGATTGTCGCGACCATCGCCGGGACTTTCAGCGTCGCCTATTCCCTGCGCTTCACCGTCGACGTGTTCTTCGGCCCCACCGCTACCGACCTGCCCCACACCCCGCACGAGCCGCCGCGCTGGATGCGCGCGCCGGTGGAGTTGCTGGTGTTCGCCTGCCTGGTGGTGGGGATTTTCCCGGCGCAAGTGGTTGGCCCGTTGCTCGCCGCTGCCGCGCAACCGGTCGTAGGCGGCACGCTGCCGGAGTACAGCCTGGCCATCTGGCACGGTTTGAACGCACCGATGATCATGAGTCTGATCGCCATGTCCGGCGGCATCGTCTTGTACCTGCTGCTGCGCAATCAACTCAAGCGCGGGCGCTTCCACTACCCGCCGCTGATTGGCCGGCTCAACGGCAAGCGCCTGTTCGAACGAATCCTCGTGATCAAGATGCGCCTGGCCCGGCGTCTGGAGCGACGGATCAGCACCCGGCGTCTGCAAACCCAATTGTTCCTGATGGTGCTCGCCGCCGTGCTGGCCGGGCTGATCCCGATGCTGCACAGCAGCTTGCATTGGGGCGACCGGCCGAAGATTCCGGGCTCGATCGTGTTCGTCATCCTTTGGCTGCTGGCAATTGCCTGCGCCCTCGGTGCCGCGTACCAGGCCAAGTATCACCGTCTCGCCGCCCTGACCATGGTCAGCGTCTGCGGCCTGATGACCTGCGTGACCTTCGTCTGGTTCTCTGCGCCAGACCTGGCGTTGACGCAACTGGTGGTCGAAGTGGTGACCACGGTGCTGATCCTGCTGGGCCTGCGCTGGTTGCCGCGACGGATCGAAGAGGTTTCGCCGTTGCCGAGCAGCCTGCGCAAGGCACGAATCCGCCGTATCCGCGACTTGCTGCTGTCGACCGTGGTCGGCGGCGGCATGGCGTTGCTGTCCTACGCCATGCTGACGCGCCAAACGCCGAACGACATTTCCTCGTTCTACTTGAGCCGCGCCCTGCCTGAAGGCGGCGGCAGCAACGTGGTCAACGTGATGCTGGTGGACTTCCGTGGCTTCGACACCCTCGGTGAAATCACCGTGCTGGCGGCGGTAGCCCTGACTGTGTTCGCCCTGCTGCGTCGCTTCCGCCCACCGAAAGAAAGCCTGCAATTGCCGGCGCAACAGCGGTTGTTGGCGCCCGATGTCGTCACCGACCTGGTCAACCCGCGTCACGCCAGCGACACCGCGCTCGGCTTCATGATGGTGCCGGCGGTGCTGGTGCGTTTGCTGTTGCCGATTGCGCTGGTGGTGTCGTTCTACCTGTTCATGCGCGGGCACAACCAACCGGGCGGCGGTTTCGTCGCGGGGCTGGTGATGTCCGTGGCATTCATCCTGCAATACATGGTCGCCGGCACCCAATGGGTCGAGGCCCAAATGAGCCTGCGCCCGCTGCGCTGGATGAGCGTCGGCCTGCTGTTCGCCACGGTCACGGGCCTGGGCGCCATGGCCGTCGGCTATCCGTTCCTGACCACCCACACCTGGCATTTTGACCTGCCCGTGCTGGGCGACATTCACCTGGCCAGTGCGCTGTTCTTCGACGTCGGCGTGTACGCCGTGGTGGTCGGCTCGACGCTGTTGATCCTCACCGCCCTCGCCCACCAATCGGTCCGCGGCCACAAAACCGCTGGCCAGCCTAAACCCGTTACAGCCAAGGGAGCCGTCTGATGGAAGAAGTCATCGCAATCGCCATCGGCGTCCTCGCCGCGTCCGGCGTCTGGCTGATCCTGCGCCCACGGACGTTCCAAGTGGTCATGGGCCTGTGCCTGCTGTCCTATGGCGTCAACTTGTTCATCTTCAGCATGGGCAGTTTGTTCATCGGCAAGGAACCGATCATCAAGGATGGCGTGCCGCAGGATCTGCTGCATTACACCGACCCGCTGCCGCAAGCGCTGGTGCTGACCGCCATCGTGATCAGCTTCGCCATGACCGCGCTATTCCTGGTGGTCCTGCTGGCCTCCCGAGGCCTGACCGGCACCGACCATGTGGATGGCCGGGAGCCTAAAGAATGAATGCCATGACGCACCTGATCGCGGCACCGATTCTGCTGCCGCTGCTGACCGCCGCCATCATGCTGATGCTCGGCGAGAAACATCGTCCGCTCAAAGCCAAAATCAACCTGTTCTCCAGTTTGCTGGGGCTGGGCATTTCCGTTGTGCTGCTGCAATGGACGCAGACCACTGGCGTTCCCGGCTCCATCGGCGTGTACCTGCCGGGCAACTGGCAGGTGCCGTTCGGTTTGGTGCTGGTGGTCGATCGCCTGTCGGCGCTGATGCTGGTGTTGACCGGGATCATCGGCGTCAGCGCGCTGCTGTTCGCCATGGCGCGCTGGGACAGTGCCGGCTCCAGCTTCCACGCGCTGTTCCAGATTCAGTTGATGGGGTTGTATGGCGCGTTCCTGACCGCGGACCTGTTCAACCTGTTCGTGTTTTTCGAAGTGCTGCTGGCGGCGTCCTACGGTTTGATGCTGCACGGTTCGGGTCGGGCGCGGGTGTCGTCGGGCCTGCATTACATCTCGATCAACTTGCTGGCCTCGACACTGTTCCTGATTGGCGCGGCGCTCATTTATGGCGTGACCGGCACGCTGAACATGGCCGACCTGGCGCTGAAAATCCCGCTGGTGCCGGAAGCCGATCGCGGCCTGCTGCACGCTGGCGCGGGCATTTTGGCCGTCGCCTTCCTGGCCAAGGCCGGGATGTGGCCGCTGAACTTCTGGCTGGTGCCCGCCTATTCTTCGGCAAGCGCACCGGTGGCGGCGATGTTCGCGATCATGACCAAGGTCGGCATCTACACCATTCTGCGCCTTTGGACCCTGTTGTTCTCCGGGCAGGCCGGGGCATCGGCGTATTTCGGTGGAGAATGGCTGATCTACGGCGGCATGGCGACCATCGTCTGCGCAGCCGTAGCAATCCTCGCCGCGCAACGTCTGGAACGCATGGCCAGCCTGAGCATTCTGGTGTCGGCGGGGATTCTGCTGTCGGCCATCGGTTTCGCCCAGCCCAACCTGATTGGCGCGGCGTTGTTCTATCTGGTCAGCTCGACCCTGGCGTTGAGCGCGCTGTTCCTGCTGGCCGAGTTGATCGAACGTTCGCGCTCGGCCAACGAAATCCCGCTGGAAGACGAAAACGAGATGCTGCCTCGGCCGTTGGAATCACTGCATCCGGCCAAAGGCATCAACCTCGACGACGATCAGAAAGCCGTGGTCGGCCAGGTGATTCCTTGGACAATGGCTTTCCTCGGTTTGAGCTTCATTGCCTGCGCACTACTGATCATCGGTATGCCGCCACTCTCCGGATTCATCGGCAAACTCAGCCTGCTCAGCGCCCTGCTCAATCCGCTGGGGCTGGGCAACGGCAGTGAGGAACCGGTCTCGAATGCGGCGTGGGGTTTGCTGGCGCTGCTGATTCTTTCCGGGCTGGCGTCTCTGGTCGCCTTTTCGCGTTTGGGCATCCAGCGCTTCTGGACGCCGCAAGAACGGCCGTCGCCGATCCTGCGACGGCTTGAGTGCGTGCCGATCTTCGCGTTGCTGGGCTTGAGCATCCTGCTGACGTTCAAGGCCGAGCCGCTGTTGCGCTACACCCAGGCGGCCGCCGACGCCTTGAACAACCCGCAGCAATACGTGATGGCCGTGCTGGGTACGCGGGCGGTTCCGAGTCCGGAAGCCAGGGCTGCGCTGCTGGAGGTGCAACCATGAGGCGCTTGTTTCCTGCGCCGTGGCTGTCGCTAGCCCTGTGGCTGCTGTGGCTGGTACTTAACGTTTCGATGAGCCCCGGCAACTTGCTGCTGGGCGCCGTGCTGGGGTTCTGTGCGCCGCTGATGATGCGCAAGTTACGCCCGCTGCCCATCCGCATCCGTCGACCGGGGGTGATCCTGCGCCTGTTCCTGGTGGTCGGTCGCGATGTGGTGATGTCCAACCTCGCTGTAGCCTGGGGCGTGCTCAATGCCGGTCGTCGCCCGCCGCGCTCGCGATTCATCAAGGTGCCGCTGGACCTGCGCGATGCCAATGGACTGGCGACGCTGTCGATGATCTGCACGGTGGTGCCCGGGACGGTCTGGTCGGAGCTGGCGCTGGACCGCAGCGTTCTGTTGCTGCACGTTTTCGATCTGGACGATGAAGCGCTGTTCATCGAGCACTTCAAGGCGACTTACGAGCGGCCATTGATGGAGATATTCGAATGAGCGCCCTGCTGTCGAACGCAATTCTGCTGAGTCTTTTCCTCTTTTCGCTGGGGATGATCCTGACCCTGATCCGCCTGTTCAAGGGGCCGTCGGCACAGGACCGGGTTCTGGCGCTGGACTACCTGTACATCATCGCGATGCTGATGATGCTGACGCTGGGCATTCGCTATGCCAGTGACACCTACTTCGAGGCGGCGCTGCTGATCGCATTGTTCGGCTTCGTCGGCTCGTTTGCCCTGGCGAAATTCCTGCTGCGTGGCGAGGTGATCGAATGAACGCTGAACTGTCTCTGTGGGTGGAACTCCCGGTGGCGATCCTGTTGGTACTCGGCGGCCTGTTTGCGTTGGTCGGTGCCATCGGCCTGGTGCGAATGAAGGATTATTTCCAGCGCATGCACCCGCCGGCCCTGGCCTCGACGCTGGGCGCGTGGTGTGTAGCGTTGGCTTCGATCATTTACTTTTCGGCGCTCAAGTCCGGGCCGGTGTTGCACGCCTGGCTGATTCCGATTTTGCTGGCGATTACCGTGCCGGTGACCACGTTGTTGCTGGCGCGGGCGGCGTTGTTTCGTAAACGCATGGCGGGGGATGATGTGCCGGCGGAGGTTTCGAGTCGTCGGACTGAGAGCGGGAGCTAAAACAAAGATCAAAAGATCGCAGCCTTCGGCAGCTCCTACAGGTATACGCAATCCAATGTAGGAGCTGCCGAAGGCTGCGATCTTTTGCTTTCCCTCAGACCCAGGCAACGGCCAACAACCCCGCACCCAACACCACACACAACGGCGAATACACCCAGGTATCCAGTCGGGCGAACTTCGAGCCTTTGACTTCCTTGAAGAAACCCACCAGCTCCGAATCACCGATAGCCCGGGCAAACAACAGAAGCGCAATCGCGCTGATGATCCATTGCAGCGACCAATGGGACACCGCCGGCATCCACCAGCCCACTCGCAGACAGACCAACAAGGCAATCAGAAACAACGCCCCCGCGACCACCAGCGTGATCCAGCCTCGCGGCTTGAAGGCCGGTCGCAATCGCTCGCCGCCCTCCACCGGCACCTGCGGCACCGCCGCCACGGCCGCCCATTCGCCACCTAACGCCCAGTACACATGTATCAGGCTGATCACCGCAAACACCGTCACCAGCCATTGAGCCAGCACAAAGGTCATGGTCTGAAATCCTGGAAATGGATTTGGAACAGACATTGTAGGAGCTGCCGCAGCCTGCGATCTTTTGATTTTGATTTTTTTAGATCAAGGGCAAAAGATCGCAGGCTGCGCCAGCTCCTACAGTCCGGCAGATACCTTGTCCGCTATATCCTTCGGCAGCCAGGCCTGCCATACGTCCGGATGTTTTTTCATGAAATCTTCTGCTGCCTGACGCGGCGCGGTGTGTTTTTCGCTCATCTCTGCCAACGCCTTGTTCAACGGATCAATGGGGAAATCGACCTTGCTGAAGAAGTCGGCAATCTGCGGGTATTGCTTCTGAAATGGCGTGGAAACGCCAATGGACAACTTCGAGGCCAGCGAGCGCGTCGGCCGTGGATTCGGATTGTCGGCGTCGGTCAGGGTTTTCCAGGCTTCGGCGTCGAATGGCGGCTCTTCCAATTGAATCAGCTTGAAACGACCAAGCAACGGCGTCGGCGACCAGTAATAGAACAACACCGGTTTGCCCCGACGAATCGACGAACTGATTTCCGCATCCAGAGCCGCCCCGGACCCACTGCGGAAGTTCACATAGCTGTCTTCCAGCCCATAGGCCTTGAGCTTTTGCTTGTTGACCACTTCCGAGGTCCAGCCGATGGGACTGTTGAGGAAACGCCCCTTGGTCGGGGCTTCCGGGTCCTTGAACACATCCTTGTACTTGGGCAGGTCGCTAACGCTGCGCAAGTCCGGCGCCATCGGCTTGATGCCCTTGGCCGGATCGCCCTTGATCACATATTCCGGTACCCACCAGCCTTCAGTCGCGCCCTTGACCGTATCGCCGAGACTCACGACTTTGCCCTCCGCTTCAGCCTTGACCCACACCGGGCTGCGACCGGCCCATTCTTCACCGATGACCTGAATGTCATTGTTGGCCAGCGCGGTTTCCAGGGTGATGGTGGTGCCCGGCAAGGTGTCGGTCGGCAGCCCGTAGCCCTTCTCGACAATGATCCGCAGGATATCGGTGATCAAGCTGCCGCTTTCCCAATTCAGGTCGGCAAAGTGGATCGGCGCCTGGGCCGCCATGACCGGAACGGGTGACGCCAACAACCCGAAAGTGGCCAGGGCAGCGGCCAGCAACCGTCGAAAACCTTTCATGCTTTTGCACCTCGTGCTGTTCACAGCAATCGCAGGATGGCCTGGCAGAAGACCGCGAAGCCTCTGAATAATCAGTCCACTGACTGTAGTAGAGGTTCCTGCTTTCGAGGGGGCATGGATTAGTTTTCGGAAATTTCCTGCAAGCGCGCGAGCTCTCTTCTGACCATGCTGGCGTACTCGGCCGGGCGCAACGTATAGAGCTGCGAAGCCACCCAATTCAACCAGGCTCCCTGCAGCACAGCCTTCTGACCGAACAGCCGTTGGGCTTCGGTTTGAGCGCTGGCGAGGTTCTGTTCGTGGAAGTCGGCGCGGGTCAGGCTCATTACTCGCTGGCCTTGAACGTCACCAGTTCGCCTTTGCGCCACTTGGCTGCCTTGGCGGTCACCGCTTTCAGGGTTTTGGTCAGGCCTTCCTGCAACTGCTGGTTTGCGGCGAATACCGTCACCACGCTGTGACCTTCCTTGAACACGATGGCATGGCCATCGGCGGTGGTGACGAAGGCGTAGTCGCCCAGGCCGTAGGCCGTCAGTTTGATATCGCGAAATTTGATTTCCAGTTTGCCGCCTTCGCGACTGGGCAGTACTGAAGCGCTGAAATGATCGCCGACCTTGAGCTTAAGTCCCGGCTTGTCGTCCACCACCAGCGCTGATTCAGTGTCGATTTCGGCAATGTAGATGCCTTCAGCGTTTTGTTCGGTGATGTAAACGAAACGTGACTGAAACTGTTTAACCAGCTTTGCGCGCAAATCACCCAGCACGAACAAAGCATGCATATCGAGATTACTTACTGCCAAGGAAACATCCCCACATCTGAAAATGACGCCGCACGCGAAAAAAGCGCACAGCCAAAAAAAGCGGCAATGCCGAAGATGAAGCCAGATAACCCGGGTTGAAATCCTGAATGAGCAGAGGACTCATCCATCACGAGGCTTGAGCAGACTACTGGATGTCGCTCACATCGTCTTGCCTGGCATTCGACAAAGGTTGAAGGAAAACGCCCTTTGTACGACCAGAGAAATACGGACTATCAACTTCAGGGAAAAAACTCTCAAAAAAAAGCACTTTTCTTACATATTGCCAGCCGAAAATTGCTTTAGATAAACATCAGTCACCCACCAGTGACGTTGATTCTAGAGCAGCGATGCTCACCGAGACTACCCATAACGACGTACATACGTCGGCAAAACAACGAAAAGGACTTCATATGTGCACGCTGACACACTTCGCCCATCCTCAGAACCCTTACGTCGACAACTCGCCAACCCTGTATCCGCTGGTGATGCGACATCGTCAACTTCACTGCCAGGAAGCCGCCCCGCTGCGTTTTCAGGTGGTATTGGCCGGAAACGCCTTCTTCCATATCAAAGAAATTTCCACCGGACACGTAAGAGGTTTCCGCGCAGACCACAACGAGGCTTGCGCCCTCGCCCGCTCGCTTGAGTCGCGCCTGGACGCCTGAATACCGCTCATTTCAATAGACGTTTCGTCATGCCGGCGACTTAACTCAGCCGCCGGCATGCAACTACTGCCATACTGCCCGCCCAATCAGCGTTAAACACAACAATATTTACAAGGGAAGGCTGCTACGTGACGGAATTTGATATCGGTGAGTTTTTTATCCGGGGCGAAGCCAGAGAGGTCGAGGGCGAATTCCAGGCTGTCATTGTGATGCGTGCCAAACCGCCGCTGAAAACCGTGAGCTATCACCAGGTCGAAAAAGATCGCTGGTTCAAGACTTCGGACGTCGCCGCCCTCGCCGCGCAAGAATCCGCCAAGGAATTAAAGGCTGCCGTCGATGCCGGTGCATTGAAAGCCTGATTATCGTTTTTGCCGTCTATGCTCTTTCCTGCGTTTGAACATCGCTTTCGAACTCCTGAAGCGCGACTCCATCAGATGAAATGGGGTCGTACCTCATATCTCGTACTCGACGCGACCGATCACCTGCAAGGAGATGAAGATGGAATCACCGACACATGACTTGAAAGGCTTGTTCGATCAGTTGGGCCTGGACTCTTCGCAAAAAGCTATCGACGATTTCATTGCCAGCCATTCCCCTCTTCCCGATGACAAGAAACTCATCGACGCCGAGTTCTGGACACCGCAACAGGCGGGTTTCCTGAAAGAACAACTGCGCGAAGATGCCGACTGGGCGCGGGTGGTCGACGACCTCAACCTGCGCATGCACCAGATCCACTGACCTGAGCTTAATGCAGGCTGCCTGGCACCTCGGCATTCAATCGTGCCAACCAGGCAGCCTTGCACTCTTCCGCTTCATCGCGAGTGGAGAACGCCGTTCCCCGACGTTCACCATTGAGCAGCACCACCCAACAAACACTCTGCCCCAACGCACGCAAACTGGCGGGGACACCGCTGCCAATCATTACGGCGACATCAACTTTGCTTTGCATGTTGACCCTTCGAACTCCGTTAGCAACCTAACTATGAAGGTATGTTAATGAGTTCACTCAAAAGGAAACAGCAACCCCCCTGCACAGCTTCGTTGCCAGATTCGTAACAATAAATCGCGACCTGTAGGAACCTACTTGCTGGCGATGGCGCTCTCAATAACGCCATCGCCAGCAAGCCGGGCTCCTACAAAAGGCAAATCACGCGCCTGGTCGAATGGCAGCAATATCTAGCGAGGCTTTTCCGGCTTGTACCCCAAACGCAAACCACCCCAATGCCGCCCTTTAAGCATGATCGGCACCGACAGGTCGTGCATCAACTCTCCGGTATCGCGGGTGTAGGTTTGCAGCAGCACCGCCTGCTGATGGCTGCCGCAACGAATCCCGGTGCGGTCGGCGAACTTGCGCTTGGTGCGGTTTTGCAGGGTATCGACCTGCACATCACCGGTCAGTGGCTGGCTGAAGATTGTGTTATGGGTCGGCACATAACCTTGCTGGGTGCAGGCGATGGCGAACACCAATCCTTCGTGACGCGGCAACAGCGGTTCCTGAATCGCCGGCAGGACCTGATCGGTGTAGCGGTCGAAGCGCGTTTGGTATTTGGCCGGGCTGGTGTCGGCGATCACCTGATAATGACGGTCGAACAGATCGTCGAGGCTGATACGGCCCGCGTCAATATCTGCTTCGAAGCGCGCCGCAATCTGGCTCGCGCCCTCCCGGGCCAAGTCGTAAATCCGCTGGTGGTAATCGTCCAGCCCGACTTCCGCCAGACGTTCGCTGATAGTCTCGGCCTGGCCTTCCATTTGAACCGCGGCCTGCGCCAGACGCTGAGTTTGTTGATCACTGACGGCCAGGTCGCTACGCATCTGCTGGATGGCATGAAACAGGCTATCGAGTTGCTCACGGTTTGTTTCCGCGCCTCGGGCGATTTCGCCGACCTGGCTTTCGACGCTGGCCGCCAAACGCGCAATGTTCTCCAGATGCTGGCCGGTGTGCTCGACCTGCTGGACGCCGGTGTCGAGATCGCTCGACAGTTGCCGAATCTGCTCCACCACTTGCGCGGTGCGTTGCTGAATATCCGCCACCATCTCGCCGACTTCGCCGGTCGCGGTCGCCGTGCGTGCGGCCAGGCCGCGCACTTCGTCAGCCACTACCGCAAAGCCGCGCCCATGTTCCCCGGCTCGTGCAGCTTCAATCGCCGCGTTCAACGCCAGCAAGTTGGTCTGGCTGGCAATGGACTGAATCACCAGGGTGACGCGCTGAATATCGTCGCTGCGCAGGCTCAGCGCCTCGATCAATTCTCGACTGTTATTGGCGCGCTGACTGAGTTGATGCATGCGCGCAATCGACTCGAGCAACTCGGTGCGCCCCGCTGCACCGCTCTGATGTGCCTCGCTTGCAGCACCCAATGCCTCACGGCTGAGGGTCGAGGTTGCCTGTTCAGTGGCGATCATCACTTCGGCGTTGCTGACAATTTGCGCCGCTGCGCCCAGTTGCGATTGCAGCTTGTCCGCCAGTTGCTTGACCGAGAACGCCACGCCAGCAGCTGACAAAGCGTTATGACTGGTGGTGAAGGAAAGATCGCGGGTCAACGCGGCAATGGCGCTGGACGTATCGGTGGGAACAGCTTCGGGGGTCGCGCGCGAACGCAGGCGCGGCAGCCAGATGATCAGCACGGCCAATGGCAGGCCAAGGTATAGCGACCAGCCCCACAGCGATATGCCACACAGCAACAGCATCAGGGCGATGCTTTGCAGCGTCGGCGTCAGCCAGCGATTTTTCGGCAAAAGCACTGGTGCAGGCGCTGCCGCCACCAGAGATCCGTCTCTCGTCATCTTGGTCACCCCGGAAATATTCTAATTGTTGTCTTCGCATTGAACGCCACTATAAGGCCATTATCTATGAGCCTTTAGTCGTGGGCGTTGTAGTAGATCAATAGAATTGCGGGGTTTTCTGTAGACGTCGAAAAGCAAAGATCGCAGCCTTCGGCAGTTCCTACAGGTTCACGTAACACCGTGTAGGAGGTGCCGAAGGCTGCGATCTTTTCAAGGCAGCCCACGTTAAACGGGCTGCCTCACAGAATCAGGCCTGACGCTGGTGCTTGTCGATCTGCTCGTGACGTTCTTGAGCTTCGATGCAGTACTTGGTGGTCGGGCTGATCAGCAGGCGCTTGAGGCCGATTGCCTCGCCGCTGTCGTCGCACCAGCCAAAGCTGTCTTCCTTGATGCGCTCAAGGGCTTGTTCCAACTGAGGCAGCATGCGCTGGTCGCGATCGATCGCGTTTACCAGCCAGGTGCGCTCTTCTTCAACGGAAGCCGCGTCAGCCGGGTCGGCCGGGGTGTCCAGGCTCTCGATGGCGATGCGGTTCTGTTCGATGCGCTCATGGGTTTCGACTTTCATGTTCTGCAACAGCTCAGAGAAAAAAGCATGTTGCTCGGCATTCATGTAGTCATCCGCCGGCATGGCCAGCAACTTGTCCTTTGTCATTGATATCTCTATAAAAAAACGTGCATTAAGGCGAATTAGGGAGCGTTCCGGCAGACCTGGTCAGGTCATCGGAAAGGCGCAGTTTGTTCCAAGCGCCACCCGGCACTCAATTTACGAGGGGCGGCAGTCTAAGGCCGAGTTGTGGCCTCAGCAACTGAAAAGTCAGCGAATTTGTCCGACAAAGCCTCGAAAATGCTCTACGGCAGGCATTCAGGCGGTCATCGGAGTGCGTTTATAGCAAGAAATTCAATCCAGCACAGGTATATAGAAGACAAACGGCGGCACAGGACGATGCCGTTTGCAGGTCATCCAACCTCAGCTAAGGTTGTCCCTCCCGAAATGGGCCATTTCAAGGAGCGGTTAAATGAAGCTGATCGGCATGCTGGATTCGCCCTACGTACGACGCGTCGCCATTTCTGCCAAGCGCCTGGGTATTGCGCTGGAGCACGAATCGGTGTCGGTGTTCAGGACTTTCGAGCAGTTCCAGCAAATCAATCCGGTGGTCAAGGCACCTACCCTGGTGCTGGATGACGGTGAAGTGTTGATGGATTCGACGCTGATCCTTGATTACCTGGAAGCACTGTCCGAACCTGCCCGCAGCCTGATGCCCAAGGGTATCGAACAACGCCTGCGTTCATTGCGCCTGATCGGCCTGGCACTCGCGGCCAGCGAAAAGTCGGTACAGCTTTATTACGAGCGCAACCTGCGACCGGCAGAGATTCAATATGAGCCTTGGGTTGAACGGGTCGAGGGCCAATTGGCTGCGGCGTATTCAGCGCTGGAGCGGGAACTGGAAAAGCAGCCGCTGAACACCGACGGCTCGATTGGCCAGGAGGGCATCACGCTGGCCGTGGCGTGGAGTTTTACCAATCTGGTGGTGCCGGATCAGGTTGATGTGGCGCAGTTTCCGCGGATCGTCGCGTTTACCGCGTATGCCGAGGGGCTAGAGGAGTTCTTGAGTACTCCGATTGACGGATAAAGTGTTGCGTCCGATCTGCCCTCTTCGCGAGCAGGCTCGCTGCTACAGGTGAACGCGTTCCCCCGTAGGAGTGAGCCTGCTCGCGATGACGGCGTAACAGAGCATACAAATGTAACTGCCCAAAACAAAAACGCCGCTTCCACCAAAGGCAGAAGCGGCAGAGGGACTAGCCCCAGTCGATCAATGCATGAACAGAGCGATCAGGATGATGATCGGGATCGGTACACCAAGAAAGAACAGCAGTAATGAGCGCATGATGATTCTCCTGGGTTAACGAACAGGGGTGGTGGTGACGTAGGTGTCGGTTTCCAGATACACCACGGCATCCCGGCGACGGCCACCGAAAGTCGCGGCAAAACTTGCGAAAAACGCGCCGATCAATAGTGCAACGAACATCCACAACGTGGTCCAGGCAGCTACTTTGGCGGCGGTATCAGCCGCTTGTTGTGCGGCCAGTTTGGCGTCGGCTACGGCTTTCTGGGTGCGGGCATAAACTTCATCGACACGACGTTCAGCGTCCGCTTGGGTGAGATTGGTCCGTTGCGCCACCAGTTGCGCCAGGTAGGTACGATCTTCAGCGGACAACTGACCGTCCTTCAGGGATTGCGCGAAAATCCGCGTCACGGTGCCTCGGGCGGCATCGTCACTGACGGCGGCCGGACGATCATCGCGAAACAGGCTGTCGATGTAGTAGCCGTACTGATCGCTGTCGGTATTGGCGGCTGCCTGACCGGCCACTTGGGTCATGGCACTGGCGGCGCCACCGGCCACTTGTGCGCCAGCCTGAACACCACCACTCACGACGCTGCTTACCGAACCGGCCACCAGCGTTGCCGTTACCAGCGTCGCCACGCACCACGCGAGAAACCCGTGGGCGGTGTCACGGAAATAAACTTCATCGCCATGCATGTACGCCCATTTAACCCGCAGGCGCCCGGCGATATAGCCACCGGCCCCTGAGGCAATGATTTGTGTCACGGCCAACCAGACAATGGTCGAGATGCCCAGGCCTTTGGCGCTCACACCTTCGTTGGCCCAAGGCGAGACCGCGGAGAATCCCAGTCCAAAACCGAGCAGCACAAGGATCAGCGATAACGCTGCTGCCGCAGCAGCCCCGGCGAAAATCGCCCCCCAAGAGACGCCAGAGAGCGTGCTCGCTTCGTCGGCCGCAGGATAGAAACCATCTGAGGATCTATTCATTGTTGTATCGCTCCAGGCAGAAAGATGGTGTTACAACTTCTTCAAATGAGCAGTTGCAGTGACCATGCCAGTCGCGGGCTCTGGATATCCCCTTCAGTTTCAACAACTTATAAAGTTTGAACTTCCCTGATCCATGCAATATGCAATAAACCACTAAGCTCAGCGGGTTTTCTGCATTGATTGGGAAGAGCAAAAGATCGCAGCCTTCGGCAGCTCCGACATTTGAAATGCAATCCCCCTGTAGGAGCTGCCGAAGGCTGCGATCTTTTGATCTCCATGAACTTTTATTTAGTAAGCCTTCGATCATTTCTTGGCAAAATGCTGCACAACGTTGTGAACACCTAATCAGGCCAGCCCTATGACCCGCATCTTGACCATCGAAGACGACGCCGTGACCGCCCGGGAAATAGTCGCCGAACTGAGCAGCCACGGCCTCGACGTCGACTGGGTCGACAATGGTCGCGAAGGGCTTGAGCGTGCGGTCAGTGGCAACTACGACTTGATCACCCTCGACCGCATGTTGCCCGAGCTCGATGGCCTGGCGATTGTCACGACCCTGCGGACCATGGGCGTGGCGACGCCGATCCTGATGATCAGCGCCCTCTCCGACGTCGATGAGCGCGTGCGCGGCCTGCGCGCTGGCGGCGACGATTACCTGACCAAACCTTTCGCCACCGATGAAATGGCGGCCCGGGTCGAAGTCCTGCTGCGCCGGCAGAACAACGTGACCGCGCAAGCAACCACGTTGCGAGTAGCGGACCTGGAACTGAACCTGATCAGCCACGAAGCCAGCCGCAATGGCGAGTTACTGACGTTGCTGCCCACCGAATACAAGCTGCTGGAATTCCTCATGCGCAACACCGGGCAGATCCTCTCGCGGATGATGATTTTCGAGGAGGTCTGGGGTTATCACTTCGACCCCGGCACCAACCTGATCGACGTCCACATCGGCCGCCTGCGCAAGAAGATCGACCCACCTGGCAATGCCCCATTGATTCGAACCGTGCGAGGCTCGGGTTATGTCATTGCCGAACCCGTCTAAAGGCTGGCGCTCTTCCAGCAGTCGTTTGCTGGCGCTCTACAGTGCACTGTTCGTGGTCTGGAGCGGCATCCTGATGGGCGTCATGTACTTCGAGGTGTCCGCTTACCTGGACAACCTGGCCAAGCATTCGCTGATGCAGCGCCAGCATCTGTTTTCGCGTTTCCAGGGCGAACAACTGGTGGACGCCCTCGTCGTCAGCATGACCTTCGACATCCGCGGCATCGACGGCTATGGCCTGTTCGATCAGCAACAGCGTTATCTGAGCGGCGCCCTGAACCACATCCCCCGTGGCCTGCCGCTGGACGGCAAGATCCACATGCTCAGCGATTGCGCCGACTCCGACGATCCAACGCTGCCCAATGACAGTTGCGACGCCGTGGCGACCCAGACCCGGGACGGCCTCTTGCTGGTGCTGGTGCGCGACAACGGCTCGCTGTTTGCCGTCACCCGAATCATCCTGCACGCGCTGTTCTGGGGTGTGACCCTGACCATCCTGCCGGGCATCGTCGGCTGGCACTTGTTGCGGCGTCGGCCGTTGCGGCGAATTCGCGGGATCCAGGCCAGCGCCGAGGCCATCGTCGCCGGTGACTTGACCAAACGCCTGCCGCTGTCCAGCCGCCGCGATGAGCTGGACATGCTCGCCGCGATCGTCAACGCCATGCTCGAACGCATCGAGCGCTTGATGAACGAAGTCAAAGGTGTTTGCGACAACATCGCCCATGACCTGCGCACGCCGCTGACCCGATTGCGCGCGCAGCTTTATCGCATGCAACAACAGGCCGGCGAAGGCTCGGCCGAAGCCGCACAACTGGATTTGGTGCTGGCCGAGGCCGACACGCTGATGGCGCGGTTTCGGGGCTTGCTGCGGATTTCCGAACTCGAGGATCGTCAGCGCCGCTCAGGATTTGTGGAACTGGACCCAGTGCCGTTGCTGCAGGAATTGCACGAGTTTTATCTGCCATTGGCCGAAGACGATGGTTTGAGTTTTGAATTGCAGTTGCCAGCAACATTGCCGCCCCTCCATGGTGATCGCGCATTGCTGTTCGAAGCCGTAGCCAATCTGCTGAGTAACTCGATCAAATTCACCCCGCCCGGTGGCCAGGTGATTTTGCGTGGAGTGAATGAGGGCGGGCATACCCGCATTGAAGTGCTCGACTCCGGTCCTGGCATTCCAGAGGCCGAACGCGAGGCGGTGTTCCAGCGCTTCTATCGCGCCGAGGCGGGTAATCAGAAAAGTGGCTTTGGATTGGGGTTGTCGATCGTCGCGGCGATTGTCAGCCTGCATGGCTTTACGCTGGAGTTGGGCAGTAGCGAATTGGGGGGCGCGCGGTTGGTGCTGGATTGTCGGCAGAGGTTGATTGCGCCTGCTTGAAGATCAAAAGATCGTCCGAACGCGGCCCGAACCTGCGGCAGCTCCTACAGATGTCCACATATCCCTGTAGGAGCTGGCTTGCCAGCGATGGCGGCCACAAGATCACCGCAAAATCCGAAGGCCCCATCGCCAGCAAGCCGGCTCCTACAAAGGATCAAGCCGGGTAATTGGCGCGCAACGCCTCAAGGCCTCCCTGATAGATCCCGGTAAACAACGCCTCTACTTCCTCGTTACTCACACCCACCGGTTCAAACCGGCCGGACCAGGTCACCCGAGCCCCGTCGCCCTGCGCCTCAACCTTGATCGTCGCCAGATAATCCGTGGCCGGAAACGGCGCTTGCAGAATCGAGTAGCTGTAGGTTTTGCCGGCGTTGTCGAACGCTTGCAGACGCTCGATCACTACCGCGCCATCCGCCGTTTGCAGGCTGCGCACGCGCCCGCCTTCGCTGAGTTCACTCTTGGGAATGAACGGCAGCCATTCCGGCAGCGAATTGAAACCGCCGATCAATTGCCAGACCCGATCCGCCGAGGCCGGGATGTCGATGAATGCTGATGCAGTTGCCATGTAAAGCTCTCTCTCATTAATAAGGTTCAGATCGCCATGCTGTCGACGACGCCGCCGTCGACTCGCAAAGCTGCGCCCGTGGTTGCCGAGGATAGCGGCGAGGCGATGTACGCCACCAGATTCGCGACTTCCTCGACATTCGCCACGCGCTGGATGATCGAGGTTGGACGGGCCTCGCGGACGAAGGCGTCGGCTTCCTCCTGAAGACTTCGACCGGACTTGGCAATGGCATCCTTGAGCATCAGCTCCACGCCGTCGGTCAAGGTCGGACCGGGCAGGATCGAATTGACCGTTACTCCGGTTCCCGCCAACCGTTTGGCCAATCCGTGGGACACCGCCAGGTTGGCGCTTTTGGTCACGCCATAGTTGAGCATGTCCGCCGGGATCGCGATGCCGGATTCCGAGGACAGGAAGATCACCCGGCCCCAGCCCTGCTTGACCATGTCCGGCACGTAATGCCGGGACAGGCGCACGCCGGAGATCACGTTGACCTCATAGAAGCGCGTCCATTCGCTATCGGGCGTGTCAAAGAAATCCACCGCGTTGTAGATCCCCAGGTTGTTCACCAGAATGTCCGCTCGCGGTTCGGCGGCGAACAATATTTCGGCACCTTCAGCGGTACCGAGGTCGGCCGTCAACCCGCGCAATTGAGCGCCGGGCACCTGCTCGCGGATGGTCGCCAGCGCTTGCTCGACCTTGGCCGTTTCGCGGCCGATCACCACCACCGTGGCGCCGGATTCGGCCAGTGCCTTGCTGATACCCAGACCAATGCCGGCGGTGCTGCCGCTGACAATTGCCAGTTTTCCACTCAAATCAATTTTCATTTCACATCACCCCTGTAGGAGCTGCCGGAAGCTGCGATCTTTTGCCCTGGCAACGGAGCCCGTTCAGAAACCAAATGAGCCTCGCGCATCGCCTGCCAAAACGCTGCAGGAATCACCGCCGACATCGCGGCAACATCTTCGGCAATCCGTTGCGGACGGCTGGCACCTGGAATGACTGCCGCCACCGCCGGATTGGCCAATGAGAATTGCAACGCCGCCGCTTTGATGTCGACACCATGTGCCGCCGCAATGCGCTTGATCTGCTCGACCTTGTTGATGATCGCCGGGCTGGCCTTCTGGTATTCGAAGTGCGCGCCACCGGCCAGGATGCCCGAACTGTAAGGGCCGCCGACCACGATCTCGACATTCTGTGCCAGGGCCGCGTCCATCAAGCGCTGCAAGGCGCGGTCATGGTCGAGAAGAGTGTAGCGACCCGCCAGCAGAAAACCGTCCGGTTGCGCTTCGCTCAGATCAAGGGTCAATTCGCACGGCTCAACCTTGTTCACGCCCAGGCCCCAGCCCTTGATCACGCCCTCTTCACGCAAGCGCGTCAGCACTTTGAAAGCACCGGTGCGGGCCTGATTGAAGTACTCCAGCCATTGATCGCCGTAGAAGTCCTGGGCGATGTCATGGACCCAGACGATGTCCAGCCGATCGGTATTCAGACGCTTGAGGCTGTCTTCGATGGAGCGCAGGGTCGCGTCGGCGCTGTAGTCGTTGACGATCTTGTTCGGACGACCGTGTTCGAACACCCCGCTCTTCTCACCCAGATCCCGGGCGGCGGCGTCTTCGACTTCGTCGAGGATCACCCGGCCGACCTTGCTGCTGAGCACATAATCATCACGGTTGTAGCGGGACAGCGCAGCGCCGAGGCGAATTTCTGACAGACCCGAACCGTAGAACGGCGCGGTATCGAAGTAACGCACGCCGGCATCCCAAGCCGCATGGACGGTGGCTTGCGCCTCTTCTTCAGGAATGGCGCGGAACATATTGCCCAGCGGTGCAGTGCCGAAACCCAGCGCGCCGGGCAGTTTGTCTTTCAAGCTCATAATCAATTCCTCTCGAATGCTGGTTAACCCTGTAGGAGCCGGCTTGCTGGCGATAGCGTTGTAGCAGTCGATACAGCGTTGCCTGGTGAATCGCTATCGCCAGCAAGCCGGCTCCTACAGGGAACGGTGATTTGTCTTACCGATGGGCAGATCCTAGATTGCGATCTTCGGACCGTCCAAGACATAATACGCAGCACTTGAGTCCCTAGAGGTCTGACATGATCGACATCCGCCAATTGCGCTACTTCGTCGCCGTCGCCGAGGAAGAACACGTCGGTCGCGCCGCCGAACGCCTGCACATTTCTCAGTCGCCCCTGAGCCGGCAGATCGCCCAGCTCGAAGAACGCCTGGGCCTGACCCTGTTCGAACGCAGCCAGCAACGCATTCGCCTGACCCGCGACGGCCAGACGTTCCTCGCTGAAACCCGCGCCCTGCTGACCCACGCCAATCGCCTGGAATCCCTCGGCAAACGTCTCGGTCGCGGTGAAGAAGGCGGCTTGTGCATTGGCTACATCGAGAACGCGATGCACGCCGGCGTCTTGCCCAATGCCTTGCGCGTGTTGCGCAGCGATCGGCCGAACGTGCACGTCGCGCTGTACAACCTCAGTTCTACCGAACAATTGGAAGGCCTGCGTCAGCGTAGTCTGGATATCGCCCTGGTCAGTGAACCGCCGACGGACGATGACCCCGACCTGCTGGGTTTCCAAGTACTGAACGACCCAATGCTGCTGGCAATGCCCGACGACCATCCGCTGGCACAGAAGACCCTGTTGACCCCGGAAGACCTCGCCGATCAGGAGTGGATCGGCGTGCAGCACCACCACAATGTCACCCGCCGCGAAGACTTCGTCAGCGCCTGCATCCGCGCCGGTTTCACCCCGGACATCCGCATGGAAGCCACCGGCCCCTTCACCGCACTGGCGCTGGTGGCCTCGGGACTGGGCATCGCCATGATTCAGAAAGGCCTGAGCCGCAACGCACCGCCGGGCGTGGTGCTGCGGGAAGTGCCATGGATCTCCCTCACCCGACCGCTGTGGGCAGCATGGCACCGAATCAACCTGCGGCCGTTGGTGGAGACGTTCAGGAAAGTGCTTACCGAACCAGACTCGGCTCACTAACCCCCTGTGGCGAGGGAGCTTGCTCCCGCTGGGTCGCGAAGCGGCCCTAAACCCTGCCACCGCAGTCTTTCAGGCACACCGAATACGCAGGGTTTGCGACTGCTGCGCAGCCGAGCGGGACGGTGCGGCGATCCGACAAGCTCCCTCGCCACAGGGTTTAGCGCAGCCGTTCGAGGTTGTTTAACGGCTGTCAGCGTTACTTGATGAAAGCTACAACGCCTTGCGTCGTTGCCTACGCGTACGCCAGAATCCGCCGGCTTGTGCGCCTTGGGGCAGGGTTCTATCGTTGGCCGGTCGCTGAAAAAACAGCGATCGGGTTTGGTAGCCCGGATTTTCCAGGTGTGCAGTGCGACCTTCTGCGAAGGCTATTTTGTCTTTGCTTCTTATGGTGGCCATGCGCAGGGCGTCCTCGGACGCGCCGGGTTCCTGGGATTACCGGTCTACCAACCTGCGCATGGCCGCCACTCTCGTTTGGTAGCGAATCGTGTCGGCTCCTAATTTACAACCCAGGAGCAACATCCATGTCCAAAGCCACACCCAACCCATCCGACACCGACCGCATCCCCTCCGCCGCTGACATCCGAGCCACCCCGCGCACACTCTGCACGATGTACATCATCGACCCGCAAATCAACATCGAAACCCTGCTGGGCGACGCGTGCGAATCACTGGCCTCGGCCCATGTCATGACCCTGGATCTGGCGGACCGGACAGAGGGATCAAGTCGCAACACCCTGCTGGGCATCGCCCAAGTCATCATG
>NZ_JSAK01000032.1:0-45460 GCF_000802965.1 Pseudomonas fluorescens | reverse complement strand
GGGTCGCGAAGCGGCCCCAAACCCTGAAACCTCGGCGAATCAGGCACACCGCATACATAGAGTTTGCGACTGCTGCGCAGCCGAGCGGGAGCAAGCTCCCTCGCCACAGGGTTTGGTGCTTTACTTGAAACACCCCGAACCCAGCGAGTACGCCGTCATGAACCGCAATGACCTGCGCCGCGTGGACATCAATCTGTTAGTGACTTTCGACACCTGATTGTCGAAAAGAAACTAACTACAACGTCATGGCCACGAATCTGACGGATCGTAAAGACAGGCAAGTCGCAACACCCTGCCAGGCATCGCCCAAGTCATCATGCTCGGCGAACTGGCGGTGAACCGGGCGCTGGATCGAATCGACCCACCTGCATAAACACAACCCCCTGTGGCGAGGGAGCTTGCTCCCGCTGGGTCGCGAAGCGGCCCTAAACCCTGCCACCGCAGTCATTCAGGCACACCGCATACATAGAGTTTGCGACTGCTGCGCAGCCGAGCGGGAGCAAGCTCCCTCGCCACGGGGTTTGGTGCTTTACTTGAAACACCCCGAACCCCAGCGAGCACCCCACCATGAACCGCAACGACCTGCGCCGCGTGGACATGAATCTGTTGGTGATTTTCGAAACCCTGATGTTCGAAAAAAACCTGACCCGCGCCGGAGAGAAACTGTTCCTCGGCCAGCCCGCCGTCAGTGCGGCACTCGCCCGGTTACGCGATTTGTTCGATGACCCGCTGCTGGTGCGCAATGGCCGTGTGCTGGAGCCGACCCCGCGGGCGCTGGTGATTCTCAAGGAGTTGCAGCCGGCGATGGACACGATTTCCGGGGCGGTGAGCCGGGCCAAGGATTTCGACCCTTCCACCAGCCGCGATGTGTTTCGCATCGGCCTGTCCGATGACGCCGAGTTCGGTCTGTTTCCGCCCTTGCTCAAGCAGATCCGCGAAGAGGCGCAGAACGTTGTGGTGGTGGTGCGGCGGGTCAATTACTTGTTGATGTCGTCGATGCTGGCCAGCGGGGAGATTTCCGTCGGGATCAGTTACACCACGGATCTGCCGGCCAACGCCAAGCGCAAGAAGCTGCGTGATCTGAGCGTCAAGGTTCTGCGCGGCGATGATCGCCCCGGACCGCTGACCCTGGATGAATTTTGTGACCGACCTCATGCGCTGGTGTCATTTTCCGGGGATTTGAGCGGCGCCATCGACAACGACCTGGCGCGCATCGGCCGTTCACGTCGGGTGGTGCTGGCAGTGCCGCAGTTTGCGGGATTGCGCGCCTTGCTCGCGGGCACTGACATGCTGGCTTCAGTACCGGATTACGCGGCGTGCGCGTTGATCGAAGGCAGCAGCCAGTTGCGCGCTGATGACCCGCCGTTCGACATCGTGCTGTCAGAACTGTCGATGGTCTGGAACGGCGTCAACGATAACGATCCGGCAGAACGTTGGTTGCGCTCGAAAATTGCGGAGCACATGTCGGCTCCACTGCCGGGGCATTCAACGAGTTGAAACCCGGATCGGTTTCTCGCAGGTAAATCGGCAAGTCCGTCATCGGTGGCATGGCCGGGATTTCGAAGTACATCTGGATCACCCAGCCACGGTGATAGCTGGCGTGGTTGACCACGTGCATCAGCATCGCGCCGGCACTCATGGTGCCGCTTTCACCGGAGATAAACGTGAACCGCACGGGCTTGTCCAGCGAGGCATCGGTCTGCCGTGCGCTCCAGTCGCAGTACCAGTGATCAACGTTCTGTTGCGCCTGGCGCAGTGCCGGCAGTTCCGGATGGACCAAGTCATGGGAGGTTTTGAAGCTGTGCCCTCGGCCTTCGAGGTGAGCCTGCCAGAGGCAGTCCACCACATACATGTGGTTAAGCGTGCCGATCATGTTCTTGAAAATCCCGGCGCGTTCCTTGTAGACCTCGGCCGTTGGCAGTTGCGCCAGATTGTCGAAGAGGCGCTGGTTGGCCCATTGTTTGTAGTCGGCAAGCATTCGGGCAGTGCGTACGTTGATCATCAGACTTCTCCGATGGCGATGAGCGCATCTTCCAAGGATAGCGCTATCCGCGCAAAGCCGCGCGGACGCTGATTATCGGTATCAAACCAACCTGTAGAACGTTATTCCAGCTGCCACGTGACGTGCCCGGCCAGCACCAGGCAACTGATCAGGCCCGGCGATTCAATGCGCCGGACGTTAGTGGCACGCATCGTCTCGGACGCGGCTGTCAGCGGAATACTTTCGGCACTCGGATTGTTCATGTAGGGGCGCTCTTATTGTTGTGGATACAAGCGCCCCGATGCCTGTCAGTCATGGCATTAACACCGCCTCCCTGCAGGAGCTGCCGAAGGGGTTGGCTGGGTTGAAATTTTCCCGGCCAAGTGACATAAAACCCTGAAATCCGGGCAACTGACCGGCAGCGATAACGTTTATACCGTTTGCGAATTAACATTATTCCAACTCGCCAATGCAGATGCCCATGAACGATATCGCCTTCGTCCCCTACGAGTCTCCGTCCGAACAGCCGCGTTTAATCGTATTCCTGGCGTATCCCGAGATGGGACTGCTGGATTTGACCGGTGCACAAACCGTGTTCTGGGCTGCCTCGCGCTACTTGGACAGCAGCAACCTGCCAGGTTACAAGCTGCAAACAGCCAGCCTGGACGGCGGCCTGATTCAAACCGCCGAAGGCCTGGCAGTCGATACCGTGTCGCTACGCGACTTCGCCGCACAAACGATCGACACGCTCATCGTTCCCGGTGCCCCGGTCATCATCATGGCAATGAACAACTCTTTGGACCTGGTCGATTGGCTCAAGGAGGCATCGACCAAAGTCCGGCGCACCGCCTCGGTGTGCAGCGGCACCTTCCTGCTGGCCCAGGCCGGTTTGCTCGATGGCCGGCGCGCCGCTACCCATTGGGCAATGTGCGGCATGCTCAAGGATCGCTACCCGGCGATTGAAGTGGACAACGACGCCATCTTCGTCAAACAGGATTCGGTCTGGACCTCAGCGGGGGTCAGCGCCGGCATCGACCTGGCGCTGGCGTTGGTCGAAGAAGATGGTGGGCGGGAGTTGGCGTTGCTGGTGGCGCGGGAAATGGTGGTGTTCCTCAAGCGCCCCGGAGGCCAGGCCCAGTACAGCCAATTGCTGCAATCGCAGACTGACGAGGGTGCCGCCTTCGACGACTTGCACCTGTGGATCACGCAGAACCTGGACGGCGCCAACCTCACGGTGGAGACGCTTGCCCAACAGGTGCAAATGAGCCCGCGCAACTTTGCCCGGGTCTACAAGCTCAAGACCGGCCGCACCCCGGCCAAGGCCGTGGAAGTGCTGCGCGTGGAGGCTGCCCGGCGCTTGCTGGAAGACTCAGAGCGCAATATCGATCAAATTTCCCGATTGTGTGGCTTTGGTGACGAAGAGCGCATGCGCCTGACGTTTCAACGCAACCTGGGGGTTTCGCCAAGGGATTATCGCAACCGGTTTTCGCGCTGAATAACCGGCCAAAGCATCGACACGGGAACTCCTGACGACCGTCGTGCATCCTAAAGGTGAGGTACTTCCTTTTTGCTTCACGTCTTCAGAGGACACCGTCATGCGCCGTCTGATTATCATTTCTTCCCTTTTGCTGTGCTTACCCGTGGGCTCCGCGATGGCCGATGTGGACGCGAAAGATGTCGCCACCTCGGCAGGGGTTTCCGCCTCGCTGTACTCGACGTTCAAGGATGACAAATTGATGATTCCCGCCCGGGATGACGCCTCCAGCTTCGTAGCCAGTGATGGCGCAATTCGCGGGGTTTATCTGGAACAGGTTCTGCAACGGATCCGTCAGGAACATCCAGACCTCAACAGCGCCAGCGACGAAGAACTGGCTCGCGCGATCCTTGTTCAGTAAGGCGCTTCGGCAGGTGAATAACAGCAACCAATAGGTGCCTTGAGCGAATTGGCTGGGAGATCAAAAGATCGCAGCCTCGCTTCGCTCGACAGCGCCTACAGGGTTAATGCCTTTGTAGGAGCTGTCGAGTGAAACGAGGCTGCGATCTTTTATTTAACGGTAGCGCGCCGCTGCCGTGGAGCTGCCAAACAACCCGGACAGCACCTGTCGCTGCGCTTCATAGCGATCCCATTGCTCACCCTCGTGCAATCCAGGAATGGTCACCACTTCCCCTATCTCAAGCCCCACCAGGGCTGCATCGACCATGTCTTCTGCCGACATCACGATCTCCTGCGGCAGGTTCTCCACCGGATTGCCGGCTTCGCTCCAGAAATCAGTGGCAGTCGCGCCCGGCAAAACGGCCTGGATGCGAACGCCTTTGTCCGCCAGTTCGCGATGCATTGATTGGCTCAGGCCAAGGACAAACGCCTTGGTCCCGCCGTATACGCCGTTGAGGATTTCCGGGGCGATGGCGACGATTGAGGAAATGTTGATCACGGTCCCGGCTCCCCGCGCGACGAAGCCCGGCGCTACTGCGTAAGCCAGGCGTGTCAGTGCGGTGATGTTGAGGGTGATCATGTCTTCCATGTCATCCACGGGGCTGCCGAGTAACGGCATGACCGCGCCGACCCCGGCGTTGTTGACCAACAGGGTGATGCTCGCGTCGGTACGCAAAATCTGTTCGACCCGCAGCAAGTCGGCCTTGTCTTGCAAATCCGCAGCGACCACTTCCACAGCACGGCCAATCTGGTCGCTCAGGCGATTGGCCAACGTGTTGAGTTTTGCCTGACTGCGAGCAACCAGGATCAGGTCGTAGCCCTGCCGGGCGAGACGGTCGGCATACACCGCGCCGATGCCCGACGAAGCACCGGTGATCAACGCTGTACCTTTGGAGGAGAGAGCCATGTTCAATTTCCTTCACGATGAGGCGAATCAGTCGCCGGGTGTGACTATTTATAAATTGACTCTCCTGCGTCTCAAATGACGTTTAATGTACGTTTTTAGGACATTACCGTTCTGAGGGCCTGGCAATGATTTCTGTGGCGTTTGTGGTGTTCGAGGGTTTCCAGTCCATGGCGCTGGCGGCCATGCCGGTGTTCGAGTACGCCAACTTCAGCGCTGGCGAAGCGCTGTATGACGTGCGCGTCATTTCCGAAGACGGCCGCACCTTGCGCGCTTCGGGTGGCCTGAGTGTCGGCACTGAAGCGTTCGATGAGCGAGTGTTCGACACGGTGATCGTGGTTGGCGGCGACGCCATCCTCGAACAGGCGCCGGAGGGCGTACTAGACTATTTGCGCGCCAGCGCCCAAACCGCGCGGCGCACGGCGTCGATTTGCTCCGGAGCCTTTGTCATGGCACAGGCCGGATTACTCGAGGGTCGGCGGGCGACCACCCACTGGGCTTATGCGCGGCAACTGCAAGAGCGCTTTCCGTCGATCAAGGTGGAAGCCGACCGCATCTATGTGATCGACGGTTCGATCTGGACCTCCGCCGGCATGACCGCCGGTATTGACCTGGCGCTGGCCATGGTCGAAAAGGATCACGGCGCCGAACTCGCACGTTCGGTGGCGCAGAAACTGGTGATGTACCACCGCCGTGCGGGCGGTCAGTCACAACACTCGGCGCTGCTGGAGCTGGAGCCGAAATCCGACCGTATTCAAACCGTGCTTGGCTATGCCCGGGAACACCTCGCCGAGACGTTATCGGTGGAACAACTGGCAGACGTGGCGCGCCTCAGCCCGCGCCAGTTCAGTCGGGCATTTCGTGCCGAAACCGGTCAATCACCCGCCAAAGCCATCGAAAACCTGCGTCTGGAGGCGGCACGGCAGATGCTCGAACGCGGGCGCCTGACGCTCGACCAGATCGCCCAGGAAACCGGGTTCAGCGACCCGCGCCGCATGCGCGAAGCTTTTCTTCGAGCGTTCGGGCAACCGCCTCAAGTGATTCGGCGGAATGCAAGATCCGAGGTCACGCAGCCAATGTAGGAGCCAGCTTGCTGGCGATCCCAGTCGCCGCGGTGAATCAGTTACACCGTGGCGCCTGGATCGCCAGCAAGCCGGCTCCTACAATGAAAGGGGGTATCAATAGCATTAGGATTGCCTCATGAAAATCTCCGGAAAACTGACGTTTTTCGCCATTGTTTCCACCCTCGCCTACCTGTGGCTGGCGATATGGGGACTGGGCGGTTTTGCGGCGTTTTTCTCCCATGCAGCCTTGGTCGTCGTGGCGCTGGCAACGCTGGTCATGGCCGTCGCTTCGCTGTTCACCGAGGTCAACCTGAGTTCTGGCGAACGTGAAGACCGGGCCAATCGCTGGGTGCTGCCAGCGTTCGGGGTGATAGGACTGTTGAGTGGTTTTTTGCCGGCCTACACCGACCGGATCGACTTCTGGACCTTTGGTGGCGAGGGCATACGCTGGCTCGGCGCTGTGCTGTTCATCATCGGCGGCGCGTTGCGACTGTGGCCGGTGTTCGTGCTTGGCAAACGCTTCAGCGGGCTAGTGGCGATTCAGCCGGACCATAGTCTGGTAACCGACGGGATTTATCGCAGCCTGCGTAACCCCAGTTATCTGGGGATGTTGGTTATTGCCGTGGGTTGGGCGCTGGCTTTTCGTTCGGGGGTTGGGTTGTTGCTGGCGGGGCTGACGGTGATTCCGTTGATTGCACGGATACACTCGGAAGAGGCGCTGTTACGGGCGCAGTTTGGTGGGGAGTACGAGGCCTATTGCGCTCGGAGTTGGCGGCTGATTCCCGGAGTGTATTGATGCACACCCTGTAGGAGCTGCCGCAGGCTGCGATCTTTTGATTTGGCTTTTTAAAATCAAGATCAAAAGATCGCAGCCTGCGGCAACTCCTACAGGCTCGGGCTTATCACGAGTTCTTGAGGCGAATCAGTCCTTCAGGGTCGAGCACGACCATGACCTCGCCATAATTGGTCAACGTCGCATGCACCGTCTGAATCGGCTGCTCATGGGTCGCGGTGACGATCATCAAATCCGCCCCCGATGCCTCGGCCGCGAGTATGCCGACCGATGCGTCCTCGAAAACCAGGCATTCCGATGTCTGAACACCCAGCCGTTGAGCCGCCAATCGATACCCGGCCGGGTCGGGTTTGCCGGCGGTGACATCTTCGGCAGTGACCATCACATCCGGCTCGGGAATCCCCGCTGCAGCCATTCGCCGCAACGCCAACGCCCTCGGTGCAGAGGTGACGATGGCCCATTGATGAGCGGGTAACGACTGGAGAAAACCCGCTGCGCCAGCCACTTCTGCAACCCCTTCGACATCTTCGATTTCAGCTTCGGTGATCCACGCGGCTTCAACCTCCGCATCCACACCGGGCAAGGCCAGGCGATTGATGGTGTCGATGGCGCGGGCGCCGTGGATGGTGGGCAGGAAGGACTCGACATCGACGCCATGGCGCGTTGCCCAGGAGGCCCAGACGCGCTCGGCGGCAGCAATGGAGGTGAGAATGGTGCCGTCCATGTCGAACAGAAACGCACGGTACGGGACATCGAAAACGGATGCGGGAACAGGCAAAGGGTCCTTCCTATCTCAAGAACGGTGTTCCGGCAATGTACACCAACCCTGTAGGAGCTGCCGCAGGCTGCGATCTGTTGATCTTGATCTTTAAAAAGCAACATCAAAAGATCGCAGCCTGCGGCAGCTCCTACAGGGTGCGGCGTGACTTCAAGGCACCATCCACGCAATCGAGTAGTTGCCCCAGCGCCCAGGGTTTCTTGATGAACGAGACTTCGTGCCGGACTCCGGAGCTTTCCGGGGTTTCGAAGCCGGACATGATCATGATCGGCTTCTCCGGCCAGCGATCTCCGAACAGGTTGGCCAGATCCGCACCATTGAGTTTGCCCGCCATGGTGATGTCGGTCAGCAGCAACCGGACATTCTGGGCATGCGCCTCCAAATAAACCGATGCAGCATCCGCGCTGGACTGCGGCTCCACCACATACCCTTCTTCCTGAAGAATTTCACAAAGAAATTCCAGGATCAGCGGGTCGTCTTCAACGACCAGAATCAACCCGTCAGGAAGTTGTTCGCCCGCCGTCGATACTTGACTCATGACCATACCGCTCCCTGATCGCAACAATGACTTTCGCGGGCTCTAAATCCGCTACCTACAGGGTATGAGCAACGCTATCTGCGGAAATTCATTTTTGATACAGGCGGTCGACGAAATCGATAGTCCAGCAAGCTCCGCAATACAAAGCAAACGATCAAATGTCATGGGGGCCTGAATCAGGTCATGCCCCGAATGACTGGGTTGGCGTTACTGGGACATGGGGTCTTTTTTCATGGTGTCCTTGGACATGGCGTCTTTCTTCATGCCGTCCTTGCTCATCGCATCCTGGGACATGCTGTCTTTTTTCATCGTGTCCTTGGTCATGGCATCCTTTTTCATGCTGTCTTTGTGCATGGCGTCCTTGGACATCGCGTCCTTGCTCATGCTGTCGTTACTCATGGTATCGGCGGCAAAAACACTGGCAGCGCCGACGGCCAGGCACATGGACAGAACGACGGTGGTCAACTTTTTCATGATGGAACTCCTTGATGCATGGGGTGTGAACGGGGATTTACCGAGGTTTCGTCAGCTGCCACCAAACCAGTTGTAGCCCTGGTCTTCCCAGTAGCCGCCGCTGAAGGTGTTGCTGACGAAAATCGCCTGGATGTGTTTGGGGTTCTTGTAGCCGAGCTTGGTGGGCATGCGCAGCTTCATCGGGAAGCCATACTCGCGCGGCAGCACGTCGCCGTCCCAGGTCAGCGCCAACAGGGTTTGCGCATGCAGTGCGGTGGCCATGTCGATGCTGGTGTAGTAGTCATCAGCGCATTTGAAGCCGACGTATTTGGCATCGGTATCGGCGCCAACGCGCTTGAGGAAATCACTGAAACGCACGCCGCCCCAGCGGCCGATGGCGCTCCAGCCTTCGACGCAAATGTGCCGGGTGATCTGCTCGGTTTGCGCCATGGCGCGAAGCTCTTCGAGTCGCCAACTGCGCTTGTCCGCCACCAGACCGGTGACTTCCAACCGATAGCTCTCCTCCTCCACCGTCGGCGCTTCGTCGATACCGTAGAAGGCATTGAACGGGAACGGCCGGGTGATCATCGAGGCAGGATAGGTCGGTGCCATGGCGTTGGGATTGAACAGCCAGCCCTGCACCCGATCGTTGAAGCGCGACATCGACGACAACGCGGTCTCGACGCTGTCGTTGTCGGTGAGGTTGCAGCCGGACAACATGGCCACGCCGCCGAGGGTCAGGCCACGCAACAGGAACGAACGACGCGAGCGGTCCTCGATCTGCGGGGCGAGGATTTTCCGCGCGTCGGTCAGGATGGACGACTCGTCCAGCCCGGAGCCTTGAATGCGCTTTTTCATACAGACTCCTTGCGACCGACAATCATGGCCAACAGTGTTTTAGGAACCAGTGCAACCATCACCAGATGCACCGCGACGAATGCCACCAACAGCGACATGGCGATGAAGTGCACATGGCGCGCACCTTCGTAGCCCCCCAACAATTCACGCAGCAGCGCAAACTGCACCGACTTCCACAGCACCAGCCCGGAGATCACCAGCAGCGTGATATCGACCATCACGAACAGGTACGCCACACGCTGCACCTGGTTGTAATGACTCAGGTCGGCATGCCTCAACCGGCCTCGCAACGCGGCCCACAGGTCGTGCATTACGCCTTTGGGTGATACCGGAAAGAAGCGTCGTTTCAGGCGACCACTGAGCAGATTGATGACCAGATAGACGAGGCCGTTGAGCGCGAGAAACCACATCGCCGCGAAGTGCCATTGCAAGGCGCCGCCAAGCCAGCCGCCGAGGGTGATCGACTTGGGGAAGCTGAATTCGTAGAGCGGTGAAGCGTTGTAGATGCGCCAACCGCTGGTGACCATCACCAGCACCGCCAGGGCGTTCAGCCAATGGGTGAGCCTCAGCCAGCGAGGATGGCTGGCCTTGGGTGAAGCAGTTGACTGCGACATGTCCGGCTCCCGTTTGTTGTTCGTTGGGGCCGAGTATGGAAGCCGGAAGATCGCCAAATCCTCACGTAAAGTTAAATTAATCGTGATAACTGCCCGCCCCACCCTGTAGGAGCGAGCCTGCTCGCGATGAACCTGAGAGCGCCGCGGGGTGTCAGGTCCCCAGCATCATCGTTTACGACCATCGCGAGCAGGCTCGCTCCTACAGGTTTTGTGTCGTCCACCCAACGCGCAACTATGGTTAAATGCCGCCCCTTTCAAATTGCCGACCCAACCTGATGAACCCTGAAGCCCTCGCCACCCTCCGCGAACATTTGCTGACCGCCCTGGCGGCCGCTCCCGCCGAAACCCGTCGCCTGTTCCACGGCCGTGGCCGCTGCTGGCCGGGGCTGGAGCAACTGACCGTCGACTGGTTGCAGGGCGTGGTGCTGGTGGCGCTGTTCAAGGAACCGGAAGCGGCGCAGCTGGAAGCTTTGAAGCAGCTGTTGCTGGACATCACCCAGTCACCGCAATGGGCGCAATCCGGCGCGCACACCCTGCTGCTGCAACATCGTTACCTGCTGCAAAGCACCACCGAATGGTTGCTCGGGGCAGAAATCGATGAGCTGACGATTGTCGAAGGTGGCCTGAAGTATCGGGTGGATTTGGGCCGCAAACAGAACACCGGCCTGTTCCTCGACATGCGCTATGGCCGCGATTGGGTGCGGGCCAATGCCGAAGGCAAACGCGTGCTGAACCTGTTCGCCTACACCTGCGGCTTCTCGGTAGCGGCGATCGAAGGCGGCGCGACCCATGTGGTCAACCTCGACATGTCGAGCCCGGCCTTGAGCCGTGGTCGCGACAATCACCGGCTCAACGGCCATGACCTGGGCAAGGTCACTTTTCTCGGCCACGACCTTTTCAAGTCCTGGGGCAAGGTGATCGGCAAGGGGCCTTACGACCTGGTCATCATCGACCCGCCGTCGTTTCAGAAAGGCAGTTTTTTGCTGACCAAGGATTACCAGCGTGTGCTGCGCCGCTTACCGGAGTTGCTGGCTGAAAACGGGACCGTACTTGCCTGCATGAACGACCCGGCGTTCGGTGCAGATTTCCTCATCGATGGCGTGACGCGCGAGGCGCCGAGCCTGCGGTTCGAACAGCGGCTGGACAATCCGCCGGAGTTTCCGGATGCCGATGTCGAGTGCGGCTTGAAGGCGTTGGTTTTTAATCTCGAAAACGCTCCCCTGTAGGAGCTGGCTTGCTGGCGATGGCGTCGGAACATTCACCGCCGCTATCGCCAGCAAGCCGGCGCCTGCATGGGCTGTGCGTACACCCTCTTTTGATCCTGATTCAACGCGGATTAAGCACCAACGCAAACAACTCACCATGCCCGTTCACATTGAGCTTGTGATAGAGATTGCGCCGATGCACCTTCACCGTCTCCGGTGAAATGCCCATTTGCTGGGCAATGGCCTTGCTGGAGAAACCCTGCAGAATCAGCCGAGCGGTTTCGATCTCGCGCACTGACAATCGCGCATCGAAGCGGTCCAGCAGCGACGCCAGATCCCCGGCCACGGCCTCGGCGGCCGGCCCTTCCGGTGGCAGCAATCGCATGTGTCGACGCATGGCGGCCAGTACCCAATCGCGCACGCACAGCAGCCGGCCCTGCTCTTCAAGGCTGAAGCGTGTCGCACGTCCCAGGGACAACCCCAGCACGGCGCCGTCGACGTTGACCATGAACTGCAACTCGTCGCCGCCGACCACGGAACGGAAGTAACTGAGGTAGTACTCACTCTGCAGGAATTGGTCCGGGGCTACGGAATCGAGGCTGTGCAAACCGTCACTGATGCCGGCACACACCGCGAGGTAAAACGGATCGAGCAGGTACATGCCGGCGCGGTAGTCCGCCAGTTCTTCGTGCTCGTCCGCGGTGGCTTTGGAGTCGAAATCAATCAGCAGGCGCGGCACCCGCCCCGGCTGCATCACCGCGACCAGGGCGTTGTCCAGCGGCACCAGCAAGCGCAGCGTGTCGACCAGCGCCCGCCAAAACCCCTCTTCGCCCACCGCGCCAAATACCCGCGCCAATCCCTGGTGCAGCGGTAACTCTTTCAACAACGCGTCCACGCACTACCCCTTTCGAGTAACCCATGATGGGAATGGGTGACGGCCACGCCGGTCGATACCCTGCAGACTCTTGATT
This sequence comes from Pseudomonas fluorescens, assembly GCF_000802965.1. GTDB lineage: Bacteria > Pseudomonadota > Gammaproteobacteria > Pseudomonadales > Pseudomonadaceae > Aquipseudomonas > Aquipseudomonas fluorescens_A. The sequence continues at coordinate 33,368 of NZ_JSAK01000032.1, read as the reverse complement.
ATCACCGGCCTGCAGCAGGCCAGGAGTGCCGCATCATGAGTGGTCATCGCTCGTATTTCAATCTGGGTTTGGGCGCCTGTCTGGCGACCTGGACCATGGCCGCGGTAGCGAACGAGCCCACCGTTCATGTCTACAACTGGTTCGACTACATCGGCCCGACCACCCTCAAGGACTTCCAGCGCGATACCGGAATCAAACCCGTTTACGACACCTTCGACAGCGGCGAAGTACTGGAGGCCAAGTTGATGACCGGCCATAGCGGTTATGACGTGGTTGTCGCCAGTAACTTCATTCTGCCTGCCCTGATCAAAGCGGGTGCCCTGCAGAAACTCGATCGCAGTCAACTGCCCAATCTGAAGCACATCGACCCGGTGCTCTTGGAAAAACTCCGCGCCAACGATCCGGACAACCAGTACGCCATCCCTTACCTGTGGGGCACCGACGGCATTGGTTACAACGTTGACAAGGTCCGCGAGGTCCTGGGTGATCAAGCTCCCGTAAATTCCTGGGACTTGCTGTTCAACGAAGAGAACCTGGCCAAGCTCAGTCAATGTGGCGTGGGGATTCTGGACGCGCCCGCCGAGATCATGCCGATAGCCCTGCACTACCTTGGCCTGCCGCCCAACAGCAGCAGCCCCGCTGACTACAAAAAAGCTGAAGCGTTGCTGCTCAAGCTGCGCCCGCACATCACTTACTTCAACTCGTCGAAGATTGGCAGCGACTTGGCCAACGGCGATATATGCGTGGCCATCGCATGGTCCGGAACCGTGTTCGGTGCCAAGCAAGCCGCCGACGAAGCCGCCAAGGGCGTGAAAATCGAATACAGCATCCCCGACGAGGGTGCACCGCTGTGGTCCGACAATCTGGTCTTGGTCAAGGACGGCAGCAACCCGCAACAGGCGCTGGCCTTTATCAATTACTTGCTGCGTCCGGAAGTCATTGCACCCGCCACCCAACAGGCGCTCACCGCCAACGCCAACCTCGACGCCACCGCACTGCTCTCGCCCGAAGTACTCGACTACCCGAACATCTACCCCACCGCCGAGGTGATCGCCAAGCTGTTCACCTTGCAACCGCAGCCCCATGCGATCGAACGCCTGCGCACTCGCGCCTGGAGCACCATCAAAAACGGCCAGTAGCCACGCCCCTGTCACATCCACTTTTTCTGCCACGAATTTCAAGATGAGAACACCCATGAATCCACGTGCCCGCGACCTCAACATCCAGTTCGGCCAACTGCAACCCGGCCCCCTCAACGCCATCACCGATGTACCCGGCGTGCGCGTCGGCCACAGCAATGTGCGCGGCCGCAGCGCCAAAGGTCGCGACATTCTCACCGGGGTCACCGTGATCGAACCCCGTGCCGGCTCTACCAGTCAGCAACCGTGCTTTGCCGGTGTCCATGTGCTCAATGGCAACGGCGACGCCACGGGGCTGGAGTGGATTCGCGAGGCCGGTCTGTTGACCAGCCCGATCGCGTTCACCAACACCCACAGCCTGGGTGTGGTGCGCGATGCGTTGATTGTGCTGGACCGTGAGCAGCAACCGGATGACGGGCGGCTCTACTGGAACATGCCGGTGGTGCTGGAAACCTTCGACGGCTTGCTCAACGACATCAACGGTTTTCACGTCAACGTCGAACACGTGGCCGAAGCCCTGCGCGCGGCAGTCGGCGGCCCGGTGAGCGAAGGCAATGTTGGCGGTGGCAGCGGCATGATCTGCCATGAATTCAAGGGCGGCATAGGCACCGCTTCGCGCCGGTTGAACAGTGCCCAAGGCGGCTGGACGGTGGGGGCGATTGTCCAGGCCAACCATGGCATCCGTAACGAATTGCGCGTCGATGGTTACCCCGTCGGGCGCTACATGGAACAGGTCGACTCGCCATTCCTTCAGGCCTCGCTGCCGCATCCGGGCATGGGCTCGATCGTAGTCTGCCTGGCCACTGACGCGCCGTTATTGCCGCATCAATGCACGCGCCTGGCGCAACGGGCCAGCCTCGGCCTGGCCCGTACCGGGGGCGGTAATGAGGACCACAGCGGCGACATTTTCATCGCCTTCGCCACCGGCAATCAACACGTACCGCCGGCCGCTTATGAGAGCAAAAAAGCACCGACCTGCGACCACTTGAGCATGGTTAACAACGATCACATCAGCGAATTGTTCCTGGCCGCCACCGAAGCCGTCGAAGAAGCCATCATCAACGCCTTGCTCGCCGCCGAAACGACCGAAGGTAACGGCCACGCGGTGACGGGGCTGGATGCCGAAACGCTGCTCAGGGCCCTGAATCAGGCCGGTTGGCCGGGTGATCAAAATCGCAGAAGCTGACACTTGTGGGGGGATTCGACTAGCGGTACTTGAGGCCGCCCCCCCATCTTCCTACGATGGAGTTGCGCAGCCGCTTGCTTGTCCAGGCCGTTGCGTAGGTGGTGAGTGCACTGAACCCCTATCAAGCTCACCGCCTGCTTCATTTGCGCATCTTGAGCCTCAATGGCTCCACTTCTCCCCATCAAAGAGCTTTGAGGCTCTTTTTTAACTGCGCGTAAACCAGACAAGAAAAAGCCCGGCATTTGACCGGGCTTTGTGCATTCTGAAACCACCGCATATCCCTTGTAGGAGCGAGCCTGCTCGCGAAAAACCTGAGCACGCCGCGGGGTGTCAGGCTTCCAGCGTTATCGTTAACGACCATCGCGAGCAGGCTCGCTCCTACAGTTGACCACGTTGGCCCAATCGTTCGTGGACGAACTCGCTGGCCTTGCGCGTCAGTTGATCCAAGTGCCGATCCCGCTGCTTCTCCGCATCGAGCATCGCCCGCTTGCCGTGCTTTTGCAGCAGGTAGGTATGAATCTGCCGCACCTCCAGCGAGCTGTAGATCGGTGCCACATCCAACTGCGCCAGCAAGCCGTCGCTGCCGTGGTCGCGGGTGTTCATCAACACTTGGGTGGCGCGCGTACCTACCACCTGAAAGCCCATCGATTCGAAATACGGCACCTTGGCCACTGCGCAAGTCAGCTCGGCATGCGGGTAACGGCCGACCATCTCTCGCAGCATTCTGCGCGCTACACCCTGTCGTCGATGGCCGGCATCCACAGCCATATAAGCCACACCGCACGCGTCGGGATCGTCCTTGACCGGCAGGTACAGCAGGAAACCGACGACTTTATCCGGGTCGTCCAGATCGGTGGCGACGAGCAATTCCACCGCAAGTCCTTTCGCCCCGTTCAGCGCCTCCAGATACAGGTGCACCTCGTAGCCGATCGCATACTGGTAGACGTTGTACAGCAGGTTGCTCGGCGGGATGGCGACCATGCTGATGTCGGTCAGGTTGTCGACCACCAGTTGCAGGATCTGACTGTTGACCGACTCGGGGCACGGGGTTTTGTAGTGGGTGATCTGGGGCATTGCGGGGATTGACTCCGGGAATGGACGCGGCTGCCTATCATAGCGTGCCGGACCGCGTTACTCGCCTGTCATGATCGATTCATGAGCCACACGCATAACTCTATAGCCGAAAACCGCAAAAACGTTTCCCTGACCCTGGCGGTCAGTCAATGGATGAGGGCTGTAATCGCCAATCAACCATAGGAAACGCACCGATGCCCGACTTGATGACGATTTCCCGACGAGACCTGCTGATCGTGGGCGTGGTGACCGCAGCGGCCGTGATCCTGCCTCCATTCATTTCCGCTCAGGCCGCAGCCGCCAACGCCGCGCTCCCGGTCAAAACCAAGGTGTCGATTTGGGTGAACGGCGCGCAACAACAAATGGAACTCGACACCCGCACCACCCTGCTCGACCTGTTGCGCGAACACCTGCAACTCACTGGCACCAAGAAGGGTTGCGACCACGGCCAGTGCGGCGCCTGCACGGTGATTGTCGACGGTCGACGCATCAATTCCTGCCTGACCCTTGCGGTGATGCACGAAGGCGCGAAGGTCACCACCATTGAAGGGCTCGGCACGCCGGACAAACTGCATCCGATGCAAGCGGCGTTCATCAAGCATGACGGCTATCAATGCGGCTATTGCACACCGGGGCAGATCTGCTCGGCGGTCGCGGTGCTGGGAGAAATCCGTGATGGCATTCCCAGCCACGCCAGCCCGAGTCTCACCGAACCACCCAAGCTGATCGCCAGCGAACTCCAGGAACGCATGAGCGGCAACATCTGCCGCTGCGGTGCGTACTCCAACATCATCGAAGCGATCACCGAAGTCGCGGAGGCCAGCGCATGAGGCCCTTTACCTATTCACGCGCCCAGTCCCCGGCCGAAGCCGCCTCGCTCGCCGCACAGGTCAGTGGCTCACGATTCATCGCGGGCGGCACCAACCTGCTGGACCTGATGAAGCTGGACATCGAGACGCCGACGCAACTGATCGACGTCAACGACCTCGCGCTGGACCGCATCGAAGCTACGCCGGAAGGTGGTTTGCGCATCGGCGCGCTGGTGCGCAACACCGACCTCGCGGCCGACGCACGCATCCGCAAGGATTACGCCGTGCTCTCCCGCGCCCTCCTCGCCGGCGCGTCCGGCCAGTTGCGCAACATGGCCACCACCGCCGGCAATCTTCTGCAACGCACGCGCTGCCCGTATTTCTATGACACCCATCAAGCCTGCAACAAGCGCCAACCGGGCAGTGGCTGCGCGGCCATCGGTGGATTCAGTCGGCAACTGGGGATTATCGGCGTCAGCGATGCGTGCATTGCCACCCATCCCAGCGACATGGCTGTGGCGATGCGTTTGCTCGATGCTCAGGTGGAGACGGTTCGACCCGACGGCACTACTCGAGTGATCGCCATCGCCGACCTGCATCGTTTACCCGGCAATACACCAAACATCGAAACCACATTGGCGGCGCACGAGCTGATTACCGCCGTGACCTTGCCCGCGCCGATTGGCGGTACGCACGTTTATCAGAAAGTCCGTGACCGCGCCTCGTACGCATTCGCCCTCGTTTCAGTGGCCGCGGTAATCCAGCAGGACGGCTCGGGCCGCGTTGCCCTCGGCGGCGTCGCGCCCAAACCGTGGCGCGTGGAAACCGCTGAATCGTCGCTGCCCAAAGGCGCGAAAGCGGTTACGGAACAGTTGTTGTCCGGCGCCACCCCCACCCATGAAAACGCCTTCAAACTGACACTGGTCGAGCGCACGCTCGCTTCGGTGATGGCGCAAGCGAGGGCCCAGGCATGAAATTCGACACCCCGGCCACCACCAATCCCATCGACCAAGGCAAGGTCATCGGCCACCCTACCTCGCGCATCGAAGGACCGCTGAAAACCACCGGCCAGGCGCCCTACGCCTACGAACACCATAACGTCGCGCCCAACCAGGCTTACGGCGTGGTGGTCGGTTCGGCGATTGCCAAGGGGCGCATTGCTTCGATGAACCTGGAAGCGGCGCAGTCGGCACCGGGGGTGATTGCCATCGTCACCGCCGCCAATGCCGGCAAGTTGGGTCAAGGTAAATACAACACCGCCAAGTTACTTGGCGGTCCAGAGATTCAGCATTATCACCAGGCCGTCGCCTTGGTGATCGCCGATACCTTTGAACAGGCACGCGCCGCTGCGGAACGGGTAGACGTTACCTACACCAGTACAGACGGCACGTTCGATCTCGCCAATTCCCGCGAGTCGGCGGTGGAAGCCAAGGAGCAAATGGCGGACACCCTGCACGGGGATTTTGAAACAGCGTTCGCGGCGGCACCGGTGCAACTCGACGCAACCTACACCACGCCCGATCAGGCCCACGCGATGATGGAACCCATGGCCTCGATGGCCGCATGGAACGGCGACCGGCTAACCCTGTGGACGTCAAACCAGATGATCGATTGGTCGGTCACCGACCTGGCCACAACCCTCGGTATCCCGAAGAAAAACGTACGTCTGATATCGCCGTACATCGGCGGTGGATTCGGCGGAAAATTGTTCATTCGCGCTGATGCGGTCCTCGCCGCCCTGGGTGCGCGCATGGCCGGCAGACCGGTGAAAGTGGCGCTGGCCCGGCCACTGATCTTCAACAATTGCACCCACCGCCCGGCGACCATTCAACGCATCCGCATCGGCGCCGCTAGCGACGGCAAGATCACCGCGATGGCCCACGAGGGCTGGTCCGGTGACTTGCCCGGCGGCAAAGTGGAACTGGCCGCGCAACCGAGCAAATTGTTGTACGCTGGGGAAAACCGGCGGGTGACTATGCGGCTGTCGACACTCGATCTGCCGGAAGGCAATGCGATGCGCGCACCGGGTGAAACCCCGGGCATGATGGCGCTGGAAATTGCCATGGACGAGATGGCGGAAAAGCTCAAACTCGACCCCATCGAATTTCGAATCATCAATGACACCCAGGTTGATCCCGTGAAGCCGGATCGACCTTTTTCCCAGCGCCATCTGATCGAATGCCTGCGCACCGGTGCCGATCGTTTTGGCTGGAACCAACGCCATGCGCAACCGGCCACACAGCGCGACGGACGCTGGCTGATCGGCATGGGCGTCGCTGTTGCCTTTCGCAATAATCTGCTGGTGAAGTCCGGGGCGCGTGTTCGCCTGAATGATCAGGGAATCGTGACCGTGGAAACCGACATGACGGACATCGGCACCGGCAGCTACACGATCATCGCGCAAACGGCGGCGGAAATGCTCGGTGTCAGCCTCGACAACGTGGTCGTGCGATTGGGCGATTCGAGCTTTCCAGTGTCTGCTGGCTCGGGTGGCCAGTTCGGCGGTAACTGCTCGACCGCCGGGGTGTATGCGGCGTGCGTCAAGCTGCGCGAGGCCGTTGCGCAACGCCTCGGTGTGAACGCTGACGAGGCTGAATTCGTCGGTGGCGAAGTACGCGCTGGCGGCAAAAGCATGCCGTTGCGCAACGCGGCACAGTCCGGCGAAATCGTCGCTGAAGACAGCATCGAATTCGGCGAGCTGAGCAAGAAGTACCAGCAATCAACCTTCGGCGCGCACTTCGTCGAAGTCGCCGTGGACAGCGCCACCGGGGAAACCCGCGTGCGCCGGATGCTCTCGGTGTGCGCGGCCGGGCGTATCCTCAATCCGACTTCGGCCCGCAGTCAGGTGATTGGCGCGATGACCATGGGCGTAGGCGCGGCGTTGATGGAAGACCTGGTGGTGGACAAACGCCTGGGCTTTTTCGTCAATCATGACCTGGCCGGTTACGAGGTGCCGGTGCATGCCGACATCCCCCACCAAGAGGTGATTTTTCTCGATGAAACCGATCCGGTTTCCTCGCCGATGAAGGCGAAGGGCGTTGGCGAGTTGGGTATTTGCGGGGTCAGCGCGGCCATCGCCAACGCGGTGTATAACGCGACGGGGATTCGGGTGCGCGAGTACCCGATCACCCTGGACAAGATGCTGGATCAATTGCCGCCGATGATTTGAGTAGTTGTGCTGGCCTCCCCGGCCTCATCGCGGGCAAGCCCGCTCCCACAGGGGAATGCATCAACTGTGGGAGCGGGCTTGCCCGCGATGACGTCCGTCGCTACACCAACGATTACCAGTCGTAAGTCATCTCAACAGAAGCCACCCGCTCCTGGCCGTAGTAGCAACCGAACGCGTAGTTGCAGTCCGACACGTACTCACGATCGAAGATGTTCTGCACGTTCACGCGGGTCTGCAAACCGCGCAGGCTCGGGTCCAGTTTGCCCATGTCGTAGCTGACAGTGGCGTCGTAGACGACGTACGACGGCACGTCGAACGAGTTGGCCGCATCACCCGGTTTGCGCCCGGTGTACCGCGCGCCCGCGCCGAAGGTCAGCCCATTGAGGTTGGCCTGGGTGAAGTGATAGTCGACCCACATCGATGCGGAAACCGGTGACTGGGCTTCGTTGCGGTTGTCCTCGTTGCCCCAGGTGTCCTTGGTGTAGAACGAATCCATGTAGCTGGCCGCGGCCATGACGTCGATGTTGTCGAGGCTGGATTTGATTTCCAGTTCGACGCCACGCGAACGCATTTCGCCGCTCTGGTCCATGTACTCCGGATACTCCTCGTCGCCGGTCAGCACGTTCTTCTGTTTGATCTGATACACCGACGCGGTGATCAACGTCTTCTCGAATGGCTGGTACTTCACGCCCACTTCGTACTGCTCGCCCTCGGTCGGCTCGAAAGCCTTGCCGCCACGTTGCGGTGCGGCGGTGCCGATGGTCGGCAGGAAGGACTCGGAGTAGCTGACATAGGGTGCCAGGCCGAAGTCGGTGACGTAGGTCAACCCCACTCGACCGGTGAATTTGTTGTCACGCTTGGCTTCGTGGGTCGACGCCAGCAAGTCCTTGTTGTCGATCTCGGCCCAGTCCTGGCGACCGCCGATGGTCAGGATCCACTTGTCCAGTTTGATCTGGTCCTGCACGTACAAACCGGTCTGGCGCAGGGTGTTGTCCCACTTTGTAGTCAGTTGCGTAGTGACGCTGCTGGTGTCGTAGTTGTTCTTGCCGTACAGGTCGACCGGCAACACGTTGTTGGCGTTGTAGCCATCGTACTTGCGGGTGAAATGGCGATAGTCCACGCCCGCCAGGGTGGTGTGCTCCAGGGCGCCGGTGTTGAATTTATATTCCAGATTGTTATCGACGGTGTAGGCGATGTTGTGCTGGTGCCAATCGACCTTGGCGCGGTTGGCGCGGGTGTAATCGGTCACGCCGTCGGCATCGGTGACGAAGCTGCGCAAGTAGAAACCCTTGTAGCGGTCGCGCACGTCGGTGTAGCGCGCAGTCGAGCGGTACTTCAGGTCATCGCTCAAGTTGTGGCTGAAATCGTAGCCGAAGACGTATTGGTCACGTTTGTAGTCGTTGAAGTTGGTGTCGCCGGAGAAAAAGTCGCGGTCGATTTTCTCGCCGTTGGGGCCACGGTTCAGCGAGCCGATTCGCGGCAGCGACTGATAATCCGGCACGCCATCGTCACGCTGGATCTGCGCCAGCAAGGTCAGGAACGTGTCTTCAGTCGGCGCCCAGGTCAGGCTCGGCGCTAGGAGCATGCGCTCACTTTCGTTGTGCTCGACCATTTCGTTGCCTTTGTCGGCCACACCGATCAGGCGATAGCTGAACTGCTTCTGTTCGTCGATCGGACCGCTGGTGTCGAAAGCACCGTTAACCCGGTTATAGCTGCCCGCCCCCAGTTTGACCTGACTGCGCTGCTCGGTGGTTGGACGCTTGGAGACCATGTTGATCAGGCCGCCCGGCTGGTTTTGCCCGTAAAGCACCGACGACGGGCCTTTGAGCACTTCGATGCGCTCCAGGGTGTACGGATCGATTTGCGGCGCGCCGCCGAGGCTGCCGGCGTACGGGATGTAGGCGCCATCCAGGTACAGCGGCGTCGGCGCGAAACCACGGCTGGTGATCTCGTCGGCAATCGAGTTACGGTCAGTAAATCCTCCGGTGTTCACCCCCGGCGTATAGCGCAGCGCCTGGGTCAGATTGCGCGCGCCCTGGACTTCCACCTGCTCGGCGGTGACCACGTTGATGGTCTGCGGAATTTCCAGGATCGGCGTGTCGGTCTTGGTGGCGGTGGCGCTGCGAGTGGCAACCATGCCATCCACCGGACCATAGGCCGATTCCACGGCAACCCCGGAAATGCTGGTCGCGCCCAACTGCATGGCCGCGCCGGAAGCAACGATCGGCAACAGCGAATAGCTGCCATTGTCATGGCGAACGGCTTCGAGTTTGCTCCCGGCGAGCAACTGTCGCAGCCCGGCGTCAACGCTGTAGCGCCCACGCAATCCCGAGGTTTGCTGGCCGTTGGCGGCGCTTGGCGCGAAAGAAACGGTGACCCCGGCCGTGCCGGCGAACTGGGTTAATGCCGAACCCAGAGGGCCTGCCGGAATGTCGAACTCGGTTTCGACGTCGGTCTGCGCCCAGGCCGGTTGCGCCACCATCGTCATGCCCAACGGGACGACCAGCGCCATCCCGAGCAGCGCGGCATGCACGGCACGGCTCAAGGGTCTGACGGATGGCTGGGTAGCAGAAATACGGTGTTGGGGATTGCGAGGGGTCATGCAGTTTCCTTTCGCCCGTTGGCAGTCAATGGCGGCGTCTGTGTGCGCCTCTATTTACCAAGTCGAACGAGAATCTAAATCAATAACCCCTGTGCAGGATTTTTTTCGAGAAACACTCAAACCGGTTCCACGCTCGTCCAGAAACGGCTGAATCGACGAATGCGCACGGGCAAGGTCGAGGTCAGGTTTTCGAGGATTGTGTCGGTGCTGCCGAGGTGGAAAGCCCCGGAAATCCGCAGCGCTGAGACCGCCGGATCACAGCCCAGATGGCCGGGACGGTAACGCTGCAATTCCCGGATGAATTCACCCAGGCGCCAGTCGTTGACCACCAGCATGTCGCGGGTCCAGGCATCCGCCTGAGGGTTGGCCCGTTGCAAGGGTTCGATGGCGTCCCGGCGAAAGTTCACTTGCTGGCCAGCGTCGACACGGACGGCGGTGTCCGGCACGTTGGCGGAACGTACCTCGACCGCATGCTGCTGCACGCTGACCTGGGTCAGGTCCGCTTCGCGACGCACGACAAATCGGGTGCCCAAGGCGCGGATGCTGCCTTCGGCGGTGTGAACCACAAAGGGCCGCGCACGTTCGTCCCGCGCGGTTTCGATAAAAATCTCTCCCTGGAGCAAACGCACTTCACGCAGGTTTTCGCTGTAGTGGATGTCCACCGCGGTCGCCGTGTTCAGTTGCAATTGCGTGCCATCGTCCAGTCGCATGCGACGGCGTTCGCCGGTGCCGGTACGCTGATCGGCCATCAGCGTCGGCAAGGGTGTGGTGTTCCATGCCAGCGTGCCCGCCCCGCCCGCCATTAGCAGAATCGACAGGACTTTGAGCACATCACGTCGTTTGGCGCGGGCGCTGGCCAATGTTGGGCGAGCGATGCCGGGGACGACTTGGTCGAGTTTGTCTTGCAGACGCGCGAGACGTTCCCAAGCCTGCATATGACGGGGATCGCGCTCCAGCCAGCGTCGATGCGCCTCGCGAGTGGCGTCGCTGGGCAACTCGCCACGCAAGTCGACGTACCAGCGCGCGGCGGCTTCGAGGGTGGCGTGATCCAGCGGTTGCGGACGCGCCACGGCTCAGTCCTCGATCAACAACAGGCAGTGCGTCAGAGCGCGCACCGCGTGCTTCTTGACCGTGGTCACCGAGACATTCAGTCGCCGGCCGATCTCGACGTAGCTCAGGCCATCAAGCTGGGCCAGCAGAAAAATCTCCCGTGTGCGCTCGCCCAGACCGTCGAGCATGCGGTCGATTTCCATCAGGGTTTCGATAATCAGCGAACGGGTTTCCGGGGAGAACGCCACCGGCTCCGGAATGTTGGCCAGGGTTTCCAGATAAGCCTGCTCCACTGCCCGGCGGCGGAACATGTCGATCATCAGGCTGCGGGCAATCGTACTCAGGTAAGCGCGAGGCTCGCGCAACTCGACGGTCTTGCGCTGGGTCAGCACGCGAATGAAGGTGTCCTGGGCCAGGTCCGCCGCGTTGTGGTGGCAGCCGAGTCGTTTACGCAACCAGCCACACAACCAACCGTGATGGTCTTCGTAAAGCGAATGCACGGTTTGTTGCAGCGAGAGATCGACTGAGGACATGGAGAAAGCCCGACACAAAATTTATTTGATAATGACTCTCATTTTCTTCCAAGCCGACACATTTTGGCAAGAGCATCAACCTTCCTAAACCGCCAACCCGTGGTTTCGCCGGCCGAAGGTCAGCCATCGAACCGGGCGCTGTCATGTAGGCGCTGTCTTGAACTGGCGATGGCGGCCGCAAGATCGGCGCAAAATCCGATGGTCTCATCGCCAGCAAGCCGGCTCCTACATAGGTCGAGTTCAACCGGTCCAACTGTAGGAGCTGGCTTGCCAGCGATGGCGGCCGCAAGATCACCGCAACGTCAAATGGCCTCATCGCCAGCAACCCGGCGCCTACACAGGTCGGTTTCAACCGGTCCAACTGTAGGAGCTGGCTTGCCAGCGATGGCGGCCGCAAGAGCGGCGCAAGGACCTGGGGTTTACCACGCCAGGTCCGAACGCTATCGCTGCGGGGCCACCATTCGAAACCTGATTTTGATCTCGTTGGACACAAAGCTATCAGCCCATTCGCCCTCGCCCATTTTGAAGTCGTCGCGTTTGAGCGTCAGCTCGCCCTCGAAGATGCCAATCGCGTTTTCCGCCTTAAGCAGCACCGGCACCTCAACTTCCCGAGTAAGCCCTCGAAGGGTGAGGTTGCCGGTGATCAGATAGCGGTTGTTGCCGAGGTCTTTAACCCGCGTCGATTCGAAGGTCCCTTCGGGATAGGTCGCGGTATCGAACCAGGCCGGCTTGCGCAGCTCCTCGTTGGCGTCGTTGCTGCCGGCGTCGATGCTGTCGAGGTCGATGGTCAACCTGGCTGTGGCGGCTTCGGGGCGGTCTGTGTCGAAATCAAGGTTGCCCACGAACCTGCTGAACGTGCCATACCCTTTCGAGCCCATTTGCTTATAGGTAAAACTGAGCGTGCTGGCCGTGGCATTCACATCGGAGTATTCGACGGCGTTTGCGCCGGGCACGACGCCGAACACGAGAACGACCGCCAAAGCAGTGCAACGCGAAAATCCGGGACGCATGAGACTCTCCAGGCCGGACTTCCTCATGGGCTGAGGTGTCGAACGCACGCAAGCCGGCAACAGGTGGAATAAAGCAAAGAACCAGCGTTTATTCCACTGGCCGCCCCGACTTCCGACCACCTGTCGCCGCCCCCCTCCTGCACAGGATGACGGACGCGATCGGGTGTTTAATTAGCGGGTTACTCAACGCACCAGGAGACGAGTCATGAAAGTCGTCGTCATTGGAGGCTCCGGCCTGATTGGCAGCAAAGTTTGCAAGAACTTGCAGGATTTGGGGCATGAAGCGCTTGCTGCTTCACCGAGTTCCGGCGTCAACGTCATCAGCGGCGAAGGGTTGGACAACGCGTTGAAAGGCGCGGATGTGGTGGTCGATGTGGCCAATTCACCGTCATTCGAAGACGCCGCGTCGCTGCACTTTTTCGAAACCGCTGGCCACAACCTGCTCAAAGCGGAAGCGACGGCCGGCGTCAAACACCATATAGCCCTGTCGGTTGTCGGTACCGAACGCATGCTCGACAGCGGTTACTTCCGGGCGAAAATGGCCCAGGAAACTCTCATCAAGGAATCGGGCAGGCCCTATACCATCCTGCGGGCCACGCAATTCTTCGAGTTCATCAGCGCCATCGCCTATTCCGGTCGTGAGGAAGGCAACACCATCCATTTGACCTCCGCCGCGCTGCAACCGATTGCCTCGGTCGACGTCGCCAAAGCCCTGACCGACATCGCCCTCAAAGCCCCGAGCAATCAGACCGTGGAAGTGGCCGGGCCTGATCGCCAGCCACTGGTGGAATTCGTCAGCCAATACCTGCAACACATCAAGGATCCGCGCCAGGCTGTTTCGGACGACAAGGTCCCGTACTTCGGCGCGCCGATCAATGACCAGTCGCTGACGCCGGGCGCCAACCCTATCATCGGCGCCACCCGATTCGCAGACTGGCTAAAGCAAACATAGAACCTTTGTGGCGAGGGAGCTTGCTCCCGCTGGACTGCGCAGCAGGCCCCTGCTGTTTTGGATGGAAAAGGGGGCCGCTTCGCGACCCAGCGGGAGCAAGCTCCCTCGCCGCAAGGTGCAGCGTTACGCCATGGGCGGAGGACTTTCTCTGCGCCATGCCCGCTGCAATAGATCGATGACCTCACCATCCGACGTCTGGGAAAAATCCACGTACCAATAGCCAATCGACATGAACCAATCCGCAATCAGCGGGCAGACCAACTCATCCACTTCACAGCGCAATGCCTCGGCGGTTTCAATCGGTGCCACTGGCACCGCGACCACAATGCGCGCCGGCGCGTGCACCCGCGCCGCGTGAATCGCCGCCATCATCGAGGCGCCGGTCGCCAGGCCATCGTCGATCAGAATCACCACCTGATCCTTGAGCTGCACCGGCGCCCGCGTGCCCCGGTAAACCTGCTCGCGACGCAACAGCTCGCGGGTTTCCCCCGCGACCACCGCCTCGAACGCAGCCTGATCAATCGGATGCGCGCGCAACGCCTGCTCATTGAGAATCTGGATGCCGCCACTGGCAATCGCACCCATGGCGAACTCCTGATGGGACGGCACCCCGAGCTTGCGCACCAGCATCAAGTCGAGGCGAACCTCCAGGGCCGTGGCCACTTCATAAGCCACCGGCACCCCGCCACGGGGCAACGCGAGGACAATCACATCGGGCCTGCGCGCGTAGGACAGCAACGGTTCAATCAGGCGCCGACCGGCAGCGGCGCGGTCCTGGAGGATGGTGGGCGATGAGTGATTCATTTGAAAACCTCCCCAGGCGATCAACGCCTGTCGGTTCGCATCACACTCTGAATTGTCGGTTTGACGGCGACTGTCATCAAGCCCAAACACACGCCAAGTGCCCACCGTAGTTCTCTGCGGGGGCAGCTTGCTCGTGAAAGAGTCAGCCCAGCCGACATCACTCCTCATATGCTTACAAGAAACGCCCCCACTAACCTGGCAATCGCCCCAGGCTGTTCGTCCAGCGAAAAATGCCCCACCTTGAGCACATGGTCTCGGCATTCGGTAAATCCCGGCGATAAGCCTCGGCTTCAGCCACATCAAAAGACGGATCAAACTTGCCCCACACCACCAGCGTCGGCGGTTGATGATCGCGCAACACGCTTGCCACTTCGGATAGATGGCCACGTTGTTGCGATAGTCATAGAACAGATCGCTCTGAATATCCGCCTGCCCCGGCCGGTTCAGGAAATTGAACTAGTCAGTCCACAGGTCCGGGTTGAAAACCTCGACATTCGGGTTGTCGGCGCACGCCTGTAGGAACGGCCGCAGGCTGCGATCTTGGCGCACGCCCAAACACCCCCTAGATCAATCGAAAAGCCACATACACCGATCCTCAAAACGCCTGTTGCTACCACGCTAGCTTGTCGAAGATTGAGCGATAAATAACCCTCAGTGCAGGGCTGTACCTAAACCGCGCATATTGTTAGATTTGACTAATAGCACAACGCCACCCAACCTTATTCTTCAACAAGGATGTTCCATGACCAACATTAACGTTTTTCTGCGCGAGAACCTCGGCACTGTCTCAAACAAGATGTCAATCGCACCGCAGATCGACGAAAAAAAACTGAACAATGCGGTCAAGTCATTCGCATTCAGCGGCAACCCTTCCAACGTAATCGCCTTACTGGACAACACCCTGCTCGGAAGCGGCAAGGATGGCATTCTGTTCACGGGTGAGCAGATCATTTACCGCGCCTCCTTTGCTGATCCAGTCAGTGTTCCCTATGCGTCCATCGCATCGGCTGAATACGTTGAAACAGTGACCGGCAGCAAAAGTGACAAGATCGAAGTATCGCTACTGATTCGCCGCCAGAACGGCACCCACCTTTCCGTTACCGGCCTGGTCAACTGCAACTACCGCAAACTGGCTGAAACGCTGCAAGCCTGTGTCCAGGACTTCAGCGAATACAAGGAAGAACGCCAACTCGTTTCCATTGATGAGCTGAGCGAGCCGCTGAAAGTGGCTTATGTTCAGGCAGTCATCAACATGGCTTACGACAACGACGACGTGATCGACGACAAGGAATTCGCCGAGATCCTGCAATTGATGACCCGCCTCGACCTGAGTGCCGAAACCCGTTTTACCCTGCGGGCGTACATGGCCTCCAGCGCCGTACAAATTCCTCTGGAAACCTTGCTGGCACAAATCGACAGTGAAAGCCCCGCCGGGCAAATCAAGGCGCTGCACATTTCCCTGGCCAAAGATCTGATTAACCTCTTCTTCAGCACCGGTAACCGTGATATCGGCGCATTCGCGTTTCTGCAAAAGAACCGTGGTCTGTTGAAAGTCACCGACGAAGAAATCGAACTCGCCGTGCTGGCGATCAAGAACGACCACGACATGCTCCGCGATGATATGACCGATGACCAGCTCGTCTCGGCCCTCAAAATTCTCTCTGCCAAGGCGGCAGCGGTGGGCACGCCGTTGGCGGCGGTGTATCTGTCGGGTTCGGTCGTGGGTATGTCGGCTGCCGGGCTGACCTCCGGCCTCGCCAGCCTCGGCATGGGTGGCTTGCTCGGGATGTCGGGGATGATGACCGGCATCGGCGTCGCGGTATTGATTGGCGTTGGTACCTATGCCGGCGTGCGCAAGCTGACGGGTGCCAATGAGCTGACCCGCTCCAAGCGTCGCGAACTGATGCTCAACGAAGTGATCAAGCAAACCCAAATGACTATTTCCTTGGTGATGAAGGACATCAACTTCATCACCGGCAAACTCAATGAATACATCCTTGCCCATGGCGCCCAGGACGCAAAAATCAAGCAGCTGCTGGGCCTGATGACACAGATGACCGGCGCTGGCTCGGTACTGACCAACAAATCCAACTCCGCCCAGGCCAGCGCGACCAAATTGCGATGCGCTCAGTATCTGGATGAGACCAAGCTCAAGTCCCTGACCCGCGAACCAACCAAAGCCGAACTTTATGACTTCATCCTCGGTTTCTATGAGGAAAGCTCGGTTGTCATTACCAGCAAGGAAAATGAAGAACAAACGCTGACCAAACTCACGATCAAGCGGGATAAAAACAGCAAGGAACTGGAAAGCCTGGCCCGAGCCTTCGAGGCCATTGGTTACTTCAATGTGAGTGACGTCCTCATGGGGACGGCGGCGGATGTGGCCGGCAAGGCGCGCGAGAAGCTGAGCGGCCTGTTCTCATGACACAGAAGCGCTTTCTCGAAGATCAGGCGCAAGCCATGTTGGTCCAGCAGCACCAACTCGAAAAAACCAATGCTCATATGGATAACATGCTCAGCGCTCTCAACAGCATGAGTCAGGACCAACGCAGCAACGATGCGCTGCTCGACAGCCTGCTGGCCCAGGCGCAGAGCATGGTCGATGAGCAGGACATCGTGTTTGTCGTCGAAGACCAAGACGTGATGATCTTCGAGGACTACGTGCTGGAGCAGCCTTCGGGCTACCAGCCAACGCTGCAACCTCTGGCGCTGCTCGACGCTATCGACATGGAGGCAGACGCTGACTGGCCGGCCTACCTGGCGCAGTTGGAAAACTACGCCGAGCGGCACGACCTCCGCTTCGCCCAGGACCCGTTCCGCGACTTGATGACCGACAGCCAGCGCATTGCACTGGAAAAACGCATCAAGGACGAGTTTTCACTCAAGGCAGCGGCCTGCGACAAATACGACTACATGATTGCCGGCACCTGCGGCCTGATCGGTGGGCTGGTGGATGTGCTGTTCGTCGGCGTACCCGGGAAAGGGGCATTGGGCAAGTGGGCCGACACCCAGACCGATAACGCGGTGCAGGGATTTGCCAAGCTGAACGGCTGGAAAGGTCCGAACAACGCCGGCAAAGAAACCGCCAGCGCTATCGGTTTCCTGGAGCGCAAATTCAAGATCAACTATGACCACAACACCACCCACGCCACGGGCGGTGCAGTGAAGAACATGTCAGCCAGCAACCATCATGTCAAAAGCCTCGGACACTCGCCGGATCTGGTAGGTCTGTTCTTTTCCATCCTCGACCAGTTCAGCAACACCGCGCACTTCGTCGACAAGGGCAAGTTGATCAGCGTCAACACCGAGACCTTCGAACTCAGTGGCAGCAACGTCGTCGCCAAGGTATTCGCCGGTTTCATGAACTGGCTGGGCCACCTGTTTTCCGACATGGCCGGCTCATCAGGCGGTCGCGGCAAAGTCGACGCCGGGCGCGGTTCCGGCATTCCGATGCCCTTTTATTCCCTGCTGCAATTTATCAACGTCGGTTCTTTCGGCCAGCATCGCCAGACGTTCTCGACCATTGCCGTGAAAGTATTCGAATCGGGCTACGACATGCGCCATGGCCTGGCCATGGCGATCCCGGTCCTCATCACCGAACTACTGACCCGCATGATGTGGGTCATCAAGCGGCGCTTCTATCACGAGCAGGACTGGCGCGACTGCATCCCCTCCGCCAGCAATCCGGAATTGCGCCGCATGCTGCTGATCGGCCACGGCACCCTGTGCCTGGTCGATACCACCGATGCCGCGCTGCGCTCGGGCGGCAACATCGTCGCCTTCATGCTGCGCAGCAATTTGGTGGCCTGGGCCCGGTTCGGAACACTGGCGATCAAGGAAGTCAAAGCGTGCTACATGGCGGGATCGCTGGATGTAGAAGCGGTGGATGCCTATCTGGATGCGGAGTATGTGCGGTTGACGGGTACTTGAAGTGATTTGCGCTATGTTGCCCTGGGGCAATGAATTCAGTGGTCACCTCTATTAAAAGGACTTTGGATCGATGCCGTTTTTGAATTGTTTTCTGGATACCCATGAGTACGCTCTTGCTGATGTAACAGCTGCGACACGAACGCCAATTCAGCCAACCGTCAATCAGCCGAGAGGGCTAAGGGTCAGCGCAGTTCGGCTGGCGACTGCTATCACTAAAACACAACATAGCCAGCCACTCAGGCGTGGGCCATTGATATGGGTCACGCTGGAGCATATGTCAGCGTTGCAACGTCATATGACTGCATCGGCACCTTATACCCAGGGCAATTTAAGGCTCAAGGCCGGTTACTTTGATCGAACCGGGCTGCGGGATTTTTCCAAGACGACGAAGGAAGGTGAATACGCTCAGGGCCTGAATTTTCTGTTCGCCCAGGATGTACTAAAAGTACCGGCCCTGGTTGATTATGATCATTTCTGCGACGAGATGAAGGTTCCACGCCTCAAAGCCAATTCATCAAAGCCCGATTTCGTGGGCTGCGAAAACGGTCAGGGCTATTGGCTAATAGAATCCAAAGGCAATCTGGAAAGTTCGTCGGTGAAGACCGAACTAAAGAAGGGTATCTCGCAATGTGAACTCGGAGCGGATCATTTGATCGCTCATAGTTTGCCCGCCCCGCAAAAGTCGTACACCACGCTCGTATCCTTCCGCAACAACTACTCCGCACTACCGACCCGGATTTGTTACGTAGACCCGGAATACCCTGACAACGGACAACCGTTCGAAACGCTGCAGTTTCTACGTAGTTACTATGAGAAGGTCATTGTTGCACTGGGTTTTACTGGCGACGTTGCGAGCATTTGGGCAAATCCTGAAAGAACATTCCCCAGAGATCTGTTCGAAGCGTCAGGTATCGTTTATTACCGCATTGCCAGAAACGAAGACCTGTTTCCGAATAGGTTTGACGAGAAGCCATTAGTTTTTCGGTCCGGTGTTTCCAGAAACGTGATCATGGCGCTTGCCAGAGGAGAACTAGAAACCTTCTACGCCTTGATCCCCCGCTTCAGCGAACAACTGGACCAGTTGAACCGCACGCTCAAAGAAATGGATAAGGATGCGCTCTCAACCTGGCAAGGCGAGGAATTTTTCATCGATGGAACTGTGGTGCGTTGCGAAATGGAGCTAGACAAGTTCAAAGATCTGATGGACTGGTGGCAGCCCCCCAATCGTCTCCGCTAACGGCTACGTTGATGGCTAGGAAGACGATTCAGCCGTTCGCCGTGCTGAATTGTCTCTTCCCTCACAAGGCAAACCGGCCCGGCTCACACCAACCGCTCAATCTTCTGATGCTGCCACACCAGTTTGTAATACAGCGTCTGCAACGCCAGCATCCCCAGATACGCCACCGGAAACGCCATCCACACCCCTTGCAACCCAAACCGCGCATCCAGCAAATACGCCACCGGTAACTGCAGGCCCACCACGCACACAATCGATATCGCCACCGGCACCATCACCGTGCCGCTGGCGCGCATGATGCCGCCGATGATCGCCTGAAAGCCAAACACCAACAGGCTCCAAAGCATGATGTGCAACAAGTGCTCGGCCATGTTCAACGTCGACTCTTCGGTAAGGAACGACGCCAGCAACCAGCTTGACAACAAGTACCCAAGCACGATCAAGCCGCCCGTCAGGCACACATTGATCATCAGCCCGGTCTTCAAAATCGGCCAGATCCGCTCGATGCGCCCTGCCCCAATCGCCTGCGCGCCGAGGATCGACGCCGTGATCGCAATCGACAGCGCCGGGAACTGCACGTAATTCACAATCTGCGTCACCGCGCCATACGCCGCCGTCGCCTGGGACCCATGCTGGTTCACCAGCGCCAGAATCACCAGCTCCGACAGCGACAACACCACCATCTGCAACCCGGTGGGCAAACCGATGCGCAGCACCTTGCCGAGGATCGCCCCGTCGAGCTTCATCGCCGCGAAAAACTCGCGGTCCGGCGCCAACGGATGCCCCTTGCGAATCAACCGCCAAGCCAGCCAACCCATCGCCGCCAGGTTGCCCCCCAACCCGGCAAACGCCGCGCTCTGAATCCCCATCGGCGGCAACCCCAGCCACCCGCGAATCAACGCCGGCGTCAGCGCCAGGCCAATAGCGGTCGACACCACCAGCGCCAACAACGGCGACAACGTATCGCTCACCCCGCGCAACAACTGCGTGAACAACACAAACACCAACAGCGTCGGCATGAACCACAACATCACATGCGCATACGCCACCGCATCGTCCAGCACATCCACCGGCGTCCCCAACCCCACCAGCGACGACCGCGCAAACACACTCCCCACCACCGCCGCCACCAACCCGGTCAACAACCCCAGCAACAACGTCGACCCGGCAATCGCCTTCACCAAATGCGTCTCCCGCGCCCCCCACGCCTGCCCGATCAACACACCCGCCCCTGCGCCGAGGCCAATCACCAGGGCGATGAAAAAGAACACGATGGGGAACATACCGGACACGGCCGCCAACGCTTGGGTGCCGAGCATCTGGCCGATGTAGATGCTGTTGACGGTGCCGGACATGGATTGAAGGAAGTTAGACAGGACCATGGGCGCGAGGAAAAGCAGGTAAATTTTCCAGAGGGGGCGTTGGGTGGCAGTGGGGGTTTGCATGGGGTGGAGGTCCATCTCGACGGCGTTAGGGCTGATATGAGGATAGCTTCGGTGAGTTGAGGACAAGGGGCAATGAACATTTCAGCGCTGTGTTTAATTTCCCGGCGATGCGAAGTGAAAGGTCCGAGATTTCATCGGCACGGGTCCTACAAAAAGCTCGGAAACCCTCACCTACCGATCGGCTGCCATGCAGCTTATAGTCAGTGCCGTCGCCCAAATGGCGATTCGGGTTTGGCGACCTGACCACAGAGAATGCGAGAGCTATCCGCTTCATTGCAGGTATCATCGCACCCGCAAAGCCGCTGTTATGGCGGCTGTGCGCGGGAGACCTTCGGGGTCTGCCGGTTTTCTCTGTTGCCGGTTCGCCAACCTGCGCACAGCTGCCACCCGATCGTTTGGCGACGATTGAGTGACGGCTTTAAGCCAATCAAATAGAGATCTTCACAATGAATAATCGATACATGCCCCTCACCGGAATCGACCTGATTCCACCCTCCCTGCTCATTGATACCGAAGCCCCACTCGAAGTCCTGCAAGCCATGGCCGACCACCGCATCCGCACGCTCACTCAAGTTCTGGAAAACATCGCGTTCCGCGCCGAGCTGGGTTGCGACACGGTGGTGTTGACGGACTTCTCCCAACTGCTCGCCATTCCATTACGCGATGGCTGTGACTTGATGGATGTGATTGGGCGACGATTGCGGGCCAAAGCTGCGCAGTAAATGAAAACGGGCGCTCAAGGCGCCCGTCTGTTTAGCCTAGAGAGCATAAACGCCCCCCTTAATCCCTGAGCATCCGGCCTATCTAGATGCTGTTGACGGTGCCGGACATGGATTGAAGGAAATTGGAGAGGACCATGGGGAGCGAGGGCAATGAACATTTCAGCGCTGTGTTTAATTTCCCGGCGATGCGAAGTGAAAGGTCCGAGATTTCATCGGCACGGGTCCTACAAAAAGCTCGGAAACCCTCACCTACCGAGCGGCTGCCATGCAGCTTATAGTCAGTGCCGTCGCCCAAATGGCGATTCGGGTTTGGCGACCTGATCGATTGGAATGCAATGCGCTGTGCTTTAATGCAGCCGCTTTTGCATGCCCGCAAAGCTGTCTTTATGGCAGCTGTGCGCGGGAGACCTTCGGGTCTGCCGGATTCCGATCCCGGTTCGCCAACCTGCGTACAGCTGTCACCCAATCGTTTGGCGACGACTGGGGGACAGTCATCCTTTGCCTTGATCGGAGTTTCACCTATGGAAAGATACATGCCCCTCACCGGAATCGACCTGATCCCGGCCTCTCTGCTCATCGACACCCAAGCCCCACTCGAAGTCCTGCAAGCCATGGCCGACCACCGCATCCGCACGGTCACTCAAGTTCTGGAAAACATCGCGTTCCGCGCCGAGCTGGGTTGCGACACGGTGGTGTTGACGGACTTCTCCCAACTGCTCGCCATTCCATTACGCGATGGCTGCGACTTGATGGATGTGATTGGGCGGCGATTGCGGGCCAAAGCTACGGAGTAAATGAAAACGGGCGCTCAAAGCGCCCGATTCTTGTGTCCGTCGATCTAATAATCCTGTCCCATTTATCTGTTTCACATATCGTTTTTTAGCCGTGAGCCTACGATGTAGACATACGTTTTCACTGAACTCTTCGTTGAGCGCCCTGATCGATCAATAAATGGAGAACACTCATGAATCGCAAGTACTGCTTCAAGGCTCTGGCCATGCTGGTCCTCGCCGCTGGCGTGCAGTGGGTGACGCCACCCGTCTACGCGACCGAGCAGGGTGAACAACGGCGTGAAGCTCGCGATACCAGGCAGGAAGGCCGCTCCACTGCCCGGCAAACCAAGCAGGACTGCCGACAGGGCAGTGACAAAAGCAATGTCGAGTGTCGTCAGGACAAGCGCAGTACCAAACAAGACACCCGTCGCCAGGCCAGGGACATCAAGTACTGATCGTCAAGCAGCCTGAAGATTAGGCGGTGGGCAGCGCCCTGAACACGCTGCCCCTGTCCTGCCGCCATTCAAACCGTTTTGACAACGGGCACTAAAAGCGCCCGTTCTTGAATCCGGCGCCACATTATTGAGCTATACCCATTAGTCCCCCCACCGCACTTCTTCCATTATTGGAGGTTGGCAATGAAACTCTGTCGCCCCGTATCGGCACTATTGATCACCGCAAGTCTGTTCGGCTGCTCCAGCTCATCGCACCAATCAATGAATCTTCCTTTGGCGGCGACCCATAAAAACCCTGGTCACACCGCCACGACCACATTGACTGGCGAGGGCAATCAAACCAATTTTGACTTCTACGTTACCGGCGTTCCAAACGGGACCATCCTGCCGCCGCGCCTCTACACTTTTATCAACAAGGGCAGTTGCCAGCAGCCCGGGCCCGTCGCGTACGCAATGAACACTAAGGTCAACACGGAACCCAATGCAGGTACCGGTGGCTGGACATTTTACCGAAGCGCGCCGATAGCCCTGTCAGAGCTTCTTTCCGGCAAGTACGCCGTGGTTGTGCGTACTTCACCCGAGGATGGCAGCGCCGATATTTTCTGCGGCGATGTTGCGCACGCCACCCGATGAAACACTCATCGTAAGAGCGTGGTGATATAGGCGGCGATTGTATTTATCCAGTTGTAATCCTGGCGTTACATACACCAGCAAAGTACTGCAATCGCCCCGACTATTTTCCAAAACGGCACTAGACTCCTTCCTGCGCCTTAATCCGTGCACGGTCATGTATCAGGGGGGAAATGATTCTGTACGCAGTACCTAGGCTGATTACTCGGTGGTCAATGCACCAGGGGCAATATTGATGTGCACTCATCACCCGGTTGCCAATACCCTGAAACAGCGAGGAATTCTGGTATGGAACAGCTATCGGATCGTTTCAAACTATCAATAGCGTTTGTTGCGTTTTTGTCTTTCACCGGACTTGCCCAAGCGGCCCAGACAGAAAAGACCAATATTCTGTTTATCGTCTCCGACGATACCGGCTATGGCGACTTGGGCCCTTATGGTGGTGGAGTCGGTCGAGGCATGCCGACGCCCAGCATTGATCAACTGGCGGCAGAAGGGGTCACTTTTTACTCTTTTTATGCCCAACCCAGTTGCACACCGGGTCGGGCGGCCATGCAGACCGGACGTATCCCCAATCGCAGTGGCATGACGACCGTGGCCTTCCAGGGTCAGGGCGGCGGCTTGCCAGCCGCCGAGTGGACACTGGCATCGGTGCTGAAAACCGGCGGCTATGACACCTACTTCACCGGCAAATGGCACTTGGGCGAAGCCGACTATGCGTTGCCCAATGCACAAGGTTATGACGTGATGAAATACGTCGGCCTCTACCACCTCAATGCCTACACCTACGCGGACCCGACCTGGTTCCCGGACATGGATCCGGAGACCCGCGAGATGTTCCAAAGGGTCACCAAGGGCGCATTGTCCGGCAAGGCGGGTGAAAAACCGATCGAAGAATTCAAGGTCAACGGCCAGTACGTGGACACGCCTGTCGTAGACGGAAAACCCGGCGTGGTCGGCATTCCATTCTTTGATAACTACGTCGAAAAAGCCGCGCTGGAGTTTCTCGACACGGCGGCCAAATCGGACAAGCCGTTTTTCATCAACGTCAACTTCATGAAAGTGCACCAACCCAACATGCCGTCACCGGAGTTCATTCACAAATCCATGTCCAAGTCCAAGTACGCCGACTCCATCGTCGAACTCGATACCCACATCGGCCGCATCATGGCCAAGCTCAAAGCGCTCGGCCTGGATAAGAACACCTTGGTGGTTTACACCACTGACAACGGGGCCTGGCAGGATGTTTATCCGGACGCAGGCTACACCCCGTTCCGCGGAACCAAGGGTACGGTGCGTGAAGGCGGCAACCGGGTGCCAGCCATTGCCGTCTGGCCCGACAAAATCAAGCCGGACACAAAAAACCACGAGATGCTCGGTGGCCTGGATTTGATGGCAACCTTCGCCGCCGTTGCTGGCGTGAAGTTGCCGGAAAAAGATCGTGAAGGTCAGCCCATCATCTTCGACAGTTACGACATGACACCTGTGCTCACCGGCAGTGGCCCTTCTCCGCGCAAAGAGTGGTTCTACTTTACCGAGAACGAACTGTCGCCCGGTGCGGCCCGTGTCGGCAACTATAAGGCCGTGTTCAACCTGCGCGGCGATGACGGCGCGCAAACCGGTGGCTTGGCGGTGGACACTAACCTGGGATGGAAAGGCGCAGAAAAATATGTGGCCACCGTGCCGCAGGTCTTTGACTTGTGGCAGGACCCGCAAGAGCGTTATGACCTGTTCATGAACAACTTCACCGAACGCACCTGGACGATGGTGCCGATCACAGGTGCGATCATCACGTTGATGAAAACCTACGTCGATTACCCACCACGCAAACTGCAAAGCATGGGCTATGACGGGCCGATCGAGCTGTCGCAATACCAGAAATTCCAGTACGTGCGTGACACCCTGAAAAAAGAAGGCATCAACCTGCCGATGCCAGCGGGTAACTGACCAGACAGGCGAACATGGCGGCTTCATCAGGGGTCGCCAATTCGCATTTCTACGTTTGCGAGCTGTGACCATCCCGTAAGCACAGCCAAGGGGACCGCTTTTTGCTCAGCTCCCTTTCCGTCGAGGTTGTGTTTAGATGCCCAGCGCGGGGCATGAAAGGTCTGAGATTTCGTCGCTAAAGTTCCTACATGAAGCTCGGAATGGCTCACCTACCGCTCCGACTCAAGGCAGCTTATAGTCGGTTATCACGGGCTGCTATGGGTAAATCCAGCGAAGGCCTTCCCTCGAAGGAGATGATTGGACAGACTCGTTCGCTGGACAGCAAAAACAAGTGTTTTTACCTACCCATTAGATTAATCGTTAGTTGTTTAAATGGAGTATTAGAGTGAATTTCAAGGACGCAAAAAACAAATCGATAAGGAAGCGAGTACTAGGCGCCACAATAATTATCCCGGCAATTATCTCTTGCGGAATATCTTTCCTGAAAATGATTTATTTCCGCCTCGATGACGGAACACAGCTAGGCAGTGCGATTGCGCGCCCCTTCAAGGAACTCATAGGCGCGATATATCAAAATACACCCTACCTCAATTTTTTTTGGAAGAACTCCCCGACCCCGGATCACTTGAATCTTCCAGATTTGCAAAACTTATACTTCCTCGCTACTTACCTCCTGATTTTCATTGGTTTTGCACTTTATGCATCCGGTGCAAAGCTTTCTTCTCGCCTCGCCAAAATAAGTGAAAAAATCGAGAACCAGCTCATAGAAGAGTCCATCAAAGGCGCCGGAGCCCGCAGCCGAGAAGATATTGAGCGCTCAACTGAAATACCATCAAACAGTATTTTTTCACAAATTCACCAATTGTATTTGGCACCTGTAGTCACAGGGCTAATAGGCGCCTTGTTGATAAAAATACTTGGCGTGTGAATTACTCACCACTGGCTTAATTGCTCACCCCTGTCCACAGGGGCGTTCGCAAGCAGGGCTCGCGGGCGCCCTTAGCCACAGGATTACTCTTATCCCGTTATGAAACGGCCAATTCTTGAGAAACAACTCATTCGAACAATGAAACCAATCGCGACTCAATCGACCCCTTCTGCACCTCAAGCAACGCCAACGTCACCGGCAGCTTGAACCGCCGCGGACCTGCACTACCGGGATTGAGAAATAACCGCTCCCCGCGCCACTCGATGAGTGGCTTATGGGAATGCCCGGTAATCACCAGCCTGATACTTTCATCAAGCACCGCCGGAACGTCGGCAATGTCATGCACCAACAACGTCTGCCAACCATCGAGCGCGAAACTCAGATGATTGGCGATGTGCTCCGCCCACGGTGCCTTCAGGTCGTTGTTCCCGCGCACAACATACAGCGGCGCAATCGCCGCCAGTTGTTCAAGAATGTCCGGTTTACCGATATCGCCGGCGTGAACAATCCGTTCACACCCCTGCAACGCCGCAACAGCTTCGGGGCGGAGCAAGCCATGGGTATCGGAAATCACGCCAACTTTCATTTAAGGCTCCAGGCCAGTCTCAACAATGCACACAGGGCGCCCATTCGCGGGAGAAGCCTCGCAGCTCCCCTACCCCGCGTTTGCGCGTTCCGGGATCAACTGCTTGACTGAACCCGGCACATACGCAACGACACGGATGTTCGCCAGCCCTACCTTAGCCCACACCAATGAATGGATTCACATGAAAACAATAGCCAATCCAAGGTTTGCAGCGTGTATTGCCTTGGCCGCGTCCAGCTTCGTCCACGATCCGCACTTTTATTGACCCAAGTCCGAAAGACGTGCGATCTCGTCTGGATAATATTTTTTTCAGGTTTTCAATAGGCTATAGATGACTCCCCAACTCTTTGCTGTTCAAGGCCTGGTGAGTTTCACCCTCGCCATCCTGCTACTGTTTCTGGGCAAGACGCTGGTTCAGCACAGCACCTTGCTCCGTCAATACTGCATTCCCGAATCGGTGGTCGGCGGCTTTGTCTGTGCGGCGGTCACCAGCCTGTTGTACTTCGGCCTGAATATCCAGGTCGAGTTCGACCTGCAAGTTCGCGACACCATGCTGCTGTACTTCTTTGCCGGCATCGGTTTGAAATCGGACATGCGCCAGTTGATCAAGGGTGGGTGGCCGCTGATGATTCTGCTGGTGCTCGCCACTGTGTTTATCTTCCTGCAAAACGCGTTGGGCATGGGCATGGCCGAGGTGTTCGGGCTTGATCCGAAGGCCGGCCTGATGGTGGGTTCCATCTCTCTCACGGGTGGGATAGGCACTAGTCTGGCCTGGGCACCGCTGTTCGTGGAAAAGCTGGGTATCCAGAACGCACATGAACTGGGGATTGCGAGCAACACCGTCGGCCTGATCGCCGCGTGTGTGATCGGCGGCCCAATCGCCAACCGGTTGATTCGTCGCCATCAACTCACAACGTCCCGGGATGGGGCGCTGGAAGTCGGCATTCTGGAGCAACAGCAGAGCAAGCCACTGGACTACTACGACGTGCTCTGGGCGTGGATGTGGCTCAATCTGACCTTGATGCTCGGCTATGGCCTTAACCTGCTGCTGGTCGACGCAGGGATCACCCTGCCCAAGTTCGTCAGTTGTCTGTTCGCCGGTATTGTCATTCACCATGTCGTCCGGGGACTGCTCGGCGAGCAGCGCCTGAAATCCTGGAGCGGCGCCAGCCAGGGCCTGTCGCTGATTTCCGATGTTTGTCTGGGTATGTTCCTGACCATGGCGCTGATGGGGTTGCAGTTGTGGCAACTCAGCGGCGCGTTGCTGTTCATTGCTTGCGCGTTGACCCTGCAGATTTTGTTGACTGTGCTTTATACGTATTTTGTGGTGTTCCGCTTCATGGGCCGTAATTACGAAGCCAGTGTGATCGCTTCAGGCTTCGGCGGGATTGCGCTGGGTTCCACTGCGACAGCGATCGTCAATATGACCACCGTGACACAGAAGTATGGGGCGGCTCACCAGGCGTTTCTTATCGTGCCGCTGGTATGTGGGTTTTTCATTGATCTGGTGAATGCGGTGATTATCGGGATGTTTAGTGGGCTGTAGCGGTTTGAGGCTAAACAAAAACGGGCGCCTTGCGAGGCGCCCGTTTTGTTTGCGATTGTGGTCTGGGTGCGAGCGCTGTGGTCCGGTCGACTGGATATTCAGATAGCCGAAGTCTTACAAAAATATTATGAAATAAAATGTGAAGGTTATTTTGCCGATAGCACCTAACAACTGCCGTTAAACCCAATAAATTAGCGCTTGTTAAGCGATCAGGTATGTGAAATAAAATGTGAAGCCTTTTCACACGGTGCAAACCGCAATGCCCCTGATCACAGCAAAATCCTGGCTCGATCCGATACTCCCCGATGCGTTGCCCCCATCGATCATCGCCCTTGCCGACGCGTTGCCTAGAAAGACGCAATTTCTAGCAGGACGCCTTCCGCCAGAAACCGCCGCACGTCTCGGCCGCCTTCTGCAGATCACCAATACGTACTACTCCAACCTGATCGAAGGGCAATACACCGAGCCTGCCGATATGCAGAAAGCGCAGGCAGCCCCGGTCAAGGATCGCAAGCGGCTTAAAAACCTGGCGGTTGAACAAATGGCGGTGCAAGCGTTGTTCGAACGGGCGTTGAGCCAGCGTGGACCCTTTGCGTGGAGCGCCATGTTTGCGCCCGAGCTCGTGAGCACTGCACATAACCGGCTTTTTCGCGGAGCCAGTGACGCGGAACGTACGTTGTCCGATGGCTCAATAATGCAGCCCGGCGTACTCCGCTCGATCACAGGACAGAACGTTGTCGTCGGCAATCATGACGCACCAGACGCTTCAGCGGTTGACGTTATGCTGCGACACCTCCAGGCAGGCTTCGGCCGGCAGACAGACCCTCGCCGCCAGCTTATTTCTTCGCTCGCGTACCATCATCGTCTCGCATGGATTCACCCCTTTGTTGACGGAAATGGCCGCGTTGCTCGGCTGATCACTCATTTGCAGCTGGTGCAGCTGGGGCTGGAGCCAACACTTTGGTCGCTGTCCCGCGGACTTGCACGGCGGCACCAGAGTTATTACAGCGCCCTAACCATGGCCGACCGACCACGAGAAGGTGATTTGGACGGACGAGGCCAGTTATCTCAGCGACGCTACTTCGAATTCATCGAGTTCATGCTGCAGGTTTGTCACGATCAGGTGGATTACATGACCGCCGCGCTAGCCCCCTCACAACTGCGAGAGCGCGTGATCCGTGCGTTTCGCTTCAACGAGAAACTTCTACAGCAAGGCATTCGCCCAGAAAGTGCACCAGCGATCATCGCACTGATCACCCAAGGTAGCCTTCCGCGCAACGAGATAAAGATTTTCACCGGACTGACACCACGCCCGGCAATCGATGAGCTGTCGCGGCTGATCAAAGTCGGCCTGGTGGAAAGCCGAACGCCGAAGTCCCGCATCGTTACACCCGGCCTGCCCGCCTGGTTTGCCCAGGATATTTTTCCGGATTTGCATAGGCGGTTTCAGTAGAACTCATAGAACACTTACGTTTCACGACGACAATCCAATACTAACGCGCAGCACTCCGAGTACCGGCAAACGCACTCGTGCCAAGCCAGCGCCACAAGTTCTCCGCATCCTTCATCGCACCATCCACACGCAGCTCTCGCGACTCAAGCACCTCCTTCGGTGTGCGGTCGCCCGCCCACACCTCAGTCAACGCCCGCACGCTGGAATCGACCACCAGTGTCAGTTCACGCCCGGGGTCGTCGCGGCACAGGTCTGCCACGCCCGCTTCAACGACTAGCCACCACTCTTTCTCGCCCGGTCGCGCGTCGCGGAATTTGAACTGGATGACCACCGGCCGGGACGGGAACGTTTCGATGTGTACGAACCGGCGCACGTCCCACATGAGCAGGCCCGCGTCGAGTTGGTCGTCGCGCAGGCGACTGCCGATCCAGCGCGCGCCCCAATGCCCCAGCGCCATGATGATGGGGCGCAATTCCTCGCCCGCCTCGGTCAGGCTGTATTCCCAGACTTTGCCTGTGGCCGTGCGATGCACCACACCGATTTCTTCCAGATGGCGCAGCCGCTGTGCCAGCAGGTTGGTGGACATTCGAGGCACGCCACGGTGCAGTTCATTGAAGCGTTTGCTGCCGCACAGCAGTTCGCGCACAACCAAGGGCGTCCAGCGCTCGCACAGCGCTTCAGCGCCGCGCGCGACGGTGCAGAACTGGCCGTAGCTTTCGTCCATCCCCTGCCCTCCCGGCGCTACAACGCTTCAGATTCTGAACTAGCCCCGCGACTTCGCCACGCGCACGCTCAAGTCTCCAACAGCCAACCGCCCCAGGAGAACGCCATGAGCAAGATTGCCATTATTCAGCGCCCGCCCGTGCTGCTCGATCGCAGCGCGACAATCGCCCGGGCCGTGCAATCGGTCGCTGAGGCTGCGGCGGCGGGAGCCTCGCTGATTGTTTTACCCGAAACGTACATTCCAGGTTACCCGTCATGGATCTGGCGACTGGCGGCGGGAAAGGACGGCGCTGTAATAGGCCAATTGCACACGCGGCTGCTGGCCAACGCCGTTGATATCGCCAACGGCGACCTGAGCGAATTGTGCGAGGCCGCCAGCGCTCATGGGGTAACGATCGTCTGCGGCATCAATGAATGCGACCGGCGCAATGGCGGCGGCACGCTCTACAACAGCGTAGTCGTTATCGGCGCCAACGGCGAAGTGCTCAACCGCCACCGCAAGCTGATGCCCACCAATCCCGAGCGCATGGTGCATGGCTTCGGTGATGCGTCCGGGTTGCGTGCGGTCGATACACCGGTGGGTCGCGTGGGTGCGCTCATTTGCTGGGAAAACTACATGCCGCTGGCGCGCTATGCGTTGTATGCCCAAGGGGTGGAAATCTACGTCGCCCCCACGTACGACACTGGCGAGGGCTGGATCAGCACGATGCGTCACATTGCTCTCGAAGGGCGCTGCTGGGTGCTTGGCAGTGGCAGCGTGCTGCTCGGTAGCGACATCCCCGATGACTTCCCGTCTCGTGCGCAACTGTTTGCCGATCCGGATGAGTGGATCAATGACGGCGACTCGGTGGTGGTCAATCCGCAAGGCCGGATCGTGGCCGGCCCATTGCATCGCGAGGCGGGCATTCTGTATGCGGACATCGACGTCTCACTCGTGGCGCCAGCGCGACGGGCGCTCGACGTCACCGGGCATTACGCGCGGCCGGACATTTTCGAACTGCAAGTGCGGCGCACGCCGGCGACTTCGGTGCACTACCTGGACGAGTGAAGGCTGCCGCCTGATTACTGATTAAGGAGTCATGCCATGAACACTGAACGGTCTTACAAAGGCAGTTGTTTTTGCGGTGCAGTCGAGTTCACCGTCAGCGGTGAGCCGGCCGCGATGGGCTATTGCCATTGCGAGTCATGTCGGCATTGGTCGGCAGGGCCGGTCAATGCCTTCACGCTGTGGAAACCCGAGGCGGTGCAAGTGACACGGGGTGCCGACAACATCGGCACCTACAACAAGACACCGCGCAGTGACCGCAAGTGGTGCAAGACGTGCGGCGGGCACCTCTTCACCGTGCATCCGGGGATGGGGCTTATTGATGTGTATGCGGCAGTCATCCCGGATCTTGAGTATTTGCCAGGGGTTCATGTCCACTATCAGGAGTCGGTGCTGCGCGTCAAAGATGGGTTGCCCAAGCTCAAGGATGTCCCGAAAGAATTGGGGGGATCGGGCATTAGCGTGGAGGAATGATGCTGGTCGCGAATCTTCGGAGGAAGTAGGGGCCGGCTTGCTGGCGATCGCGGTTCATCAGCGACATCTTGTCGACTGTACGTGCGCGATCGCCAGCAAGCCGGCTCCTACAGGATTAGCGGAACAAGACCGACAGATCTGTCTCACTTCGACGCGTTACGCGGATCATCATGGCGATCAACATATTCAAGTCCGAGCGGCCCTGTCCCGTAAACTTGTGAGATGTACTCTCCTGACTTGGCCCAGTGAAAGTGCGGCGTATTAGCCGGCAGTATCACGATGCTACCCGGACCATAAGCCACCAGTTTGTCGGGGTCGAAAACCGTACCGAAGCCAATGTAGAAAACACCGGACATGACGGTATAGATGCGATCTTCGGGATGGGTATGGGGCATTAATTTGATGCCATTGGGCACTTTGACTCGGACCACGTAGGGTGCTGGCTTGCTCGGGTCGCCGGCGATGACGGCCAGTTTTACTTCTTTGGGGAAGGCGGGAAAGCTGCGCCATTCCACGTCTTCATTATGCAAGGCACCGGTCTTATCCAGTGGCAATGGCTCAGCGTGAACGGCCTGCATAGCTGCGCTTGTGACCAGAAGTGCTGCGAGACCAGCGGATTTCAAAATGCTTTGAATCATAAGAGGCACCCTAACTACGCCGCGAACAAAATCGTCAGGCGAACTCTATGGCTGATTGGCATTCCTGATAACGGCATGGTCGCGCATTACAGTTGATACGCAATGTAATCAATGCCAGTCCCCCACCATCAGGCTCAGCAGAGGCCGTACGCTGGCCCAATCAATGCCGTCGATGTTCAACATCAACTCAATGAAGTTCTCTTAAAAATCCGGCGGCGTAACATCAGCTCCATACCCACCAACAACACCCCGGAGCACACGATCATGAAACGCCAAACTATCCTCAGCATCGCTTTCTCGGTTTTTGCAGTTAACGCTTTTGCCGCTACCGCTACTCAGCCAGTTGTCGCTGAAGGTGGCTCGGATCGTCTGATTGAAAGCCGTGTGGCTGAAGGTGGTTCGGATCGTTTGATCCAGAATCGTGTGGCCGAAGGTGGTTCTGACCGCCTGATCGAAAATCGTGTTGCTGCCGATGGTTCTGATCGTTTGCAAGGCAACACCGTTGCTG
>NZ_JSAK01000031.1:203794-226767 GCF_000802965.1 Pseudomonas fluorescens | reverse complement strand
CTGGGCTGCGCAGCGGCCCCACCATTTTGTGAGCGCTGCGTACTCAAGCGGGAGCAAGCTCCCTCGCCACAAGGTATGGCGTTATAGTTGAAGCAAGCGAATCAACCGGAGGGGACCATGCGACAAATCCTCAGCAAGGAACCATGGTGGGCCGCGCCGCCCAAACCCGGTCAGGATGAGTTCGAGCTGGAATGGGGCTGGCTGGTGCATTACAGCGAAGGCGAGCCGAGTTTCGAGTTCATTCTGGAGCGGCCGACTGACCTCGAAATCCGCAATCGCAAGAGTTGCAGGATCACCCCGGCGGCAGAATGACCCTGCGATATCAGTTCAAGCCTTCACGATCATTTCAAAACCGCCGAATATCATCCGTTGACCATCGAAAGGCATTGGGTTGACGTCGGGTTGTACCCTCGGGTCCGTCATCAGTTTCGCCATTCCGGCGTCACGGGTGGGCTTGTCCGGCCAGACGATCCAGGAAAACACCACGGTTTCGTCCTCCTTGAGTTTCACCGCCATGGGAAACGAGGTCACCTTGCCGTCAGGCACGTCGTCGCCCCAGCACTCGGCGAGGCTGAGCGCGCCGCTTTCTATGAAAATGGCGGCGGCCTCCTCGGCGTGCTTCTTGAATTTTTCGCGGTTGGCGGTGGGCACAGCAATGACAAAGCCATCAACATAAGACATGAGGGTTCTCCTTGGGTCATGGGCTGACCTGTTGATTAGTCGACTGGGTCGGGCTCCAATCGACAGATCCTTCATCCGAACCGACCGACGGCACGGCACTCTGCGCCAGGTTCCCTTCTATCTGCGCCGCCATGTACAAGGTGCCCGCCATCACACCGGTGGTCGGGTTCTGCACCAGCTTCGTCCAGGCCTTGTCGAACGTGTTGCCCAGGCTGCTGCGGATCAGCGCTTCGCTGTCCGGCCGGTCGTTGGCCTGAATGATCGCCCGAACCCCCGCCACGCCGACTGAAATCAACGCACCGGCCAGTTTTCCCGCAACCGCCGCCACCGCACTGGCCGCCCCGCGCGGGGCCATCTCGGCTTCCATCCGTTGACTGGCGCGCTTGGCCACCGGCGCCATGGCGGTGTCCGTCGAGCCAACGCCCTTGTCGCCACCCGCCTTGTGGACCTTGTCGACCAACGCGGCGTACGCCGGCAACGCGGTCAATTGCTCGGTGTGTACCACTTGGTAAAGCGAGGCATTCCTGGCAGCTGGCGGCCCAAGGGCAATCGCCGGGACCTTCTGGATGCGGCCGTTGAGTTGAGCCATTGGCACGCCATGACGCTGGGAAATCTTCTGCAAGTCTTCCTTGAGAATGTCCACGTAGAACGCCGCCGCCAGACTGAGGATCGCATCCGGATCAACCTCCAGCGCCGCCGGAGCCAGCACTTTCTCCTGATATTTCTCCAGCAAATAAGCGGCCAGTCGCTTTGCCGAAGCATCTTGCTCGTCTTTGTTACTACTGATGGAATACCAACTGACCTTCATCGACAGCCATTCCTGGGTCCAGTAACTGCTGAACCAGGGAATGAAATTCTCTTCGGTCAATTGATAGACCCGCGTGCGCCAGTAATCCATGGCCCCGCGCGCGTAGATTTTGGTCTGATCGGTGGCCGATTGCGACGCATCGATAATTTCCCGGTCGACTTGCTGCCAGGTGCTCGGGGCAATCATCACCTGCGGAACTTCCACAGGGGCACGCGGGGACGTGGCGCATCCCGCCAACACCACCAGCACGACGACGATCAGCGAACGCAGGTTCAAGATCGCGGTTTCCTGAATTCGGTTCCGGGCGGAATGTCCGGCTTCGAAAATGCCCTGATTTGAGTATAGGTGGCAGCATTTCTTGGTGTTGCTCAAGGCCTCATCGCGGGCAAGCCCGCTCCCACAAGTTTCGCAGTCAAATCGGTCCCTGTGGGAGCGGGCTTGCCCGCGATGAGGCCCTGGAAGACACCATCAAACCAGCCATCACTCCCATCGATATTCACCATCGTCACGAATGCCTTCCGCCCCGCAACCGTCAGCGTAGGATCACTTTCAACCCAACACGAAACCCTGAAACGGAGGGTCTAATCATGCTAATCCATCTCCTGACCTGCCTGGCCCTGACGGCCTTCACGTTGAGCGCATTTGCCTGGTTCGTCCTGTCCGAGGAGCGCACGTCATGATCCAGTCCGTCACCCTTTCCGTGAGCTTCCCGGAGTTCGGCACCAACTATTACTCGCAGTCATACGAGTCTCGAAAAGTGTTGACCCTGGTATTCGACGAAAAATTCGAAGACCTGCTGATTCCGGCAGCCGGCAATCACTTCAACAACGAAGTGATCGGGCTCAACGATCAGTTCCGCTTTCTCAATGACGTATTGGCCGAGCATTTGCTGGCGACTGAACTTGCCGCCGGCACCCGCCGGAATCAGTACTTCTGAGACCTGGAATCTACGATAGAGCTATTGCCTTCTTGTCGAACGACAGAAACGGAATAACCGGTTTGATGTTAAGAAGTAGCGCAAACATCCCTCAGGCAACCTCGCAACCATCGGTGCACTGGATCGGCATTCAGTCGGGGATGCCAGATCATCGCCACGGTAAATTCCGGCAGTGACAGCGGCAGTACAAAGCTGTGCATGCCGGATCGCAGGTTGGTGGTATGTCGCTCGGGCACCGTGGCAATCAGATCGCTCGTTCGTGCAAGCGACAGCGCGGTCGAGAATCCGGACACGACGGTTACGATCCGCCGCTCAAGCGCCAGCCCTTGCAATGCTTCATCAATCACCCCCTTGTCCAGGCCCCGGCGCGACACACTGATGTGAAGCCCCGCCGCATAGCGCGCAGGCGTGACGTCGCCAAGGCTCAACGGATGCCCCGGGCGCACCACGCCAATCAAACGGTCACGAAACAGACCTTGCGTATGCAACTCAGGGCTGGCGGCTTTGCCCACTACGCCGGTTTCCAGATCGACCGTCCCGTCACGCAACCCTGCGCTGTCCTTTTCCGGCTTATGGATGAAACGCAGCCGCACGCCCGGGGCCTCAGAAACAACGCGAGCGATCAGGCTCGAGCCAAAATTTTCGACGAAGCCCTCACGGGTACGCAGCGTGAAAGTGCGCACCACTTGTATGAGGTCAGGCTGCTCGGCCGGGCGCAGCACAGCCTCGACATCCTGCGTCAGTTGGCGGACCCGTTCGCGCAGTTCAAGTGCTCGCGGCGTCGGCACCAGACCGCGTCCGGCCCGGACCAGCAACGGATCGCCGGTGGTCTCACGCAACCGCGCCAACGCCCGGCTCATTGCCGAAGGGCTCAGGCCCAAGCGTTTTGCAGCACCCGCCACAGTGCCTTCAGCCAGCAACACATCAAGGGTGATCAACAAGTTGAAATCGGGATTCGACATGCAGTGCCCCGCGACGATATGACATGGCGTTTAACACACGTATTTAGTGCAACCGGTGCGTCTTCCGCCATGTTAGGCGTGAGTGTAATTTTCTGATAGCTCCAATCCGGAGCGGCCAGAAAAGAGCGATGCCATGACGTCCACAACAGCAGTCGTAGAGAGTCCGCAGCGGACGAGGTCGGTGCGATGGGCGCTGACCAGCCTGTCGCTGTCGATGCTGCTCTCATCGCTCGGTACCAGCATCGCCAATGTGGGCTTGCCGACGCTGGCGCTGGCGCTCGACGCTTCCTTTGCGCAGGTGCAATGGATCGTCCTGGCTTACTTGCTGGCCATCACCACACTGATCGTCAGCGTTGGCCGCCTCGGCGACCTGACGGGCCGTCGCCGACTACTATTGATTGGCATTGGATTGTTTACGCTGGCTTCAGCCCTGTGTGGCCTTGCGCCCAACCTCGGGATGCTGATTGGAGCCCGGGCGCTGCAAGGCCTTGGCGCGGCGATCATGATGGCACTGACCATGGCATTTGTCGGCGAAACGGTGCCAAAGGAAAAGACCGCCAGTGCCATGGGCCTGCTCGGCACGATGTCGGCCATCGGCACCGCGATGGGACCGTCGTTCGGTGGCCTGCTGATTGCCGGATTCGGTTGGCAGGCGATATTCCTGATCAACATCCCCTTGGGCCTGCTGACGTTGTACCTCGCCCATCGTTACCTGCCTGCCGATCATCAGAAACTGAAAACCGCCGGTTTCGATCCGCTGGGCACACTGGTGCTGACCCTGACACTCGCCGCTTATGCGCTGGCCATGACGCTCGGGCGCGGCCATTTCGGTGCGCTGAACATCAGCTTGCTGTTGGCCGCTGGCCTGGGCATTGGCCTATTTGTAAGGGTTGAAACGCGAGTGGCTGCACCGCTGATTCGAACGGCCATGTTCCGCGATGTGCGGCTCGGTTGCAGCCTGGCGATGAACCTGTTGGTGACCACGGTGATGATGGCAACGCTGGTGGTCGGGCCGTTCTATCTGTCGCAGGCGCTGGGATTGGAAGCCGTTTCGCTTGGCCTGGTGCTGTCGGTCGGTCCGCTGGTCGCCGCGTTGACTAGCGTACCCGCCGGGCGTTTGGCCGACCGCTTCGGCACGCAGCGCATGACGATCGCCGGGCTCGTCGCCCTCGTTTTCGGTTGCTTCACGCTATCAATGCTGCCGGAAACGCTGGGCGTCGGCGGCTACCTCGCGCCCATGGTGGTCATCACCCTGGGCTATGCCGTATTCCAGACTGCCAACAACGCCGCTGTCATGGCCGATGTTCAACCGGATCAACGGGGCCTGATTGCCGGGATGCTCGGCCTGTCGCGAAATCTCGGGTTGATCACCGGCGCATCCGCAATGGGCGCAGTGTTCGTCCTGACCTCGGCCGCAGTCGACATCAGCACCGCGCACCCGGAGGCGATTGCGATAGGAATGCGCACGACTTTCAGGGTCGCGCTGGGACTGATCGTCGTCGCCTGCTGCATTGCATGGGGTCTTCAACGCAAAAAGCCCGCCTGAACCAATGGGTGCAGGCAGGCTGGCGGGCACTTACTTTTCCAGCACCACCAACGGCGTGTCTTTCTTCACGATATAGGTCGCGAGTTCCGAGCCTTTGCCTTGACCAATATTCTTCGCCACATGCGCAGTACCAGCCGGGATGTACAACGAATCCCCGGCCTTGAGCGTTACCGGCGGTTGCCCTTCAAGTTGATATTCGAAGGTGCCGTCAATCACGTAGGCGACTTCGACGCCCGGATGGGAGTGTTTTGGCGACACCACGCCCGCATCGAAATCAACGCGAACCTGAATGACTTCACGCCCTTCAACGTCGAGGTCGCGACGTACCAGGTCGGTACGCTTGAGCCCTGTCTGCCAGCTTTTCGCCGGTGCTTGCCCAGCGTCGGCAGGCTTCGTTTCCTGGGCTTGTGAAAGGCCGGCGAAGGCCGTGAATGCCGTGGCGAGGGCGATGCCGAGCAGGCCAGCGACTTTACTTTTATTGTTTCGGGACATCGCAATTCTCCAATGAGCGCAGGGTAAAAAGCGCGGGGTGCCGTTGTGCGGCAACCTCATTAGACGGTCATCGTGTATCGCCTACGTGTCGACATGCCCATGCTTTTGTATGCGCAGGTAGTTTTTGGCACGAGGGATACGTTCAGATACACGACCAGCCACGACCCTCTCCCAGGAAAAACTGGCAGACACAAAAAACGCCAACCGGAGACCGGTTGGCGTTTTTGGTATTACGTTCATCCTCAACTCGCGACAGCTGCCGACCAAGTCAGGATGAGCATTGAATATGGCAGGGGCGGCTGGATTCGAACCAACGCATGGCAGGATCAAAACCTGCTGCCTTACCGCTTGGCGACGCCCCTGTATCTGCTAGAGCCCGTTTGAGCCGTTGCAAGAGTGGGCGGAAATTTAACAACTTTTATCGGGCATGGGAAGCCCCAATGAAAAATTAATTTGTTCTAAAACAGCCACTTACCATTAATCAAGATTCAGCACAATCTGCCTGGCGACTATTCTCCGCTCGATCCGCTGAAGTGCCTGGGCAAGCGCGACGCCATGACGTCGCGCTTGCCCGGTACTCAGTGAGGCGCGCGATGAATGGTTTTGAGCAGGTCTTCGGGGCTGATGTGGCCGACGACCTCCTGCACGCTGCCCGGTTGCGGCGAGTGGAGAATATGCCCTTTCATTTTGCCGATGATGTGCATCTCGCAGGGCTTGCAATCGAACTTCAGCGTCAACACTTCATCGCCGTGAATCAACTGCATCGGTGCAACCTTGGTGCGCACGCCAGTCACGCCTTTGGCCTGTTTCGGGCACAGGTTGAAGGAGAAACGCAGGCAATGCTTGGTGATCATCACCGGCACTTCGCCTGATTCTTCGTGAGCCTCGTAAGCCGCATCAATCAATTTGACGCCATGGCGATGGTAGAAGTCGCGAGCCT
The DNA here is from genome assembly GCF_000802965.1 of Pseudomonas fluorescens. GTDB lineage: Bacteria > Pseudomonadota > Gammaproteobacteria > Pseudomonadales > Pseudomonadaceae > Aquipseudomonas > Aquipseudomonas fluorescens_A. The sequence goes on along the minus strand of NZ_JSAK01000031.1, from coordinate 220,401 downwards.
TCTGGTTGTAGACGTTGGCCAGGAACGACAGGTGCGACTCCGGGTACACCGGCGGCGGCGTGGTCTCGGCTTTACGGCTGCCGCGCGGATGGGCGGCGACCCGCGCCTCGGTCAAGGCTTCAATCACTTCACGGCGCAAGGCTTTGAGTTGCGAGTTCGGAATGAAGTACGCCTGCGGCGCGTCCAGCTTGATGTCGACAGCGTGGTACTGGGTAGTGCCCAGTTGGCCAAGCAGATCGTGCAATTGCTCCAGCGCCTGTTCCGGCTTGTTGGCTGCACCAAACGGGCCGTCCAGCGTGACGCTGGCACTGATGCCCTCTTCGCTGGTAGCGATCAGTTCCAGCTGTTCTTCACGCAAGCGAGCGACCCAATTCAGGGCAATACGGCGCTCGGAAGACGTCTTTTGCAACGCCTGTTGCCAGTTGTGATCGAGGTTGCGATTCAACGGATGGTTGGGACGCAGCTTGTACATGCCTTCCGGCATCTCGTTGGGCTCGACGCGATAGCGATAGCGTTTCTCGCCGTCCTCCTCGAACTCGCCTTTGGGTTCGGCGATGTTGGCGCGGAAACCCACCACTTCACGCTTGACCAGCACGTTGAGGCCGTCGCCGTTGGACAGCGGTTCGTGGGTCACGACCTGCATGTCACGCTTGGCGACTTTCTCGACCACGCCCACTGGCAAACCGGTGAAGGTCGGCGAGTCGAAGGCGCCGATATCAATCTTGCGGTCAGTGACGAAGTAATCGGTGCTGCCGCGGTGGAAGGTTTTTTCCGGGTCAGGCATGAAGAAATGCACGGTGCGGCCGCTGGAGGCGCGGGCAAGATCCGGGCGATCTTCGAGGACGTCGTCCAGGCGCTGGCGGTAATAGGCGGTGATGTTTTTCACATAGCCCATGTCCTTGTAGCGCCCTTCGATCTTGAACGATCGTACGCCCGCCTCGACCAACGCGCGGATGTTGGCGCTCTGGTTGTTGTCCTTCATCGACAGCAGGTGCTTTTCGTAAGCGATCACGCCACCCTTCTCGTCCTTGAGGGTGTACGGCAAACGGCAGGCCTGGGAGCAGTCGCCACGGTTGGCGCTGCGGCCGGTCTGCGCGTGGGAAATGTTGCACTGACCGGAAAACGCCACGCACAACGCGCCGTGGATGAAGAACTCGATCGCCGCATCGGTCTCGTCGGCAATGGCGCGGATCTCTTGCAGGTTCAGCTCGCGGGCCAGTACCAGTTGCGAGAAACCGGCCTGATCGAGGAACTTCGCCCGCGCCAGGGTGCGGATGTCGGTCTGGGTGCTGGCGTGCAGCTCGATCGGCGGGATGTCCAGTTCCATCACGCCGAGGTCCTGGACGATCAGCGCATCGACGCCGGCATCGTACAGTTGATGGATCAGCTTGCGGGCCGGCTCCAGCTCGTTGTCGTGCAAGATGGTGTTGATGGTGGTGAACACGCGGGCATGGTAGCGACGGGCGAATTCCACCAGTTGGGCGATGTCGCTCACCTCATTGCTGGCGTTGTGGCGCGCGCCGAAGCTCGGGCCACCGATGTACACGGCGTCAGCGCCATGCAGGATGGCCTCGCGGGCGATGGCTACGTCGCGGGCGGGGCTGAGCAATTCAAGGTGATGCTTGGGTAGGGACATGTTTTTTTAGTCTGGCTTGTCACGGTCAAGGTGCGCATTGTAGCGGCGAAACGCTTGACCGGCACCCGCAGGCTGCCCGATGGCTTGTTTGCCAGCCAGATAAGATCAAAAGATCGCAGCCTGCGGCAGCTCCTACAGGCAAACGCGAAGGCTGAGATCTTTTGATCTGCCGTTGCGAGCGGCTTTTAAGCCTTGGCCGCCATCGCAGTCACTTCAACGCGCATGCCTTCCACCGCCAGCGACGCCACACCGACGGCGGCGCGCACTGGCCACGGCTTGGCGAAGAAGCGCTTGTAGACCTCGTTGAAAGCGGCGCGGTCAGCCATGTCGGTGAGGTAGATGGTCAGGTGCAGAACCCGGTCCATCGAACTGCCCGCGCGCTCCAGTGCAACCTTTAGCGCCTGCAGGGTGCATTCACTTTGCTCGACGATGCCGCCCAGTTCCAGGCTACCGTCTGCGCGGGTCGGAATCTGCGTGCTGACCAGCAGCCCACCGAAACCGGCGACGTCAGAGGAAATGGAGTCCGCATCGGGATCAGGGAGAAAGGAGATGTCTTGGTTTGCCATGGGGATCTCTTGCTTGAGGTGAAAACGGGGATGGTGGGTAGTTTACAGACCCGTTGTCAGGCCGTCCCTGAATAAGCTCGAAAACCCGCAGCGCCATGATTGATCAGTGGACTGTGTCGCCTGGCAAAAACAGCACGTTTGTATCGATGTGTATTTACCGGCGCCGAATTTACACAGCGATACACAACCGTCCGGTCAGGACATATGCCAAGTACATAAAAATGAAAAAGTGCGCTCGTCGCGGTTCAGCTGACCGAATCGCCGAAAAATTTCTCAGGAGCGCACATGATCAATCAAATCGATACCGTGCTGTATACCGGCAAGACCGTCACCACTGGCGGCCGTCAAGGCGAGTCGCACAGCGACGATGGACGCCTGGACATCAAGCTTTCCCCGCCCGGCTCTTCCGGGAGCGGTACCAACCCCGAACAACTGCTGGGTGCCGGTTGGTCGGCCTGCTTCATTGGCGCCATGGGCAAGGCAGCCGTTGCCTTGAAAGTGACGTTGCCGACTGACGTTGCCGTCGCGACTGAAATCGATCTGGGCAAGAGCGAAAATGCCTTTTTCCTCCAGGCGCGCCTGAATGTCAGCCTGCCGGGACTCGACCCGGAGCTGGCCCGTGCGCTGGTGGACGCGGCTCACCAGACTTGTCCGTATTCCAAGGCGACTCGCGGCAATATCGACGTCACCATCAAACTGGTGTAACCGCGTCAGCCAGCCTGGCTGCCTTCAGACATGAAGAAGCCCGCACAAGGCGGGCTTCGGTTAATCAAGTAGGTGGCCAGTGCTGGTCTCTGGCTTACAAGGTTTATCAGGACTCCCACAGAACAGTTTTGTGCTGTCCTGCTTCACACGGCATAAGGGCTGGATCTCAGCGCGGAGATCTTTCTAACCGTGTACCCTTCGGAGCGCGCCCCACGCGTCCTCGCTATCCGCTTGCGCATCAGTCTGCGTTTTCACCTACACCTTCAGAGTAGCAAAGCACTCAGCGTGTGGTGTGGTGTTTTTAGACCGATTTCATCCTGCAAAAAGTGCGGCAGGACGGAAAAATGCTATTGCGGCAGGCTGCACTCAAAAAAGGCCGGTCTACAACGTTCTCTGGCTATTTCCAATGCCCTTGGCGATATCAATTCCCCAATCCATCGCTGCTTCCATGTCCAGCATGTGGGGCTTGGGATCAAGGTTCTCGTTAATGACCGAGCCATCAGGTCCGTATACGCCGATAAGCATCTTCAACGAACCGTCCTTTTGTATTTCAGCCTTGACCCTGATGCTGCATCCGTTAGACAGCGTCTCCTTGTGCTCTTCATGGCGCTCAGTCATTGCGGCATTCCTCCCATTGCTGGTTTTCCGACCCTATTGGCCATGCTAGCTCAGCCCAGCGAAACAGGGCGTATTCACGGGACCGAAGGCTCGGCCTGACAGCGGCGAAATGCCACCTATACTACAAGCCACCGCCCCCCCTGGGGTCTGCACGTCCAACAATAAAAAGCAGAGGTGGAACATGGTTTGGCAGCAAATCTACGATCCGTTCAATAACCCGGTGATATCTACCCTGATGGCCGCCGTGCCCGTGGTGGTGATGCTGGCGGCGCTGGCGTTCTTCCATGTCAAGGCGCACCTGGCGGCATTGATGGCCCTCGCGTCCGCGCTAGTGATCGCAATCTTCGCCTTCGGCATGCCCGCCAGTATGGCCGGTTCGGCGGCGTTGTACGGCGCCGCCAACGGTTTGCTGCCCATTGGCTGGATCGTCCTGAACATCATTTTCCTGCACCGCCTGACCACCGAGAACGGTTCGTTCAAAGTCCTCCAGGACTCGCTCGCGCGGATCACCGATGACCGACGCCTGCAATTGCTGCTGATTGCCTTCTGCTTCGGTGCTTTCTTCGAAGGGGCCGCCGGTTTCGGTACACCGGTGGCGGTGACCGGGGCGATTCTGATCGGCTTGGGCTTCTCACCGCTGGCCGCTTCGGGCCTGGCGTTGATTGCGAACACCGCGCCTGTGGCTTTCGGTGCCTTGGGTACGCCGATCATCACTTTAGCCAAGGTCACCGGTCTGGATGAGATGGAGCTGTCGATGATGGTCGGCCGGCAATTGCCGTTCTTTTCGGTAATCGTACCGTTCTGGCTGATCTGGGCCTTCGCCGGCTGGCGCAAGATGCTGGAAATCTGGCCGGCGATCCTGATTGCCGGCGTCAGTTTTGCCGTTCCGCAATTCATCGTTTCCAACTATCACGGGCCGATGCTGGTGGACGTGATTGCCGCGCTGATCTCCATGGCCTGCCTGACCGGTTTCCTCAAGGTGTGGAAACCGGCCTCCATACACACCTCCGCAGCGTTGTCCGGGCGGGTCGACAACTCGAAAATTGCCGAAGAACACGACGAAAAACCGGTCGCCAGCGCAGCGTTTGCCAGCGATGCCAAACCTGCGGTCATGCGCGCCTGGATGCCGTGGATCATCCTTACGGTATTCGTTTTTGCCTGGGGTACCCAAGGCTTCAAAAACATGTTCGATACCCGCCCGGCGATTGATCCAGCCACCAACTCGGCGAAACTGGACCCTCAGGGCAAGCCGATGCGCGAAGCCAACCCGATCTTCGCCCCGATCGTGACGTTCGGCACGATTCACCAGCAGATCGAGAAGGTTCCACCGGTGGTGCCTGCACCGAAAACCGAAGAAGCGATCTATAAATTCACCTGGTTCACCAGCACCGGCACCGGGATTCTGCTGTCGGCGATCCTCGGCGGGTTGCTGATGGGCTACTCCATCCCGCAACTCATTCATCAATACCTGCGAACGATCTGGGTTGTGCGTTACTCGCTGATCACCATCGTCGCCATGCTCGCGCTCGGATTCCTCACGCGATACTCGGGGCTGGACGCGACCATGGGCCTGGCGTTTGCAGCCACGGGGATTTTCTACCCCATGTTCGGCACCCTGCTCGGATGGCTCGGCGTGGCGTTGACCGGTTCGGACACCGCATCCAACGTGCTGTTCGGCGGCCTGCAAAAAGTCACCGCCGAGCAATTGGGGCTCAGCCCAGTGTTGATGGCCGCCGCCAACAGTTCCGGCGGGGTCATGGGCAAGATGGTCGATGCCCAGTCGATCGTGGTGGCGTCAACCGCGACTCGCTGGTACGGACACGAAGGGGAAATCCTGCGCTACGTGTTCTTCCACTCGATCATCCTGGCGATCCTGGTCGGTGGGCTGGTGACGTTGCAGGCGTACGTCGAGCCATTCAGTTCCATGGTGGTGGGCGGACATTGAATCGACAGCGTAGGTACATTGCCCTGTAAATCTTCTCCCCTCGCCCGGATGGCCTCCCCATTCGGGCTTTTTGTTAACTGTAGGAGCGAGCCTGCTCGCGATGGCGGTGATACATCATGGATCCATGTGACTGACCCACCGCGTTCGCGAGCAGGCTCGCTCCTACAGTGATTGGTCGGCGTGCCAGGCAAAATTAATTGAATAAAAATCTGCAACAATCGGACAAACAAGGCATAGACAGCAGCACGTTACAGGCCAATGATGAAAATCAGTGGTTTACGCAAACAGACCTCACAGAACAACAAACGAGGGTCGTGCGCCGATGAACATTCTCTACGATGAACGTGTTGACGGCGCCCTGCCTGAAGTCGACAAAAACGCGCTATTACAAGCCCTGAAAACGCAGATGCCGGAGCTGGAGATCCTGCACCAGCAGGAAGAACTCAAGCCGTACGAATGCGACGGACTCTCCGCGTATCGCACCACGCCCATGCTGGTGGTGCTGCCGCGGGACATTGAGGAAGTCCAGGGCGTGTTGCGGGTATGCCACGAGCGGCAGGTTTCGGTGGTCGCCCGGGGTGCCGGAACCGGTTTGTCAGGCGGTGCATTGCCCCTGGAAAAAGGCGTGTTGCTGGTCATGGCGCGCTTCAACCAGATTCTCCACATCGACCCCGCCGCCCGTACGGCACGGGTTCAACCGGGGGTGCGCAACCTGGCCATTTCCCAGGCTGCCGCCCAGTATGGCTTGTACTACGCGCCGGACCCGTCCTCGCAAATCGCCTGTTCCATCGGTGGCAATGTCGCGGAAAACGCCGGTGGCGTGCATTGCCTCAAGTACGGTCTGACTGTGCACAATGTGCTCAAGGTCGACATCCTCACCGTCGACGGCGAATACCTGAGCCTCGGCTCGAACGCCCTCGACTCGCCCGGCCTCGACTTGCTGGCGTTGTTTACCGGTTCTGAAGGCATGCTCGGCGTGATCACCGAGGTGACGGTCAAACTGCTGCCCAAACCACAATCCGCCAAGGTGTTGCTGGCGGCGTTCGATTCCGTTGAAAAAGCCGGGCGAGCGGTGGGTGACATCATTGCCGCCGGCATCATCCCCGGTGGCCTGGAGATGATGGACAACCTGGCAATCCGCGCCGCCGAAGACTTTATCCACGCTGGCTATCCGGTCGATGCCGAAGCCATTCTGCTCTGTGAACTCGATGGCGTTGAAGCCGATGTGCGAGAAGATTGCAACCGCGTACGCCAGGTGCTGGAACAGGCCGGTGCCACCGAAGTGCGCCAGGCCAGGGACGAGGCCGAGCGCGTGCGCTTCTGGGCCGGACGCAAGAATGCGTTCCCGGCAGTGGGTCGCCTGTCGCCGGACTATTACTGCATGGATGGCACCATTCCCCGGCGTGAGTTGCCCGGCGTGTTGCACGCCATCGCCGAGTTGTCGACCGAGTATGGCTTGCGGGTGGCCAACGTGTTCCACGCCGGTGACGGCAACATGCACCCGCTGATTCTGTTCGATGCCAACCAGCCGGGAGAGCTCGACCGCGCCGAAGCCTTGGGCGGCAAGATTCTCGAGTTGTGCGTGAAAGTCGGCGGGAGTATCACCGGTGAACACGGTGTGGGCCGCGAGAAGATCAATCAGATGTGCGCGCAATTCAACAGCGATGAGCTGACCCTGTTCCATGCGGTCAAAGCCGCGTTCGACCCGAGCGGTCTGCTCAACCCCGGCAAGAACATTCCGACACTGCACCGCTGCGCGGAGTTTGGCGCCATGCACGTTCATATGGGTCAGATGCCCTTCCCGGAACTGGAGCGTTTCTGATGAGCAACGAACAGGATTTCGATGACAGCAACGCGCTGCTGGAGCAGGTGAACCAGGCGTTGCAAAACGCCACGCCGCTGCGCATTCAGGGTTCCAACAGCAAAGCGTTCCTTGGACGCGTAACGGCGGGAGAAATACTCGACACGCGCGCCCACCGAGGCATCGTCAGTTATGACCCGACGGAACTGGTGATCACGGCACGTTGCGGCACACCGCTGGCCGAACTCGCGCAAGCGCTGGATGCCGCGCAACAGATGCTGCCGTGCGAGCCACCCTCCTTCGGTGACGCTGCCACCGTCGGCGGGATGATTGCCTGCGGGCTATCGGGACCGCGTCGCCCGTGGTCGGGATCGGTGCGCGATTTCGTCCTCGGAACGCGGGTCATTACAGGCCATGGCAAGCACCTGCGCTTCGGTGGCGAAGTCATGAAAAACGTCGCCGGCTACGACCTGTCGCGCCTGATGGCAGGCAGTTACGGCACACTCGGGCTGATCACCGAAGTCTCACTCAAGGTCCTGCCCAAACCCCGGCAATCCTTGAGCATCAGCCTGGACATGGACAGCGACCGCGCCTTGGCGCACCTGGCGCAATGGGGCCAGCAACCGTTGCCGATCAGCGCTGCGTGTCACGACGGTCAGCGCCTGCACTTGCGGCTTGAGGGCGGCGAAGGTTCGGTTGCAGCGGCCCATGACCGCTTGGGCGGTGAGCTGCTGGACGCTTCGTACTGGGCCGATCTCAACGAACAACGCCTGAGTTTCTTCGATGAGGACCAACCCCTTTGGCGACTATCCTTGCCAAACAACACACCCAAGCTGTCGTTGCCCGGCAGGCAACTGATCGACTGGGGTGGCGCCCAACGCTGGCTCAAGTCCGATGCCGAGGCCGGGTTCATCCGCCAAGTGGTCGATGAGGTCGGCGGCCATGTGACTTGCTACAGCCATGGCTTGATTGACAGCCCGTTCCAACCATTGCCGGCTGCCTTAATGCGCTACCACCAGAACCTCAAACAGCAACTCGACCCACGGGGCATCTTCAACCCCGGTCGCCTGTACGCGGAGCTTTGAGCCATGCAAACCACGTTGAGCGAACAAGCCCGCCAACTACCCCGCGCCGAAGAAGCCGAGCGCATCTTGCGTACCTGCGTGCACTGCGGTTTTTGCAATGCCACCTGCCCGACGTATCAATTGCTCGGCGATGAACTGGATGGCCCGCGAGGGCGCATCTATTTGATCAAACAGGTGTTGGAAGGCAACGAGGTCACGCAAAAAACCCAACAACACTTGGATCGCTGCCTGTCGTGTCGCAACTGCGAAACCACCTGCCCTTCCGGCGTCGACTACCACAACCTGCTGGACATCGGCCGGGCGGTGGTGGATGCGGCGGTACCGCGCCCGATCGGCCAGCGCTTGTTGCGCGAGGGATTGCGCGCCGTGGTTCCCCGCCCAGACCTGTTCAAAAGCCTGGTGGGCAGCGGCCAGATGTTCCGGGCGTTGCTGCCCGAGATGCTGCAAAGCAAGTTGCCGCGCAGCGTGCCGCAGGCCAGAGCGCGCCCCACCAACCAACATGTCCGACACGTATTGATGCTGGAAGGTTGCGTGCAACCGAGCCTGTCGCCCAATACCAACGTCGCGGCTGCACGGGTGCTGGATCGACTCGGGATCAGCGTCACCCCGGCCCGCGAGGCCGGTTGTTGCGGTGCCGTGGATTATCACCTGGACGCTCAGGCCGCCGGCCTCGATCGCGCGCGCCACAACATCGACGCCTGGTGGCCCGGCATTGAACAAGGCGCCGAGGCCATCGTGCAAACCGCCAGCGGCTGCGGCGCTTTCATCAAGGACTACGGTCATCTGCTCAGCAGCGATCCGGCTTATGCCGAGAAAGCCAAAACCGTCAGTGCACTGGCCAAGGACCTGGTGGAAGTGTTGCGTAACGAACCGCTGGAGCGACTCGGGATACACAATGCCCAACGCCTTGCCTTCCATTGCCCGTGCACGTTGCAGCATGCGCAAAAACTCGGTGGCGCGGTTGAAACGCTGCTGGAGCGCCTTGGCTTCAACCTCACGTTCGTGCCTGATGGCCACTTGTGCTGCGGCTCGGCGGGCACTTACTCGCTGACCCAGCCCGAGTTGGCCCGCCAACTGCGCGACAACAAGATGAATGCCTTGGAAAGCGGTTATCCCGAAGTCATTGTCACCGCCAATATCGGCTGTCAGTCGCACCTTGACGGGGCTGGCCGGACACCTGTGCGGCACTGGATCGAACTGGTCGACGCCGCGTCGCACTAAACCAGCCCTGGAGAGTTCCTCATGAAAAGCAAAGCCATCCTGAGCCAGACCGAAGTCGGACAAATCCTTGCCGCTGCTCGCACCGAAGCGCAGAACAACCAGTGGGCGGTGACCATTGTGGTAGTGGATGACGGTGGCCACCCGCTGGCCCTCGAACGTCTTGACGGCGCTGCGCCCATCAGCGCGTACATCGCCACGGAAAAGGCCCGGACATCGGCCCTGGGCCGGCGCGAATCCAAGGGTTATGAAGACATGGTCAACGGCGGGCGCCATGCTTTTTTGTCGGCGCCATTGCTGACGTCCCTGGAAGGTGGCGTACCGATCATTGTCGACGGCCAGGTGATTGGCGCGGTTGGCGTGTCCGGGGTCAAGGCCGAGCAGGATGCGCAAGTCGCGAAAGCGGGTGCGGATTCACTGTAGGAGCTGCCGAAGGCTGCGATCTTTTGGCGGTATCAAAGTGATCAACCCATTAAGCCGGATCAAGATCAACAGATCGCAGCCTTCGGCAGCTCCTACAATGGCAATGTGTATCCCACAGGTATTGCGTTAAACCAGTCACAGAGGAAACGCACAGATGACCCGTCTCACTGCGAAAGACTTTGCCCCGGAACTGCTGGAACTCTACGACTACTACGCCCACGGCCTGATCAACCGGCGCGAATTTCTCGATCGTGCGGCGTTGTTCACCCTCGGTGGTTTGACGGCCAGTGCGCTGCTGGCGTCCTTGAGCCCGAATTACGCACTCGCCGAGCAAGTCGAATTCACTGACCCGGACATCATCGCCGAGTACATCACCTACCCTTCACCCAAGGGCCACGGGCAGGTTCGTGCCTATCTGGTGCGCCCGGCGAAAGTCACCGGCAAGGTCCCGGGTGTGGTGGTCGTGCATGAAAACCGCGGGCTTAATCCCTACATCGAGGACGTTGCCCGGCGTGTGGCCAAGGCCGGTTTTATTGCTCTTGCCCCGGATGGCCTGACCTCGGTCGGCGGCTATCCCGGCAACGACGAAAAGGGTCGAGAGCTGCAGGCAAAGGTCGATCCCGAAAAGCTCATGAATGACTTTTTCGCCGCCATCGAATGGCTGATTAAACATGACGCCGGAAGCGGCAAAGTCGGTATCACCGGGTTCTGCTACGGCGGTGGCGTCACCAATGCGGCGGCGGTGGCCTATCCGGAACTGGGTGCGGCGGTGTCCTTCTACGGTCGGCAGCCCGAGAGCAAAGACGTCGCCCGGATCAAGGCGCCGGTAATGCTGCACTACGGCGAACTGGATACGCGCATCAACGAAGGCTGGCCTGCCTATGAGAAGGCGCTGAAAGCCGACGGCAAGACCTATGAGGCGTTCATTTATCCTGGCGCCAATCATGGTTTTCACAACGATTCGACGCCGCGTTATGACGAAGCGGCGGCGAAGCTGGCGTGGGATCGGACGTTGGGGTGGTTTCGCAAGTATTTGGTTTGATCGATAGTCAACCGGCCAGCAGGGCTGGCCTCATCGCGAGCAGGCTCGCTCTCACAGGTTTTGAGTCGTGATTGAATTTTGGTATCGACTCAGTCACCTGTGGGAGCTAGCCTGCTGGCGATGGCGGACTAAAGGCTAACGCCTCACTTCGGTTGCGCCACCGTGCGCAGATACGGTTTGAGCGTCTTGAAGCCATCCGGATATTTCTTCTTCGCATCCTCGTCAGATACTGAGGTCGGGATGATCACGTCTTCCCCCGGACGCCAGTTCACCGGGGTCGCCACGGTGTGTTTGGCATTGAGTTGCAGCGAATCCAGCAGGCGCAGCACTTCATCGAAATTGCGCCCGGCACTCATCGGGTAAATCAACATGGCCTTGACCTTCTTGTCCGGGCCGACAATGAACACCGAACGCACGGTGGCGTTGTCGACGGCGGTGCGTGAGCCACCGCTGGCATTCGGGTGGATCATGTCGTAGAGCTTGGCCACCACCAGGTCTTCATCACCAATCAGCGGATAGTTGACGGCGGTACCCTGGGTTTCCTCGATGTCACCGACCCACTTGTTGTGATCACTGACCGGGTCGATGCTCAGCCCCAAGACCTTGGTGTTGCGCTTGTCGAATTCCGGTTTGAGTTTGGCCAGGTAACCCAGTTCTGTGGTGCAGACCGGTGTGAAATCCTTCGGATGGGAAAACAGGATGGCCCAGCCGTTGCCAATCCATTCGTGGAAGTTGAGCTTGCCTTCAGTGGTTTCAGCGGTGAAATCCGGTGCTTCGTCGCCAATACGGATAGACATTATCGATCTCCTTGCTGTGATGGACAGGGACGCCGTCAGGGTGCCGACTGCGGCTCCAGCGGCATGAGATTCTGTTGACGCGACTCAGTATAGGAGAGGTTCCATGACCCGCCGGAAACCGGGACATGCACTGTGTAATCCCTTGTTTCAACGTTATTCAACTAATGCTATCAACTGATGACGGTGGGCATCGGTGAGCATCGGGCCGAAACCGGCGCCTGCGTTTTCCGTCATGTAACGCGGGTTTCCGGTACCGGGAATCACGCAGGTTACCGCTGTATTTGACAGCAAGAATTTGAGTGCCAGTTGTGGCCAGCTCTTGGCCCCGACCTCCGCAGCCCAGCCCGGCAAAGGTTTGCCTTTGAGCCGGCCAATCAGGCCGCCACCACCGAAGGGCCGATTGCAGATCACCGCCACGCCCTTCTCGCGGCACAGCGGCAGGATGCGTTTCTCGACGGCGCGATCGTCCAGGGCATAGTTGATTTGCAGAAAATCCAGCGGCTCGGCTTTCAGCACGGCCTCCACTTCTTCGTAGGCCGACGAGGTGTAGTGGGTGATGCCGATGTAGCGAATGCGCCCTGCTTCCTTCCAATGCCGCAAGGTCGGCAGATGGATTTGCCAGTCCAGCAGATTGTGAATCTGCATCAGGTCGATGCGGTCGGTTTGCAACAGCTTGAACGACTGCTCCATTTGCGCGATGCCTTCCTCACGGCCACGGGTCCAGACTTTGGTGGCCAGGAACGCCGGCGAACGCGGCTCGTGGATCGACAGCAGTTCGCCCGTGGTCTGTTCAGCCCGACCGTACATCGGTGAGCTGTCGACCACCGTCCCGCCCTTTTCGAACAACGCATGCAGTACCGCGGGCAGCTCTCTGTAGGCAGGATCCGAAGGCGCCACATCAAAACCGCGATAGGTGCCCAACCCGACAATGGGCAGTAGCTCTTTGCTGGATGGAATGGCGCGGGTCTGCATGGTCTTGCCTCCTGTTTCGGTCGTATGCGTGGATTGCGCCCCGGCCGGACCGAACGTGAAGACCGCCGAAACACCGGCAGCCAGCGTGAGTATTTTCCTGCGGGTGTAACCGTCAGGATCGCTCATTTCATCTCCCTCTCCCGACGATCAGCTTCGGCACGTTGCGCCTGCTGCCTGGCCAGCCACAGGCACAACCCGCCCCACAAACCGGCGAACGGCACGATAACCACTGCCACCAGGCCGAACCCCGCGCCCAGCGCCGTCAAACCAGCGGACAACCAGCCACTGGCGGCATCTCCGCCGCGATAGACCAGGGTTTCGATGACATTCTTGGCCTTGTACTTCTCCTCGCGGCTGACCACGGTCCACAACACCTCCCGCGCCGGCCGTACGATGGCAAACTCGACGGCGCGACGTAGCCCCTGAGCCAGCGCCACCGTCGTCGGAACGGGGGCCAATGCCATGGCGACGAAGGCCGCGATCGTCGCCAACGGCAACGCTGCCAGCGCCCCGCCAATCCCGACCAGACGGATCAACGGCGCCGTCAGCAACAGCTGGAAGGTCAAGGTCAGGGCCGACACGATCAAGTCGACGATGGCGAAGAATTGCGTCCTGCTGCCTACATCAGCGTAGCTGCCAGCCACAATTCGTCCTTGCTCGAAATACAACAAGGTCGCCGCGCTGGTGTGCAACAGCATGAAGAGGACTAGCCCCAACAGGTACGGCGAGTGCAGGATCAGGGTGATTCCGCCGAGTATGCTGCCGCTCATGCGCCGTTCGTCGAGTAACGGATTGCCGGACTGTGATTGCGTCCTGGATAACAAGGCTCGATAGCAACGCACGGCGACTTCCAGTAACACCGCCGCCGCGACGGTCAAGGCCAGCGGGCCCAGACGAGTGGCCATGGTGGCCGCCAGCAGCGGCCCGATAAACGTGCCGAACGTGCCGCCCGCCGCAATGCAGCCAAACAAGCGCCGCCCTTGCTCGCTGGAAAAGCGGTCGACCAGCACGCTCCAGAAAATCGAGACGATGAACAAGTTGTAGATGCTGATCCAGACGAAAAACACCCGACCGACCATTACCGGTGCGGCCTGATTGGCGATTAGCAGGCCAAACACCAGCATCGACACGGCGATCACCCGGTAGATCAACGGCACGAACCGCGTGGCTGGCAGGCGCGAGGCCAACGCACCGAACACCGGAACCATCAGCAGCATCACCACAAACGTGGCGGTGAACAGCCACTGCAACTTGTCCGCGCCGCCTTCAAGACCCAGGGCGTCGCGCAACGGTCGCACCAGGTAATAACTGGCCAGTACACAGAAATGGAAAGCGAAACCCAGCAACAGGGCCGCCCTCTCAGTCGGCCGTACATCGAGCCATTGAGGCATGTTGGGCATCGTTGCCCTCCTTTACCGCCAGCTACACTCTGACAGCACCCGGAGCCGTCAATGCCGCCCACTAACGTTAGCCGAATGTCTCGTACCCTGGTGTTACTCGTCGTCATCCCCGCAGTGGTCTACCTGGCGCTATGCGCTGCACTGTTCGTGTTTCAGCGCGCGCTCATCTACTTCCCGCAACCCCGCGCCATCGACAGCGCTGAAACGTTGCTTGCGCTGCCGGTTGACGACGCTCAGGTGCTGGTGTCCGTCAGACCATACGATGGCCCGAAAGCGCTGATCTATTTTGGCGGAAATGCCGAGGACGTTTCGCGCAGCCTGCCGTCGTTCGCAGAGGCGTTCCCCGACCATGCCCTGTTTTTGCTGCATTACCGGGGTTACGGCGGCAGCACCGGCTCCCCTTCCGAGGAAGCAATTGCCCGCGATGCCATGACTCTGTTCGACAAGGTCTACACCGATCATCCGCAAATTGCCGTGGTCGGGCGCAGCCTGGGTTCCGGAGTCGCCGTTCGCCTGGCCAGTTACCGCCCGGCGGCGAAATTGCTGCTGATCACGCCGTACAACAGCCTTGAGGAACTCGCGGCCCGGCAGTTTCGCTGGTTTCCGGTGAAGTGGTTATTGAAGGACAAATTCGAATCCTGGCGCTATGCCGAACACATCACGGTGCCGACGCGCCTGATCGCCGCCGAGCATGACGAAGTGATTCCCGGGTCAAGCACCCGGCGGCTCTACAGCCATTTCGCCAAGGGCGTGGCGACGCTGCAGGTGATTCCCGGCACGGGGCACAATTCGATCAGTGACAGCCCTGAATACCTCAAGGCATTGGGGGATGGGTTGATTGCGAACGACCCTGACCTGTAGGAGCTGCCGCAGGCTGCGATCTTTCAATTTTGATTTTTTCAAGATCAGGATCAAAAGATCGCAGCCTGCGGCAGCTCCTACAGTTGCGGTTTATGTATCAAGGTCAATTTGACTGCGATCGTTGATCGTACTGATTGCGACTGAACAGCCTGCCAGCAAATATACCCTTCTCTCCCGCGAACCTTGTCTCAAGGCGCCAGTCTTAGATCGGCGCCAATTCCTCCCTCAATCGTCGTCATCTCATCAGAGCTGTCCGCCCCATGCGCCAAACCGCCCTCGCCTTGCGCTTCACTTCGCTGTGCCTGTTCACTTTGCTTCCCCTGATTGCCAGCCCCGCCCACGCCAGTGCGGAACGGCAACTGGTGGAAGCGATCAATGATTACCGTGCCCATCCGCAACGCTGCGAGCGGCGTCCTGCCCAGCGCTTGCCTCCACTGGCGTTGAATTCGAACCTGGCCTTGCCGATCGGCTACGGTGGCGGTTTGCGTGATCGGTTAAAAGCAAACGGCTACCAAGCCGTGACCGTGCGGACAATCCGAGTGGTGGGTGCGCAGGACGCCGAAGAGGCGTTCGATCAGATACAAAGCGACCATTGCGCGGCGCTGCTGGACAGCCAGTACGCCGACATTGGCGTCAGTCGCAGCCGTGGTGAGTGGCAAGTGGTGCTGGCGCGGCCGGTGCTCGACAGGCAAATGAGTGACACCCGATCCGTTAGCAAGGATTTGCTCGCTCAAGTCAACGCCGCCCGTTCCAAGCCACGGCTCTGCGGTCGCCAGCGCTTTGCCGCCGCCCGACCATTGGCGTGGAATGCCAGCCTCGGAGCTGCGGCGCAAGGGCACAGCAAAGCGATGGCCTACGGCAATTACTTCGCGCATCAGGACCCCGACGGTGACATGCCTGCCGACCGGGCGAGAGCCGCCGGCTTCCGCGGCCGGCAAATCGGCGAAAACATCGCCGCCGGCCAAGGCTCGCCGAGCAAGGCAATGGCGGGATGGCTCGCCAGCCCAGGGCATTGCGCGAATTTGATGAACCCGATGTTCACTCAAGTGGGCGCTGGCTACGCGACGGACGCGCGCAGTGATGAAGGGGTTTACTGGACGATGTTGTTCGGCGCGAAGTAAGGGGAATGCAGGATACGGCTTGCTGACGAAAGCGCCCATAAAATCGCCATCGCCGGCAAGCCAGGCTCCCACAGGTTTTGCGTCAACCCAAATCCCGAAAACATCCCCAATCCGTAGGAGCCGGCTTGCTGGCGATGGTGCCCATAAAATCGCCATCGCCGGCAAGCCAGGCTCCCACAGGTTTTGCGTCAACCCAAATCCCGAACACACCCACGACCTGTAGGAGCCGGCTTGCTGGCGATGGCGCCATTAAAATCGCCATCGCCGGCAAGCCGGGCTCCCACAGGTTTTGCGTCAACCCAAATCCCGAAAACATCCCCCAATCCGTAGGAGCCGGCTTGCTGGCGATGGCGCCCATGAAATCGCCATCGCCGGCAAGCCAGGCTCCTACAGGTTTTGCGTCAGCCCAAATCCCGA
>NZ_JSAK01000031.1:0-203593 GCF_000802965.1 Pseudomonas fluorescens | reverse complement strand
CCCAAATCCCGAAAACATCCCCCAATCCGTAGGAGCCGGCTTGCTGGCGATAGCGCCCGTAAAATCGCCATCGCCGGCAAGCCAGGCTCCTACAGGTTTTGCGTCAACCCAAATCCCGAACACATCCCCCATGCCGGCTCCTACGGTTTTTTGCATCAAACCCACCTGCTGAAGGCGCCATCAAGGCTGCCGACTGCTCACCCGCTGCTCATTGTTTTCGAACATCGCTTGGAAACGCGGCTTGTTGGCTGCGTAATAGTCAGCAACCACCTTGTCGGAGGAGCTCTGCCGCGCCTGCATCATCAACGCTTCAAGATCGGCGCGGGGAATCGAATAGTGGGCGAAGAAATACGCCACCTCCGGGTACTCCTGACTGAATCCCTTGCGAGCCATGGCGTGAATCTGCTCGGCGCCGCCGAAGATTTGTTTCGGGTCATCCAGGTAACGCAGCGACCACTTGGAGAACATCCAGTGCGGGCTCCAGGCGTTGACCAATGACCATTTATCACGCTTCAGGTTGCGATCAAGTTCATTGAGCATCCCGGATTCGGAGGACGCCACCAGTTTGTAGCCGTCGAGTTTGTATTCTTTGATGGCCTTTTCGGTGAGCTTGTATTGGCCATTCCCCACCTCTGAGGTAAGGATCTTGCCCTCAAGTTTTTCCCTGACCTCGGGCTTGTTCAAGTCCTCCACGCTGGACACTTCACTCTCGGGTACGGATGTGGGCACAGCCATGCCGATCCGCCCTTCATAAAGCACGCCGAGGTCTTCGAGCCTGTCCTTGTATTTGTCGTAGAACGCCTTGTGGGTGCTCGGCAGCCAGACCATCGGAATCAGGTCGATATTGCCGTTGGCCAACGCCTGGAACTGGATGCCGATGTCGGCCATGACCAGTTTCACCGGTTGTTTGAGATGGTCCTGCAACGCCGTGGTGGCCAGTTTTACGGTGATCTCGGTATCCGACCAGTTGACCCAGCCAATGCGCACGGGCTTCGGTTCCGCGGCTTGCGTCAGCCCGACGCCAGCGGCGAGTGCCACGCCGATCAATCCGGCACAAATTCTTTTTCGATACGGCGAATGAGCGTTCATCAAGCGTTTTCCTGTTTTGGTTGTTATTGGCAGGTTGGTCTTAATTTGAACGGCCTTACGGTCGTGAAAAATGCAGTCTTGCGCGGCGGGTCGGTTGAGCCGATCCCTTCTCCTTATGCGCCGATCTTATCCACGACGATTGCCCTGCGCAAGCAAAATGTACACCTGTGTCACGAACCATTGACACACGTGTACAGTTATCCTAATTTCAAGTCGCCGAGCCTGATGAAGCCCACTTTTGGAGCGCACCGCCATGTCCAGCGATCCGTTGCTGCAGCCGTACAAGATCAAGCACCTGACCCTCAGAAACCGCATCATCACCACCTCGCACGAACCGGCCTACCCGGAAGACGGCATGCCCAAGGATTTGTACCGCGCCTACCACGTCGAACGGGCCAAGGCCGGTGTCGCCCTGACCATGACCGCAGGCTCCGCAGCGGTATCCCGGGACAGTCCACCGGTGTTCAACAACGTGCTGGCGTACAAGGACGAGGTGGTCGGATGGCTGAAGGACCTGACCGACGAGTGCCATGAACACGGCGCGGCAGTGATGATCCAGCTGACCCACCTGGGCCGTCGCACCCGCTGGGACAAAGCCGACTGGCTACCGGTAGTGTCGCCCTCCCACCACCGCGAAGCCGCTCACCGCTCCTTCCCGAAAAAAATGGAAGAGTGGGACATCGAGCGAATCATCAAGGACTACGTGGACGCGGCCGAGCGCATGAAGGCGGCCGGCATGGATGGCTTGGAGCTGCAAGCCTATGGGCATTTGATGGATCAGTTCTGGTCGCCGCTGACCAACGAACTGGACGGCCCATACGGCGGTTCGCTGGAAAACCGAATGCGGTTTACCTTCGACATCCTGCGGGGCATTCGCCAGCGGGTTGGTGAGGATTTCCTGCTCGGCGTACGCTACACCGGCGATGAGCAGTTGCCTGGTGGCTTCAACGCCAGCGAAGGTATGCGGGTTTCACACATGCTCAAGGACAGCGGGCTGGTGGATTTTCTCAACGTGGTGCGCGGCCACATCGACACGGATGCTGGCCTGACCGATGTCATTCCGATCCAGGGCATGCGCAATTCGCCGCACCTGGACTTCGCCGGTGAAATTCGCTCGGCCACCGGCTTCCCGACCTTCCACGCCGCGAAGATCCCGGACGTGGCCACCGCGCGCTACGCGATTGCCTCGGGCAAAGTCGACATGGTTGGCATGACCCGCGCGCACATGACCGACCCGCACATCGTGCGCAAGATCATCGAGAAACGTGAAGAAGATATTCGTCCCTGCGTGGGGGCGAACTACTGCCTGGATCGTATCTATCAGGGTGGCGCCGCCTATTGCATTCACAACGCGGCGACCGGTCGGGAAACCACCATGCCCCACGAGATTCCCCGGGCGGCGGTCAGGCGCAAGGTCCTGGTCATCGGCAGCGGCCCCGCAGGGCTGGAAGCGGCGCGCGTCGCCGGTGAACGTGGCCATGACGTGACCGTACTGGAGGCAGCGGATCGTCCCGGCGGCCAGATCAGGCTGACGGCGCAAAATGAGCGTCGTCGCGAGATGATCAGCATTATTGATTGGCGGATGGCCCAGTGCGAGCGACTGGGGGTCAAGTTCCACTTCAACACCTGGGCCGAAGCCGACACGGTGCTGGCCCATGAGCCGGACGTGGTGATCGTCGCGACCGGCGGCCTGCCAGACACTGCAGTGCTGACTCAAGGCAACGAGTTAGTGGTGTCGACCTGGGACATTATTTCCGGTGACATCAAGCCCGGTCGTCACGTGCTGATCTTCGACGACGCCGGTGACCATGCCGCGTTGCAGGCTGCCGAAGTCATAGCCAAAAGCGGCGCGACCGTGGAAATCGTCACCCCTGACCGCGCGTTTGCACCGGAAGTCATGGCCATGAACCTCGTGCCGTACATGCGCAGCTTGCAGGACCTGAACGTCACTTTCACCGTCACCTACCGCGTCGAGAAGGTCGAAAAACAAGATGGCCGCCTGCTTGCGACCTTCGGCAGTGACTACGGCAAGGTCAACAAGCAGCGGGTTGTCGATCAGGTCGTGGTCAACCACGGCACCCTGCCTCTGGACGATCTGTACTTCGACCTGCGTCCGCATTCGAGCAACGGCGGTGCGGTGGAACAGCACGACCTCATCGCGGGCAAGGCGCAAAACATCGTCACCAACCCACAAGGGCAATTCCAGCTGTTCAGGATTGGTGACGCCGTGGCCGCACGCAACACCCACGCGGCGATCTACGATGCTTTGCGGCTGGTGAAAGATCTCTGATCTATCTCCATATTTGTGGCGAGGGAGCTTGCTCCCGCTGGACTGCGCAGCAGGCCCTTTTTTGGGGTCGCTGCGCAACCCAGCGGGAGCAAGTTCCCTCGCCACAAAAGCAGTTTCAGGGACTTGCTACATACCGCGTCGTGCAACCTCCGCGCCTGCCTGCAATGCCCTTCCAACCATGACGTCAAAGTCCTGATCAGTCATCGACTGCAACCCCGCCGCCGTCACGCCACGGTAAGCCATCAACGCTTCAATCATTTGTTCTGGATCGCGACTGGCCAACAGCTGCCCGCCTCCCACCACCACGCCGCGCGCAGCACGCTGTGCAATCTCGTAAGGAATGCCCGCCGCCACTGCCTGACTGGACAGCGCCCGGTGCAGCAACGCCGGGAATGCCGGCCCAGTGCCGGACAACGCACTCAGGTAATCAATATTGTCTTCGTTCGGCACTTCATCCGCCGCGCCCACACATTCGAATAACCGTTGCACCCACTTGCGATCCGCGTCGCCAAGATCGCCGGCGCTGTACCACGGCGTGTACGACTGCCTGATGTCGACGGCCGCATTCGGCATGGCCCGCACTACCTCCTGCGCACCGGTAGCTGCGCTGAGAGCTGCCGCCGGGATCCCGGCCATCAGGGAAATGACTTGTTTA
Organism: Pseudomonas fluorescens; assembly: GCF_000802965.1. Lineage (GTDB taxonomy): Bacteria > Pseudomonadota > Gammaproteobacteria > Pseudomonadales > Pseudomonadaceae > Aquipseudomonas > Aquipseudomonas fluorescens_A. Next base: position 199,559 of record NZ_JSAK01000031.1, on the reverse strand, counting down.
CCGCTGGCATCGATCTGCAGTTCGCGAAATTGTTCCGGCCGGATCGACAACATCACCACATCGCTAAGCGCCACGAGTTGCTGGTTATCCGCCAGAACCCGCACATCGGCTGGCAACGTGCTGCGGCCAGAGCGATTGGAAACAAACAGTCCGGCAGGCTGGATAAACCCGCTGTCCAGAAGCGCCTCGGCGATTGCGCTTCCCAGCCAGCCAGTGCCGCCGATGATGCCCAGGGTTTTATTGTTCATCGGACGGCAACTCCTCCAAGTTCTCAACCAGCGGACCGAAAACCCCGGGTTCTTTTTCCGCATAGCCAAACTTGCCAAAGAAGCGATCCAGTTCCCGCCGCTTCGGTGCCTTGCCGGTAAACACGGTCACGTACTGCGGGATGCGCCGAAAGCGCACCACAACGTCCTCAGTGGTTTTCATCGAGATGTAGCCGATTTGCGTGAGGTAGATCGTCCTGGCCCGCGCATCGGCGGCCTCGGCTTCATAGCCAAACCGGCGGAACATGGCGGCCAGGGCATTGATTCGCGCCTCATCGGCCAGCGCGATTTCAGCCGCCACTTCAGCCGATTGCAATGCCCAGCTGCGCACGGCAAATTCGAATTGCGAGTCGAACAGTTCCGGGTTCAGCCAGCATTCGAAAACATTGAGAATTGCCTCGGAAATGCTTTCCGCGTAACTCTCGCACTGCCCCACCAAACCGCCGCTGTTCTTGTCTTTCCAACGGGCCAGCAGTGCCGCGAGCAGCTGCTCGCGGTCTTCATAGAACCAATAGAAACTGGTGCGGGACAAGTTCAGACGCTTGGCGAGCGGCATCACCCGCACCGCATCGACACCGGATTCCTTCAAGGCATCGTAGGCGGCGTCCAACCAGACATCGACCGAGCCTCGCCATCCTGCATCCTGCGCCTTGGTTTTTGCCCTTCCTGTCTGCGACATCTTCGGGTCCGCCTATCTCGGTAAATTCGCCCAACTGTACACCGCCCGATCCATGGCGTACACGCGCTGTACATCGGCGTACATTTTAAAGACGACGTTACGAGCGATTGGCAATATCGCGGCGATTATTTACTCGGGCTACCTGGCCCGATTGGCGCTGAAACAGCCGAACATCAATGGCGAAGGCGCTCTGATTCGCGCCAAGGAGTCAGGACGGGCTTGATGATCATTCACTGGTTCATCAAGCCCGTATTTCTTAGGCGCATGGAATCAAGAGGGCCGTCGCACCACCCTCACCTTCCCGCTCGAACCACCGCCGCAGAAAAACCGCTCGCCGCCATCGCATTCAAGCCCGGACACGCCGATCCCGGTTGGCAGCTTGAGGCTTTCCAGCACCTCGCCGTTCTTCGAGTCGATGCGGCGCAATTCGCTTTCTTCGCCTTCCCAAGTGCCATGCCACAACGCGCCTTCAACCCAGGTCACGCCGGTGACAAAGCGGTTGGATTCGATGGTGCGCAGGATGGCTCCGCTCTCGGGGTCGATCTGATGGATTTTGCGCTCGCGATACTGCCCCACCCACAATGTGCCCTCGGCCCATGTCAGCCCTGAGTCGTTGCCGCCACCGGGGGCCGGGATCGTGGAGAGAACCTGACCGGTGCGGGGGTCGATTTTCTGGATGCGGTCCTCGGCAATCTGGAACAGATTTGTCCCGTCGAAGGCGGTGCCGGCATGGGCGGCGACGTCGATCGAGCGCGATGTCTTTCCGCTTTCGGGGTCGAGGGCGTTGAGTTTTTCGCCACTGGCGTACCACACCTGCTGACCGTCCCAGGTCAGGCCGTGCACAGTGTCGACACCTTCAAAAGGGCCATACTCACGGACGATTTCGGCGGCTGACTGTTTCATCTTGGTGTTCCTCCAAAGGGGTTGGTGGCGTTCATCCTAGCCACCGGGCAGCGGCACCGGGAGTAACAAGGTCGTCGCGAAACCGGGCACCGGTGGGGTCATCCAGCGCCGCGCCCGGCCTTGACCAAACGACTGCACTTTGCCTGCCGCCGCCAGTGTGTCGAGCGCCCGTTGCACCGTGCGCTGGCTGGTGTTGAGGGCCAGCGCCAGGGCTGAGCTGGACCAGGATTCACCGTCACCGAGCAAGGCGAACACCGCTGCATATTTTTCTTCGACCGGTGGCGTCAGCAGCACCACGTCCGGTGAAACCTGCGCGACCAGGGCAAATCCGCGCCGGGTCGCGGTCACCGTCGCCAAAGGCTTCAACGCGGCGCGCAATCGCCCGATTTCAACCCGCAAACGGGCGCGATGGGATTCATCACTGAGCTTCAGCCGAAAGGCCCGGGCGATGAGTGTTGCCCTGGGCACATCGCCCGGCCAGGCTTCGGCCAGCGTACGCACGAGGGTGAAGAGGATTGGTCGTTTGGACAGGGAAACCGACATGCCCGCGCCACGTACCACATAGCGACAAGCGTCCACCACCAGCGATGTCGAGGCGAGCAGCGATTCCACTTCGTCGAGCAACAGAGGTCGTTCTTCGCCACCAACGATCTGGTGTGCGGCGGGGCTGTTCAGTATCGACGCCGCATTTTCGACTTCTGCGGTCAGCGCAGGAGTACCGGCGAGTTGCGCGGCGAGTTCAGCCCTGGCGAGTGCGGCCCGCGCGGCGTGGGAATGCAGATGTCGCATCGCGATCCCTGCCACCACCAGTTCATGGGTCGCCCGCAAGGATGGCGGTAATGTTGCCTGATCCAGCTCATCGAGATTTTTTTGGGCCTCATCAAGCCGCCCGATCAGCAACAAACGACGGATGTCCAGATATCGCGCGTGGGCAGCGTTGACCAGGTCGCCATGGGCCTCCAGCGTGACACGCGCCGCTTCAAGCGCCTTAACCGGCCAGCCGAGATCCCGCGAGGCCAGGGCGATTTCGGCTTCGGCGACGATGCAGCGCGCTCGTGCCACGACCTCTCTCGGACCAAAGGCCCGCGCCGCCCTGCGCACCAGCGCCTTGGCCCGCGCCAGATCACCCAGTTGCGCCATGGCGATCCCGCGCAGCGCCAACGCAGGCGCATCGTCGCGCAATGCGATGCGGTCCAGCGCGCCGAGCGGATCACCCGCCGCCAGCGCGTGCGCTGCGGCGGTGATCAGCGAGTCCATTGCAGTCCTGCCACGCGTGTCACTCCTGCCGTGAAAAGCCCCGTGATGAGTCTATCTCACCACTCAGTAGAGCGTATCCGGCACACACACGTTTCCATCAAACAGCAATCGGGCGGTGCGCATCAGCCCGCAACCCACCAATTCGCCGTCCTGCAGACGCAGTTCGACGGTGAATTCGCCGGTCGGGTGCTCGACTGAAAGCTGCTTCACATCACCCGCGGGGATACGCGCCAGGCCTGCCGGCACACTGCCCTCGATCAGGCACGCAACGGCTACGCTGACCGCGCCGAACACGCCGATGCTGGTGTGGCAACGATGGGGAATGAAGGTGCGGGTGCTGAGCGCTCCGTCCGCTTGCGCCGGTGCAACAAGGCACATTTTCGGCACGTTGCGCTGGCTGACATCGCCCAGGTGCATGCGCGGGCCGGCCTGTAGTCGGATCTTCTCGATCCGCGCCTTTAACCGCGCGTCCGCATCCAACTGCTCCGGGCTTTCATAGCCGCTGAGACCGAGGTCTCCGGCGCGGATCAGCACGACCGGCATGCCGTTATCGACGCAGGTCACTTCAACACCCTCGAACACATCGACGGCATTGCCGGTCGGCAGCAACGCCCCGCAACTGGAGCCGGCGACATCCTCGAACTCGACGATCAATGGCGCGGCATAACCCGGCACCCCGTCGATCCGCGCTTCACCCGCGTAGCTGACGGCCCCCTTCGGCGTTGGCACATGCGCAATCGCGATCTGCCCGGTGTTTTCCATGAAGATCCGCACCAGCGTTACATCACCCTGCACCGCCACCAGCCCGCGCTCGATAGCGAACGGTCCGACACCGGCAAGGATGTTGCCGCAGTTCTGGCCGTAATCGACACGCGGCGCGTCGACCAGCACTTGGGCAAACAGATAATCGACATCGGCGTCGGCGCGGGCCGAGGGCTTGATGATCGCCACTTTGCTGGTCAGCGAATCGCCGCCGCCGATGCCATCAATCTGCCGCGCATCCGGCGAGCCCATGGCCGCCAGCAATACACGGTCGCGAAGCGCCTGCTGCTCGGGCAAATCACTGGCCAGGAAGTAAGCCCCTTTCGACGTCCCGCCGCGCATCAGCAGGCAAGGAATCCGTGTCTGGCCCATGCTCAGTCTCCGAGTTCGTCGAGGCTCTCGACGTATCGCAAACCCTTTTCCGCCAGGCGTCCGCGCATGTTGTAGATGTCGAGGCCCAACTCACCCTTGGCCAGGCGCAGGGCCTTCTGTTCTTCCAGATCGGCGCGGGCGCGGCTGGCCTCGACCACGTGTTCAACGTCGGACCGACGCACGATGACCACGCCATCGTCATCCGCCACCACCACATCGCCGGGGTTGACCAACTGACCGCCACACACCAGCGGCAGGTTGACCGAGCCCAGGGTCTCCTTGATCGTACCCTGGGCGCTGATGGCGCGGGACCAGACCGGGAAGCCCATCTCGCGCAGTGTATGGGTGTCGCGCACGCCGGCGTCGATCACCAATGCGCGCACGCCGTGGGCCTTGAGCGAGGTCGCCAGCAGGTCGCCGAAGTAGCCATCGGTGCACGGCGAACTCGGTGCAACCACCAGAATGTCGCCGGGACGGCATTGCTCCACGGCTACATGGAACATCCAGTTATCACCCGGCGCGACCAGCACCGTCACCGCCGAACCACTGATCACGCTGCCCCGCTGAATAGGCCGGATCGAAGACGACAGCAGACCTTTGCGACCCTGCGCTTCGTGAATCGTCGCGACGCCGTAGCGTTGCAGCTCTTCGACCAGCGCCTGTTCGGCCCGGGCGATGTTGCGTACGACGATGCCGGTTTTTCCGATCCACTCGCTCATCCCAGGTTCTCCGTCACGCGCGGGAAGATGCTTTGATAGCCTTCGCCGTAAATGATGTCGCGGCTGGAGGTGATCCCGACATTGCGCTTGGCTTGCACGCCACGTTGCAGGGCCACGCGGGTGTAGTACTCCCACAGATGTTCCTGGCCGGCCATGCACTGGATGGCCGCGTACTTCTTGTCCCAGACGGAAGTGATGTCCAGCAGCACGTCAGGGCGCCATTCGCATTGCTCGGGCTGGTGCGGTTCGAAGCTGTAGACCGGCGGCGCACCGACAATTTTCTCGCCCGGTTTGTAGCCTTCGGCCTGGGCGATGATGCGTGCCTCTTGGGTCAAGTTCATGGCCAACGGGTGATCGTAGTTGTACGGATCTTTCAGCGAGTGGCTTAGGACGAATTCCGGTTGCACCCGGCGAAAGACATCGGCGAGGCGGAACAGGGTTTCCTTGTCCGCGCGCATCGGGTAGTCGCCGATGTCGAAGAACTCGACGCTGGCACCGAGGATGTCGGCGGCCGCTTGGGCTTCTTCGCGGCGCGCGCTTTTGACTTTCTCTTCGCTCATCTCGCCCTTGCGCCACAGCTTGGCGGACTCGCCGCGCTCGCCAAAGGACAGGCAGACGATGTGCACGTTGTAGCCCTGTTGCGCATGCAGTGCGATAGCACCGCCCGCACGCCAGACGAAATCGGCAGAGTGGGCGCTGACGACCAGCGCGTTTTTCGGTGCGTTTTTCGGTGCGTTTTTCGGTGAATCGATCATTGGGGATACTCCTCCTGCGTTTCGAAAGAGCATCGCACCGCACCCACTTGCGGAGTAATGCGTTGCGGTGTTGCAGGTATGCGTTTTTTTTATTGCCACTCGATCAGGGCGGCGGCATAGTCCGAGTCAAACCCCGATCTGAAGAGCCGCCGCCCCATGGAAACCAGTGAACTGCCCAGCCTGATGCACGTCCGCGCCTTCGTCCGCGTGGCCGATCACGGCAGCGTTTCCAAGGCTTCCGTGGCCCTGTATCGGGCGCAGTCAGTGGTGACTCGGTCAATTTCCGAGCTGGAAGCCCGGCTCGACGTGGCGCTATTCGAACGCCACGCCAACGGCATGCGTTTGACCGATTACGGCGAACGTCTGCTGCCCCGGGCTCGCCGCGTGCTCGCCGAGCTGGAAAGCGTTCCACGGCTGTTGAGTAGCGGGGATAAACGTGCGATCGAACCGCTTTACCTGTTCCAGGCCCGACGCCTGCAAGTGTTCGTCAAACTCTGTGAAACGCACCACATGCAGACCGTCGCCAGCCTGCTCGGCCTGAGTCAACCGGCGATCAGTTCGACCATCAAGGTCATGGAAAATGGCTGCGGGCAGACGCTCTTCGAGCGCACACCTCGTGGCTTGCAGCCGACCCGCGCCAGCCATGAAATCCTGTTTCCGATTCGTCGGGCGCTGAACGAATTGCGCCATATCGAGACCGACATCACCGCCCTGCGCGGCGCCCTGCAAGGGGTGGTGCATGTCGGCGCCCTGCCCCTTGGTCGCACCCGGATATTGCCGGAGGCCATCGTGCGCATGGTGGCCGAGCATCCGGAAATCCAGGTGATCACCAATGAAAGCCCCTTCGATTTACTAGCGACGGAACTGCGCGCCGGCGATGTCGATTTCATTTTCGGAGCCTTGCGTTCGGAGGCCTACGCCAGCGATTTGACCGGCGAGGCGTTGCTTACGGAAGACATGGTGGTGTTGGCGCGGCGTGATCATCCGTTGTATTCGAAAACTGCCGTGCACGACGAACTCAGCTCCGCCCAGTGGGTGCTGCCCCGCGCCGGATCGCCGGCCCGGAAAATGCTCGATGAGTGCTTCACCCGGTTTGGCATTGCGCCGCCCCGACCGGTAGTGGAAAGCGCCGACATGGCGATCATTCGTGGGTTGTTGTTGCGTTCGGACATGCTCGCGGCGGTGTCTGCGCATCAACTGGAACAGGAAATTGCCTCCGGTGAGTTGTGCATCCTGCCGCTGGAGCTGAAACAGACCACCCGGGCCATCGGTTTGACTTATCGCAACGGCTGCCTGCATTCACCAGTGGCCCAGGCCATGATGGAGATGATTCGACGGGTGATTCGTGAGCAGGCGTTGGTTCGGGACAGTCAGTCACTTTCCCGGTGACCGGTAGACCGCTATCGCGAGCAGGCTCGCTCCTACAGGGGATTTTTGGCGTACATCGCGTTTGTGTGCGCTGCCGATTCCTGTGGGAGCTGGCTTGCCGGCGATGAGGCTGGTACATCCAACATCACGGGTGACTGATACACCGCCATCGCTGGCAAGCCAGCTCCTACAGGGGAATTGTGGCCGAACGCAGCTTTTGTGTGCGCTGCGAGCACCTGTAGGAGCAAGCTTGCTCGCGATGAGGCCGGCACATCCAACATCACGGGTGACTGATACACCGCCATCGCTGGCAAGCCAGCTCCTACAGGTTTTTGTGTCGACGGTGTTAAAGCAGGCTGAATGGATAGCTGATGATCAAGCGGTTTTCATCGAACTCGTTGCTGCTGTAGTCGCGGCGGATGCTGGAGTTGCGCCAGCGCAGATTGAGGCTTTTGAAGCTGCCGCTCTGCACGGTGTAGGCCAGTTCCGATTCGCGGCCCCATTCCTTGCCGTCGCTGGTTGCACTGGTGTGTACGTTGTCGCCACTGATGTAGCGATTCATCAGCGTCAGGCCGGGGATGCCAAGGGCGACGAAGTTGTAGTCGTGTCGCACTTGCCAGGATTTTTCCCGGGCGTTGTCGTAACTATTGTTGTAGCTGTCGTTGGCCAGGGTTCCGCCACTGGTGCCGTTGACCCGCATCCAGGCATCGTCACCCGTGAGTTTTTGCAGGCCAACGTAGAAGGTGTTGCCGCCATATTTGGCCGAGAGCAGAGCCGATACCGTGCGGTTATCCAGGTCGCCAGCGCGGGCGCTGCCGTCCTCGCGGCCCCAGAAGTAACCGAGGTTTGCACCCAGGGTCCAGGCACCCAGCGGTTGGCTGTGAACGATTTGCAGGTACTGCTGCTGGTAGATGTCCTTCAGCTCGGCATTCCACACACCGATCATCGTGCGTTTGTCGTTGAAGCTGTATTCACCACCGACGAAATTGAAGCGATCGGAGGTGAACGCAGTTTTGCCCTGCATGAACATGTCTTCCATGCTCGAATCGTTACGCGGGCTGTTCTGGCGGAACTGGCCGCCGTACAGGGTCAAGCCATCGATTTCCTGCGAGGTGACCTGCCCACCGCGAAAGGTCTGGGGCAGCGAGCGGCCGTCGTCGGAGCGCAGGATCGGCAGCACCGGCATCCACTCACCGACCTTCAACTCGGTTTTACTCACTTTCATTTTTCCGGCGACCGCCAAGCGACCAAAGTCATCGGCTGGACGACCATCGCTATCGAGCGGCAACAGCTGCGTGCCGCCAGTGCCCTGGCCACCATCGAGCTTGACCGAATAGAGCCCCAACACATCGACGCCGAAGCCGACCACGCCTTGGGTAAATCCGGACTTGGCGTCGAGAATGAAACTCTGGGTCCACTCCTCTGCCTTGCTTTGCGGGTAAGCCGGGTTGGTGAAATTGCGATTGATGTAAAAGTTACGCAGGTTCAGGTTAGCGCTGGCGTCGTCGACAAAACCGGCCGCCGAGGCCCCCAGGGGAAGCGCCGAGACGACGGCCAAGGTGCAGACGAACCGCTGATTGACGGTGTTTTTCATTGTTATTGTTTTCCGATTTTTGGGTAAAGAAATGCCCTGCGCCCGTTCAGTGCCGGCACAGTGAGGTCAAACAAAATGGGTGATGGCGACTCGGGAAGAGTCGCCGGTTACTGGTACGCGTTATCGCCCGATGATCAGCGTGGCGCTTTACCCGCCACCGAATACAGCACCTGCTGATTTCGGGTTTTCATGAACTCGTCCAGGCTCTGGCCACGCATCGCCGCGTAAACCTGCAGATTGGGAATCCCGAGCACCGCCGCGAGTTTCTCCAGCACGAAGAAGATCGCCCCGTACTGGATCAACCCGCGCCAGTCGCGCTGGCGCAGCAGCTCGCGCTCCTCTTCGCTCAACCCGCCCTCCTCGAACAGCGCTTCCGGCGCCTCGAGAAAACGCTGGCGCCATTGCGGCTCGATCATGCGATGCAGGAACTTGTTCAGCCGATAACCCTTGGCGCTGCGCTCCAGGGTGAACGGGTACGTGCCTTCGAGTTTTTCGATACCGGCCAACTGGTGCTGCATGTGCTGCAAGTGGCGCTCGGTCACTTCAGCGGGTACGGAACGGTCCTGATTCTCCAGCAACAGGGTGGCAATTCCGGTCATGGATGGCAGGTAGTAATCCTGATGCAGGTTCTTCACCGTGGCCGACAACGCGCCGCGCATGATCAGCCAGGTGATGACTTCAGAGCCTTCCATGCCGCCGAGAGTGGCGTATTCGGCGTGGGTCATCTCGGTCAGGCGCATCGGGTCGTTGACCAGCAGATCGATGAACTGCGCGTCCCACTCCGGGTTGTTGAAACCGCAGCGCTCGCCGTGCACCTGGTGAGACACGCCACCGGTGGCAACGATGGCCACCTTCAGGTCTTCGGGATAACTTTCGATGGCGCGGCGCAGGGCCTGACCCAGTTTGTAGCAACGCAACGCGCTGGGAATCGGGAACTGCAACACGCCGACCTGCAACGGCACGATTTCCACCGGCCATTGCGGATCGCAGGGCAACAGCGCCGACATCGGCGAGAAGAAGCCATGATCCAGCGGCTTGTCGCGGAAGAAACTCATGTCGAACTCGTCAGCCACCAGGCTCTGGCCAATGTGCCGCGACAGCGCCGCATGTCCACCGACGGCGGGCAACGAACGAGGGTTGCCACCTTCGTCAGCGACCTCGTAACGCTCGTCCACACCGAGGGAGAACGCGCCGTAGTGGTCGAAGAAGAACGAGGTCACATGGTCGTTGAAGATGTAGAACAACACGTCCGGTTGTTGCTCCTTCAACCACACCTTGATCGGTTCGAAGCCTTCGAAGATCGGCGCCCAGGCAGCCTCATTCTGTTTATCGTGATCGACCGCGAAGCCGATGGTGGGTGTGTGGGATACAGCGAGGCCACCGATAATGCGTGCCATAACGAGTTCCTGTGTTCAAAAAAGATTATTGCGCCAGCAACGTCTGACTGACCCGACGCCGTGCATGACCGTTAGCCAGGATCGCCAGCGCGGCGATGAAGGCCGGCACGCTCAACAGGGCGAACAACAGCGGCAGACCCAGGCCAAGGCTGAGCACCGCACCACCGATGAGAGAACCAAAGATAGCCCCGAAACGCCCGATACCCAGCATCCAGCTGACGCCCGTGGCGCGGAAATCGGTTGGGTAGTAACCGGGTGCGAAAGCGTTGAGGCCGGTCTGCGCACCGCTCATGCAGAAGCCTGCCGCGACGACGCCGAACGCCAACAGACTCGACTCCAGGCTAAAAGCCCCCAACAGCAGGATGAATACACCACCCAAGGCATAGGAGGTGGCAATCACGGTGTTCGGGTTACGGCGGTCCATGGCCCAGCCGACCACAATCGCACCTACCGTGCCGCCGATCTGGAACAGACCGGTGATGGTCGCTGCGCGCTCGATGGACAGGCCACCCTCACGCAACAAGGTCGGCATCCAGCCCATGGTCAGGTAGATCACCAGCAGGCCCATGAAGTAGGTCATCCACAGCGCCAGCGTGCCGAACCGAAAACCCTCGGTGAACAACTTGCGTACCGGTGCCTTGTGCTGGACCTGGGGCTCGCTCAGGGTGAATTTCGTGCTTGCCGAAAACTGCCCGCCCAACTTGTTCAACACCTTGGCGATTTCACTGGCCGATGCATTACGTGCCGCCAGGAAGCGTGGGGACTCGGGCAACAGCAGCCAAAGGAACGGCAGCAGCACCAGCGGGAGGATGCCACCCGCGAGCAGCACCGATTGCCAGCCGTGTTGCGGGATCAACCAGGCCGCGAGAAAACCGCCCATGCCCGAACCCATGTTGAAACCGGTGAACATGATGGTAATGAACAGCGAACGATTGCGCTCCGGCAGGTATTCGGAGAGCAGCGTGGTGGTGTTGGGCATTGCGGCGCCCAGGGCCACGCCGGTCAACAACCGCAGGATTGCCAGTTCGTAAGGGTTGCGAGCAAAGGCACAGGCCAGGCTCAGCACGCTGAATCCTGTCACAGCAATCAACAACACTTTCTTGCGGCCCAGACGGTCGGCGTAAGGGCCAGCGGTCAAGGCGCCGATGGCCAGGCCAACCATGCCGGCGCTCATAACCGGGCCAAAAGCCGCTTTGGAAAGCCCCCACTCCTGAATCAGCGAAGGCGCGATAAAACCCATGACCGCGACGTCAAAGCCATCGAACAACACAACGAAGAAACACAGGCTCATGATGAGCCACTGGTATCTGGCAACCGGTCGGTTGTCGATCCACGCTTTGATATCGACCGTTTCGTGACTCATGCTTTTCACCTTCTTATTTTTTTAGAAATTGCGACAGGCTCGGCAATGGCGGCTGGCCAGGCAGCCATCCACCCATCGAACGCTGGGCGTGACTCTAAAGCCGCACGTGCCCGCCCCGCCTCTGGGAAATCCTTAAGCGGGTATCGGTTTTTCTTATCGGGTGATTTTTTCAGGTAACAATGGTTGTGCTTGCGCGGACGCCATCGCGGGCAAGCCACACTCCTACAAGGTTTATGCCGGACACAAAAAATGGCCCAGTCCAAATCCTGTAGGAGCGTGGCTTGCCCGCGATGAGGCCCTCAAAAACTGTGCAGGTTTGCCCTGCTTACGCGGGATCTGGAATTTGATGCTCACGGCAGATCAGGTCGATTTCCTTCGATTCCAAGGGCTCTTGGGTCAATCCGCAAAAAGCCCCATCGGCGTCTGTCTGGTGAAACCGACAAGTTCGGCACAGCCCGAAACTCGGCACGTTTTCCCCCTGCTGAATGTTGCGCAATAGCTCCAGCAGCAAACCTTCCAGCGCCGTTGCATCCGCACCCATGCGTTGGGCGGCTGCAACCAGAAAGTCCGGCGGGATCACAGCATCCAACAGCGCTTGCGCCGGCGCTGTCAGCACCAGGTGCACGCTACGTTTGTCTCTCACATCCGGTCTTTTTATCAGCAGCCCTTTGCCTTCCAGGGCTTTAAGCGATTGCGACACCGTGCCTTTGGTCAGGCCCAGATATTCGGTCACCGCCAACGGCGTGTCGGAGTAGCGATTACACCGGCCCAGGTACATCAGCGCGCTCAACTGAATCGGCTGCAGGTCCGTCAGCATCGGGTGCTCGCGGAACCAGACGCGCGTCAGGCTCGACAACCTTTCCAGCAAATCAAATAACACGTGGGCAGTTCCTGATCAAAAACGTTGATAAATAGTATCGGATAAAAACCTTATTGACAAAAAACCGGATTATCGTAGGCTTTGTGGTGTCGATTCGAAACCGTAAATCAACGAATTTTTAAATGGAGGCAAGCATGAAAACTGCACTGGCACTGACCCTCGGCACCCTGCTGGCATCACAAGCCTGGGCCCACGACTCGCAAGGCATTCACAGTGAAAAAGGCAAGGCCGATGCCGCGTTCGACCTGGTCAATACCCGCGTTTTCAAGGAAGGCAGCAACCTGGTGTTCGAACAACTGGTGGATGGCAAGGCCGGCAGTCGCGTGCCTGTCGCTAAAGGGGCTTTCGCCGGTGCCGAGGTTTACAGCTATGTCTGGCCGACCAGTCTCGACAGTTCGGCCGTCGGATTTGAGGCGAAGTCCGGCATCCTCGCCCTTGCGCTGACGTCGCACCCGGACTTCGACGACACCCCGCAACTGGATGAAAACAAGGATGGCAAGAAGGACAACGATGGCGGGCTCTGGCACTCCCATTGGGTGGTGCTGACCAAGGACGAAGGCTGCGGGCCTGGCGGTTTGAAAGTGCGCGACATTCCCAAGGATGCCAAACCCAAATTGCCGGCGACCTGGCCTGGCGCGCCGATCTATATCGACTCCCCCGGCTACGATCTGAGTGTCGAGAAAAACGCAGCAAAAATCCGTGTGCCACTGGCGGCGGTCGGCTTTCCGGAAAGTTTCAACTACGACGGCGTGACGGCGGCATTGAAGGTCAACGCTGACCTGCACAACCCGCTGCTGTGCGTCAGCAGCGTCTATGACATTGCCTCGGGCGACCTGTCGCTGCCCGGCACCTGGAAACTGAAGGAGAGCAAGTGATGAGCATAAAAGTCTTCGATACCCACGTGCGCACCAAGGACGGCCGCTACCTGCATTTCGATGTGTTGATCGAGAGTAATGACCCTGAACTGGCGAAGTCCTACGCCCGCCAGTTTCTTGATGAACAGGGTGTTCAGGACGAAGATATCGCCCAGGACATTTGCCGGTTCTGCCACGTCGAACCGTCTAATCCGCAAGTGGCCGAGGCCATAGACAAACAAGGTTACTTCATTCTCAAACTGCAAGGTTGCCAGGAGCCAGTGACATGAACGTGTATCAGCCGATGAACTGCGACCTGCATGACTATCTCGAGATCGCCGGCATGCATAGCTATCGACTGGATATCGAGTTGAAGGATGGTGCAGTTTTTCAGGCCAAAGCGCTGACCACGCGAACCTCAAGCGACAAGGAAGAATTCCTTGTCGTCGAGACGGCGGACGGGCAACAGGAGATCCGACTGGATCAACTGCTGGCCATCACGCCGCTGGACGCCCACGCGCAATTTCGCCGTGTGTTATTGACGGGTGACGTCTGCACTTTCTAGTAATGACTCAGACCAGCGACATGCCGCCGTCCACATGCAATTCGATGCCGTTGACGAACGAACTGTCGCTGGACGCCAGGTACAACGCGGCTTTCGCCAGCTCTTCCGACTCGCCGAGACGGCCCGCGGGAATCATGTCCGCCATCATCTGCATGAACCCTGGGCGGTCGTCTTCCGAGACGCCCAGTTTGCCAATGATGGAAGTGTTCACCGGGCCAGGGCTCAGCACGTTGACGCGAACCCGCCGTGAGCGCAGTTCCAGTGCCCAATTTCGGGCGAATGCCGCGATGGCAGCCTTGGAACCGGCATATACCGCGTGACCGTCGAGCACTTTTGTGGCGGCCAGGGAACTGGTCAAAATGATGCTGCCGCCGTCGCGCATCAAGGGCATGACCGACTGCACACCGAAGAAGACACCGCGCGTGTTGATGTTGAACTGCGCGTCGAATGCTTCGGGCGTGACCTGATGCGAAGGTGTCAGGGTGATCACCCCGGCGTTGGCCATGTAGATATCCAGCGCACCGAATTGCTCCCGGACTTGTCCGGCCACGTCGGCATGATGCTCAAGGCTTGCGACATCGCCCTTGATGCCAATCGCGCCATGGCCGATCTGGCGGACGGCATCGTCCAGCACGTCTTGCCGACGCGCCGTGACAATCACTTGTGCGCCCTCTTTGGCGAACAGGCACGCCGAGGCCAAACCAATCCCGCTGTTGCCGCCCGTGATGACCGCGACCTTTCCTTGAAGACGTTGCATTTGCTGACTCCGCTTGTTGAAGTAGCGCAGTATTATGGCGCTCGCCCACCTGCCAACCAGTCCCGCAAAGGGCACATCTGTTGTGCCCTGGAGTCACAAGATGCCCAGCCTGTTGAACCAGTCGGCCAGCCTGATTGCCTTTGTCCGTGCGGTCGAAGCCGGCTCGTTCAGCGCCGCCGCGCGCAACGCAGGCACCACGCCATCGGCGATATCAAAAGGCATTGCCCGGCTGGAAACAGAACTCAACGCCAAGTTGTTTCGCCGCTCCACGCGCATGCTCAGTCTGACGCCCGAAGGCCAGGCGTTTTTCGAGCGTGTCGCACCGCTGCTGCAAGCCATCGATGATTCTGCCGACGCGTTGCGCCATACCGGCGGCGCGAGTGGTCACTTACGGGTGAGCATGCCCAGCGAACTGGGGCGGTTGTTGATGCCGCAGATCAATTCGGTATTTCTCGCCGAACACCCCGACGTGGAGCTGGACCTGACCTTGCTCGATCATCACGTAGATGTGATTCGTGAAGGCTACGATGTGATTTTCCGCGTCGGTACCCTTGTCGACAGTGACTTGAAAAGCCGCACCCTCGCCCACCTCGACATGGCACTGGTCGCCTCCCCGGCGTTTCTGCGCGAATGGACAACACCGACCTCCATCGAAGACCTGCGCGCCCTGCCCTTCGCCCGCTATCAACTGAACGGGCGAACAATGCCCATCGTCTTTGAAAACGGTGAAACCCTGGTCCCACGTGGACGAATAGGCCTGGACTCGGGCTTCGGCTTGCGCGCCGCCGCGTTAGGCGACATGGGCATCGCCTACCTGATGAAATGCACCGTGCAGCAAGATCTGGATTCAGGTGCGCTGCAGCAGGTGCTGGTCGAGCAACGCTTGCCGTCGATGGCGATTCATTCGCTGCATGCGTTTGGCGCGCTCACACCGATCAGGATCAAATTGTTTGCGGATTTTGTTCAGCAAGAGTTGCTGCGCTTGGGCGGGCGCCAAACCTAGAGTCATACGATCACCTCGACTCAATCTGTCAATCAACATTACCCATCAAAGTCCTGCAAAACCTTCGATACAGCCTTTTACCCTTGTCCATTCAAATCAAACGAGGTACAAACGGCCCTCAGTTGTACGACAACATAATAAAAACACTCGCCCACTTTCGCGGTGGTGCATTTGATTCGAGAACCTGCCATGACCCGCATGACCTCCATGGATGAAGCGCCTGCGCCCTTTCCTCGCCACCTCGCCGTATTGATTTTGCTGTGCATGGGATGTGCTTTCGCCGGCAACCATGTGGCCGCTCGCGTCGCATTCGATGATGGTGCCGGGGTGTTACTGGCGATCCTGATGCGTTCTGGCGGCACGCTGCTGGTATTGGCCGCATTGGTGCTGTGGCAACGTCAGAGCCTGCGCTTGCCACCTGGCGCCTGGCGCTGGCAGTTGCTGCTGGGGTTGCTGATCACCGCCCAGAGCCTGTGTTTGTACTCGGCGGTCGCGCGGGTGCCGGTGGCGCTGGCGCTGCTGGTGGCCAACGTGTTCCCCATCTTGCTGGCACTGCTCACCTGGGCGCTGGGTGGGCCGCGGCCGAGCGCCCGCACCGCTGCGCTGATGGGTTTGATTTTGCTGGGGCTGGTGTTTGTGCTGGATGTACCGGGGCGCCTTTCATCCAACGCCAGCGCGGGGCCGGAATGGTTGCTCGGTGTGGCGCTCGCCTTCGGCGCTGCCAGCGTATTTGCCTGTGCGTTATGGATCACCGATCACAAATTGCCTCAGGTACGCGGGTCAGTGCGCAGCCTACTGACCATTTTCATCGTCTTCAGCAGCGTTAACCTCGCGGGCATGACCGGAGCCCTCCCGGGTGGCTTGAACCTGCCGGCCAGCAGCACCGGGTGGTTTGCGCTTGCCACATTGGTGGTGCTCTACGGCACAGGTTTTATTGTGTTGTTCATGTCCGTGCCACGCCTGGACATGGCGAAGAATGCGCCGGTGATGAACATCGAACCCCTCGCGACGCTGCTGATGGGTTGGGTGGTGCTGGACCAGATGCTCAGCGCAGGCCAGGTGCTGGGCGGCGTGATTGTCGTCACAGGCATCATATTGTTGACCTATCGCAAGACCACCGACACACCCCGTGTAGAGCGCCCCGTCACCGAAGTTTCGAAACGCGGCTGATAAAAGCCTCGAACATACGACTCCAAACCAAGAACAAAGCCCGCTGAAGCATTCGCCTTCAGCGGGCTTTTTTCATTCGCCATTGATTCTGGCCGTTCGTCGCCAAGGCATGAAAAGACCTATTGACGTGGAATGGGTTCTGCGCGAAGATCATTTCCATCGGATGCGATACAAACGTATACGACTCTAAATCAAACTAAACTGCACCGTCGAGGATTCACCCCATGAGCAAGATCGAAAAAGTCCTGGTTACCGGCAAAACCCACACCACCCTCAGCGCCGCTGGCAATACATCGCGCGGCCATAACGGCAACCTCGACATCGAGCTCTCGTCGCCCGGCAACACTAAACCGGCCCACGTTTTCACCGGCACCCAAGCGCACCCGACCGCCGAGCAACTGTTCGCCGGCGCCTGGTCGGCCTGCTACATCGCCGCCGTTGGCCTGGCAGCCAAAGAATTCAAGGTGGAGCTGCCGGCAGACGTGTCCGTGGATATTGAAGTCGACTTGGGTCAGACCGGGAACGCCTACTTCCTGCAATCGCGGATCACCCTTCGCTTACCGGGTATCGCACTCGACACCGCGACGGCAATCGCCCATGCAGCTGACCAGATGTGCCCGTACTCCAAAGCCACCCGCGGCAACATCGACGTGGCCTTGAACGTTATTACCGAGTAATTTCACAACATACATATCGCATGCGATGTATTCGCGTGCGACTTACAAATTGTTTGAATCCGAGGAAATCATCATGAGCAAGATCGAAAAAGTACTGGCCACCGGCAAAACCCACACCACCCACAGCAACGCCGACAAGACGTTGCGCGGTCATAACGGCAACCTCGACATCGTCCTGTCTTCGCCCGGCAGTGCCCAACCGGCGCACGTTTTCGCAGCCACCCAGCCGCACCCGAAAGCCGAGCAACTGTTTGCCGGCGCCTGGTCGGCCTGCTACACCGCGGCGGTAGGACTTGTGGCCGCCGAACGCAACATCGCGCTGCCGGCGGACCTGTCCGTCGATATCGAAGTGGACCTCGGCCAGACCGGAGCGGCCTACTTCCTTCAAGCCCGCCTGACCCTGCGCGCGCCGGGCCTGGCACAGGATGTCGCGACCGAACTGGCCCACATCGCCGATTCCATCTGCCCGTACTCCAAGGCCACCCGCGGCAACATTGATGTGGCCCTGAATGTCATCACCGCGTAACGCCCCGCGCGGCCGGTTCGCCTGGGTCATACCCGGCACCGGCCGTCGGCCTTTGTGGGACGAGGTATTGGAGCACTTCCGACACCATCGCATACGACGTATAGTTTCAGCTTTGCAAGACATCCGTCCTTGATCAAAGAGAACGCCCATGAAAACCACCGACAAGACCTCCGCCCTGGACCTGAAGCTCTCCGACTTCCTGTGTTTTGCGGTCTACTCCACCAACCTGGCGTTCGGTAAAGCCTACAAGCCGATGCTCGAACGGCTCGGTTTGACCTACACGCAATACATCACCCTCGTGGCGCTGTGGGAACAAGACAACCAGACGGTCGGCAGCCTCGGGGAAAAGCTGTTCCTTGAATCCAACACCCTCACCCCGATTCTCAAGAAACTCGAAGCGATGGGTTACCTGCTGCGCCAGCGTGATCCGGAAGACGAACGCCAGGTACGCATCAGCCTGACCAAAGAAGGTCGAAAACTGCGCGAAGGCCTCTCGGAAGACGGCTTCCCGCAGACAGGCCTGGATCCCGACGACTTCGTGCAAATGCAGCAGGCAATCGTGGCGCTGCGCAATAACCTCATTCGCACGACCAATAACGATAAGTAAACGTTGAAGCGGTAAAACATATCCCTGCTCGTCGAAGCCATCGATTGCGGTCACTCGTCCCACGAAGGTAGTATTGAGAACGATTCACACTACCATTCGGAATGACGACCGGTGCAACCTCCTTCGACCAGCAAGCTGAGCTACTTTTTCAGCGATCACCACCGTTGGCTGCTGCAGCATATTCAGCGACGGCTGCGCAATCACGCGGACGCCGAGGACACAGCCGCCGATACGTTCTGCCAGATGCTGGTAGCCCGCGTCGATCCCGACAGCATCGAACAACCTCGTGCCTATCTCTCGACCATCGCCCGACGGCTTATCTTTGACCGGCATCGCCGGCGCAAACTGGAACTGGCCTATCTGGAACGCCTGTCCACCCTGCCCGAGATACTGGCGCCTTCCCCGGAAGAACAGCTGCAACTGATCGAAGCCCTGGTCGCCATCGACCGGGCGCTGGATGGCCTGCCGATGGTGGTTAAAGCGACCTTCCTCTACAGCCAGCTGGACGGCATGAGTTACGTGGCGATCGCGAAAAAACTGAGCCTGTCGGAACGCACTGTCAGCCGCTACATGAAACAGGCGTTGCTGCAGTGCTACCTGAGCGAGTCGGCACCATGAGCAAGCCGCGCCTGAACCCTGTCAGCGAGCAGGCCATTGACTGGATGGTGCGCCTGCGCGCCGGTTCGCCCACTCCTGCACTGCAAGAACGTTTCAACACCTGGTTGAGTCAGGACCCTGCGCACGCTCAAGCCTGGGCAAGATTGCAGGAGCGCATTGGCGGGTCCTTCAACACGGTTCGTGCCCTCGACCGACGTTTGCCCGGTCACTCCGAACATGCCCGCCAACTTCTATTGCAACCACAGACGTCGCGGCGTGATGCGCTACGGGTGATCGCCGGTCTTGGTCTGCTGGGTGGTGGTTTATGGCTGGGAGCACATAGCCCGTTGGGCGACAGCTTGCTCGCCGATCTGCACACCGGACGGGGCCAGCGCGAACACTTCAGTCTGGACGATGGCAGC
The DNA here is from genome assembly GCF_000802965.1 of Pseudomonas fluorescens. Lineage (GTDB taxonomy): Bacteria > Pseudomonadota > Gammaproteobacteria > Pseudomonadales > Pseudomonadaceae > Aquipseudomonas > Aquipseudomonas fluorescens_A. The sequence continues at coordinate 180,066 of NZ_JSAK01000031.1, read as the reverse complement.
CGCTTGAGCCTCAATGCTGACAGTTCCGTAGACCTGCAATTCGACGACCAGCAACGACTGGTCATCCTCCGTCACGGTGAACTGGTCATTCAAGTTGCATCCGATCCCAAGCGTCCCCTGCGAGTACGCACTGCCCAAGGTGAAATACGTGCGTTGGGTACGCGTTTCCTGGTCGCCCAAGAGCAAGACGCCAGTCGCGTGGTGGTGCTGGAACATTCCGTCGAAGCCAAACTCTTCGATGGCACCCGGCGTGACTTGCAAGAGGGAGAGTCTGCCCTGCTCTACGCCCGTCGGATCGACCCGGTGGTCGGCGATCAACGCTATCGCGCCGATTGGCTGAGTGGGCGGCTGAACGTGCTGGACGAGCCGCTGGAAAAAGTCGTCGATGCCCTGCGTCCCTACAGTCGCGGTTTTGTCCGCGTATCCCCCGAAGTTCGCGACTTGCGCGTCCAGGGTGTATTCCCGCTGAACGACCCCGCCCGAACCTTCGCCGCGCTGGCTGAAACCCTGCCAATCCGGGTGGATCACTGCAGCCCGTGGCTGACGTTGATCCGCGCAAAATCCCCTCTATAAAAATATTTTTTGAAAATGACTCTTATTTGTGTCCGGTTTTCATTTCTCATCCCACCTATCTCCTGACACTTACACCTTCAGGAGAATGCTGTGTTCAACCCGTGGTCCCACTCACTTTCCGTCGCCGTTGCCCTGGCAAGCCTGGCAGGTTCAACGCTGGCGCAGGCGCAAACCCTGCCCTTCAACCTGCCCGCCGGCCCGCTCGCCAGTACGCTGAACGCCATTGCCAGCCAGAGCGGACATATCATTTCGCTGGAGCCAGCCCTTGTGCAGGGCAAGCAGGCACCCGCCGTCGTCGGCCGGATGTCGCCTGAACAGGCCATGCAGACGGCGCTAACGGGCAGCGGCCTGCAGTTGCGAGTGACCGAACAGGGCAACTTCAGCGTCGAGCTGACTGCGACCAGTGACACCACCCTGCAACTGGGTGCGACCAACATCATCGAAAACAGCAACGACGCCACAACCGAAGGCTCGGGATCCTACGCCGCGCGTGCGGTGACTATCGGCAAGGGCACGCATACCCTCAAGGAAATTCCGCAGTCAGTTACTGTGATGACCCGCAAACAAATGGACGATCAGGATCTCACCGACCTCAAAGACGCGGCGAACAAAACGACTGGTCTGGTCGGCGTTCAGGGCGTGGGCAAGGGCTTGATCCTGACCTCGCGCGGCTTCCAGATCGATGACTGGCAGTACGACGGCGTGCCGATCCCACGCAATACCTATGCGCTGGGTAACTGGGCCACCCAGGACCTGATCTTCTTCGACCGTATGGAAGTGCTGCGCGGCGCATCCGGTTTGCTTCAAGGCACCGGCAGCCCCGGCGGCGCCATCAACCTGGTGCGCAAGCGCGGTCAGATTGCACCCACCGTGACGGTCACTGCCAAGGCCGGCTCCTGGGATCACTACGGCCTGCAACTGGATGCTGGCGGGCCTCTGAACCAGATCGGCACCGTGCGTGGCCGTTTCGTGGCCGACGAGGATCAGAGTGATTCCTTCATCGACTATGAATGGAGCAAGACCCACTCGCTGTACGGCGCGCTGGACATCGACGTGCGTGAGGACACCACCCTCGGCGTGGCCGTCAGCTATTCCGATGGCGAGTCGCGCCCGATGATCCGCGGCCTGCCACGCTACTCCGATGGCAAACCGCTCGACGTCTCCCGTTCCACCTACACCGGCGCTCGCTGGAACCATTCGGACATCGATGTCACCACCGTCTACACCGATCTGGAGCACCGCTTCAACGACGATTGGGCCTTCAAGGTCGGCGCCGTGCACATGACGGAAAACAACAAGTCGAAGAACCAGCGGCTGCAAAGTAGCGGCGATGGCCTCGAGGCCGATGGCAGCGGCGTGCAATACGCTGACTTCGTGACGGATTTCGACGCGACCAAGCTCGGTCTGGACACGAACCTCATCGGCCACTTCGACGCCTTGTCCATGCAGCACGAAGTCATGATCGGCGGTAACTACTCCAAGTACACCTCGGACGACAAGTTCGCCCGAACCTTCAATAACAGCACTGACACGATTTTCGGCATCAACCACGACCGCCCGGAAATCAGCTACGACGGTTTGCTCAATACCCCCGGCGGTCGTGCAACACCGAGCAAATACGACATTCGGCAAAAAGGGTTGTACGGCAGCTGGCGGGTCAAGCCGATCGATCCGTTGACCCTGGTGCTGGGCTCGCGGGTCAGCTGGTACGACTACAGCTACAAGTCATGGACTCAGGTCGCGTTCAGCGACGTAGTGACCGAAAATCCGGAGAGCACCGCTACTGAATCCGGAGAAGTCACGCCTTACGCCGGCATCATCTATGACCTGAACCGCGAATGGGCGGTGTATGCCAGCTACACCGACGTGTTCGAACCACAGACCGTGCGCGACGCCGGCGGCTCGATGCTCAAGCCGGTGATCGGCAGTAACTACGAAGTCGGCCTCAAGGGCGAGCTGATGGATGGCCGCGTCAACACTTCCCTGGCCGTGTTCCGTTATGACCAGGAAAACCGTGCGCTCAACGACCTGTCTTCGGGCTTCGCCTGCGACGGCTGGTACTGCTCGGTAGCGGCGGGAAAAGTGCGTAGCCAGGGGGTCGACGCGGAAATCAGCGGCGAAGTGCTCACCGGTTTGCAGCTGTTTGCCGGTTACACCTACAACACCACCAAGTACCTTGACGACCCGGAAAACGAAGGCAAGGTCTTCAGCACCTGGACGCCCAAGCACATGCTGCGGGCCTGGGGTGATTACCAGTTCAGCGGCGACTGGAACCGTGTCAGCACCGGGCTGGGCTTCACCACCCAAAGCCATACCTTGGGCTATGAACACACCTACGACGTACCGGGCTACACCGTCTGGAGTGCCCGCGTCGGCTACCAGCTGACGCCGGAAATCGGGCTGGCGGTGAACGCCAACAACCTGTTCGACAAACACTACTACACGGCGGCCTACAACCAGCTCAGCGGCAACAACAACTTCGGCGATCCGCGCAACGTGATGTTCAGCGTGAAGTACACGCCGGAGTTCTGACACCGCGTTTACTGTAGGAGCCGGCTTGCTGGCGATTGCGTTTTGTCAGGCGATACCTGTGTCGCTGTCACGACAGCTATCGCCAGCAAGCCGGCTCCTACAGGTTGTCCGTGAAACTACAGCGTTAAGTTCACGCCTCAGTTCTGACAAAGCACCATCGCCCCCGGTAGGAGCTGCCGCAGGCTGCGATCTTTTGATCTTCGGCGGACTTGAGATCGCCGCAAATCAAGATCAAAAGATCGCAGCCTGCGGCAGCTCCTACAGGGATATGCGTCGTTCGTGAGTTTTGTGTTCACTGAACAACCATTGTAGGAGCCGGCTTGCTGGCGATTGCGGTAGTGACATCGACACAGGTATCGCCGACAAAACGCGATCGCCAGCAAGCCGGCTCCTACAGGTTTATTTATCCGACTTGATGCTGGTCCACACCCGCGTGCGCACTCGCTCCAGCTTTTGCGGCAGCGGTTGCACGACGTACAGGGTTTTCAGGGCTTCGGCGGTTGGCGTCAGGTTGGGGTTGCCGGTGATTTCCTTGTTGATCAGCGGTAACGAATCCTTGTTGGCATTCGGATAACCGAGGAAGTCGCTGATCGGCGCGATGACTTTCGGGTCGAGCAAGGTGTTGAGAAACTCATGGGCCTCTTCGACGTTTTTCGCGCTTTTCGGAATGGCGAAGGTATCAAACCAGATCGGCGCACCCTCCTTCGGCAAGCGCCAATCAACGACTACGCCGTTACCCGCCTCTTTGGCGCGATTGCCGAATTGATAGAAGCTGCCGGAGTAACCGATGGCCACGCAGATATCGCCGTTGGCGATGTCGGTCATGTACTTGGCGGAGTTGAAGTAGGTCACGTAAGGCCGAATCTTCAACATCAAGGTTTTGGCTTTTTCGTAGTCATCCGGGTTCTGACTGTTCGGATCCAGCCCCAGGTAATGCAGGGCCAGCGGCAGGATTTCCGATGGCGAGTCGAGCATCGCCACGCCACAGGATTTCAGCTTTTCCATGTTCTCCGGCTTGAACACCAGGTCCCAGCTGTCCACCGGCGCATTCTCGCCGAGCGCAGCCTTGACCTTGGCCGGGTTAAAGCCGATCAGCACGGTGCCGTACATGTAAGGCACGCCGTAGAGGTTGCCGGGGTCATTCTTGTCCAGCAACTTGAGCAGCGCCGGATCCTGATGGCTCCAGTTGGGCAATTTGGACTTGTCGAGTTTCTGGAACACGCCGGCCTTGATCTGGGTTTCGATGAACTGGTTGGACGGCACCACCAGGTCATACCCGGAGTTACCGGTCAGCAGCTTGGCTTCCAGAGACTCATTGGTGTCGAAGGTGTCCCAAGTCACTTTGATGCCGGTCTTTTCGGCGAAGTCCTTGGGCACGGACGGCAGGATGTAGTCCGCCCAGTTGTACACCCTCAACTCGCGCTGTTCGGCGTGTACGGCGCTGGCCAGCAGCGTCAGCCCACACACCGTGGCGCCCAGAATGCGTTTCATAGTGTCCATGGATCAATTCCCCAATGTCAGCTCGTTGGTTTTTTATGTTCTGTACACGGCAAGCGGCCTTAAAAAAGCCAAGGGCAAGGAAGACAAAAACTCTGGTTATGGTTTCGGAAAGCATGGGTGAGTCAGCCGTCCGCTTCCGATTCTTGCTGACAGCCTAGACGCTTCATAGCGTGGGGTTGGCCAAAAGGAGATCGTAATGGCCATTTTGCGTGTCCGGATGGATGACGAAGGTGCATGCGGAAAAATCCGGGAGATCACGGGTCGAAGGAACAGGAGCGACTAGACTCACCGCTGACCGCACCGGACTGCGATTGATTTGAAGCAACTGCGCTCTATCCGGGGACTGCAATATTCGATCGGGGTAAGCCATTGCGCCCCCGCAGCCGATCAAACCTGGAACGCCCGCTGGAGTTGGTATGTTTGCGACCCTGCTCATCATTTTTGTTTCCTCCCTGGTAGTTATTGCTCTGTTCCAGCGCCTGCGATTGCCACCGGTGTTGGGTTATCTCTGCGTGGGATTGATCATTGGGCCGAAAGCGTTCGATTGGGTCAGCGACAGCGACGCATTGCCGCTCATAGCCGAAATGGGCGTGGTGTTTTTATTGTTTTCACTGGGGCTGGAGTTTTCCCTGTCGAAAATGATCGCGCTGCGTCGCGTTGTCTTCGGTCTCGGCACCCTTCAGGTGGTGACGTCCGGAGCACTGTTGGGCGCAGCATTGATGCTTATGGGCATGCCGGCGACCCCGGCGTTTTTGCTCGGTGGCGGTCTGGCACTGTCTTCCACCGCGATTGTCAGCAAGGAGCTGACCAGCCTCGGCGAGATCTTCAGCAGCCACGGCCAGAACGCCATTGGCGTTTTGCTGTTCCAGGATGTGGTGGCCGTGCTGCTGCTGACGCTGGTGCCCGTGTTCGCTGGCACCAGCGACCAGGCCTGGTATTGGGCGCTGCCCCTGACACTGGGCAAGACCCTGGTGTTGTTCGTCGGGCTGTCACTGACCAGTCGCTGGCTGTTGCCCCATCTGTTTCATGAAGTCGCCAAGGCGCGTTCCGCCGAGCTATTTGTGTTGCTCACTCTGGCCATCGTCCTGTTGACCGCCTGGTTGACTCACCTGCTCGGTCTGTCCCCTGCCCTGGGCGCATTCCTCGCCGGGATGCTGCTTGGGGAGAGCCACTACCGGCATCAAATCGAAGCGGATATCCGGCCCTTTCGCGACATCCTGCTCGGGGTGTTTTTCGTCAGCATCGGCATGTTGATCGACCTACGCTTGTTTGCCAGCCATGGCCTGTTGATTCTCGGCCTGACCCTGGGCTTGCTGCTGATCAAAGGTGCCGTGGTTGCGGGGCTGGTCAAACTGCGCGGCAGTGACAACGAAACCGCATGGCGCAGTGGCCTGGCATTGGCGCAGGGTGGCGAATTCTGTTTTGCACTGATGACGCAGATGCAAGCCGGCAACTTGATGCCCGCCGAGCTTGGCGGCCTGCTGCTGGCCGCGACCTTCTGCTCCATGCTTTTGACACCCTCGCTGCTGCGCGCAGCCCCGCGCATTGCGGCGTACTTGCATCGCAAGCCCAATCAAGAAGTGCAACTCGAGGAAATCAGCGCAATCAACGCCGAGGTTCAAGGGCATGTGGTGATCTGCGGTTATGGCCGTGTCGGCCAATCCATCGGACGCGTCCTGCGCAATGCCAAACAGTCCTACATCGCCCTGGACAACGACCCGGTGCGAATAGAAGAAGCGAGCGAAGCGGACAGCAGCGTGCACTACGGCGATTCCCATCGCGGCGAACTACTGATCGCTGTGGGATTGGAGCGCGCCAGACTGCTCGTGATAGCTGTGGGGCAGACGTCTATTGCGTTGGCGATACTCAAGGAAGCACGCCGGGTGAACCCGAGCGTGCCCATTCTGGTACGTACTCGCGACGACAGTGATTTCGCCGAGTTGAAGGCCGCCGGTGCCAGCGAAGTCGTGCCTGAATTGCTGGAGTCCAGCCTGATGCTCGCCGCCCATGCGCTGGTACTGCTGGGCTATCCCGGGCAGCAGGTAGAAGAACGGGTCGACCAGGTCCGGCGTGACCGTTATCGCCTGCTCCACGGTTTCTATCCCGGTGCCGAGGATGACGAAGCTTAGTTACAGGCGTCATTGCACGGGATTAATCTCCAGATAGCGGGTGACAGCGTCATCCATGGTCGGAAAAAACGCCGATTCGCCAAACCGCGCGAACAGCCCGAAGCGCTTGAGCTTGTCCTTGACCGGGTCCTTCATCTCGGCCACGCACAACTTGATACCCGCCGCGTGCAAGGTTTCGTCCAGCTCGGCCAACATATCGGCAGAAGTTACGTCGACACTGGTTACCGGTTCCGCCGCCACGACCAGCCAGCGCACGGGTGTAGGCGAAGCCGCCACGGCGTCCAGCACCCGATCGTTGAATAGCTCGGCGTTGGCAAAAAACAACGGCGCGTCCCAGCGAAACAACACCAGGCCAGGTATCAGGCTGGCATCGGGATAACGTCGGATGTCGTGATAGCCCCTGACACCCTCGGCTTGCCCCAGCACCGCGGAATACGGCCGCCAGCCATCCCACAGAAACTCGATGACGGCGATCACGATGGCCAGGCCGATGCCCTCAATCGCACCCAGTACGGCGACGCCAATGGTGCACGCGATCGACAACCAGAACTCCCAGCGCTGGATTCGATAAATCCGCTTCAGGTCGTCAACTTCAATCAACCCGATGGCCGACGCGATCACCACCGCCGCCAATGCGCTGTTGGGCAGGTCCTGCAACAGATTCGGCGCCACCATCAGCAGCAAGGCCACCGCCAGTGCGCCGACTACGCCGGTCAACTGAGTCCTGGCGCCTGCCGCTTCGGCCACTGGAGTGCGTGAAGAACTGCTGCTGATTGGAAAACCCTGGAAGAACCCAGCCGCCAGATTGGCAAAACCGAGCCCCGCCATCTCCTGATTCGGGTCAACGTAGGTACGGGTTCGCGCCGCGTAAACGCGTGAGAGCACGCTGGTGTCGGCGAATGAGACCAGGGCCACGGCGCAACCACCGATGAGCACCGGGACAATATCGTCGCGAGTGATCCAGGGAATCGCGAACGCCGGCAAACCTTGTGGCAGCGAACCGAGCACCGACACACCCGCACGCTCGGCAAGGTCCAGCACCGCCACGGCAACAGTCGCGCCTGCCACGGCGATCAAGATGCTCGGGATACGCTTGAAATTCTTGAGCAGCAGAATCACCGCCAGAGTGACCGCGCCAATTGTAAACGTCGCCCAGTTGGTCTTTCCATCCAGCACCGAGGTGCTGATGGACCACAGATTTCGAAACGGTCCATCGGTCTCGATGGAAAAACCGAAAAGCTTGGGCAACTGGCTGATCAACACCGTCACGGCGATGCCGTTCATGTAACCGTAGCGGATCGGTTTGGACAGCAACTCGGTTATGAAGCCCAGGCGCGCTATCCCCGCCAGGATGCACACCGCGCCCGACACGATCGCCATCATGCCGGCCAGGGCAACGGCGCGTTGCGGGTCACCGCCCGACAACGGCAGGACAACCGCAAGAATGACCGCTGCCAGCGATGAATCCGGCCCCAGCACCAGAATTCGACTGGGTCCGAACAATGCGTAAGCGAGCAGTGGAATGATGGTCGCGTAGAGCCCATAGATGCCGGGTACGCCCGATGCCACGGCGTAGGCGATACCGACAGGGACCAGCATCGTGGTGAGAACCAAACCGGCCATGATGTCGTAACGCAGCCAGGCCAGTTTGTACTCGCGCAACGCTCGAAGGCCGGGAAACCAGCGGCCCCAGCCAGTTTGCTTGTCGCTCGATTCCCGATGGGCAATCCGCCCCGGTTCCGGGACGGGAGGCGAAGAATCTGAATCGCTCATAGGACTATCGCCCGAGATGGTATTGCCGGGGAGCTGCAACGAAAGTGCCCGTCAGAATTTTTCGGGAATTCGCCTGATGGGATAGTCCGGCTCGCGATAGCCGCTTGGTTTCTGCCGCTTGGGCAGGATGATTTTTTCGCGCGGCACATCCTCATAGGGAATGCGACTGAGCATATCGCTAATGATGTTCAGCCGCGCCCTACGCTTGTCGTTCGAGTTGGCCACCAGCCATGGCGCGTACTCGGTGTCGGTGGCCTGGAACATGTCATCACGTGCGCGGGAGTAGTCATACCAACGACTGTAGGACTTCAGATCCATCGGGGTCAGCTTCCAGATTTTGCGTCCATCCTTGATGCGTGCCTCCAGCCGCCGGGTCTGCTCGTCGGAGCTGACTTCCAGCCAATACTTGAGCAGGATGACGCCCGAGTCGACGATTGCACGCTCCACATTGGGTGCCGTTTTCAGGAATCCGGCCACCTGTTCTTTAGTGCAGAACCCCATCACCCGCTCAACGCCCGCACGGTTGTACCAACTGCGATCGAAGATCACCACCTCACCTGCCGCCGGCAGATGCGGCAGGTAACGCTGGACGTACATCTGGCTTTTCTCACGATCCGTCGGCGCCGGCAGCGCCACCACGCGAAAGACACGCGGGCTCACCCGCTCAGTGAGCGCCTTGATCGTCCCGCCTTTGCCAGCGCCATCGCGCCCTTCGAAAACGATGCAGATCTTGATGCCCTTGGCTTTGACCCATTCCTGCAACTTGACCAGTTCGACGTGCAGAACGCGCAGTTGCTCAAGGTAATCCTTGTTCTTCAGCTTCTGGCTTTCAGCCGCTTGACGCTTCGGGGCTTTTTTATCCTTTGCCATGAACTACACCTCACCCATACAAAACACCGAAAGTTAAACAGCGTCGGTTACTGCCCAATCAACCGCCGAGGGCGATGATTGCGACGATCAGCACAGCGCCGGTGACCGCCATTGCCAGTCCGCCCACCCAGGGTTTTGCACCGGCATATCGCGCGAGTATCCAGCCGGCGATAAACAGCACTACCAGACCGATCAGGTTAGACAGGCGTACGGCGAGCCCCGTCTCGTCGAGCAGCAGAAACGGCACCACCAGCGGGAATGTCGAGGCCACCACCAACAGGAAAACACCAATGGCGCCCTTGAAATCATCCCATCCGAGGTTGGGTGGAACCGGCATGACTGAATGACTGATCAAGCGCTGACGCAGCAATTCCAATTCTTCTGTGCCCGCCGCAGCCATCAGACGAGGTGGCAGCGCCTCGGCGATGAGCGCCTGGCCGGTGGCGGCGTCGGCCCCGCCGCTCAAAATGCCGAGCAACGTGCGGTTGCGCGTGCGTTCGATCAGGGTTCGCAATAAGTACATCACCGAATCGGCAAGCCCCCAGGCAAGGTTGCAACCCAGAGCGGCGATCATCATCGTGCGTTCCTCTTCCTGGCCCGATGTCGCCACGCTGATGGTGCCCGTGAAGGTCATCGCCATCAGCAGGCCGAAGATCACTTCTGTTACTCGGTCCACCGGATCAAGCACCCGGGCCCGCTTCTGTACTCCCGTTCTTTGCATGCAGTCATCCTCGCCGCGGCAGCTCAATCCACTCCAGTGTAGTGTGAAAAGTTTTTTTCGCTTCCGGGCCAACAGACCTTCACCGCAACGTCGGGATAACGACTACGCTGTTGCGATTGAACCTCGTTTACCAGGGAGATTGATGTGAGCGCCGCACCCCTCTCCGAACTCGATGCTGCCCTGCCCGGCCTGGCCCGCAAGATCCGCGTGCTGGATGCGCTTGCCTGGCCGGACGGGGTCGAGGAAGGGTTTTTGGCCAGTTGGCGCGCCGGACATGCCGAGCTGCCCAAAGTCGAATTACGCCCGCGCGATCACAGCGCTGATATCGCCGCCCTCGAAACCTTTATCAGCCGCTGCGACGAGGGCCATCCAGCCGGGCGCCACCTCGCGATGACGGCGCGCAGTTATGCCACGGCCGGGCGCATGCTCGGCGCCATAGGTACGCCCGCCTTCACCCAATATTCGTCAGCGCTGTATCGACGCCCGGATTTCTACTACCACCGCCTGAACCTGAGCATGCTCGACGCGGCCCGATTCTTCCTCGATACCACCGATGCCCTTTTGGGCGGTGCGCGGATTCCTCCGTGCCCGGCTGACATTCCGGCCGAAACCTTCGCTGCCTGGTTGCAGCCGGAACTGGACCGTTTCTTCGGCCCCGGCAAGATAACCGTCGTACTCGATCCAACCCTGGCCGCCAAAGCCATTGCCGGGTCGAGCCGCGTTCGTCTGCGGGCAAGTGCCCTGTTCTCGGAACTGGACAAAAACCAGTTGCTGCAACACGAAGCGTTCGTGCATGTCGCCACCGCACAAAACGGCGCACTGCAACCCAACCTGAAAAGCCTCGGCCTGGGAGCGCCGCGAACTACCCAGACTCAAGAAGGCATTGCCACTCTCGCCGAGCTGTTCACCGGCAGCATGGACATCAACCGCCTGCGGCGCCTCGCCCTGCGCGTGCTCGCTGTGCAACAGGCGCTGGATGGCGCCGACTTCATTCAGGTATTCGAAGGTTTTCTCGCGGCGGGTCAATCGCAAGAGGAGTCCTTCCGCTCGACCCAGCGGGTGTTCCGCGGTGCCGACCTGCGCGGTGGATCGGCGTTCACCAAGGACGCCGCCTACCTCACCGGTTTGCTGGGCGTGCACACGCTGCTGCGCATCGCGATCCGTGACAATCGACCGGAACTGGTGGGCTATCTGTTTGCCGGGCGCCTGAGCCTGGGTGACACCGTGCGCCTGGCCCCGCTGTTCGAGTCCGGCTGGTTGCAGGGGCCGCACCATCTCCCGGCCTGGGCCTCCGATCTGCGTCTGCTCGCCGCAAACCTGGCCTTCTCTGCCTTTATTTCGCGGATCAAGCTGGATGTACTCGACCTGGAGGTGCTCATGGAATTCGCCGACGAGCATGAAGCCGATGCCAGTGCCTAAACGCTTGCGACTTGATGCAAAATACACCGCTAACTTTTGACCCAGACTGTCGCGTAACAGCAGTGCAACGAGAACCGATATGAACACCCATTTTCAAAGATGTGATGCCACCGTGCCCCGGATCCAGCGTGAAGAAGACACTCGCTGCGTCGCCGATCAGCAACCGTGGGTGGCAGCATGATCGAGGTTACCGAGGTTTCCATTGCCCAGCTGCGTGCTGCGCTCGAATCCGGTCAGACCACTGCGGTTGAACTGGTCCAGGCTTATCTCGCCCGGATCGATGCCTACGACGGCGCCGATACGCGCACCGCGCTTAATGCAGTGGTGGTGCGCAACCCCGATGCGCTCAACGAAGCTCAAGCGTCCGACGCCCGTCGGGCCAAAGGTGAAACCCTAGGCCCGCTCGATGGCATTCCCTACACGGCCAAGGACAGCTATCTGGTGAAGGGGCTTACCGCCGCTTCGGGTAGCCCGGCCTTCAAGGACCTGGTTGCCTATCGCGATGCTTTCACCATCGAACGGCTGCGCGCCGCGGGTGCCATCTGCCTGGGCAAGACCAACATGCCGCCCATGGCGAATGGGGGCATGCAGCGCGGTGTCTATGGCCGTGCCGAAAGCCCTTACAACGCCGGATATCTCACCGCCCCTTTCGCCTCGGGTTCGTCGAATGGCGCCGGGACTGCCACGGCCGCCAGTTTCGCGGCATTCGGGCTTGCCGAAGAAACCTGGTCCAGCGGTCGCGGCCCGGCCTCGAACAATGGTTTATGTGCCTATACGCCTTCGCGCGGCGTGATTTCGGTGCGCGGCAACTGGCCGCTGACGCCGACCATGGACGTGGTGGTGCCGTTCGCCAGAACCATGGCAGACCTGCTTGAAGTGCTCGACGTGGTGGTTGCGGAAGATCCTGACACCCGTGGTGATCTGTGGCGCCTGCAACCCTGGGTGCCGATTCCGAGTGTCGCCTCGGTGCGTCCTGCTTCTTATCTGGAGCTTGTGGCGAAGGCCGATTCACTCGCGGGCAAGCGTTTCGGCGTTCCGCGTATGTACATCAACGCCGACGCCGAAGCCGGGACCAGCGATGAGCCGGGAATCGGTGGCCCGACCGGGCAGAAAATCATCACCCGTGATTCGGTGATCGGACTTTGGCAAGCAGCACGCAAGGCCCTCGAAGGCTCCGGCGCCGAAGTGATCGAGGTGGATTTCCCGCTGGTGTCCAATTGCGAAGGTGATCGCCCTGGTGCGCCGACCGTATTCAATCGCGGGATCGTGTCGAAAGAGTTCCTGCACCACGAGTTGTGGGACCTGACAGCCTGGGCGTTCGATGATTTCCTTCAGGCCAATGGCGATCCGAAGTTGAATCGTCTGGTGGATGTCGACGGCCCGCTGATTTTCCCCCACGACCCCGGAACGCTGCCCAACCGTGAAGGCGACCTCGCCGCGGGCATGGACGAATACGTGAAGATGGCCGAGCGCGGCATTACCCCTTGGGACCAGATCACCACGGTGCCTGACGGGCTGCGGGGCCTTGAAAAGACCCGGAAAATCGACCTTGAAGAGTGGATGGATCGGCTAGGGCTCGATGCCGTGCTGTTCCCGACAGTCGCCGACGTTGCGCCGGCCAATGCCGATGTCGACCCGAAGTCTGCGGACATCGCCTGGAGCAATGGCGTCTGGGTCGCCAACGGCAACCTCGCCATCCGGCATTTGGGGGTTCCGACGGTCACCGTGCCGATGGGGATCATGCCGGACATCGGCATGCCTGTTGGCCTGACGTTCGCCGGTCGTGCCTATGATGATTCGGCCTTGCTGCGTTTTGCCGCGGCGTTTGAATCCACCGGGAGCAAGCGAATGATCCCGCCGCGCACGCCGTCGCTCATAGCGGGCAAATAGTAGAAATGGCGGGACTGGGGCACAACTCGCGCCAGTCCCGCCATGCGATAAGAGACTTGATGATCAGAATGGAATGGCAGCCGTACTCACAAATCTAATAAAAACAAGGAAACCCAACCTTGAAAATAACAACGGTGTGCGCGATGGGCAGCTTGCTGGTATCGGCAGTGGCGACTGCCAGCGGGGTCATTCCGGTTCTCGAACTCGACTTCACCAGGTCAGCGATTGAAACCCTGAAAAAACGGGGTATCGAAGATGCTTGTATGGTCGCCGCTCCAAGCCCTGACAGGTTCACCTACTGCCGGGAAGGATCGACAACGCTTTGGCAGTATCAGGCATTCGATATGGCACAGCAGGCGAAACTTCAGAACGGCGAAAAACTGCCTGCCACGGAATTCGGGCGAATCACCATCGCGCAACTCGACAGTGTCGCCTGTGAAGATGAACACTCCCCGCCTTTGATCAAACCGGCTATCACTCGCGGGTTGGTCCTCGGCCTGATCGCCCTGCTGTTGTTGATTGCCCTGCGATACACCTACCGGGCAATCATGCACGCCTACGAAGACCGAACTGAGCTTCCCGATCCGCGCTTACAGCGATTCGACGAAACACTGTCAGCGCGCAATTCAACGGCAAAGGCATTGTTTACATTTGGCATTGCGGCGGCTGTGGCCTTCGTTTACTTCGGCTACCTGATGCATTGAACGAGTTCAAAGGCTGGACGGTTTCAAGCCGTGATTACAGCAGTGAAAGCGTGTAGTTGATGATGAAGCGGCTTTGATCAACATCCCGCCCCGCATCGGTGTTTGACTGGCCGTTGCGCAGGGAGAACGCCACATTCTTGAACGTACCCGACTGAATCACGTAGTCCAGGACCATATCGCGCTCCCACTCCGACTGGTCACCGGCGTTGTGGACCTTGATGTCCGTCCCCTTCAGATAAACGATTGAAGCTTTCAAACCCGGCACGCCCAATGGCGCAAAGTCGTAGGCGTACTGACCAAAACTGGTTTGTTCCCCCGCACGGGCAAAGTTCTGGATCATGCGATCCGTAGGCAGATAGACGCTACCGCCGCCCGCCCCTTTGTCCGGCAGGTTGCCCTGGTTGGGCTGGACGAAGTTGCTGCCATCACTGACGCGCTGATGCCCCAGCGTCACCGCGTGCCCGCCATTGGCATAGGTGATCATCGCAGCCCAGGTGCTGTTGTCGATTTCGCCGTTGTTGTCCTCGGTGTAACCCGAAACGCGATAACCCTGGGCCCGGCCTGCGGCGGTACTGTTGGCGCCGCTCGACGTGGTGCGGAAGTAGCGCAGGTCAGTCGTGATCGTACTGCCACCGTCGATTGGCAGAATGTGGGTCAGACCGAGGAAGTTCTGGTTGTAGAAATCCTCAAGCTGCGCAAAGTAATACTGCGCCTTCATGGCCTTGGTGACCTCGTAGTCACCCCCGGCGAAGTAAAACTTGTTGCTGTCCTGAGTGCCGCCGGCGACTGACAGGCCGGTACGGTCCGTCGAAGCGCGCCCCACCGCGTGCTCGAGCAATCCACTGGTCAGGGTCAGACCTTCGATGTCTTTCGAAGTGATCTGGGTGCCGGTAAATGACTGCGGCAACACGCGGGCATCGTTCGAGATCAGGATCGGCAACTTTGGCAGCAGCGTGCCGTAGCGCAGCTCGGTTTTTGCCAGGCGCATCTTCGCGGTCGGGCCGAAGCTGCTCCACGATTCAGCCGCACCGTCACCGTCCGAAGGAATCATGCCGCTACCGACATGCCGGCCGCCACCGCTGTCCAAGGTCACGCCAAGCAACGCTTGGGCATCAAGCCCGAAACCGACGGTCCCTTGGGTAAATCCCGATTCGTAGCGCAGCACGAAACCCTGTGCCGTCTCCTCGGTTTTTGACGGGTCCGCGCTGCCGTCGCGGTTATCGCTGTTGAAATACAAGGTCCGCATCGAGAGCGTGGCTTTACTGTCTTCCAGAAAACCGTGCGCACCGGTGTCTGCCGCTTGTGCGCAGGTCGAGCCGGTGGCGATAAGGAATAAGGTGGGGATTGCGCGTTTGAACATACGGGGCTCCTGGAAGGTTTCTTATTGTTTTGGATGTTTCGCCGCCATTGCGCAGGCCATCGGCGCCCAACGCAGGCGCTCAACGGATCGTGTCCAGAGGGTCACATCGAAAATTTGTGAAACTCTTAAAACATTTCGAGGGGCGATTATCAAACGAGGTGAAAGTAGTTTTCGTAGAGGGATAAGGTTTGTCGTGCAGAGGTATGGGCGGTTGCCCTATTTGAAAATCGCGTAGGTGGTTTTTCATCACGCTGGCGCTGTTCGTCGCCAGTCGGGCGCCATCATGGGCGCGATTTCGAGTGATGACCGATACTGCATCGGTTGCCCTGTTAGCAGGAGTTTGAAGATGCCACTGACTCTCTATTACCACCCGCTTTCGTCGTTCTGCCACAAGGTGCTTGTCGCGCTCTACGAACACGGGATTGAATTTGAAAGGCGAATCATCGACCTCTCCAACGAGGCGGACAGAACGGAACTCCAGGCGTTATGGCCATTGTGCAAATTCCCGGTCATCCGCGACCACGCCCGCGATCGCAACGTGCCGGAGTCGAGTGTCATCATTGAGTATCTGGATCGATTTGCTGGCCAGCACCTTTTGGTTCCCACCGATGGGGATAGCGCGCTGGAGGTGCGTTTGTGGGATCGATTCTTCGATCTGCACGTCCAGGTGCCGATGCAACAGATCGTTGCCGATCGCCTGTATGCCACCCACGGTGACCTGACGAAAGAACGCACGGCGCTGACGACCGCGTACGGCATGTTGGACCGCCAATTGGCGGGCCGAACCTGGGTAGCCAGCGAGGACTTCAGCATGGCCGATTGCGCCGCTGCCCCGGCCTTGTTTTATGCCAGCACATTGGTGCCGTTTCCCGAGTCGTGCGGAGGCTTGAGCAGCTATTTCGAGCGGCTGACGAACCGTCCCTCCTTCCAGCGGGTCCTCGACGAAGCCCGACCCTACTTTGCCCTTTACCCGTTCGCCGAGGCGATCCCACAGCGATTCCGCTAACCGCCGATGGTCTGTTGGCCCGTGCCTTGCTTTGGCTGTTTATAAGCAATGGCGCAATCGGCAGCGGAGGCGGTCATGGCGGGACAAGCGATGGTGGCAGTGTTCATCACTGCGTTTGTGGCAGTCGCGATCATCATGGCGGCGGTATCCGCAGCGGCAGCGGTAGCCTTGCTCATGGCATCAACGTTCGCGGTGATCGGTGTCGTAGAGAAGGTCGTACCGGAGATCGAGCTGCTGGCCGCGCTGGCGCTCGCGCCTAGCCAGGCCATGATCATGGCGGCCATGCAATTGGGCAGTCTGGCGACGATCACGGAGCTTATGCAGAACGTCAACCTGGCCATGATTACGGCAACCTTATAGCCGGAAAATCATGAAGCTATGGATGGCTTTAAAAGTGTTTTCTCAGCTCAAACGCCCAACCAAAATTCGAATATCCCATCAATTGACTCCCCCAAATTGCCAACCAAATAAAGGGCAATTCCCCAAAGTCGGGGGTGCTTTTGCGTTGGGCGACTATGCTACCGGGGAGCTGCGACCGATTGCGGTGGAGGCAATCCGGGCCTATGGTCCCAACCACGATTTACCGCAAATGGCGCGATGACCCGCCGCTGGTTTCTGTCTTTCCAGTGGATTTCCACAGGAGGTGATGACATGCCAAACGACTCCCGCCCTGCCGTACTCGAACTGATTGGCAACACGCCACTGGTGCGTGTCAGCCGCTTCGATACCGGCCCGTGCACACTGTTTCTCAAGCTTGAATCGCAAAACCCCGGCGGCTCGATCAAGGACCGCATCGGACTGGCGATGATTGACGCCGCCGAGCGCGATGGTCGCCTCAAACCCGGTGGCACCATCGTCGAAGCGACTGCCGGCAATACCGGTCTTGGCCTGGCGCTGGTCGGCCGCGCCAAGGGGTACCGGGTGGTGCTGGTGGTGCCGGACAAGATGTCCACCGAGAAGGTCTTGCACCTGAAGGCCATGGGCGCCGAAGTGCACATCACCCGCTCCGATGTCGGCAAGGGCCATCACGACTACTACCAGGATGTGGCGGCGCGGCTGGCAGAGGAAATTCCCGACGCCTTCTTCGCCGATCAATTCAACAACCCGGCCAACCCGCTGGCCCACGAGTGCAGCACCGCGCCGGAGATTTGGGCGCAGACCCAGCATGATTTGGATGCCATCGTCGTGGGCGTCGGCTCCGCGGGTACGCTGACCGGGTTGACCCGTTTCTTTAAACGGGTGCAGCCCAACCTGACGATGGTGCTGGCCGACCCGGTGGGTTCGGTGATGGCCGAGTACAGCCGCAGCGGCACCCTCGGCACGCCCGGTTCCTGGGCGGTGGAAGGCATTGGCGAGGACTTCATTCCATCGATTGCCGACCTCTCCAGCGTGGGCCACGCCTATTCGATCAGCGACGAAGAAAGCTTCGATCATGCCCGCCAATTACTGCGCGCCGAAGGCATTCTCGGCGGCTCTTCGACCGGTACCCTTTTGGCCGCGGCGCTGCGCTATTGCCGCGAGCAGACCGAGCCAAAACGTGTGGTCAGCTTCGTCTGCGACACCGGCACCCGTTACCTGTCGAAGGTCTACAACGACCAATGGATGAATGATCAGGGCCTGCTGCAAATCAAGCGCTACGGCGATCTTCGCGACCTGATCGCGCGACGCTTCGAAGATGGCCGGGTGATCAGCGCAGGCCCGGACGACACCTTGCTCACCGCGTTCCAGCGCATGCGCCTGGCGGATGTATCGCAATTGCCGGTGCTGGTGGACGGCAAGCGCCTGATCGGCGTCATCGACGAGTCCGATATTTTGCTGCGCGTACATCAGGACGCTTCGCATTTTCGGCAGACGGTGGCCAGTGCGATGACCGACAAACTGCAAACCCTGCCACCTGACGCCAGCCTGGCCGAACTGCAAGCCGAGCTTGATCGCGGGCTGGTGGCGATCATCGCTGACGCCTCGGGCTTCCACGGCCTGATTACCCGGGTCGACATGCTCAATCACCTACGGAGATCCCTTGCATGAGTCAGCACGACAAAAACGCCGAGCCGCGCGGTTTCGCCACTCGCGTGATCCACGCCGGCCAGACGCCGGACCCCACCACCGGGGCGCTGATGCCGCCGATCTATGCCAACTCCACGTATTTGCAGCAGAGCCCCGGCGTGCACAAAGGTTTTGACTACGGGCGCTCGCACAACCCGACGCGGTTTGCGCTGGAGCGTTGCGTGGCGGACCTCGAGGGCGGGACCCAAGGCTTTGCCTTTGCCTCCGGGCTGGCGACGATTTCCACCGTACTGGAATTACTCGATGCGGGTTCGCACATCGTCTCGGGCAATGATCTATACGGCGGCACGTTCCGTCTCTTCGACAAAGTGCGTCAACGCAGCGCCGGGCATCGCTTCAGCTTTGTCGACCTGACCGACCTGGCGGCCTTCGAAGCAGCACTGCAGGACGACACGCGCATGGTGATGGTGGAGACACCGAGCAACCCCTTGCTGAGCCTCACGGACCTCGCCGCCATCGCCCGCATCTGCCGTTCACGCGGCATCATCTGCGTGGCCGACAACACCTTCGCCAGCCCCTATATTCAGCGCCCGCTGGAGCTAGGCTTCGACATCGTGCTGCACTCGACGACCAAATACCTGAACGGCCACTCCGACGTGATCGGCGGCATCGCCGTGGTCGGACAAAATGCGCAACTGGCCGAACGCTTGGGCTTTCTGCAAAACGCTGTGGGCGCCATCGCCGGGCCATTCGACGCCTTTCTCACCCTGCGCGGGGTGAAGACCCTGGCGCTGCGCATGGAGCGACACTGCAGCAACGCGCTGGACCTGGCGCAATGGCTGGAGCGTCAGCCGCAAGTGGCGCATGTCTATTATCCGGGCCTGCCTTCGCACCCGCAGCACGAACTGGCGCGGCAGCAAATGCGCGGATTCGGCGGGATGATTTCCGTCGATCTGAACACCGATCTGGCGGGTTCCCGGCGTTTCCTCGAAAACGTGAAAATCTTCGCCCTGGCCGAAAGCCTCGGCGGCGTGGAAAGCCTGATCGAACATCCCGCAATCATGACCCACGCCACCATCCCCGTAGAAACCCGCGCACAACTGGGCATCGGCGATGCGCTGGTGCGATTGTCGGTGGGGGTTGAGGACGTCGAAGACCTGCGGGCGGATCTGGCCCAGGCGCTGGCGCGGATTTAGGCATGGAGAGAAAAGTGGCCCGGTATGAGGGGCCACTTTTGCTTTAACGGGTTTGGTTATGAAACCGCGGGATCAACGATCCTGAGCCACGGCCATCGCGCCTGATAACTTTTCGCCTTCTGTTCGAACAAGTCTGGCTTGGGATTCTTCGAGTTGATGCGCAAGACCCCCAGCTCTGTGTCAGCCAGTCCATTGGGGGCATAGATTTCGCCGGTGACGACATCCAGCCCGATGCACGTACCCGCAATCAGGTAGCGATCAATCCCGTCCCTGGCCGACTGTAGCTGAGGATAGACACCGCCGAACCGCTGGCCGTACCACAGGTGTACGCGTGCCTGGTTCTTGATCTCGACGTTCACATCGAGGTCCTTGAACAAACGCTGGGCTGTCTGGATGACATCATTCTCAGCCTCCCGGGACAGATCTTCATCGAAGTAAAAAACGTCGTAATCCTTCACGCCCCACGCGGGTGGCAGGTTCGACTGATGATTCCACACGGCCTGGAACAGGCACCCGGCGGTGAGCAAACATTGATTCAAACCCAGTGATGGCAAGCGTTTGGCGATCTCCGCGTTTACCGGGTTGTTCATTGCGATGCTGACCAGGTCTTCGACGGTCAATGTCATGTTCGTCCCTTTGTAATCGATCTGATCCAAAGGACTGACAATACCTCAGGTCGGCGAAATGGTCGCAAGCACCCCGATCAAAATAGTCAGCACCAGAAAGCCACCCAGAAAAATCGCCATCTTGCCCATAAGGCCTCCTACAGTTTGAAGGTGCGGTGCAAGCGCTGTTGCGACTGCGGACCGTGCCGGTATTGTGAGGCTCAGGCTGTGTGCATTACAGATGCAGAAAGCGCTGGAAAATACGGATCAGATCAAATCCCCCCGGGGATAAGTCACGCAAATCCATGCAGAACCGTAGGAGCCGGCTTGCTGGCGATGGATTCAAGTGCGCCGAGTGAATCCAGACCGCACGCGTTATCGTTAACGACCATCGCCAGCAAGCCGGCTCCTACAGGTGTGGCGTTATCTGTGATTGCCGAGATAAACGGACCAAAAAAAGCCCGCTGACCGTTACCGGTTCAGCGGGCATTTTTTATCGCGGATCAGCTAGTCCTGATGCCCCAGCCGTACAGGTGGGGCAGCCAGATTAAAGAGCCATATCAGCCGCAGGGCTCTCTTTCACTGCCTTCGGCTTCTCGGCCGGAGCAGCAGCCGGAGCCACCATCTCGCCAATCACCGGCGGCGGAGTCAGTTCCAGCACCTTGGCGGTGTAGGCCCATTCTTCAGCGACTTTCGCCGGATCGTTGTTCAACTGAGTGCCATAGCTAGGAACGATCTGGTGCAGCTTTTCCTGCCACGCAGGGGTCGCGACCTTGTCCTTGAACACTTTCTGCAGCACGGTCAGCATGATCGGTGCAGCGGTCGACGCGCCTGGCGATGCGCCCAGCAGACCGGCGATGCTGCCGTCTTGCGAAGCGACGATTTCGGTGCCCAGTTTCAGCACGCCACCGGCAGCTTCATCACGCTTGATGATCTGCACACGCTGGCCTGCTTGCCACAGACGCCAGTCTTCCGCTTTGGCGTTCGGGAAGTACTCTTTCAGCGCGTTGAGGCGGTCTTCGTCAGACAGCATCAGTTGGCCGGCAAGGTACTCGACCAGTGGATATTCCTTGATGCCAACCTTGGTCATCGGCCACACGTTGTGCGTGGTGGTGGTGGTCAGCAGGTCCAGGTACGAACCTTCTTTCAGGAACTTGGTGCTGAAAGTCGCGAATGGGCCAAACAGGATCACGCGCTTGCCGTCCAGCACGCGAGTGTCCAGGTGCGGAACCGACATCGGCGGTGCGCCCACCGAAGCTTTACCGTAGGCCTTGGCCAGGTGTTGCTCGGCGATGGTCGGGTTTTCGGTCACGAGGAACGAGCCGCCTACCGGGAAGCCTGCGTATTCCTTGGCTTCAGGAATGCCGGACTTCTGCAGCAGGTGCAGGGCACCGCCGCCGGCGCCGATGAACACAAACTTGGCGTCGGTTTCGGATTTGCTGCCGTCTTTCAGGTTTTTGTAGCTGACACGCCAGCTGCCGTCTGCGTTCTTGGTGATGTCCTGCACTTCGCTGGACAGCTTCAAGTCGAATTTCGGCGTGGTTTGCAGGTGCGCAACGAACTGGCGAGTGATCTCGCCGAAGTTCACGTCGGTGCCGATCGGCGACCAGGTGGCCGCGATTTTCTGGTTCGGGTCACGCCCTTCCATCATCAGCGGTACCCACTTCTTGATCACAGCCGGGTCTTCGGAGTACTGCATGCCGGCGAACAGCGGGCTCGCTTGCAGGGCTTCGTAGCGCTTTTTCAGGAACTTGATGTTGTCATCGCCCCACACAAAGCTCATGTGCGGCGTGGAGTTGATGAACGAACGCGGGTTCTTCAGCACGCCTTGCTGAACCTGCCAGGCCCAGAACTGACGGGAGATCTGGAAAGCTTCGTTGATTTCAACGGCTTTCGGGATCGACACGTTGCCCTTGTCGTCTTCCGGGGTGTAGTTCAACTCGGCCAGGGCAGAGTGACCGGTACCGGCGTTGTTCCAGCCGTTGGAGCTTTCCAGGGCGACGCCGTCGAGGCGCTCGATCATTTCCATCGAGGTGCCGGGTTCCAGCTCATTGAGCCAGACGCCGAGGGTCGCGCTCATGATGCCGCCGCCGATCAACAGCACGTCGACTTTCTTGGCTTCTTCGGCCTGGGCTGTCGTCATCCCCAACGACAAGGCCAGCCCCAGCAGGGCCGTGTTCACTTTCTTAAACATCTGTAGCACCTAAGATAAAACGCCATCCGCCCTTCCATCTTCACTCACGAGCCCCTTGTTCACGGCATTCAGGCAGGCTGCCGTGGGTTCTCGCACATGACATCTGGAGGGTGGGCACGCAAGGCCGACTGACTGCGTCGACCCCAGTTATATGTCCCTACTGAACTGACTTTTTATCTTTTTTGGCTTCAGCTACTGGAGCGACAGTGATTCTGTTCACCCGTCTCAAGGACAGGAAAACTGAATAGGTCAAACCAAGTTGGGCGAAGAATATCACGTCAAGGCAAACCCGCGCGTCTGTTCACGACTGGCTGGTCCGGATGCGCGTCGGTCACCCGATCCGCAATTCACGCTCGAACCTGTAGGAGCCGGCTTGCTGGCGATGGTGTTTTCAATGGCGATGCAACGTTAAAGTCCGCATTCGCCAGCAATCCGGCTCGTACAGGTTCTCGCGGACGCGCGACTATACTCAGAGGTCTTCAATTGAGTCTGTGAGGAGTAGTCATGAGCGATAAAGACGATCTGCGCAAATATTCCTCCCAAGTGATCGACGGCGTCGAGGCCGCGCCCGCCCGCGCCATGCTGCGTGCCGTGGGCTTTACCGACGAAGACTTCAAGAAACCGCAGATCGGCATCGCCTCCACCTGGGCGATGGTCACGCCTTGCAACATGCACATCGACAAACTCGCGATTGAAGCTGAAAAAGGTGCCAATGCTGCCGGTGCCAAAGGGGTGATTTTCAACACCATCACCATTTCCGACGGCATCGCCAATGGCACCGAAGGCATGAAGTATTCGCTGGTGTCCCGCGAAGTGATCGCTGATTCCATTGAAGTGGTGGTCGGGTGCGAAGGCTTTGACGGGTTGGTGACCGTGGGCGGTTGTGACAAGAACATGCCGGGGTGTCTGATCGGCATGGCGCGGCTCAATCGTCCTTCTATCTTCGTCTATGGCGGCACCATTCGCCCCGGCGCCGGCCACACCGACATCATTTCCGTGTTCGAGGCCGTCGGCCAGCATGCACGCGGGGACATCAGCGAAATCCAGGTCAAGCAGATCGAGGAAGTGGCGATTCCCGGCCCCGGCTCCTGTGGCGGCATGTACACCGCCAACACCATGGCTTCGGCCATCGAGGCGTTGGGCATGAGCCTGCCCGGTTCGAGTTCCCAGGACGCTGTCGGCGGGGACAAGGCTTCGGACAGTTTCCGCGCCGGGCAGCAGGTCATGGAGCTGCTCAAGCTCGACCTCAAACCGCGCGACATCATGACTCGCAAGGCTTTCGAAAACGCCATCCGCGTAGTGATCGCCCTCGCCGGCTCGACCAACGCGGTGCTGCATTTGTTGGCGATGGCCAATGCGGTGGACGTTGATCTGACCCTCGATGATTTCGTCGAGTTGGGCAAGATCTCTCCAGTGGTGGCCGACCTGCGCCCCAGCGGCAAATACATGATGAGCGAACTGGTGGCTATCGGCGGCATCCAGCCCTTGATGAAGCGGATGCTCGCGGCCGGCATGCTGCATGGCGAAGTGCTGACTGTCACCGGCAAGACCCTGGCGGAAAACCTCGAAAACGTACCCGATTACCCTGCGGGTCAAGACGTGATCCTGCCCTTCGACCGGCCGATCAAAAAGGACTCGCACCTGGTGATCCTGCGCGGCAACCTCTCCCCCACCGGTGCCGTGGCGAAGATCACCGGCAAGGAGGGCCTGCGCTTCGAAGGTACGGCGCGGGTCTATCACGGTGAAGAAGGCGCATTGGCCGGCATCCTCAACGGCGAGGTCAAACCCGGCGAGGTGATCGTGATTCGCTATGAAGGCCCCAAGGGCGGGCCGGGCATGCGCGAGATGCTTTCACCGACCTCGGCGGTGATGGGCAAGGGACTGGGCAAGGATGTGGCGCTGATCACCGATGGGCGTTTTTCCGGTGGCTCCCACGGTTTCGTGGTCGGGCACATTACGCCGGAGGCCTTTGAGGGTGGGCCGATTGCGTTGATCGAGAATGGCGACAAAATCACCATCGACGCCGAAACCCGGCAGATTACCCTGGACGTTTCCGATGCCGAACTGGCCGAGCGCAAAACGCGTTGGGTGAGGCCGGAATCGAAGTACAAGCGCGGGGTGTTGGCCAAGTATGCGAAGACGGTGTCCAGTGCTTCGGAGGGGGCTGTGACCGACAAGTACCTTTAATCACACGACCTGTAGGATCACTCCCACTGATTGTTGTTTTTTCGACACGCGGTAGGTAGCGCCGCTTTCTCTGGCGTATGACGCAGGGAAACCATTAGCAGGCTGACGAATGCGCCGGCGACGGCGAGTGCCATGTCCTTTTGCGAATCCCAAGGGTCATTTTGCGCGCCGACGAAGGCTTTTGCCGTGTCATCACCGAGGTAGGCCCCGCCGACCCACTCCACCAGTTCGTAGATGGCCGAGGTCGACAGAACGATGTTCAACGCCATGAAAAACAGCCAGCGCCCCCGCAACGGTGTCAGCCGCAGCAGCACTTCCCGGATCGGATAGGCCATCAACAAGCCGTAACTCAAGTGGACCAACCGGTCGTAGTGGTTGCGGTGCAGGCCAAAGCTTTTGTCGAAACTGACACCGGTCAGCGTCGAACACCAACGATCGTATGGCACCAGGGAATAGGTGTAATGAGCGCCCAACTCATGAATACACAAGAACACAAACACCAGCGTGATGGATGGCGCAGACAGGCGAAATCGACGAGAAACGGCCACCAATGTCCCGACCAGTAACAGCGCCAACAGGTTTTCCAGCGCCCAATCCACTCGGCTGCGTGGCGAATAGCCCAAGACAATGACGATGAGCATGAAGAGAATCAGCAGCGTCAATTCGTATCGCGGATGTTCCTTGGGCTGCATGAGTCGAGTTCCTCGAAACGGGGCGCCTTGAATTAAACACGTACGGACTATTACCTTCGAGATAAAGCCGTCGCGCAAGTTCGCTTTTTTCCTTGGTCACATGCTAGGTTGTACGATGACCGATAAGTCATTTCGTCTTCATCGATCCGTTCACCCACAACAACAAGGAAACATCATGAAAAAAGCAAAAGTGCTGATTGGTTTTCTGTGCCTGTTCAGCGGCTACGTTATCGCTACCCCTGCTTCCACTGACAAGGACGTAGCGCAAGCCGTCGACCACTTGACCCAGGCGATGTTGCACAAGGACATTTCTGAACTGAACGCATTGACCGCCGACAACCTCACCTACGGGCATTCCAGCGGCAAGATCCAGGACAAGAAAGACTTCATCGCCGATATCGAGACCGGCAAAAGCGCATTCAAGACCCTCGAAATGCAGAACCAGACCATCACCGTTTC
This sequence comes from Pseudomonas fluorescens, assembly GCF_000802965.1. Classification (GTDB taxonomy): domain Bacteria; phylum Pseudomonadota; class Gammaproteobacteria; order Pseudomonadales; family Pseudomonadaceae; genus Aquipseudomonas; species Aquipseudomonas fluorescens_A. Next base: position 154,249 of record NZ_JSAK01000031.1, on the reverse strand, counting down.
CGGTGATGTCGCGCTGGTCCGCCACCATTTCTCGGCCCAGGCGCTCAAGGGCGCCGAAGTGGTCCCGACAGAAATCGAGAACTTTCAGATCTGGCAAAAACAAGATGGAAAATGGCTGTTGGTAGGACGCCAGGCGTTTAAATTCTGATGTTTAGATAAGCTTTGAAAAAAGGGGACGAAATCGGCGTCTACCCGCCGACCCGTCCCCTTTTGTGTTGCGCTGATACACCCGCTGGTTTCAGTGGCCGCGAATGTAATGTTCAAACTGCCGAATCAGGTCCGCCTGCTCGACAATGGCCTCCTTGACCAGATCGCCGATCGATAGCAGACCGATCAGCTCGCCATTTTCCACCACGGGCAAGTGACGCAAATGGCTGTCTGTCATGACGGCCATGCAATGCTCGATGCTCTGTTGGCTGTCGGCCGTGACCACCGGCGAGCTCATGATCGCCCGGACCGGCGTGCCGACGGACGAACGACCGAGCAGAACCACCTTGCGCGCATAGTCGCGCTCGCTGATCACCCCGACGACTTCACCTTTTTCGATCACCGGCAGAGCGCCGACGTTCTTTTCGGCCATTTTCTTCACGGCGTCCAGCACCATGGCGTCCGGGCCGATGCTGTGCACCTGCTGGTTTTCCACGACCTTGAGCTTGAGCAACTGTGCGGCTGTCTTCATGTCCGTCTCCTGATCTGAATGGCGCTCAGGCCACTCCGACTTCCACCAGCCCTTCGTTCAGCCGCACTGGCCAGACGCGCAAACGCTGTTGCGGGTATTCCAGACAACTGCCGTCTTCAAGACGAAAATGCTGTTTGTAGATCGGCGACGCGACGACCAGATCACCCTTGATACTGCCAACCAGGCCGCGACCGATGACATTGGCCCCGGATTGCGGGTCGTGGTTGTCGATGGCGTAAAGGGTTTTCCCCGCCATGCCCGGCAGGTAGAACAGAGCCACTTGGGCACCGTCCAGCCAGACCACCACACCGGAGTCGTTCACCAGATCCTGCTCACTGCACACCGATTGCCAATTGGCAGACGCAGCGGTTTCAACGCGTTGGGTATTGGACTGAGTCATCAGACACTCTCCTCGGTAACAGGGATCAGGTTGAGTTCTGCCGCCATGATCGGCCGGCGTTGCCCGCGCTCCTGGACGAAGTGGATGTCCGGGTCCGGGCGTTTATCGTTGACGAAGGTGCGGAAGCGCTTGAGTTTTTCCGGGTCCTTGAGGGCGTTGGCCCACTCGCATTCGTAGCGATTGACCACCAGTTGCATCTGCGATTCGAGTTCGGCGCCGAGGCCCAGGCTGTCGTGGATAATCACGTCCTTGAGGTAATCAAGGCCGCCTTCGAGGCTTTCGCGCCAGACTGAAGTGCGCTGCAATTTGTCGGCGGTGCGGATGTAGAACATCAGGAATCGGTCGATGTAGCGGATCAGCGTCGCATCATCAAGGTCAGTAGCGAACAGTTCGGCGTGGCGCGGACGCATGCCGCCGTTGCCGGCGATGTACAGGTTCCAGCCCTTCTCGGTGGCGATCACGCCGACGTCCTTGCTTTGCGCCTCGGCGCATTCACGGGTGCAACCGGACACCGCGAACTTGAGCTTGTGCGGAGAACGCAGGCCTTTGTAGCGGTCCTCGATGGTCAGGGCCATTTGCACGCTGTCCTGCACGCCGTAACGGCACCAGGTGCTGCCGACGCAAGACTTCACTGTGCGGGTCGACTTGCCGTAGGCGTGCCCGGTTTCAAAGCCCGCCTCTATCAGCTCACTCCAAATGTCCGGCAATTCATGTAATTGCGCGCCGAACAGGTCGATTCGCTGGCCGCCTGTGATTTTGGTGTAGAGATCGTATTTCTTCGCTACCACGCCGATGGCGATCAACTTGTCAGCAGTAATTTCGCCGCCGGGAATCCGTGGCACGACCGAGTAGGTGCCGTTTTTCTGCATGTTGGCCATGAAGGTGTCGTTGGTGTCCTGCAACGGCACCAGCGACGGGTCCATGATCGGCTGATTCCAGCACGAAGCGAGGATCGAGCCCACCGCCGGTTTGCACACATCGCAACCGGTGTGTCCTTTGCCATGTTTGGCCAGCAGTTCTTCGAAGGTGATCACCCCTTCCACCCGCACCAGCGCATACAGCTCCTGACGGGTGTAAGCGAAGTGTTCGCACAGGCTCTTGTCGACACTGACGCCACGGGCAATCAGTTCATGCTCGAAAACTTGCTTGAGTAATCCAGCGCAACCGCCGCAACCGGTGCAAGCCTTGGTCTGCGACTTGAGCAGGCCGAGGTCGGTGCAACCACCGTCGATGGCCGAGCAGATCGCGCCCTTGGTCACGTTGTGGCAGGAGCAGATCGTCGCCGCTTCCGGCAAGGCGCCCGGGCCGAGGGTCGGCGCGCCTTCCGAGGACGGCAGGATCAGTGCGGCAGGTTCAGACGGCAAGGCAATCGCGTTCTGCATGTATTGCAGCAGCGTGTCGTAATAGCTGTTGTCGCCGATCAGCACGGCGCCAAGCACCTGCTTGCCGCTGGCATCGACCACCAGACGGCGATAGCTGGCGGTGGTTTCGTCGATTAATTGATAGCTACGCGCACCCGGCGTGTTGGCGTGGGCATCGCCGATGGAACCTACGTCAACGCCCAGCAGTTTGAGCTTGGTCGACATGTCGGCGCCCTGGAACGGCTCGGCGGCGTCATCGCACAGACGTGCCGCGACGCTGCGGGCCATCTGATAGCCCGGCGCGACCAGGCCGAACAGGCTGCCATTCCACGAGGCGCACTCGCCGATGGCGTAGATGTTCGGGTCGCAGCTCAGGCAGGTGTCGTCGATCACCACACCACCGCGCGGGCCGATTTCCAGCGCGCATTGGCGAGCCAGCGCATCTTGTGCACGGATCCCGGCGGAGAAGACGATCAGGTCGGTTTCAAGGAATTCGTCGCCGGCAAAATTCATCCGGTAGCGGTATTCCTCACCGGCGCTGATCGATTGTGTGGCACGGGACAGATGCACGCCAACGCCCAGACGTTCGATTTGTGCCTTGAGTGCGAGGCCACCCAAATCATCCAGTTGCACCGGCATCAGGCGCGGGGCGAACTCCACGACGTGGGCTTCAAGGCCCAGGCTCTTCAGGGCGTTGGCGGCTTCGAGTCCGAGCAGTCCACCGCCGACCACCACACCGCGCCGGGCATTAGCCGCCGCTGCACGAATCGCGTCGAGGTCTTCCAGCGTGCGGTACACCAGACGCGAATCGCCTTCGGCGCCTTCAATCGGCGGCACAAATGGATAGGAGCCGGTGGCCAGGACCAATTTGTCGTAAGCAACGCAACCCTGCGCGGTGATCACCTGACGCCGTTCGCGATCGATTTCCAGCACTGGCACACCCAGGTGAAGCGTCACGCCGGGGGTCTGGTATAACGACGCATCGCTCAGCGCCAACGACTCGGCGTCACGGCCGGAAAAGTATTCGGACAGATGCACGCGATCGTAGGCACGCATTGGCTCTTCACTGAAGACGTGCAGTCGATAGCTATCCAGCGCACCGCGCTCGATCAACTGCTCGACACAATGATGTCCGACCATGCCATTGCCGATCACGATCAGCGTTTGCTGCTTGTTCAAAGTGGCCACATTGGAATTCATAAACGACACCTGCCCAAAGCCCATCACGGTGAAAAAAAGCAAAAAAAAACGCCTGAAACCTTGCGGTTCCAGGCGTCTTTGCCTGTTCTTTTGCGGTGTTGAAACCAGACGGCTATGCCTGATCCACCGATGTAGCCCACGACCTGTGCGGCCAGTCGATCGTCGTTGACCGAGAGGGCTGCCCTTCTTTTTCAGAGGGGCTTGATGGGTCTATTGCAGTGTTTGTGCCAGTTTGTCGCAAGGTGCTTTTTAAGGCCGGCGAGAGTGCGTATCGAGTGCGGTTTACAGGCGTTTCTGACGAGGTGGGCGATGTTTGCGGCTGTTGATTCAAACCAGGCAAACCGCTTCGCGCTGGTGCACATTGGCAGGCGTGGCGCTTAAAAAGTGCATGTGGTGGTGCGCGGCGCGGATTCTGTGGCGAGGGAGCTTGCTCCCGCTGGACTGCGCAGCAGGACCCTTCTTTTGGGTTAAGAGGGGGTCGCTTCGCGACCCGGCGGGAGCAAGCTCCCTCGCCACAGGTTTATCGGTGTTCAGGGTTCAGCAACACCGCGTATTACATTTCCCTCGACCAAACCGCGCCTCCTGCCGCTCCCGAAAAAACGCCTCATAGCTCATGACGGGCTCGCCCGGATGATTGATCGCCCTCTGCGCAACGTAGTTGTCGTAATCGGGAACGCCCACCATCAACCGTGCGCTCTGGCTGAAGAAACGGGCGACATGCTGGAGTTTACGGAACATGGCGATGCTCTCTATGGGTATTGGACGCCACCATCAAAGCGCACTGATGTATCTGCAATGTGTCCGCGCAAGAACCGTTTGTATGTTTGTGTATTCGGGTGGCCGCGACCATTGGGCGCACGACCGGCGGGCGAATCGATTAAGCGCCAATGGGCAACAGTTTGTTAACATCCACGCGCTTTTTTTCGTCTGATCCGTCAGGCACTGTGTTTTTTCAGTGGCTACACAGGAAGCTTTTTTCCATGAGTACGTTGTATTCCCGTCGCACGGTCCTGCAAGGCATGAGCCTGCTGAGCCTTGGCCTGCTCGCCGGCTGCGATGACAGCAGCAAGCTGTCGTTCAAATACGGCAAGGACCTGAGCGACAAGATCATGGGGCGCTCCTTCAAGCTCAAGGACGCCGAGGGCGAAACCCGCATGCTCGGTAGCTATCAGGGCCTGATGCCGATGATTTTCTTCGGTTTCACCCAATGCCCGGCGGTCTGTCCGACGACCCTGGCCCGCGCCGCCCAGGCCAAGAAGCTGATGGGCCGCGACGGTGAACGCCTGCAAGTGATCTTCATCACCCTGGACCCCGAACGCGATACTCCGCAAATGCTCGACAAATACGTCAAAGCCTTCGATCCGAGTTTCGAAGCGCTGTCCGGCACGCTGGAAGAAACCGCCGCCACCGCCAAGGAGTTCGGCGTGTTCTATGAAAAGGTCCCAAGCGGCGATACCTACACCCTCTCCCATACCGCGACCAGCTACGTCTTCGATTCCAGGGGCAACTTGCGCCTGGGGCTGTCCGCGTCCCTTACGGCTCAAGAGTGCGCAGAAGACCTGCTCACCGTCATGGAGGTCTGCTGATGACTTCGTTCTGCGCCAAGCGTATCAAACAGTTGGCCCTGGGCCTTTCCCTGATCGGCATGGCCTGGCAGGTGTCCGCGCAAACCCAGGTGAGCGACGCCTGGGTGCGTGCGACCGTGGCGGGTCAGCCCTCGACGGGCGCTTTCATGACCTTGCAGGCGGACACCGACAGCAAATTGCTGAGCGTACTGTCGCCTGTCGCCAAGACTGTGCAAATTCATCAAATGAGCATGAAAGACGATGTGATGCGCATGGGTCAGGTCGAATCCGTCGCGCTGCCGGCCGGCAAACCGGTGAGCTTTGATCCCCACGGCTACCACATTATGCTGATGGACCTGACGGCTCAGGTGCAGGAAGGCAGTAAAGTGCCTCTCACCCTGATCGTCGAAAACGCCAAGGGCGAGAAAGAAACGATCAAGGTCGACGCCGAAGCCCGTGCACTCGGTACGATGGATCACGGCAACATGGATCACAGCAAGATGCATTGATGGCCCGGCGGCCTCGGTTCACGAGGCCGTTCACTGATGGGAGGTGCGTAATGACGACGAACACCGAAACCGCGATTCTGGCTGGCGGCTGCTTCTGGGGCATGCAGGATCTGATCAGGCGCAAGCCCGGCGTGATTTCCACGCGGGTCGGCTACTCAGGCGGTGATGTGCCCAACGCGACTTACCGCAACCATGGCAGTCACGCCGAAGCGATTGAAATCGTCTTCGATCCGCAAGTGATCAGCTATCGGGAAATTCTCGAGTTTTTCTTTCAGATTCACGACCCGACCACGCCAAATCGCCAGGGCAATGATTTGGGAGAGAGTTACCGTTCGGCGCTTTTTTACCTCAGTGAAGAGCAGAAACGCGTCGCCGATGACACCGTGGCCGACGTTGAAGCTTCCGGTCTCTGGCCCGGCAAGGTCGTCACGGAAATCGAACCTGCTGGTCCGTTCTGGGAAGCAGAGCCTGAGCATCAGGACTATCTCGAAAAATTCCCCAACGGGTATACCTGCCACTTCATCCGGCCAGACTGGAAGCTGCCGAAACGCAGCTGAAAAAGCACCCTTGTAGGAGCTGCCGCAGGCTGCGATCTTTTGATTTTGTCCCCTTGGAAAAGCAAAATCAAAAGATCGCAGCCTTCGGCAGCTCCTACATGTCACTTGCGCTTCGCTGTATTGAGCGCCACGCCAAGCTGCTACTCAGCCTTTGAGTCGGTGGATTCCTTCTTCACGATGGCTGTCGTCCACTTCAGGGGCTGTTGTTCACACGTCGACCGGATCGTAGTCGTTCACGTTGGATACCTGCGCATGCATGCGCCCCAACAACTCGATCAGCGTGTCCACTTCCGAGTCGGAGAGCCCACTGAGCAGCCGCCGCTCGCGTTCCAGTGCAACCTTGAGCACCCGTTCATGTAGCGCTTTTCCGCTGTCAGTCAGGCTGACGGTGTAGCGCCGTGCATCCTTTGGATCGACCTGGCTGCAAATATGCCCCGCCACCTCCAGCGATTGTAGCGAACGGCTGACCGCGCTCTTGTCGAGCCCGATCGTCTGGCAGATACGATTGGCGGTGATGTGACTTTCGACGGCGAGCATCGAGAGCATTCGCCACTCGACGACACCGATGCCGAAATGTTTGCGATAGCACTGCGATGCCCCTGCCGAGAGTTTGTTGGACAGGAAATTCAGCAGCGCCGGGACATAGCGAGTGAGGTTCAGTTGTGATTCTGCAGACATTGAGCGAACACCTTGGATCGGCGAGAACTGAATATTGGTTGACACCGCAACTAAATAATCGGAGGATTTCTCTACCGAACGTTACGGGCGATGACCTGCATGATAGGCCGTCGCCCTGACTCATAAAAACAATTATCAGGTGTTGGTCATGAACCCTTTCAATTCGCTCGCCCTCCACGCACAAGCGCCCGGCTGACCCCTCCCCAGCCAAAGCCCTAACCAATGTTTTTTTCAGCAGCCACTTCAGTGTGGAGGGACAAGTCATGCTTCAAGTCAACGTCACCCGCAAAGCAGACGAAGCCGAAGGCATCTGCAGTTTCGAATTATGTGCCGTGGATGGCAGCACGCTGCCGGTCTTCGAGGCCGGTGCCCACATCGACATTCACATTGCCGACGGCCTCACCCGGCAGTATTCCTTGTGCAACGATCCCAGGGAACGCCATCGCTACCTGATCAGCGTACTCAACGACCCGAACTCCCGTGGCGGCTCCAGAGCGATGCACGAACAGATACGGTCAGGGCAAACACTCACTATCAGCAATCCGCGCAATCTCTTTCCGCTTGATCGCTCAGCCAGCCGACACCTGCTGTTTGGCGGTGGCATCGGTATCACGCCCATGTTGGCGATGGCCTGGGAGCTATCACACCAAGGGGCCGACTTCGAGTTGCATTACTGCTTTCGATCCAGCGAACGTGCGGCGTTCGTGGCGATGCTTACGCAAACACCGTTCGCTGATCGCATCAAGCTGCACGACGATAGCGGTCACCAAATCCAGAAGCTGGATGCGCCCGCCCTGCTCGCCACACCCGACGCTGGCACGCATCTTTATGTGTGCGGACCGGCAGGGTTCATGAACTACATCCTCGATGCTGCGCAGAGCGCGGGCTGGTCACAGGACCGCGTTCATAAAGAGTTCTTCGCGGCTGAGCCTGTCGATCAAAGCGCCAATGCGCCCTTCGAAGTCGAGTTGGCACGCAGTGGCCAGGTTTTTCAGATTCCCGCCGAACGCACGGTGTTCGAAGTGCTGGACGAGGCCGGCATAGAGATCGAGTCGTCCTGCGAGCAAGGCGTCTGCGGCACCTGTGTAACCCGTGTACTGAGCGGCATCCCCGAGCACCGGGACCAGTTTCTGACAGTGGCCGAACAAGCCGCAAACGACCGCTTCACCCCCTGCTGCTCTCGCGCCAAATCCTCACGCCTGGTTCTTGATCTCTGAATCGAACAACAACATAAAACCTGGAGAACACCCATGAACATCCAAACACTTGCCGAAGAAATTCCAGCGCCTGCCTTGCCTGATTTTCCCCTGAACCAGTGGTACGTCGCTGCGCTGGGTTGGGAGTTGAAGGACAAACCCGTGGGCCGGACACTACTGGGCAAACCTGTCGTGCTGTTTCGCAAAACCAGCGGCGAGGTTGCCGCGCTGGAAGACCGCTGCTGCCATCGAGCATTGCCACTGTCGAACGGCACGCTCGAAGCAACGGGCATTCGCTGCGGATACCATGGCCTGCTGTTCGACGAAAACGGCAAATGCGTCGAAATCCCTGGCCAGGACAAGATCCCGAGCAAAGCGAAAGTACCCGCCTATCACGTGCGTGAGCAGGATCAAATCGTCTGGATCTGGTTTGGCAGCGCGGCTCAATCCGAGCCGACCTGCGAGCCGCCGACCTACCCTGTCCACAGCAGCGGCAAGTACCTGTTCGACGGCAGCGTGTACCACTACAACGCGCCTTATCAGCTGATTCACGACAACCTCATGGACTTGAGCCATCTGGGCTATGTCCACCTGCGCACCATCGGCGGCAACGCCAGCATCCACATGAATGCCCGGATGACTGTGGAAAGTGAAGACAACGTGGTACGGGTGGTGCGCCACATGCCGGACTCCGTTCCACCTCCCACCTACACCGCCGCCTACCCCTTCAAAGGCACCGTTGACCGTTGGCAGGAGATCGAATTTCACGTCAGTCATCTGCGTATCTGGACCGGCGCAGTGAATGCCGGCACGGATGACCTCAATGATCCTGATCGCGGTGGATTCCATATGCGCGGCTTCCACGGGGTCACGCCAGAGACCGAAAACACCAGTCACTACTTCTGGACCATTGCCACCAACCCCGAAAGCGATCCTGAAGTCATCAAAGCCAAGGTCGTTGAGCAAACGATATTGACCTTCGATGAAGACAAGGAAGTGATCGAAGCCCAGTACCAGAACATGTGCCGGTTCGGCGCGCGCCCGATGATCGACATACACGTTGATGTCGGTGCCAATCGCGCCCGCCGCATCATCGAGCAACTGCGCCAATCCAGCGTTTGAATGCAGCTGCACTTGCTACCGCTACATAACAAAAACCTCCTTAAGGAAAAAAACATGTCTGGCAATCGTGGTGTGGTGTATCTCGGCGCTGGCAAGGTCGAAGTACAGAAAATCGACTATCCGAAAATGCAGGACCCGCGCGGTCGCAAGATCGAGCACGGGGTCATTCTCAAAGTGGTTTCCACCAACATTTGCGGCTCCGACCAGCACATGGTGCGCGGTCGTACCACCGCGCAAACCGGCCTGGTGCTGGGTCACGAGATCACCGGTGAAGTGATCGAGAAGGGCAGCGACGTCGAGAACCTGAAAATCGGCGATCTGGTTTCCGTTCCGTTCAACGTGGCTTGCGGGCGCTGCCGTTCCTGCAAGGAGCAACACACCGGCGTCTGCCTGACCGTCAACCCGGCCCGCGCCGGTGGCGCCTACGGTTACGTCGACATGGGCGACTGGACCGGTGGCCAGGCCGAATACGTGCTGGTGCCGTACGCTGACTTCAACCTGCTGAAACTGCCAGACCGCGACAAGGCCATGGAAAAAATCCGCGACCTGACCTGCCTCTCCGACATCCTGCCAACCGGCTACCACGGCGCCGTCACTGCCGGCGTCGGCCCGGGCAGCACCGTTTACATCGCTGGCGCCGGTCCGGTCGGCCTGGCCGCTGCGGCATCGGCCCGTCTGTTGGGCGCTGCCGTAGTGATCATCGGCGACGTCAACACCATCCGCCTGGCCCACGCCAAGGCCCAGGGTTTTGAAATCGTCGACCTATCGAAAGACGCCCCGCTGCACGAACAGATCGCCGCGTTGCTGGGCGAGCCTGAAGTGGATTGCGCAGTGGATTGCGTTGGCTTCGAAGCCCGCGGCCACGGCCATGACGGCGTGAAACACGAAGCCCCGGCCACGGTGCTCAACTCGCTGATGGGCGTGGTGCGCGTGGCGGGCAAAATCGGCATTCCGGGCCTCTACGTCACCGAAGACCCGGGCGCTGTCGACGCCGCCGCGAAAATGGGCAGCCTGAGCATCCGCTTCGGCCTCGGCTGGGCCAAATCCCACAGCTTCCACACCGGCCAGACCCCGGTGATGAAGTACAACCGCGCGTTGATGCAGGCGATCATGTGGGACCGCATCAACATTGCCGAAGTAGTGGGTGTGCAGGTCATCAGTCTGGATCAGGCGCCGGAAGGTTACGGCGAGTTCGATGCGGGCGTGCCTAAAAAATTCGTCATTGATCCACACAAAACATTCAGCGCGACCTGAACCCTGAATTTCCCGGCCGACTCAGGCCACTCCGGAGCCGAGTCACCGGCTCCGGAGCACCTTGCATGCTCCACTGACCAAAAAAACAAGAAGGTATCGACATGTACTCACTTCAATCCCTGCTCGACGGGGCGGTTTCGGCTGCCCGTCGTTCCCCTCCTCTCTCTATCAACAGCCTCGGAGCCTGACGTCATGAGCCAGTCGATTGGGCAACAGCTGGACGAAAAACCCATGGTCAGCTTCCAGTGGGGCGTGATTGCGCTCTGCTTTCTGATCAACATGCTGGATGGCTTCGATGTTTTGGTGATGGCGTTCACCGCCGCCTCCATATCCGCTGACTGGGGCCTGAGCGGCATTCACCTCGGCTACCTGCTCAGCGCCGGGCTTGTCGGAATGGCTATCGGCTCGTTGTTTATCGCCCCCTGGGCCGACCGTTTTGGGCGACGGCCACTTATCTTGCTGTGTGTCGGCATTGCGGGCCTCGGCATGCTGGCGTCATCCAGGGCGACATCCCCGGAAATGCTGGCCGTATTACGCCTGATCACCGGACTTGGCATCGGTGGCATCCTGGCCAGCAGCTACGTTATCGCCGGGGAGTACGCCAACAAAAAATGGCGCAGTCTGGCCATCAGCCTGCAATCCACAGCCTACGCACTGGGCGCAACGATCGGCGGCCTGATCGCGGCGCAGATCATCCCATCCCTGGGTTGGCGTTCGGTGTTTTTTTACGGTGGCGTAGCGACGCTGTTGACCTTGCCGATCCTTGCATTCTGGTTGCCCGAGTCCCTGGCTTTCCTGCTGTCACGCCAACCCCGGCGCGCACTGGATCGTATCAATGCAGTGCTGCAACGAGTAGCGATCACTTCCCTTGAGCGATTGCCCGAGGCATTGCGCGAATCCAGGAAACCGCTACGCGCCACCTTTGCCGAGCTTTTCTCGCCAGCCCTGCTCCGCTCAACCTTGCTGGTGTGGACCGCCTTCTTTCTAGTGATGTTCGGTTTCTATTTCGTCATGAGCTGGACGCCGAGGCTGCTGGTTTCGGCCGGTCTGTCGAATACCCAGGGAATCACTGGCGGCGTGTTACTCAACGTTGGCGGCATTCTCGGCACCTCGCTGATCGGTTTGCTGGCGGCGCGCTTTCGTCTGTCCCGCGTGCTCATGGCCTACCTGCTGGTCAATGCGGTACTGCTGGCGGTCTTCGTGCAATTCACTGCCAACCTGAACCTGGCCTTCGCCCTGGTGCTGCTGATAGGAATCTTTGTCAACGGCTGCGTAGCCGGGCTCTATGCCCTTACTCCGAGCATCTACAACGCCACTCAGCGCGTCACTGGCCTGGGTTGGGGCATCGGCATTGGTCGCGCCGGGGCGATTCTCTCGCCATTGGTGGCTGGTCGGTTGATCGATGCGCAGTGGCAGCCTGCCGATCTTTACCTGCTATTTGCCCTGTCCTTCGTCCTTGCAGCGCTCGCCGTCTGGCTGTTGAAGCCACAGCGGCTGCTCCAGCTGAACACCGTCGGCAACGCCTGAATCGACCGTCCATAACAATAAAAGCAGGACACATTACATGCAAAAAAACACTGATTGCCCTTGGCGCTACTGCCTGGGCATGGCGATAGCCTGCGCCTCTTCCACCTCCTACGCAGGGTTCGTGGACGACAGCAGCGCTACCCTGACCACGCGCAATTTCTATCTGGACAGAGACTACAAGGGCGACAGCCCTTATTCGGCCGCTCGCGAGTGGGCCCAGGGATTCATCCTCAGGGCCAATTCCGGCTTCACCGATGGGACGGTCGGCTTCGGCCTGGACCTGACGGGCATGCTGGGGCTCAAGCTGGACTCATCGCCCGATCGAACCGGCACTCAACTGCTGCCCTACAACCCGAGGACCCGAGAGGCCGCAGACGAATATTCGGAGCTGGGCGTGGCGCTCAAGGCGAAGATCTCCAAGACCCGCCTATCCGTTGGCACGCAGTTCCCTGCTCTGCCGGTGATCACAGCGAGTCCTGCGCGGTTGCTGCCGCAATCCTTTCGCGGCGCCTACGCGACTTCCGAAGACCTGGACGACCTCACGCTGCACGCGGGACGCATGGATCGAGTGAACCTGCGCGACTCCACCGATTATCAGCCCATATCACTGGCGTCGCCCAATGGCCGCTTCAAACCAGGCGCCAGTTCCGAACGCTTTGACTTCATCGGCGGCGACTATCACTGGTCCGACACATTGACGCTGCGCTATTTTCACGCCGAACTGAAAGACATCTACACGCAGGACTTTGCAGGAGGCATCCATCTGCTCCCACTCGGCCCCGGCAAACTGAAGACCGATGTGCGGGTCTACAGCAGCCGGGAAAACGGTCGGGCTGAAGCCGGCAAGGTGGACAACCTGAACGCCGGTGCCATGTTCAGCTACCAGATCGCAGCCCACACCTTGGGTCTGGGCTACATGTATCTGAAGGGCGACACGGCGATGGCCTACATTGCCGGTGGGGAGCCAACGGTACTCAGCGACGGCACCATGAGTGCAGACTTCGTCAACCCCAAGGAGCGGACCTGGGTAGCACGATATGACTACAACTTCGCCGCTGTGGGCCTGCCGGGGCTAACCGGCATGGCCCGCTATTTGAGAGGCAGCCACATCGACCTGCCCCATCTGGGGGGCAGCAACCTGACGGAGTCGTCGAAAGATCTGGAGCTGGCCTATGTCATACAGTCAGGCCCGGCCAAGAACCTCGCTCTGCGCATTCGCCATGCGTTGTATCGGAATGAGCAAAGTGCAGCCTCGACATTCCGCAGTGACAATGAAACCCGGATCAACGTCGACTACACACTCAAGGTCTGGTGACAGAAAGCAGGAAACGCGTCTGTCCTCATGCATCCATGCGGATGCATGAGGGCAAACCCGATCAATGCGTTGGAAACACCACACCGACCTGCTGCGCATACTTCAGCCACGCCATCTTCAACCGCTGCACCGTCTCCGGTTGAGCGGCCGCCAGGTCGGTGGTTTCACCGCGATCTTGCGCCACGTCGAACAACTGCCATTGCAGCGGCTGCGCGTTATCGCCAAACCCTGCCTGGGGTCGCATGCCCAGCAGTTTGAGATTGCCTTCGCGATAGTACGCATTGCCGAACAGTTCGCCGGCCAGGCTGTCGTTGCCGTGTGGGCCGCCTTTTCCGGCGAGCATTGGCAGCATCGATTTGCCGGTAATCGGGTGTTTAGCGGTATCGGTAGGCAGAGGGATATCTGCCAGTTCGAGAAAGGTGGGTGCCAGGTCATCCACCCGTGCAACGCCGCGTTCTACACCCTGACGGCGCAGTGCCTTGGGCAGATGGACAATCGCCGGCACGCTGATGCCGCCTTCTGCGGTGGTGCCTTTGAACAGATGGAACGGTGCCGCGCTGACTTCGGCCCAGCGCAGGCCATAGTCGATCTGTGAACCCTTTTGCCCGAGGTTGGCGTAACTATTGTCGGTGTGCGCGCCCGGTGGGTAGAACTGGGCATGGTTCTCTCCCGCTGCGCCGTTGTCGGACATGAATACGATCAACGTGTTGTCGTACTGTCCACTTTGACGCAGGTATTCGACCAAGCGGCCGATGTTATGGTCAAGGTTATCGACCATGGCGGCGTAGATTTCCATCTTCCGCGCCTCGACACTTTTCTGCTCGAGGCTCAGTTGCTCCCAGCCCGGCAACTTGGGATTCACCGGCAGAGGCTTCGCAGGCTGTGCGTCGCTCGCCATGAGGCCGAGGTTTTTCATCCGATCGATCCGCGCTAACCGAACGCTGTCATAGCCCTGATCAAATCGCCCTTTGTACTTGTCCAGGTACTCCTTGGGTGCTTGCAGCGGCCAGTGCGGCGAGGTGAACGCTGCATAGGCGAAAAACGGTTTGCCGTCCTTTTTGCTGTTTTGCAGGTAGCTGATCAATTTGTCGGTGTAGAAGTCCGAGGAATAGAAATCCTCCGGCAACTCGACGGCCTTGCCGTTTTCGCGGTAGTGCACCTGCTCGATTTTCGTCGGGTCGAGACTGGCGGGTTTGAAGTGCGATGCACCACCCTCCAGCAAGGTGAAGGACTGCTCGAACCCGCGCTGATCCGGGCCTTGATCCGCCTCAAGGCCCAGGTGCCATTTGCCGACCATGAGGGTGCTGTAACCGCCCTGTTTCAACAGTTCGGCGATCGAGTAGGAACGCTGGTTCAGATAGCCTTCATAACCCGGTTTTCCCCGTTGAAAGGGCTGCAAGGCTTCAGCCATGGTGCCGAGTCCGGCGAGGTGGTTGTCGGTGCCGGACATCAGCATCGAACGCGTGATGGAACAGGTCGGCGCGGCGTACATGTTAGTGAACTGCAAGCCATCCTTGGCCAGTTGATCCAGGGTTGGCGTATTGATATCGCCGCCATAGCTCCCAAGGTCCGAGTACCCCAGGTCATCAGCGACGATCAGCAGGATATTGGGCTGCGCTGAGTCAGCACTGGCCGCCATGGCCAGGCTGCTGCCCAGTGCCAGCGCGGCCGTCAGTAAGGTTTGAGGCAGACGCAAAAGAGGCATGTGTTCTCTCTTATTGTGTTGATCGAGGAGGGTTTTCAGCGCGGCTTACTCTTCGAATATCGCCACCGCACGAACAAACCCCGCCGACGCGTGCTTGATCTTGTAGGGGAAACACGACACCACGAACCCACTGGCCGGCAGCGATTCCAGGTTGGCGAGTTTTTCCATTTGCCCGTAACCGATATCGCGTCCGGCCTTGTGCCCTTCCCAAATGATCGAGGCATCGCCGTTGGCGGCAAAACGCTCACGGGTGTACTTGAACGGTGCGTCCCAACTCCAGGCATCGGTGCCGACAACCCGCACACCACGTTCCAGCAAATACATCGTGGCTTCACGACCGATGCCTACACCGGCATCCAGATATCCCGGTTGACCGAATAACGCGCCGGCACGGGTGTTGATCAGCACGATGTCCAGCGGCTGCAATTCGTGACCGATGCGTGCCAGCTCGGCTTCGATCTCGTCGGCGGTCACCACATGACCGTCCGCCATGTGCCGAAAGTCCAGTTTCACCCCCGGTTGCAGGCACCAGTCCAGCGGTAACTCGTCGATACCAAACGCTGGCTGACCGCCGTCGGTGGTCGAGGCGTAATGCCAGGGCGCATCCATGTGCGTGCCGCTGTGAGTGGTGATCTGCAGCCGCTCGGCCGCCCAGGATTCGTTGCCCGGCATCTGTTCGAGTTGCAAGCCTGGGAACATCGCGGCCATTTCCGGCCAGCCTTGCTGGTGATCCATGTAATCGATCTTCGGCAGCAGCGGCGGCGGATCGGTGTAGGGGTTGTTGTCGAGGGTGACCGAGAGGTCGACGAGACGACGTTTAGGCTTGGTGGGCAGTGACATGAAAGGTCTCTCCGGTCAGCGACAGGTGTCGAGGGGCTGCGGGGTTGAGGGAATTGCGGACCAGCGCGGCAGCGTTGCGGTCATGATTGAAACCGACGGCGCGAGCCTGCGGGGTTTTCAGCGGTGGCATGTGTCCGAACAACGCTTCCAGCCCAATGTCGGGCGCAAAACTGATCAGTTCTCGGCGCTCCTGCCCATAGCGCTCGGCCAGTGCGTCGATCACTTGGGCGATGGACAAATGCAGGACCGGCAACTGCCACACCCGCTGAGTGCCCAACGCGGCGCCGTCCAACTCCGCAGCGTGGATCAGGTTGTTCACACAACAGCGCGCCGACATCCACCAGGCCGTTGCCTCTGGCGAGACCGGGCATTGATAGGATTCGCCCTCGGCAAAAGCGCGCATCAGGTCGCTCATGAACGCCGAGCGCAAGCCATTGGGCTCACGGGGCCGGGCGACGATGCCCGGCAGACGCAAAGCGCGACCATCGACATCACCGCGCCGGGCAAGATCGCTCACAGCGCTTTCCACCATGGCCTTGTGCGTGCCGTAGGACAATTCGGGGCGCAGTTCGGCAGCCTCGTTCATCCGTTCCGGCAGATGACCGCCGTACACCGCGACGCTGCTGGCATACACCAAAACCGGCGGCTGGTTCTTGTTGCGCAACTGGTTGAGCAGTTCAAGGCTGGCCAGCAGGTTGACCTGATAGCCGAGTTCGTACTGCTCTTCCGCCGCGCCACCGGGGATGCTGACCAGATGGAACACCACGTCGATGCCGTCGGCCAACACCCGACGCATCAACGCCGGATCGGTCACGCTGCCGAAATGACGACGCAGACGCGCCTCCTCCGGCAAGCCCTGCAAGTCCCTGTCCAGCACCAACAACGAACCAATGTTCTGGCCGCGCAAATTGCCCCGCGCCAACAAACACCGCACCAGCTCTCGTCCGACAAAACCATTGGCTCCGGTAATCAACACACGCATAGGGCGCCCTCAGCCTTGAGCCTGAACGACACGTTGATCGATGGCGCCGAACAACGACTGACCGTCGCTATCCAGAACATCCATGTGCACGCGATCACCAAAGCGCATGAAGCCGGTTTGTGCGGCGCCGTGCTCGATCATCTCGATGGCGCGACGTTCGGCAATGCAGGCCGAACCCGCACTGCGCTCGGCATTCGAAACCGTGCCCGAGCCGATCAGTGTGCCCGCGCGCAGCCGGCGAGTCAGTGCGGCATGGGCGATCAACTGGCCAAAGCTGAAATTCATCTGGCCGCCGTGGGGATGACCGAACCATTGGCCATTCCAGTGCACCTGCAAAGGCAGGTGCACGCGACCGTCACGCCAGGCCTCACCCAACTCGTCCGGGGTAATGGCCAGCGGGGCGAAACTGGACGAGGGTTTGGCCTGGAGGAAGCCGAAGCCGGTGCGCATTTCCCGGGGTGCCAGGGCGCGCAAACTGACGTCGTTGATTTGAAGGATCAACTTGATGTGCTGCAGCGCCGTTTGCGCGTCACAGCCCATCGGCACGTCGTCCACCAACACCACGAACTCGCCTTCGAAATCGATGCCCTGGCTCTCGCTCGGCAGCGAAATGTCGTCGCGCGGGCCAATGAAATCGTCACCGGCGCCCTGATACATCAGCGGCGTGTGTTCGACGCCGTCGATGGGATCAAGGTTGAACGCCTTCTGCATCAGCGCACCGTGGCTGAGGAAGGCCGAGCCGTCACACCACTGATAGGCACGCGGCAAAGGCGCCGTGGCCTGGCTCGGGTCGAAGGCAAAGGCGTCCGTCGCCTCGCCCGCATTCAACTGACGGGACAACGCCTGCAAGCGCGGTTCGCTACTGTTCCAGTTTTCTATGGCTTGTTGCAAGGTCAGCGCCACGGAACTGGCATCCAGTGCCCACGCGAGATCCCGCGAGACCACGACAAGCTGACCATCACGACTGGCGTTTTTCAGAGTGGCGAGTTTCATATCGATGCTCCCTGGCCATTGCTCAACTCAGCGGCGAAGCGCCCGTCGAGAAGAATGAAGACCATGCGCGCCATCGCTTCGGTGCGGTTGCTCCATGCGTGGTTGGTGCCGCGTTGTACCACCACATCGCCGCGCTTGAGGTGCACTTCGTCCTCGTCCAGTACCAGCCACACTTCACCTTCGGTGACGACGCCGTAGTCGAGGGTTTCGGTTCGGTGCATCAATTTATGCTTCGAGCTGGCCTGCCCTGTACCGGCGTGGGACTCGCCGATTTCAGCGAACACCGCTGCGGCGTTCTCATCGCTGACCTGGTTCTGCACGCTGTCCGGCGGAATATCCACCACCCGGATCACGCTGCCCTGTGGCCCGGGGCTCAGTTGCAAGGGTTTGCTGCTGGGATCGCTGGCGTTATCGAGCAAGGCCGGGCTGGTGCTGCTGTTCCACAGTTCGTAAAACACTGTGCCCGGCACTGCCGACAGCGGGAACACGTTTGGCGTCGGCCCGTTGCTGGCGACGATGGCCTGACCCTGCTGATCGTGGCCGGTGACCACTCGTTTGAATTCAGGAAGCGCTTGCATGGAAAATCCTCATTCAGTTTTCGTCGCCGATGGTCGTGCCACCGACAACAACATTCGCGTGGTGGGACAGGCCACCGAGCCGGGGCACGGCCAGACAAAACAGCGCCACCAACAGTTGCAGTCCACCGACAACGGCCAATGCATGGGGTAGCGCCATGGCGTCGCCACGGGTCATGCCGAGCACCACCAGGGGGCTGATAAATTCGCCGGCAAAGATAGCCGCGGTGAAACACCCCGCCGCCCGCCCGCGTTGATGGAAATTGACTTGCGCCATGATCCAGGTGATCAGCGTCGGCAGCATCAGGCCGATGCCCAGGCCGTTGATCGTCACGGCGACCACCACTTGCACATGGGTCAACGCATCAGCCATCAACAACCCACCGATGCCCGCCAGCACATAGGCGATCAGCAGCATGTGCTGGCCACGCATGCCGCTGAACAAACGAAAACTCAACGCACCGACAAGCACGCCCAATTGATTGGCGCCCATGGTCATGCCGATTTGTTGCGGGGCATCCACGTGCAGCAGGTTGAGCAGGTACCCGGCCTGCACCGGCACGATAAACAGGCTCAACCCCGCCAACAGCGACAGCACATACAGGGGCGCAAGCGCGCGCCACGGAAACTTGCCTGCAGGCAGCGGCTGCGTGGGTTGCTCGGGTTGCGGGCGAGCCTGCGGCTCCCACAGTTTCCAGGCCATCAGCGGCAGGAAAATCAGGCCCACGGCGTACAGCGCGAACGGCGTGCGCCAGTCGTTCTGACCCAGGAAACCACCCAGCGCGATAAACACCGCCGCCGACAACGACGTGGCGACCATCTGCAAGGCAAACAGACGCTCGCGCCTGGCACCGCTGTAGTAGTCGCCCATCAGCGTGGTGCAGCAGGTCATGATCCCCGCCTCGGCCAAGCCGATGCCCGCACGACTCAACACGATGGCCGGCAGCGAATCGAGCCAGAGCGGCAGCACGCCGCAGAGGACGTAAAGCGACATGCTCACCAGCAGTAATGGCTTGCGCCCCAAACGATCGGCGATCAGCCCGGCGAATGGCGCCAGCAAGGCAATCACCAGCGCCGGCAACGTCAACACCACAGGCACCAGCACGGCGCTGCCGGGCACCTCGGCGAAATGCGCCTGCATCCGCGGCAACACCGGGGCCAGCAGCACCGCACCCAGCACCGGCAAACAACTGCCCAGCAGCAACAACAGCGATTGCGCCCATCCGGCTTGGCGGGCGCGCTTTTCTACAAAGGCATTAACGACCATGGCACTGCTCCTTGATGCGCAGGTGACGAGCGCTCGCAACGACAGCCGCCTCAGAAACCGCCCCGTTGCTCACAGTCATCGGCAGATCGGCTCCCTGCGCCGCGCTGCGTGCGGGTAACAGGAAGTACGCCAGCGCCGGCAGCAACACCAGGGCACCGACCATGTTCCAGACAAACATGAAGGCCAGCAGCACGCCCATGTCGGCCTGGAACTTGATCGGGGAGAATGTCCAGGTCGCCACGCCGATGGCCAGGGTAATACCGGTCAACATCACCACCTTGCCGGTGGAAACCAGCGCGCGGTAATAGGCTTCGGACAGGCTCGCCCCTTGGCGCAGATGGCCCAGGAGGATGCTCATCACGTACAACGCGTAATCGACACCGATGCCCACACCCAAGGCGATCACCGGCAGCGTGGCGACTTTCACACCGATGTTCAGCCAGACCATCAAGGCTTCGCAGAGGATGGAGGTCAGCATCAACGGAATCACCGCGCACAGCGTGGCGCGCCACGAGCGGAAGGTGATCAGGCACAACAGGATCACCGCGCCGTAGACCCAGACCAGCATCTCGCGATTGGCTTGCTTGACGACGATGTTGGTCGCGGCTTCGATGCCGGCATTGCCAGCGGCGAGCAGGAATTGCACCTCATCGGTGTTATTCGCGGCGGCAAATTTCTCCACGTGATCGACCAGGCGGGTCAGCGTCTCGGCCTTGTGGTCGGTGAGGTAGGCGTACAGGGTCAACAGGCTGCAGTCTTCGTTGTACAACCCGCGTGGCGCGCTGGCGGTGATCATGTTGAGCATCGCCTGATTGTTCTGTAGCTCGTACCATTTCGGGTTGCCTTCACTGAGGCCGACCAGCATGCGCCGGTTAAGCAGCGCCAGCGAGTTGGTCGAATCCACGCCCGGCAAGGCGCGCAGTTGCCAGTCCAGGGCATCGACTTTGGCGAGGATGTCGTAGCGTGCA
This sequence comes from Pseudomonas fluorescens, assembly GCF_000802965.1. Taxonomy (GTDB): domain Bacteria; phylum Pseudomonadota; class Gammaproteobacteria; order Pseudomonadales; family Pseudomonadaceae; genus Aquipseudomonas; species Aquipseudomonas fluorescens_A. Next base: position 133,556 of record NZ_JSAK01000031.1, on the reverse strand, counting down.
CAGCTGCTGGCCGGGGTTTTCACCATCACCGCGAACAGGTCGCTGCTCGCGCCGTAATGACGGGTCAGAAAGGCATCGTCCTGGTTGTAGCGCGAGTCCGCACGCAACTCCGGCGCACCCGCGTCGAGGTCGCCGATTTTCAATTGCAGGCTGACCACAAAGCCGAGCGCCGCCAGCGCAAGGCTGATGGCGATGCACAGGCTGGCCCAGCGACGATGGGTGAACAGATCGAGAAAACGCCAGAACGCATGCCTTGTCTGACCGCTTTGCTCGGCCTGTTCGCTTTTCAGGCTCAGTTGTGCCGCACGCGGAGTCACGCCGACATACGAGAGCAACACCGGCAGCAGGATCAGGTTGGTGAAGATCAACACTGCCACGCCGATGCTGGCGATCACCGCGAGGTCTTGAATGACCTGGATCTTGATCAGCATCAGCACCGCAAAACCCACGGCATCACACAGCAGCGCCGTCAGCCCGGCGAGGAACAGCCGGCGGAAGGTGAATCGTGCCGCCACCACCCGGTGCATGCCCCGGCCGATGTCCTGCATGATGCCGTTCATTTTCTGCGCGCCGTGGCTCATGCCGATGGCAAACACCAGGAACGGCACCAGCACTGAGTACGGGTCCAGTTGGTAGTCCAGCAATGGCAGCAAACCGAGCTGCCAGACCACCGCCACCAGCGAGCACAGCACCACCAGCACGGTACTGCGCAGGCAACGGGTGTACCAGAACAGCACGGCGGTGGTGATCAGGATCGCGACGGCAAAGAACAGCAGGATCTGCTTCAGGCCGGCAATCAGGTCGCCGACCTTTTTCGCGAAACCGGTGATGTGAATGTCGATGTTGGCGTTTTGATAAGTGCTGCGCAGCGACTCCAACTGCTCGGACAACACCGCGTAATCCAGCGGCTTGCCGTCAGGGGTGGTCGCCAGCAACGGCACGTAGATGATGCTCGAGGTCTGGTCAAAAGCCACCAACTGCCCGAGTTCATTGGAGCGCTGCACATTTCGGCGCAGTGCTTCGAGGTTGGCGGCGCTGCCGCTGTAGTCGTCCGGAATCACCGGGCCGCCGTCGAGGCCGTCTTCAGTCACGGCAACCCAGCGTGTGGCGGGTGTCCACAGTGACTTCATGTAGGCCCGGTCCACACCCGGCAGCAGGTAGAGTTTGTCGCTCATGGCCTGCAGGGTTTTCAGGTACTCGGCGTCGTAGATATCGCCGTGCCGGTTGGCCACCACAATACGCAGTGCATTACCCAAGCCAGTGAGCTGTTTCTGGTGCTCAAGGTAGTTGGCAATGTAGGGCTGTTGCGTGGGGATCATCTTTTCGAAGCTGGCGTTGAGCTCGATACGAGTGGCTTGATAGCCGAGCACCAGAGTCGTCAGCACACACACCAACAGCACCCACAGGCGGTGGTTGAACAGCGTGCGTTCCACCACTGAACCGGAGCGTGGATCGAAATTCGCCAGGCTTGCCGTGGCGTTGTCGAGAGACTTCATAACCTCACTCCGAAGCGGTAGCGATTGACGGCGAGACGCGCGTCAACCCAGTGAAACCAGCCAGCGTCAGACTGCCATCGGCGGCCTGGATAACACTGGCAACGGGCTTGCCGAGCGGTTTGCCGTAGGGCTGGAGCAATGCGCCGGGCTGGCTGTTGGTACGAAACAAGGCGCCGCTCTGATTGACCAGCAGCAACTGGCCGTCATCGGTGCGAATCGCATCGCTGAAAGACACCGGCATTGGCACCGGTACAGGCTGGAAACTCCCGCCAAGGTCGCTGGAGGCAAACGCATTGCCCTTCAAACCGGCCACCAGCAAGACACCGTCATCGCGCATTTGCAGGGTGAAAAAACTGCCCGCGTAAGGGCTTTCCAGCTGCGTGAATGACTTGCCGGCATCCATCGAACGAGCGAGAAAACCCTGCTCGCCGGCCAGGAACCAGTGCTCGCCGTGTTGAGCAATGGCCGACAAGTGCGCGCCCATCGGGTTGTCGATCTGGCCCATGATGGACTGCCAGGTTGCACCGCCATCGTCAGTGCGAAAGGCCAGGCCGTACGCCCCCACAATCAGGCCGTGCCGGGCATCGACGAATTGCAGGGCAAGGAACGGCTTGTCAGCCCCCTCGGCAGCAAGCCGTTCAGCCGTTTGCACACGCGCGGCGGCGGCATCCTGGTCGCTCGCAGAAGGCAGTTGCTCAGTGGCGGCCGCCAGCTCAAGTCGTGCCGCACGCAAGCCATCCAGTTGCACAACCCAGTGTTCACCTCCGTCGCGGGAGGCCAGCACGACACCGCCATGCCCCACAGCCCAGCCTGTATTGGCGTCGACAAACTGCACGGCGGTCAGACTGACCGAAACCGGCACCGCTGCCTGACGCCAATTCACGCCGTTGTCATCGGAAAGCAGCACGATGCCCCGCTCCCCCACCGCCACCAGCCGCGTACCCGCACGGGCCAGGTCTAGCAGCACCGCGGATTTCGCTTGTGGCGCCTGCATCGCCGGCGTGTTGAGCGTGTCACCCACCGCAGCGGCGTGCGCCAGGCTCAACGGCAACGCCAGAGGCAGCGCCACAAGGCACATCAGCCGACCAACCACCTGACAAAATCTGTTCATACCGACCTCGAAAAACCGTTTGAAACCGGATCACGCTGCGCCAGCCGTGATCCGGCCTGACTCAACGAACCCCGGCACCCGCCATCGCCGCTGGCGAAAACTCGGAGGCCTTGTAGCGATCCACCATGCCGTACTGCTCAGGCAGGCCGGTGTAGACGTTCTGGATAAACCAGGCGCCGGAGGTCAGGTCGTAGAAGCCCGAAGACAATTGCGCTTGTGCGGGCAGGTCAGGCAGGACCGCTGGCAACGACCACAGGGTCTTGGCCAGTTGGCCATTGGCGTCCCAACGGTCGCCCAACATGGCTTGCCAGGTGTCTTCATCGAGGTAGTAGCGGCCCTTCGGCAATTGGTGACGCTTGCCCGGTGCCAGGTCCGCCTCGACCACCCACACCCGGTGCAATTCCCAACGCACGTAATCCGGGTTCATGTGGTGAGCGAGGAACAGGTCTTCAGGTTTGGCGGCGGCTTGCACCTTGTTGGTGTTGTAGGGGATGTACATCTCCTGCTTGCCCACCAGTTTCCAGTTGAAGCGGTCCATGCGGCCCTGGAACACACTCAACTCATCGAAGGACATCACCCCGGCAGTCGCCGGTGTCGGTGTATCGCAGCAGGCATTCGGCAGTTTGCGAACCCGGCGTTGCCCGGTCAGGTAAACGTGGGCCTGCGACAGATCGCCGTTGATGTTGGTGCGGCCCATGATCTGCTCGCCGGCGCGCAACGGTGGCCCGACGTTGAGCAGGCGGAACAGCCAGTAGTCACCGGCAAACGACTCCGGCGAACCGTCCTGGTAGTAATACGGCATCTCTTGAATGGCCTGACCATCGGTGGTCATGACCTGCTTGCCATCGGCGGTCATCAGGTAGTGACGAAAATGCATCGACACCGAGGTACCGCGCCAATTCAGCACGTGGTTCCACATGGCTTCGGCACCGTTCTTCGGGATCGGGAACGGGATGCCGCCAAAGGCACCTTCAGGGACGGGGCCGGCGCTGCTGTCGACCAGTTTGGCGCGGGTGGCGTTTTTCAGCGTGTTGTCATACACCCACTGCGGCGCGGCGGCGGTGCGACGGGTCTGGTACACATCGATGCGATAGGTGTCAGGGAAACGCTTGAACATTTCCTTGGTGCCGTCGCTGAGTTTGCCGGCGTATTGCGCCAGGTTTTTCGAGGTAATGCTGAACAGCGGCTTGTCTGCGGCGAACGGATCGGTACGCTTGCCGCCTTCCTTGAACGAAGGATCGACCTTGGTGTAACCACCGTCCCAGGCCGGAATGGAGCCGTCAGCATTGCCGGCGCGCTCGGCGCCGAAAGGCGTCAGGTTTTTCGACAGTTTGGCCGCGTCTTCCGCCGTCGCTGCACCCGCCATCTGGCTGCAAATGGCCAGGCTACCGAGCAGTGCGAAGCAAAGCGTTTTGAGCTTGAAGGCTCCGGTTTTCTTATTGTGGGTCATGCGCAAGTCCTCTTAAAACGTGGTCTTGACGGAGAAAGACAGGTAGTCCCGGTCTTTCAGCGATTGCTTGTAATTGAACTGGCTGGCGGCGTTGAGGTTGGTGTCCTCGGCGCCGTAGTAATGCGTGTAGGTCAGGCCGGCGGTGACGCGATCCAGGTAGGTGGCGGTGATGCCGATGTTCATGTCGCCGCCGTTGTCCGGGCCGAACGAGCTGACCACCGCCGACTTGCCCAACGGGAAGTAGCTGAGACCGACCGGAATGCTGATATCGATGCCGGAGAAGAATTGGCGGTAGGTCGGGGTGTAAACCACCTTGAACCCGAGGCCGTCATCGGTGGCATTGGGGTCAAGGGCAGCGCGGTTTTTGGTGACGCTCAGGAGGCGGTTCCAGGCGATCTCACCGACCAGTCCCGATTCCCTGGCAAGGAAGTTCGGCCCGAATGAGGCCAGGACGTTGAGGTTGACGTGAGCGGTACGGCCGACTGCGTAGAGGGCGTCATCATCGTTGTCTGCGACCACGCCGGGCAGCACGGTTTGACCGTTGGAAACCAGCGGCATGTTCCAGCGCATCGAGGCTTCACCGGCGAAGCTGTACTCATCGACCGTGGTGGAAAAACTGGCGCCAAAGGCACGAATGTCTTCCGGGTACACCCAGTAGTATTCGCCGATCTGGCCGGTGCTGAAGTTTGGCGCCCCGGTGGAGGGTTTCAGATAAAGCTTGGGTGTCTTGTCGTGATACTGGATTGCGTACAGGCCGTACTCGACCGTTTCCGCGCTGTACTTCAACTGCAAGCCGCCCTGCCCCGAACTTTTCGCTTCCTTGTCATTGCCATGGAAGAACGCCGCCGGGCTGGCGGGATTGCCACCGAGGAACGCAGGAAACGGTGCGCCGACGATCAAGCGTTCGTTGCCTTCGCCAATGGTGTCACTGGTGGAGAAGTAACTGCCCGCGCCCGGCAGGCGCGTCTCTTCCCATTCCAATTGGTAGAACGCGCCGAGCGACACGTCGTCGGTCAGTTGGAACGTGCCCGATAGCTGATTGACCGGCCGGGTGATTTCCTTGAACTGGGTGTTGGGTACGGACTGCGCCTTCACCACGTCGACTGGCGCCATACCACCGGCAATGCCGTTGGCCCCGAAGAACAGGCTCTCGCCCCAGATCAAGCCGTGGCGACCGGCACGCACGGACGTGGAGTGATCGGCCACTTCGCCGTTCCAGTACACGAACGCATCGAGTAATTCACCGTCGCCGCCATGCAGATGGCGGGTGTCGTCGGTGAATTCGTCGTAGGCCACCGAGCGGGCGTTGGCCCGTGCCGGGTCGTCGTTATCGTTGTCGTGCTGGTAGGAACTGTCGTACCAGGCAGCGCCACTGAGGCGCGCGCCGACGTTTTTGAACGACATGTCCAGCTCGGAGAGAATGTCGGTGCGGTTGGAGATCAGGCCCTTTTTGAAGGCCCGATCGCCGTCGTCCTGGTTGAGTGCCACCTGGCCCTCGCTCAGTTTGCTGCTGGGATTCTGGGTGCGCCAGGCGGCGCTGTACTTCACGGTGTTATCCCAACGCAGGTTGAAATCCGGATTGCCGGTATCCACCGAAAAGGCATGGGCTGCCTGGCTGCACAGCACCAACGCCGCGGCCAAACTGAAAGCAAAGGGTGCAGACGAGCTGACCGGGCGACGCGCAAGCGTCGCAGTCGTGGAACTAACCATCGCGTTAACCTCTTGTTTTTATGTAGGTAACTGCTGTGGGTGAATCAGATGGGCTCGGCCGTCAGCGCGAGCATCTGCTTGACCAGGCCGATGCGGTCGAACTCGCGGTCGTGCTGCATTTCCTTGTCGCCGGCCAGAACCGAGCTTTCGCTGATGAACTTGCAGCGCTCGAAACGGCGCGCCATGAAGCGCTGCAGCTGTTGCTCAATGCTGCCGTCGCGGGTCAGTTCTTCGCTGAGCACGATGGCGTCTTCAATCGCCATGCCAGCCCCCTGACCGAGGTGCGGCGTGGTCGCGTGGGCAGCGTCACCGATCAACAGCACGCGACCGCGATACCAGGGCTCGTCGACGAAGACCACTTCCATCGGCTTGTAGACCACCTGGCTGCTGTCGGTGATTTGCTCACGCAGTTCGCCGATGAGGCCGGTGAACCCCTGCAAACGCTGGCGCATTTGCTCGGCCAGCGTCGCCGGGTCCATCCACGGGTTGGACGGTTCGTGGGACGTGAGGAACAGGTACATCAGGTCACCAGCCAGCGGAACGAGACCGGCGTTGCCTTCGGCACTCTGGTAGTTGGCGAGGTGATCGATTTGTGGAGCGCGCGGGAAGTTGTAGCGCCACACCGACTGGCCGGTGAAGCGCGGTGTGTAGGTGTCGCCGAACAGCAAATCGCGAACCTTGGAGAACAGGCCGTCAGCGCCGACCACCAGGTCGTAGACAGCGCTAGTGCCATCGGTGAACAGCACATTTACGCTGTCGCCTGTGTCGTTCAGGGATTCAACGCTCAGACCCAAGCGCACTTGGGCGCCGAGCTCCAGCGCCGTTTCGCTGAGGACTTTGTGCAGCGCCAGACGCGAGATTCCGACGTTGGCCGGGTACGCAGGACCTGCCAGGCGCTGACCCGGAATGCGTGCCAGTAGCTGGCCGGCCGGGCCGTAAATGGCGACGTCTTCAAAGGCATACGCTGCATCGAGATAACCATCCAGCACACCCAGCTTGGCCATCTCGCGGACCACGTTGCTTTGCTGGATGATCCCGACGCCGTACACCGTCCACTCTGACTTGAGCTCGATCAGATCGACTTCAATGCCCTTGCGCCGCAGTGCGATGGCCGCACACAAGCCGCCAATACCACCGCCCACGATCAGAACTTTGTTCACTGCACTCATGGTTCTCTCACTTTTTATTCTTGTGATTCGATGCAGCGCCGGGCACTGCGTCGTTAGGTTCAGCTTCCCGACAAAGCAGGGATTTGACTAATCGCGAGTAGGGATGCGATGTATCTCCAAACGCGATACCTCGATCTGAGGTGGCGCGACCGCATCAAAGGGCATTTGCAGCACCAGCCAGCCCTCCTCCACCCGCCACGGCAACGCCTCCAGTTTCTGGCCCAGACACGGGCCGTAGACGCATTCCCCGGTACTCGGGAGAAACTGAGCCCCGTGTGCGTAACACATGATCAACTGGCCGTCGGCGGACAAAAAACGGTCCTTGCGATACTCCAGGCGTACGTCCAGATGGGGGCAACTGTTGCGATATATCCGTATGTTTCCCTCATGCACGACGGCAAAAACACTGTCCTTGCCGCGTTGCAATGGATCGAACCCGCGCGCCTGCCCTTCCACCAACTCGTCCATCCGGCACAGGGGAAAATCGCTGTGGCTCATGGCTGGCATCCGCCCTCAACCCTGTTTGGGTGGCGGGCCGCCGGGTGCCCATTTTTCTTTCGAGTTGAACAGGAACAGCTGCGAGTTATCGGCTGACAAAGGCGCGCGGCGGGCCTCCCAGGCGTCATCGTGTTTGTCCATGTCGGCGTCGTATTCGATGTGGCAACCCAGTGGACTGTTGAAGTACCAGAACCAGTTGGAGCCGAAGAGGTGACGGCCCGGGCCCCAGAAACTGGTCCAGCCTTTTTGCTCGAAACGCGTGCCGGCCAGCAGCACTTCGGTGCCACTGCCCATGTGAAAGGTGAAGTGCTCGCAGCCTTTCATGTGTGGCGGGGTCTGGATCATGAACAGGCAATGGTGATCATCGGAGCCTGCGGGACGCATGAACGGCCCGGCGCCGACAAAAGTGTCTGTGGTCCGGAAGCCCAGGCGTTCGGCATAGAACGCTTCGGCCTTGGCCGCATCGGGGACGAAATACACCACGTGAGACAAGGTGCGCGGCACGGCGCTCATGTCCAGGGTAATGCCAGGCTGGTTCAGCGGGCGTTGCGGCGAATGGCCGGCGGCGTTGGTCAGGTCGTCCGGGGCGTCGTACGCCTTGCGCACGGTGACCTGGAAAGCGATGGCGAAGCCCATGTCGTCGACACTGTGCAACACGCCGTTTTCACGGGTGACCTGACGATCCCGTGCCAACTCGTCTTCGATGGCGTCGAGGTCAGCGGCGCTGGCAACGCCGTATATGGTTTCGCGTATCGACGGCGCCGGGCCGATGGCAACCGGCAAAGACGGATCGTCTGCGCGGCGAATGATCACGGCAGTGCCGTCCAGTGCTTCAAAACGCCCGCCATTGCTGTCGACATCAACCGGCGCAAGGCCGTAGTCACGCAGGCAATCGGTACAGGCTTGGATGTCATCGACGCCAAAGATCAGGGCATCAAGGCCAATGATGTTCATGGCTACCACTCCATTGAAATTAGTATCCGGATGCACTTGCTGAAAGCTCGGTAAGCCATTCAGCGATGCATGAAATCCGGTGGTGGTGTCGGCCAGAGGTCCGACTGCGGCGAAGAGTGACGTGCGCTTTGGCAGCTGACTAATCGCGAGTGGGGATGCGACTTATCGGCAAACGCGATACCTGATGGCGTCGGAGGACGGCGCACGGGCGGGGTTGACGGGACGATGAATTCACCGGAATGTATCGTCAAAATAAATACAACAGTGGACGTGCCTGATGCGTTTCAATCACCTGGATCTCAATCTGTTGGTGGCACTCGATGTATTGCTCGAAGAGCAAAACATCACCCGTGCCGCCGAACGCCTGCACATGACGCAGTCCGCCACCAGCGGCGTTCTTGGGCGTCTGCGCAGTTATTTCGAAGACGAATTGCTGGTGCAGGTCGGGCGCAAAATGCAGCCCACGCCCTACGCACAGGAGCTCGCCAAGCCGATTCGCGAAGTGCTGCTGACGATTCAATCCTCGATCACCGCCAAACCTGTGTTCGACCCCACCACCAGCAAACGCCACTTCCGCCTGGTGACTTCGGATTACCTGATCAGCGTGCTGTTCGCCCAGGTGATTCAGAAGATCCACCAGGAGGCGCCAAACATCACCTTCGAGATGCTCGGCCCAGGCGATAACTCCGGTGAATTGCTGGTTCGCGGCGAGGTCGACCTGATGATCGTGCCTGAGCGCTACATCATCGACGGCCACCCGCACAAACTGCTGTTCGAGGAAGAACACGTCTGCGTGGTGTGGAACGGCAACACCCAGGTCGGCGACAGCCTGACCCTTGAGCAGTACATGGACATGGGCCATGTCTCCGTCGGTTTTGGCCGCACCCGGCACTTGAGCATCGAAGAATGGTTCATGAACCAGTACGGCTTCAACCGCCGCATCGAAGTCATCACCAACGACTTCAACACCCTGCCGCAACTGGTGGTCGGCACCCAACGCATTGCCACCATGCACCAGCGTCTGGCGCGGCTGTATGCCGAGCATTTGCCGCTGCGCATCCTCAATCCACCGGTAAAGATTCCGGTCATGCGCGAGGTCATGCTCTGGCACCGCAGCGTCGACGGCGACCCGATGCACCGCTGGCTGCGCGAGCGCATCAGCGAATTCATCCAGCATCTGGAACAGGGTCCTATCGTCGCTCGCGATACCTCGCATCCCGAGTCACGATTGGTCAATTAGCCGGGGCGTCCTTAACGTGCCTTGAGAACGCTCAAGGCAACCACAAGGACAACAACAATCATGTTCCGTTATTTCCCGACCAATTACGTGTGGAATCTCTCTGTCAACCTGGCCATCGAGATGGGCGCCCGCATTGGCGAAATCGAAGAGATGTGTGCGCCGCTGCAGGAAGCCGCGCAGCAGCCTGACGCCGCTGGCACCAAGGCATTTCGCGAAACCTGGGCGAAGATGGCCGACAAACTCTGCGGCCTGGCCGAGGAAGACGAAGGCAATTGCCGATACCTGTCCGCCGGCGAAAAGTACAACCGCGCCGCCACCTATTACCTCACCTGTGAGCGCTTGCAGGCCCATGGCGCGCCGGGTCGTACCGAGCTTTATCAGCGTTTTTTGCAGACCTTCAAACGCGGCGTCGAACTGTCTCGGGAGAACTGCGAGCGCGTTGAAATTCCCTACGAGGGCAAACATATTTCCGGCTTGCTGGTGCGTGCCGAAGGCGTGAACGGGCCGGCGCCGATCCTGGTACAGGTCAACGGACTGGATTCGACTAAAGAGATGAAATACCGCGTCGGTCTGCCAGCCTGGCTGGCAAAGCGTGGCGTCTCGTCATTGATCATCGACCAGCCCGGCACGGGTGAAGCGCTGCGCCTGCATAACCTGATCGCCCGCTACGACAGCGAGCACTGGGCCAGCCGTGTGGTCGACTGGCTGGAAACCCGAAGCGACGTGGATGCCAAGCGTATCGGCCTGGAGGGCGTCTCTCTCGGCGGTTATTACTGCCCGCGCGCGGTGGCCTTCGAGCCACGGTTTGCCTGCGGTGTGGTGTGGGGCGCGAACCATGACTGGCGCGATGTGCAAAAGCGTCGCCTGGAAAAAGAAGGCAGCTTCCCGGTCCCGCACTATTGGGCGCACGTGCAGTGGGTGTGGGGTGCAAAAGACATGGACGAGTTCATGGCCATCGCCGAAAACGTCCATCTGGACGGCGTACTGGACCGGATCAAGGTGCCGTTCCTGGTGACCCACGGTGAAAAGGATTCGCAGATCCCGTTGAAGTGGGCGCATCGTACTTACGAGCAACTGGTCAACAGCCCGAAACGTGAACTGAAGATCTTCACCGAACGCGAAGGTGGCGTGCAGCATTCCAGCTTTGACAACAGCATCAACGCGGGTCAATACATTGCCGACTGGGTTGCCGAAAACCTGGGTGGCCGCACCGCCTGACCCGGCCCCCTGTAGGAGCTGGCTTGCCAGCGATGGCGGCGTCATCTTCGCCGACGCAATCGCCAGCAAGCCGGCTCCTACAAATCGGTGTCATACCCAACATCCACCAGGCACCCGAAAAACCTGTAGGAGCTGGCTTGCCAGCGATGGCGGCAGCACATTCACCACCGCTATCGCCAGCAAGCCGGCTCCTACAAATCTGTGTCATACCCAACATCCACCAGGCACCCACAAACCTGTAGGAGCTGGCTTGCCAGCGATGGCGGCATCGCATTCGCCGACGCTATCGCCAGCAAGCCGGCGCCTACAGCCATTTAGCGTCCCACAATGGGTAATCATGCACACGCCTGACAAGACCGGCGCGTATAGGGTTGGCGACGACATAACGTGCGGCTTCAAGTAAATCCTCTTCGTAGCGGATGGCACGGTCGTGAAAACCTTTTTGCCAAACACCTCCTGTTCGGCTCAAGTGAGCATTGATTGCTCGTGCGCTACGGGATTTGGTGGCCAGCATCAATGCCGGCAAGGTGCTGTTTTTGAGTTCAACCAACCAATGAAAATGATCAGGCATGACGACCCAGGCCAAGGATTCCACCAGGTCGTCTGTGTGTGCCTGTTGAAATTGCCGCACCAGCAACCGGCCTGTCGGCCAATAGGTGAATAGAGGTTCGCGATTTCGGGTCACCGCAGTAAGCAGATAAATTTGCCCGGATTGTGAATAGCGTCCGGCGCGCAAGCGATTGGCGTGGGGAAGATCAGGCATTCCATTGCCCTCCTGTGTTCAAAATCGAAACACAAGGCTAGTGCGCAAGATTGAGCAGCGTTGTCACAGTTTGGTTCTGGATGTGACCGTACGGCCGCCTTCGCCAGCAAGCCGGCTTCTACAGAGTTGCGTGATGCCAACACTCACCAGGCACCCGAAAACCTGTAGGAGCTGGCTTGCCAGCGATAGCGGCGTCACATTCGCCGAAGCCATCGCCAGCAAGCCGGCTCCTACGGATTTCGGTGATGCCAAACAATCCGCGTGCACCCGGAGACCTGTAGGAGCTGCTTGCCAGCGATAGCGTTTGCAGTGACCTCTGAACGAATTCAGTTCGGCGCACGTGTGCCATGGAACGAGCTGATCTGCCAGCCCTCGGCCCCGAGCGTCCAGACTTGCGTGGCAAACCCCTCACCGCGAATCGACTGATCGCCGCCGCGCTTACGCAGTGTGTTGCATTGCGTACCGGTCATGACCGCGAGCTGTTCTCCGTAGAAGCGGATCAGCAACTCGCCACGCTCAATGTCCAGGTACTGTACGGCGCTTTTTGCGTACTCCAGATAGTCCGCCTTGCCTTGCACCAGGCCCGTGGTGTGCACATACACCAGGTCATCGGCGAACAGCTCGGCGACGCGTGGGTAGTCTTCTTCAACCAATGCCCGGCGGCGTTCTTGCTCAAGTGCCAGAAGCTCGGTTTTTACCGCTGTGGTGGTCATATGAAACGCTCTCTGTGGGTGATGAGCGCGCACCATAGACTCGCGATCCAGGGTACAAAAAATCGTCGATCACGATGCCTGCCATCGTCACTCGCGATACCCGCCACTTGATCTCGTTCATCCTCGCGAAGCCCGCGCGCTTACTGGCGTGCAGCAGCTATCGACGCCATCAATACCCGGCCATTGATGCAAGTTGCTGGTGGCATCCATACCCGCACCCTAGCCTCGCTTTGCATAACAATCAGCAAAGTGAAAACGCTATGAATGCCCTGCACCTGAAATGCCAGACCCTGTTCGACGGCACTGGCCTGGAAACCCGTCAACAGCAAACGCTGGTCGTGGAAAACGGCCTGCTGACGCATGTCGGCCCGACCGCCCTGGCGCCGCAGCCGCAACCGGGTGACACCGTTGTGGACGCCGGCGATAACTTCGTCATGCCCGGTCTGGTGGACGTGCATACCCATTTGGCCTTCGGCAACGCGCAGAGCGAAGAAGACATCGATATCTGGACCAGCGACGAATTCCGTGCGCTGCGCGGCATGTTCTTCGCCCAACATGTGCTGGCCGCTGGCGTGACCAGCATGGTCTGCCCGGGCGATAGCGGCCAGCTCAGCATCGCGGTGCGCAATGCGATCGCTGCGGGCCTGTTCGAGGGCCCGCGCATCGCGGCCAGCAGCCGGGTCATCACCAATCGGCAGAGCCTCAACGACTGGTTTCCCAGCCGCGTGGGTGCTCCGGAATATTTCACCGCACGCCTGGTGACCAGCCGCAGCGAAGCCTTGGCAGAAATCCGCAAGCAGGCGAAGGATGGCGTAGACCTGATCAAGATCGCCATGGACGGCACCCACCGTCGCCCGAACGGTGAAATCATTGCCGCATTCACCGCTGAAGAAACCTATGAGATGGTCGAGGAAGCCCATCGCCTGGGCTGCAAAGTGGCGACCCATGCCTATGGCCGAGAAGCGGTGATGTACGCCGCACGCGCCGGGGTCGATCTGGTGTTCCACGCCTTTTACATGGACGACGCCTGTATCGAGGCCTTGCTCGAAGCTGGCAGTATTCTCGCGCCGACCATGACCTTCCCGCAGAACACCGTGGACTTTTGCCAGCCCCACGACCCCGCCATCAGCACCGGATACGCCGGTTACTGCGCACGCACGCTGGAAGTCGGTTCGGCGGTGCTCAAACGCGCCAAAGCCGCCGGCGTGCCTTTCGCCTGTGGCAGTGACAGTGGATTTGCCGTGACGCCTTACGGCGAGTGGCACGCGCGTGAATTGGAACTGCTGGTCACTCGCCTGGGTTTCACCCCCGCCGAAGCCTTGTATGCCGCCACCGCAGTCGGAGCGCGTTGCATGCCCCGCGGTGAAACCATTGGCACTCTGGAAGTGGGCAAGCAAGCGGACTTCCTGTTGCTCGACGGCTCGCCGTTGCACGACATCCGCATCCTCCAGGATCGCTCGCGACTCAAAGCCGTGTACAAGGCCGGTCAGCCGGTGCGTATGGAACGCAGCCCCTACAACCCCAAGCAAGTGTCTGATTTCAACTCGTTGAAGTGGACTGACCTGTATACCCGCGACCGGGTTGCCCAACTGGGCAAGTGGGCCGTATGAGGACCGACAATATGCGCACACTTGATCTGCTAACAGCCATTCAAATCGCCAACAGCGCGATCCGGATCGCTCAAGAAACCGGAATCAAACCCTTGGCCGCCGTCGTGCTGGATTCGGCGGGTCATCCACTGGCGGTTTTGCGCGATGAACAGGCCAGTTTTCTTCGTCCGCAAATCGCTACCGGCAAAGCACGCGGCTGCCTCGGAATGGGCTTCGGTGGGAGGGAACTCGCACGGCGTGCACAAGCCATGCCGGCGTTCTTCGATGCGATCAACAGCCTGACCGGTGGCGAAGTTATTCCAGTGGCGGGCGGTGTGCTGATTCGCAATGCCGAGGGATTGATTCTGGGTGCCATCGGCATCAGCGGCGACACCTCGGACAATGATGAGCGTTGCGCTGTACAGGCCATCGACCAGGCCGGACTGGTGGCCGATACCGGGGATCAACTGGCGAGTTGATCCAGCAACGCGGCCTGCTCCAGTAACAGGCCGCGAAACCACATCATCGCCGGGTCGCGCTCCTGATACGGGTGCCATTGCAACACCTGCACGGCGTCCGGAAAGGCCAGCGGTGCCGGGTGAATGCGCAGCGGATAACGCTGGGCAAAACGCTGCGCTTGCCGACGAAACACGGTGGCGATTCGCGCGGTGCCCACAATGAATTCCGGCATCAGCGCGAAGCTTTCGAGGGCCACCGCCACCCGCCGATGCACGCCCAACTCATGCAGGTGCATGGCATCCATCGCCAGGTTGCGACCGTCGGCAAACTCGCGGACCACATGCTCGGCTGCGCAGTAGTGGGTCAGGCTCAAACCCGCGGCGTACTCCGGTTGCTGTGCGCAAACGATGCAACACAACAGGTCGCTCATCAAAGGCACATGGGGGTAAGCAGGGTTCAACCTGCGTTGCGGCACGATCACACAATCACTGCGGCGATAGTCGAGCGCTTCGCTGACCACATCACCGTCGCGAGGCACCGGCAAATCCCGCAGGCTCAAACGCACACCCGGCGCGACGCGCGCCAACTCAAGGCTGACCGCAGGCAAAAGCACCCCGGCCACGTAGTCGGACGCCACCAAAGTGAATTGTCGAGAACAACTGGCCGGGTCGAAATTCACCGGTGCATCGACAATCTCCCGCGTCAGCGCGAGCGCTTCATGCACCTTGGGCGCAAGCTCCAGCCCCAACGCAGTGGGCTCCAGACGCCGGCCGACCTGCACCAGCAACGGGTCATTGAAATGCTCACGCAAACGCCCGAGCGCCGAACTGGTCGCCGACTGGCCCAGACACAAACGTTCCGCCGCCCTGCTGACGCTGCATTCAGTCAACAAGGCATCCAGGGCCACCAGCAGGTTCAGGTCGAGACGTCGATACCGCATGCCATTTCCGTTGATCAAGGCAAGGACGCCAATCTAAGGGGCCGTGTATCAGTCATACCAATCGCATACCTCGTTAGCTGATATCGCGATTGACGATACTTGGTCGGTAAATGTGTGCAGTGACGCTGTCATGAATAGTCAATTAACTGTCGTCAAATGCGAAGCGCTCCCGCATCGGGGCCTTTTAAATGGAGGTACTAAAAAGTCTCTGGCAATTGAGTCGACGGATCCCACCGCGGCCCCTTAGTCAAGAGTTGCCTGGTACGCCAGGCAGGAGAATAACAATATGAAATCCGTGAAAAGTTTGCTGGCCGCCATCCCCCTCATGGCGCTGGCCATCGATGCGCAAGCCTATGTATCGAGTCAGGAAGCCGCCCGGCTGAGCACCGTCCTGACGGGGGTGGGTGCAGAGAAGGCCGGTAATGCCGATGGCTCCATTCCACCCTATAGCGGTGGCCTGACTACTGCCCCCTCCAGTTTCAAGACCGGCGACAGCATGCGCCCCGACCCCTTTGCGCACGAAAAGCCGTTGCTGTCGATCACTGGCAAGAACGTCGATGCGTACAAAAACATGTTGAGCGCTACCACCGTAGCGTTGGCCCGGCGTTACCCCGGTTTTCGCGTCGACGTGTATCCGACCCACCGCACAGCATCTCTGCCACAGGCGGTACTGGACAACAGCCGCAAGAATGCCACCAACGCCAGGGCCATCAATGGCGGGATCGCCATCGACAACGTGATGCCAGGGGTGCCATTCCCGATCCCGCAGTCAGGTGCCGAGGCGATGTGGAACTTCCTGCTGCGCTACCAGGGCGTCAACATCCATTCCAAGTACGATTCCTGGAGCGTCGACACGGCGGGCGTACCGAGCCTGGCGGTCACCGGCGAGGCATTCATCTCGTTCCCGATCTACGAGAACATGTCGAAGCCGTTCAACAGCTCGGACATTTATTATCAGTTGAAGCTGTCCTATACCGGACCCGCGCGCCGAGCCGGCGAGTCGATCATGCTCAAGAACGCCACCAATGCCACGGAGTTTCCTGGCCGTGCCTGGCAGTACATGCCGGCCCAGCGCCGCGTCAAACAGATTTCGATCCTGGCCTACGACACCCCCAACCCCGGCACCGCCCGAGCACTGGAGCTGTATGACTGGACGTTGGTCGGCAAGCAGGAAATGATCGTTCCCTACAACACCTACAAGCTCACCTACGCCCGCGAAGCAAAATCTCTGACCACTCCTGATTTCATTTCCCCGGATTTCGTACGCTGGGAAAAACACCGGGTCTACGTCGTCGAAGGCAACCTCAAACCCGGTGCAAAGCACATCTACCAGAAGCGCCGCTTTTACCTCGATGAAGATACCTGGGCCGCAGTGGCGTCCGATCAGTACGACACCCGTGGCCAGCTGTATCGTGGTTCCTTCGCTTTCTTCAGCCAGAGCTATGACCAGCAAGTCCCGGACGCCACACCGTTCATGACTTACGACCTGTCGAAACGTACCTACAACATCAATGGTGTGGTCGGCCCCCATGGCGGCATCCGCTATATCGAGCCGCTATCGACGGCGCAGTGGGTGCCGGAGTCCATGGCGGGCACCGGTATTCGCTAGTTTGAGATGCATCAGGGCCCGACATCCGGGCCCTGATGCTCAGTCCTGCCGCAAGGCGCCATCGAACGCTGGCGTCAACCCCGACAATTCCAGCTTGCGGACAAAAGCGCCGATACGTTGCTGCTTGTAGGCGTCCACGTCCAGGTCTCGGTAATCGTAGAAACCCTGACCATCGCGCAAGCCATTGCGAGCGTTTTGCATGTTGTCGGCAATCACCTGCGGCGACTCGAAACGCGGCGACAGCGCGACACTCAGGTAACGCGAGGCATAGTAGAGAATGTCGCCTCCACCCCAGTCGATAAACTCAAGCAGCCCCAGCACCGAGAAGCGCAAACCAAAACCGACGCGCACCGCCGTGTCGATGTCTTCAGCGCTGGCCACGCCCTCTTCCACCATCCGTGCGGCTTCGTTCATCGCCAGTGCCTGGATGCGCGGCACGATATAGCCAGCCACCGGATTGCAAACCACCGGCACTTTGCCAATTCGTTTTAGCAGTTGCAGCAAGCGCTCGACCACCTGCGGGCAGGTCGATTCGCTGCGGCTGACTTCCACCAACGGCATCAGGTGCGCCGGATTCAGCCAATGCGCGTTTACGAAACGTTGCGGCTCGCTGACCATTTCGCTCAGCTCGGTGACCAAAAAGGTCGAAGTGGTCGACGCGATGATGGTCGACGCGGGGACCTGCTCGCTGACCCAGGCAAAGGTCTCCTGCTTGACCGCGATGACTTCCGGCACGGCTTCGAACACGAGGTCGCTCAGACGCAATGCCTCCGCCGCCTGGGACCGGGAATGCAGTGCCAACCGGGATAGTGCGATGTCCGCCTGTTCCGGCTCAAGCATGCCGAGGCGTACCAACATCTGTAGCTCGCCGCGGATGTTGTTGCGCACACGCTCGAAGTAGCTGTGCCGCTCCTCCTCGGCGCGATCCTTGATATCGATGAGGGTGACCGGCAGGCCTGCGTGAATGAATGCCAGGGCAATGCCCTCGCCCATCCGGCCGGCGCCGACCACGCTGACTTGCGGCAGCGCGGCGCTCATCAGTTGCAACCCTTGGTCAGTAGTTCGGTCATCTGTGCTCGACTCAACTTGGCCAGGCCGAGATTTTCCAGGGTACGGCCCTCGGCGTAGAGATCACGCCCGGCGACGACCGAGGCAATGCTCAGCAGGCCCTGGGCAACCGGGGTCGACACACCGGCCCAACGGCCGACGGACACCAGGAAGGACAAGCCCAGGCGTGTGTCTTCGAGCATGTAGCGATGCTTTTGCAGGTCGATGTCTTCGCGCCAGTCGCCGCTGTCGGTGAGCTTGCCATGGGCACCGCGACCGTACATCCACTCCTCGCCTTCGCTGCTGTTGTAGTGGTCGGCCAGGGGGAAATGCGGTGCGCCATAGGTCAGTGTTTCTCGCACGGTCATGCGCTCGGCATCCAACTGGTTGGTGACGCGGCGGATCGACGGCTGGGTGCCTTCGTTGTGAATGTCCCAGGCCTCGAAATGCTCCAGGGGACCGGCGTTCATCATGATCAGCGGCGGATGGATGATGGGACCTGCGTTCATCAGCGCACCGCTCAGGGCGTCTTCAATCGGTTCGACGCTCGGATAGGCTTCGCGCAACACCGAGAAAGCGTGCTCGGACAAGTTGCTCGGAAACACGCCGGTCGGCAGGCGCGTGGCGTAGCAACTGATCACCAAATCGCTGGCGCCATGCTTGCGCACCAGGTACGGCAGCGTACCGGTTTCAGCAAAGGCGACTTTGCTCTGGTTGCCTGCGTCGGCCATGGCTTTGGCGAACACGTAGCTGCCGAACGTGCCCGGTGGCAGGAACACCACCTGACCGTCACGCAGGTGCGGCGCCACGTGTTTGGCCAGGTCTTCATGGGAAGTGGACGGCAGCGGGATGATGACCAGTTGCGCGTCGCCCAGGGCTTCGGCCAGGTCGTCGGTCAGCGATAGCTTGTCGCCCTGCTTTCCGACCGACAACTGGCGAGTGCCTTGGTAGTCCTTGATGGTCAGGCTGCCGATGGCAAGCAGTTCTTTGAGCGCGGCGCAGTCGCGACGCCACAGGCGAGTTTGATGCCCCTTTTCAGCCATTTCGACAGCCGCGGCATAACAGCCGTGTCCACCACCCAGCACGGTTATATTCATCGAGTCACTCCTCTTGTCAGTGACTCGATGCTATCGAGCTGCACCGCCGCCGACTTACCCGATTGCGCAGCCGACTGACGGATTGCGCAGCAGCCTCAATGCTTCTGTCGGCGCAGCGTGTCCGACGGCAAGCAGCCATAACGCTGCCGATAGGCGCTGGAAAAATGCCCGAAGCTGTTGATGCCATGACGCAACAGGATATCGGTGACAGTTTCACCCTCCTTGCCCTGCTTCAGCGACTCGTGGATCATCGCCAGGCGGCGGTCACGGATGTACTCGACCGGCGCTTGCTGGAGAAACTGCTTGAAGCCGTTCTGCAAGGTGCGCACCGAAACGCCAGACAATTCACTCAGGGTCGCCAGGCTGATCGTCTCGTCGAGATGCTCCTCGATGTAGTCACGGGCCTTTTTCACGTGGTGCGGCAGCGGCGCGCGCGCGTCGATCAAAAGATCCGCCGAGTAATTGTGCGGCAACTGGGTGAGCAGCAGCTGCATCAGGTATTCGGACAAGCCGCTGGCGATGCGCGAACCGTCCACGCCATCGCCGTAAAGCCGGCAGATGTAATCCAGGGTGTGATAGAGGCTGACGACGCCGGCGCCCAAGTGATCGACGGTGACATCGAAGATCACCGACTGCCGCAGGCTGCGGCCGAGCAAGCGTTGCAGTTGCGTCTCCAGGGCATCGCGGTCGATACGCAGGATCAGGTTGCGGCACTCGCCATCGGTGACGATGCGGCTAGTCGCGAATGGCGAGGAAACGCTCAGGTAGCCCGACTGCATCGCCGCGCTGCGCCGTCCATGGGCCACCTCGCAGTGTCCCTGCAAGGTGATGCGGAACAGGTATTGATCGGCAATGTCGCCGATGTTGATCTCCACCGGCGCGCCATAACGCAAGTCGAGCAGCGCCGAATCGCCGAAGAATACGCCGTTGAGACGGGTGTAAATCGGCTCGTCACGCAGGACGTTGAAACTGTGCGGGCACAGGTAATGGCTGACCTTGTCCTTGATCTCGCGGTAATCGGCCGAGCTGAACAAGCTATGCCGTTCCAGCAGGTGTACATCATTCAACATCAGAGGCTCTCCTGACCTGAAGCGCAACGGCCCCGCTGCGTGCAAACGGAGCGAGGCCGAAATACCGACAGAGGACTGTTTATGTCACACCTGGGTCGGATACTCACGGGCATAGCTTTCGCGGAAACGACGGCACCCACGCCACAGCAGAAGCACCGTCAACACCGACGCACCCACGATCACCAGCGACATCGACGAACCCACAGCTGCCGGCGAACCGAAGTAGCGGTCGGTCAACAGCGCCACCAGCGTGGTGCCCAGGCCCAACCCCAGCAGATTGCTGATCAACAAGAACACGGCCGAAACCTGCGCACGCACCTGATTCGGCGCGAGAATCTGCATCGCCGCCGTGGACGCTGGCATCGGGAACGAGGCGAAGAACATCGCCGGCACCAACAACGTCACCGACAACCACAGTTGATCGACTTGAGGGAACATCACGGCCGGTATTGCCATGCCAAGGGCGCCGATCACGCCGGTGCGCATCGCGGCATCCTGATGACCTTTCTTGGCCAGATAATCGGTGAGCCATCCACCGAACAGCACCCCGGCGGTGTTGGCCAGCAACAGCACGGTGCCGAGCATGTAACCCGCCTCCATCGGCGACAGGCCGAACTTGCGGATGTACAGCGCCGGACTCCAGCTCATCATGCAGAAAAGCACCATGGCGTAGAACGAAAAGCCCAGGTAGTGGCAGGCGAAAGTGGCACGGTGACGGCCGAGGAAACGCAAGCCATCGCTCAGCGCGACCTTCTTCGCCCGGCCCTGCGCGTCAACCTGCAAGCCTTTGCGCGCCGGGTCACGCACGGTGAGCCAGATCAGCAGACCGACCACGATGCCGGGCAGGCCGACTATGAAAAACGCCAGTTGCCAGGCTTTCATTGCGCCGAGAAAGGCGACCTCAATGGTGTGCATGTCCTTGAGCATGGCGATCACGTAACCGCCCACCAGGAAGGCCAGGCCACCACCTACGAACGAGCCGATCGAGTAGATGCCCACGGCGCGGCCAAGTTTCTCCTTGGGGAACATATCGCTGAACATCGAGTAGGCCGAGGGCGACAGGGCCGCTTCGCCGACACCGACGCCAATGCGCGCGAGGAACATGTGCAGGAAGTTCTTGCTCAGGCCGCAGGCTGCCGTCGCCAGGCTCCAGAACACCACCCCTACGGCGATGATCTTCGGTCGCGAGAAGCGATCAGCCAGATAGGCGATGGGCATGCCCATGAAGGCGTAGAACAACGAAAACGCCAGCCCGTGCAACAAACTGAACTGGGTGTCGCTGATCTGCAGGTCGGCTTTGATCGGCTCGATCATCAGCGCGAGGATCTGCCGATCCACAAATGAGAAGATGTAGGCGACCATGCACAAGCCGACCACGTACCACTCGTAAATGTAGGTTTTCTTTTTCTGCTGTTGCAGGACCGCGTTATCGACCTGGATATTCACTCGTATTTGCTCCTCTTGGAATCCGCTCATGCGCGCAGCGCGCCGGGTAACGGTGCACGGGACACCGACTGGAAAGTTGCGGGGCAGATGTAAAGGAGAATGGGTTGGAACATGGTCAGGCCTCTTATTGTTATGGTGTAAGCACGCTTACCAGAATTTCCAGGTGTACGTCGTGGCGACACGGAATTCGTTGTAGTCGTAGCCAAACTTCTGTTTCACATCGATGTTGCGCAGGTCCAGCCCGAGGCCTTGCAGCGGTCCACTCTGGACCACGTAGTTGAGCCCCAGATAACGTTCGCTTTCTTCGTTGTCGCTCAGGTTGCCGCCACGGTCCCAGTTGGTGCCCTTGGTGTAGCGGGTGTAGAACTTCAGCCCCGGCATGCCCATCCCGGCAAAGTCATAGCCATAGCGCGCCGACCAGGACTTTTCATCCGGGCGGACAAACCCCAGGGATGACCAGTGCACCAGGTAAGGTTGCGGAATGTAGCCGTTCATGGTCGGGAACACGCTGTCACCGAGCATGCGCTGGTAACTGATGCCAAACATGTGCGCGCCCTTGAACAAACTGAACAAGGCACCGTAGGAGCGGTTGTCGATCTCACCGTTTAACGCTTCGCCGTCTTCATTGTTATTGAAGTAGCGCAAGTCGGTTTTAAGTTTGTAGCCATTGCCCAGGTCAGCCATGTGCATCAGGCCGAAATAGTGCTGCTGATAAATATCGTGCAACACGCCATAGAAATAGCTGGCTTGCAGGTTTTTGCTGATGTCGTAAGTCACGCCACCAAAGTCCAGGCCATCGCTGTCGATATTATCGGTGGAGCCAAACTTATACAGTTTCTCGTGGTTGGAAGACTCTCGTGTCACGGCAGACCAGAAACGGCCACCGGTCAGCGTCAACCCATCGACTTCCTTGGACTCAACCACGGCGCCTTGGTAGATGGTGTCCAGTTGGCGACTGGGGTCATCGAACGCCACCGGCAATTGCGGGCGCAGATCGCCGACTTTCAACTCGGTCTTGCTGTAACGCATCTTGAAGGTTGCACCGGCGCGACTGTAGTCATCGGCGGTCTGTTGATCGCTGACGCTGTACGGCAGCGAACCGTCGTTGCCCGACGAGTCCAGGCGCACGGCGTATTGCGCATCCACATCAAGGCCGATGGCCAGGGCGGTATCGGTGTACCCGGAGGTAAACTGCGCATCGAAACCCTGAGACCAACTGTGCACTTCAGAAACCGGCGCATTGGTATTGGTGTAGTTACGGTGCAAATAGAAGTTACGCGTATCGACCTTGAAGTGACTGTCATCAATAACATCGGCATAGGCTGCCAATGGCGAACAGATCATTCCCAATGCGCTGGCAATACCGAGCCCACGGCAAGATTGCTTTACCTGAAGCATCCAACATCTCCACTCTTATTGTTATGGGGTAAAACGCCACGCGAGCTCAATGGAACAGTCCGCTACGACGACACGCCTCTTGTCTACGCAAGGTATGCGAGTGAACGTCGCGCCGGTATCGAGATGAACAGCATCAGAGAGGGGGAAATCTTCAACCCGGCTAAAGGTTTCCCTTAGTCGACCCGAAGGTGGAACGTGATGCGCTCGCAGAGGAATTGCGAGTTCGCTGTTCGGCGCGGCAGCAGACAAGTGCCCCGGCCGAAGGCAATCAAGCCGAAACGAAACAGCGACCGTTTTCGGTCGCTGTTTTAGTAGGAGAGGTGTAGCTACACGAGATATATGCTTGCGCGTCAGAACGCAGGCACGACATCGCCGTGATAACGCTCAAGGATGAATTTCTTCACTTCAGGCGAATTGAGCAACGCGCCGAGTTTCAGTACGGCAGGGGCGTTTGCCTTGTCGCGACGTACGTACAGGTAATTGGCGTACGGCGACTCCGAGCTTTCGATAAACAGAGCATCCTTGTGAGGCTCCAGTTTTGCTTCCAGTGCGTAGTTGGCATTGATCAATGCGAGGTCAACCTGGTTAAGCACGCGCGGCAGCATCGCCGCTTCCAGTTCCTGGAATTTCAGATGCTTGGGGTTGCTGACGATGTCCAGGCGCGTCGCCATGATGTTGTCGGGATCCTTGAGCGTGATCAGGCCTTGTTTGGCGATCAGCAGCAACGCACGACCGGAGTTGGTCGGGTCGTTGGGGATGGCGATGGTGGCGCCGTCCTTGAGTTCACTGATGGACTTGATCTTCTTCGAATAGGCACCGAAAGGTTCGATGTGCACGGCGACGATGGGCACCTGATCGCTGCTTGGGCGGTCTTTTTTGTACGCCTCGTAATAGGGTTTGCTCTGGAAGTAGTTGGCGTCCAGCAAGCCTTCGTCCGTCTGCCGGTCTGGCTGGATGTAGTCAGAGAAGACTTTGACATCCAGCGTCACCCCTTCCTTGGCCAGCTCAGGCTTGAGGAATTCCAGGATCTCGGCATGGGGCACAGGCACCACCGCGATTTTCAGGGTTTCGGCATAGGCAGAGCCCATGGCGGCGACCAGCAGGGCAACGGAGAGCGCGACGCGTTTCACGATAGTTTTCCTTCGAAGCGTTTCAGGGAGAAAGAGGAAAGATCCAGGTCGGTCGAGCCGCGCATGCACCACTGTGCAAACGCCTCGCCCAGTGCGGCGGAATGCTTGAAGCCGTGACCGGAACAGGCTGACACCACCAGGGTGTGCTGCAACGACGGATGTTCGTCGATGATGAAATGGCGATCCGGCGTCACGGTGTAGGCGCAGACCACCGACTTGACCACCTTCGAGGTAACCCCGGCGATACGGCCATGGACCTGGTGCTCATACATGTCCTGCTCTTCGGCCGCCGAAACTGTGCGATCCATTGTTTGCGGTAATGAAGCAGTGTTGTATTGCGCGGTGGCGATTTTCAGGCTGCCCTCGCCGTGTAATGCGGGAAAGCCGTAGTTGATTTTGTCGTCACCACGACCGTGGGTGAGGATAAATGTCGGTGAGTGCCCAACCAGCCCGGCGCCCTCCTCCAGCTCGAACCAGAACAGCTTCTGCCGGTAGACACTGAGCAAGGTGTCAAACGGCTTGCCGAGCAATTCGCTGCTCCAGTTGCCGGCGCTGATCACCAGCTTTTTGGCAAACAGCGTGCGCAAGTTCGTGGTGACTTCGACACCCTGCTCGTTCGAGCTGATCGCGGTGACGGTCTCGCCTTTGTAAAGAATTGCGCCGTGTTGTTGGGCCAGCTTGAGTTGCACATCGATGCAACGTTCTGGGCGTACAAAACCTCCACCCGGCTCGAAATAGCCGATGGCCGTGTCGTGCACGTTGGCAAATTGGGGGAAGCGCTGGCGAATCTGCTCGGCGGACAAGACTTCGTGCTCGATGCCGTAGGTCTGCGCCAGGCCGATGGTGCGCAAGGTGAAGTCGGTTTTGTCGTTGGGGTCAAACTCGGGACTCGACGTCAAAACCAGCAGGCCGGACTGTTCGAACAGCGACTCCCCCGACAGTTTCTCAAGCTCGCGCCAGATACGGTGGGAGTTGCGCACGATGGGAACGTATTGCGCGCCCTCACCGACCGACAGCCGAGTAATGCGCGTATCGCCGTGGCTGGAACCCTGGTTGTGAGGTGGATGATGGCGGTCAATACCCACGACATTCACCCCCGACTTCGCCAACTGATAAACCGTGGCGGCCCCCATGGCACCCAAGCCCAGCACCACCACATCACACCGCTCGGACATCAACGCTCACCTGTCAAAAAGACGCTAGTTGAATTTGAAAGCGACCAAGAATCAACGACTAAAAGAGCATATACATATTCCCCACCGCGTATTACCGAGCGCTCTGCTGCGGCGATGTATTGGTGGATAGGCGAATATTCAACTCTGATTGTCTGCGCCTCCAATCACGACGCGTTAATTTTCAAACTGTCAGATATGACACAGGCAAGACCGCCACCTTCAAACTATCGCCACTTCCCCGGGGAAAAATCACCATCCTGCGTACTTCGCCCTCTATCGGAACTCGCATTGACATATCGATAAATCTCGATATCCTCAGCTCATGGAATTACTCGAAATATTCAAAGCCCTCTCAAACCCTACACGCCTTGAAATCCTGAAAGGCTTGAAGGACCCCGTAAAGAACTTCCCTGCGCAGGACGAAGGGGACGTTCTCACGGTGGGGGTCTGCGTCAGCAGTATTCAAGAAGGCATCGGGCTGTCGCAGTCAACGGTGTCTGGTTATCTTGCAACCCTGCAACGAGTGGGCTTGGTCGAAGTCAGGCGCATCGGTCAGTGGACCTACTACAAACGCAATGAAGCAACCATCAGTGTTCTTGCTGAGCTCATAGGGAAAGAGCTGTAATTTTTTACCGCACAATATCGAGATATCTCGATATCCCTTTTTGTCGATATGAGGTTTCACAATGAAAGCGATGACACTTAAAGCATTTGGCGGCCCTGACTCGTTCGAATTGCGCGACGTGCCCAAGCCCGTGCCGCGTGCGGGACAAGTCCTGGTGCGAGTCCACGCAACCTCCATCAACCCCTTGGATTATCAGGTTCGACGTGGCGATTATCCCGACCTGGTGCAACTGCCGGCCATCACCGGACACGACGTATCGGGCGTTGTCGAAGAAGTCGGGCCGGGTGTGACGACCTTCGCTCCGGGAGACGAAGTCTGGTACACCCCGCAAATATTTGACGGGCCAGGCAGTTATGCCGAGTACCACGTTGCGGCCGAAAGCATTATCGGGAAGAAGCCGCCATCCCTGAGCCATCTGGAGGCGGCAAGTCTGACCCTGGTTGGCGGGACGGCGTGGGAAGCACTGGTCGTGCGTGCAGCGCTCAGAGTCGGGGAAAGCATTCTTGTGCATGGCGGTGCTGGAGGGGTTGGCCATGTGGCGATCCAGCTGGCAAAAGCCATGGGTGCAAAGGTGTTCACGACCGTGCGCGAGGCAAACTCCGAGTTCGTACGAAGTTTAGGTGCCGACGTGGTCATCGACTACGAAAAGGAGGATTACGTCGACGCCATCATCCGGGAAACGGATGGTCGCGGAGTCGATGTCGTGTTCGACACCATCGGCGGCAACACACTGTCGCGCAGCCCCGACGTGCTCGCACAACTTGGCCGGGTGGTCACGATTGTGGACATTGCACAGCCGCAAAACGTGGTTCAGGCCTGGGGCAAGAACGCGAGTTATCACTTCGTTTTCACAAGGCAGAACCGCGGCAAGCTTGATGAATTGAGGGCGTTGGTAGAGCGCGGCCAGCTGCGCCCACACGTTGGCGCAGTCTATTCGCTTGCCGACATTGCGCTCGCCCATGCCCGGTTGGAGAGTCCCAACAACGGCCTTCAAGGAAAAATTGCGATTGCGGTCGAGCCATCGCTCATCTCGTAAGTGCGTACTTTTAACCGTTTAAGTCATATCGGAGAAACGCCATGATTTATGAGATCGCTCTGCTCCCCGTTCACAAAGAACGCATTGAAACGTTCAGGCTTGCATTTGCCGAAGTCGCCCCTTTGCTTACCCGGGCAAAGGGTTACGGTGGCCACATGCTCGCGCAAGGGACTGAAACCCCCGAGCAATTCAACCTGATCGTGCGCTGGGCTTCACTTGCGGATCACACGCCGGGCTTCGAAGAAAGTGAAGACCATCGGATGTTCATGATGGGCCTGGAGGAATATTTTTCGGAAGAACCGAGGGTCTACCATATCGAAGGGGCCGCTTTTTCTGCGGGCGATCTGATGATTTGAACAGCACCGTTAACAGGGGTAATGCCAGAGCCTCAAGAGGTATGTGGCTCTAAACCATTTAGCCATTGTCGGTTACGTTCAACTGGCCCGCTCCAACGCCGAAAACAGGCTGACGTACTCCAAAGAAAGCTTATGCCGTGGTGCCAAATGGATCATTGGCACCGACGCTTCATGGGACTCACGCATTTTGACCGTGCTGCTCAAATAATCCGGTAACACTGGCAGGCCTTCGGCCACCAACTCGTCGATCAGCATCTGATGCAGGCTGGCACGCGCCACAAACTGGTTGACCACTACGCCCTCCACGATCAACGACTCGTTATGGTCAGCCTGCAACTCGGCCACTTGGGCGATGACGTTGTAGAGCGCATGACGAGAAAAACTGTCGCAATCGAAAGGAATCAACACGCGGTCGGCGGCGATCAGCGCACTGAACGTATAAAAATTCAGGGACGGCGGCGTATCGATATAAATGCGTTCGTAATCTTCGGAAAGCTCTACCAACAAGCGCCGCAGCTTATTGATCTTGAATTTCGACTCAAGCTTTGACTGTAGGTCGGCAAGCTCGTGGCTGGCCGTGACCAGATGCAGATTGGCATAGCGGGTATCGGTAATGGCCACTCGATTCTTTTTACTGGCCGGTCCGCTGGATAAGGTTTGCTTGAAGAAATCGGCGATCCCCATGGGGATGTCATCGCCTGTCAGCCCGGTCAGGTAATGAGTCGAATTCGCCTGAGGATCGAGATCCACCAAAAGCGTCCTGTAGCCTTCGGCAGCACTGACAGCAGCCAGATTGCAGGCGATGCTCGATTTGCCAACGCCACCTTTTTGATTGAACACGACTCGACGCATGAGAGAGGTCACCTGAAAAAAACCTCCCTCGATCATAGGAATGAAACATTTCAGTAATATTTCTGCGCGACAATTTTGTTTCATTTTTAAGACAGCACACACCTCCGACTGCTTGACTCGATCAGCCGTGAGCCAGAGGTGTGTACCGCAAACAAGGAAGTCAACGATGCGCTGCTCGCCGGATGAAATACGCCACCAGATCCTGGACGCCGAACCCGTGTTGAAAAGGCTCGATATCGAGATGGAAGGGATTCAGTTTGATCCGCTGGTCCCGTCAAGCGTTTGCGCTGCCTACGCCAAGGTGGATCGGGTGATAGAGCATCTGCTGGCGCCGTTCAAGGCAAACCCCATCCTCGGGCCATTAACGACGCAGCTGAAGTCCCAATACTTTGATGGTATTCGAGCGAAGGTAGCGCACGCCCGGAACGGGAATCGCTTAGCTGCGCCGGTCCCAAAATAGAGATACGGCACAGCTTTCGGTTCACGACTCACCGACAGCAAGTCTCACTCTGTGACAGTCAGATGGTTGAAGTTTCTGACCGCTTGATGAGCGCACATCAAGCGGCATCAGAGGCTGACCGAACTCGTTATCCAACAGCACGGAACGGGGCTCTTGCGGCTTGAACAGGAACCGCTCCCCCCACTGCCTCAGGCTAACCACAACCGGAAAAATCTCCCGGCCTTTTTCCGTAAGCGCGTACTCCTTGTAAGCACTGCCATCTGACGCCGGTCGAACATCGAATATCCCGATTTCAACCAGCGTTTTCAGTCGCGATGCCAGAATATTCTTGGCCACGCCCAGGCTCTTTTGAAATTCGCTGAATCGGCGAATGCCGTCGAACGCATCGCGAATGATCATCAGCGACCATCGATCGCCGATTGCCTCCAGTGTTCTGGCAACCGGGCATTCGCTGTTTTGCGGTGGAGCGTCTTCGAGCATTTTTCTGACCTTCCGAAAGGTGGATTCGCCGAGGCTGTTTGGCAGACTGACGGAATGTGGTTGCAATTTGAAACCTGAATCAGCAACAATCGAAACTAGTTTTCAATTGAAACCAGTTTAGCGCCATGGAGGCGTACATGACAGCAGATACCGACTCGGTCACCCAGGGATTCGCCAAGTCTGAACGATCCCCCGGCCTTTCTCCGTCGCTCGCTTTCCTGTTTTCTGTCACCTGCGCGCTTGCAGTAGGCAACGTTTACTTCGCACAACCGTTACTCGATTCAATGGCTCAGAGCCTGAATGTGGCGTCATCGATGATCGGGATTGTGGTCACGGCCACTCAGGTGGGTTACGCGCTGGGATTGCTGTTCATCGTCCCACTGGGCGATCTGGTCAACCGTAAGCGCCTGATTCTGACTCAAGTGCTGCTGTCCGCCATTGCGCTGGCGGCTGTTGGTGCAGCACAACAGTGGCTGGCCCTGTTGGGAGCCATGATCGTAATGGGTTTGCTGGCAGTGGTCGTTCAAGTCCTTGTGGCATACGCCGCCGCGCTGGCGACACCTTCACAGCGTGGGCATGCAGTCGGGACGGTAACCAGTGGAATTGTCCTGGGCATTCTTCTTGCGCGGTTTACTTCTGGCCTGATTGCGGACATCGCGGGCTGGCGCGCCGTTTATTTTGTGTCCGCCGGATTGATGCTGACCCTCGCGACGGTGCTTTGGAAAGTGGTGCCCGCCGCAGCGCCATCCAGGCATCAGGATTCTTACCTGGCGCTTATCCGTTCGCTCTTCAGGCTGTTTGTGAGCGAACCGGTTCTACGAATCAGGGGTCTGTTGGCCCTGCTGATCTTCGCCGCTTTTTCCGTGCTATGGACATCCATGGTCCTGCCGTTAAGCGCCCCGCCGCTGTCGCTTTCACACACCGCAATCGGCTTGTTTGGACTGGCGGGCGTAGCCGGTGCCCTGGCTGCCAGAAGCGCTGGACGCTGGGCCGACCAAGGCCTGGGGCAACGAGTGAGTGGTATTTCGCTGGGGATTCTGACGCTGTCCTGGCTGCCCATCACGTTTGCCGAGACGTCCCTGCTAGCGCTGGTTTGCGGCGTTATCTTGCTCGACTTCGCGGTGCAAGCCGTACACGTTACCAACCAGAGCCTGATTTTCTCGGCACGGCCGGATGCCCAAAGTCGCATGGTCGGTGCTTATATGTGTTTCTACTCGGTCGGTAGCGCGCTGGGAGCCGCCGCCGCGACCCAGGTTTTTGCGTTATGGGGCTGGATGGCGGTGTGCCTGCTGGGCGCTTCGATCAGCGCTACTGCCTGGGTTCTGTGGTTTCTCACAATTCATCGCAAATGCAGGCCGGTGGCGGTTGGGTGACCGAGGCCGACAAGCTGACGATCACTTCAGCGCCTGAATAACCGACAACCCCAGCAAGCAAACTTATTGGCTACTACACAATAGCGGGATATTCATCGCTGCTGTCTGGCCAGGCGGTCAGTACCTGAAAGCCATCTTCCGTGACCGCCACCATATGCTCCCACTGGGCCGAAAGGGACTGATCCTTGGTCACCACGGTCCAGCCGTCATCCAGGGTTTTCACATGGCGCTTGCCCAGGTTAAGCATCGGCTCGATGGTGAAAATCATGCCGGCTTTCAGCTTCAGTCCCTGGCCTGGAAAGCCGTAATGGAGGATCTGAGGCTCATCGTGGTACACCTTGCCGATGCCGTGACCGCAATACTCGCGTACGACACTGTATCCAGCATCTTCGGCGACCTTCTGAATGGCATGGCCAATGTCGCCCAGCGTCGCGCCCGGGCGGACCATGCGGATGCCGGCGCACATGGCTTCATAGGTCGTCTTGACCAGGCGTCGAGCGTCCGGCGCAGGTTCGCCAACGAAGTACATGCGGCTTGTGTCACCAAACCAACCATCCTTGATGACCGCGATGTCGATGTTCAGGATGTCGCCATCCTTCAACACCCTGTTCGAAGGGATGCCATGGCACACCACCTCGTTGACGGATGCGCACACGGTTTTCGGGAAGCCGTGGTAGCCGACATTGCCCGGAATGGCTTTCTGCACATTGACGATGTAGTCGTGGCAGATCCGATCGAGTTCATTGGTGGTGACCCCCGCTTTCACATGGGGAGTGATCATGGCCAGCACCTCGGCGGCCAGCGTGGCGGCCGTGCGCGATTTGGCTATGTCTGCCGGGGTGTTGAGGGTGATATTCGCCTTCATTGCTTGGCTCCAGACGTTGCATGAACCTGGGAGCCGTGCGAAACATCCGCGAGCGCGCAGAGCTGTTTTACATCGAGACCGCCCGCCAGTTCGGCACGAATCAGCAGTCGGCTGATGTCGCTATGATCGAGGTTTGGATGCAACTCCGCGAGCATGCCGATGCGCATCCAGTGCTCGGCCTGCGCGTTGATCGAGCGACTCAGCGCGTCGCTGGCGACGCGCAAGTTCTCGTGCATGTCTTCTGAAATTTTTACGATGCCCATAGCCAATCCGATATGAAATGCATATGGATCGTATATTAATCACTTCCAGTACGAGAGCGCAATTTCAGAATGACGGCCGCTCCTTCAACAACTCCGCAATCAACTGCACAGGCTGCATCTTCGCGGACTGGGCGATCTGGTTGAGGGTGTCGCTCGGCGATGTCACCGTAAGCCCTCGCTGGCGCAGTCGTGCAACCAGTTCATCGGGTGTGTTCTTGAACAGGGCTGCGCTGTCGGTCAACGGCGCTTTGGTCACCAGTTGCACCGCGGCAAATGCCGGATTACCACCCTGCTTGCCACCCATACCGGAAACGACAAAAGGCACGGCAACCAATATCGACAGCAACAGCGGCCAGTAAAGCGACTTGCGTTTGATATAGCCCATTAAAGGCCCCCAGTTCTTCCACAAGTGCAACGCAAACGGCACCAACAACACGATGCTGAGCCATTCATGCATGCCATGAAACAGCGCCGGCGCCCAATGGAAGAACAACGCCACGCCAGAAACCAAAGAGACGAGAAAGAAGCCAGTAGTTAGCGGAGTTGCATAGCGATTGATCAGGTTTTTCAAGTAAGGACTTCCATGGCTCTATGGTCTTGGCACCCGCGGGCCAGCAGGCGCGCAGGGTCTATAACAAGGAATGTTATGGGACCGCCATGGTAACGCCGATCTGTGTAAGGGTTTTGTAAGCCAGAGTAAAGTTTGACGTTACATTGCGCCCGGCAACTAATGGGACTAAGCCCTACTTTTCAAAGCGCTCCGTGTTGTGACGATCGCGCTCATAGCGATGCTTGAACGGAAACGCCGGCAACCAGGACTCCCGACGTACAGTCCAGAGTTCATAGGTGGGGGCAAACTGGTCGGGGGCATCCAGAGATCCCAGGTTCACTTCGATTTCGTCGGCGCTGCGGCCAAACACAGACGAACCGCAGCGCGGACAGAAAAACCGCCCCGCGTAGTCCCGGGTTTCGCCATGGATCGTGACCGCGTCCTGAGGAAAAATCGCCGAAGCGTTGAACAGCGCACCATTATGTTTGCGGCAGTCGAGGCAGTGGCAAACGCCTACCCGGTAGGGTTGCCCCGAAGCCTCAAATCGAACCTTGCCGCACAGGCAACCGCCAGTGAATCGGTCCATGCTGCGTCTCCTCTTTTCATCAGGCACCGGTTTGCCCGAGTGACGGAGCGGCGGGATCAAAGCGCCGCCCCATGACCGGTGATGGTGAAAATAGCAGCTGCACGCCCGCCACGCAGCCATGACCCGGTGCGATTAAACGATTTTCAGCGCGTTGAGAATCACCAGCGATTGCTCGGCGAACGCTTGGGCCTGTTCGTTCAGTTCGGCAATGTTTTCTCCGGCGGTCGTCAGGGCTGTATCGCCCTTGAGAATGCCCTCGCCTTGTTCGGCGATGATGCTCCACGCCAGCTGCGCCCATTCAGATGGCTGTTTCTTGCCATGTTTGATCGCAATCAGGAACAACTGCTGGAATCGGCTGACAGGTACGCCACCGCCGGTAACCGGGCTGGCCATGATCTGGATCGTGTTGCCGTACAGCGAGCGTTTACACAGTTGCAGGTTGAGATCATCGCAACGCGCCTGCACCCGGTTCTCGGCCGCTTCGCTCTGACACGGTGCCGCTACGCCCATGCCCACCAGCACGTTGACGGCCTGCTCCAGATCGCCATAAGCCAGCGCAGGCAAGGCACCCATTACCTGACGCAAGGTTTTCGGTGCATAGTCATTGGCCGCCAACGCTTCGAGCACTGGGCCGTATATTTCTACCTGCAATGACGCTTCGCCTGCTGGCCCCTTGACCGTACCCGATACGCTCTCCGCCCTTTGCAGCAGGACAAAACGCGTATTAAGCAAGTGCTCGCGTCGCTCAGTGGCTGACAGTCGGCTGGTGCCGCGTACGTACAGATCCCGGCGGAAGTTCTGGTTGACGAAGTAGTCACGCGCTTGCTCGCGCATGATCGGGTGTTCGATGCCTTGCAGAAAATCCATGCCTTCGGCGCTCAGGTTGAGCGCGTCCACTGCGTCCAGCGGCACGGCCGTCGTCGCGTAGTCGAGCTTGGCATGAACCAGTGCATCGACGACGTCGCTAAAGTACATGCAGTTCCAGTCACGGTTGAAGTATTCATGGGCGATGTATTGCCGATTCTGCCCTTTGATGCTTTGCAGATTGGCGCTCATTCCCGGCGCTGCATGGGCGTATTTGGGATTGGCTGCCAGCAACGCTTCGGAGAAATTCAGCGCTGCCTCGATACGCTCCGCCGGGCGTGCCGATGTCTTGGAGGCAAAGCGGTCATGCAGGCTGAACAGCTGACGCAAGGGTGCCGAAGGCGACCAGCCTGGCAGACATTTGTAGTCGATGTACAGCAGACCGCCTGGCTTGAGGTGTCGGCGGGCGAATTCGACGATCAGTTTTTGATTGTCGCGGCTCACCCAGGTCCAGATGCCATGCAGGCTGATGCTGTCGCACTGCGGCAAATCGTTGCGCGCCAGCAGTTGTTCGGGTAGCCAATGCGCGCCACAAGCAGAAAATCGTGCATCAGGTTTTTTTGAGGAAGTAACTGTTCAAGGGTTACCTATCCTTTTATCCAAGCTCACCATTCCGGACACTAAAATGCCCGCCACCGAAACTACCCTCCTCCAAAGCTGGCACCACAACGCCCAATCCTGGATCGATGCGGTACGCACCGGCGCCATTGAAAGCCGTCACCAGGTCACCGACCAGGCGATCCTGCTGGCGATACTCGGTCGCCAGCCCGAGCGCGTGCTCGACCTCGGTTGCGGAGAGGGCTGGTTGTTGCGTGCGTTGGCTGCACGAAAATTCGAGGCAGTCGGCGTGGACGGCGACACGACGTTGGTCGAGGCGGCGCGAGCGGCGGGCGCTTCTCCGGTGTATTTGGCGAGCTATGACGAGTTGGTGGAGGCAAAGGTTGACATCGGCAGCGATTACAATCTGATTTGTGCGAACTTCGCCTTGCTGCACCAGGACATCATCCCTCTGCTCGCCGCCATGAACGCGCTGCTCGCGCCCGGTGGCGCGCTGATCATCCAGACGCTGCACCCATGGACCGCGGCGGCGGGCGACTATCAGGACGGTTGGCGGGAAGAGACCTTCGCCGGGTTCAAGGGACTGTGGCAACCTATGCCATGGTACTTTCGCACGCTGTCCAGTTGGCTCAATGCGCTGGACATGGCCGGTTTTCGACTGACCAGCCTGCAAGAGCCGCAGCATCCGCAGAGCCCTGTGCCGCAGTCGTTGCTGTTCGTGGCCGAATCCGATCGATGAATCCGGGCAAGGTGTGTCGCCCGGCCGGAACCAGTTTCAACCACAAAAGCAGAGCCCACGATTGAACATCGATACCCGAATCAAATTCCGCCATCTGCTGTGTTTTCTCGAGGTCGCGCGCCAGGGCAGCCTCGCACGCGCCTGCGACAAGTTGGCAATCAGCCAGCCGGCGCTTTCCAAGACCCTGAAGGAACTGGAATCCCTGCTGGAAACCACCCTGTTTGAGCGGGGTAAAAAAGGCTCGACGCTGACTGAGGCCGGGGTAGCCTTTTTGCGCTATGCCGGGCCGAGCGTGCAATCGCTGCGCGACGGGGTCAACAATTTGCGCTCGGGTGTGCATGAGCCCATTACCGTGCAGCTCGGCGTGCTGTCCACCGTCGAAAGCCTGTTGGTACCTGAAGTGGTCTGCCGCTTACACGCGCGACATCCCGCGCTGGTGGTCAGTGTTGTGACTGGACCCAGCGCTTATTTGCTGTCCCGACTGCGTGTCGGAGAACTGGATCTGGTGATCGGCAGAATGACCGATAGCCCGTTGATTCTCGGGCTGGCCTTCGAACACCTCTACAGCGAATCCATGACCCTGGTGGTACGCAGCGGCCATCCGGTGCTCGCTGATCCGCAGGGACGTAAACACCTCGAAGACTATCCGCTGGTATTGCCGTCGGCGGGGACGACCATCCGCAAATTCGCCGACAGCCTGTTCGTGCAGCACGGGATTACGCCGTCTCGACAGCGCCTGGAGACCCTGTCGGTCGCCCTGAGTCGGCGCTACGTGCAAAGCAGTCAGGCCATCTGGGTTGCGCCACTTGATGCCGTCCGACAAGACTTGCGCCAAGGCGAGTTGGTGGAATTGGATCTGGGAATGCGAGAACCCGGCGGCTCCGTAGGGCTATGTACTAACCCTGCTTTGCCGGTGACGACGGCGGCGCAGTGGTGCGTAGAGGCACTGCGTGAGGTCGGGGAAGAATATCGTGAAGGCCAATATCCATAACCATCTGGATATGGATCAGGTCGGTTTTTTCAATTTTGCGTTGGGTCGTGCAAGAGGAAACTGGGTTACGAGTCGCTGCCCGCGCAGTGCCCGCCTCCGTCCCAACATAACAATAGGAAAAACGACATGTCTGATGCGCACGACAGCCGCTTCGTCATTCGTGACCGTAATTGGCATCCCAAAGCCCTGACACCCGACTACAAGACGTCGATCCTGCGATCCCCGCGCCAGGCACTGGTGAGCATTCCCCAATCTGTATCCGAAACCAGCGGCCCGGACTTTTCCCATCTGCAAATGGGCCGGCACGATAACGATCTGCTGTTGAATTTCAATCACGGTGGCCTACCCATCGGCGAACGCATCATCGTCGCCGGGCGAGTGTGTGATCAGTACGGCAAGCCGATCCCCCACACCCTGGTGGAAATGTGGCAGGCCAATGCCGGTGGCCGTTATCGGCATAAGAAAGACAGTTATCTAGCCCCGCTTGACCCGAATTTCGGCGGCGTTGGCCGTGCGTTGACCGACCGTGATGGCAACTACAGTTTCCGCACCGTCAAACCCGGTCCGTACCCATGGCGCAACGGCCCCAACGATTGGCGGCCGGCGCATATCCACGTCTCGATCAGTGGCCCGTCCATTGCCACGCGCTTGATTACCCAGCTGTATTTCGAAGGTGACCCGCTCATCCCCATGTGCCCGATCGTCAAGTCGATCGCCAATCAGGATGCGGTGCAGAGCTTGATCGCCAGGCTTGATATGAGCATGGCCAATCCAATGGATTGCCTGGCTTATCGCTTTGATATCGTCCTGCGCGGCCAGCGCAAGACCCACTTCGAAAACTGCTGAGGAGGCACGCTATGCCCGTTCAACTGCTGCCTGAAACCCCATCGCAAACCGCCGGCCCTTATGTCCATATCGGACTGGCGCTGGAGGCTGCCGGCAACGCGCCGCGTGAGCAGGAAATCTGGAATGAAATGGCTAAACCGGGTGCGCCCGGCGAACACATTTTATTGCTCGGCCATGTGTACGACGGCAATGGCCACTTGATTCGTGACGCGTTTCTGGAGTGCTGGCAGGCAAATCACGAAGGCGTCTATGACAGCGCTTACAACCTGGAAAAATCCTTCAACTGTTTTGGCCGTACCGCCACGACAGATGTCGGTGAATGGACAATCAAAACCGTGAAACCCGGCGTGGTGAAAAACGCCGCGGGCGTACCCATGGCCGCGCATATCAATGTGTCGCTGTTTGCCCGGGGTATCAACATTCACTTGCAGACTCGCGTGTACTTTGACGATGAACCTGAAGCGAATGCGATGGACCCGGTCTTGAACCTGATCGAACAACCCCATCGGCGCGAATCGCTGATTGCCAAGCGCTGCACGGTTGATGGCAAGTTGGCGTACCGCTTCGATATTCATGTTCAAGGAGAATCGGAGACCGTGTTCTTCGATTTCTGATGACGCCGGCACGGTGTTGAGAGGTTCGCTCTCAACGCCGCTTTCGCCGCTTTTATGACCGTTGCAACACCGCCTCCCCCGCCTTCGGTGGCAATCGCAGATTGTCCAGCAAGGCGATCCCCGCAATCACCGCCACACACAGGAACGTCAACTGAAAGTCGACCGTCTCGGCGTGCCCGGCATTGCCGTGGATGCTCATCGCAAGACGCAGCAGCAACGCGCCCACGGCAACCCCCATCGCCATGCTCAGCTGGAAAAACATACTGAACAAGGTCGAGGCATCGCTCATCTGCTCCTTGGGCACATCGGCAAAGCCCAACGTGTTGAACGCGGTGAACTGCATGGATCGTGACAAGCCGCCGACAAACAGAATGAACAGAATCAGCCCCCAACTCATCTGCTCATCCAGCAAGGCACAAGCCGCTATCGCCAGTACGCCAAGGACGCCGTTGATCATCAACACCGGGCGAAAACCCCAGCGTTGCATCACCGCCGTGGTGAACGGCTTCATGGCCAGATTGCCCGCAAACACTGCGAGCACCAGCAGCCCCGCATCCAGCGCAGAAAGCCCGAAGGCCAGTTGAAACATCAGCGGCAGGAGAAACGGCAAGGTGCTGATGGCGATGCGAAAAATCGACCCGCCGCAGAGGCAGACGCTGAAGGTGCGAATGCTCAAAACACCCAATGCCAACAGCGGTTGCGCATGCCGACGCAAATGTCGCCAAGACAGCAAACCGAGCACTACGCCGGCACCACTGAGTAACAACGCCGGCAGCCAATTGGCCTGACCTTGCCCCAGCATCTCCAGGCCGAACAGCAACGCAGCACTGGCGCTGCCGGCCAGTAGAAAACCGCTGAAATCGAATGTCCGGGTAGTGACGTGATCTTGCTTGGGAATCAAGACGAACGCGGCAATCAGGGCCAGTAGCCCTAACGGCAAATTGAGGTAGAAAATCCACGGCCAGGACGCGTGGGTGACGATGAAACCGCCCAAAGGAGGGCCGAGTACCGGAGCGACCAGGCCGGGCCAGGTAATGAAGGATATCGCCCGTACGAGGTCTTTTTTCTCGGTCGTGCGCAGCACCGCCAAGCGCCCCACCGGCACCATCATCGCGCCGCTGATGCCTTGCAGCACGCGCGCGGCGACAAAGGTTTCCAGGCTGTTACTCAATCCGCACATCAACGAAGACAGGCTGAACAGCACGATTGCCGAACTGAATATCAGACGTGAGCCGAAGCGATCCGCCAACCAGCCACTGATGGGAATGAACACTGCCACCGCGAGCATGTACACGCTCATCCCGATGTTTACATCCACCGCCGGCACACCAAAGGTCTTGGCCATGTCTGGCAGCGCGGTGGCAATCACCGTGGCGTCGAGGTTCTCCATGAAGAACGTGACGGCGACCAACAGGGCAATCATTGTCGAGCGGCGTTGAGACATCAGTCATCCCTGTTGAGTTACGACATGGCTCGACACTCTACTATGGAAACGCGGACCTGTAGGAGCTGCCGAAGGCTGCGATCTTTTGATCTTGATCTTTGAAATTGGGATCGCTGCAAAGCAAGATCAAAAGATCGCAGCCTTCGGCAGCTCCTACAGGTTTGTGTTTGTACAAGAGCAGGTCAGCCCCATCCATGAGCCTCTTCGATAAAGTGCAGCACTGCACTGGACCGCTCATCAATCCGGGAAATCAGCGACAACTCACTGACCATTTCCGGTTGCGCCAGCGGCACAATGCGTATGCCCGGCATGGTCAAGCGGGTCATCGTTTCTGGCACGATGCTCAGGCCGATGCCCGCGGCCACCAGCCCCGGAATGCTCATCAGCGACGGCACGTACATGATGTTCTCAGGGTGCAGCTGGTTTTGCCGGCACGCCTGCAGTGTGTGCGAGGTCAGGCCGATGCCGGCGCTGTCCTGCAAAAACACGAACTTCTCATGCCGCAGTGTTGCCAGGTCGCCGGTAAAACTGTCCGCCAGTTCATGGTTGTCCGGAATCAGCAGCACGAGCCGGGACTGACTGAAATGATGGGTGCGCAAACGGTCCGGCAGGTGATCCTTGAACACCCGGGCAAAGGCCAGGTCGAGCTTGTGGTCGAGCAACATGTCGAACTGCGCGCGAATACCCGCGTCCACCAGCGATACTTTGACTTCGGGAAACGTGCTGAAGTAATGCCGCAGCAGTTGCGGCAGGTTGGCCTCGAACAGCGCCGAGTGATAGCCGATGTTGATCTCGCCGACTTCACCGCGTCGGGCACGCCGCGCGGCAGCAATCGCCAGTTCGCTGGAATCGATAGACTGCCGCGCATGGGGCAGAAACGCTTCGCCGGCAGCGGTCAACGCCACTCCGCGGTTTTCCCGGCGGAACAAGGCGAGTCCCAATTCCGCCTCAAGCGTGCGCATCAGTTGGCTCAGTGCCGGTTGCGCAATACCCAGTTGTTCAGCCGCCCGACTGAAGTGCTGCAGGTCGGCGGCGACCACGAAGGCTTTCAGGTGACGCAGTTCCATAATTGCTACCCATAAGGCTGGCTTATCTATTTATCGTGATTTCGATAATTATTTTGCAAGCAGTATGCGCTAACGTCTACTCACTTCGACGATTCCTGCCAGCTGCATTGTCCAAGCGGAATCGGATGGGTATCCCAACACCATAAAAACAATGACGAGCACCTTTATGAGCACAACCAGTCACGAGACTCATGATTTGCGCATGCCTCGCAAAGCGGTGACCGCCGCGACCATTGGCACTGCCCTGGAGTGGTTTGACTTCACGCTGTATGGCGCGATTTCCGCAACCATTCTGCCCAAGCTGTTTTTCCCGGCGATGGAGCCGACAGCCGGCCTGCTCGCCTCGCTGGCAACCTTCGGTGTCGGCCTCGCCGCACGCCCATTGGGTGCGATTACCTGTGGCTACCTGGGTGACAAACTCGGTCGCCGCAACCTGATGCTGGCCACTGTGACCATGATGGGACTGGCGTCGGTGCTGATGGGTCTGTTGCCAACTTATGGTCAGATTGGCGTCTGGGCACCGATCCTTTTGGTTCTGCTGCGGGTCATTCAAGGCTTCGCGTTGGGCGGCGAGTCCACCGGCGCCCAACTGATGGCACTGGAACACGCCTCCCCTGATCGCCGCGGGCGTTATTCCGGCATGCTCGGCTTGTGCTCACCGCTCAGTCAGATATTGGCCAACGGCGTGTTAATGGGCCTGGCAGCAACGCTCTCAAGCGAGCAATTCGAAAGCTATGGCTGGCGAATTCCTTTCCTCATGAGCTTCGTGCTGGTGGTAGTCGCGATCTTCATCCGCCTGAAAGTCGATGAAACCCCAGCCTTCGTTGCCTTGAAAAAGAACCCGGTCAAGCAGGAAAAGAGCC
This sequence comes from Pseudomonas fluorescens, assembly GCF_000802965.1. Taxonomy (GTDB): domain Bacteria; phylum Pseudomonadota; class Gammaproteobacteria; order Pseudomonadales; family Pseudomonadaceae; genus Aquipseudomonas; species Aquipseudomonas fluorescens_A. The sequence continues at coordinate 92,842 of NZ_JSAK01000031.1, read as the reverse complement.
CGCTCAAATCCGCCGTGGGCAGCCACTACAAAACCATTCTGCGACTGATGTTGTTCTTCTGCTCGCCCGCTGCGCTGTTCTACTTGATCGTGATTTTCTCCCTCAGCTACCTGACCAAGCATCTGGGCTTCAGCCAGTCGACAGGCTTCATGTCGCTGATGGTGGCCAACATGTGCGCGATTTTCGGTGCGCTGGCCGGTGGTTATCTGTCCGATCGTTGGGGCCGTAAAAAGGCGCTGGCATTTGGGTCGTGCATGACCTTGCTGATCCTGTTCGTCTACTTCCCGATCCTCAACACGCTGAACGTCCCGGCCATCATGGCAATCATGGGGTTGTTCCTGGGCTTCACCCAGTTCCAGAGTGGCATCCAGCCTGTGGCCTTCGCCGAAGCCTTCCCGACCCAGGTCCGTTACTCGGGCTCGGCACTGGCCTACACCGGCGCCAACCTGGTGATCGGCGGCCCAATGCCGATGATCGCGGTCTACCTGATGAGCCAGTCGAACAACTCGCCATGGCCCCTGGTGACGCTGTGCGCGGTGATCAACCTGATCTCGCTGGCCATGATCGTCATCGGCCCGGAAACCCGTGGCGTCGACCTGAACGCCGATGCCAAAGATGACGCGGTCGACACTCGCGCTCAAGCCATTCTTTCCAAATAACGCAGCAGGACGACCATGAACCGCACCGTCTTCATCCTCAACGGCCCTAACTTGAACCTGCTGGGTCGTCGTGAGCCACACATTTACGGCCACACCACGCTCGAACAAATCCGGCAACGCAGTGAACGGCTGGCCGAGGAACTTGACCTGGTATGTGATTTTCGCCAGACCAACCACGAAGGCGTGATGGTCGACTGGATTCAAGAGGCCTTCGAGCAAGGCGCAGCAGTGATCATCAACCCGGCCGGCCTCTCGTTCCATTCGATTCCGGTCCTGGATGCGCTGAAGTTACTCGACGCGCCGCTGATTGAGCTGCACCTGTCGAACATCCATGCACGGGACGAACTGCATCGCCACTCGATCATGTCGGGCGTGGTCAATGCAGTGATCTGCGGCATGGGTGCCGACGGTTATCCCCTCGCCATCCGGGCCATTGATGACTTGCTGCGTCGTCAGGTAGCCAACCAGTAACACCTCTTCGCAAGACGCTTACACGGCGGTCCCTAGGCAGATTGTTGCCAGGGCCGCCCGCGGCTGAAATTCAGTCGCCGGCTGCAAAAAACCGCCAGAAAAATAATAATTGAATGCGAGAAAGCCAACATGCATCACTCTGTTTTTCGCCGTAACGTACCCGCACATTACAAATTAATCGGCCTGACCCTGGCGCTCAGTGCCGCCTCGGCAACTGTCGCTCATGCCGATGAAAATAGCGGTTTTATCGAGGGCGCGACTTCCACGCTCAATCTGCGCAACGCCTACATCAATCGTAACTTCGTCAATCCCGCCTACCCGAATGCTGCCGCGCCGCAGAACAAAGCTGAGGAATGGACGCAAAACTTCATCCTCGATACCCGCTCCGGTTACACCCAAGGGCCGGTAGGTTTCGGGGTTGATGTGCTGGGGCTTTACTCGCAGAAGCTTGATGGGGGCAAAGGTACAGCCGGCACGCAACTGTTGCCTGTCCATGGTGATGGCGAGCCTGCTGACAATTTCGGACGCCTGGGCGTTGCCGCCAAGGCCAAGGTTTCAAAGACAGTGCTGAAAGTCGGCGAATGGGTCAGTACCCTGCCGATCCTCCGTTCCGATGACGGTCGCTCACTGCCGCAGACCTTTCAAGGTGCGCAGATCACCTCCCAGGAGATCGGCGGGCTGACGTTGTACGGCGGTCAATTCCGGCAGAACAGCCCGCGCAATGACGCCAGCATGGAAGACATGTCCATGAACGGCAAAGCGGCGTTCACGTCCGACCGATTCAATTTCGGTGGCGGTGAATACACCTTCAACGAAAAGCGCACGACGGTGGGTGTCTGGTACGACGAACTCGAGGACATCTATCAGCAACAATATTTCAGCCTGAGCCACAGCCAACTCGTGGGCGACTGGACACTCGGCGCCAATATGGGCTTTTTCACTGGCAAGGAAAACGGCGCCAGTCTGGCCGGCGACATGGACAACAAGACCGCTTTCGGTTTGTTCTCGGCAAAACTGGGTGGCAACACGTTTTATGTCGGCCTGCAAAAGCTCACTGGCGATACCGCGTGGATGCGGGTCAACGGCGCCAGTGGCGGCACCCTGGCGAACGACAGCTACAACTCCAGCTACGACAACGCACAGGAACGTTCCTGGCAGGTTCGCCATGACTATAACTTCGTCGGACTGGGTGTTCCGGGCCTGACGATGATGAACCGCTACATCAGTGGCGACAACGTGCACACCGGGGCTATCACCGACGGCAAGGAATGGGGCCGCGAATCTGAACTGGCCTATGTCGTTCAGTCTGGCGCCTTGAAAAACCTGACCGTTAAATGGCGAAACTCCAGTATCCGTAAAAACTTCAGCACCAATGAATTTGACGAAAATCGTCTGTTCATCAGCTACCCGATTTCGTTGCTGTAAAGCGGTAAGCAGGCTGCGTTCATCTGCAACGAAACAGGATGAACGCAGCTTGCTAATTTATAGCCTTGTCACTTACCTCAACGACTTGAACCCGGCGCGAACTTCCTGCGAGAACAACTTCGGCTGCTCCCACGCCGCAAAGTGCCCGCCTTTGGGCAATCTGTTGTAGTGCACCAGTTTGGGATACGCCCGCTCCGACCAGCTTTTCGGCGCTGCGTACAGCTCATCGGGAAACACGCTCACCGCCACCGGAATGTTGACGCCCTTCACCGCGAAGAATGTCGACTTGTTCTCCCAATACAGTCGCCCCGAAGAAACGGCGGTGTTGGTCAGCCAGAACAGCGTGATGTTGTCGAGGACGTCGTCCGGCGTGAGGCCTTCCGGTTGTCCGTCAATGGAACGCGCAATCATCTCGTAGCTTTTGGGATCGTGATCCAGCATGAACGCCGCCAACCCAATCGGTGAATCAGTGAGGCCTGTCAGCGACTGAGGTCGATCCCCCATCATGATGGCGTAGCCGATGTGCTTGTAGGTGTTGGCGAGTTGAACCGCCGCCTGCGTCTCTTCCTCGGAGAGCCCACTGGGAATCGGCTCCCCCCGAAACAACGCTGCATCGATTTCAGGCGGGATAACCCCCGGCATGTTCGAATGAATACCGATCAGGCCAGGTGGTGCTTTTACTGCCATTAAATCGACGACGATTGCACCCCAATCTCCCCCTTGTGCTCCATATCGGGTGTATCCGAGGCGCTTCATCAATTCGATGTAGGCATCGGCGATGCGATCGGGATTCCAACCGGCCTCGGTCGGTTTCTGCGAGAAGCCGTAACCCGGCATCGATGGAATCACCAGGCTGAACGCGTCGGCAGCATTGCCACCGTGCGCCGTTGGATCGGTGAGTGGCCCGATGACTTTCATCAACTCGATCACCGACCCAGGCCAGCCGTGTGCCATCAGCAGTGGCAAAGCATTTTCGTGTCTGGAGCGGATATGCATGAAATGGATATCCAGACCATCAATATGGGTGATGAAGTTAGGAACGGCGTTTATTTTCGACTCGATGATTCGCCAGTCGTATTTAGTCGCCCAGTGATTGGCCAGTTTCTGAATGGTCGCCAGTTGTACGCCTTGAGATGAGTCATTGACTATTTCTTGGTCCGGCCATCGGGTTGCTTCAATGCGTCTGCGCAACTCGGAAAGTTCTGCCTCTTTGGCGCTGAAATGAAAGGGACGTATTTCAGAAGAAACACTATTTGTTTTATTTGGAGTAATAGGCATAGCGTCAGTCCTGATTGATAAACCGAGTAACCCCAGCGGCGCCGCAGCGCACGTCACTGCAGCAGCGCCGCAAAATTTACGTCTGCTCAGGGAAAGTTTTTTGATGTGTCTGGACATACAGGCTCCTAAGGCGCGCCGTTACACGTAGAGCCACTTATTGATTAAGCACGGCGAAATAACGGCAAAAGGGTATTTATCGCCGCCACAGCAATAAATCTGGCCGACAGGCTTTCATGTTCGGTTACCAGGACTTTTTCGGTTTTGAGCATCAGAAATTCCTTGAATTATTCTTTCGAGATTCAGCTAGAACAAAGGACTGTAACTAGCTGACGGAATTGATTTTATAAGGGCAAATACGGCACCGAATAGAACGGAAAAAGCGATCACCTTCGGCTTTTCCGCCCGCCCCACAGCACCACCGCTGGTCGCTGAGGCGAAACATGGCTTTGACATCAAGGTGCTATTTCGTTGACTATTTATACATCGCATACGATCGAATCGATTGCGCTACGAATTAAGCCCTTTGGAGGTTCAGTCCTTGAATATCGCAACCCACCACCTAGCGTTTAACGCGGCTCAACACACCGCTCACGGGCACAACGGCAACAACTGGATCATCAGTTCCAGCGACTGTGTTTCATGAAGCTGATTCAGCTCCGGGCCTTCTGCTCGGTGGTCGACAAGGGCAGCTTTCGCTCGGCGGCACGCGCACTGGACGCTGCCCAAAGTACGTTGACAGAGTCGATTCAAAGTCTGGAAAGAGAACTGGGTGTCACCTTGCTGGTGCGCTCCAGTCAAGGCACCAGCCTGACCCTGGCCGGCAAGGTTTTCCTGACCCGGGCACGCTCGATCGTTCTGGATTGCGATCGTGCCGTACAGGACGTCCGACAGTGCAATGGCATGCCCGAAGGTCAGATCGCACTGGGTGTCACAGCGGAACCCTTGGCTGCGTGCCTGATGCCGGTCTTCAGCAGTTTTACCCGCCGATTTCCTAACGTAAAACTGCATGTCGCCGGTGGACAGACGAAGAGGCTGATCGAGATGATTCGCGCTGGCCGGCTCGACTTCGTGATGGGTCCGTTGAGTCCCAGTGTCTGTGATATCGACTTGCACATCGAGCGGCTTTACCGCTCGAAAACCAGCGTGATTGCGCGCAAGGGGCATCCCTTGGCGGATGCTCGTTCACTGAGTGATTTGGCCAATTGCCAGTGGATCAGTGTCCGGCCGGCCGGGGTGGCAGGTAGCGCAGAGAATCATCTGATCGATCTGTTCAAAGCCCAAGGCCTGCCGCCGCCCAATATCGTGGTCACCACCGAGTCGATGCTGGAAATTCTGCAGATCATTTCCGAGACGGATTACCTGACCGTCGAGCCGAGCAGGCTTCAAGGCATGAAACTGTTTTCCTCATCGCTTATCAACATTCCGATTCAGGAGTCGTTGGAGACGAGTGAGGTGTGCCTGATCAGCCGTCGAGTGGCACCGTTCACTCAAGTGACACAAGAACTGACCAGCATGCTGATTTCCTATTCGCGCTTGCGTCACCGAGCCAAGGGCTAAATCCCCCAAATCTTCAGCGCTAATATTTTGCCTTGCTCATCACATATGGAAAACCGTATATTCGTATATCCATATGTATCGAAGACACCACCGTGCTGAATCCCGCCGCCGTATTCAAATGCCTATCCGACGAAACCCGCGCGCGGGCGACCTTGCTGATCACCCGCGAGGGCGAGTTGTGCGTTTGCGAGCTGGTCTGCGCGCTGGAGGACAGCCAGCCGAAAATCTCCCGCCACCTTGCCCAGCTCCGGGCATGCGGCCTGCTTCTCGATCGTCGCCAGGGTCAGTGGGTTTACTACCGGCTCAACCCTGAGTTGCCGGAGTGGGTACGCGCCGTTCTTGACACCACATTGGCCGCCAACAGCGCCTGGCTTGAGGCCAACACGGCTCGCCTTCACGCGATGGGCGACCGCCCTCTCAACACCGCCGCCTGCTGCTGACCCCAAGCCTGCCGAGATTTTTTATGCTTATAGCGTTCGCGATTTTCCTGTTCACCATCGTGTTGGTCATCTGGCAGCCCAAAGGCCTGGGCGTTGGGTGGAGCGCCACCTTGGGCGCCGTTTTGGCACTGATCACCGGTGTCGTGTCGCTCAACGATATTCCACTGGTGTGGAGCATTGTCTGGAACGCCACTGCAACGTTCATTGCGCTGATCATCATTAGCCTGCTGCTCGACGAGGCCGGGTTCTTTCAATGGGCCGCATTGCACGTTGCCCGCTGGGCCAAGGGCAATGGCCGTCGACTGTTCGCCTTTACCGTTCTGCTGGGGGCCGCAGTCTCCGCGCTGTTCGCCAACGACGGCGCGGCGCTGATCCTGACGCCCATCGTTATTTCCATTTTGCTCGCCCTGCGCTTTTCCCCTGCGTCGACCCTGGCGTTTGTCATGGCCGCAGGTTTTATCGCCGACACCGCCAGCCTGCCGCTGGTAGTGTCAAATCTGGTCAACATCGTTTCGGCGGATTACTTCAACCTGGGCTTCAACGAGTACGCCTCCATCATGGTGCCGGTCAACTTCGTTGCCGTGGGCTCGACGCTGGCGATGCTGTACTGGTTTTTCCGCCGCGACATCCCCGAACGTTATTCACTGGACGACCTGCAAGATCCGCGACATGCCGTGCGCGACCGGCTGACCTTTCGCGTCGGCTGGATAGTCCTGGTGTTGTTGCTGGTCGGGTTGTTTGCACTGGAGCCGATGGGCGTTCCGATCAGTGTCATTTCGGCCTTCTGCGCCGCGTTGCTGTTCGCCGTTGCGGCGCGGGGCCATGTCATTTCAACCCGGCGCGTACTGCGCGAAGCACCCTGGCAAGTCGTGACTTTCTCGTTGGGCATGTACCTGGTGGTTTACGGGCTGAAAAACGCGGGCCTGACCACCTACCTGACGGAGATCCTCAACTATTTGGCCGACTACGGCATCTGGGGCGCGGCATTGGGCACTGGCTTCCTCACGGCCCTGCTGTCATCCGCCATGAACAACATGCCGACTGTGTTGGTGGGCGCGCTGTCGATTCATGCGAGTGACGCCACCGGCGTGGTGCGCGAGGCCATGATCTACGCCAACGTCATCGGCTCTGATCTCGGCCCGAAAATCACGCCCATCGGCAGCCTGGCGACTCTGCTTTGGCTGCACGTTCTGCAGCGCAAGGGCATCCGTATCACTTGGGGTTACTACTTCAAGGTGGGTGTGATTCTGACCCTGCCCATTTTATTCATCACCTTGTCTGCCCTGGCCTTGCGCCTTGGCCTCTAGCACCTGCCTGGAAAGAGGAGTCGCCATGCGCGTCCTGTTCATGTGTACCGCCAATAGCTGTCGCAGCATTCTGTCCGAAGCGATGTTCAACCATCTCGCACCGCAAGGCTTCCAGGCGATCAGCGCTGGCAGCTTCCCCAAAGGCCAGGTTCTGCCGCGCAGCCTGACGACGCTGCAGGAGGCCGGGATAGCAATTGACGGTTTAAGCAGCAAAGGCAACGACGCCTTCGAAGCCAACCCGCCGGACATTGTCATCACTGTCTGCGACAAGGCTGCTGGCGAGGCGTGCCCGGTATACTTCGGGCCTGCCTTGAAAGCCCATTGGGGACTGGAAGATCCATCCGAGGTGAAGGGAGATGAGGCAGTTGTCGCCGCAGCCTTTCACGCAACCCTGGCACGCATCGAAACACGCTGCCGGGCCTTCCTCACCCTGCCCTTCAGCCAACTCGATCGTGATGCACTGAAGCGCGAACTCGACCGCATCGGCACGCTATAACGGGAGCCCCCATGACCACTCCATTGCCCAATCTCGACACCTCGCTGACTCAGCCCATCGCCACTGACGACAGCCAACACAAGCCACGCATTCTGTTGCTGTACGGGTCGACCCGCGCACGCTCCTTCAGTCGACTGCTGGTCGAAGAAGCCGCGCGCTTGCTCGAACACTTCGGTGCCGAGACACGGATCTTCAACCCGTCAGGCCTGCCACTTCCCGATGACGCTCCCGGCGATCACCCGAAAGTCCAGGAACTGCTGGAGCTGATGCAATGGTCCGAAGGACAGGTCTGGTGTTCACCCGAGCGTCACGGTTCGATGTCTGCCGTATTCAAGGCCCAGATTGACTGGGTACCGCTGGCGTTGGGCGCGGTTCGTCCGACACAAGGCAAGACGCTCGCCGTCATGCAGGTCAGCGGCGGCTCGCAATCGTTCAACGTGGTGAATCAGCTGCGTGTTCTGGGACGCTGGATGCGGATGTTCACCATCCCCAATCAATCTTCCGTGCCGAAAGCCTTTCTGGAATTTGACGAAGGCAATCGCATGAAACCCTCTTCGCTTTACGACCGTGTTGTGGACGTCATGGAGGAGCTGGTGAAGTTCACACTGTTGCTGCGCGATCGCCCGGATCTGGTCGACCGTTATTCGGAACGCAAGGAGTCGGCTGAAGAGCTGACCAAGCGTGTCAATCAAGGGTCGATTTGAAGGACAGTGATCACTTGAAAAAATGACTGGGCGTCTTCCCGAACTGCTTTTTGAACATGGTCGTGAAGGCGCTGGGGCTGTCGTAACCCAAGGCTCCGGCAACATCGATGATTTTCTCCCCTACTGCAATGCGCTCCAGCGCCAACAGCAGCCGGGCTTGTTGACGCCACTGGCCGAACGTCATGCCTGTTTCCTTGTGGAACAGGCGCTGGATGGTCTTCTCATCAAGGTTCAGCCGGGCGCTCCAGTCCGCCAGCGTTGAACCGTCACCCGGATCGGTTTGCAAGGTCGCACAAATCGCGCCGATACGCGGATCAGCCGGTTGCGGCAGGTGCAGAGGCAAGGTCGGCAAGAGGGTCAGTTCGTCGACGATCAAGCGCAGGATCCTGGCTTCACGGGTATCGGCATCGATCGGCGCGGCGATGGTCACTGAGGTCTTGATCAGCTCGCTCAGCAGCGCCGAGATGCTCACCGCCCGGGTTTCGCCCGGGAGCTGCGGAAACTGGTCCGGGCGCACGAAAACGCTGCGCATCTTCAACGCACCAACACAGCGAATCGAGTGCACGTGGCCGCTGGGCATCCATATCCCGCGGCTGGGCGGAACAGTCCACTGGCTCAGCCCCGAATGCACGACCATCACGCCTTCAATCGCGTAGATCAACTGATGTTTGGCATGGGAGTGAGGCTCGATGAACCAGTTTTCCGGGTAGTCGGTAGCGCTGCTGCACACCGCCCAGGCCACTTCGTCCATCTCGAGCAGAAATTCTTGCAACGGTTTGATGATGATTCCCTTTTTACGATAGTTGTCGCCCGGATCGCGTGAGACAGGCAATTTGCTGAAATCTAGCATAGCGACCTGTACTCATGCCCAGCCCTTTTTTCACCCGTCCGGATGATCTGCGATGTCCACCAGCACTACCGCTTCAGCCAGCGCTTCAGTTGCCAGCCAGGCAAGCCCCTTGGTCATGCGTGTGATCGGCGCTTGCGCTCTGGCGCACCTGATCAACGACCTGATCCAGGCCGTCCTGCCGTCGATTTACCCGATGCTCAAGGCCAACTACGGCCTGACGTTCACCCAGGTTGGACTGATCACGCTGACCTTCCAGCTCACCGCCTCGCTGCTACAACCATGGATCGGTTATCACACCGACCGTCACCCCAAACCGTGGCTGCTGCCAGCGGGCATGGTGTGTACGCTGATTGGCATTTTGATGCTGGCCTTCGTCGGTTCCTTCCCGGCGATCCTCGTGGCCTCGGCGCTGATCGGCATTGGTTCCTCAACCTTTCACCCGGAAACTTCCCGGGTTGCCCGCCTGGCATCGGGTGGTCGCTACGGCCTCGCACAGTCGACGTTCCAGGTCGGTGGCAACGCCGGTAGTGCCTTTGGTCCGTTACTGGCGGCGGCGATCATCATTCCTTACGGACAGGGCAACGTCGCCTGGTTCGGTCTGTTTGCGGCATTCGCCATCCTGGTTCTGTTCGGTCTCAGCCGTTGGTATCGCCAGCACTTGAACCTGTTCAAGCTGAAGCAGGGCAGCAAGGCCACCCATGGACTGTCTAAAGGGCGAGTGACCTTTGCGCTGGTGGTGCTGGCACTGTTGGTCTTCTCCAAATACTTCTACATGACCAGCTTCACCAGCTACTTCACCTTCTATTTGATCGAGAAGTTTGACCTGTCGGTCGCCAGTTCTCAGCTGTACCTGTTTCTGTTTCTTGGCTCTGTCGCCGCAGGCACGTTCTTTGGCGGCCCTATCGGTGACAAGATCGGTCGCAAGAAGGTGATCTGGTTCTCCATCCTCGGCGCAGCACCTTTCACCTTGGCGTTGCCCTACGTCGATCTGTTCTGGACGGGTGTGCTGAGCATGGTCATCGGTTTTGTTCTGGCGTCGGCGTTCTCCGCCATCGTGGTTTTCGCCCAGGAACTGGTGCCGGGCAACGTCGGCATGATCGCCGGCGTGTTCTTCGGTCTGATGTTCGGCTTTGGCGGCATTGGCGCCGCCTTGCTCGGGCATCTGGCGGATATTCACGGCATCGAGTACGTGTACAACCTTTGCTCCTATCTGCCACTGCTGGGGATACTGACAATCTTGCTACCGTCTACCAAAGGGGTGTGAGGCTCTGTTCAAGACACGAGAGGCGCAGAATGACTCTGTGTATCACAGTGTATCCGGGCGACACCCCGATACATCGGCTTGCGTCTGGCCGTGCAATTCGACACACGCCAGATACGTCCCCGCGTTCAAATGCAGGCAAGGTTTGAAGGGGATCCAGCCAGAGCCCCTGACCCATGACATGCAACGGAGACATCCCCATGAAGATGGCAATGCACAAGGACAACACCGGCAAAACTCGCCGCGGTCTGGTCGGTTCTTCACTCCTCGCGCTCACCCTGTTCGGCGTGATCGGTGCGGCCCACGCTCAATCGACCGCAGCCGCACAGCCAGCGGCGACCAATGCCGGCGTCTCCTATTCGGCGCCCTCTCCGTTCGGCCCGCTCAAGCATGTCAACGCGGGCCTGCTGGACGTGGCGTACGCCGAAACAGGTCCGGCCGATGGCCCGGTGGTGATTCTTCTGCACGGCTGGCCGTACGACATTCACAGCTATGACGAAGTCGCACCGTTGCTGGCGGCCAAGGGTTATCGCGTGCTGATGCCCTATGCACGCGGCTATGGCGACACGCATTTCCTGTCCGAGAAAACCGTACGTAATGGTCAACCCGCCGCGCTGGCCAGTGACGTCATCGACTTCATGGATGCGCTGAAGATCAAACAGGCCGTGCTGGGTGGCTACGATTGGGGCGCGCGTTCCGCCGACATCGTCTCGGCGCTGTGGCCGGAACGGGTCAAGGCGCTGGTTTCGGTCAGCGGCTATCTGATCGGTAATCAGGCGGCTGGCAAGAACCCGCTGCCACCGAAAGCTGAATTGCAGTGGTGGTATCAGTTCTACTTCGCCACCGACCGAGGTCGCGCCGGGTACGAGAAAAACACCCACGACTTCGCCAAGTTGATCTGGCAACTGGCCTCGCCGAAATGGGCCTTCGATGACGCCACGTTCGACCGCAGCGCCAAGGCCCTGGAAAACCCCGACCATGTCGACATCACCGTGTTCAACTACCGATGGCGCCTGGGCCTGGTGCAAGGCGAATCCCGATACGAGGCGCTGGAGCAGAAACTGGCGACGGCGCCTTCGATCAGCGTGCCGACCATCACCCTTGAAGGCGATGCCAATGGCGCACCGCACCCGAACCCGGAGGATTACGCCAAACGCTTTACCGGCAAGTACGAGTTCCGGCTGATCAACGGCGGCATCGGCCACAACCTGCCGCAGGAAGATCCGCAGGCGTTCGCCAAAGCGGTGATTGATGCCGATCACCTTTGAGTAGCGTCCCGCGATAAGCGCGTTCACACAGACGGCTCGTTTAACCAACGAGCCGTTTTTTTTGTGCGCTTATTGGGGTTCAGCTTCGGTGAACGATCCCGTGCGCACCTCGCCGCTGCGCACGTAGCGGGAGATCAGCACACCTTGTGGCGTGCTGGTCGAACGTTCCAACGTGAAGGCGGACGCTTGTACGTTGTCATCGAACAGGCGCTTGCCTTGCCCGAGTACAACAGGAAAAGTCATCAACCGAAGCTCATCCACCAACCCGGCGGCAAGCAATTGCCTCACCAGTTCTCCGCTGCCCTGGGTCAACAGGTGAGCGCCAAGCTGTTGCTTGAGCGCGTGTATCGCGTCGACGAGGTTTCCCTGCAACCCATGACTGTTGTGCCAATCAAGGGTATCGGGATGATGGGTGACCACGTGCTTGGGGACACTGTTGAACAGATCAGCGATGTAGTTATGTGATTCGGTCTTTATCCGCGGCCAGTACGCCGCGAATATGTCGTAGGTGCGACGACCCAGCAGCAACTCGAACGGCTGCGAGAACAAGTCCTTTATCGCCTGACCGGAGGACTCGTCCGAGTAAGGCACGATCCAGCCACCGAAACGGAATTCGCCGCTGGTATCTTCATCAGGCCCGCCGGGCGCCTGGATGACGCCATCGAGGCTGATGAAGGCGGCAACGATGAGCTTGCGCATTTTCTTCTCCTGATCCGTTCCGTTGAGCGACTCACAACTCAAGCACCAAGGGCGCATCGCCCTCCTTGGTTTGTGCAGGCACCGCACAACAAATCAGCACCTCGCCTTCTGCCGGCATTTCCGCGGGCAGGTTCAGATAATGCACTTGCCCGCTGACCAGCCGGGTACGGCAGGTGCCGCACGATCCACCGCGACAACTGAAGTCCGGATTCAGGCCACGGCTTTCAGCCAGCTCCAGCAAACTCCCGGCGCCCGGTTCCCAACGCGCCTCTTTGGATGATGCGGCGAACAACACTTTGACCGGGCTGCTGGCCGCCGGCACCTGCTCCACCGCAGGCGTCAGTTGGTCGCGCTGGCGTACCAGCGTCGATGGGCCGAAGGTTTCCGCATGAATGCGATCATCGCCAATGCGCAACTCACGCAGGCTGTCGTAAAGCGCTTGGGTAAATGGCCCGGGACCACACAGGTAAAAGTCGTAATCGTCCAGCGGCAGCAACGACTTCAGCAGAGCGATGTCGATGCGTCCCGCCAACTCGAAGTCTTCACCTTCGCTGGCGTGTTCCTCGGGTTGGCTCAGCAGGCGTAACGCACGAATTTTTTCTTTGGCGCGGGTCGCCAGTTCGTACAGCTCATCTCGAAACCCCAGTTCGGCCAAACTGCGTGCGCTCTGAATGAACCAGGTAGGGCGCGTCCGGCGGATGCGTTCTCCTTCATAAATCACTTCGCGCAACATCGAGAGCAAGGGTGTTACGCCAACACCGGCGGCCAACAGCACCAGCGGTCGACGCTCATCGGCCTGCACCGTGAAGCGTCCCTGAGGAGCACGCGCCTCAATCAAATCCCCGACTTGAATACGCCGATGCAAATGCGCCGAAACGAGCCCGTCACGCTTGACGCTGATGCGAAAAAAACTGTCGGACGGTGCGCTCGACACACTGTAGGTCCTGACCAGCGGAGCCTCCCCTTCAGCGACGCAAATGCGCACTGGCAAGTGTTGCCCTGCCTCGAAGCGCGGCAAACCGGCGCCATCGTCGGGTTCCAGGTAAAACGAGCGAATCGTGCTGCTTTCATCAACAATGCGGGTCACCCGCAACTGTCGCCATTGGTCGCGCAAGGCGTCGGCCTGCAAGCGGCCATCGGCCTGTTCCCAGCTACCCGTCATCAGACTGTTGGGCGAGAAGCCTTCAAACTGCCAACGCAACGCCAACGTCGCGGGACGTCGAATCACTTGGTCCACCGTCAACGTCCAGAGCCGTTCTGCGCCCTGAAATGCAGCGATCTCGGGGCCGTCGAGAATGATCTCGGTGCGGCCGGCGACCTGAAGTACATCGCCTGATTCGAAATCGACGAACAGCAATCCCGCCCGGGGATTGAGCAACAAATTACCCAGGGTATTAAAATGCAGGTTGCCGGCGAAGTCTGGAATCTTCAGCACGTTGCCTTCAATCCTGACGAAACCTGCATTGCCGCCCCGGTGCGAGACGTCCACTGCGCGTTGCGCGGGATCTCCGTCCAGGTCCAGGTAACTGGCGATAAAGAAGGTGTCGGCCTTGCTGATCGTCGCCCTGGCGGCCTCATCGAGTTGGTCGAGATGCTCGGCCTGAGTGGCTGCCGAAGCGTGCCCGAGGCTGACGGGCTCCACGCTGCGCAGCTGGATATATTGCGGACAGTTGCCGAAACTGTGCACCACCGAAACGGCGCAACCGCCAGGGAAAGCGCGGCTGATGTTGCCGTTCATGCGATTGCGCCTGCGGGTCTTCAGATCGATGCCGAGAATGCCTACGGCAGCCCCTTCTGTCAGCGCGGGCGTGACCGGATCACCTTCGGCGGGCAGACGATCGAGTTGCAATATTCGCGGATCGGGGGAATGGGCAAAACCGGGCGGGCCTTCTATCAGGGTCGCCCAGGGCGTGCCTCGTTCATCGACGGCGCCCAACACCAGATAAGGCAGCTGGCTGTAAAACAATCGATGCTGGTCGGGCATGTAGTCGCGTACGACCCGGCGCCCGTTTATTTCCATGCGATCGGCAACGCCGATTGTTTCCTGCAATTGCCGCTCGCCCGCATGCCAAGGCGATGTGCCGGTCTCGTCCGTCTGATTCATGATCACCTCTAGGCGTCGTAAACAGGTGCACTTCACTCGCCGACTCATCGTTGTGGCGTCGGATCCTGCGGCGTAACCATCAATATATTGCGAAAGCAGATGCTCCCCTTTAACGGCACGGGAGAGAACTACCAAAAAACACAATCCACTGTTTCACTCGCTGAAATGCCGTCGACTGTCGGAGCCTGTTTGATGATGCCTGGAGCACTGCCACGCCCTGATCGAGCACGCGTTGCATTGGCTCAACTGGCATCCGGTCGCATGGCCGGATGCTCGCGCAGGCCGTTAACGACATGGTCAACAAAGCTGCGTACCCGCATCGAAGCCTTGCGTCCTTCGCGGTACACCACCTGCACCGGTAGCGCCGGCAACTCAAACGGTTGCAGGACCCGACGCAATCGTCCGCTGTTCAGATAGTCGTACAACGGATAACTCGAACAACGGGTCAGCCCGGCGCCGTGGGCAGTAGCGTCAATGGCCGCCTGGACCGTTGCACAACTGACCCGCGCGGGCGCCTTGATGGCGGTCAGCTCACCCTCCATTTGAAAGTCCCACTGAATACTGTCGCGCCAGGCTTGTGTGGCAACCAGGCGATGATGTTTGAGATCCGTCGGTACGCTCGGCTCGCCGTGAGTGGCAAGATATTCGGGGCTGCTGCAAACGATCGAGCGTACATGACCAACCGGCCGTGCAACCAAGGATGAGCTGGGCAATTGGCCGATCAGCACTGCCACGTCCAGCCCCTCTTCGTTCATGTTTGGAAAACGATCGTGGTAATGGGCGAACACCCTGACTTCGGGATACGCCTCCATGTAACTGGCCAGCAACGGCGTCATCACATCACCGCTGAACTGCAACGGCAGCAGCACCTTCAGGTTTCCTTGAGCCTCGACGTGCAGACCCTTGGCGGAAGCTTCCGCCTCTTCAACGCCCTTGAGGATGCGCGAGCAATCCGTCATAAACGCAGCACCCGCGTGCGTCAGCGCGACCCCGCGCGTGCTGCGCTGCAAAAGCGCGACACCCAGGCGCGCTTCCAGCCGGGCGATGGCGCGCACCACCGCCGGGCCGGATACACCGAGACGACGGGCTGCCGATGCAAGGCTGGGGCGTTCCGATAGCGCAACGAACATCTGCATCTCATGGAAACGATCCATCAGGCTGTGCTCTTGACGGCTGGTTTAAGCGCCGTGTCCTGTGCCAATCGCTCTGCGAGGAAGTCGACGAAAGTTCGCACTTTGGCGGGTACTCGTTGGTTCTTTTGATACACCACCTGAATGGGCAGCGCTGGAGGTTCGAAGGCCTGGAGCACCACTTCCAACCCGCCATCGGCGACGTGGCCTGCCACCTGATAGGACAACACCCGAGTGATCCCCCAGCCCAGGCAAGCAATATTGATCGCCGCCTGATTCGCGGTCACTACCAGGCGCGGGTTAACGCGCAAGCTCAAGGCATTGCCATCCTTTACAAATTGCCAATCGCTCAGCAGGTGGCTGGCGGACGACATGACAATGTTTGCTGCGCTCAAATCCCCAGGATGCTGTGGTCTGCCGTACCGCTCAAAATAAGCAGGGGCCGCGCATATCACCTGACGCACTTCTCCTACCTTGACGGCGTGCTGACTGTTCTCGTACAGATGGCCGATGCGTATCGGCACATCAATGCCTTCGTCTGCCATGCTCACCACGCGGTCGACCAGCAACGCATTGACGTGCACGGACGGAAACCGATCCAGATATTCCGCCAGCAGTGGCGCGATGAACAACTCGCCAAACAACACCGGCGCCGTCACCGTCAAATGCCCGCAGGGGATCGAATAACTGCCGGCGGCGGCCTCCTCCGCTTCCTCCACTTCGCCGAGAATACGCCGGCAATCTTCCAGATAACGTTGGCCGGCTTCGGTCAGATGCAAGCTGCGGGTGGTACGCGACAGTAACTGGGTGCCGATCCGCTCCTCCATCCCGGCAATGGCCCGCGTCACGCTTGGCGGCGAGATGTTCAGGCGGCGGGCGGCGGCGGCAAAACCCTCCTCCTCGGCGACGGCCATGAAAATCTGCATTTCCTGAAATCGATCCATTGACGAGCCTTTCTGGGTAAAGAAATGGCGAAGCCCCTGAACGCTTCCGCGCGCAGCAGCATTGGCCAGTATTGTTGGCTATTGCGAATTTCGCACGCACGCCCGACCGACTTCGGAACAGGCGAATGCGATTTGTGAGAAAACGGCGGGGAAAACCGAAGGACTGGAACTTGTCGAACGTGTTTTCGACAAGCTCCAGCGGATCGAATCAGGCTTGTTGCAAGCCTGTCGCGGTACGTTGCATGCCGACAAAACGCGGCAACGCTTCAATGCGGCCGAGCCAGGCACGGACATTGGGATAATCAGTCAGTGCAACATTGCCCTCAGGGGCATGGGACACGTACGTGTAAGCCGCGACATCGGCAATGGTCGGTTTTTCACCGGCCAGAAATTGGCTTTCCCCCAACTCATGCTCCATGACCTTGAGCAAGCCATGGGCGTTACTGATGGCCTCTTCAGCGTTATAACCGGCACCGAATACGGTGATCAGTCGAGCCCTGGCGGGTCCCGAATTGATCTGGCCCGCGGCCACCGAGAGCCAGCGCTGGACGCTGGCTTGCGCTTCCGGATCGCTCGGCAACCATTGGCCATCGCCATATTTGGCAGCGAGGTAAGTCAGAATCCCGTTCGAGTCCGCCAACACGGTGCCGTTGTCATCGATCACCGGCACTTGGCCAAAGCGGTTGAGCGCGAGGAATTCAGGCGTCTTGTGTGCGCCTTTCATCAGATCCACAAAGACCAGTTCGGTAGGCAGGCCAAGCAGGGACAGCATCAATTCGACCCGATGCGAGTGACCGGACAGCGGGTGACGATAAAGTTTGATTGCTTGCTGGGACATGACGTACTCCGATTATTGGACGGTTCGACCCGGTAGTCGCGTCGATGGCCTATCTTCTACTCCCGTCCGGAACAGCGGTATTACCAGCTTTTACAATCCAGCATTTCATCTGGTGGAACAGTCAGCGAAACCGGTCCCCCTGTAGGAGCTGCCGAAGGCTGCGATCTTTTGACTTTGATCTGTGTGCTGTTCCGCTATGGGCGGGGTAGATCAAGATCAAAAGATCGCAGCCTTCGGCAGCTCCTACAGGGGATGCGTGTGTCGGCAGGGTGAGTTCACGCGTGCTGATCTTGGTCTTTACCGGTCAATTGCGCTGCTGTTTCAACCAGCAACTGCCGAAACCATTGGTGGGCTGGATCATTTCGATAACGCACATGCCAAGCGATCTCCACCGGAAAAGTGCCGAGATCGACGGGGGCCTGCACCACTTTCAGCCGTGGATCCCTGGCGATCTGGTTGCAGATCAGTCGAGGCAGCGTCGCGCAGTAATCGGTGACCGCGATGATTTCCGGTACCGCCAGAAAGTGGGTAACGGAAATAGCCAGCTCGCGCCGCAGCCCCTGCCGTTCAAGCGCCTGAAACACCCCTGCCCTGAGTCGACCCGGTGGTTGAACATTGACATGGCGCAGCTGCTCGTATTGCTCCCGCGACAGGCTGTTTGCGATTTCCGGATGGTCGATGCGCACGACGCAAGCCAGGCCATCGTCCATCAAATGCTGAAGGATCAAATTGTCGGGCGGATCGATGATGCGGCCCAGCACCATGTCAGTCGTTCCCGAGATCACCCCCGTTTCCACCAGATCATTGCCGAACGGCGTCAGGGACATCTTGATCCCGGGCGCTAAATGTCCAAGCTTGGCGATGATGCTCGGCATGAGCACGATCTCGACGTAACTGTTGGCAGCAACGTTGAACTGCCGGGTAGCCGTGGCCGGATCGAAGTGCTGCCGGCCAACCAGAACTTCATCGAGCCTGCCGAGCGTCTCGATAATCACAGGCGCAATCTCTTCGGCGAACTGGGTCGGTTTGATGCCGTAACGTTCACGGATAAACAGAGGATCTCGTAACGTATCGCGTAGCCGATTCAATGCGTTCGACAGCGCAGGCTGTGTGATGCCTAGACGCAGCGCGGCGCGGGTGACGCTGCGTTCCTCCATGAGCGCAATGAAAACCGGCAAGAGATTGAGGTCGTATCGCATAAGTGCTCACGCGTTGGTTAACGATGCAGCAGTCATAATGCCAGATGAATATCTAAAATAGCGTAAGTAAATTTCTCGAATAACTGACCTTGACGCAAAGTTAGGCCAACCAAAAGGTTCTGCCCAATCCCTCGTCAAGGAGTTCGCCATGAGCATCAAACACGTACTGTTCATTCTGACCAACGCTGCCGAAATCGGCCCCAACCACCGCCGCACTGGCTACTTCTTCCCTGAAGTCGCCCACCCTTACGAGGTCTTCGCCGAAGCAGGCGTAGCGGTGGAATACGCCTCGCCACTGGGCGGTACACCGCCGGAAGATGGCTACGATGAAAGCGATCCTTCGCAGCTCGCCTTCCGCAACAGCCTGGCGATCCGCCGCATGGCTAACAGCCGCAAGTTATCGGAAGTGGATGTGCTCGACTACGACGCCATTTTCTTCCCGGGTGGCCTCGGTCCGATGGTGGATATCGCCAAAGACCCGGACGTGAAACGTGCTGTCGAACGTGCCTGGAACGGCGGCAAAATCGTGGCAGCTGTCTGCCATGGCCCGGCGGCATTCCTTGGCGTCAAACAGGAAGATGGCAGCCCATTGATCCGCGGACGCAAGCTGACCTCGTTCTCCAATGATGAAGAGTCTGGCTACGCACAGGCAGATGTGCCGTTCAATCTGGAAGATGCCCTGCGCGCCGAGGGTGCCGAGTATTCGTCGGCCGATGTGTGGCAGGAAAAGGTCGTGGTCGACGGCCGCCTGCTGACTGGCCAGAACCCGGCTTCGGGCGGCCCGCTGGCAAAAGCGATTATCGAGGCGCTGCGCTAATCATCGTCATGGGCGAGCCCGACCAGATCGCTGTTCGAAGGCATCTGGCCGGGTCTTCAGTCTCGAAAAGTCAGAGACAAACCTGTACAAACACTGAGGTTTTAAGCATGTCCGCTTATGTTATTTTCATCCGCGAAACGACTACCAACGAAGCAGAAATGCAGCAGTACGCGCAGAAGGCGCCAGCCGCCCGAACGGGCCACGACATCACCCGCCTCGCCTTCTATGGCCAGCTCGAAGTGCTGGAAGGCTCGGCGGCGGAAGGCGTCGCGATCCTGCGTTTTCCCGACATGGCCGCCGCGCGCGCGTGGTACAACAGCCCTGCCTATCAGGAGGCGCGACTGCATCGCATGAAGGGCGCGCAGTACCGGATGTTGCTGGTTGAAGGCAGCGATGTCACACCGGCATAACGTCCAACGCACGCAAGCATTCTGCGCCATCTCAGTAATCACATTATGAGGTCGATCTCGTGAGCAAAGCGTCTTATGTTCCTCCCAAGGTCTGGAAAAACAACGCTCCATCCGGTGGCCAATTCGCCAGCATCAACCGCCCTGTTGCCGGTCCGACCCATGAAAAGACACTGCCAATCGGCAAGCATCCATTGCAGTTGTATTCACTGGCCACGCCCAATGGCGTGAAGGTGACCATCCTCCTGGAGGAACTGCTGGCGCGTGGGCATAGCGACGCCGAGTACGATGCCTGGCTGATCCGCATCGGCGAAGGTGATCAGTTCTCCAGTGGTTTTGTCGAGATCAACCCGAACTCGAAGATCCCGGCGCTGCTGGACCGCAGCGTGGAGCCACCGATCCGTGTCTTCGAATCCGGTTCGATCCTGCTCTACCTGGCAGAAAAATTCGGCGCCTTCCTGCCCACCGATCTCGCAGGACGCACCGAAACCCTGAACTGGCTGTTCTGGCAGATGGGTTCGGCGCCCTACCTGGGCGGCGGCTTCGGGCATTTCTACGCCTACGCACCGGAGAAACTCGAATACCCGATCGACCGTTTTACGATGGAAACCAAGCGGCAGCTGGACGTCCTCGACCGCCTCCTGGCTGAAAGCCCTTACCTGGCCGGTGAAAATTACACCATCGCCGATATCGCGGTTTGGCCCTGGTACGGCCAATTGGTGCGAGACAACGTGTATTCGGCTGCCGAGTTTCTATCGGCCCACCAATACTCCCACGTGCAGCGCTGGGCGGAAGAAATCGCCAAACGGCCTGCGGTCATCCGTGGCCAGCGCGTCAACCGGACGTGGGGCGATGAGGAAAGCCAGGTGCCGGAACGGCATCATGCGGACGACTTAGGCTGATCAACGCATACGTCCGGCTTTACTGTAGGAGCTGCCGCAGGCTGCGATCTTTTGATCTTGATCTTCCACCGGTCCCTAGAAGATCAAAGTCAAAAGATCGCAGCCTGCGGCAGCTCCTACAAGTGCGCGTACATCCCTTCATCACCGGAGGTTGGCAATGAAACTCAAAAACTCACTGGCAGCGCTGATGGTCACCGTGAGCCTTTTCGGTTGCACCACTTCATCCAACCAGAGCGTTAACGTTACGTTGGTGGCCACCCGGCAAAACACCGGTCAGATCGGCAATGTCGTGTTGTCCGAGTGGGACAAACAGACCGGGTTGAGTTTCTTCATCAGTGGTGCGCCCAGTGGAGTGGTACTGCCCTTGCGCCTTTATTCCTTCATCAACAAAGGCAGCTGCCAGCAACCCGGGCCAGTCGCCTACGCCATGAATGATCGAGTCAACACCGAACGTCAACCGATCCGCGGCTGGGCATTCTCAAGAAGCGCACCGGTGCCATTGCAGACCTTGCTTGCCGGTGAATACTCCATCCTCGTGCGCACCACCGCGACCGATGGCAACGTCGATATTTTTTGCGGGGATATCAAGCAGGGCACAAACCTGTAGGCGCTACCGCAGGCTGCGATCTTTTGGGGCCGCTGCGCGACCCAGCGGGAGCAAGCTCCCTCGCCACAGGTGGGTGTGATGTCATTTTTGGCGATGGCTGAGGTCTTTTCCACGGCGAGGCCATTACCACCTCTTCGGCCAACCGGGTGCTGAATCAGATTGATCCGCCTGAGTAGCCCCCGGTACACAGTCTCTTTGTGGCGAGGGAGCTTGCTCCCGCTCGGGTGCGTAGCAGCCGCAGCTTTTAGGTCTGCTGCGCAGCCCAGCGGGAGCAAGCTCCCTCGCCACAGGTGGGTGTGAGGTCATTTTTGGCGATGGCAGAGGTCTTTTCCACGGTGAGGCCATTACCACCTCTTCGGCCAACCGGGTGCTGAGTCAGATTGATCCGCATGAGTAGCCCCCGGTACACAGTCTCTGTGGCGAGGAAGCTTGCTCCCGCTCGGGTGCGTAGCAGCCGCAGCTTTTAGGTCTGCTTCGCGGCCCAGCGGGAGCAAGCTCCCTCGCCACGGTTTAAATGTGAAGTTGAGATTTTACGTGCATTCAAATCGAACAGCTGCTCCCTCCGTGCTTTTCCACATACTGCTGATGTTCCTCGTCCGCCAGTTGAAACTCACCCAACGGCACGATCACCGTGGACACGGGTTTGCCCAATTGCTCCGTGGCGTCGAGCTGCTGTTTCGCGGCTTGCGCGTCGTCGGCCTGGCGGGCTGAATTGAAGAACAATGCCGAACGATATTTCACGCCGACATCGGCGCCCTGGCGATCAACCGAGGTGGGATCGTGCAGTGTCCAGAAATGCTCGATCAGGCGGCTGTAGGGAATTTCCCGGGTGTCGAAATCGACCTGGACCACCTCGATGGACACCGCCTCATCACCGGCCGGGCTGGCAAAGCCGACGCGGCTGTCGAGCACGCCTGGCAAGGCCCTGAATGACGCCTCGGCACCCCAGAAACAACCGGCACCAAACGTCGCCTGTTCAACAAATACGTCTTTTTGCGAATCACTCATACGCTAACAGCCTCTTTTTGCGGCAGCAGATGCTCGTGCAACTGCGCGATATGTTCAGGCCCGATACCACAACATCCGCCCACGATGCTGGCACCCGCAGCCACCCATGACCTTGACCAGTGCAGATACGACTCGGGGGTCAGGTCAGCACGGATTTCGAGCAAGGTGCTGTTGGCCTTGGCCTGGGTACTGACGGGTGGAAAGGCATTGGCGTAAACCCCCAGCTCAATGCTTTTGCCAAGGCGCTGGATGACCGATTGGGCTTGCGCCAATGCAGCCGTCATGACTTCTGGCTGACTGCAGTTGAAGAGCACTACTTTGGCGCCCAGCCCGGCAGCCACTTGCACCGCATCGGCCACCGGTTCGCCAGAGCGCAGACGTGGCGCTCCGTCGGCCTCATCAAGCAGCGTAAAGGACAGCCACAAAGGCTTGGGATCTACGCCCAAGGCTTCGACGACTGCACGCACTTCCGCGATGGAGCTCTGGGTTTCCGCCAGCCAGACATCCACCTGATCTTGCAGCCCGGCAATCAGCTGCCGATGGATTTCGACGCTACGCGGGTGATCGAACAGGTCCGGGCGATAGGAACCCAGGGCCGGCGGCAATGAGCCGGCCACCGTGACCGGCTCGGAGTTTTCCGAGGCTGCCTGGCGAGCCAGGCGTCCGGCCCGCTCGGCCAGCGAACGGCCCTGTTCGGCAAAGCGCTGATCGCCGATATGAAACGGCACCACCGCGTAGCTGTTGGTGGTGACGATCCGGGCACCGGCGGCAATGAACGCCCGATGCGCTTGCAACACGAAATCCGACGATTCGATCAGTGCCAGCGCCGACCATTCCGGTTGCCGGAACGGCGCGCCGATACGTTGCAGCTCCCGCCCCATGCCGCCATCAAGCAAACGCACTGACGATTGGGTCATTGGTTCACGCTCACTTTCTGCGTCGGACCCGCCAGCCACTGATCAACCGTGGCACCGTTCGCCTTGACCCAGGCCTTCGCGGCAACGTCAGCCGGCTGCTTTTCCTTTTCGATCTTCAGAATCAACTCGTTGAGCTGCTTCGGCTCGATGGCGACGTTTTGCAGGAACTCGGCAATTTTCGGTGCGCGCTTTTGCAATGCAACGGAGGCCAGGACGTGGACTTTGGCATCCGGGAACGCGCAGGTGATCCGGCTCTTGTTCAGCCAGTCCGGATCAACCGTCGGGCTGATGAATTTCCAGCAACCGTCGGCCTTGTACAGCGGATCATCTTTTTTGTTGTCCTGGGCGTAACCGTCAAACGCAGGCTCTTCCAGGCGACGCAGGTCGAAAGCGGAGAAAATCCAGTCCGGGGTGTAGGCATAGAACACCACGCCACGCTCAGCCTTGTACGCCGCGGACAACTTCGAATAGGTCACGGAAGCTTCAGTGGAGACCGCCTCGAATTTGTCGGCGAACTGGTAATCCTTGGCCTTGATTTGACCAATGTAAGTCGACTCCCAGCCCGCTGGCCCCACCAGCAATTGTGCCTTGCCACCGCCCAGTGGCTCGAACAGCTTGGCCACTTCCGGTTTCTTCAGGTCGTAGACCGATTTGACCCCGTACTTGTCTTGCAGATAGCCCGGGATATAGAAACCCTGCTCACCCGCGTACGGGTGGCTGTTCGGGACCAGTGAGCGGGTGCCACCGGTGACGTACTTGGCCCAGGCGGCGGACTGATTGGGCAACCAGATGTCGGTCAAGACATCCACTGAACCATCGCCTTTCGAGGCGGCGCTGAGCAACACCGGGACATCGCCAGCCAGGTAGGAAACATCGGCGTCCAGGCGACTTTCAAGCACTTCGCCGAGGATGTATTGAATGGCGATGGCACCGGTCCAGTTTTGCTCGCCAATGACGATTTTGTCCTTGGCCATGGCCGCGCCGGAGGCAATCACGGAGGCCAGTAATGCAGTCGTACCCAAGGTGCGCGATAGGCGTGTCTTCACGATAATTCTCACTGTCAGTGGTAGAGGTGGTCTTGCTTGCGCAAGCTCGATTGAATGATTCGATCCGGGATCAGCGCACACAGGACGATCGCGACGCCGGCCAGCACGCCCTCTCCGCCCTTGATGTTGCGCAACGCGGTCATGACGTCGTAACCGAGGCCGCCGGCGCCGATCAGTGCAGCAACGACGACCATCGACAGGCTCATGACGATGGTCTGGTTGATCCCCAACAACAACGAACGGCGAGCCAGCGGCAGCTGCACCTTGATCAACGTTTGCCATGGACTGGCACCGTGGGCGACAGCGGCTTCGACCGCATCCTTGGGCACTTCCTGAATGCCCAGCGACGTCAAACGGATCATTGGGGCCAGGGCGAAAATCACGGTCGCGATCACCGCAGGGGTC
Source organism: Pseudomonas fluorescens (assembly GCF_000802965.1). Lineage (GTDB taxonomy): Bacteria > Pseudomonadota > Gammaproteobacteria > Pseudomonadales > Pseudomonadaceae > Aquipseudomonas > Aquipseudomonas fluorescens_A. The sequence goes on along the minus strand of NZ_JSAK01000031.1, from coordinate 68,103 downwards.
TTGCCGACGGAAAAGAACGCTACCGCTGGAATCAGGTAGACGAAGGTGGGCAGGGTCTGCATGACGTCCAGCAAGGGCGTGATCAGCCGGCGTACCAGCGGCCGCTTGGCCAGCAAGATGCCGGTGGGAACGCCAATGATCAGGGCGATCAGCACCGACGAACCCACCAGTGCCAGCGTGGCGATGGTGCGTTCCCAGAAGCCGAACAGGCCGATGTATAACAAGGCAGCGCTGCTGGTGAGCGCCAACGCCAGGCCCGCAGAGCGCCAGGCCAGAAATACCAGAGCCAGTGCCGAGACCGGCCATGGCAGCCAGCCGAGCACGTTTTCCACCCCTTCAATGACCGTGCGAACGGCAACGATCACGCCAACGAACGCCGTTTCGAAGGTGACTTGCGACCAGCCGATAAACTCGTCGATGCTCTGCGCCGTCAACAGCAGCGCCTGCCGGTTGACCGGGAACTGCAACAGCACGTGACCGGTGTCCGGGGTCACGACGCGCCAGATCACCAACGCTTGCGAAACCAGCAGTACGCCCAGCGGCAGCGCCCAACCGGAAACGCCCCGACGCAGCGCATGTCGACTCATCGAGACAGCGGTGAATCGGCTGGCGAACAGCAGGAGCAACGCCGCCACAATCGCCAGCCACGACGAGCCGGCAATGCCCTGCCCCAAGGCAGCCAATGCCGCAAGTTCTACGGCAAACGTGCCCCAGAACAAGCCGCCCTTACCCCGTGCTGCCAAGGCCGCCGGCCCCAGCAACAGCGCTTGCCACCACGGCAAGCCAGGGGAGGAAGGCTGCTCGCGACGTTCACCTTGTGACGTTTGCAGACCGCTGCTGTTCAAGCTGCGCGGGGCGGTCGAGGCTGGAAGGTGGTCGCGGAAAAAGTCCGCGACTTCAGCATCGGCCGGTTGCTCAAGCAGTTGTTGCGGCGTGCCCAGCTGCACCAGGCGACCCTGGCGCATCACCGCGATGCGGTCAGCCAGGCGAATGGCCTCGGCCGGATCATGGGTGACCAGCAAGGTGCTGATCCCGCGTTCACGGGCGATGGAGAGAAAGTGACTTTGCAGGTCGCGGCGGATCGTCGGGTCCAGTGCGCTGAACGGCTCGTCCATCAGCAGGATGTCCGGTTCCGTCACCAACGCCCTGGCCAACCCGACCCGTTGCTGCATGCCCCCGGACAGTTCGTGAGGATAGTGCTCGCCCCACCCGTCCAGCCCAACGGCCTTCAACTGAATCGCGGCGGCCGCATGCCGGGCGGATTCCGCTTCGCCGCACAACTCCAGCGGCAACGCGACGTTGTCCAGAACGGTGCGATGGGGCAGCAGACCGAAATGCTGGAACACCATACCGATGCGTCGCGATCTCAGTGTGCGCAAAGCCTTGCTGCTCAGACCGCTGATGGCCTCACCTTCGATCAGCACTTCGCCGCTGCTGGGCTCGATCAAACGGTTGATGTGTCGCAGCAAGGTTGACTTGCCGCTTCCAGAAGTCCCCATCAGACACAGCACTTCACCGCGACGTACCTTCAAGCTGACATTGCTGACCGCAGGTAACGCCGGCGTGCCTTTTTTGCGCAGATAGGTCTTGGTGACATCCCGCAATTCGAGCACCACATCGCCGTCATTTGCGTGATCGTCCGGCTGTAGCGGTCTTTGCCCGGACGCGATCCGGTCCAGTGCCAAAGGGGTTTGTATGACTGTCACAGGAGCTCCCGGCCAACGACCCATAAAAGCTTGCTTACGGGTTGGAAAAAGTGAGTCTCGGGCTGTGACCGAAAAACGGTTAGCCCGACGCAAAAAAAGCGCCGGACGTGAAGTGCGGCGCTTCTGATGACATAAAGCTAAACGATCTTAAAAAACTTATATAAATACTATTTTGGAATTAGCTTAGGCTTCTGTGGTTGGTAAGAAATGGCTCTGGCATAAGGCTTTGCGCAGGCCGACCGCTCTTGAACCGGGACACCGTCTACGCTGAGTGCAACGGCAGCACACATTCGCCTCTAGTCGGTTGATACAGGGGAAACGGGATGACCGGAAAAACAGCGTTGCACTGCTCGTCCTGGATCTTCCCTTCTTTGCTCGCCATCAACCTGGCGCTCACCGCCGGATGTTCAGGCAAGAGCTCCACGTCTCGCTATACCACCGTAGGCTCAAGCTGCTACGCAAAAGCCCTGCCTACGGCTGGTGAAGGCGGCCTGGCCTGGGGCAACACCATGAGCATGGCGCGCAAAAAATCCATGGATAATTGCATGCGCTATGCCGGGCGATCCGGTGGCACGCCGAACACCTGCCAGGTGGTGTTGGCGGAGTGCAGGCATTGATCGCAGGCGCGTCAATCCGCCTGCACGGTCACTTGTTGTTGCTCACCCAAGCCCGCGATGCCCAGGCGCATGGTCTGACCCGCGCGCAGGAATACCGGATTGGGCTTGATACCCAGGCCCACGCCCGGTGGCGTACCGGTGGAAATCACATCGCCCGGTTGCAGGCTCATGCATCGGCTCAGGTAAGCAATCAGTTGCGGCACATTGAAGATCAGCGTGCGGGTGTTGCCTTGCTGATAGCGGTGGCCATCAACCTCCAGCCACAGGTCGAGTGAGTGCGGATCGGCGATCTCATCGCGGGTCACCAGCCATGGACCGAGCGGGCCGAAGGTGTCGAAACCCTTGCCCTTGTCCCAGGTGCCACCGCGCTCCAGCTGCCATTGGCGTTCCGACACATCGTTGATCACGCAATAGCCGGCGACGTGTTCCATGGCGTTCGCCTCATCGATGTAGCGCCCGCCTTTGCCGATGACCACGCCGAGCTCCACTTCCCAATCCGTCTTGACCGAGCCGCGCGGGATTTCGATGTTGTCGTTGGGGCCGCAGATGGCGCTGGTCCATTTGCTGAAGATGATCGGTTCTTTCGGCACTTCCATGTTCGACTCGGCCGCGTGGTCGGCGTAGTTCAGGCCGATGCAGATGAACTTGCCGACCTGCCCTACACAAGCGCCGATACGTGGCTTGCCGACAACGAGCGGCAGGCTGGCCGGATCAATGGCGGCCAGCGCGGCCAGGCTTTCCGGGCTCAGGACTTGAGCGGCGATATCTGCCACGTGGCCCGAGAGGTCGCGGATCTGATTATCAGCATCCAGCAGGCCGGGCTTCTCCGAACCTTTTTCGCCATAACGCAACAGTTTCATGTGTTTCTCCTGCTCAAACTGAAAGTGCAAACCGGGTTTCAGATGCTCATGCCGCCATCGATGACGTGCACGCCGCCGGTGGTGTAGCTCGACGCATCACTGCCCAGGTACAAGGCCAACTGGGCGATCTCGTTCGCGCTGCCGATTCGACCCATGGGTTGGCGGTCGAGGAACTGCTGATAAACCTGTGCTTCGTCGACGCCCTGTTGTGCGGCCTGCGCGGCAATGCGCTGGCGCAGCGACGGCGACTCCACGGTACCGGGGCAAATCGCATTGCAGCGAATGCCCTGGCCGATAAAGTCCGCAGCGACAGCCTTGGTCAATCCCACCACTGCGGCTTTGCTTGCAGCATAGGCAAAACGGTTGGGCACCGCTTTGACGCTGGAAACCACCGATGACATGTTGATGATCGAGCCGCCCCCACGTTCCAGCATGCCTGGCAAAAAGGCGCGGATCATGCGGTACATGGCCGTGACGTTCAGGTCCATCGAGCGCGCCCACGCCGATTCGTCGCATTCGAGAATGTTGCCGCTGTGGACGTAGCCGGCGCAATTGAACAACACGTCCAGTCCACCGATACGTTCACAGGCTTCGCTAATGGCACTGGCCGAGGTCACGTCCAGCGTGAGGGCGGTGATGCCCTCGACGCCTTCAAGCCCTTGGATATTGATGTCAGTGGCAAAGACTTCGGCGCCCGCCTGGGCAAAGGCAATGGCACTGGCCATGCCAATGCCCTGCCCGGCCGCCGTGACCAGCACCCGTTTGTTTTGCAGGTTCATGCCGTCTCCAGGTTCGCGCTGGTGGTCGCGGTTTTCGGGGTTCTGCCGAGCATCGACGCGGGAATAGCCAGGATCAATCCGCCGCTGACGAACAGGCACAGGGCCAACACGTAGGTGCCGTTATTGATGTTACCGGTGAGGTTTTCCGCGACGGCGGTGATCATCGAGCCGGTGAAACCGGACAGGTTGCCGAAGGCGTTGATCATGCCGATGCCTGCTGCAGCAGCGACGCCCGACAGCACAGTCCCAGGCAGGGTCCAGTAAATCGGCATCAGGCTGAGAATCCCCGAGGCGGATACGCTGAGGAACAGGATAGACAGCACCAGGTTGTCGGCGAAGTAGGCACTGAGCATCAGCCCCAGCCCACCGATGAACGCAGGAATCGCGGCGTGCATGCGGCGCTCGCCGGTGCGGTTGGAATGCCGTGCGTTGAGCAGCATCGCGACCACGGCCACTGCGTAGGGAATGGCGGTCAGCAAGCCGATGTGCAGGCTATTGGTGATACCGGTGCTTTTGATGATTGATGGCATCCAGAACGCCAGACCGTAGAAGCCGGTGTTGAAGGTCAGCAGGATTAGCACCAACAACCACACTCGCGGGTTGAAGAATACTTCGCTCAGGCGTGACGCCTTGCCCTGGTTATCGGTTTGCAGGTTGGCCTTGAGCAAGGCTTTTTCGGCAGCCGACAGCCATTTGGCGGAGTCGATGTTGTTGGCCAGGCAGACGATTACGACAAACGCCATGATGATTGACGGAATGCCCTCGATGATCAGCATCCATTGCCAGCCCGACATACCCTGCACGCCTTGCATGCTGTTCATCAGCCAACCGGAGAGGATCCCGCCCAGGGTCAGGCTGATCGGCATGGCCATCAGGAACCCGGACATCACACGGCTTTGCCGATGGGTTGGGAACCAGTAGTTGAGGTACAGAATCACACCCGGGAAGAAACCGGCTTCGCAGATACCCAGCAGGAAGCGCAGCACGTAGAACATGGTGCTCGATTCGATATGGAAGAACCCTGCCAGCGGCACGGTGAACGCGACGGCCATGGAGATCACGGCCCAGGTCAACATGATCCGGGCAATCCAGAAGCGCGCGCCGTAGCGATGCAGCAGCAGGTTGCTCGGCACTTCAAACAGGAAATAGCCCCAGAAAAACATACTGGCGCCCAAGGCATAGACGGTGTTGCTGAATGAAAGCTCGTTGAGCATGTCGAGCTTGGCAAAGCCGATGTTGACCCGGTCCAGGTACGCCGCCATGTAGCACAGCAGCAGCACGGGAAGGATGCGCCAGATGACTTTGCGGTAAGTGCGGTCTTCAAAATCGAGTTCGCTGGCTTGCGCCTGCGCGGGCAAATGCTCGGATATCGTTTGCATTAAGGTAACCCCTGGGCATGTGGACATGCCTGATTGTTTTTATCGAAGTTGGGTCACGCCGAATGAGCGATTCACTCGGCGGCGAAGCAATGACTAGAGTGCCTGGGCAGTTTTCTCTCCGTTGACCAGGCGCGTCAGCCCCAGTGGATTGCTGTTCTTCAGGGCCTCGGGGAGCAAGGCATCAGGGAAGTTCTGGTAGCACACCGGGCGCAGGAATCGATCGATGGCCAAAGTGCCCACGGAAGTACCACGGGCATCAGACGTGGCCGGCCAAGGGCCTCCGTGGACCATCGCGTCGCAGACTTCCACACCGGTGGGATAGCCGTTGACCAATACGCGTCCGACCTTTTGCTCAAGCACAGCCACCAGATCGGCGGATTGCTCCAGTTCGGCCGTTTCGCCGATCAGGGTCGCGGTCAGTTGCCCGCGCAAACCTTTCAGTGCAGCTAACAATTGCGTTCGATCCGCCACCTCAACCACCACGGTGGCCGGGCCGAAAATTTCCTCTTGCAGCAACTCATCGCCGGTCAACAGCAGGCTGACGTCGGCCTGGAACAATTGCGCCCGGGCTTGATCGCCCTGCTGCTTCTGTCCCGCCAAGTGCATGAGCCGCGGATGCGCCAGCAAGGCTTCGCAACCGTGCACATAACTGCGCAGGCCGCCGGCATTGAGCATGGTTTGCGCCGGTTGATCGGCGATCAAAGCAGCGAGTGCCTTCACGAAGTGGCTGAACGCTGGTGAGCGAATACCGATGACCAGGCCGGGGTTGGTGCAGAACTGACCCGCGCCCATGACCACCGACGCGGCCAGTTCGCTGGCGATACGCTCGCCGCGGACGTGCAGGGCTTCGGGCAGGACCAGTACCGGGTTGATGCTGCTCATCTCGGCGAACACCGGGATCGGCTGCGGGCGAGCGGCGGCCATGTCGCACAACGCCCTGCCGCCCTTCAGCGAACCGGTAAAACCGACCGCTTGAATCAGCGGATGCTTGACCAACGCCTCACCGACGCCGGCACCGAAGATCATGTTGAACACGCCCGCTGGCATTCCGGTTTTCTCGGCGGCGCGAATGATCGCTTCGGCCACTCGCTCTGCGGTTGCCATATGGCCGCTGTGGGCCTTGAACACCACCGGGCAGCCAGCCGCGAGCGCGGCGGCGGTATCGCCACCGGCGGTAGAAAAGGCCAACGGAAAGTTACTGGCACCGAACACGGCCACCGGGCCGACGCCCAAGCGGCATTGGCGCAGATCGCCCCGAGGCAGGGGTTGGCGCGCGGGTAGCGGCAAATCGATGCGCGCACCGTAGAAATCACCGCGGCGCAGGGTCTGGGCAAACAGGCGCATCTGGCCACTGGTGCGGGCTCGCTCACCCTGGATGCGCGCCGCAGGCAAAGCGGTTTCCTGGCAGACCAGGGCGACGAAATCATCACCCAGTGCATCAAGTTCAGCAGCGATCGCGTCGAGGAATTCGGCACGGCGTGCGGCGGGCAGGTTGCGGTAGATCGGGCTGGCTTGATCGGCAGCCGTGGCAGCGGCGTCCACTTCCTCGACCGTTGCCTGAATGAAGGCCGTAGGCAGCGCTTCTCCAGTTGTCGCATCAACGCTGTGCAGCACCACCGATCCGGCGGCGCTGCGGCCACCGGCGATGAAATTGTGTCCGGACAGTTGGGGCATGACAGTCTCCTGACCGTGATTGGAAGCTGGTCGATACTCTACTGTCGCGAACCGATTCTTTCCCAATGGCATTTTTGGATTAACCGATAACGAACCGTTATCGAAAAAGCTACGCGTTTTTTGACCTGTAGGAGCCGGCTTGCTGGCGATGGCGCCCGATAATTCGACACAGAAGGCACATTAGAGACCGCTATCGCCAGCAAGCCGGCTCCTACAGATTTCGGCGCGCATTTCAGCCAGCCAAATCGCGAGCCAGCCGGGGAGTATCTCGGCAAATTCCAAAGCCGCGCCAACCAGGTGCTCGCCTTTGCGCGTGAGGATGCCGTAATCCTGCGTTATCGAAAAAGCTACGCGTTTTTTGACCTGTAGGAGCCGGCTTGCTGGCGATGGCGCCCGATAATTCGACACAGAAGGCACATTAGAGACCGCTATCGCCAGCAAGCCGGCTCCTACAGGTTTCGGCGCGCATTTCAGCCAGCCAAATCGCGAGCCAGCCGGGCGTTTTCCTTGAGTATCTCGGCAAATTCCAAAGCCGCGCCAACCAGGTGCTCGCCTTTGCGCGTGAGGATACCGTAGTCCTGCGGCACCAGATGCAACGGTGTATCAAGCGTCTTCAGCTGACCGCTCTCAAGCAGCGGATTGACCATGGCATTGGGCAGCATCCCGATCATCGGCCCGCGCCGCAAAACCTGAAGGAAGGTCTGCATGGAAATGGTATCGACCGTGTTCCTTGGCATCCTCACCCCCGCTTCGGCAAACGCCAGTTCCATGCGCCCGCGAATCGGCGTGCCGACCGGGTAGAGAATCCACGGCAGATCCACCAATTGCTGTAAAGAAGTCGGCCCAGCGTCAGCCAGTGGATGGCTACTGTTGACCACGATGCAAAACGGTTCCGGCGCCAAAGGCTGGAAGTCATACCGCTGCTGCTGGCTTTGCTCGGTGAAACGGGCGACCGCCAGATCAAGCTTTTTCTCTTCGAGCATTTCCATCAGGTGGTTGCTGGTTTGCTCCACCACCTCAATCGACAGCAAGGGCCAGCGTTGCTTGATCTGCAATATGGCCTCGGGCAAGGCCACCGCCGTGGCGGCGAAAATCCCGCCGACCTTGAGATGACCATGACCGCCCTCACGCAGGCTGCTGATCTGCTCGACGAACGAGCGGGCATCGTTCAGGGCGATCTGCGCATAGCGCAACACGTGCTCGCCCAGCGCCGTGGGCGGCATGCTCCGGGGTTGCCGTTCGAACAGCGCGAAGCCGAGCAGGCTTTCGATTTCCTTGAGCATCTTGCTGATGGCGGGTTGGCTTAGGTTCATCTGCTGCGCCGCCAGGTGCATGTTGCGCGTGCGCCCCAGGGTGTCGATCAGCAGCAAATGGCGGAATTTGAGCCAGCCACAGAAGCTGGAGAAGGACAGATCGGACATGGGCATTCCTTTGGGCGGCAATAACCAGACGTTATCGAATACTGAATATATCTCATTGGAGTTTATCGACTGCCCGCCCTAGCGTGAAGGCTTTACGAACCAGGAAGATTCGCCATGTCGCTACTGCTTACTCCCGAAAACACCCTGCCGGTCGACGGCGTAGCCGGTACCTTGATTGGCCGCGCCTGGGTTCCCGGCCAGATCGCCGGGCCTTCGCCCATCGTCCTGCGCGCTGACGGCGTGTTCGACCTGTCGGAGCGTTTCGCGACCTTGAGTGATTTGCTGGAAGCGGAAGCACCGCTGTCGGCCGTGCGCGAGACGCCCGGCACCTTCCTTTGCAGCATCGAAGCCCTGCTGGCCAACAGCGGTTCCAATTCTGATCCCGCCAAACCTTATCTGCTGCCGCCCTTGGACCTGCAAGTGATCAAGGCCGCTGGGGTGACCTTCGCCGCCAGCATGATCGAGCGCGTGATCGAGGAACAAGCCGGCGGTGACGCGGCCAAGGCCGAAGCCGTGCGCGCTACCGTGCAAGCCGTGATCGGTGACAACCTGCGCTCGATCGTTCCAGGCTCCGAACAAGCCATGCGCTTGAAAGCCTTGCTGATCGAACAAGGCATGTGGTCGCAATACCTCGAAGTCGGCATTGGCCCGGACGCAGAAATCTTCACCAAGGCACCGGTTCTGGCCGCCGTCGGTAGTGGAAGCCGCATTGGCATTCACCCCGGCTCGCAATGGAACAACCCGGAACCGGAAGTGGTGCTGGCCGTGAACAGTCGTGGCCAGATCCATGGCGCGACCCTGGGCAATGACGTCAACCTGCGGGATTTCGAAGGCCGCAGTGCGCTGTTGTTGAGCAAGGCCAAGGACAACAATGCGTCCTGCGCGATCGGGCCGTTCATTCGCCTGTTCGACGAGCACTTCAGCCTGGATGATGTGCGCGCTTGCGTGGTCGACCTGAAAGTCCTGGGCGAGGACGGTTACCGGATGCAGGGCTCCAGTTCCATGAGCCAGATCAGCCGTGATCCGCAAGACCTGGCCGGCCAGACGCTCAACGCCAATCACCAATACCCTGATGGTTTCCTGCTGTTTCTCGGTACTCTGTTCGCCCCCACCGAGGATCGCGATCATGCCGGCAGTGGTTTCACCCACAAATTGGGCGACCGGGTCAGCATCAGCAGCCCGTTGCTCGGCAGTCTGCACAACCAGGTAACCCACAGCTCTGAGGCCGCGCCCTGGACCTTTGGCGTCAGTGCCTTGCTGCGCAACCTGGCGTCCCGGGGACTGCTCGCCCGCTGAAGCCACGCCGGATTGTCGATTCATCCAATTACAAGAGAGACCCGACCATGAGTGACACCCCAAAGCGCCGCCTGCGCAGTGAGCAATGGTTCAACGACCCTGCCCACGCGGACATGACTGCCCTGTACGTCGAACGCTACATGAACTACGGGATGACCCGCGAAGAGCTGCAATCGGGCCGCCCGATCATCGGCATCGCCCAGACCGGCAGCGACCTGACCCCGTGCAACCGCCATCACCTGGAACTGGCGCAGCGGGTCAAGGCCGGCATTCGTGACGCCGGCGGCATTCCCATGGAGTTCCCTGTGCATCCGATCGCCGAACAGTCCCGTCGGCCGACGGCCGCGCTGGACCGCAACCTGGCGTACCTGGGGCTGGTGGAAATCCTCCACGGCTATCCACTGGACGGCGTCGTACTCACTACCGGTTGCGACAAAACCACCCCGGCCTGCCTGATGGCTGCCGCGACCACCGACCTGCCTTCCATTGTGCTGTCCGGCGGGCCGATGCTCGACGGCCACCACAAGGGTGAGCTAATCGGCTCCGGCACCGTGCTCTGGCATGCGCGCAATCTGATGGCCGCCGGTGAAATCGATTACGAAGGCTTCATGGAAATGACCACCGCGGCGTCGCCCTCCGTCGGTCACTGCAACACCATGGGCACCGCCCTGTCGATGAACGCCTTGGCCGAAGCGCTGGGCATGTCGCTGCCGGGTTGCGCGAGCATTCCGGCGCCCTATCGTGAGCGCGGGCAAATGGCCTACGCCACCGGCAAGCGTATTTGCGAACTGGTGATGCAGGATGTTCGACCCTCGCAAATCATGACCCGCGAGGCGTTCGAAAACGCTATCGCCGTCGCCTCGGCTTTGGGCGCATCGAGCAACTGCCCTCCTCACCTGATCGCCATCGCCCGGCACATGGGCGTCGAATTGAGCCTCGATGACTGGCAACGCATTGGTGAAGACGTACCGCTGCTGGTCAACTGCATGCCGGCGGGCAAGTACCTGGGCGAAGGCTTCCACCGCGCGGGCGGCGTGCCATCGGTCATGCATGAACTGCAAAAAGCCGGGCGCCTGCACGAAGACTGCGCCACGGTCAGCGGCAAGACCATCGGCGAAATCGTCAGCAGCAGCCTGACCAGCAACGCCGATGTGATTTATCCCTTCGAGACGCCGCTCAAACATCGCGCTGGTTTCATCGTGCTCAGCGGCAACTTCTTCGATAGCGCGATCATGAAAATGTCGGTGGTCGGTGAAGCGTTTCGCAAGACCTATCTGTCTGAACCCGGTGCGGAAAACAGCTTCGAAGCACGGGCCATCGTGTTCGAAGGGCCGGAGGACTATCACGCGCGCATCGACGACCCGTCGCTGGATATCGACGAGCGTTGCATCCTGGTGATTCGTGGCGCGGGCACCGTGGGCTACCCGGGCAGCGCGGAAGTGGTGAACATGGCGCCTCCGGCGGCGCTGATCAAGCAAGGCATCGATTCCCTGCCCTGCCTCGGCGACGGTCGCCAGAGCGGCACCTCCGCCAGCCCGTCGATCCTCAACATGTCGCCGGAAGCGGCCGTGGGGGGTGGTTTGGCGTTGCTTAAAACCAACGACCGTCTGCGCGTCGACCTCAACGCACGCTCGGTCAACCTGTTGGTGGATGAAGCCGAAATGGAGCGCCGCCGCGCCGAGTGGACACCGAATATCCCCGCCTCGCAAACCCCGTGGCAGGAGCTGTACCGGCAATTAGTGGGGCAGCTGTCCACTGGCGGCTGCCTGGAACCGGCCACCTTGCACATGCGGGTTATTGCGCGCAGTGGCGGTGAGCCGCGGCATTCGCACTGATGGTCGCTCACTACTCAGCAAGCGCTTGTCAGTACCGAGCACAGCAAGACTGATTTGAGCCGGGATTCAAATCCCGGCTCCTCTCAAGCCTCAAGGATCGACTTGCCCCATCAGTTCGGCCACCGACTCCTTGCGATTTGCATAGCGCTGAGCGAGGACCGCACAGACCATCAGCTGAATCTGATGGAACAGCATCAACGGCAGGATCAATACGCCGATGGTGCTGCCGGCGAACAGAACCTGAGCCATCGGCACGCCGGTGGCCAGGCTTTTCTTCGAACCGCAGAACAAAATGGTGATGCGGTCTTCCTGATTGAAGCCAAACGCTTTGCCCAACACCGTAGAAGCCACCAACACCAGCCCCAGCACCACACAGCAAGCGACCACCAGTCCGGCCAGATCCCGCAACGGAATCTGATGCCAGATGCCTTCGTTCACTGCTTCGCTGAAAGCCCCGTAGACCACCAACAGAATCGAGCCCTGATCCACAAACTTCAGCCAACTCTTGTTGCGCCCTACCCAAGCGCCGATCCAGCGCCGTGCGAGCTGCCCGGCAATGAATGGCAGCAACAGTTGCACGCTGATTTTCAATATCGCATCGACGGTCGAGCCGCCGTCGCCATGCACGTTCAGCAGCAACGTCACCAGCAGTGGCGTGAGAAAAATTCCGAACAGACTGGAGGCCGCCGCACTGCAAATCGCCGCTGGAATATTGCCGCGCGCCAGAGAGGTAAAGGCAATCGCCGACTGCACCGTCGCGGGCAGCGCGCAGAGGTAAAGCATGCCCATGTACAGATCGGCACCAATCATCGGTGACAACACAGGCTTGAGCGCCAGGCCGAGCAGCGGGAACAGCACAAAGGTCAGACTGAACACCAACAAATGCAGGCGCCAATGCCCGGCACCGGCGATGATCGACTCGCGCGACAGCTTGGCGCCATGCAGAAAAAACAGCAGGGCAATGGCGCTGTTGGTCAGCCAGCCAAAGCCCACCGCGACCTGACCACTGGCGGGCAGCAAACTGGCGAGAGCCACGACACCGATCAGGGTCAGGGTGAAGTTGTCGGGTAAAAAACGAGGGCGAGTCATCAGGATCATCCAGGATTGCCGGGAACGTGACGACGACTTTAACGCGGCGGGTGATTGCCGACTAACGCTAAAAAGCCAGTGGATGTCGGCTAAAGGACAGATAACGGCAGCCCTGTGGATTTATCGATCAATCATTTTGCAGAAGCCCTGCCCTGTTCAGTAATCCGCCGATTAGTCGATAATTGAAACACTACTTAAATATCGGCACGCCCAAATGGATCAGATTCTTTCTCTTCTCTCCGATACCCTTCCAAAAGCCCAGACCCTGGAGCAGCTGACGCGTCCCTTGCTGGCCCTGCTCAGCAAGGTAACCGGTATGGAGTCGACCTATCTGACGACCATTAATACCGACGAGGGGGTCCAGCGTGTCGAGTTCGCGCGCAACGTCGGTGACATGGTGATTCCTGAAGGGCTGGTCGTGCCGTGGACAGATACTCTGTGCAAGCGGGCGCTGGACGAGAATCGCATGTACTCGGATAACGTGGCCGAATGTTGGAGCGATTCGGAGGCCGCCGCGGCCCTGGGCATCAGGACTTACGTGAGCGCGCCAATCAGATCCCAGGATGGGCAAGTGCTGGGTACGGTATGCGCCGCCAGCTCGGATCGGGTGGCCCGCTCTCCTGAAGTGGAACCCTTGCTGATGCTGCTGTCAGGGTTGCTCGGATATTCCCTTGAACGTGGGCTGCTGGTTGAGCGACTCCAGGCTGCCAACGCCGAGTTGACCAAGCTGGCCCTGACCGATCCACTCACCGGCCTGTCCAACCGGCGCGCGATACTAAACGATGCCGCGCGCCTGTTCGCCCTGGCCCAGCGGGAGCACAAATACATACTCATGGGTGTCATCGATCTGGATGGGTTCAAGCTCATCAACGATACCCGCGGCCACCTGGCTGGAGACCAGCTACTGCGCAGCGTGGCCGCCCAATTGCAGCATGGCCTTAGAACCAGCGACATCATCGGGCGTACTGGCGGTGATGAGTTCATCGTGATCGCCTTGGGCACACCCTCCCAACACTTGGACCTGGCAGAAGACATGCGACATGCCGCCGAACTGCTTCAAGATCGCCTGTCCCAAGCGACGATTGGGCGATATGAGCTGGGCCACGATCTGGGTGATATCCAATATACCGGCGCGAGCGTCGGGGTGGTGGCAGTGATCCCGGGCAGCATGACTGTGGACGAGGCTACAAAGCTGGCAGACCGCGAGATGTATAAGGTGAAACAGCAACGAAATCGTCAACGGGTATAGGACAAGGTCAGCTGTGGGTCGAGTCGCGTCTCGTCGCAATGACTGAACACAGGTAGCAAAAGATCAGAAATCCGCTATTACGTAGTAATCGCCAATTCATTCATTGCAGATCGTCACAGGAACGCCCCACGATGCGAAATCCACTTCAGCACTCGAGAGTTCGTTTTGGTTTTTTACTGGGTGTTATCTCAGTGGGGCTGACCGCTTGCACCAGCGACGAGAGCATGACTGCACCTAAAGAAATTACTCGCCCTCCTATCGACGACAGCGAAACGTCTTCTGTGCGTGTCACTACGAGTTGGCTGCAACACTCATTTAGCCAAACCGGCTGTATGGAGCACGCAAGAGCGGCTCTTACAAAAGCGAGGTATTTTGTAGAAACGGGAGACAGGTCAGTCTATGGGTTGCGTGAAGGTATGACTTTTTCGATTCGCTGCGACTACGAAGGTGTTGCTTTTTTCGCAGTGGCTTATCGCAACAGGCCGAGTACGCAAACCCAGGATCGGATCCTGAATCAAATCACCAGGCTATTTTAAGGACTTCAGGCGAGCGGTTTAGCGGCTCGCTCGCGAATTTTCCACTGCTATGCTGATAGCATCTGTTTCTAACCCAGAGACGAGTAGCATGGCAACACAAGGCAACCATTCCCCGTTCATGCTCAAGGCCATGGCCTGCTCGGCAGGAATTTTCCTTGTCGCCGGGGCTGCTATAAATCTACTCGACACGTACCTTGACCTGACGTTGTTGGAAGATGCAACGGGCTGGCTGCTAAGTCTTTGGGATTGGCTTTTGCTGGAATCGCCAGTGCCGAATTGGTCGCTACTGATGATTATCGCGATTTTAATCAGCACTCTGTCTGTAGCGATTTACTACGCACGCATGACTGATGGAGCTAACGGCGAGTTGCACGAAATAGAACGAAAAGTTTACAAAAAGAACAACCCTCACTTTCCACAGCTGACAGATAACCAGACGCTATTGATGGAAGCTTTGGCCTATCATGCGAACTTCAGAAAAGTGGCTAACTTAAACTCAATTTGCAAGCTTGTCTCACTCAGCACGTTAGAAGTCGAAGCCGGCCTAAAACAACTCCAAGCCAAACGGCTGGTGAGGCAAAAAGTGACAAGGGGTACCTTCGGCGCCACGATTTTTGAACTGACCCTGGCAGGAAAGGACTATGCGTTAGAGCGACTTGAGCTAACGTAGTATAAAAAGCCTGAAGGTACTTTCCTGATTAACATAGCTCCCCCTCCGGGCGACATGTTTCACCTTTTCAGAACAACCAGTGGACGTGACCACATCAGTAGGCACGCCATGCCTTCTTGGGTCGGAAGGAAAGCAGCGCAGCGCTGGTTTTTTCGCTTGCAGCTGCAATTCCTTTATTCAATTCCTGCGCCGGTCTAGACACTCACGGCGCAAGGCAAGGTTATTGATCTCCATGCAACTGACCGAGTGATCGTCATCGTAATCCTTGTTTTTGGCCTTGGCCTTGGCTTTGCCGCAATTGCCATTGTCATTGCAATTGCCTTTGCCTTTCTGATCGTTGTTGTTTTTTAAGCAGTTTCTGACGTCACTTGCACTGCCCGCATCGTCACAATCCGAACCGGCAAAGGACACCGTTGGCACTGCCAGGGATAACAGGAATGTGCACACCGCGGCGGTTACGATTCGCATAATCAAACTCCCGAGTAGATAACTTATTACCCTGCAGCTACTGCCTTGAGCCGCTCGGACTGACTATAGCAGGCCCCGCAAAAGCGGCTCGTCAGAAGCCCGTTTTGAATCGCCCTGCCCGCTCGCTCGCCCGCAGCCATATCGGATTACAGCAGGTGTGGCTTGAACATGCTGTTGGCGATCATTGGCGCGGGCACCTCATCCTCGTGCTGCTGGCAGAGGAATTCGCGAATCGCTTCGGCGGTTCGCCTGGCGCTGGTCACCACGAAAAAATGCCCCTCGCCCTGCAAGACGTGCAGTTCGGCACGTCGAATGGTGCGGCGCAGGATGTGCGCGTTGTACAGCCGCACCAGGGTGTCGCGGTCGCCAGTGAGGATCAGCGTGCGCTGGCGCAGCCGGAACAGACGCAGCAGGCTGGTCCAGCCGACCAAGGCGGTGAGCTGGTGGTAATAGGTTCGCGGATTGGCCGTGAGCATGCCGTTCACCACACCGAAGCGCAGCAGCGTCTGTATCGAATGGCGCGAGCCTTCTTGCTTTCGCAATTTGGCGTTTTTGCTCCTGCAAAAAAAGTCCAGGATGTCCGCGGGCTTCACCAGCATCGCCGGGCCGGCCGAGGTCGCCGCGAGGATCAGCCGGCGCACCATGCTCGGGTAACGCAGGGCAAATTCTTGCGCCAATGCTCCGCCCCAACTCACGCCGAACACATCGACCTGGTCAATTCCCAATTGCTTGAGCATCTCGGCGATCAGGTCGGCATGGCGCGGCAGGCGCATCGGCCAGCGGGGCACTTGCGATTTGCCGACCCCGGGCACGTCCAGTGTAATGGTCCTGTAATCCTCCAATTCATTGCGCAGGGGATCGAAGGTACGGATCAAACCACCCAGGCCGTTGAGCAACAGCAGCGGTGAGCCTTGACCGCGGATTGAAACGTTCAACTGCAAGTCTTTAACGGTTAATTTTTGCGTTGTCATGGTTTCCCCCTTGGTCTGCCCCCAGCTAAGACAACGTCTGGCGTGCAGATGATCCCTCTCACACCCGGCTGCGCAGCCACTGCAGGAAACCTTTTTTCTCGATGGCCTTTGGCTCTTCCTGAGTCATCGTATGGGCGATCTGCAAGCGGAAATCCAGCAACGCCTTCATCGCTTGGCACATCTCGTGGCGAGCCTCCATGCACGGATGGAGATAATCCCGTTCGATCCGGTAAAGATTGCAAAAAGTCAGCGCGGCGAACTCCGCCGGCAGCGCCGTTCCCGAGACGATCCCGCCTTCGCCGATGACCTCCCCCGGCCCCATGCGCCCGGCTTCGAATTTGACGTCAGCACGGAACAAGGCCACCGTCACCACGCCGGACTCAATGATGTACAACTCCGAGCTGACCTGCCCGCCCGCCAGAATGATTTCGCCGGGATTGAAGGATTGCAGGGTCATGTTCTGGCTGACGTGGTCCTTGTCTTCCTCACTCAAGTTACCCGAGAAAATGCTGGTGTGGTCCAGCAAGGCCCTGGCTCGCGACAGCCGCGCGGGCGCACTCTGTTCGATGGTCGATATCCAGCTGACACCGGCTGCCAGCAAATGCCGGTACGCCAGATCGTACATCTGATTGCGCACCGTGCGCTTCTGATCCATCGACACCACGAAGCCGCTGACTTCGTACTCCACGCCATTGCTGCCGGTACTTTTGATTGTCACCTTGGGTGCCGGTTTGGTCAGCAGAATGCGGCAGCCCTGGGCTGCACGCTCAAGGGCATCGAACACCTTGTTCGGGCGTACCTGCGGGCTGATCAACAAACTGATCGAAACGCCGAACATGTCGCTGGGCCGACTGAAGTTGGTGATCTTGGCTTTGGCCGCCATCGAATTGGGAATCACGATCATGCTGCCTTGGGAGGTTTGCAGGAACGTGGCGCGCCAATCGATATCGGTCACCCGGCCTTCGGTGCCGTCAATGGCGATCCAGTCATCGATTTGATAGGGCTTGGTGGTGTTCAGGACGATTCCGGAAAATACGTCGCTGAGTGTGCTTTGCAGGGCCAGACCGACGATGATCGCCAAGGCGCCGGACGTCGCCAGAACGCCCTTGACCGGAAGGTTGAGCACATAAGCCAGCGCGGCGATCACCGCGACCAGGAAAATCACCGCGCCGAGCAAGTCCTGGAGTAACCGGCCGGCGTGCCCAACCCGATACATCATCACGGAGCCGATCATCACCGTGAGCGTACGCGCGCCGAACAGCCACCAGATGATCTGCAGCACCGTGTGCGCAAATTGCAGCGGCGCATAATCGATCAAGGGCGCCGGCTCCCATGGGCTCAAGCCTTCGTGGAACAACAGCACGCTGTACAACGAAAAAATGACCAGGCGCGCGAGCACTTTCCAGTTGTACCGGTGGGAACCGACCACGCGCCACATCACCATATCGATCAGGATCAAGGCCAGGCCCCATATCAATGGACGTTCAGAGAACAAGGACAGCATCAAGCACCTCCAGCGCAGTTCAATGACCGGAAGATCGCCTTTATTCGGCGCACCACCGCAGCGCCCACCGGGAGCGACGCCGAATTCAAGCCTGTTGACGCAAAAGTATGGCTGCCAATCGGCAAACCGATAGGTCCCGCCAATCGGGAAGTTTCATGCCCGGGTGGCGATGCGCTTTTGCGATGCACCTTGTTGTTCCTGTGCGATGCCCGATCAAAGGTCGTGGATTGTCATGAATTGAAAAAGCATTGTCGCCAAATGAAATGTTTGCCGTCCCCCCGTCTATTAACTTCTCAAAATCTGCGCGGCGAGCCCTGCCTTCCTGCGGCTGGCTCAGCCG
This sequence comes from Pseudomonas fluorescens, assembly GCF_000802965.1. Classification (GTDB taxonomy): domain Bacteria; phylum Pseudomonadota; class Gammaproteobacteria; order Pseudomonadales; family Pseudomonadaceae; genus Aquipseudomonas; species Aquipseudomonas fluorescens_A. The sequence goes on along the minus strand of NZ_JSAK01000031.1, from coordinate 49,709 downwards.
CCACAATGTCCGTCCGCTTGCCCGCAGCCATACAACTTCCGGGCGCCCGTTTTGGGTGTCCTATCGGGTGTCACAATGAACAAGAAAAATAAAGACCTCTCCCAGCAAGCTGCCATGCACACGTTGAGCCTGAATCCGGTGTTCAGTCCTCGACGGCGCGACCTGCTCGGCACCGCCCGCATGGTCCTGCAACAAGTGTTGAAGCAACCCGTGCATAGCGCTCGGCATATGGTTGCATTCGGCATTGAGCTGAAAAATGTTCTACTCGACCGCTCGCAGCTCAAGCCAGCGGCGGGAGACAAGCGTTTTGACGAACATACCTGGCAGCGCAACCCGCTATACCGTCGCTACATGAAGACTTACTTGGCCTGGTGCCAGGAAATGAACGACTGGATCAGCACCAGCAACCTCAGCGAACAGGACGCTCAGCGTGGTCAGTTCGTCATTAGCCTGCTGACCGAGGCGATGGCACCGACCAACACTTTGGCCAACCCGTTAGCACTCAAGCGCTTGCTTGAAACCGGCGGCAAGAGCGTTCTGGATGGCCTCTCGCAGTTGACCCGGGACCTGATTGAAAACGGCGGCATGCCCAGTCAGGTGGACAAGACGGCTTTCGAGGTGGGCCACAATCTGGGCATCACCGAAGGTGCGGTGGTGTTTCGCAATGAGGTGCTGGAGTTGATCCAGTACAAGCCCCGTACCGAGCAGGTACAGGCGCGTCCGTTGTTGGTGGTGCCGCCACAGATCAACAAGTTCTACCTGTTTGATCTGACGCCGGAGAAGAGCCTGATCCGTTTTCTCCTCGACAGCGGTATCCAGACCTTCGCTATCAGCTGGCGCAATCCGGGCAAGGCACAGCGTGAATGGGGTCTGTCCAGCTACGTAGAAGCGCTGAAGGAAGCGATCGACGCGGTTCTTGCGATCACCCGCAGCCCTGACCTGAACACCTTCGGAGCCTGTTCCGGGGGCTGCACCCTGTCCTCGCTGTTGGGCCACTACGCTGCCCTGGACGAGAAGAAGGTCAATGCCTTTACCCTGGCGGTCAGTATGTTGGACATACGCCCCGACACCCAGGTCAGTCTATTCGCCGATGAGAAGTCTCTAGAGGCCGCCAAGCGCCGCTCCTATCAGTCTGGCGTGCTGAAGGGTCGCGAACTGGCCAAAGTCTTCGCCTGGATGCGCCCCAATGACTTGATCTGGAACTACTGGATCAACAACTACCTGCTCGGTAACGAGCCGCCGGCATTCGATGTCCTCTACTGGAACAACGACACCACCAACCTGCCCGCCACGCTGCATGGCGAATTCATTGACATGTACCAGACCAATCCGCTCGCCCGCGCCGGTGCCATGGAGGTTTGCGGCACACCGATAGACCTCGGTCAGGTCACCAGTGACTTCTACTGCATCGCCGGCCGAACCGACCACATCACGCCGTGGGACGCCTGTTACCGCTCCATGCAACTGTTCGGCGGTCAGGGCGAGTTCGTGGTGTCCAACAGCGGGCATGTCCAGAGCATCCTCAACCCGCCAGGCAACCCCAAGGCGCGCTTCATGACCGGAAGCGATTTGCCCGTCGAGGCTCAGGAATGGATGCAGGCTGCCAATGAACAGGCAGGCTCCTGGTGGCCCCACTGGTTGGCCTGGTTGCAGGCACGCTCGGGCGATCACAAAAAGGCTCCGGCTAAACTGGGCAACAAGGCCTATGCCGCTGCTGAGGCTGCGCCGGGTACCTACGTGCACTTGCGCTGAACCTGCAATGATCGGATGGGCGCCTGCACCGGGCGCTCCATCCATTCCCGGTTTTCAGCCCAATGACAGCAGGACGTCGTCCCCCCTTGCCGCGCCCCCTTCATGCTCACGCCTGATCAACCGCCTCGACCACTCCCTGATCCTCCCCCAGAAACCCACCGCTTTGATGCTGCCACAGCCGCGCATAGATGCCGTTCTTCCCAAGCAATTCGCTGTGAGTGCCCTGTTCGATGATGCGTCCATCATCCATGACGATGAGCCGGTCCATGGCGGCAATCGTGGACAGCCGGTGGGCGATGGCGATCACGGTCTTGCCGTGCATCATTTCATCAAGGCTTTCCTGAATGGCCACTTCCACTTCCGAGTCCAGTGCGCTGGTGGCCTCGTCAAGCAACAGGATCGGTGCATTCTTGAGCATCACCCGGGCAATCGCGACGCGTTGGCGCTGGCCGCCTGACAGCTTGATACCGCGCTCACCCACAAGGGTGTCGTAGCCGGTGTGGCCTTGCCGGTCGCTCAGTTGGCTGATGAACCCATCGGCCTGGGCATTGGCCGCGGCGCTGCGGATTTGCGCGTCGGTTGCGTCCGGACGCCCGTAGGCGATGTTGTCGCGAATAGAACGGTGCAGCAGCGAGGTATCCTGCGTGACCATGCCGATGGCGCTGCGCAGGCTGTCTTGAGTCACCTTTGCGATGTTTTGGCCGTCGATGCGAATCTCCCCGCTGTCGACGTCATAGAAACGCAGCAGCAAGTTGATCAGCGTGGATTTGCCCGCGCCGGAGCGCCCTACCAGGCCGATTTTTTCGCCCGGGCGAATGTTCAGGCTCAGGCCATCGAGCACCTGACGTTCGCCACCGTAGTTAAAGCTCACATTGTCGAAGGTCACCGCCCCGCCGGAGGTCACCAGGACGCCCGCGTTCGGCGCATCCTGCACCTTCGGGCCGCGGGTCAGGGTGGCCATGCCATCCTGCACGGTGCCGATGCTCTCGAACAGCGAGGTCATCTGCCACATGATCCAGTTCGACATGCCATTGATACGCAACGCCATGGCGGTGATGGCCGCCACGGCACCCGCGCCGACCTGACCCTGGTACCATAGCCACAGGGCATAGCCACCCGCTGCCATGATCAACCCCACCACCAATGCCTGGTTGACGATCTCGAACTGGCTGACCAGGCGCATCTGGCGAAAACCGGTTTGCTTGAAGTCCTCCATCGCCGCGCGCGCGAAGTGCGCTTCACGATTGGAGTGGGAGAACAGCTTCACCGTCGTGATATTGGTGTAGGCGTCCGAGATACGCCCGGTCATCATGGATCGTGCATTGGCCTGTTCCTGCCCGACTTTCCCCAGACGGGGCACGAAGTACCACATGGCCAGACCGAACAAGACAGCCCAGGCAATGAAAGGCAGCATCAGTTTCAGAGCGAAGCCGCCGGCCAGTGCGATGATCGCAATGAAATACACGCCGATCCCGGGCACGATCTCGATCAGGGTGAACAGCACGTCGCGCACCGCCAGCGCCGTCTGCATCACCTTGGTAGTGACTCGGCCGGAAAATTCATCGGAGAAAAACGAAAGGCTTTGCCGCAGCATCAGGCGATGGAAGTCCCAGCGCAGCCGCAATGGCAAGTTAATCGCCAGTATCTGGTGCTGCACCATGGTGCGCAACGCCACCAGGCCGATACTGGTCACCATGACGATGCCCATGCCCCACAACACGCGACTTTCCTGCGCAGCCGCTTCACCGCCTGCCTGCCAGGTCGAGAGCAAGTCCACAACCTGTCCGAGGAAGGAAAACAGCCAGGCTTCGTAAATCGACACACCAGCACCGAGCAGCGCCAGCGCTAGGATGTAACCGCGGGCACCCCGCGTACAGGCCCAAAGAAAGCGAGCCAGGCCGTCGGGTGGCGGTGGTACCTCGTCAGGGGGAAAGGGGTCGAGCCTTCGTTCAAACGCACGAAGCATGGTGTTCTCCAAAACGATCAAGTTGCGCAGATTCTGCCATTGAACGGTGGCTTTGAGGGTTTTGCGAAGCTGGGGTCAGGTAAGAGGCCCCCGGACCCTTGCTTCAAGGGAGCCATCAAATGGTCTGTCGAGCTGACGGCATTGCACACCCGAAGAACACGCTAGGCTCTACTGCGGTGATGACAACACCGCTTTCCAACACAGGAGCGCAACGCATGTACGCAATCATCTTTTTGACGTTCGCTGGCATGGCTCTGTGCACTGGTCAGGCTATGGCGGACACGCTAAAGATCAGTGTGATCGGCGCAGGAAACGTCGGCGGTACGCTTGGCACGCTATGGGTGAAGGCCGGACATTCGGTGATGTTTTCGTCACGCCACCCCGAGGCGCTTACGGAACTGGTGAGGGCTGCCGGCCCCAACGCTCAGGCGGGCTCGGTAAGCGATGCAGCGGCATGGGGTGATGTGATCGTGCTGAGTGTTCCCTACGGTGCAATGCCGGCACTGTCCGAACAACTGAAGGGCAAACTGGCCGGCAAAGTGGTGTTCAGCACCAGCAATCCGTTCAGCGGTCGTGACGGCGACGTAGGGCGCAAGGCGCTGGATCTGGGAGTCGCCTTGGCGGACCAGCAATATTTGCCTGGGGTGCACCTGGTGCGAGCGTTTAACGCCATAGGGTACGCATCAATGAAAGACCAATCCGGCAAAAACAAGGCGATTCCCACTTTCGCCGACGACACCCAGGCCCGAGAGCTGGGTGCCCGTTTGGTGCGAGATGCCGGATTTGTGCCGGTGCTTATCCCGCTGGCGCGCGCCAATGAAGGTTTGCCGGGCGGCCCGCTCAGCGGCGTGTTGAGCGAGGCCGAACTCAAGCGCAGATTGGGCCTTTAACAAGTTCTGCCTTGTCGCCACTGGATTCAAAACAAAGCCACGGGTTCGCTAGAGGGTATAAGAAATTCCAACCTGTACCGTTCTCGGCGCCCCTGGATAGGCGTAAACGTTGCCGAACGCCCCTTCCTCGTAGTCTTCGTCAGTCAGGTTTTTCACGTCCAGATTGAGCCTGATCTTGTCGTTTACCTTGTAATAGCCAAGCAGGTCGACAACCGTGTAGCTCCCCATTGAAAACGCGGTATTGGCGGTCTGCCCTGCACGCTCATCAACGTACTTGAGCCCTGTACCGAGCCCGAGCCCCTTGAGCGCACCGTCCTGGAATTCGTAGACATTGAGCAGGCTGAAACTGTTCTGCGGAATGTTCATCAAGCGGGTGCCGGACTTGATCACGTTGTCCTTGGTCACTTCGGCATCGACATACGCGTAGCCGCCAATCACCCGCCATTGCGGGGTCAGGTTGCCGGCGACATTCAGGTCGAAACCACGGCTGCGTACTTCGCCTGCCGCCACGCTGAAGGTCGAGTCCACAGGATCGGTGGTGAGTACATTGCGCTTCTCAATCTGGTAGATCGCCGCGTCGACGCTCAACTGACTGTCCAGTGCTTCCCACTTGATACCCAGCTCATACGATTTGCCCTTTTCCGGGTCAAAACCACCGCCTTGCCGGCTGGCACCCGTATTGGGCTTGAACGAGCGAGCCGTATCGGCGTAGATCGCCACGCTGTCGGTGAGGTCATAGGTCACCCCTATGCGCGGGGTCACGGCATTGTCGCTGGCATCCCAGCTTCTACCGCCCGGTACGAAGGTTTCGTACTCATGCTCGAAGCGCTCGAAACGAGCCCCGGCGAGGACTCTCAAACGTTCGGTCAATGCCACCTGATCCTGGACGAAAGCGGCGTAGGTCTTGAGGTTTTCCTTGTCATTGGTCGGGGTTCGGGTCAAGACCGGACGAGGCTGGCCATACACCGGATCGAAGATATCAATCGGATAGGCACTCACCGCGCCACTGGAACGCTGAATGATCGACTTGTAGTCGTAATCCTCGTACTCGACTCCGGTCAGCAAGGTGTGATCGAAACCGCCAGCGGTGAAATGCCCGGTGAGGTTGAGCTGAGTGTCCTTGTCCGTCCACTCCAGCTTGCGATAGTTGAAGTTGCGGCCCAGGGTGCGTCCGTCGGCCGCGACACCATTGGCCTCAACGGCATTACCTTCAAGGGTGCCGTCGAGCCACTGGAAACCACCGCCCAAGGTCCAGTTATCGCTCAGCAGGTGTTCGAAACGCAACTGCGCCATGTTGTTGTCGTTGTGCAATTTACCGACGTCTTTTTCACCAAAGAACGTGTCACGCGACGCAGTGCCAATCTGATTCGGATAGCGCGTCAGGCCACGATCCAGCGGGTGATTATTACGCATGAAATCGCCCTCGAAGATCACCTTGGTGTCATCGTTGGCCTGCCAGGAAATAACCGGAGTCACGCCATAGCGTTCGGTTTCAACATGATCGCGGAAGGTATCACCGCCCTCTCCCACCACGTTCAGGCGATAGGCCAGGCGACCTTCTTCATCCAGCGGGCCGGAGGCGTCCAGCGTGCCACGCTTCATCCCCTGGTCATCGAGCTGGCTACCCAGCGTGACCGTGGGCACGGCCAAAGGTTGTTTGGAAATGACGTTGAATGTGCCCCCTGGATCACCTCGTCCATAGAGCATGGTCGCCGGCCCTCGCAGCACTTCGAGCCGCTCGATGGTGTTCGCATCAGGCATGTTCGGATAACCACGGTTGATCGGAAATCCGTTGCGATAGAACTCGCCGGTGGTAAATCCACGCACTGTGAAAGTGGTCAGGCCCTGGCCACCGAAATTGTTCGCCCGCCCCACCCCACCGGCGTAGTCGAGTGCGTCCTGCAACCGGGTAGCACTGATGTCCTCCACGACATCCTTGGGCACTACAGTGATGGATTGTGGTGTTTCGTGGATCGACGTGTCGGTTCGCGTTGCACTGGCCGAACGCGTCGCACGATATCCATCCACCGGCCCCAACGCCGTTTCAAAGTCAGCGGTGCCCACGATGTCGGTCGCTTGCAGCTCCAGACTGGATTTATCGGTTGTCACTTGCTCCGCCCAGGAAGAAGCGGAAAACGCCTGAAGCACACAGACAGAAACCAAAGTACGACGCATCGAGGAAACCTTGTGAAAATAGCCAAATGGGACGGCATTCGTGCCAATAAATCGCGGCGCATGGTAAACCACGCCATTGGCTTTTGATACCTATTCGCATTTGTATTTTCTGGACAGTGCCGCGGTTCAACACGTCGTGCTTCGCAGGTTTTCTCAGACTTGGCAGGACGGAGCAATCACCTTTGCATACACCGACCGATCAACATTCCCCCCGGACAGGATCACCCCTACGCTTTTTTCCGCCATCGATTCACGCTCCTGGATAAGTGCCGCCAGGGCCGCCGCACCCGCCCCTTCAGCCAGATTGTGGGTATCGGTGTAATACACGCGCATGGCCTCGGCAATTTCCTCCTCGCTGACCGATACGATTCGAGCCGCAGCCGACCCGTAGATGGCAAAGGCCTCGGGAATCGGTTTGCGCACGGCAAGGCCATCCGCGAAAGTATTCGCTGTGGCGGTTTCGAGGATTTCTCCCGCTTCAAACGACAACTTGGCGGCCGCAGCCTCAGTGGAAACCACGCCCACCACACGGGTTTTCAAACCCAACGCATCGCGAGCGGCGATCACTGCGCAAATCCCCGAGCCACAGCCAATCGGCACGTACACGGTATCCAGATCCGGTGCGGCCATGAACAGTTCCAGCGCGTAAGTGGCCACGCCTTTGACCAGTTCGACATGGAATGGCGGCACCAGATAGAGATCATGCACCTGCGCCAGGCGCGCGGCCTCTTCACGGGCTTCATCAAAATCACGGCCGTACTCGACCACTTCACCGCCAAAGCCGCGCATGGCTTTGTTTTTTTCTACCGAGTTACCTTCCGGTACGACGATCAATGCCCTTAAACCCAGCGCGGCGGCTGCCAGCGCCAGGCTCTGACCATGGTTGCCGCGGGTGGCGGTGACAATGCCCTTGGCGTCCGGGTGCTCGCGTTTGAGCCAGTGCATGAAGGTGATGCCACCACGCACTTTGAAAGCACCGGTCGGTGTATGGTTTTCGTGCTTGACCCACACCGTGCAACCCAGCCGCTCAGCCAGTAAAGGCCAGGCGTACTGGGCGGTGGCAGGCATTACCTGGTACACGTGGCGGGCCGCTTGTTCGATATCTTCGCGCGTCAGTGGGTGCATGAGTCGTCTCCTGGTTTTGGCCCAGTCTAGACATACACTCACCCCACCGGCTTTCAAAAAACTGACCTGACTGTCTCGCCCCCTCGATGGAAAATGACAGCTAAGCTTCCTTCTGTATTCGGGCTTATTGAGCGGACCGCGTTCTGCTTTGTCAGACCATCACAACAGTCTCGGAGGGGAGCCAGTGAAACGCCTCGTCATACTCATCGCGATCTCTTTCCTTACCACTGCTTGTCAGAGCAATGACGGCATCACCCGACTTGACAACTGTGCCTGCTATAAATCGAATGAGGCAAAGCATTTGCAGGCCTCCCAAATAGCCTGGAAAGACCCCGAAAAGTTGCAGGAACAATTCTCCCACTGCGTTTGCCGAGCCTTGATTGACCTGAAGCAAGCCGATGATCCCGGTAAATTTTTCACGCCCGGAACCGAGATTAAATGAAACGTGGGGCGTACACGCCGAAGCCTGATCGCTTTCGGCCAGAAGCAGGCGTAGGTCACTCACGCCTGCCACGGCCTCGACGCCTTATTGTGGCAACGAGATCATCAGGACAGTTGCTCCAGTAATTCCAGAGCCTGATCGAAATCGAAGCACTCGGCTTGCTGGACAACCCGATGTAACTGCTCCACTGCCCGCGGGCCTGACGCCAGCTCCTGCAGTTTGTGCAAGGCTGTCAATGCCTGGCCGTCACTCTCGGCCAACAGATAACGGACGTGATCCAGTTGAGCATGCCATTCGCTGTTCAGAGGCGGTGCATCTGATGAATCGACGGTCAATGTCGGTTCGGTCAGTACCGCCAATCCTTCAAGCACCGTTGTCAGGCAGCGCTCAACTTCTGCCAATCGATCGGCCAGGTCCTGCTCCGAGACTTCGCTCAGACACCCCTGTTCCAAGGCGCTGGCTGCATTCGCGACACCCAGGGCGCCGATGTTGCCCGCCGTACCGCGCAAGGTATGAGCCGCTCTGACTGCCGCCGAAGAATCGCCTTGACCGCGTGCCGCCAGGAACTCGGTACAAAAGGCCTGCTGGCTGGATTGAAACTTGCGCAGCAGGCGCAGGTAGAGTTCGACCTTGCCCATGCAGGTGCCCAGGCCTGCGTTCAAATCTATACCGGGAAGGCTGGCCGGCAGGCCCGGCGCAGTCACGGGGATGATTGGCGAAACTTCCGCCGAAGGCGCGCCACGACCAGGTCGCGGGTGTATCCATTTGGCCAACGTGGCGAACATGTCTTCGACGTTCAAAGGCTTGGAAATGTGATCGTTCATGCCGCAGCCAAGCGCCCGTTCGCGGTCCCCCGCCATGGCGTCGGCCGTCATGGCGATCACCGGCAAATTAGCCCAACGTGACTGCTCGCGAATTCTGCGGGTAGCGGTATAACCGTCCATCACCGGCATCTGACAGTCCATCAACACACCATCGATGTCCGCGTCACGCGCCAGTTGCTCAAGCGCCTCTGCACCATGGACGGCCAGGCACAACTCAATCCCGGCGCTCTCCAGCAGTTCACACGCCAACTCCCGGTTCAGTTCGTTATCTTCCACCAGCAACAGTCGTGCGCCACGCAGGCTGGCCATGGCACTGGCACTCTGGCCCAATCGCTCGCTGGCCCGGGCATCCGTTTGAGGGGACTTGCCGAGTACGGCGCCAAGCGCTTCAAGCAAGGTAGACGGCGTTACCGGCTTGGTCAGCACCAACGGCAATTGAATGCCATGTCGACTGGCCTCTTCGTGCGCCTCCTCGCGACCGAACGCGGTGACCATGATCACCGACGGTGTTTGCGCCAGTTTGGCGGCGTGCATCTGTCGCACCGTCTCCACCCCGTCCATACCCGGCATGCGCCAATCCATCAGCACCAGGTCATAAGGCAGCGCCCTGGATTCGGCCTCCACCAGCATGGCCAATGCGCCTCGACCACTTTGCGCGACGTCGACTTCCACGCCAAAACTGCGCGCCATGCAGGACAGAATCTCCCGCGCACTGGCGTTGTCGTCGACCACCAGGACACGGCAGCCCGCCAGTTCGTCGGCCGTCACCATGCGCCGTAAATGAACGTCATGCTGCACGCCCAGGCTCACTTCAAAATGGAAAGTCGACCCGTAGCCCGGCTCGCTCTCCACCCAAATGTCCCCGCCCATCAATTCCACCAGATGCCGGGAGATGGCCAGGCCCAAGCCGGTGCCGCCGTATTTGCGGGTAGTGGAGCTATCCGCCTGACTGAACGGCTGAAACAACCGCGAACATTGCTCGGCGCTCATGCCGATTCCGCTGTCACGCACCCAGAAATGCAGTTGGGCGTTCTCTCCTGCGGTACCGCGCATCTCTACACCCAGCACAATCTCGCCCTGCTCGGTGAACTTCGTCGCATTGTTTCCCAGGTTGATCAGCACCTGACCCAGACGCAACGGGTCGCCGATCAATGCGGTCGGCAATTCGGCAGCCGTGCTGAACAGCAGTTCCAGGCCTTTGTCCTCGGCTTTCAGGCCGATCATGCTGGAAAAACCGTCGAGCACGTCCTCAAGGCGAAAAGGAATGTGCTCGAGGTTCATCTTGCCGGCCTCGATCCTCGAGAAGTCGAGGATATCGTTGATGATCCCCAGCAGGTTTTCAGCCGAGCGATGGACCTTTTCGATGTAGTTGCGCTGGCGATGGTTGAGCTCGGTTCGCAATGCCAAATGGCTCATGCCAATGATGGCGTTCATCGGCGTGCGGATCTCGTGGCTCATGGTGGCCAGGAAGTCGCTCTTGGCCCGGGTCGCCTCTTCTGCAGCCTCCCGTGCGCGCTGCACCTCGGCTTCGGCGAGCTTGCGATCAGTGATATCGAAGTACCAATTGGCAGCCATGCCCCGCTCGCCCAGCGTCATCGTGATGGCCGACACCAGGACGTCGAAACGATCGCCGTCAGCACGCTGCATGCAAGCCTCGAAGTTCAGCACCTCACCTTGCGACTCCGCTGCGAGGAAGCGTTGATGAGCCTGCGGGTCGACCCAGAACTGTGCCGGGTCGGTACGTTCGAGGTCAGCGAGGCGGGTCCCGAACAAACTGTCGAACTGCGGGTTGCAGTAGGTCGGACGGCCATCGCCATCCCGGATCACCATGGCCACCGGACTGCTGTCGAGGACTGCACGCAATTGCGCTTCATTGGCCTTCAACGCCGCCTGCAACTGTCGGCGCTCACTCACATCACGCACCGACGCGCACACGCATATTTCGCCGCCTTCCAGACTCGGCAAGCGTGACAGGCTGATCTCCGCCGAGAACAGGCTGCCGTCCTTGCGCACGCCTTGCAGGTCGTCCAGATTGGCGCCCATCTGTCGCGTGTCGCCGTGGGCAAGGAATCCATTGCGCAGCGCCACGTGGCGACCCCGACTCGCCGACGGCACCAGGCGTTCGATCGGTTCGCCGAGCAGTTCTCCGGCGGCATAACCAAACAGCTGATCCAGTTGGCGATTGGTCCGCAGGATGTGCCCCTCGGCATCCACCACCAACATGCCGTCCGGCGCCGCTTCGATAATCCCGCGATACCAGGCCTCGGTCGCGCGCAACGCCGACTGCTGGGTTTCGAGTGCCTGGGCTTGTTCCTCCAATTGCAGCGCCTGTTCCGCCACTTCATTGGCCTGGCGACGGGTCTCTGCCAAGAGCGTCTTGACCGCTTCATTACGCTCCATGATCGCCATCGCGGCCGCCAGACGCGGGGTGGCTTCATGCAACAGCAGCAATTCACGCTCGTTCAGTGGCTCCAGTCCGGCCAGCTCGAGTACCCCAAGCAACCGTTCACCATGCACGATGGGTTGCAGCAGCAGGCAATTGGCCGGAATCTCGCCCAGCGGCGAATGCAAACGCCAGAAATTCTCCGGTAGCGCGTGAAATTGCCTTGGTTGGCGATCCACCGCGCACTGCCCCAGCAGGCCATCGCCGAACATGACTTGTGCCTCAGGTGGTCGCTCGGCATCGGTGGCATAGCGGCCCATCAGCAGCAGTTTGGCGGACTCCTCGTGTGCGCTGTAAAGCACCCCTTGGCAGATTCCGTGCAGGCTTGCCATGTGCTGCAGGAACACGTGGGCCAGTTCGTCTGGTGTATCGGCCTGCTGCAAATCGACCTGCAATTGCGCGGTATGCGCCTTGATCCAGCGCTGGCGCTCCAGTTGCTGGGACTCGGTCTGCAACTTGGCGATGGCGCGTGCCAGATCACCCGTTTCGTTGTTCAGGTCGGTGTGAGGAATCGGCTGATCGAGCTGCCCGGCGGCCAAATGATCCACCGCCACCCGCACCCGGTTGAGCGGATTGCGGATCGACTGGCTGGCCAGCCAGGACAGCAGCAACGCCAGCGTCAAACCGCCGAACAACAGCACGTAAGTCAGCAAGGTGCTGTGTTCGGCGAAGTCGGCAATATCCTTGGCCGTGTCGCGAATCGAGGCGCTCTTGATCTGGGCGATCGTGCTCAAGAGCGCATCGGCCTGCTGATCGAGTTGCTGAAACTCGCTGCTATTGAGCAGCAACATCGCCTGCCCCTGTCGGCCTTGATCAATCAGTTGAAAAGCCTGATCGCTATCACCCTGCAACTTTTGCAGCAGCACATCCAACTCGGCGAGACGCGCCAGATTCTCCGGGCGCCTGAGGGTCACTTTGGCTTGAGCCAGAGCCCGCTGTAAGCGATCCTGGGTCTCACGCAGGCGCTGCAGGGACTCGACACGGAATTGCGCGCTGTTGGTTCCCACCGCCCGTTGCAGGGCTTGCACCATATGAGGCAGTTGCACCCGCGCCTCATACAGGTGCTCCATGCCGACCAGTTCCTGGAGATAGAGGTTCTGCATGTCCTGCTTCAGCGATTGCTGAGTGCGCAGGCTTTGCACGCCGAGTACCAGTACCAACAGCAGCAGCGCGGCGAATCCCAGGATCAGTTTGTGCAGCAGCGAGAGACGCTCAAGCAGGGTGCGTAATCGGGCCATGACCTATCCTTGTGAACCTGATGAATACACGGTTAAAACGGGCTCGCAGCCCTGGCTCAGGTAGCTTGTCCAACACGTTCCAGGGCCGCCAGCTTGCCGGCCATGTCCTGATCGGTATCGGCAAAACGCTCGGCAATGGCCTGGAACTGATCAACGCAGACCAGGAAGGCATCACAGATGTCCGGGTCGAAGTGCGTACCGCGCCCCTGACGAATAATCTCGACAGCCTGTTCGTGGGGCATCCCCGCTTTGTAGACCCGCCGGCTGATCAGTGCGTCATAGACGTCAGCCACCGCCATCAACCGGGCACTGATGGGGATGTCGTCAGCCGCCAGCCCCTGCGGATACCCGCTGCCGTCCCATTTTTCCTGGTGGCTGTAGGCAATCTCCTTGGCCAGGCTGAGGAAATCGGCGCGAATGCCAAGCGCATCCTCGGCATGCTGGATGGCATCGCGGCCCAGCGTGGTATGCGTCTTCATGATCTCGAACTCCTCCTCGGTGAATCGCCCAGGCTTTAGGAGGATATGGTCGGGAATGCCGATTTTGCCGATGTCGTGCAGCGGTGCCGACTTGAACAGCAACTGGATGGTCTCTTCGCTGAGAAAGTGACTGAATCGGGGATGGTCACGCAGATGCTCGGCCAGCACCTTGATGTAATGCTGGGTTCGCCGGATATGGTTGCCCGTTTCGTTATCGCGGGTCTCCGCCAGTGAAGCCATGGCCTGGATCGCCACGTCCTGGATCGCCGTCACCTCGCGAGTGCGACGCGCCACTTCCTGCTCGAGATAGTCGTTGTGATCGCGCAGGAAGTCCGCCGCCGCCTTGAGCTTGAGCTGGGTATCCACCCGCGCCAGAACCAGAGCCGGCCTGATAGGTTTGGTGATGTAGTCGACAGCACCCAGTTCCAGGCCATGGATCTCGTCTTCAGTACCGGCCATGGCCGTCAGAAAGATGATTGGAATGTCGCGCGTACGCGGGTCGCGCTTGAGTTGAATCGCCACTTCATGGCCGGACAGTCCGGGCATCATGACATCAAGCAAAATCAGGTCCGGTAACGTGCCGCCCTGTAGTAATCGCAAAGCCTTCTCACCGCTATTGGCGACCTTGACCCGGTAGTGATCCTTGAGCAGATCATTCATCAGCAGCAGGTTATCGGGTGTGTCATCCACCACCAGCAGGGTGGGCGGACTGTAATGACTCTGTTCGGTATTCATCGCGGGCGGCTCCCTTGCCAGACACTGACGACCCAAGGCGACATTTCCACCCTAGCGTGCGCTAGATTAGCTGTACGACGTCAAACTGCCAAACAACCTTTGGGGTCAGGCACAAGCACAAGTGACAAGACAGCCCAACGGCTCTGCACAGAAAAACCCACACCATCCTTGCGTTCAGAAAACTGACCTGACTTTTTCACCCCCTCTTCATTACTATGCTGCTCATGAGCCATCGAAACCGCCTCCTGCCCCCGCTCCAGCCTGAACCGGTCCGTCGGATCGAGGCCGGGCCTTGGGCGATCGAGCTGCTACCCGGCGCTGCTTATGCGACCCGCTATGTGGCGACCCAGTCGGCGATTGGCTTTGCCTTCGACAGCCAACGAGGACTGCACGCCATTGGCAGCGATCGCGTCCACCCCTTCGACGCCCTGCCCAACGGACTGGCGTTCGTCCCTGTTGGCTGCGACGTGTTGTCCGAGTCACCCAAGGGCGGTGAGTACCTGCGGGTGATTCGCATCGACGGTGTTGCGCTGGCTGGGGACCATGCGTTCAACAATCGTATTGATCCGCAAGCCATTACCCTTGCGCTGCGCATGCGCGCCGCGCTGTTACAGGCTTCGGTGGAAGACGATTGGGAGGCCTGGGCACTCGCCCTGGCTGAGCGGACAACGGACAACCCAGCGTTGTCGGTGCCCGTCCAGGGTTCGATAACCGGTAGCCGGATGCGCCTGCTCGATGAGTTTATCGAGGCTGGCCTCGATGGCCCGCTGAGCATACCGGCGATGGCCGGGTTGCTGGGATTGTCCGACGGGTATTTCATCCGGGCATTCAAGAACGCCACAGGCAAAAGCCCCCACAGTTACCTGATCGACCGACGCCTCGCCAAGGCCCGCGCACTGATGCGCGATTCGACCGCCAGCCTTGCGCAGATCGCCCTCGCCTGCGGATTCAACTCTCAGGCGCATATGGCGACGACTTTCAGGCATCGCCTTGGGGTGAGTCCGGTACAGCTGCGTGAATCTGCCTGTTCTTTCAATCCTGCCATGAGTCAAGACGATCTGCACTGAACGCAATACGTTCGGACGGCACGAGCGTGGAATCAAAGGCAACACTGTCTCCACTCCCAACGCACACCGCGCCGGGTTGCTGATTAGCGTTCCTCACCACACTCCTGGAAGCCTTGATCATGAAAACCTTAAGCATCGAGAAACACAGAACCAACAACGCACAAAACCCTTCTTCGCTCGGAATCAAAACCATGGCGCTGGGCACCTACGGTGCCTACTTTGCGCTCGCGGTCATTTACTTCTGGTTCGGCGGGATGAAGTTCACACACTACGAAGCCGTCGGGCTGGTTCCGCTGGTGAGCAACAGCCCTTTCCTGGGTTGGGTTTATGAAATTTTCAGTGTCGACACCTTCTCCAGTCTGCTCGGCATCCTGGAGGTCTCGATCGGCGTACTCATTGCAGGTCGCTTGCTGTCTCCCAAGCTTTCATTGATTGGGGGTGCGCTGTCTGCAGGATTGTTCTTCACGACCTTGAGCTTCATGTTCTCGACCCCCGGCGTAATTGAACCCGGCCTCGGTTTTCCCGCCATTACGGTTGCGCCGGGGCAGTTTCTACTTAAAGACATCGGGTTGCTTGCTGCGTCGATATTTGTGGCCGGCCATTCGCTGACTGAGTTGGAACGCCGTTAACCGATGATCGACCAACCGGGATGGCTTGAAGCAGTTCGATGCTTTCAGGCCATTGCCCCATCATCTTCTCCTGCCAGATCTTTCATCCAGTCCCGAGGGCTGTAGCCTGTCTTGCGCCGAAACGCACGAGCAAGTGCCGAAGGACTTTCATAGCCTACCTCGGCGGCGATCAGCGTAATCGACCGCCCTTCCCGCAGACGCTTCTGCGCCAGGCTGATACGCCAACTCAACAGATAATCGGCTGGCGTCTGCCCGATAACGGCCCGAAAATGCACGGCGTAGGCCGCGCGAGACATGTTCGACTCGCTCGCCAGCTCCGCAATTGACCAGGCTCGCTGCGGCGCGTTGTGAATCTGTACCAAGGAGCGCGCCAGCCGCGAATCGGCCAGCCCTGCCATCATTCCCGTTCGCAACTGATGATGGTCCAGCAGGTGCCGGAACAACAAAATGATCAACAATTCGAACAACCGGTCCAACGCGGCCTCTCTGCCACAATGTCCGCCTGCCGCCTCGCCGAACATCCACTTCAGCGTATCGGCCAGCATTGGCAGCTCATCCAGGGACAGCACCAGGCAGTCGGGCAAGGAAGCCGATAACGGGTTATCAACCCCGCCTTCAAACTCCATTGACGCACACAACAGTTGAGCGCCCTCTGACTCACCGGCAAACAGTTGATGCCGGCTGGGGCGTGGCATAAAAATCAGGCTGGGCCGGGTCAGCAGCACGTCCTTGCGATCGGGCCCCTGCAACGTGACGCTCCCTGCCTGCAACAGATGGATATAACCACGCCGGTCAGTGTCATCGTAAGACGCCAGGCCGCAAAGTCGGCCGTTATAAAACAGGTTTGCGCGCACGCCGAACTGCGACAACAAGATAGACAAGCGATCCATGGGCAATCTCTTGGCGAGATAGAGTCGTTCAGATCCTATCACCGCCGGTTTACTACTTTTTGATCGGTCGCGCTTCGCCCATCTCCGCTCTCGCTCCTCGCAGTTATCGTCACGGTGTGGCGCCCGCTGGTTTCTTCTCCGGGACTGTAAAACTCACGACCGTACTGGTGAGGATTTTGTGAGTCGGGTCGGCCACTTCAAGAAGAACCCTGTGAGTGCCGGGCGTCAGTCCGACCAGGATAATCGGGTCTTCACTGGTGTGTGCCCATGTACCCTTCCAGTCGTCAACGGTAACGTGAAGATGACCGAGTCGTGGTGACACGTCGGCAGCGGCTTTACCAAAAACCGGCATGATCCTGGCGCGCTCTGTTCGATATTGAATAATGACGACGCCGCGGGCAAGCGGTTCGGCCAGTGGAGGATACGCCACGAGCGTAGGCACCGACTCGGACTCCAACGGGAGTATTGCCGGTGGCTCATGGGTTTCTGCAGCAACCGTTTGGCCGGACGCTGCTATGCAAAAAACAGCCAAGGCAACGGCCAACATATCTCCGAGAGCGACGGGCATGGGATTTTTTCTCCCCGTTATTTAACTCAAGGCTAGTTCAAACCGTGCCGTTGTCGACGCTCAGACATACCTGCTTTCAGACCTCAGTACATATCGGTGCGCCGATCTCAACACATCAAAAAGAATTTGAACCGCTGTTGTACGCGCTCGCCTAATGATCAGCTTGTGGACATTCGCACAGGCGATGTGCCAATACCGGCATACTCCGAGAGGTGGTCAACGTGGCTAAAGACGAGAAGAAAAGCAAAGGTGCAGCTTCGAACGCCAGCAAGGATTTGAAAGACAAGAAGTCATCATCGGCGAAGAAATCAGCTGCAGCCTCGGCTCTTTCGAAATCTTCCGAAAAGAAAGACAAGAAGAAAGATGCCGAACCAAAGAAATCTGCAAAAAAAGCTGACAGCAAGCCAGAAAAGGCCAAGAAATCAGACAAGGCAGAAAAGCCGGCGAAAAAGAAAAAGTGACACCTGCTATCCGCTAGGGCTTTACGCCCTAGCTTCGGCTGCTCCTGCACCAAACGTTTTCCACCCTGACGATGACGTGCTGCGGGCTGGAAGATGGCTTAGTTAACCATCACCTCGTCCAGTGCCTGCTCAAGGGTGTTGACCGTGCGCTCGATATTCTGCAGCTTTTCGAGTCCGAACAGACCGATGCGGAAGGTCTGGAAGTCGGCCGGCTCGTCGCATTGCAACGGCACTCCGGCGGCGATCTGTAGACCGTGGTTGGCAAATTTCTTACCGTTCTTGATGTCGGCATCATCGGTGTAGCTCACCACTACGCCAGGGGCCTGAAAGCCGGCTGCGGCCACGCTTTTAAAGCCTTTGCCGGTCAACATTGCGCGTACCCGATCGCCCAGAACCTGTTGTTCGCCGCGGACCTTGTCGAAACCGTAGGCTTGCGTCTCTTTCATCACTTCGTTAAACCGCGCGAGGGAATCGCTGGGCATGGTCGCATGGTAGGCATGTCCGCCCTGTTCGTAGGCCTGCATGATCTGCAGCCACTTTTTCAGGTCGCAAGCGAAGCTGCTGCTCTGCGTCTGCTCGATGCGCTCGAGGGCCAAAGCACTGAGCATTACCAGAGCGCAGCAAGGGGAAGCGCTCCAGCCTTTCTGCGGTGCGCTGATCAGCAGGTCGACTGCGCATTTCTGCATATCAACCCACAGCGTGCCAGAGGCGATGCAGTCCAGCACGAACAAGCCACCCACCGCATGCACGGCGTCGCCGACGGCCCGCAGGTAGTCGTCGGGCAGGATAATCCCTGATGAGGTTTCAACGTGGGGGGCGAAGACAATCTGCGGCCTCGAAGCGGCAATGGCTGCCAGCACTTCGTCCAGTGGGGGTGGAGCGTAGGCAGCCTGGCGACCCGTGTCGACCGGCCGGGCTTTCAGCACCGTGGTGGCCGCCGGGATGTTGCCCATCTCAAGGATCTGGCTCCAGCGATAACTGAACCAGCCGTTACGTATCACCAGGCATTGCTGGTCGGTGGCAAACTGTCGCGCCACCGCTTCCATGCCGAAGGTGCCGCTGCCCGGAACCACCGCAACACCCTGGGCGTTGTAAACCTGTTTCAGGGTGCTGGAAATGTTCTTCATCACGCCTTGAAACGACTGCGACATGTGGTTGAGCGAGCGGTCGGTGTAGACCACTGAGTACTCGACCAGCCCCTCAGGATCGATACTGGGATATAGCTTTGACATGGGTGACTCCTATGGCAGAGATGTCAGTGGTATCGACCCTGCCCTAAGCCTTGGCAAATGACAAGATTGCTCGGGAGTGAATGACGACTTCTGTCGAGCGGTTGGCATCGTCAGGTCGATTACTGGACGTAGCAATGTTCGCAGGTGGCTGCTCAGTTGTGGGAGGGTGGGCCTTGAAGGTTCCTGCCGCCTTGCGTTCGGTCGCTAACGACCAGTTACGAAGGGCAGCAGCTGACACGAAGCAGCCGGTCGTTATGGACTATGAACCCTCGGCTCTGCGGACCACGTCAATCCGCGAGGACCATCGCGAAGTACCCGAAGGCTGTAAGCAGGGTTCCCGAGACTGCAAACGCCACCGGAAACCGACCCACGGAACGTTGCTGCCGATTTTCGGCGTATTGCCAAAGCCTCAGGCAGTAGCGTAGCGGGAGAATCTTTGCTGGTTGCAACAACTCGAACAGCAGGGCCTCTCCGGTGAGGAGTATCAGAAGCGCTACAAGCTGATCCTGCCTTACAGGCATGCGCAGATGCAGTAGCGCTCACAGAATACAGCCTTACCGATATCAACCGATTTTGATGACAACCTTTCCAAATGCACCCTTCGCAAGATGCTCGTAAGCTTCTCGTGCTTTCTCGAACGGGTACACCTGATCGATCACGGGACGAATCTTGTGTTCGTTGAGGAACGCATTCATCCGGTCAAACGATGAGCGCGGCGCCACGGCGATACCGCGAATGGTTGTCTGGCGGAAAATCAGTGGCATCAGGTTGAGTTCAACGGTCTGCCCGGTCAAAAAGCCGATCTGCGCAATACGCCCGGATGCCTTGGTCGCTGCGACCGATTGATTGATGCCGCTGCCGCCAGCCACATCGAGCAGCAGATCCACGCCCTTCCCTTCGGTCAGCGTCAGTACTTCGTCCGCCCAGTTCGGAGTCGTTCGGTAGTTGATGCCCGCTACAGCCCCTAGCTCTTTCACGGCTTGCAGATTCTGGTCACTACTCGACGTTGCGATCACCTTGGCGCCAAGCGCCGTAGCGATTTGCACGGCAAAAATGGACACCCCGCCGGTACCTTGAACCAACACGGTTTGACCCGGCTGAATCTGTCCGAAGTCCACCAGCGAATACCACGCCGTGAGCGCGGCAATCGGCAGTGTTGCCGCCTCTTCGTCGCTCATGTTGTCTGGCGCACCCACGGCGCTGTCTTCGTGGATGATCATGTATTCGGCCAGACCGCCGGGCAACGGCGAGCCGAAGCAGTAATCCGGTTCATTCGGCCCAGGCTCGCCATCCAGCCAACGGGAGTACAGATGCGAGTTGACCCGATCACCGACTTTGTAGCGCGTGACGCCATCACCGACTGCGACCACTGTGCCGGCTGCATCACTGACCGGGATCAGGGGTTTGGGCACTTTATGCGGTTCGTAGATACCGTCCACGATCGCCTTGTCGCGAAAGTTGAGCGAGACAGCGCCGACCTTGACCAACAACTCGCCAGCCTTGGGTTGCGGGGTCGCTACCTCTCCCAATTGCAGGTTGTCGAGTCCGAAATCTTTCAATAGCCAAGCCTTCATTATAAATCTCCAAATACTCGTCAATGGGCCGCAAACCGGAAATGGCTTTGCCTTGGGCACATCTTTCGCTTTTGGAGAGGCGCAATAAATGCGCGGAAATAGACATGATTGTTCTATCCTCAGGCAACAATCATCTTTTGCTCCGTAAATCAGTCGGGGCCCACATGGAAACGTCATGGAATTGCTGCAATCGATGCGACTGTTCGCCAGACTCGCCGAACTCGGCAGCTTCACTAAAGCCGCCGAGTCGCTGGACATCGGGCGGCCTCAGGTCACCCGTTATATCCAGGAGCTGGAGACGTCATTGGGCGTGCGCTTGTTCCAACGCACCACGAGAAAGGTGGCGCTCACCGCCGAGGGGGAGCAGTTCTATGAGCGGGTGCAGGAAATTCTCGCGGGCATTTCTGCCGCGACCTCGATGTTTGACCGCACCGGAGCAACGCTCGTGGGACGACTTCGCGTCGATATCCCGACCGCTTTTGCACAAATGGAATTCATCAGAAGCCTTAAAGCGTTCACCACCGCCTTCCCCGGCATCGACATGGTGCTGGGCGTGACCGATCGAGCCGTTGACCTGATCGGCGAAGGCATCGACTGTGCATTGCGCATAGGCGATTTACCGGACTCGACATTGATCGCCCGCCCTATCGCAATGGCAACCATGGTGACGTGCGCGGCGCCCGAGTATCTGCACGAGCACGGCGAACCCGAGACACTCGACGATCTCGCCGCCCATCGAGGCGTCAACTTCTTGTCCGGTCAGAGCAACAGAACATTGCCTTGGCACTTCTCGGTTAAGGGTCAGGATCGAGCGTTTGTCAGTAATGCCGGTATCACCGTCACCGAATCGAATGCGTACGTTCAGTGTGGCGTGTCGGGCTTCGGAATAGTCCAGGCGCCAGGCATTACTGTGGCCGAGTATCTGGACAGCGGCGCTTTGGTGGAGATTCTTAGACCCTATCGGCCAGCCCCTCGTCCTGTGTCGCTGTTGTACCCAAGCCGGATGCACCTGGCGCCGCAAGTACAGGTTTTTATTGAATGGCTGCAAGAGCGATTTCCGCAGCTTCATTCTGACTGGCTGGACCCGCTGAGATCATCCCAATAGGGAGGAACGCCAATCGCACTGATGATTGTGGTGCAACAATCCGGTCAAATCGCAAATGACTTTTGTTTTTATAGCAACGCTTGAATGGAGGGTTGGTTGCTCAGGTTCTGGATCCTGCGGTCCGCTTACAGGGGGCCCGAGGTCTGTGCGTCTGCCCTTACGTCAATACAAGTTCCAAGGCCGGTAACAAGGGGTATAACTATCAGAACAACAGGCGGCCGGGCCACGCGTCGTGGCCTGATCAGCGCCTTCGGTGCGGAGCGATGTGATGAGTTCCAGAGCATGGCGAGGGGCTCGCAAGAGCCTGATTGGCAGCATCGAGCTGGCCTTGCTGGTCGCTCCACTGTGCGCCAGCGCCATGTTCAAGTGCCAAGCCAGCGACGGAGCCATCAGCTACACCAACCAAGCCACTGCCAGCGCCCGCTGCACTCGCCTGAAAAACATGGCGGGCGCCGATGGCGGCGCCAAGGCTATGACCGTGCCACGGCTTGTGCGGGACGACGATTCAGGCGCGGTACGGATTCGCGTGTTCACGTTCATCCACAAGGGTGTTCGTCAATATGTGAGCCGGCGCCCCGTCGGGATTTCCGCACGGGTCGATGTCCTTGAGCTCTACTACATCAAGGGCTGCTATCTGTGCATGGCGCCGAAGGATTTCAAAGTCACCTCGCTGCGCCTGGACACCCGTTCCTATCAGCGGGAGATCGAAGCCGCTTCGGGTCATTATGGTGTCGACAGCGCGCTGGTCCGCGCAGTGATTCATGCCGAATCGGCATTTCGCCCCAACGCTATTTCCGAAGCCGGCGCCCAGGGACTGATGCAGTTGATGCCCGCCACCGCCGAACGCTTCGACGTGGACGATCCGTTCGACGCGCGACAGAACATTCGCGGTGGCGTGCGCTACCTGGCCTGGCTGCTCAAGCGCTTCAACGGCAACCAAGTGCTGGCGCTGGCAGGTTACAACGCCGGCGAAGCGTCCGTGGTCGAGTACAACGGCGTGCCTCCCTACGCCGAGACGCAATCCTACGTCACCCTCGTGCAGTCCTTGACCGAACGCTATCGCAAGCATCGCTAGCGTTGACCCTCAAGGCCAGCCGCAACGGCTAACGTACATCGTGACGGACACCACCTGGGGCGGTCAGTCGTTCTGGTCGGGGCACGCGTCGCAATTGATGCTGTCGACGGCAAGGACTGGAGAGACGATGTGAAACCATTCCCGCTCAAACCTGGCGCCTCTCTGGACCTGTTTCTTCAGGCATGTCTGCCACGTCGTGACGCGGTTCCGCCGACCTTGACGGAAAAAGCTGTCATCCCGGGCATTCCCGATGCTCGCTACAGGCTGGATCACGACCTGACGCCTTTCATTGTGGATGCGGTGCAGTCCAACAAACGTGAGAGCGAGGTGCTCGCCGAGGCCGGGAAGCCGAACAATATCCTTCCCCTGGCGAACATGCTGGCGGTTTCCGGTGGCGGCGATGCGGGGGCATTCGCAGCGGGACTAATTGCCGGATGGACGACGCACGGGACTCGCCCCGTGTTCAAGTTCGTCACGGGCATTAGCGCGGGAGCCCTGGTCGCCCCGTTCGCATACCTGGGGTCCGAGTACGACGGCGTCATTCGGTATGTCTCCAACGCCATCGGCCCCAAAGACATTTTTCATTCGCGAAACGTGTTAACCCGCTTTGCCAGCGACGGTATCGCTGATAGCAAACCTCTTTCGCGGCTCATCGCAAAATACG
Organism: Pseudomonas fluorescens; assembly: GCF_000802965.1. Lineage (GTDB taxonomy): Bacteria > Pseudomonadota > Gammaproteobacteria > Pseudomonadales > Pseudomonadaceae > Aquipseudomonas > Aquipseudomonas fluorescens_A. Next base: position 26,375 of record NZ_JSAK01000031.1, on the reverse strand, counting down.
TCACAACAGAAATTCTCGCGGCGATCGCGACGGAGTACGCCAAAGGACGAATTCTGCTGATCGGCACCACTGACCTTGATTCGGGTCGGCCGGTCACTTGGAACATGGGCGCAATTGCTTCCAGCCAGGCACCGGGAGCGCTCGACCTTTTCCGCAATATCATGCTCGCCTCAATGAGTATTCCCGGTGCAGTCTCGCCCGTCATGATTGATGTGGACGTTGATGGCAAACTGTTTCAGGAAATGCACGTGGACGGTGGGGTCATTACACAAGTGTTTCTTTACCCACCCAGTACCGTGATGGCGCTGAGCAAAGCCACCGGAGCACCATTGCGACTGGACCGGCATTTCTATGTGATTCGTAACGGAACGCTGGAGCCGCAGTGGTCCGGGACCAAGCGCCGCACATTGAGTATCGGCGGTCGAGCCATCAGTGCCTTGATTCAAACTCAGGGGATCAGCGATCTGGAGCGCATTTACCGCATGGCGCAACAGGATGGCGCAGATTTCAATCTCGCCTACATTGGCTCCGATTTTGATTTTGCCCACGATCGCAAATTCGATGGCGAGTACATGAAGCGTTTATTCGATTACGCCTTTCAACTCAGCGCGAAAGGCTATCCGTGGCATAAATCTCCGCACCTGGAAAACACCAAACGATGAAACAACCGCTGAACGAATTAGCCAATCTGTTGCGGCGGCCGGTTGCATCCACAACCTGAAGCGGTCATTCGCGCTGGATACTCCGCGCTCCCGCTGGCACCCCCCTCTTTCGGGACTGATGAGCAAACCTCATGAACCCTTGCCGATTTACCCGTCTAGTGCCCACTCGATAGCTCGCTTACTGTTCTCCCAACGCCAACGTCGGGCCGCAAAAGAGCTGGCTGACGGCAGTCTGGTGCCAGTCCTCGAGGACTGGTGCCAACCCTTTGCGGGCTATCATCTTTACTACCCCAATCGCCGTGAACACTCGTCAGCGTTTGGTGTTGTGGTGGATGCGTTGCTCTATCGGCGTTGAGTCATCGCCCCAAAAGGCGTTTCAATTTTACGAACACCCTACAATCCAGCGATGGAGGGATGCATTGGATTGCTCAAATTTGCAGTGTGCCCCTAACCAAGGCTTCCAACCTGGGCAAAATACTCGCTTCGTCCTTGCCCAAAATGGCAATCGAAGATCCACGCAACTCTTCCGATGACGCGGCAGCACCGTCGCCAGCCAAGGCCACTGGGCACGCAACGCCCATTTCAAGGGCTCGCAGTCGTTTGTGTGCATCTGCCTGCAGTGGCGCCTGGACCAATAGCACCAGCGCGGCGGGCTGAATCGCTTCACACAGTAACGGCAGTTCATCCAGAAGCTGGCCCGCGCCCAGCACTTCAATGCGCAGCTGGTCACTGCTCATCAACAAACCGGCACACAGCAGCTCCAATTCGCGCGCATGGCCCGAGCCGTCTGCCAGTAGCACGCAAGCACCGTTGCTCTGGTTCATCTGCAGGCGCAATAACATCCGCGCACGCAAGAAGGCGTCAAGGAACAACCACTGACTGCGTCGACCGAAATTATTCCCGGATGCCAGGCTGCGCCAGACCGGCAGCAAAATAGCCTCCAGTACAGTAGCTTTCGGATAGATGGTGAATAGTTGCCCGTGCAGTCGTTCCAGCTCAGCGCCATCAAAAGCCTGCGCGGCACGGTGCACCGCCTCTTGCCACTGGACCAGGGGAGCTTCGGCCGAGCCCGACGCAGTGATACCGGGCGTGTCCTGCTGCCGGACGAGCAACGCGCCTATCTTGCTGATCGGCAGGCCTCGGCTGGTCCAGAGCATGATGCTACGAATATGTTCGATGTCCTGTTGCGAATACAGGCGATGCCCTCCCACCGTGCGAACGGGTCGGATTAGCCCGTGACGGCGCTCCCATGCCCGCAAGGTGATCGGGTTGACGCCAGTCAGGCTGGCGACTTCCCGCATGGGCAGCAAGGCGTCGTCGGAGGTGGATTCGATGGGCTCGGTCATTGAAAGTCGTTGCATCCTGAGTGTGTCGGCATTCTAAACCAGGCATCGCACTTTTTAACCAGCAGCAATCGATGTCCCGCTGCTCTGCGCCCTGCCCTCTAGGCATGGCTGTCGCTGACGACTACGCTGTGGGGCAACCCCACGAATCACAACGAGCCCAGCCATGATTGACGCCAAACTCCTGCAACTTATGGTCGAAGCCTCCAATGACGGCATCGTCGTGGCCGAGCAGGAAGGCGATGACAGCATTCTCATCTATGCCAACCCCGCCTTCGAGCGCCTGACCGGCTACAGTGCCGACGAAATTCTCTACCAGGATTGCCGGTTCCTGCAGGCAGACGATCATGATCAGCCCAGCCTTGAGGCAATCCGCAGCGCCATCCGCCTCGGTCAGCCTTGCCGCCAGGTGCTGCGCAACTATCGCAAGGATGGCAGCCCGTTCTGGAACGAGTTGTCTATCACTCCCGTGCACAATGATGCCGATCAATTGACTTACTACATTGGCATACAGCACGACGTCAGCGACAAGATTGCCGCTCTGGAAAAGATTCAGTCACTTGAGACCGAAGTGGCCGAGCTTCGCCGTCAACTGGCAACGCTCGGTGGCTAACGACGAGTAGCGCCACAAGCGACACAAAAAGTGTACAAGAATATTGACTTGTACAATTTTCCCCGTACGCTTCAGCTAAACATGTACAGGTTTTCCGACTTGTACAATTTTGCCTGGAGCTTGCCATGTCTGCGTATCTCCACCATTTCGCTGACACGTTCGCAACGCTGAACGCTGATTGCCTGGACCGACTGGGCGAGCTATACAGCAACGACGTTCAGTTTCGTGATCCGCTGCATCAGTTGGATGGTTTGCCGGCACTGCGCACTTACTTTGAAAAGCTGTACAGCAACGTCCAGGATATCCGCTACGACCTCCTGGACGTTGATGAAACCGCCCCCGGCCACGGTTATCTGCGCTGGAACCTGCACTTCCGTCATCCGCACCTGTCCCGCGGCCAGCCGATCAGTCTGCAAGGCTGCAGCCACCTGCGCTGGGCAACACATGTCTACCTGCACCACGACTATTTCGATGCCGGCGCCCTGCTCTACGAGCACGTCCCGGTACTTGGCGGGGTGATTGGCTTGATCAAGAGGAGGCTCGCATGAGCCGCTGCTGGCTGACAGGAGCCAGCAGCGGCCTCGGTGCTGCCCTGGCAGAACGGCTTCTGGAGCAAGGTCATGCGGTGGCTTTGGGTGGCCGGCGGGCGGAGGCACTGATGCCGCTCGTGCTGCGTTACCCTGAGGCCCTGCTCGCTACCGGCGATGTGACTGACCCACGACAGGTCTCGGCTATCTGCGAGAACATCGAGCAGGCATGGGGCGCGCTGGACCTGGTGATCCTGAACGCCGGCACCTGCGAATATCTTGTGCCGGGCAGGTTCGAGGCCGAGACAGTCGAGCGCGTGATGCGCACCAATCTGCTGGCGGTCAGTTACTGCCTGCAAGCCGCCCTTCCACTGCTTCGTCGCGGGCACAGACCACACCTGGTCGTGATCGGCAGCTCGGTGACCTGGCTGGCGCTGCCGCGGGCGGGAGCCTATGGCGCGTCCAAGGCGGCCCTGCGTTATCTCGTCGAATCCCTGCGCCTGGATCTATGCGCTGAAGGCATTGATGTAACGTTGGTCAGCCCTGGGTTCATCGACACCCCCCTGACTCAGCGCAACACCTTTGCCATGCCACAACGCTGGACGGCCCACCGCGCCGCGCGGCATGTCGTCGCGCGCCTGACGCGACGACCGCTGGAGATCAACTTTCCCCGCCTCTTCATTTTCGTCCTGCGCTTGCTTGGCGCCCTGCCAGCGCGTTGGCGTCTGGCCCTGGGCCGCCGACTGGCGCGCACCGAACAGGAATAACGTCATATGCGCATCGCCATCATCGGCAGCGGGATCTCTGGGCTGACCTGTGCCTATCTGCTGTCACGTCGCAATGAAGTGACGGTGTTCGAAGCGGCTGACTGGATCGGCGGTCATACCCACACTGTCGACATCGAATGGCAGGGCCAGCGTTATGCCGTGGACACCGGTTTCATCGTCTTCAACGACTGGACTTATCCCAACTTCATCCGTTTGATGGATCGCCTTGGAGTCGTCTCGCGCCCCACCGAGATGAGCTTTTCCGTGAACGATCCACAGAGCGGCCTGGAATACAACGGCAATAACCTGGACACCCTCTTCGCCCAGCGCAGCAATCTACTGTCGCCGGGCTTCTGGGGTATGTTGCGCGACATCATGCGCTTCAACCGCCAGGCGGTGGCCGACCTTGACGGCCACCGCATCGAACCGGGCATGAGTCTTGGCGATTACCTGCACGAACGAAACTACGGACAGCGTTTCATCCATCACTACATCGTCCCCATGGGCTCGGCCATTTGGTCGGTATCACGGGCCGATATGCTGCGCTTCCCGTTGCACTTCTTCGTCCGTTTTTTTCGTAACCATGGCCTGCTCTCGATCAGCCAGCGGCCACAGTGGCGAGTGATCGAGGGTGGCTCGCGCAGCTATGTGGAGCCGTTGTGCAAGAGCTTCAGCGAGCGCATTCGGCTCAGTTGCCCGGTGATGAGCGTCCGCCGGGACGACAACGGCGTGGTGATCACTAGCGCGGCAGGCCATGAGCGTTTCGACAAGGTCGTGTTCGCCTGCCATAGCGACCAGGCTTTGGCGCTGCTGGAGAAACCGACGACTACCGAGCACGAGGTGCTGGGGGCCCTCGACTATGCCGCCAACGAAGTAGTGCTTCACACCGACACCCGCCTGCTACCCAAGCGGCGCAAGGCCTGGGCCAGCTGGAACTATCGCCTCGGTGGACCCGAGCACGCTCCGGCGGCCGTGACCTACAACATGAACATTCTGCAAGGCCTCGACGCCCCGGCAACCTTCTGCGTAAGCCTCAATCAGGGCGATTGCGTGGACCCGTCGCTGGTGCTGGCGCGCTTCAACTATGCACATCCTCAATACAGCCTTGCCGCCATGGCGGCTCAGGCGCGCCAAGGTGAGCTACAGGGAAACCAGCACAGCTACTTCTGCGGCGCTTACTGGGCCAACGGCTTCCATGAGGATGGCGTGGTCAGCGCACTGGACGTCGCCCAAAGATTCGGGGAGCGCCTGTGAACAGCAGCCTTTGCTACGGCTGGGTCAGCCACCGGCGTTTGTTGCCGCGATTCCATGGATTCCGTTATCGGACCGGCATGCTTTATGTGGATCTGGACGAACAGGATCTGCTGCTGGGCCTGTCCCCGTTACTCGGTGCTTCTCGCCTGGCGCCGTTGTGCTGGCGAGAAACCGATTACCTGCCAGCCTGGACTCGTCGCGGTATCCCCTTGAAGGAAGCTGTGCGCGAAGTGGTGGCCAAGGCCTTGGGCCAGGCCCCGTGCGGCACCATTCATTTGCTGACCCAGCCGCGCAGTTGGGGGATTTCATTCAATCCGGTCAGTTTCTATTTTTGCCACGACAGTGACGGTCACCTGGCGGCGATTGTCCTGGAGGTCCGTAACACCCCCTGGCGTGAGCGCTTTCACTACGTGTTGTCTGTGCTGCCCGGTCAGCCGCGGCAGTTCTCGGTCACGAAGGCATTCCATGTCTCGCCATTCCTGCCAATGGATATGCAATACCACATGCGCTTTTACATTGATGACGCGCACATGCGCATCCACATGGAAAACCGCCGCGAAGGACAAAAAGTATTCGAGGCCGACCTGGCCCTGCGCCAACAGCCGCTGGATGGCGCCGCACTACAACGGCACGTGCTGGCGTTCCCCTGGATGAGCCTGCGTACCCTCGGCGCCATTTATTGGCAAGCCCTGCGCCTGTTGCTCAAGCGCACCCCGCTCTATAGCCACACACCCCATCAGAGCAGCCAAAACCTTGGCCATCACGTCCACGAGGAGCCCGAGCATGTCCGATCCAACTCTGAGCGTTAGCAAATCCATGGGCTTGGTGCCGTTGTTCGGCGGCCTGGCCAGGAGCGCCGTGCTCACTCAGCTTCGCAACCTGCGCCAGGGCCGTCTGCGCCTGATCTGCCAGGACCAGGAGTGGTTGTTTGGCGACGTCAACAGCGAGCTGCACGCGGAGGTCGAGATCTTCGATGAGGCAGTTTGGGGGATGGTGGCTGCCAACGGTTCTATCGGTGCCGGCGAAGCTTACATCCATGGCTATTGGCGCAGTCCGGACCTGGCCGCGGTCACTCGCCTCTTCGTCGCCAACCTGGAGGTGCTCGACGCCCTTGAAGGCGGGTTGGCGCGCCTGGGCCGTCCGGTCCTGCGCCTGCTGCATTGGCTCAACCGCAACAGCCGGCGCGGCGCGCGCCGCAATATTCTCGCCCATTACGATCTGGGCAATGCCTTGTTCGAGCGGCTGCTGGACCCGACCATGATGTACTCGGCAGCCATGTTCGACAGTCAGGAGCAGAGCCTGGAGCAAGGTCAACTGAACAAGCTTGAGCGTATCTGCGACAAACTCGCGCTGCGCCCCGACGATCATCTGCTCGAGATCGGTACCGGATGGGGAAGCCTGGCGATCCATGCCGCCACCCGCCACGGCTGCCGGGTGACCACCACCACGTTGTCCGAAGCGCAGTACGCCCATACCCTGCAGCGCGTCCGCGATCTTGGCCTGCAAGAACGCATTACCGTCCTGCGCGAGGACTACCGCGACCTTGGCGGTCGTTTCGACAAGCTGGTCTCGATCGAGATGATCGAGGCGGTCGGGCACCGCTATCTGCCGGTCTACTTTCGCCGCTGCGCGTCACTGCTCAAGGATGACGGCTTGATGTTGCTGCAGGCCATCACCATCCGCGACCAGCGCTATGAACAGGCCCAGCGGTCGGTAGATTTCATTCAGCGCTATATCTTTCCCGGTGGTGCCCTGCCCTCCCTGAGCGTCATGCTGCAGACCGCCAGTTGCCATACCGCGTTGAATCTGGTGCACATGGAGGACTTCGGCCTGGACTATGCGCGGACTCTGCAGCACTGGCGCGACAACTTGCGCCAGTCGCGCACCGCCTTGATCGAGCTGGGCTATGACGACACCTTTCAGCGCCTCTGGGAGTTCTACCTGTGTTACTGCCAGGGCGGTTTCGAGGAGCGTGCCATCGGCGTCGCGCAACTGCTCTGGGCAGCTCCGGCCGCACGCCGCGCAGCGCTGCCAGGCGCCTGATGTGAGCCGGGCCTGGTTGATCGGCAACGCGCTGTGGATGCAGGCCGCCTGGTGGGCTTGCGTACTGAGTGAGCGGCATCCCTGGCTGCTAGTCCCGGTGGTGGCAGGCCTGTTGGTGCATGTGGCGGCTTGCCCTCGACCGGGCGACGAAGCAATCACTCTGGCCTGTGTGGGGATGGCAGGCTGTTTACTGGATGCCGGCCTGGGTGCGCTGGGTGTCTTCGATTTTACCCAGCGCCCCCTTCCCCTGTGGCTGGCCGTGCTGTGGCTGGTGCTGGCCAGTGGGCTTCGCCACAGCCTGGCCTGGGCTCGACGTCCGCTTTGGTACGGGGTCCTACTGGGCCTGTTCGGTGGACCTCTGGCTTACCTCGCTGGCGCAACGATCGCCGGTGTAGGCCTGCCCTTGGGCACCCTCGGCACGGCTCTGCTGCTTGCCCCGTTGTGGGCTGTATGGATGCCAATCATTCTGCGGCTGGCGGCGTCCCGCTGATCAACAGCAGCCTTTTGAAATGATTGAATACCGCCTGCTTTGCCGGTTATTGAGGATTTACGGAAGCGACTCCGGCTGGCGGCGGAAGAACAGGATCACTTGTCCCAACTCGACGCCCAGCTTGCTCATACTTGAGCGATTGATCATCGTGTCTTCGTCCATCAGGTACATCCAGTCGTCCAGATCCACTTCCCAATGCCTGCCGTCAACCGGCAGGTCAAGGCGATAGCGCCAGCGCAACGCGTTGCCAGCGACCTCGCCGGTAGCCTCTCCGACTACGTCGTCGGCACGACCACGCCAACGCCCGGCACCGGCCGGTTCAAGCGTCCAGACGCGCCGCTGACGCGTGCCATCGCTGTAGAGAAATCGCTCGTCGAGGATCAACTGCTGGCCCTCGACGCGGCTGTCGATCTGAACATGGAAGCGCTTGACCACCTCGCCCGAGCGATTCTGGAACAGACCCCAAGCCTGTACCGGCCGAGAGAAGAACCCCACGAGGTCCAGCGTCGGTCGCTCCTTTGCGTAGTGCTCCACGCCAACGTTGTTACAGCTGACCAGCAGCAGGCTAACGAGCAGTACCAGTATTTGACGCATCTCAACCTCCTCACTCCGCCGACCCGGCCATCCCCAGCAGTCGGTGACGCAGTGGCTTGTCCCGTGTACGCGGATCAAGCCAGATATCGAAGAAGGCGCGGGCGAAAGCAGGGTCGTCGACCCGCCGGCGCAACTGGCCGTCGACGTAGAAAGTGCAGCCCTTGCCGGGATGGTAGACCCCGGTGATGCGCATTCCGGGCCGAACATCGACGAAGTCTTCACGCATTTCATTGGACCAGCGTTGGAGGGTGGACTCCTCTAGACGAGCCTCTGCCATGCGCTCCATTTCATTGAGGCTGACCTCCACCAGCGTGTCCCGGGAAAAGACACGGTGATAAGTCAGTTCGAGTGCAAAGGGCTGATCCCAGGTCAGCGGCAACCCAGCGCTCCACAACCGCGCGGTATATAGACTCACGCCGAACCAGGTAAAGTCGCCGCTGCCCACCAGACGCCTGTCGGGCAGCGCGGGATGCCAGTCCGCCCAGGCTGGTACGGCGAGTAACATCGCGAACAACCAGCCTATCGACAGACGATGTTTGAGCAAGCGTCTGGAACCAGCCACGTTCATCAGCGTCTCGGCCTTTTTTGAAAATCTATACAAGAATATATCAATGTATAGTTTTTACACCATCAGTACAGAGCGTGTACAACTTTTTCATCCCCGATATCAACCCCGCCCAACCACCGGCGCATGCTCGGCCATCAATTCGATTATCCAGTCGATAAATACCCGCACCTTGGCGCTGACATGGCGATTCGGCGGGAATGCCAGATACATCGGCATCGGCGCCATATGCCAGTCCTCGAACAGCGGCAGCAACTCGCCGCTGACCAGATGTGGCTTGGCCATGTACTGCGGCAGCCAGAGCATGCCCAGACCTGCCAGTCCTGCGGCGAGGTACGCATTGCCGTCATCGACCGTCAGCTGCGGGCGGCCCTGTGCCTCGATGCGTTCTTCGCCCCGCTGCATCGCGTAGGGCAAGGCTTTGCCTGTACGAAACCAGAGATAGCCAACGGTACTGTGCCTGCCCTCCTCCAGCTCACGTGGGTGCGCCGGCGTACCGCAGCGTTGCAGGTAGCCCGGCGCGGCATAAACGCCGAGTTGAAGATCGCCCACATGCCTTGCTACCAGGGACTGATCGGTGATCTCGCCGCCACGCAGCACGCAGTCGACGTTTTCGCCAATGATGTCGACGATGCGGTCGCTCACGCCCATGGTCAGCTGGATTTCCGGGTAGCGTGCATAGAACCCCGGCAAGGCCGGTATCAGCAGCATTCGCGCCAGCGGACTTGGCACATCCACTCGCAGCCGCCCACGCGGTGTCATCGACGCGCTGGACAGGCTGGTCTCGGCGTCGTCGACATCGGCCAGCAGCCGGATGACACGCTCGTAGTAGGCCGCGCCATCGGCGGTGACGTTGACCTTGCGCGTGGTGCGATTGAGCAGGCGTACGCGCAGCCTCGCTTCCAGTTGCTGGACGAGTTGCGTCACGCTGGTCTTGCTCATGTGCAGGGTGGCTGCCGCCTTGGTGAAGCTGCCGGTTTCCACCACCCGGGCAAAGGCCTGCATCGCATCGAAACGGTCCATTTCACGCCTCACTCGGTCTGGATAGTTTGGATTCTACAAACAGTCATGACCAGAGTTGCCTGTTTATCCGGGTCGGTCATCTTTTTACAGTGACACCATCGTAAACAGCGGGCCACGATGGCCCCGAAGAAGGTATGCAATGACCCGTCAACGTGATGTCGTTTTCCCGCCCGACCGCCATGCACTGTACGAACTCCACCGCTACTCACCGGCGATTCGCGCCAACGGTTTTCTGTTCGTATCCGGTCAGGTCGGCAGCCGCAAGGATGGTTCGGCCGAGCCGGACCTCTCGGATCAGGTTCGCCTGGCGTTTGCCAACCTCAACGCGATCCTGGCCCAGGCCGGCAGCAGTTTCGAGGATGTAATCGACACGACCATCTTCATGGTCGACCCCGACTCGAAATTCGAAACGATCTGGGAGGTCGCGGCCGAGTACTGGGGCGAAGCGCCCTACCCGACGGTGACCGCTATCGGCGTGACGTGGTTGTCCGGCTTCGACTTCGAGATCAAGGTGATCGCCAAACTACCGCAATAGGCCCGGCTCAGCCCCCCGATCGGATTCTGGCTATTGTCACCGATCGTCTCTGGGTGTTTTCTGCCTGTAAAGTCCGGCAGGAAACGCCCAGAAGCGATCATTTGCGAACGGTCAAACAACGGCTAGATACGCCGGACGCGACAGGCAAATTTACCCATTTAAAAACTCGCTTTAACCGAGACCATGAAGTTGCGTGGATCGCCGTAGTAGTTACCGAAGGACTCGGTGCCGATGGTGGCGTAGTAGCGCTTGTCGAACAGGTTGTTGCCATTGAGCGCGACCGACCAGGTGTCATCAATGCGGTAGCCGATGCGACCGTTCCAGATCGCATAACCCGACTGGGTGATGTTCTCTCCACTGGCGGGAGAAACACGGAAGTTGTCGCTTTGCGCGTTGACGCCTGCACCAATGGTGAACCGCTCAAGCGAACCACTCAACGCATAGTCGCCCCACATGCGCAGCATGTGTCGAGGTACATAGGAGTTGAATGCTGCGCCGTTCAGGCTGTCGTCGATGTCATCGAGGGTTTTGGTCTGGGTGTAGGTGTAACCCGCGAGCAATTGCAGGCGCTCGATGACTTCACCACTGATCTCGGCCTCAAAGCCCTGAGCGCGAACCTTGCCGGCATTGACGTAGCAATAGCCATCGGATGAAGGACAGGAAGAGTTGAAGTCCGTCTGGGCCTGGTCTTTCTGAATCGTGCGGAACAGATTGAAGGAGCTGTTCAAGCGACCTTCGAACCAGGCCCCCTTGATCCCCAGTTCATAACTCTGACCCACGAGAGGCTTGAGCGCTGACCCGTCTTCGGAACGGTAGTTACCCTGCGGGGTGAAGATGTCCGAGTAGCTGGCATAGGCCGTCAGGTTCTCGTTCAAATCCAGCAGCACACCGGCAAATGGTGTGACCTGTCCGGTCTCCGTGGTACTGGAGTGTTCCGAGGTGCCGGTGTTGATGAAGTCAGAGTCGGTGTCCGAGTTGTACCAGCTCACTCGAGTGCCGGAGACAAGCGTCAGAGGGTCCGCCAGTTTCAAACGAAGGATCGAGTAGACACCCTTTTGTTTGGTCACCGAATTGACCGGCCCGCCGCGAGACGAGTTATCGATAAAGTAGCTGTCGTCCGGTTCGGGAATATGTTTATCGGGGTTGAACACATTCTGCCGCTGCGGCAGAAACGCCACCGAGTAGAAGTCATCTTTTTTCCCGCGGCTGGCATTGGCGCCCACCACTAACTCATGCTGCTGACCGAACGCGTCGAACTTGCCATCCACGTAGGCGTCCAGACCGTAATCGACCTGGTCGTAGTCGTACATGCTGCCCAGCATGCCAGTGGTATTGATGCCTGGAGTCACCGCGCCGGACGCGAACGCGTACTTGATGTCCTGAGTGTTTTTTGTATAAACACTGGCGACCTTTAAGGACCAATCGTCGTTGATCCGATGATTCAGATCACTGAAGACAGTAGTGCGCTTGCTACGCCACGTGTTCCACGAAGGATCGAGACAGGTCGAACGGCTGAGCTTCAAATCGCTGCGGTCCCTGTAGCGCGGCAGACCACCCCAACAAGGATTGGCATCCACATCCTCATAAGCAACGCCCAGCCCGAGTGTCGTGTCGGGGCTCACATCCACGTCGAGGGCGCCGTAATACACTTGATCCTTGCGACTGGCATCGTCGACAAAGTAGTGCCGACTCTGCTCGGCGACGATGGCCCGGCCGCGTATGGTGCCGGCGTCATTCAGCGGGCCGCCGGTATCGACCTGTCCACGATAATTGTCCCAACTGCCACCGGACAGCGTGATCTCGGTATGCGGGGTTGTCTGGCCGCGCTTGCGCACAAAGTTGACGCCACCGGCGGTGCCGCCCGAGCCTTTCATCATGCCTGCTGCGCCGCGCAGGATCTCTACGCGGTCGTAATAGGCCATGTCACCACTGAAACTGTCGGCCTGAACATAGAGGTTGCCCATGTCCAGGGGTACGCCATCGTATTGATACTGGCCCGACATCCGGAAGCCGCGCGAATAGAAGTACTTGCCGCCCATGGTGGAGTCATACACGGTAATGCCCGGCGTCTTTTCCATGACTTGATCAATGGTGTTGAGGTTTTGATCATCGAGCATCTTGCGGGTCATCACCGTGACCGATTGCGGCGTTTCCTTGAGAGAGTGCTCGCCCTTGCCAATGGTCACCGCGCCCGTGGTGTACGAGCCACTGTTCTCGGTCGTTGCGCCAAGCATCTGACCATTGATGTTGGTGGCGCCCAGCTCCAGTGCCGAACCGAAAGTCGGAACGGGTCGCAGAACATAAGTCCCGTTGGCCTGGGGCTCCGCTTGCAAACGGCTGCCACTGAGAATCCGCGCAAAGCCTTCAGTGATGCCGAACGCGCCCTTGAGCCCTGGAGATTTCAACCCTTCGGTTTGTCGCGCATCAAATGAAATCGCCGCGCCCGCTGCACTGGCGAAATGACTGAGCACTTCGGTCAGGCTCCCCCCGGCAATGTCGAAGGTTTGAACCGCAGCCTGTTGCTGCGACGCAACCTGTGCCGCCATCGTTGCCGTTGACCAAACACCCGTCGCTGCTGCGACCAATAGACCGGCCTTCACTGCCGTCGCCAGACGACCAGGCTTGTACACCCGAGACATGCTTTACCCTCCCCCAAAACACAATCAATAAAAACTCATTGAGGGATGAGCCGAACGATGAGTACAAAAAGTGCAAACCCACAAAAACTATTTTCAACTAGCGCGGATCATCGCTCGATACGTTGACCCAATAGCGGCTGTACTGGGTGACGCGCAGGGACAATCCGCTCTCCAGCGCCGCCAACGCCCTATCCGTGTTATCGATAGGGAACGCTCCGGACACCTTCAGTTGGGCAATACGCGGATCACAGCGCAACACGCCGCTGCGGTAGCGCGAAATGTCAGCGAGCAATTCGCTCAAGGGGCGATCAATGGCGATGATGCTGCCCTGCTGCCATGCCCCGACCGAGGCATCATTACGCCGCAGCGCACCGGCTGAGCGACCGTTGAAGGCTACGGATTGTCCGGCCTCCACGCGAATCATCGCCCCACCGAGAGCGGGACTGACCTGAACGGCTTTTTCGAGCACCGACACTTCGCCGCCCAGTTCCTGGGACCGGACGATAAAGCGGGTTCCCAGCGCCAGCACTTCGCCGTGGCGAGTGAGCACCTTGAACGGGCGCTGCAACGGATCAACAGCGGTGGTCACCAGAATCTCACCGGACAACAATTCCAAGACCCGCTGTCGACCATCAAATCGCAGGTTGAGGGAGGTGTCGGTATTGAGAAGCAATGAGCTGCCGTCGGCCAAGCGCAATTCACGGCGCTCGCCCACGGCGGAACGCAAATCGGCAAACAGGGTCCGGGAGGTTTCACTGCGCCAGCCCAGCCAGCCAATGGAACTGGCGGACGCCAGCAGCAGCACACTGCGCACCACCTGACGCCGGGACAGATCAGCACCGCGCAACGCGGGTGAAGCCAAGGCGCCCGGCACACGTGCCATCTGTTCGCCGACGGCCGCCATGCGTTGCCAGGCTTGAAGATGGGCAGGGTCAGCAACCAGCCAGTCGTTCCAGGCTGATCGATCCGAGTCGGTGGCGACACCGGAGTGAAGTCGGGCGTACCACTGGGCAGCGACGCTGATCGCCTTCAACTCGATGGCTGAAAGACTCATGCCAGTTGCATCTGGATCTGCATCAAACAGCAATGCTCCATGGCCTTGGCCATGTAATTGTTGACCGTTCGGGAGCTGATACCCAGCCGCTCGGCAATCTGCGGATAGGTCAACCCCTCGAACTGAGACAAGATGAACACCTGCTTCACTTTAGCTCCCAGCCCTTGCAGCAAGCGGTCGATTTCCATCAGCGCTTGCAACAGGATCGCCTGCTCCTCCAGTGAGGGTTGCTGCAATTCGGGCATGGCCGCCAAGGCTTCCAGATAGGCTTGTTCCAGAGAGCGCCGGCGGAACAGATCGATCAGCAAGCCCTTTGCGATCATTGTCAGGTAAGGGCGCGGCTCGCGAATCTCCAACGCATTACGCGCCTTGATGACTCGCACGAAGGTGTCCTGTGCCAGATCAGCCGCATCGAACGCGTTGCCCAAACGCTTGCGCAGCCAGCCATTGAGCCAACCATGGTGGTCGCAATACAGGTCATTGACGGCGCTGCGCAGGCTTAAATCATTGGCGGGCATGGCGATGGAATAATTCACGACTGATAATGACTCTTATTGTCATGTGATCATCCGAAGATTTGCAAGAGGCGGATTTGCGATCAGAACACCGGACCGTCACAAACCTGTCATCCCTGCACGCTAACCTCCCGCTCTCCCGCATTTCACCCCGACATAAAGCCTGACTACAAGGTGCCAGCCAAGGTGTCCTCCACTCCGTCCCGCCAGCAAATCATCCTCAGGTCCAACGACATGTGCAGCGATGACTTCGGCGCGCTGTTCGCGAAAATGTTCGGCAACCGCTATTCCAACACCCCGCCCTTGCCCTCGAACATCATCATCGGCGGCGTCTACGGCCGGCACGAAGGTGTCAGTTTTCGCCGCATGCATTACCGGGGCGACTTCTCGGTGGTCTTTCCCGATCCCCAGGACGAAATCACCTTCGTCATTCCTACCGCCGGCAAAATCATCTTCAATCACCTCTGCGAGTCGGTGGGTGTTTCACAGGTCGGGCTGGCAATCGACAAGGCGGAAATTCGTTCGATGCGCTTTGTCGACAATCATGCGCAGCACGGGATTTCGATAAAGCGTGCGTTGCTCACTGAACGACTGTCGACGCTATTGGGAAAGCCAATTGTTGAAAGATTGGTATTCGAGCCTGTGGTTGATTTGAAGGTCTCGAGTTTCCAGGGCATCAAGGCATTGATTGATCTGGCCACCGGAGCCGAGTTCGATGTGCTGATCAACAGCGGAACATTGATGCCATCGCGACTGCGAGAGATGCTGCTGGACGCGGTGCTGGAAGCCTGGCCGCATAATTTCACGCAAGCCCTGAGACAGCCTGCTCCGTTGATCGCGCCCCGGCATGTGAAGCTGGCGGTTGAGCACATTCAGGCGCACCCCGAGCATCTGCTCAGCGGAACGGATCTGGCCCGATTGACCAACGTCAGCCAGCGGGCATTGCAGGAAGGTTTCCGGCGATTCGTAGGGAGCTCGATTGTGGCGTACCAGCGGCAGGTGCGTCTGCAGCGCGCCTACGAATCGCTCGCCCACCGCGATTCGCCTTCCGTGACTGAGGTGGCGTTGCGATTGGGCTTCAGCAATGTCGGCAGGTTTTGCCAGTACTTCCAGAGCGCCTATGGCATCAGCCCCGCGGACCTGAAATCAGGACTGCGCACGCGAGCGCGGCAGTAAGGCCCAGGCCGCCAAACGATAGCGGCCCGACCCCGAAGTGTTTCCTTAAAACAGATAACTGGCCTTGAGCCCGCCGCTGAAGCCGTGGCTGTCCCCACCGCCGCTCGCACCCACTTCGGCACCCACGCTCAGCGCGCCGAGATTAGCCATGAGGTTGATCCCTGCGGTGAACTGATCGCGGTTATCGAACGCGGCGCGCTGTTCGATATCCAGGCCCAGCAGATGCCCTTCGCTGTCGACCTGATGATCGCCGAGCACATGCTCATAGCCCACCTGGACACCCGGCACCAGTTGCCAGGCGCCCATGCCGATCGGGGCGAATGCAGCGTTGAGGTTGGCCACGGCGCTGCGGCGGGTTTCGTCAATGCTGTCGACGTCGAGGGCCAGATCACTGCCTTTCTCCTGAAAACCCGACAAATTCAGATGGCTGACGCGCACGCCGAGGCTCGGTTCGAGTGTCACGCCGCTGACCGGCACTCGATAGCCCAGTGCCAGGGTGGCTCCGGTGAGATTGCCATGGCTTTCGCCCTTGGCGGTGCCGAGGCCGCCGCCGAGGTCGCGCTTGCTGTCGTAGTCGATGTAGCCGTCGCTGGCGTCGGCGTCGACAAACAGCCCGCGTTCCAGACCGTCCGGCGCGAAGCGTGCGCCCATGCTGAAAAAGGTGAAGTCGGTATCCGCCTCGCCACCCGCGCCGCCGACGTTGCCCTTGCTGTAGCCGAAGCCGGCATGGGCGCTGATCTGGTCGGAGAAACGCTGGGTCAGGCCGACCATCATGCCTTGGCTGTGCTCGTTGCTGCTGGAGACCTGGGACGAACCGTCGGTGCCCAGGTAGCCCGCCAACGCAGTGGACCACAAACGGTATTGGCCCGCCTTGAGATCCGTGCCACTGGCAAACGGCGCAGCAGCCTGGTCGATCATCGCGCCCTGACGCAGCAGGTAACTCGCCGCGTCGGCGTGCACCTGACCACCGACCGTGGACTCGACGCCCGCAAGGTTGCCCGCATCGATGGCCGATTGCAGATAGTAGTTGTAGTCGCTGTAAGTGCCCGAAAGGCTGCTGTTCTGCAGCTGTTGCAAAAGCTGCGCGCCGCCGGCGGCGTTGCCGAGCAAACCCGCCTGGCCGGGCAGACTGTTGAAGTAGACCATCTTGCCGCGCAGCACATAGATCGTCTCCTGGGACAGACCCAGGCCTTGCTTGAGGTAGTTATCCATGCTGCCGTACTGCGCGGTCACCTCGTCCAGACCGGCTTGCAAGTAGCTGGCCTCGACGCCGAGCAGCGGCGCATAAATGGCCGCCATCGCGGGCGGCATACTTGCCAGGGTCGCCCCCACGCGCGCGGCGGTGTAGTCGTTGGTGGCCAGGTAATTACTCATGATGGTGGCACTGTCGACCCCGGCAATGCTCAGCAACACGGCGGCGGTCCAACCGGTTCGGTCCTTGCCGGCGGTGCAATGGAACAACGCGGCACCGTCGACACTGGCCAGTTCATTGAACAGCCTGGTGAACTGGCTGCGCATCCCTGCGTCACTGACAAACGCCCGGTTGGTCTGCTCCATCATCGCGATGGCATCGGCTGCACTTTTGAACGAGACCGTGGTGATGTTCGAACCGGACGTGGTGCTGCCGATGATGTCAATGTTTTCGTAGGTCGCCCCGCTGAGCATCGTGTCCGGCGTGCCGGCAATCTCACTGGGTGTGCGCAGGTCGTAGACTGCCTTGATGCCCAAAGAATTCAGCGTAGCCAGATCCGCGGCAGACGGGGTCAGCGCGTTGGAACGATAGAACACGCCGCTACGCATCGTGCCGTCGTGGGCCGTGGAATAGGCGGTGGTAGTCCCCGCGAGATCACGGAAGTTGTCAATGCTGCGCAGGTGGGGAGTCTCGAGGACATTAGTCTCGGCGGCTTGGGCAGTGGCGATGGACACAGTCAAAACGGACAGCGAACACAGAAGACGTGGAAACACAGTACAGCCTCATTGATCGAACGATGGGCTGGCTACTATCTGCAATGAAGTAATACCGAATATGACAGATTGCGCTCGGAGGAAAATCAATGCGTGATTGGTCCGCCGGGTTCGTTTTTTGTCCGTGGAGTTACCGCCAGCCGTGGCCAGGAGCGGTCACCGGACTGCGCCGGAAAAACGAGTTGAGCAATAGAAATGAGTGTCAGTGCCGACGGGATGGCTGATATCTTTCCCGCGCGTCAAATCGCGTCCAATCGACGCTGATCTCATCAAGGAAGATAGAAAACAATGAAGCTATTATTCATCGCTGCGCTAGGCATTTTATCGCTGGCTCAAACGTCACTGTCCTTCGCGGACAGTGCTAATGGAAAAAATCTCTATCTACAGCGATGCAGCATGTGCCACGGAATGGATCTCAAGGCGACAGGGCCACTGGCCAATAAAAGCAATCCTCCTACACCTGATCTGACAACCTCCACTTTCAAAATACGATTGAATGATTATCCGGGCGTGATTGTAAGTTCGATAATACTTCGCCCAAATGGAGACTTGATTCCAAGAACCTTGCGTGAGAATGGTGTGAAGCTACCGCCGCACTCGTGGAGCATTAATGATCTGCGCGATTTGAATCAATACATGGGTGGTGTGATTTCACAAAAACGATGACCTCTAAAGTGCCGGGTCCTGTGCTGTCACCTTCGATGGGCCTGACGCCAGCGCTTGACTCTGTCCCTTGGGGCAACCCGTATCTTTCAGGGTCCGCCGTCAGCGGATAAGGCAATCCATGAACACGCTATCGTTGGTCACCGGTGCCAATGGGCATCTGGTCAACAGTTCGACTGCCAGGTGGAGCACCGGCTCCCCAGAACTTTCGGCTATTTATCGGTCTATTGGACAGGCACATCCGCCTGCGTGCGCGACCAACAGGCTTCGCCGCAGCCGGATGGCCACACTTCCAATTGTCAATCCGAGGTTGTCTTCGCCCATGAAATTCCATTACCCACGGATGGTGCTCTTCGGCCTGTTCGCGCTCGCGGCAATGGGCTCGGCATCAGCTTCACAGATGAGTACCTCAACCCCGGTTTTAGCAACGCACGTCACCGCCGCTCAGGCGCCTGTCCAGGCCGTCGGCAACCCTTGGTCGACCCTGGCCAGTACGGCTGGCAAGCAGCCTGGGCCGTTGCTTGCCCATGACGACCGATACTGGCATGACGGCCGTTGGCACGATCGTAGAGACGACTGGCGCCGAGATGACTGGCGTCGAGATCAATGGCGTCGAGATCAGTGGCGCAGAGAGCAAGCTCGTCGAGAAGCCGAACGCCATCGTGATTGAGAGCGCCACCAAGATCGGGCCATGCGGCACCGCTACGAGGACGATCGCCGCTACTATCGTCGTTAGTGCCAAGCCACGCGATCCATCCGCCCGGTTCGATCCAGACGCCGGTTCCCCCAATTGGCGACACCGTTGAAAAAGGGAGTGAAGAACATGACAGTCAGGCGAATGGACAACGTCTTGATAGTTGTCGACGATCTCGAAGCGGTGAAGGCGTTCTTCATCGCGCTGGGCCTCAAGCTTGAGGGGCAAAGCACGGTTGAAGGCGCTGCCATCGGGAGGCTCATCGGCCTTGGTGATGTGCGAGCCACCCTCGCGATGCTGCGCACTCCCGATGGGCAGGGAATTGAGCTGGACAAATTCCACACGCCAGAAGCAGTCAGGTTTGGGCCTGTCGACGCACCCATGAACGCTTTGGGTCTTCGTCGCATCATGTTTGCCGTCGATGACATCGATTCGGTCGTTGCACAGATACAGGCTCATGGCGCAGAACTTATTGGCCAGATGCAGTACGAGAATTCCTACCGGCTCGCCTATATTCGTGGGCCTGAGGGGATCATCGTGGGTCTTGCCGAGCCACTAGGCTAAGCCGGACGGTTCGCAGGCGCGTACGATAGTCACCTCGCATGCAGGCGTCGCGGACCACGCGCGGGAGCATGTCGCGAGCCCTGCGCTCAGTGAAGAAGAGCGTGACAAGGGTGTCGAAGAGCTTTTTAAAGCCATTCGCCGTTACTCCAAGTGAACGCATCCAGGCCACACTCATGAACAGCACGAATATCAACTACACGCACGACCACGTGTTCCTTGGCTCAGCGCACGACGAAAATGCCAAGCGTACGCTTTGGGTAGTGGCACTCACCGTCGTGATGATGGTTGGCGAGATCACCGCCGGGTATCTCACGGGTTCGATGGCGTTACTCGCCGATGGCTTTCACATGGCAACTCATGCCGGCGCATTGGGCATTGCGGCAGCCGCTTACGGGTACGCAAAACGCCACGCTACCAGCCAGCGCTACAGTTTCGGGACCGGAAAGGTTGGAGACTTGGGCGGGTTCGCCTCGGCGTTGATTCTCGGAATGGTCTCCCTGGGCATTGGCGTTGAATCTGTCATGCGCCTCTTGCAGCCAACGGACGTACAGTTCGGCACCGCTACGCTCATCGCGATTGCCGGTTTGATCGTCAACATCGTCAGTGCCCTGCTGCTGGGCCACGGGCACAGTCATGGGCACGATCATGATGATCATGGCCATTCCCATGCGCATCACGGGAACGACAACAATCTGAAATCGGCCTACGTCCATGTCATCGCGGACGCGTTGACTTCCGTTCTGGCCATCGCTGCACTTCTCGCCGGCCGGTATCTCGGTTGGGTGTGGCTGGACCCGGTGATGGGTATCGTCGGCGCCATCGTTATCGCGCGTTGGGCATGGACCCTGATGGGGGTCACCGCCGGCGTATTGCTGGATCAGACAGATGCGCATGTGGCCGAGGAAATCCGCGAGCTGGTCGAGAAGCCGGGGGACGCCACCATCACCGACTTGCATGTATGGCGGGTCGGACCGCAAGCCCATGCGGCCATCGTCAGCGTTCTCGGTGAAGCCACTGCGAACGCCGACAGCATTCGTGAACGTCTCAAGCCGGTTCACGAAGTCAGCCATCTGACGGTCGAGTTTCGACCGGTCTGATTCAGCCCCCTCCATTATCTCCAAAGGAACTTGCGATGCCTCCAGGGAAACGTGAATCGGCGCGGATCGAACGCCGGTTGATCACCACACTGACCGAAGCGTGCGAAACGGCAAAAGGTGAAATCAAGGGCTTTACCTGGCTCACCCACACTGCGGACCTGAACGCGTTGGCTGAGACTTTGAAAGTCATCTGGGTATTCGAAACCCTGGCTGACAGAAAGCGCGCCCAGGTTGACGCCAAGGCACGCATTTTTGAGTTGACGGCCATCGCGTTGAATCAGGCCGACATCGACCTGATCCCTTCAGACAATTGTGTCCGTTTTGACTCTGAGGAAGAGTGTCAGCGAAATCACGGAGGCGACTGGAAAATCCGCCTGACTCAATCACGTGGGGCCAAAGGTGGCTGACAATGGCTAAAGAAATCGAGAATCCGTGCATCTCTGTCTGCCAACTCAGTGGTGATCTGTGTGTGAGCTGCGGGCGAAGCAAAGAAGACATCCGAAAGTGGAAACGCATGAAGCGGCCTGAAAAAATGGCCGCTGTGCAAAGGGCGAATGTGCGCTTGAAAGGGCTGAGAAAAACTCAGGGATAGTCACGTGCTCGGGATGACCGCTTTGGGATAGCTGCCCATGACCCGGTATCGATTGCGAGAGAAGCAAAACAATGCATCCGTTCCGGCCAACACCAGGATGTTTTTTCCGTCCCGTTGCACCAGCAGTGCGCGGGAGGCGATCTCGACATTATTGTCCCGATCGGGTGTCATCCACTGAGCCCATTTCAGCCGCGGTGCATGCCCGAACAGGGTCCCGCCGTCGACTTTGCGACGAGTTCCCGTCAGTGTGGAAATGGTACGACTCACAACAATCAACCCCTTTGTAATCAGGGCTTCAGGTTAATTCATCGCCATAGGCACCAGACCCACCCCCAGGAGTGGGCCGCGTCATCCGCGCTTGCGAGCAACGATGATGGCTTCGTAACGGCTGGAGACCCCCAGCTTGATGAACATATTCTTCAGGTTCCACTTCACGGTCTGGACGCTGATGTTCAGTGCCAGTGCGATGTGCTTGTTCGACATGGACTGCTCCAGCAACGCGAGAATCTCCTGCTCACGCTTGGTCAGTGGTTCTGTCCCCTCGTGAGCCGCCGCCGAAGCTGCTGGTGGTTTATCGACTGACGTCTTCATCGTGAACGTCATTCGAGCCAACAATTGCTGTTTGTACTGCGCAAGTGTTTCAACGGATTGGCAGTCCAGATCGACCAATAACCCATGCAACATGTCCCCTTCATCAATGAAGGTCCTTAGCAGTCCCAAACGGTAGCCGGACGCGAGAGCGTTCAGCAGGCTGCTGCGAAAGGCTTCATTGCCGAGTTTCTCCAGCGCAACGGCCTTGAGGATGTCAGCCTTTACCAACAACACGCCTCTGTTAAGTCGCACGGCGATTTCATGCACCGCCTCAATAATCTGCAACGCCGACTCAGGCTCCTGCCTGGCCAGCGCCAGGCGAGCCCTCGACAATCCTGCAATCGCGACGATTGCGCTATGACATGTACGGGATCGTTCTGGCTGCCGAGACAGGTCATCAAGAACCACCTGTAACGAATCGGCGTGTCGCCAGTCGCCGGTTTTGAGTACCAGATTGACCTGTTCGGCGAGCATCAAGGCAACGCCCCGGTCCAAACCCTGTGCGCGAAAATGAGCTTCTTTTTTGACCACATAATCAAGGGCGCACCTGAGACCTTCCTGAAGATACTGAAGCCGCGCGTAACTTCGCGCTGCGCAATACATGTATTCAGGCGCACAAAAATGCACGACGTCCAAACGGTTGGCGAGGGTTTCCCGCGCATCGTCAATGCGGTCCAGTTCGTACCACAGCTCGGCCAAAAGGGCTGCAGTACTGCTGGCACTGACAGAGCGACGACCATGATGGGTTTCGGCTGTGGCCAGAATGCTCGAACAGATGCGCTCGGCTTCCAGGACGTTGCCCTCGTACATTGCCACCATCGCAATCGTGCTGCGGTTAACCAGCGCCACCTCGCTGATGTTGTTCTGCACAAACCGGGCATCCGGCGCATTGAAACGGCTGCGCGCCTGCGGATAATGTCCCAGCACTGCCAAAGCGCCGACGGTCAGGCCCAGGCGGAAACATTCGAAAAATTCATGCCCCAGCGCAGCGTCACCAATTTCATTCAAATGGACGAGGGCGCTTTCCACGTCATCGTCCATTTCCGCAATCATCGCCTGCAGCAATTTGATTTGTAATGCCTGAATTTCCGTAGGTCGGCTCGTCGTCAGGATATCTTTCCAATGCCTGGCTGTTTCGAGGTGCCCGACCATCACCGCGCTCCAGGCCCCCATCAGCATCAATCGTGGGTGAACGGAGAGAAGATCCGTCGGCACTCGCTCGATCCAGCGCATGAACACGCCAAGATGGCCGAGGTTGTTCAATGTCGGGATGGCACGTTCCAGAATTTCCACCACGGTGTGGAAGTCACCGCTTAACACGGCATGCCGCACTGCTTCGGTGAAAAGCCCCTCATTGGCGAACCACTGCGCAGCGCGCAGGTGCAGCCTGCTGACATCAACCACCACCTCGACCAATCGCTGATTGAGAAACTCGGTAAACATCGGATGCAGCCGATACCATTGGTAGCGATCTTCCATGTCCACTGGCAGCAGGAAGAGATTGCGTGCCTCGATAGAAGCGATGAGCTCAGGCGCGCGGTCATTCTCGGTGACATGCGCGGCCAACGATGCATTGAAGCGGCGCAGAATCGAAATCTTCTGCATGAACTGGAACAACTCGGCGGGCAGATCGCTGATCACATCTTCCGATAGATAAGCGCCAAGATTCGCGTTGTTGAGTAGCTGTCTTGCAGGCCGCGCCTGTTTAGCGGGCTTTGACTTCATCGAGATTGAGACCAGCTGCAGGCCGATGGGCCATCCATTGGTCAAGTCGTGAATAGAGTGCGCGGCATCCAGATCGATGCTGGCGTCCAGGTGACTCTTGAGAAAACTCAAGGACTCGCGAAAGGCGAACGACAGCTCACTGCCGTCGATCTCGCATAAATCACCCATTGCCCGCAAGCGGCCCAACAAGAGTGACGGCCCCACCCGCGAGGCCAGCGCGATATGCAAATTGCTGGGAGCGGCATCGACCAATGCCTGTATCAGCGCCAGGATGGGTGGGTCACTGATGTGTTGAAAGTCGTCAATCATCAGGTACTGCTCGGCCCCATCCCGCTCAAGCGAGTTGATCAACGCCGCGCAAATGGCCTGCTGCCAACCGCTCTCCCCCGCCTCGCTCAAGAGCCATAAGTCGTCCTCAAGTGCCAATCCTGCTTTTTGCAGTGTGCCAACCAAGCCTGCACAGAAGATCGCCCTTGAGGAGTCTTCCGGAACCAGTGAAAGCCAGGAAACGCGCGCGCCGTCCTTGATCAGTTCCATCCGCCATTGCGCCATCAGTGTGGTTTTGCCGAAACCGGCGCTCCCAGTGATGACCAGCAGTTTTTTATGGCGAGCATCGTTCAGCCGGGTCATCAGCTCTTCGCGCAACACGGTTTGGCTGGAAAGACGAGGCGGAGCGAATTTAGTGCTGACCAGTAAGGTGTTGGGTTTCATCAGGCAATAACTCGGGCGGGGCACGATGAGCCGGGGGACCACTCCAGCGGAGTGGGAGAAACTCATCGGCATTACGTTAACGTGAGGCATCCGGACTATGAGTTAACTTGAGATGGTATGTCCACCCATGACAGACGCCCAATTGCTTTCAATCGACAGCATGCGCACCTTCGTGCAGCGTGAAATTGAACCCGTCGCCAATGTCCTGCGTCATGACGCAGCGCCACGCGATCAACTGCTGGAGCTTACCCAGGCGGTCGCCGAATTCGGCCTGCCCGGGATAGTTATTCCCAAGGCACTGGGCGGTCACGGTGTTGACTGGGTAACGCAAGGCAGGCTGTTCGAGGAGCTGGCCATGGGCAGTGTCGAACTGGCCAGCCAGGTCCTGATGAACATGCTCGCTACAACCCTTGTCATGCAACAACCGACATTGCGTGAGCGCTACCTGCCCGATCTGATCGTGGGTCGTACATTGTTCGGCATTACGCTCAATACCCCAACCAGCGCGTTGCATGGCCGCCGAAAAGCTGATGAGTGGATCATCGATGGACGTTGCGACAATGTCGCCGCCAGTCTCCATTGCGATCTGCTTGTTTGTGCCGTCCGTGAGGACGCGAAAAATGCCTCCTATCTGTTGCTGGATCGCTCAAAAGATCGTCACGAGATCCGCCACTACCACGATCTCGAGGGCCATAAGCAGATGAGTTTGCAGATCACTCAAACCCGGCTCCCCGCCGAACGCTGGTTGGGTGATGCCAGTGCTACTTCAGTGATGACACGCCATTTGTTCGATGTCGCCAAACTGCACGAGGCGGTCATTACGCTCGCACGAGGCCAGGTATCACTCAATGCATCGATCAGCCGGGCCAAACTCAACACTCAATTCGGTCGGCCAATCGCGGCACAGCATCTGGTGGCCACTCAGTTCACAGAACTCAACACCCAACTGCAAGCCGCGCGGCTTATGTGTGACCTGGGCTTTCGCACACTGGATTGCGGCAAGCTGGACGGCAAAACCGCCAGTCGCGCCCGGTTGTTGGCGACCGATATTGCTCAACGCATCGAGCGCCGCGTCAATCGCATAGACAGCAGTCATGTACAGACGGGTTGGCAAAACAGTGGTGCCTCGCTCC
This sequence comes from Pseudomonas fluorescens, assembly GCF_000802965.1. Classification (GTDB taxonomy): domain Bacteria; phylum Pseudomonadota; class Gammaproteobacteria; order Pseudomonadales; family Pseudomonadaceae; genus Aquipseudomonas; species Aquipseudomonas fluorescens_A. The sequence continues at coordinate 840 of NZ_JSAK01000031.1, read as the reverse complement.
CCCTGCTCAGCGAAAACATCGCAGAAGACGCCCGACGCATCGCTCAAGAGTTGATTGGGGAACTGCCCGAGGCAAGCGGCTGACCATCAGCCGCTGCTATCCCGGCGCTCAGTCGAGCCTTTCGATATCGTTCATTACCCAGGTTCGGTCGAGCATGGCCTGTTCCGGTCCATAGATTCGGAACATGGTAAAAAACGGCTGGCCGGCCTGGGTGCTGATCCAGTTGCTTTCATGACCTGCAGGCGGTTTCGGTGCGAAGTACAGATCGACACTGCCGTCCGGATTCGTCTTCATCTTCTGGTTATAGGAATCAAGTCCCACAACCCGGGCTTCACGAATGAAGCCGGCAGTACGTGCGTCGTACGCATCCAGCGCCCAGAAATCCTTTGCCGGTGCATTGGCTGGAATGGTCAGGCGGTAGGTGTGGATGCCGTCAAGTGGCTCGCCCTTGCCGGTCTCGTAACTCTTCATGTAGACCTGCGGACCTGGTGGAACGATAGGGCCATACATGGCGAACCAGGCAAAGGCACGGTCATCGAGATAGACGCGCCGGCCTGGCTCGATGAAGCTCAGTTTCGTGCCGATCGCCTGCTTTGGTTCTGCCAGCGAACGCCATTTACGCTGGCCGTCCCAAATAGCGACACCCGATCTGGCATAGCCGTCCATCATGTAGGCATGCGCTTCATCGACCGCATCGCGAAGGAGTTTCTGGCGTTGCGTGTCTGGCTTGAATTCCAGCCCCTTACCGATGCCCAGCGCACTCAACTGCCCCATGATGCTCATGTCGCGATCCTGTACGGGTTCCTCACTGACCATTCGCTGTTGGCGCTGATTGAAAAC
>NZ_JSAK01000030.1:31375-37908 GCF_000802965.1 Pseudomonas fluorescens | reverse complement strand
GCGCCTGCCAGCGGAAAAACTATCGCGCATCCACAACCCCGGCATCCAGCCCGACCTGCTGGTGGAACACGCCTACAACCCGATCCACCGCCGTCACCAGTACGACCCGGCCGGCGAGTTGACCCGCACCCTCGACAAACTGCGCGGCGAGATCAAGTACGAATACGAAGCCAACGGCCAGCTGCACAGTCGCGACACCAGCCAGTTGATCGACAGCGAAGAATTCCGCTACGACGCCGCGGCGAACCGGCTGAATTTCAACACCAGCCAGTTTGACCACGTCAAAGACAACCGCCTCAAACGCTGGCGGGATCAGGAATATGCCTACGATGCGTGGGGCAACCTGATTGAAAAACGCAGCGGCATGGGCAAGCTGCAGACGTTTGTTTATGACTGCGAAAATCGGTTGGTGCGGGCCGAGACGCTGGTCAATGGCAAGCTGGAAAGCAGCGGTTTTTATCGGTACGACAGCCTGGGGCGGCGGGTCGGCAAACAGACCGTTGTTAATGGCGTGACCGAGCAGAAGAATTTCTTGTGGCAAGGCCTGCGCATGCTGCGCGAAGAGCGTCCGGGGCAGAGCAGTCTGTACGTTTACGAACCGGGCAGCTATGCGCCTTTGGCGCGTGTCGATCAGGCAGAAGGGGAAGAGCAGAAGCTTTACTACTTCCATACCGACCAGATTGGTACGCCGCTGGAGATGACGGACGCGGACGGGAGCATTGTCTGGCAGGCGACGTACAAGGCGTGGGGTTCGGTTGAAAAGCTGACGGTCAATGACGTCCAGCAGAACCTGCGGTTTCAGGGGCAGTATTTCGATGAAGAGACGGGGCTGCACTACAACACCTTTCGGTATTACGATCCGGAGGTGGGGCGGTTTGTTACGCAGGATCCGATTGGGTTAATTGGTGGCGCAAACCTGTATAGCTACGTTGATAACCCACTTTCATATGTTGACCCTTTTGGGCTAAGCCCGTTAGCTTTGCCAGCTCCAACATCACTGGATCCATGGGGGGCGGGAGCTCGGCTCGAGTCATTCCCAGTACCAAAAGGTGGCATTATTGTCGAAATGGCGATGTCACCGGGCCAGACTAAACCAGGGGGATGGGCAACATTGGATCATATCCCTGATGTAGATTATGTAAGAAATCAGTTGGCGGTAATTCCAGAATTTAAGCCAGAAATTTCACATGTGCAAAAATTCCTTATTCCTGAAGGTGTTCACGTGCAATCTGGTCCTGTTGGTCCACAAACTTCTGGGGGGAGAGTTTATCCTGGCGGGGGAAGTCAGCTTCAAGTACTTAATTATCAAGATAGAGCAAAAATGCAACCAGTGGGCAAGCCGAGAGCGTTACATTCTAGTAGCTGTGGGGGTTGAATGAGTAATGTCACCGATTTTACAGTAGTTGATGGGCTTGGGAATTATGATCGTAAGGCTAATCCCCAAGGTTTAAGCGTTTGGGAGTTACTTCCAAGGGAAGTGTCGTGGTCTTTTTTTGGGCGCTTATATAAAATTGAGAGCTCCGAAAAGCTGATTCCTCTGCTACTAATTGGTGCTGCTGGTATAGCGGTGGTTATTTCTCCATTTAATGATAAAAAAAACAAGGCGTTGGTTGTTAAGCCTGACGGAGAATTAATGTGGGACGTCAGTGCTCGTGCTAGTAACATAGTAAAAGGAGGAATATTTTCAGATGTGTACTATATTTCTGGGCGGTTGTATTTTTTTGTCAATATAAATAATCATGATTTCAGGTTTTCGTTTGATACCGTTTCTGGAGAAATAGGAAGGTTGATACCCTCTTATTAAGTGCATTATTTATAATTGAACTTTACAGCCAGTATCTGAAGTGTTTCGACAGCGGCGCCATGGGCCGCAAGAGCTGGCAGTTCGCCTCGCGCCTGCCAGCGGAAAAACTCTCGCGCATCCACAACCCCGGCATCCAGCCCGACCTGCTGGTGGAGCACGCCTACAACCCGATCCACCGCCGTCACCAGTACGACCCGGCCGGCGAGTTGACCCGCACCCTCGACAAACTGCGCGGCGAGATCAAGTACGAATACGAAGCCAACGGCCAGCTGCACAGCCGCGACACCGGCAAGCTTGTCGACAGCGAAGAATTCCGCTACGACGCCGCGGCGAATCGGCTGAACTTCAACACCAGCCAGTTCGACCACGTCAAAGACAACCGCCTCAAACGCTGGCGGGATCAGGAATATGCCTACGATGCGTGGGGCAACCTGATTGAAAAACGCAGCGGCATGGGCAAGCTGCAGACGTTTGTTTATGACTGTGAGAATCGGTTGGTCAAGGCCGAGACGTTGGTTAATGGCAAGCTGGAAAGCAGCGGTTTTTATCGGTACGACAGCCTGGGGCGGCGGGTCGGTAAACAGTCCGTTATTAACGGCCTGAGCGAGCAGAAGCACTTTCTGTGGCAAGGCCTGCGGATGCTGCGCGAAGAGCGTCCGGGGCAGAGCAGTCTGTACGTGTACGAACCGGGCAGCTATGCGCCGTTGGCGCGTGTCGATCAGGCGGAAGGTGAGGAGCAGCAGCTTTACTACTTCCATACCGACCAGATTGGTACGCCGCTGGAGATGACTGACCGTGAAGGGCAGATTGTCTGGCAGGCGACGTATAAGGCGTGGGGTTCGGTTGAAAAGCTGACGGTGAATGCCGTCGAGCAGAACCTGAGGTTTCAGGGGCAGTATTTCGATGACGAGACGGGGCTGCACTACAACACGTTTCGGTATTACGATCCGGAGGTGGGGCGGTTTGTAACGCAGGATCCGATTGGGTTGGATGGGGGATATAATTTATACAAATATGCTCCTGATCCTATTGGGTGGATTGATCCACTAGGGCTTTGTTCCAAAGCGTTAAGTAATAAATGACAAAAGGTGGAACACCCCGCCCTGCAAATTCAGCTGCTCATCATATCGTTGGTGACACCGCTAAGCTTGCAGCTCCTGCGAGAGCGGTCTTGGCAAAGCATGATATTCATGTGGACGATGCGGTCAATGGAGTATTTTTGCCTAATCGAAATAACGTTGATTCGAGCGTGCCGGGGATTCTGCATAATGGTAAGCATCCAAACTCTTATTTTGAAAATGTAAATCAGCTTATAATTAGTGCGGATAAAGCAGGTGGCAAGCCGATGGTTTTGAAAACGATCGATAGAATTCGTAATACATTACTTTCGAGTCCGCGCGATGCGCAATGGTCCGGATTATTTGGGTGATCTATGAAGATTTATTCGATAACACAAGATGACAGATATAAAACATTGGTCGACGCGGATCAGTCGGAAGGTCTGCAAGATTTCGCTACACAGCTAGCGTATGGTGAAACTACTTTAGTGCCTGAGAAACAAATTTTTCAGGTCGTGTATAATAGTGATGATAAAAAAAATCAGAACTTTCTGATTTTTTTACTTTCTTCAGGCCTGTCTTGGTTGTCTCAGAAAAAGCATATGATGCGCTAAAATTTCTGCAGGGTTTTCCTAGAATAAAACTGCTAGGCCCGCGTACAGGGGATGTCGCCGTATTTATTACCGAGTTGGTATCAAATGCATTTGACTTTGAACAATCCGATTATGATAGGGGGGAGGGCGGTTACGTCGTTTATAAGGCGGTTTTAAATATTTCAGAGAGTCATGTGCGTGAGATTTTTCGCATTCCTGAAAATCCGCAAGTGCTATATGTAAGTCAAGTATTTAAAGACACTGTAGAAGCGCTAGGCCTGAGAGGGATCGCCTTTAAGGAAGTTGCACGAAGTTATTAATCGTTATGCGGGGGTGCAAGCTTGTTTTGAAGGGGTGGCTCAAGGGGCGAACTCCAAATAGCGCCTCCACGACTTGATAGTAAGGAGATAAGCATGGGGGGCTGCAAATGTCAAAGTCCAATTATGTTTGGGTGTGACTCCAAAGGTTAGTTTCAATGGTACAAAAATATAAAGAAGTACCATTGCCTGCGTCGGCGGCCGCAAGCAATGAGGCTCTCAACGCATTGGGGGTGGATGAGGGTATATGGGTTGCCAAGTTTTGGACTCTCTATAACGGCGCTTTGCTTGATGATCAAGTATTGATTTATTCAGCGGAGCAAGTAGTTGAGCGCAATATTACTTATGAAATAGACAAGGATTTTCCAGGGCAGCTTTTGGTGGGCGACGACTCTGGTGGCAGGCTTGTTTTAATCGATAGGTCTGTGGAAAATAAGTTTTATCTTATCGATTCCGGTGATCCATTCTTGGGTGGTGCGGAAATATTCTCGTCGGTTGATGCGTTGGTTGCGCATGTCCTTGGTGAGACAAACGCACTTCCGGACTCGGTAGATATTGTGGCTATTGGTAAAGTCAAGATCACGCCGCAAGAGGTGCTGGCAATCAAGAGTGAGTTGGGGTTAAGCGAGTCGGTGGCAAAATTGAAAGAAAAACTTGAGAAGGAAAATCAGATGATTTTAAAAGGAGTCAAAGCCGTTAAGTATACGGGAGTATTCGCTCAATATCGGCATTTAATTCGATTTAATAACTAGTGGGGGGTTGTCTATTGATCGGATGAATTTATGGATAATGCACCTAATCAATAGATCAGCGTCTCGCTACGTTTACCAAGGCAGCGGCCACCTGCATCGCGAAGCATGCAATGCTTTAATACACCAGCATCCGTCTGGATTAAGGTGTTTTTAAAATCAACTACTAGGGAAGTACCAACCTCATGCAGCAATCACCCAAACCCGCTCCAGCCGTGACAGGTCAAATGATCAAAACCTTCCATCACGGCAAGGGCTTTCTGGTCTTCATGCTGTTGTTCGCAATTGTCATGTTGGGTCTGGCAGGATTTGTGTTGTACCTGGGGACCATCCTGCCGGCGGGCAGTTCCGGGGCGAACACCAGTCGTGGTTCCAGCCCGCAGTTGCTGATCTATTCCGTCAGTGGCTTGCTGGTCGTCATTTCGGCGGTCCTGTTCGGACTTTATGCGTGGCAGAAGAAGTTGCGCGGGACCCAGTATGAGGTTTACGAGCACGGCATTTTGGCTGCCAGCGGAAAGCAGCAGCAATTTACGGCGTTTGCTGAAATAGAAGATCTTTATCTGTTCGGCTCGGGGCAAGCGGCATTCACTGGCCTGATCACCAACCTGGCGTACCGGCGTAATGAAAGTGAGCCATTTCATCGCGTGATCGAGTCGTTGAAAGGCTTTCAGGACTTTCAGCAGTTGGTACGTGAGTTGCACGTCCGCGAGCGTTTGCCGGTTGTGATGAACAAGCTTGAGTCTGGCGGAGCAGTGACTTTCAAATACGTGCCGACCGGGCAGGTCTGGCGCAAACGGATCGCGGGGGACTTCCTGAATGTCGTCACTCAAACAATTATTGTGACACGCGAGTTTCTGGAAGTTGACCGACGTAAAGTCCCGGTGTCGTCTCTTTCTTCAGTCGATTTGAATGCCTGGAGTGAGAAGGTCACCATCCAAGACGAGGCCGGGAATGCGATGCTATCAACGGTGTGCACCGGCATCATGAGCCATGACCTGTTCCTCACCACTCTGGATGTATTGCTGGATGCTGAACGCGCAAGCAGCGCTGAGGCGAAGCCAAGCCTGGCCTGAGATCTCAGGGCGGCGCCAGCGTGAACATCACAATTAACCCGGCTACTCAGGCCGGGTTTTTTGTGGGGGCGTGGTAGAGCGTTTAGACCGATTATTTCCTTGCGTTATTTACATAGACTCAATCCGCATATCCATTACCAAAAAATCCGCGCCCTGACATTGTCCTCATCCGTTACCAAGGACGTTTGTTCGTTACAGCAGAATAAGCTGTCCTGCCTGCATCTTTAAGGCTGCCCCGACATCGACTTTGGCTGTTTGACCGCCAGCTTGTGGAGCTAGGCCGAATCCATAGAATCCGCCCCATCAGCTTCGTCCAACTATCCAGTCCTTCAGGGAGCAACACCATGATGAATGCCATGCAGATGCAAATGCCGATGAACGCCACCATGCCAATGATGCCGATGATGGGCATGCCGATGATGATGGCGACCATGACCTGCGAGATGATGGACGACGGCATGATGTGCAAGATGATGCCGGCCGCTGGCATGGACATGGCCATGTTCAAGAACAGCGCTGAAATGATGCAGATGATGATGAACTGCGGCATGCCGATGATGATGCATTGCGGCAACATGAGCATGATGTGCATGTCCCAGGCGAGCATGGCCGAGCCAATGATGAACATGATGATGTCCATGCCAATGATGCCGCCAATGATGGGCATGCCGATGCCATCGATGAAGTGCGTGATGGAGTGCACCGTCATGGCCGACTGCATGATGTGCAAAATCATGCCGATGGCCGGCATGAACATGGACATGATGAAAAACTGCTGCAACCTGATGATGAAAATGATGAACGACTGCAGCATGCCGATGATGATGAGCTGCAACGGCATGCCGATGATGTGCTGCACCTGCTGATTGCGCGGAACATCGGACGGCTTGGCGATGGCGTACTTGGGAGCGCCATCGCCAGCAAGCCGGCTCCTACGTA
>NZ_JSAK01000030.1:1161-31261 GCF_000802965.1 Pseudomonas fluorescens | reverse complement strand
GAGCGCCATCGCCAGCAAGCCGGCTCCTACGAAGAACGATTTAGGCGTTTGACTGAACGGCATCGGGATTATCGATGCCGGTTTTTTTATGTTCGTTTCAGTCCAGGCGTTCGGGGTAGGTCACCACCAGATAAGCCACCGCTTCGCTGTCGGCAGGATTGCGGTAGCGATGGGGCTGGTCGGCGTAAAACAGGATCGAGTCGCCTGTGGAAAGCAGGTAGCGCTCATCATTGACGCTGATTTCCAGCACGCCCTGCGCCACGACCAGGTTTTCCTGCACGCCGGGGCCATGCCCCTCTGACTGGTCTTCGCCGAGCGGGCTCAGGCGCAGTTCGTAAAACTCCGATTGGCGCGCCACGTCGAAGGGGAACAGAGCGCGGCTGACGAAGGCGCCGTTGGCGCTGACCAGGCGTTTGCTCTGGCTCGCCGATAACACGGCCACACCTTCGAACGCACGGTGCTCAAGAAACGCAGCCACCGATACCTTCAAGCCTTTGGCAATTTTGCACAGCACCTTGATGGATGGCACGCTGCGCCCGGATTCGATCTGCGCCAGCATCGCCCGGCTCACGCCGCATTGCCGCGCCAAGGCATCAAGGGACAGATGGCGTTTGCTGCGCAGACGTTGCAGGTTCTGTGCAACCCGTTCGCAAATCGGATCCTCTTCCAGCTGTTCCAGATTGTTCAGGTCCAGGACCGGTTCGTCGGCGCTCGCCAGAAAGCGCGAGGGTTCGTTGATGTTCACGCGTGACGGGTCTCGGTCGCTTTGGCGGTTTGCACCCACTGAAAGGCCTGCAATCCTGCGTTGCGTGCGTACATCTCCCACATGGCCCGTGCCCGTTGCTGAGCCTGTTTGCGTTTGCGGTAGCTGGCGAAGTCGATGAGGTTGTCAGTCGGATTCATGGGGCACTTCACTGTGGTGGTGAATGACGGGATGGCTTGAGAGTACGTGGATATTTTTATAACGATAAATACTGATTATCTATTTATTAATGCTTTTTGGTTCTTGATTGAGGCGGTGCTGATTGGCGTTGCTTGAGGTGATTTTATATTTCTAAAAAGAATAATCAGATAATTATTTATTCCTTTTAATGTTGGTCAAGGCGGTGCACCTTGAAGCCCTGCACATCCACGTGGATGTAGTCGACCTCAGACAGGAAGCATCGATATGACCATTAAAGCGATCAACGTCCGTAACCAGTTCAAGGGCGTCATCAAGGAAATTCTCGAAGGCGAAGTGGTCTCCGAAATCGACGTTCAAACCGCTTCCGGAATCGTCACTTCAGTGATTACCACCCGCTCGGTGCGCGACCTTGAGTTGAAGATCGGCAGCGAAGTCATTGCCTTCGTGAAGTCCACCGAAGTCTCGATTGCCAAGCTCTGAGTTTTTCAGCATCGATCAATAACCTGTGGCGAGGGAGCTTGCTCCCGTTGGACTGCGCAGCAGGCCCCTCTTTTCAAGCATTAAGGGGGCCGCTTCGCAGCCCAGCGGGAGCAAGCTCCCTCGCCACAAGGGCAACAACATTTCCAGTTGGTATCACTCCCGAGGTTTTCATGGCTACTCGCTTCAAGCATTCCGCGCTGACCCTGTTGGCAGCCTCCGTCGCGGCGGTGAGCACGTTGCTCAGCCCCGGTGCCCAGGCGGAAGGCAAAATCAGCATTGCCCAGCAATTCGGCATCGGCTATTTGATTCTGGATGTGGTGCGCGATCAGCAGCTCATCGAGAAACAAGGCAAGGCTCAGGGTCTCGATATCAAGGTCGATTGGAACAGCATCTCCGGGGCCACAGCGATGAACGAAGCGTTGTTGGCTGGCGCGCTGGATGTTGTGTCGGCGGGCGTGCCACCGATGCTGACGATTTGGGACCGGACCAAGGGCAAGCAGAACGTCAAGGCCATTGCCTCGCTGGGCTCGATGCCCAACTACCTGCTGACCAATAACCCGAACGTGAAGAGCCTCAAGGACTTCACCGAAAAGGACCGCATCGCGGTGCCGGCGGCGGGCGTCGGGTTCCAGTCACGTACGTTGCAGATCGAAACCGCCAAACAGTTTGGCAATGACCAATACAAGAAATTCGACGACATTTCGATCAGCCTGGCCCACCCGGATGCGACAGCAGCGCTGATCGCCGGTGGTTCGGAAATCAGCTCGCATTTCTCCAGCCCGCCGTTCCAGTATCAAGAACTGCAAAGCCCCAACGTGCACAAAGTGCTGAGTTCCTACGACGTGCTGGGCGGGCAGGCGACGTTTAACGTGTTGTACACCACCGAAAAATTCCACGACGAAAACCCGAAAACCTACAAGGCATTCTACGACGCACTGGCCGAGGCCGAGAAAATCATCAAGGCCGACAAGGCGTCCGCAGCGCAGACCTATATCCGGGTGGAGCAATCGAAGTTGCCGCTGCCGCTGGTTGAGAAAATCGTCAACGATCCTGAAATCGACTTCACGATTACTCCGCAACGCACGGCTGTCTATGCCGAGAAACTGCAGGAGTTAGGCGTACTGAAAAACAAGGCGGACAGCTGGAAGGATTACTTTTTCGAAGAAGCGCACGGTGGTGCCGGTAGCTGATCAGATCGGTTTTTCGTCCCGCTATTTGTAGGGGCCGGCTTGCTGGCGATGGCGATCTGAAGGGCGCTATCGCCAGCAAGCCGGCTCCTGCAGGTTTCTCTGCGTTAGCGGGAAATCAGTCCGTGATCGAGGGCGTATTTGACCAGCGCCGCAGGCTTGTCGATGTTGAGTTTGCGGCGAATGCTCAGGCGGTGGGTTTCCACGGTACGCACGCTGATGTCCAGTTCCCGGGCCATTTCCTTGTTGTTCAAGCCTTGTGCCATCTTGGCGAGCACCTGGCTTTCTCTCGGGGTCAGTTCGCTGTCGGTGTTCTTGTCGGCGATCAAGCGCTGGGCAATTTCGGCGCTGTAGAAAGTCCCGCCGCTGGTGATGGCTTCGATGGCGGCAATGATTTCCCGAGACGGGGCGTTCTTCAGCACATAACCGCTGGCGCCGGAGCGCACCGATTCACTTACGTACTCGTAGTTATCGTACATGCTCAGCACCAGCACCTTGAGCAACGGATACTGGCTGCGCAGTACGCGCGTCAGCTCCAGGCCGTTCATGTCGCGCAGGCTGATGTCGACCAGCAGCAGGTCCGGCTGACAGCGCCCGACCATCTCGATCGCATCGGCACCATTTTCCGCTTCGCCCACCACTTCCAGGGGCGCCATGACGGCCAACAGCGCTTTGATGCCGTCGCGGACCAGGGAGTGATCGTCGACCAAAGCGACGCGGATCGGGGAGGGCAGGTTCATGGCAGGCTTCACTCTTGTTGTTGGGTCAGCGTTTGCTGCCGGGTAAATTCATTGGCAGCAGCACGTCCAGCTCACTTCTTCCCGGCATCGATATCAGCTCGAACCGGCCACCAAAATGCTCGACACGCTCACGGATATTACGCAGGCCGATTCCCGCGTGACGTCGCTCGACCTGGGCGACGTTGAAGCCGATGCCGTCATCGACCACCGTCAGCCGAACCGATTGTTCACAACCGCGCAGGGTAATGGAAACGTTCTTCGCCTGGGCGTGGCGTTCAATATTGGTCAGTCCTTCCTGGACGATGCGAAACAACGAAACGGCCGCGCCGTCGACCAGCTGACAGTCAAATTCGTTGTCGTTGTAAGTCACGGTCAGGCCGCTGCGTTGCTCGAATTCGGCGGCCAATTGCCCGATGGCCGCCGACAGGCCGAGGGTGTCGAGCAGGGATGAGCGCAAGTCGTGGGAAAGGCTGCGGACCTCGCCAATCGCATCGCCCAGCCGCTCGGTGGCGACTCTCAACGTGCTCAAGCCCTTGTCGTGGGTTTGTGCGCTTTCGAGCAGATGACTGGCCAGTTCGAACTGAAATTTGATCGAGACCAAAACCTGGCTGATGCCGTCGTGCAGTTCGCGGGAAACCCGTGAGCGTTCTTCCTCTTGCAGGCTGACGATACGCTGGGTCAGGCGCTGCAGTTTTTTATCCGCCAGACGATGCTCGCTGACATTCAGGGTCATGCCGGTGGCGAAGACAAACAGCACCGCCACCAACGCAACCACGGCAATCGCCATCATGGTTTTGCGGATGCCCATGGCGACTTCGGCGCGAGCCTGCTGGGTGGCGCGTTCGACGTCTTCAAGATAGATGCCGGTGCCGAGCATCCAGCCCCAACGGTCAAGCATCACCACATAGGCGAGCTTGTCGGTCACTTGGCCGGAGGAGGGTTTGTTCCAGGCGTAGCGTTGAAAGCCTTCGCCGGATTGCGCACTTTTCAGCAGCGCCTGGATCACCGGCAAGCCGTGCGGGTCTTTCATGTCCCACAGGTATTTACCCACCAAATCTGACTGCCGCGCGTGCATCAGGCTGCGGCCTTCGTGGTCATAGACGAAGAAGTAGCCGTTGATGCCAAAGCTGAGTTTGCGCAACTCTTCGAGCACTCGTTTCTGAGCTTGGGCGTCACCGTGGCCGTCGTCGTAGAGCGGCTCGATCAGGCTTTTCGCCATTTCGACGTAGTTTTTCAGTTCCGCACGCTTACTCGCCAGAATGCTGTCTTCGATCAACTGAGCCTGCTGATCACCCAAGTGGCGATTCAGGGAAATCACCAGCGCGCAGATGACGGCAATGGCCAGCACCAGCGGCAGAATCCCGAGGGCGACGATTTTGTGTTTGAGCTGCATCTCTACTCCAGGCCGGGCCGGGGGAGGGCGAAGGCTCGGCATCATATGCCAAAGCGAGGGCGAGTCAGTAGCGCGGCGGGACGGAATCACCGGTGGCCGGGATGTCAAACTTCGCTGCTCGTCGCGGTACGTGTAGGTTGCTATCTACGTAGAACTACGTAGACGCCACGTACGTAGTAACGCGGATTTATTTGTGGACGACATGCGCGGATATTGGGCCAGCTCCGCTCCGCGGACACAATTATAAAAATTACCGCCGCAGTCACGAGCTGTCGGCAGGAGACCTCTATGCCCCGTCTGGCTAAACACCTCGCCTGGTTTGCCGTGGCTGTCCTGGGAGCGATTGCGCTGAGTGTCGTGGCCCTGCGCCGCGGCGAAGCGATCAACGCCCTGTGGATCGTCGTTGCAGCCGTCGCTATCTACCTCGTTGCCTACCGCTATTACAGCCTGTTCATCGCCAATAAAGTGATGCAGCTCGACCCCAATCGAGCCACTCCCGCTGTGCTTAACAACGACGGTCTGGACTTCGTACCGACCAACAAACACGTACTGTTCGGTCACCACTTCGCAGCCATCGCTGGCGCGGGTCCATTGGTTGGCCCGGTCCTGGCGGCGCAGATGGGCTACTTGCCCGGCACGCTGTGGCTGATCGCCGGTGTGGTGCTGGCCGGTGCGGTTCAGGACTTCATGGTCCTGTTCATGTCGACTCGCCGCAACGGTCGCTCCCTGGGCGACATGGTCCGTGAAGAGATGGGCCGCATCCCTGGCACCATCGCGCTGTTCGGCTGCTTCCTGATCATGATCATCATCCTCGCGGTGCTGGCGCTGATCGTGGTCAAAGCCCTGGCTGAAAGCCCGTGGGGCATGTTCACCGTCATGGCGACTATCCCGATCGCGATGTTCATGGGCATCTACATGCGCTACATCCGTCCGGGGCGTATTGGTGAAATCTCCGTCATCGGCGTATTGCTGCTGCTGGGTTCGATCTGGCTGGGCGGGCAGATTGCTGCCGATCCAGTGTGGGCCAAGGCCTTCAGCTTCACCGGCGTGCAAATTACCTGGATGCTGATCGGCTACGGTTTTGTCGCTGCGGTTCTGCCGGTGTGGCTGATTCTGGCGCCGCGTGACTACCTCTCCACTTTCCTGAAAATCGGCACCATCGTTGCCCTGGCCATCGGCATTCTGGTGACCATGCCCGAGCTGAGAATGCCGGCACTGACCCAGTTCATCGACGGCACCGGTCCGGTATGGAAGGGCGGTTTGTTCCCGTTCCTGTTCATCACCATCGCCTGTGGCGCGGTATCCGGTTTCCACTCGCTGATTGCTTCCGGCACCACGCCGAAGTTGCTGGCCAGTGAAGGTCATGCCCGTTACATCGGTTACGGCGGCATGCTGATGGAGTCGTTCGTGGCGATCATGGCCATGGTGGCTGCCTCGGTCATCGATCCGGGTGTGTACTTCGCCATGAACAGCCCGGCCGCCGTCGTCGGTGCCGATGCTGTTTCCGTCGCGCAAACCGTCAGCAGCTGGGGTTTTGCAATCACTCCGGAAGCCTTGCAAGCGGTGGCCAAGGATATTGGTGAAACCACCATCCTGGCCCGTGCCGGCGGCGCGCCGACCCTGGCGGTCGGTATTGCGCAGATCCTGCACAGTGTCCTGCCGGGTGAAAACACCATGGCGTTTTGGTACCACTTCGCGATCCTGTTCGAAGCGCTGTTCATCCTGACGGCGGTGGACGCCGGTACCCGTGCCGGTCGTTTCATGCTGCAAGACTTGCTCGGTTCCTTCGTTCCTTCCTTGAAACGTACCGAATCCTGGACCGCCAACCTGATCGCGACCGCCGGTTGTGTGGCGATGTGGGGTTACCTGTTGTACCAAGGCGTGATCGATCCGTTGGGTGGCATCAACACCTTGTGGCCGCTGTTCGGTATCTCCAACCAGATGCTCGCCGGTATTGCGCTGATGCTCGGCACCGTGGTGCTGATCAAGATGAAGCGCCAGCGCTACGTTTGGGTCACGCTGTTGCCAGCCGTGTGGTTGCTGATCTGCACCACCACGGCCGGCTTCATCAAGCTGTTCGACGCCAACCCGGCGATCGGCTTCCTGGCCCTGGCGAAGAAGTACAGCGATGCACTGGCCAACGGTCAGGTGCTGGCCCCGGCCAAGAACATCTACCAGATGCAGCACGTGATCTTCAACGCCTACACCAACGCCACGTTGACCGCGCTGTTCCTGTTCGTGGTGTTCAGCATCCTGTTCTTTGCGCTCAAGGTGGGTGTTGCGGCCTGGGGTACCAAGGAACGCACGGATAAAGAAGCGCCATTTCAGGCACTGCCTAAGGCGTAAGTGAGGATTGCAGCATGTTTAATGACTTGAGTCGCCTCGGTAAATACCTCGGTCAGGCCGCGCGCCTGATGGTCGGCATGCCCGACTACGACAATTATGTCGAGCACATGCAAACCAAACACCCGGACAAACCGCTGATGGACTACGAGGCGTTCTTCCGCGAACGCCAGGAGGCCCGTTACGGCAGCAAGGCTGGGCCGAAGTGCTGTTAACGCAATAAAACCCAGGCAACAACGCACTATAGGAGCCGGCTTGCTGGCGATAGCGATCTCACTGACGCCATCGCCAGCAAGCCGGCTCCTGTTTTTTTGTGCTTGCGACTTATTATCGCGGTGGGGCTTGGCGGGGATAGCCGTTTGTCGGGCGTATCGGTATGCTCGACTGGCTCTCCAATCGCCAATGATAAACAACCACAGTGATGCCATGAGCCAATCTGAATCGCGTGCGAACGTTCTAGCGCTGTATCCGGAAGACTCCCGCGAGGCAGCGGCCCTGCTCAAGCAAGCCGTGCCACTGATGGTTCGTCACAACATCCCGCCCAACCCCGTGCATTACGCGCTTTGGTACACCTACAGCAAAGGTCAGGAACCGGAGCTCAATCGGCACCTGGACCGGGTTCTCAAAGACTTCGACTACTTCCCGCCAGAATCGGCGACCCGGCTTTTTCGCGAGTACATCATTCGCGATGAGCTGGAAGATGCCCGCGCGGAGCAGCAACAGGTCATCAGCCTGGTGGATGGCATGGAGCGCGACGTTTCGCGCAGTGTGGCGGGCAGCCTGAATTTTCAGAACCGTCTCGGCGAGTGCCTGGAGATGCTGGCGGAACCGGTCAGCGAGCGCTTGCCGGGCATCTTGACCGAGCTGCAGCAGAGCACGCGGGTGATGCAGGGCCAGCAGGAACAGTTCCTCTCTCAGCTGCAATCGGCGCAGAGCGAGATCAAGACCCTGCGAGACAAGCTCGAACGGGCTCAGTTGGCCGCGACGCTGGATGGCCTGACCGAACTGCTCAACCGCGCGGCGTTCACTCGTCTGCTGGAGCAAGCGCTGGGCAAGCGCTCCCGGCGTGTGGCGCTGGTCATGCTGGATATCGACCACTTCAAGCAATTCAATGATCAGTACGGCCACCCGCTGGGCGACCGGGTGCTCCAGCATGTCGGCCAGGTGTTGCGCGGGGCGCTGCCCGCCAAGGCTTTTGCGGCGCGCTACGGTGGTGAAGAGTTCTGCGTGGTGCTTGAAGATTGCGCCGACCTCGCCAGTGCCTGCGCTTTTGCCGAACTGCTACGCCTGAAGACCCAGTCACTGCGGATCAAGGCGCGGGGCACCGAGACCGTACTGGACACGATCACGGCGTCCTTCGGTGTCGCGCTCACGCAACCCGGCGACAACCTGGAAAGCCTGCTGACGCGCGCGGACGACGGGTTATACGAGGCCAAGCGCAACGGGCGTAACCAGGTGCATTGCATTGAGCAATCGACGGCAGTGATGAAGTGAACCTGCGCTGCTATTGAGTCGCGCAAGTCCCCTTCAGTGGCGTGTGTCTATTGACCGTCCACGCTGCGCAGCAGTCCGAGGGGATTGGTTTCACGCAACGCCTCGGGCAACAGGGCATCCGGAAAGCCCTGATACGACACCGGTCGCAAGAACCGCTCGATGGACGTCATGCCCACCGAGGTGAAGCGGCTGTCCGACGATGCCGGAAACGGGCCGCCGTGGATGGTGGCAAACGACACTTCCTGGGGATGGGCAAAGGCGTTGACGACAATGCGCCCGGTGCGCCGCTCCAGAATCGGCAACAAGCGTTGGGCCAGCTCAAGGTCAGCCTGTTCAAGGTGCATCGCCGCGCTCAGTTGACCACGCAGCGAACGCGCCACCGCGAGCATTTCAGACTCATCCTTGACCTTCACCAGCAACGCCGCCGGGCCGAAGACTTCGTGTGCCAGCGCCGTTTCGCTGAGGAAACGCTGGCCGTCGACTTCGAGCAATGCTGATCGGCCATCAAGGTCCGCATGGGATACCGCGCCCACAGCCACCAGATTTGCCCCGGCGCTTTGCAGGTGGTCGATACCGCTGTTGTAGGACGCGTGAATGCCCGGTGTCAGCATCGGACGCGCCGGTGCGTCGGATACTCGCTTGACCATCGCCGCGCGCAAGGCTTCGAAACCTGTGCCTTCGATGGCGATCAGGATCGCCGGTTTGAGGCAGGCTTGCCCGACATTGACCAGCATGCGCTCGACAAAACCATCGCCGATCTGTGCGCCACGCACGGCCAGCGCCTCGGGCAGGATGAATGTGGGGTTGACGCTGGTCATCTCGGTAAACACCGGGATCGGTTCCGGGCGCAGCTGCGCACGGCGATACAACGCCATTCCACCTTGTTCGGAACCGGTGAAGGTCACGGCCTTGATCAACGGATGGTCGACCAACGCTTCGCCAATCGCATTGCCGCCACCGCGCACCATCGAGAACACACCTTCCGGCAAGCCGCTGTCCTGTACCGCTTGGCGAATGGCCCGCGCCTGAATTTCCGAGGCGCCGGGATGGGCGTTGTGCGCCTTGAGAATCACTGTCGCGCCGGCAGCCAGCGCTGAAGCGGTATCGCCACCGGCCACCGAATAACTGATGGGGAAGTTGCTTGCGCCGAAAATCGCCACCGGGCCGATGGCGATTTTTTGCAGTCGATGATCCATTCGCGGGCGCGGCTGGCGCTCAGGTTGTGCCGGGTCGATGGCCAGTTGCAGGAAACGCCCCTTGCGAACCACATCGGCGAACTGGCGGAACTGCGTCGCAGCCTTTATCGCTTCGCCCTCCAGTTGCGCCTCGGGCAGACCGGTTTCCAGCGCGGCTCGGGCGGCAAGTTCCTTGCTGACGGCGACGAGATTGTCGGCAATGCGTTCGAGGAACGCCGAACGCTCGGCGAGCGAAGTGTGGCTGTAACGATCGAACGCCTCGTCGGCGAGCGTCGCCGCCAGGTCAACATCGGCTACGCCACCGAAGGCGAAATCCGGTTCGATAAGTTGGTTAGTGGTGGGGTTGAGCGCCTTCATGGTCCCTTCCGTAGCAGGGACTTCGTTGGCGCCGATGATGAGATTTCCAGTCAATTTCATGGTGTGATCACTGCTTCAGGTTGGCGATGAGTTCGTCGGTTGCCACAATCGAATGGGCATAGGTCGGGCCGTTCAGTTCATGGGCGGCGTGCATCATTTCCGGCTTGAACGCGGCGGTGGCGTCGCGCACCAAGGTCACGTGGTAGCCGAGTTCCTGGGCGTAACGGGCAGTGGCCTCGATGCAGGTGTTGGCCAGCAGACCGACGATGATCACGTGGGTGATGCTTTTTTGTTTGAGACGAAAATCCAGGTCGGTATTGGCGAAACCGCTGGAACCCCAGTGCTCTTGAACGACAACGTCGCCTTCTTGAGGTGCGAAATCGGGGTGCCATTCACCGCCCCATTCGCCGCGAGCGAAGTGGTGCATGTGCTGGATCTTGCATTGGGTCGGGCTCGGGTGATCCCAGTTTTCGTAGTCGCCTTGTTCCCAGCGCCGGTGCGGTACGATGAACACCGGAATGTCGAGGGCGCGGACGGTGCGGTCGAGGGCGCGCAAGTTGTCGAGCAGACCGACCTGGTCGGCAATCGGTTTGACCAGCGGGAAGATTTTGCCGCCGTCAGACAGAAAATCGTTATACGGATCGACCAGCAAATAGGCGGTGCGATCGAGAGGATAAGCAGCATTCGGCATGACGAGTTCTCCAGAGAAATTGACTGACCTGTGCCCCGGGCTTGCCCCGTGGCATTGTTGATATGATAATCATAGTTACTGCGAAAGAGGCAAGCCCGTATGGCGGTAAAGAATAGTTCTGCTCAAACCCTGTGCCCGATTGACAAGGCTGAGGCGATCGTCGGTGATCGCTGGACCGTGCTGGTGTTGCGCGAGTTGTTCATGCGTAACCATCGCTACGACGAGATCCAGGCGCAGACAGGCGGAACGCCGCAAATGATCGCTGCACGCTTGAAAAGTCTGGAGGCTGACGGGATGGTCGTGCGTCGTGCGTACAGCGAGCGGCCGCCGCGCTACGAGTACCACCTCAGCGAAAAAGGCCAGGCGTTTTACTCGGTGATTCTGGCGCTGCGTGCCTGGGGCGAAACCTGGTGCAAATCGGCAGAGGAGGGGGTGGCCGTGCGCTATACCCACCAGACTTGCAGGCATCCTGCCGGGCTGGGGCCGCTGTGCGAGCATTGCGGAGAACTGCTGCACCGGGATGAGTTGATCAGCGAGCCGAGCGAAGCCTACGCCACCGAACGACAGGCACGCCGTGACGCGTTCAAAGGCAATCGCAAGGCCGGCGCTGCAGCCGTCGATAACACCGACTGACGAGCGCCGCTTTCACTATTCGTTCGAATAATAGTGACCATCACCGATCACAAGTTCTGTTTTGCCGGGAAACAAGGAAAATCGCGCCCAACTAAAACCTTCTCCAGGAATCGGCGCGATGAACATGTTTACCCGATCGGCGCTTGTCGCATCCTTGCTGTTGTCGGGCTGTGCTTCCACGCCGAACGACCCGACACTGACGCTGCAAACGAAAAAAGCCCCCGGGGACTACGCCCACTGTGTCTTGCCCAAACTGCAAGAAGACGCGCTAAACGCGACGGTGTCGGAAACCCAACGCAGCTATCGCATCGTGGTTTCAAGCAAAGTCGCTGCAAACGACGTGCTTGAGGCCTACAAGGCGTCGAATGGCGGCAAGGTTTTCTTGTACGAGCGCACGTTGTTAGCGTCGACGTTCGGGCCTTCCAGGCTTGAACGCGCGGCGCAGGAATGCCTTTAAGGCGCTAGCCGAAACCGTTACGGGTTGACGGCTGCCGTGCTGCCGCGCAACGTCAATTCGAACGGCAACACCACATGCCGCTGTGCCAGCGGTTTTTTTTCGATCAGCGAAATCAGCATCTCGACGGCTTTCTGGCCGAAGACTTCGGCGGGTTGCGCAATGGTCGTCAGCGGCGGGTCGCAGTACGCCGCGAAAGGAATGTCGTCGAAACCCACCAGCGAAATATCCTCGGGCACCCGCAAGCCCAGCTGCTTGATGCGTTTCAACGCGCCGATGGCCATTTCATCGTTTTCGCAAAACAGCGCAGTGGGGCGCTCGGGCAATTGCAGCATCGCGGCTGCACCTTCATCACCGGCCTTCAGACTGAAATCACCGTGGCAGATCAATGCCGGGTCGGAGTCGATGCCGGCCTCACGCAAGGCGTCCTGATAACCGGCCACGCGATCGCGGGTTAGCGGGCTGCTTTTCGGCCCTTTGATCAGGCCGATCCGGCGATGACCCAGTTCGATCAGGTGTTCGGTCATGGCCTTGGCGGCCGCTCGGTTATCCAGGCTGATGGTCGGATGTCGCCCGCCTTGAATCACCTCGCAAGCATTGACGATGGGCGGCATTTCGGTGCTGGGGAAGGGCGTCTGAAACGGGTCATAGGCGCGCAACTGGATAACGCCGTCGGCCTGATGGTTGTACACCAGCTCGGCGAATTCCCGTTCGATCTCCTCGCGGCCCTGGGTGTCGCACAACAGCAACCGATAGTTGGCCGCCTGAGCCGCCTGCTGCGCACCGCTGATGACTCGGGCGAAAAAGGTGTTGGCAATCGCCGGCACCAGAATCACCAGGTTGCCGGTACGGCGCGAGCGAAACTGCACCGCCATCAGGTTCGGCCGGTAGCCGGCCTGTTCCACGGCCGCGTTGACCTTGTCCCGGGTTTCCGGGAGCACGCGCTCGGGCGATTTCAGGGTCCTGGACACCGTGGCCACCGAGACGCCGGCCAGCCGGGCTACTTCACGGATATTGGACAAAATCACCTCGTTATCGAACCGCACGGCTGGCGAGCTTAACGCAGGTTGGCCATGCGCCAAAATGTTCATCGATTCTAATCCGGGGTTTGACAGGCCCCGAAACTGAGCCTAAATTTCCGCCACGATGTAACCGGTTACATCATGACCGGGATTCAACCTGAAAAGCCCGTTTCGAACAGAGAAATTGCGATGAACGCTGCAGTGGCAAAAATAAGAATGGGATTCGTCGGGGGCGGTGAGGGCGCATTCATCGCTCAAGCCCACCGTCAGGCCGCCGGGCTCGATGGCCGTTTTGAACTGGTGTGTGGGGCGTTCAGCCGGGATCCACAGAACAATCAGAACACCGCTGCCGCACTCGGTTTAGAGGCCTCGCGCTGCTACAGCGACTGGCAGCAAATGATCGAGGCCGAGCGCGTGTTGCCCGCCGAACAGCGCATGGAACTGGTGGTGATCGTCACCCCCAACCACTTGCACGCGCCGGTCGCCAGCCAGGCACTGAGCGCGGGTTTTCACGTGTTCAGCGAAAAACCGGCGGCGCTGAATCTGGCCGAATTGCTCGCCCTCAAAGACGTGGTCGAGCGCAGCGGCCGTCTCTACGGCCTGGCCCATACCTATCTGGGTTACCCGATGGTCTGGCAGGCGCAGGAGATGGTGCGCAGCGGCGTGATCGGTACGGTGCGCAAGGTGATTGTCGAGTATCCCCAAGGCTGGCTCAGCCAGGACGTGGCCGGGCAGGGCAACAAGCAGGCCGAATGGCGCGACCGACCCGAACAGTCCGGTTTGGGCGGTTGCATTGGTGACATTGGCACCCACGCCTTTTCCCTGGCCGAGTTTGTCGCGGATCAACCGATCCAGCACCTGTGCGCCATGTTGGGCGTACACATCGCAGGCCGCCAGTTGGACGATGACGCCTCGATGCTGTTCAAGATGGCGGATGGCGCCAGCGGCGTGCTGATCGCCAGCCAGGTCTGTGCAGGCGAAGAAAACCCGCTGAAGATCCGCGTTTATGGCGACAAGGGCGGGCTGGAATGGCGTCAGGAAGAACCTGCGAGCCTGATCCATCGCGCCCTCGATCAGCCCTTGCGTATCTTGCGTTCCGGCGTCGGCCAGCCTTGGCTGTGCGCCGCCGCCAGCCAACGCATGCGTTTGCCTGCCGGGCATCCCGAAGGCTATCTGGAGGCCATGGCCAATCTCTACGGCGATTTTGCCCGCGCGATTCGTGGCGAGGTCGCAGGCCACGATGCCCCCGGCGTGCCCGGGATCGACGTTGGTCTGCGCGGCATGGCTTTCATCGAAACCGTGATTGCCAATCATCGCGGCGACGCCAAATGGACCGAACTGGTCTGCACCCCATGACTCTGGAGACTTCCATGACCGACACGACCGCAACCGGCATGCGCGGCCCGGGGATTTTCCTCGCGCAATTCATGTCCGCCGCAGCGCCTTTCGATACCTTGGCCAACATCGCCCACTGGGCAGCGTCCCAGGGTTACAAAGCTATTCAATTGCCAACGCTCGGCACCCAGTTCATCGACCTTGAGCGCGCCGCTGAAGACCAAAGCTACTGCGACGAATTGAAGGCTGTCTGCGCCCAGGCCGGTGTCGAAATCAGTGAGTTGTCGACGCATCTGCAAGGCCAACTGGTGGCGGTGCATCCGGCGTTCGACACGTTGTTCGATGACTTCGCACCGGCTCATTTGCGCGGCCAACCCCAGGCGCGTACCGAATGGGCCATCGATCAGTTGAAGCTGGCCGCGCGCGCCAGTCAGCGTCTGGGCTTGAAGGCGCACGCAACCTTTTCCGGCGCACTGCTCTGGCCCTACATCTACCCTTGGCCGCAGCGGCCGAGCGGGCTGGTCGAGCAGGGTTTTGCCGAACTGGCCAAGCGCTGGTTGCCGATTCTCGATTGTTTCGAAGAGGCCGGCGTCGATCTGTGCTACGAGATCCACCCCGGCGAAGACCTGCACGACGGCGCCTCGTTCGAGCGCTTCCTGGAGGCGGTCGATCACCATCCGCGCGCGGCGATTCTGTATGACCCGAGCCATCTGCTGCTGCAGCAAATGGACTACCTCGGCTTCATCGATCGCTACCACGCGCGCATCCGAATGTTCCACGTCAAGGACGCCGAATTCCGGCCCGATGCCCGTTCCGGTGTCTACGGCGGCTATCAGGGCTGGGTGGAGCGGCCGGGGCGTTTCCGCTCATTGGGCGATGGCCAGATCGACTTCAAATCGATCTTCAGCAAACTGACGCAATACGACTTCGCCGGGTGGGCGGTGCTGGAGTGGGAGTGTTGCCTGAAGGATTCCGCGCAGGGTGCCGCAGAAGGCGCCGCGTTCATCGAGGCACACATGATCAACAAGACCCGCAAGGCCTTCGACGATTTCGCCAGCGTCTCGTCCGATGCCGCTTTCAATCGAAAGCTGCTGGGGCTGCCCGACGCCTGAATCCCATTCTCTCGTACAAAAACAACAATAAGACGGTGACAGTTATGACCACGATGACCGCGCGGCTCAGCGCAATGATGTTCCTGCAGTTCTTTATCTGGGGTGGCTGGTTCGTCACCCTTGGCACCTTCCTCGCGAGCAATCTGGGCGCCACTGGCGGGCAGATCGGCATGGCGTTCTCGACCCAGTCATGGGGGGCGATCATCGCGCCGTTCGTGATCGGTTTGATCGCCGACCGGTTCTTCAATGCCGAACGCATCCTTGCTGTACTGCATCTGGTGGGCGCGGTGTTGCTCTATCAGCTGTATCGAGCACCGGACTTCACTACGTTCTATCCGTTCGTGCTGGCCTACATGATGATCTACATGCCGACTTTGGCTTTGGTCAATTCCGTTGCGTTCCGCCAGATGACTAACCCGGCGCTGGAGTTTTCGCGCATTCGTGTGTGGGGCACCATCGGTTGGATCGTCGCCGGCGTGGTGATCAGTTTTGTGTTTGCCTGGGACTCGCAAGCGGCGATCTCATCGGGCGGGTTGCGCAACACCTTCCTGATGTCGGCCATTGCATCGCTGCTGCTGGGCCTCTACAGCTTCACCTTGCCGCGAACCGCACCGCTGAAAGGCGAATCAACCGGCGGCCTCAAGCAGATGCTCGGGCTGGATGCCTTGGGTCTGCTCAAGGATCGTAGCTATCTGGTGTTCTTCATCGCCTCGATCCTGATTTGCATCCCATTGGCGTTTTACTACCAGAATGCCAACCCGTTCCTGGCGGAAATCGGCGTGACCAACCCGACGGCGAAAATGGCCATCGGTCAGGTGTCCGAAGTGCTGTTCATGTTGCTGCTGCCGCTGTTCATTCACCGCTTCGGGATCAAGATTGCGCTGCTGGTGGGGATGCTGGCCTGGGCCTTGCGCTACCTGTTGTTCGCCTACGGCAACAACGGCGACCTGGCCTTCATGCTGTTCACCGGCATCGCCTTGCACGGCATCTGCTATGACTTCTTCTTCGTTTCCGGGCAGATCTACACCGACGCCAAGGCTTCGGAACGCTTCAGAAGTTCCGCCCAGGGTTTGATTACGCTGGCGACTTACGGCTTGGGCATGTTGATCGGTTTCTGGGTGGCGGGGCAGGTGACCGACCATTACGCCGCGACGGCGGGTAGCCATGACTGGAAAAGCATCTGGCTGTTCCCGGCTGGTTTTGCCCTGGCGATCTTTTTCTGTTTTGCCCAGGCGTTCAAGGGGCGGCAGGCTGCGGTGGTGCAGACGACGGTCTGACGAGGGAGGATTTGTCGGAGGTCTTCAGTGACCTCCGACTCAGAACATTGCGAGCCCTGAAACCCGACCGCTGTAACGGGGTTGCCATTTAGAGACAGGATCAGCCTTGAGGCACTACCCGTGCTTCGCTGCCGGTACCTTCAACATAAACGCTCATGCCTTTGGTCAGTGACGGATTGATCGGCTGGGTCACCGAAACCAAAACGCCGCTGTTGGTCCTGACAATAATTTGCTGCCCGGCTTTTGGCTGATCGTATTTTTTCTTTTCCGCATAGTTGCCACCGGCCGCACCGGCCAGGGCGCCGGCGACCATCGCAACGTCCCGACCGGTGCCACGCCCGATCAGACTGCCGAGTGCAACACCGCCGATGCCGCCCAATATGGCGCCAACCCCGCTGTCGTGGTTAGTCTGCATCTGGACCTGGGAAATCTGCTCGATTTTCCCCGAGCGAATCTCCATCTCGCCAGCGCCTCCGCTCCCGGCGTCAACTGCGGCACAGGCGCACAGCAGCACACTCAACAGCGAAATCGTCAGCCAGGAAGCGAAAGTTTTCATCGTCGAACTCCATCGTGTAGAGGGCATGGATCATGGAAACGCACCCCATTACGCTAGACGAAAAATCCAGATATGTGATGGGCGATTTTTTGGCGATGGAGGCTGCTGCAACTAATTATAGTGTCCGGATAATTTACAACTTTGTAGGCATTAACTTTTCGAAGTAAGTCGCGCTATTAACTATATCGTGATTGATTATATAAGCGGGCTGTAGTGTGTCTATTATGAAGCTTGTTTCTCCTTATATTTGAAGTTGAAAGGGTGAAGGCAGTGAACAAGAAAATCCTTTGCGCCGCTGTGGTGCTATTTATAACGGGTTGCTCATCCTCTGGTCATCAAGCGGCAGTTGATGCTCATGCCGATGCGCCGGCGCACGCGAAACAACTAAGTGGCAGCGAGATAAACTCGACAGTCATTGGTCGCAAACACTCCAGCGTTACATCCACCGGGTATCCTTTTTCTGAAACACTAAGCCCTGACGGGACCGCCAGGATCCAGATTTCCAGTGAATCCATGCAATCTGGTACGTGGGTCATCACCGAAGACGTCATCTGTATTACGTATCAAAAATATGGCAAGGAATGCAATAAAGTATTAAGTGATGGCGTCACGATCTGGTTTGTCGACAGTGTGAAAAATACAACCAACAACAAATTCACCGCTCATTAGATTTGTCTAATTAATGAGTATTTCAGAGAGAACCTCTGTAGAGGTGCAACATGCTTATTAAATATTGGAGTTGTGTTTTGCTGGCGCTTGTCTTGTCCGGTTGTGCTTCGACTGGCGAAAAAACGGTGAAGCCGGTAAGTGCTTCAGCAGTGGCACTTGATGATGCCCAGGTCCGCAGCACCTTGATTGGAAACAAACTGAATAATGTCGGACCTACGGGGTTGCCATACTCATTGAGTTTCAACGCGGATGGCACCGAAATATTCAAATTGTCGGGTAATCCGCCAGAGACAGAGTATTGGGCCGTCAACGATGGCGTGATTTGTTTCACTGGGGCCAAAATCCCCAAAGAGTGTTATCGACTCAAAAAGGACAAAGATGACTACTGGCTGGTGCATCCGGATACTGGCGCGGTGCACTACCACTACACACTGAGTCCCCAATGAATTTCCGGATAAAAGGGGCGCCGATTTGCCGGCACCACGTCAACGTAGCGACGACTCGGCCGCATGGCTAGCTGTTTTTGGCGGCTGCCAAATGATAGGCGACTAACGCATTGGCATGGCCATGACCCATGCCGTGCTCCGTTTTGAGCCAGGCCACCATCTCCATATGCTTCTTGGTGCTCACCGTTTTCAGTAGATCCAACCAGTGAGAGATGGGCTGCCCGTACTTTTTCTCTATCGAAGGGAAGTACGAGGCGGGTCCTTTGGCTTTTGTATCTTCGGTCATGATGCAAACTCCCTTTCTGCTTTGATGTTCAGATGGTACGTAACGCCATGATTTTAGTTGGCTGATTACGAAAAGTCAGGAACACACGTAAACCTGTAGGAGCTGCCGCAGGCTGCGATCTTTTGCGGCCGCTGCGCAGCCCAGCGGGAGCAAGCTCCCTCGCCACAGGTATGTGAGTGAAGCTGGATTGTTTAGCGAGTTCGGGGCAAGTCGATATCTACAAGGGACCGCGTAAACCTGTAGGAGCTGCCGCAGGCTGCGATCTTTTGGGGCCGCTGCGCAGCCCAGCGGGAGCAAGCTCCCTCGCCACAGGGTTGTGTGTGATGTTGGGATCGCCTATGTATCGCTGTGTATCCCAGCCCCGTGTGAGCAGACTGGCTTACAAATGCCCTTGATCCGGATACATCCCGGATACACCACTGCCGTCAAATAGCCCTGCCTTAGCGAGAAAGCAAACGCCCTCGCACCACGGCTTATCGCCCTTGTGGCAGTGACCCTAAGCGGCTCGGCCGCACACAGTATCCGGAGAATCACCATGTCCCGTATGTCGAACAAATCCCGTATTGGCCTGATCGCTGTTGCACTGGCCGGCAGCATGAACCTCGCTTCGACTGCCTTCGCCGCAGAAGCGCTGCCACAAGGCTACCAACTCGCCGCCGCGGAAAAGACCAGTGAAGGCAAGTGTGGCGAAGGCAAGTGCGGTGCTGGCGAAACCGAAGCCAAAGCGACCAAGACCAGCGAAGGCAAATGCGGTGAAGGCAAGTGCGGCGATGCGTCGTTCGCCCGTACCGACACCGATCACGACGGCCGCGTCTCGCTGAAAGAACTGCTGACCGTGGCCCCGCAGGGTGGTGAGGAATTCAAGGCGATGGACACCAATAACGACGGTTTCCTCTCCGAAGGCGAGGTCTACAAATTCCGCACCAACCAGTTCACTTCCAACGGCAAGAAAGTGCCGACCGAGCTGTTCACCAAAATGAGCAAAGCCCAGGGCTGATCCCTCGACGTATCAAAAAAACCTCCCCGGGTTCGCGCCCGGGGAGGTTTTTTTATGCCTGCTGAAAAGCCCGGTCAGTCAAAGGCACTGCGATAGGCGAAAAGGCCGGGCAAGCCGCCCGTCATCACAAACAGCAGGTTGCTGCCCGCCGGGAAATCACCGCGGCGCACAGCGGCCAGCAAACCGGCGAAGGCCTTGCCGCCGTAAACCGGATCGATGAGTAATCCTTCGTGGGATGCCAGCAACCGCACGGCTTCCAGCATGGCATCGGTTGGCGCGCCATAGGCTTCGCCGCGCTGACTGCCATCGACGCTAACCGCGCTATCGGCCAATGAAGAGGCAGGGTCAAGGAGCTGCAACGCTTGCCGGGTTTTTTCCAGCGTCGTGGCCGTTGCCTGTTCCTCGGTTGCCAACACGGAGTAGCCGATGACTTCCGTGGATGACTGCGCCAGCGTCACGCCGGCCAGCAATCCTGAATGGGTCCCGGCGCTGCCATTGGGGACGATGATTCGCTCGAATTGCACACCCAGCGTATCGGATTGGCGCAGGATCTCCGACGCGCAGGCTGCATAGCCCAGACTGCCGCGAGGGCTGGAACCGCCCAATGGCATGACGAAAGGTTTTTTTCCATGACTCTTGAGCGTGTCGAGCAACTCGGCAGCGTAGCTGTCCGGTGTCACACCCCGGGCCAAGCGATGGACTTTCGCCCCAAACAAGCCATCAAGCAGGACGTTGCCGTTGTAGCAAAAGTCATCATCGCTGCGCACGGCGGACGGGGTCAGAATCAGTTCGCAAGCCAGGCCGTGGCGCGCGGCGACGGCGGCGGTCAGTCGGGCGTGATTGGATTGAAAGCCGCCCCAGGTCACCAGTGTGTCCGCGCCTTCGGCCAGTGCCTCGCCGAGCAGGAATTCCAGTTTGCGCAGCTTGTTGCCACCGCCGCCGAGCCCGGTCAGGTCATCGCGTTTTACGTAGAGATTGCAGCCGTTGAATTCGGCTAGCTGGCTCAGTCGTGACAGCTTCTGGATCGGGGTCGGGCCTTCGAGCAATGCCACCCGAGGGTAAGCGGAGAGTGCAGTATCAAGTCGATTCAAGTCATGGGGCATGAAGGTTCGCTCTTGGGAAGGAACGGAGGATCGGCCAATGTAAAAAGCCCCGGGGGGAAGATATACCGCTTGCGCGGAATTACTGTTGATACACCGTGTAATCAAAAGCCTCACTCAACCCCCTGTGGCGAGGGAGCTTGCTCCCGCTGGATTGCGCAGCAGGCCCAAAAGGCCCAAAAGGCTTGGGGTCGCTGCGCAACCCAGCGGGAGCAAGCGCCCTCGCCACAAGCTGCATATCTCATTAGCAGATAACGGTTACCTATTTAATTCGTTTATTGAGATATAACCCTCGCGCGTAGAGTCGGCCCAACTGAAGTAGTGGAAGGGCAGAAAATGAACAGCGTGAAGCCACCAATTGCCATAACGGCGCATCCACCAGCCAGCCCATGGCGAGGCACCGCAGCCGGTTTTTCCGCCAGCCTGGTGGGCATCGGCCTGGCGCGATTTGCCTACACGCCGCTGCTTCCGGCGATCGTCGGTGCCCATTGGTTTGATGCGTCCAAAGCGGCTTACCTCGGCGCGGCGAATCTCGCCGGATATCTGGCCGGGGCGCTTTTTGGACGTTCGCTGGCGGCGAAAACCTCAACCCGATTTACCCTGCGGGCAATGATGCTGCTGGCCAGCATCGCGTTTTTCGCCTGTGCTTATCCCGTGTCTTTCGCCTGGTTTTTCGCATGGCGCTTCCTGTCCGGTGTAGCCGGTGGCGCGTTGATGGTGTTGGCCGCGCCTACGGTTTTGGCTCACGTGCCGCCATCCCGACGTGGCTTGGCGGGTGGGGTGATTTTCATGGGCGTGGGCGTCGGGATTGCGGCTTCCGGAACCTTGGTGCCTCTACTGTTGCAACAGGGACTGGCGCAAACCTGGCTGGGTCTCGGGGTGATCGCGCTGCTGCTGACCGCCATTGCCTGGCGCGGATGGCCGACGGAAAACGCCCCGGTCGCCAGCACCGTGCATCACCGTCGCCCTGCACCCAACGGCACCCTCAAGGCGCTGTACGTCGAATACGCCCTCAACGCCGCCGGTTGGGTGCCACACATGATTTTCCTGGTGGATTTTGTCGCCCGAGGCCTCGGCCAAGGCCTGCAAACCGGGGCGCAGTACTGGGTGCTGTTTGGCATCGGCGCCACCGTTGGCCCGTTGCTGGCGGGGGTGTTGGCGGATCGGGTCGGCTTCGGTCGCGCGTTGCGGGTGTCATTCATCATCGAAGCGATCAGCGTCGCAGTGCCGGCATTCGGGCTGGGCAGCGTTTGGCTGATGGCATCCAGTGTGATCGTCGGCGCGTTTGTCACCGGTACGGTGCCGCTGGTGCTGGGTCGGGTTCACGAAATCCTTGCCAGGCATCCCGCGCAACAAACCGCCGCCTGGCAAACCGCGACGGTGGGTTTTGCCTTGTTCCAAGCGGTCGCCGCCTATGGGTTGTCATTCCTGTTTTCCTACAGCGGCGGTAACTACAGCCTGCTGTTCCTCATCGGCACGTCGGCCATGTTGATGGCGTTTGTCATTGATGTGATTGCGCTGGCCAGAAGTGCCAGCCACCCGGTTTCGACAGGCGAGGATCTGAGCAAGTGAATTACGCCGAACGCAATCTTCCCTACTGGCGTCGCAACCTGGCCGTTTGTGTGTTCGGCTCGTTCACCACGCTGGTGAGCTTGAGCATGCTGTTGCCGTTCCTGCCTCTTTACGTGCAGCAACTGGGCGTGACAGACCAGGCCGATGTAGTGCAGTGGTCAGCCGTGGCCTTCGGCGCAACGTTTTTTGGCACGGCGATTACGGCGCCGATCTGGGGGCGGCTCGCGGATCGATATGGGCGCAAACCGATGTTGATCCGCGCGGCGATTGGCATGGCCGTTGTGATGTCGTTGATCGGGTTGGCGCGGAACGTGACCGATCTGGTGGTGCTGCGCCTGGTCGCCGGCCTCATCGGTGGCTACGCATCGGCGTCCATCGTGATGATCGGCTCACAAGTGCCGCGCGAGAAGGCGGGTTGGGCGCTGGGAGTTCTGTCCACGGGAGCTTTGTCCGGTAACCTGATCGGGCCGCTGGTGGGTGGATTCTTGCCGCAGTTTGTCGGCATCCGTGGCACCTTTTTTGTCGGCGGCGCCATGATCGCGGTGGCGGCGATTACGACCATCCTGCTCATTCGTGAGGACTTCAATCGTGAGTCGGACGGGGCACGACGCGGCACCCAAACACCTTCCGAAGGCGTCACTTCCCGATGGCCAATCATTGCCGCGTTGCTGATGACCGCGATGATGGTGCTGTTGGCCAACATGTCGATCGAACCAATCATCACCGTCTACATCGGTCACCTCGGCGTGGCGCTGGATGATCAGGCGCGGATTGCTGGTGTGGTGATGGCCTGTTCGGCGTTGGGCAGTATTTTGACCGCCGCCAGGTTGGGAGCGCTGGCGGATCGCGTCGGCAGTTGGAACGTGATCATTGGCTGCCTGGTATTAACGGCCCTCGTCATGTTGCCCCAGGCTTATGTCACGCAATGGTGGCAACTGGCGGTTCTTCGCGGTGTCATGGGCATGACCATCGCCGGGCTGCTGCCGGCGATTGCCAAGCTGATCCGCCATTCAGTCGAAGAACACAACACCGGCAAAGTCCTGGGCTATCTGCAATCGGCGCAGTTTTCAGGGCAGGTGATCGGGCCACTGATCGGTGGCCAGATCGGCGCGCATTTCGGCTTGCATCATGTGTTCCTGGTGACCGGCGCGTTATTGGTGCTGTGCGCCGCGATCAATGGCTGGGTCAGACATCGCGTGGATGCGGCGCTGGTCGCTACAGCGCCACAGTAGCGGGGGCCGTTGCGGTGACACCGTCCAGTCGTACGCTGTGCAAAAAGGTCGCCAGTGCGCTGGAAAAATAACCGTCGATGCGGCGCACGAAAACGGTCTCAACCTCCGCCAATTCTGCCGGTAGCTCATGCACCGCGACCGACCCGTCGCGGGCAGCTTGAGTGACAACGCCTCTGGGCAACAACGTGACCCCGACCCCGGCCGATACGCAGGCAATGATCGCTTCGATCGAACCGAACTCCAGCGGCTCGGGCGCCACCACACCCAGGCTCACCAAAAAGGTGTCCAGGCGCTGGCGATAGGAACAACCGATGCGAAACACCACGGTTTTCAGATGGTCGACGCCGGCGATGTCGTCGAGGCTGCGCAGGGCAGGGGAAGTGACCAGCACAAGCTCTTCGCGAAACGCACCTTCACTCAGCAGTTCCGGGTGATTGACCGGACCGGCGACGAACGCGCCCTCGAGCTTACAGTCGATTACCCCCTGGATCAGGCTGCACGTAGTACCCGTGCGAACCACCGGGCGAACCTCAGGGTACGCCTTGGCAAACTGTGCGATCAGCAGCGGCAGACGCATCGCCAGTGTGGTCTCCAGCGTGCCGATTTCCAACACACCTTTTGGGTGACCGTCATCGCGCGCGGCACTCGACGCATCCATCAGCAACTTCGACAGTCGCGCCGCAAATGGCAGGATTCGCCGACCCGCCGGCGTCACTTGCACGCCTCTGGCGCTGCGTTGAAAAAGCGCCACGCCGAGCTCGTCTTCCAGCGAGCGAATCCTCGCCGAAACGTTCGACTGCACGGTGTTCAACTCGCTCGCGGCCTTGTTCATGCTGCCGTGGCGGGCCACCGCGTCCACCACCTTGAGATCCGTCACGTCCACCGAATTCACCTATCTCAAACAGGAATAACCGACTCAGAAAAATCAGCGCTGAGGAGATGAGTGTCGACGTTATTGGTTGTGAGCACAAGGCAGAATCAAGACGCTGAAGGTTCACGAAAAACGATCAACTGAATCACAAATGATCATTTTACATGATCATGTGCCGGGCATAGGTTGAAGGGGCACAGATACCGCAGCCAGTGGCGGATCGAGTCTTCGAATCTGAGGCTGTGGAACAACAATAACGCAACCACTGCTACACGGAGTCAACGTGAACCATGCAACTGAATCGTCGAGAATTCGGAACCACCCCCGTTACAAGGATTTGGTCTCAAGGCAGCGAAGATTCGTCGCCAGCCTGACGGCCGCCACGCTTGTCCCGTACTTCACGTTCATCCTCGTCGCTGCGTTTTCCCCTCAGCTTCTGGCGACGAAGCTTTCCGCAACCAGCATCATCAACATCGGTTGGCCGCTGGGCCTGGTGTTCATCATCGGGGCCTGGTTGTTCACCGGGCTCTACATCCTTCGTGCCAACGGTGAGTTCGATGCACTGACCGCAGAAATCCGCGCGGGGGCCATTGTATGAAACGCCTCCTGCGCAACCTCATCCTGCCTGTTCTGCTCAGCGCATTCGCCGCGCGCGCCATGGCCGCCGACGTGTTGCAGAACGTCGAAAAACAACCGATCAATATCACTGCGATCAGCATGTTCCTGGTCTTCGTCGTGACGACCCTGGGCATCACGTACTGGGCCGCTTCCAAAACCAAATCCATGGATGACTTCTACAACGCCGGCGGCGGTATCACCGGTTTCCAGAACGGCCTGGCGCTGGCCGGTGACTACATGTCGGCGGCGGCATTGCTGGGCGTCACCAGCATGATTTTCTTCAACGGCTTCGACGGCGTGTTGTACTCGATCAGCTTCTTTGTCGCCTGGCCGTTGCTGTTGTTTCTGTTCGCCGAGCGCATCCGCAATCTGGGGCGCATCACCATCTCGGACATCGCGTCTTTCCGACTCGATCAAAACCGCATCCGCACCATGACCGCCTTCGGTTCGCTGACGGTAGTGTGCTTTTATCTGGTGGTGCAGATGGTGGGGGCGGGGCAGTTGATTCAGTTGCTGTTCGGTCTGCCCTACAACTATGCGGTCATTGCTGTCGGGCTGTTGATGGCGGTCTACGTCACCTTTGGCGGCATGGTCGCCACCACCTGGGTGCAGATCATCAAGGCCGGATTGCTGCTGTTGGGCGGAACCTTGCTGGCATTCCTGGCGTTGAGCAAATTCGGCTTTTCCTTCGATCTGTTGTTCGAAAAAGCCGTGGCCGCGCATCACGATGGCGAGCGGATTCTGCTGCCGAGCAAACTGGTGGCCGATCCGCTGTCATTGATTTCGTTGTCACTGGGCCTGGTGTTCGGCACGGCGGGACTGCCGCACATCCTCATGCGCTTCTTCACCGTTCCGGACGCCAAGCAAGCGCGCAAATCGGTGTTCGTCGCCACCGGTTTCATCGGCTTTTTCTACCTGATCGTGGCGGTGCTGGGGCTGGCTGCCATCGTGATCGTTGGACAAGACCCGGCGTTCTACGAGGGCGGGAATCTGGCGGGCAAATTGATCGGCGGCGGCAACATGCCGGTGATGCACCTGGCCAAAGCCGTGGGCGGCGACCTGCTGCTCGGTTTCATTTCCGCCGTGGCGTTTGCGACGATTCTGGCGGTGGTGTCCGGGCTGACCATGGCCGGCACATCGGCGATCTCCCATGACCTCTACGTGATGGTGATCAAGAAGGGCCGGGCGGATGCCAAAGACGAACGCCGGGTGTCGCGAATCGCCTCGGTGGGCATCGGCATTGTCGCGGTGGTGCTGGGGATTCTGTTCAAGGATCAGAACATCGCGTTTCTCGTGGCGCTGACCTTTGGCGTGGCGGCTTCGGTCAATTTCCCGATCCTCGTGCTCTCGATGTACTGGAAAGGCCTGACCACACGTGGTGCGTTGATTGGTGGTGTCGCAGGACTGGTGAGCGCGGTCAGCCTGGTGATTCTCTCGCCTGCGGTGTGGGTCAAGGTGTTGGGCAACGCCGAGGCGATTTTCCCGTACGACTACCCGGCAATCATCTCGATGAACGTGGCGTTCTTCTTCACCTGGCTAGGCTCGGTCACTGATCGCAGTCGCGGGGCGGTGCTTGAGCGCGAGCTGTTCGATGATCAGCTGATTCGTGCCCAGACCGGCCTCGGCGCCTCGCAAGCGGTCAGCCATTAAGACGCGGCCGATCACTCTTTTCCTTTCCTGATTTGCGTCCTTTGCAAAAGGAGTCAGCCATGCAACTTAGAGACAATGGCTTGAGATTTTCACCCATCACCGTTGCGCTGCACTGGGTCGTGGCATTTTCGCTGCTGGCGATTTTTGTTCTGCAACTGTCGATTGGACAAGCCTCAAGCGAGGCACTGAGGATGGGGCTGGGCAGGGTGCAAAACCTGCTCGGGTTGATTCTGTTCCTCGTCTCGATTTATCGATTCTGGGCGCGGATCACCTCTTATCATCCGCTGCCGGTGGGCACACCCAATCCCATTGAAGTGATCATCAGCCGTTCGGTGGCGGTGTCGCTGGCCCTGGCCATGGTGCTGCTGCCAGTTGCGGTATGGGCTTCACGCTCAGCCGCCGGAGAGGTGGTGCAACTGCCCGGTGGCTTGTGGATTCCGACACTCCTGCCCACTAACCCAACCTTGAAACACGTGGTGGATGTGCTGTTCAACATCGGCGCCTCGGCGTTCCTCGCCGGGCTGGCGCTGCACATCTTCGGCGCGGTCAAGAATCACTTTCTCCTGAAGAACAACACGCTCAAGCGGATGCTTGGAAAACATGTGGAGCTGTGAGTCATGAACGAAGCCAAATTCGATTTTGCCGGTAACGCGATCACCCGGCTCTGCGGTGTGAAGTACCCGATTTTTCTCGGTGGCATGGCGGCCATTTCAGGTCCGCAACTGGTGGGCGCCGTGGCCAACGCCGGGGGCATGGGCGTCCTTGGTGGCTTGCGCTTGCCGCCATTGGCCCTGCGCCGCTGGATACAGGAAACCCGCGCACTGACCGATCAGCCTTTTGGTGTGAACCTGGTGCCGCAGTTCGGCGGGCCAGATGTCTTTGAAGCGCAGTTTCAGGTGATCCTCAAGGAAAAACCCAAACTGCTGTCGCTGTTTTATGCCGAGAAGTATGCTGCCGACATGATTCCCCGGGCGAAAGACGCCGGGCTGGTGGTCATGGTGCAAGCGGGGTCGGTGGAGCTGGCCAGAATCGCCATCGCCCAGGGCGCGGACATCATCATCGCCCAGGGCAGTGAAAGTGGTGGTCACTTGAATCGCGGCACGATCGGCATCATGCCGCTGTTGACCTCGATCTTCGCAGTCGCCGAGGGCCGGCCGGTACTCGCGGCCGGTGGCATCGTCAACGGCGACGATGTCCGCGCATTGATGTCGCTTGGGGCTTCGGGGGTGGTGGTGGGCACGGCGTTCATTGCCACCGATGAATCGAATGCGCATCCGCTGTACAAGCAGAAGATTGTCGAGGCGACCACTGATGACACCGAGTACCGCACCGGCTACTCGTTCGGATGGACCTACGGCACACCGCACCGGGTGATTCCGAACCGGGACAAGTGGAACCTGCTGCGCTTGATCGGCGGCGGTGCCCGGGCAATCGACAAGCCGCGGATGGCGAAGAAGCTGTCGCTGTATGCGGGGCAGGGTGTGGGCAAGATTCACAGTGTGGTCCCGGCGGCGGAGCGGGTGGCGGAGCTGGCGCGTGGTTTGGACCAACAGCCCGTCGCTGAGAGCAGCTTCACTGACTATTCCGCCACAGGGCGGTTTCTGAATGAGCAGCGCAGGACACTCGGCTGGCAATAACCGCTCCCCGGATCACCTGTAGGAGCCGGCTTGCTGGCGATGGCGGCGCATCAACAACATGGATGACGACTGACACACCGCTATCGCCAGCAAGCCGGCTCCTACAGTAGTCAGGGTCGCGCATTTTGCTGTTGCGCCAAACCCACGAACGCGCTCATGGCCGAGGTGATCATCGAGTCATTGCGGCGGATGAACACGGTGGAGACATTGGCGAATTCGGGCGGCAGCGTGTGCCAGTGGATCGCATGCCGCACGCTGCAATTTTCCGCGATGGTCTTGGGCAGCAAGGTCACGCCCATGCCGGCGGCGACGCACGAAAGGATGCCGTCGAGGGTGCCCAGTTCCATGATCTGGTTCGGCACCAGCCCCACCTGGTAGAACCAGTTTTCCAGCGTTGAGCGATAGAAGCACCCCGTGCGGAACACCAGCACGGTTTGCTGAGGCATCTTGTCCATCAGCGCCGGCAATGAATCGAACTGGCTGCTGCTGACCAGCACCAGTTCTTCGGAAAACACCTCTTCCTGGAACAACGCCGAGTTCTGGTGGAATCCACCTACGAATGCGCCGTCGAGCCGATGAGCTTCAATCGCCTTGATCAGCTCCACCGTTGTCCCGGTCAGCAACGACAACTGCACGTCGGGATACTGCTCGCGGTACTTGGTCAGCACTTGCGGCAAGCGGATGGCGGCGGTGGTTTCCATTGAGCCCAGCCGCAGCAGACCGCTCGGGCTGCCGGTGTCCATCAGGGCGCTGCGGCTCTCATCGGTGAGTTGCAGGATGCGCCGCGCGTAAGGCAGGAACGTCTCGCCCGCCGACGTGAGCACAACACCCGACTTCTTGCGGATAAACAGCTCGCGGTTGAGTTCGGCTTCGAGTTCCTTCACGCGCATGGTGACGTTGGACTGCACGGTATTCACCTGCAACGCGGCGGCGGTGAAGCTGCCCAGTTCGGCCACGGCGCAGAAAATCTTCAGTTGGCGCATTTCCATGATCGTCACCATCCATCAGAAAAAGTGATTGTCAGCATACTTAACGATCACTTTACGATCGTCGACAGCGGTTAGTAAAGTGGCCAAAACCGACTAAAAAGCGCAGTTCGACCAATGACACTCACTTCGAAAATCGACCATGTTTTCGCCGGAGGCCTGGGCGTGTTGCAGCCCGAAGGGCAGCGCACGGGCATCTTCAAACAACGGCACGCTGGCCCCGTGCGCGTGGAGCGGCATGGCATTGTCGGTGACCAGCACGGTGATACCCGAGTGCACGGCGGCCCGGAAAAGGCGGTACACCAGTATGCGGCGCAGAATTATGAGCGTCTGGCACAGGCATTTCCGGATAGCGCTTCGCAACTGGTAGCGGGTAGCCTGGGGGAGAATATTTCGGCGTCCGGGCTCTCCGAATGCAACGTGCACATCGGTGATGTGTTCCGGGTTGGCAGCAGTGTGTTGCAGGTCTCCCAACCGCGCAGTCCGTGCTGGAAGATCAACCATCGTTTTGATGCCGAGCACATGTCTATGTTTGTCGCCAAGGAGCGCATCACGGGTTGGTATTACCGCATTGTTGAGCCGGGCTTCATCGAAGCGGAGGGGCGGATCGAGCTGCTGGAGCGGCACACCGAACGCTTCTCTATCGACCAGTTCTGGCAGGTGCAGTTGGCGCACCGGCCGGTGATCGATGATCTATTCGCACTGGCGGCTGCGCAGGGTCTGGCCGAGGATTGGAAGAGACGCCTGTCCGAGCGGGCGAAGTATCTGCAAAAGCGCGCTGACAACGTTAACTGACCCGGGCGATCTGACAGCCCACCTGAGTTTTGCGGTCGTACTCGATTCCTGTGGGAGATTCTATGTT
>NZ_JSAK01000030.1:829-1143 GCF_000802965.1 Pseudomonas fluorescens | reverse complement strand
AACATAGAATTTGGCTTGTATTCGCTTTGGTTTTTCATCAAGGCAAACAGTACCCGAGCCAGTTTTCTGGCAAGTATCACCAGCGCCTCAGTCCCTTTCAGACCTCGTGCCAAATAGCTTTGGTAGTAGGGTTTCCAGGTCGCAGAGCGGCTTGCGGCCATGGCACTGTTATGAAATAAACGCCGAAACTCCGAGTCACCTCGTTTGGATAAGCAACGTCGTTGATCTTTCTTACCTGATTGTCTGACTCGTGGGTCCATCCCCAGAAAAGCAACGTAGCCATCGCTGTCAGAAAACTCTCCACGCATGAAGGC
>NZ_JSAK01000030.1:0-750 GCF_000802965.1 Pseudomonas fluorescens | reverse complement strand
TCACTGATGATGCTCCTCAAGAGCGACTGAATGTCTTTTTCAGTCTGCTCAATATTGGCCAGATAGTTCGCCAGCGCCTCCTTGAGCAAGGGTTCATCCTTCCAGCTTTGTTTGAGTGCAACTCGATGCTGAACGAGCTCGGCCCTGCGGCGCAGCACGCTTTTGAGCTGCGTGTAAGCCTTGGGCGGTGGGTTCCAGATTCGTAGCCGGTCGGATTCCTTGCTCAGGTAGCGTGCCAATAGCACTGCATCCAAGGCATCTGTTTTAGCTCGAATACCTATTCCATCGCGATATCGGTTGAGCCGAGAGCCATCAATGACGTAAACGTCATGGCCCATCTCGTGGGCCATTTCCGTTGCATCGAGGTGATAAGTATTGGTCGCCTCAAGTGCGATGGCGCTGTTCGCAGGCAGCTTCTTTAGCCACTGTTTGAGAGCAGCGCGCTCGTTTGTAACAACCTGGGTTTTCTGCTGATCGGCTCGATAGACAACGATCTCGTCCTTTGCGACATCCACACCAACGACCACCTGCGAATTCGAGATTGTCATGGCCCATCCTCCGAGCTACGGTTTAAAGGCTTGTTGGGGTTCACCGTTGCGCTGGCTTGCTTCTATCGTCGGTCCGAGCCGATGCATTCCTTATCGGCGCATTAGGTGAAGGGGTGGGACGATGTCTCCCACGGTCTGTACTGGTCAGAGTCAGAAGCGAGGCTTTAGTCCCACCCACCCCTTCAAGTCTAAACATACAAGC